>CBDFGB010000012.1:0-163302 GCA_965246915.1 Acetobacteraceae bacterium
TCAGCGCCTCGGCGGTCATGCGGCGAAACCCTCGGGGATCGGGAGCGCCGGATGCGCGATGGCCATCGCCTTGAACAGTCGGCCCATCGCGGCCGGCTCGGCGAGGCGCTGGGCGGCCTCGATCAGGGCGGCCGCGCGGACCGGCGGCTGGACGCGCGCGAGGCGGCCGGTACGCTGGAACAGGCCGACACGCGCCAGGAACATACCTTGTGGGACAGGCCCATGGACCGTCGCGCCGGCTTGCCTCGCCGTTTCGGCCAGCGCGGCGAAATCGACATGGGCCGTCAGGTCGGCGTGGCCGGGGTCGGCCAAAGGGTCGGCCGGCTGGCCGTTGCGGATCGCTTGCAGGCTGCAACCCGGGGCGCCGTGCTCGGGGCCATAATCGAGGATCAGCGCGGCGCCGCCGTCATGGGCGAGGCGATGGGCGAGAGTTTTGGTGAAGGCTTGCGCGGGTTCGTTGAGTTCGACGATGTCGGCAAGTCGCTCTCCCCGGCCCTCCGCGTGAGAGGGCTGCGGAGAGGGCTTGCTCCAGTCGGAACCAGCACGAACGCCCCATCCTCGACATATCGCTCCGCCCATCCTCCGCTGTTTCCACAAACTGCCGGATCGGCAGCGCATCGAGGAACTCATTGGCCAGCAGGATCATCGGCCCCCCGGCACCCCGTCCAGCGCATCGTGCCAGGTTGCCTCCGGCACTATCGCCCGCTGTCGCTCCCGAAGGCGCGGCGAGGTCTCGACGAAATGCACCTGCAGCGCCGCCGCGAAGTCTGGTGCCGCCTGCCGCACCGCCCGCAGCGCGTCGCGCATCATCGTGCCACGACCCGGCCCGGCCTCCACCAGACGCACGGACTCGGGGCGTCCCATCGCCTCCCACGTCACGGCGGCCCACAGGCCCAGGATCTCGCCGAAGACCTGAGTGATTTCCGGCGCAGTGGTGAAATCCGCGAAAGGTCATGTGTCGCGTAGTATTGGGCGTTGGCGCGGGCCATGAACACGTCAAGTCGCTCCATCACGCCAGGATGGGGCGCGGCCGCGCCCGCAGCATCAGCACGAGGCCCGCGACCAGCATCGGCATGGAGAGCAACTGTCCCATCGTGGCGCCGGCAAATAGGAAGCCGAGGAACGCATCCGGCTGGCGAAAGAATTCCCCGGTGATGCGCGCCACGGCGTAGCCGGCCAGGAACATTCCGGTCAGCACGCCGTGCCGAGCCCGGACCTCGGACGAACGAGACCACGCGAACAGCAGGACGAACAGCAGGAAGCCCTCCATACCTGCCTGGTAGAGTTGGCTCGGGTGACGAGGCTCCGGGACCGGCGGCGGGGAAGATCATCGCCCAAGGCAGCCAGTCCGGTGCCGGGCGCCCCCACAGCTCTCCATTGATGAAGTTGGCGATGCGGCCGAGGAACAGGCCGATGGGTGCCGCGACCGCGATCCGGTCCGCGAATCCCAATACGGCGATCCGCTCGCGGCGGCAGAACCAGATGATCGCGATCGCGACCCCGAGCATCCCGCCGTGGAAGGACATCCCCCCGCCCCAGACCGCGAGGATCTCCCACGGCGCGGCCAGGAAACGGCCCGGCTGATAGAAAAAGACGTAGCCGAGCCGGCCGCCGACCACCACGCCCAGCGTCGCCCAGGTGAGGAAATCGTCAACTTGCCGCGTATCGGCGACCGCGGGGGAGGCGGCGGCCCAGCCGACGCACCAGGCGCCAGCCCAACAGGAGAGCGACGATGTAGGCCAGCGCGTACCAGCGGATCGCCAGCGGCCCGACTTGGACGAGCACCGGGTCGAATTGCGGAAAGATGAGGACGGGGATCACAGATAGGGGTCGGGCTGCATCAGGTAGTCGCGCACGTAGCGGCCGATGCCGACCTCCAGCGACGTGAACGGCGCCGCGTAGCCGGCCGCCCGCAATCGGTCGACCGGGGCCTGCGTGAAGGATTGATACTGGCCGCGCAGGTCGGCCGGCATCTCGACGAACTCGACGTCCTTCCCGGCCCCCGCGGCCTCGCAGACGGCGTGCGCCAGATCGAGATAGGTGCGCGCCCGACCAGTGCCGACGTTGAACAGCCCGCAAGCGTCGGGTGTGTCGAGCAGCCACAGCAGGATCGCCACCACGTCGCCGACCCAGATGAAGTCGCGCGCCTGTGCCCCGTCCTGCAGATCCGGCCGGGTGGAGCGGAACAGGGTCGGTCGGCGTCCGGTGCCGAGCTGGTCGTATTTGACCTTCACGACCGAGATCATGCCGCCCTTGTGATACTCGTTCGGTCCGTAGACGTTGAAGAACTTCAGGCCCGCCCACTGCGGCGGCCGGTTCAGCCCGTCGCGCAGGGTGCGGGCAACCCACACATCGAAGGCGTGCTTGCTCCAGCCGTATAGGTTAAGCGGTCGCAGGCGGTCGAGCGTGGCCATGTCGTCGTCGAAGCCCGCGAGACCATCGCCATAGGTCGCGGCCGACGAGGCGTACAGGAACCGCACATCATGCTCGGCGCACCACCACCACAGCCGCTGCGACAGCGTGACGTTGCTCGCCCATACCAGATCGCCGTCGGTGGCTGTCGTGCTGCTGACCGCGCCCATGTGCACGATGGCCTCGATCGGCGGCCCGCTCGCGAGAAACTGGTCCAACGCCTCGGGTGCCACCACCATCGACGGCGCGTGATGCCGAAGATTGCGCCACTTGCCATCATGGCCCAGGCGGTCGACCACCACGGTCTGCCGCCCTCGCTCTATCAGGGCGGCATGCAGGCACGAGCCGATGAACCCGGCGCCGCCGGTGACCACGATCATGCGGCGCACCATATACGTGGGCGATCGAGCCGGTCCAAGCCGGCCCCGGATGGAGGAGTTTGCGATGAACGAACGGCCGCGTTTCTTCGACGACCTGGCCGGCGTGGCCGGCGGCGCGATGTCGGCCCTGGTTGGGTTGCGCGACGAGGCGGAATCGCTGGTGCGTTCGCGCATCGACGAGGCGATCCGCAAGCTCGACCTGGTGCGCCGCGAGGAGGTGGACGCGGCGACCGAACTCGCGGCGCGCGCCCGCGCCGGCCAGGAGGACGCCGATGCGCGGCTGGCGGCCGCCATGGTTCGGATCGAGGCGCTGGAGCGGCGGGTCGCGGCGCTGGAGCCGAAACCCTTGGAAGGCGGCGGCCCCGGGATGATCGCCTGATCCTGGCCACATGTCGGAAAGGCGATTTGCGGAGCCGCCTTCACAGCTTGTATGAGGAGTTTGGGAGACGTCTTGCCGAGAATCTTGCGGCGCGCAAAAACCAGCAGCTAGGCTGCCTGCAGGCTACTGGGGTCGGAAGCGCCGAGGCGTGACCGGCCCGCTGACCCCCAACCTTCCTCCGGACGGGAGCGTCTCATCATGTCAGCCCACCTGACCCAGGAATTGAACCGGTCCAGCAACCCCCTCGACATGATGGAGCAGATCGCCGCTGCCAACGACTGGCAGTTCGACCGGCGCAGCGACGCCGAGATGGCCGCCGAGGCACCCGGGAAATGGTGCGACTATGGTCTGTATTTCAGCTGGTCGCACGAGATCAGCGCGATGCACTTTACCTGCGCCTTCGACCTCAAGGTGCCGGAGAAGCGCCGCGGCGCGCTGTTCGAATTGCTGGCGCTGGCCAACGAGAAACTGTGGATCGGCCATTTCGGCATGGACAGCGACGATGGCGTGCCCGTGTTTCGACACGCGGTCCTTCTGCGCGGAGCGCCGGGCGCGTCGTCCGAAAGCCTGGAGGACATGGTCGACATCGCCATCACCGAATGCGAGCGATTCTTCCCGGCGTTCCAATTCGTGCTGTGGGCCGGGAAGACCCCGGCCGAGGCGATCCAGGCCGCCATGCTGGAGTGCGTGGGCGAGGCCTGACCGTCTTGCCGGCCATGTTGCCGCCCGTCCTGCTGGTTGGCATGGGCAAGATGGGCGGAGCGTTGATGCAGGGCTGGCGCGAGCGGGGGCTTGCATCCTCGTTCGCGGTCGAGCCGGCGCAGGTAACGGCTGAGGGTGTTTCGGTCGTGACGGACCCAGGTCAGTTGCCGCCGGACTTCACGCCGGCCGCGGTGGTGCTGGCGGTCAAGCCGCAGATGGCGACGGCGGCGCTGCCGGCATACGCGCGGTTTGCCGGACGGTCGGTCTTCGTCTCGATCATGGCCGGGCGCAGCGTCGCGAGCCTCCGGACGGTGCTGGGCGAGGCGGCCGCGATGGTGCGCGCCATGCCGAACACGCCGGCGGCGATCCGCCAGGGGATCACGGTGGCTTTTGCCGGCCCTGGCGTCACGGCAGCACAGCGCGAGCTTGCGGATTCGCTGCTCGCGGCGGTCGGCGAGGTGGCCTGGGTGGACGATGAGGCGCTCCTGGATCCGGTGACCGCCGTGTCGGGCGGCGGACCGGCATACGTCTTTCTGCTGGCTGAATTGCTGGAGCGGGCCGCGGCGGAGCAGGGCATCCCGGCCGATCTCGCCCGGCGTCTGGCGCGGCGGACGGTCGCCGGGTCGGGTGCGCTACTGGCCGCGTCGACCGAGGACGCCGCGGCGCTGCGGCGTGCCGTGACCAGTCCGGCCGGCACGACGGAGCGGGCGCTGGCGGTGCTGATGGACGCGACGGCGTGGCCGGCTCTGGTCTCGCGGGCGATCGCGGCGGCCAGCGAACGCTCCCGTGAATTGGCGTCCTGAGATCCTCGGCTGACATGGCGGCCAGACGGGCTATATCGGGCGCATGACCGACGAAGAATTCGACCGTGCCTTGGTGTCTGCCGCCTTTACCCTTGCCGCCGATCGCGGCTGGGCCGACGTGGGCGTGGTCCGCGCCGCCCGCGCCGGTGATCTGCCGCTCGACCGGGCGCGGGCTCGGTTCCTTGGCCGGGGCCACATTCTCGCCCGATTTGGACGCATCGCGGATCAGTCGGCGCTGGCGCACGCGACGACCGGCGGCGTGGTCCGCGATCAGCTTTTCGACGTCTTGATGCGACGGTTCGACGTCCTGCAGGCACATCGTGGCGGCGTTCTGGCCCTGAAGACATTCCTGCCGCGTGAGCCGATGCTCGCGCTGTCGCTCGCCGCCGCGCATTTGGTCAGCATGGCCTTCATGCTGGAGGCCGCCGGAATCCCGGCGAGTGGCCTGCGTGGCACGCTGCGCACGAAGGGTTTGGTCGCCGTCTGGCTGCGCTCCGCCCGCGCCTGGGAGCGGGACGAGAGCGAGGATCTCTCGGCCACCATGGCGGCGCTCGACTCCGCGCTGGATCGCGCCGCGTCCGTCGAGCGGTGGCTGGGGTGGGAGTCGTCCGAGAGCGCCATGCCGTCCGAGCCGCCGCTGGAGATCCTCGACCCCGACCCACCATCGGAACCCGACGCCCTTTCAGGAGACCCGCCATGAGCGACAAGCAGATCCCCGGTGCGGAGGCGATGGGCCGCGCGATGGAGGCGTTCCGCGGCAGCGCGGAGGAATTCGCCAAACTGTTCTCCCAGATGCGAATCCCCGGCATGCCGGACGGGCAAGCTCTGATGGACGCGCACAAGCGCAACGTGGAGGCACTGACACAGGCGCAGCAGGTCGCAATCGAGGGCGTGCAGGCAGTCGCCAAGCGCAATCTAGAGATGATGCAGCAGGCGATGGCCGAGGCAGCCGAGACGATGCGGACGTTGACCACTGGGGGCGCGCCTCAGGACCGCGCCGCCAAGCAGGCCGAATTGCTGAAACGGGCCTATGACCGCGCCGTCGAGCATGCCCGCGAGCTCAGCGAACTGGTCCAGAAGACCAATTCCGATGCCGTGACGGTGCTGAACCGCCGTTTCGGCGAGGCGATGGACGAGGTGAAGGGACTCATCGCCGAGGCCAAGGCCGCGCCACAGTAAGCGGCTCACGGCCTCGGGGATCTGCTGGACGCTGCCGAACTGGCGGCCTGGAGCTGGGGCTCACGCCGCTCACGCCGCGTTTCGACCGCGACCCTGACAAGCACCTGTAGAATGCGTGAGCCCGCACGCAGCGTGCCGCGGAGATTGCCCGCGACCTTCGATTCGCCGGCGATGCGGCGGCGATACGCGACGGGAATTTCGCGGATGCGCAGGCCGGCGGCCGCGGCACGCATCTGCATTTCCAGGTTCCAGCCGTAGCCCATCTCGCGCATACCGAGTTTCTGTAGCGCATCGACGCGGATGGCGCGTAGCGCGCACATGTCGGTGTAGTGGGTGCCGGCCAAGACGCCGACCGCCGCACCGATAAGCCTGCCGGCCGCGATCTGATGCCAGCCCATGCTGCCCGTCGCACGGTCGCGCCGCGCCGCGATGGCGAAATCAAGGGTTCCGTCGACGATCGGGGTCAGAAGACGCGGAATCGCGCTGGGATCGTCCGCACCATCACCGTCGAGGAATACGACGATTTCCGCCCCACGTTCGGCGGCAAAGGCGACGCCACTCGCACAGGCTTGGCCGTAGCCGCGCCGGGACTCCCGAAGAACGCTCGCGCCCGCGTCACGCGCCTCTGCCACGGTGCGGTCGGTGCTTCCGCCGTCCACGACGATGACGAGGCCGAGCGCGTCGCGCGGCAGGCCGCGTACGGTGGGGCCGATCGCGCCTTCCTCGTTCAGGACCGGGATGATTGCGGCAACCAGGGGCGGCACGGCGCGGGTCAGAGACTCCAACGCAGCCCGCAGTTCGCGCACGCCGCCGGCGGCGCGTCGCTCAGCAAGGCGTTGCGAAAATCCTGGTAGCGGGGGCCATTCCAGATGTCCCTCAACGTCTGCTGGCTCGCATTGCCCAGCGTGAAATCGTCATATCCGCGCATCGAGAACGGTGCGATGCAGCACGGGATCGCTCGGCCATGCGCGGTGAAATACATCAACGACCAGGGGCGGCGGCACAGCGACCAGGGCTTGTCGTCGGACTGCTTCGTGAGGCTGGTCCCCGGCTCCGTGGCACCCGACGCATCCAGCAGAACCCCAAGCTCAGACGCGAGCGCCGTCGCCTCGCGGATCGCCATGGCCTCGGTGCCATGGACGCTTTCGAAAAGCGCCTGTTCGGGTGTCGCGAGGCCGCGCCCTTCGGGCAGGAACACCAGCCGCTGCAGATGCACCTCCCGGACACCGATATCGTGGGCCAGGCGGACGAAAGCCGGCAATTCCTCGATCGTCTCGCGCATGCCGGTCAGCCACAGCGAGACGCGCGGCTTGTCGAGACCGCCCTCGCGCTGCGCCGCGGTGAAAGCGCGCACGTTGCGTACGATACGGTTGAAATAGTCCTTGCCCCGAACGGCCAGAAACGACTTCGGGTCGGCCGCGTCGAGCGAGACGCGGAGTTCGTCCAGTCCGGCCTCTGCCAGCGCGCGGCCGTTCCTGGCGTTCAGCAGCGTGCCGTTGGTGTTGAACAACACATGCACGCCACGCTGCTTCAGATAGGCGACCATGCGCGGCAGGTCCTTGACCATCATCGGCTCGCCGACGCCGTGCAGCACCGCGCGCGACAAATTCGGGACCTGATCGACGATGCTGGCAAACAGCTCCCAGCTCATGTCGGCCGGCGGCTCGAGTTCCTCGAAGGTCCGCGGACAGGTCTCGCACAGCAAATTGCAGCGATTGGTGACCTCCAAATACAGGCAGACCGGCTCGCTGGTGGCGACCGAAGTACGCTGGTCGCCGACCGATTCGAAATAGCGTTGCGGATCAACGGATGGCTGATGCGTGTCCGGCATGATCATCTTCCTGTGTCGAGAGCGAGGTTCGGCGCGGTCTGTTCGGCACGGCGAATGTCGAGGACGGCGAGGATCAGGGCAGGCGTGAACAGCAGGGCGGGCCAGATAAAACGTTCGTGCAACGGAGAGACATAGAGCAGTAATGCAGCGGCCCCGAGCCAAATCGTCGCGCGCATCGGTGCCAGCACCGCGGGAACAGCCAGCCAGGGATAATACCAGGGATAGTGTGGACTGAACGCCAAAATCGCCGCGAGCATGAACCAGGACGCCGCTCGAGCCGGGTCGAACTGCGACTGACGACAGAGCCGAACGGCGGCGACAGCGAAGGCGAGTGCCACCGCGCCCGCCCAGGCGGTCCCCGCCCAATTCGGCAGGACGACCACATGGGCAAGGCCGGCCAGCGCCCAGACGCCGCTGCCGTCGGCCATTCCTTCCTCGTCGGCATATCCCGGGGCGAAACCGATCACGCCAAGGCCGGCCCCGGCATAGCAGCCGTACAGCACGGCCACGGTAATCAGACCTGCCAGCGGTGCCCGCCAGTCGCCGCGCCGCCACAAAGCCGGCGCGACCACGATGGGCAGGAACTTCACCAGCGTGGCCGCAGCCAGCGCGACGCCGGTCGCCGCACGGTGCCCCGCGGTGCGGGCCAGCAATGCCACCGACAGCAGGCCGATCGCCACGGCGTCGACATGCCCGTTGCCCGCAAACTCCCACACGGCGAGCGGGTTCCAGGCGTAGATCAGCACGCGCGCGGGATTCTGGCCGCGCAACACAAGGGTTCGGATCAGCGCCGCGACCGCCAGCGCCTCGAAGGCCACCATCGCGAGCCGCATCGCGAACGGTGTCTGGTCGATCCAGGCGACAACGACGAAAACGATCTGAGCCATCGGCGGGTAGATCGTGTGCGCGTAGGTCGCGCGATGGACGTGCGAGAAGATGGCGGTGTCACGCAGATCGGCGAGCGCCGGGTCGATCGGCAAATAAGCGTACGGGTTGATGCCCGCGAGTTGCACCCGGCCATCCCAGATATAGCGGAACAGATCGCTCGACAGGAACACATCCGAAAAGAGCGGGATCGCGCGCATGACGAGCGCCAGGCCCAGCACCATCCAGATGTCGCGCGACCGGACTCGGTCGCGCAGCACGTGCGTCACGGCGACGAAATAGACCGCCACGGCCGCCATTTGCATGGCAACGAACCAGGCGAGCCTCGCGTCGCTGCCGATCCGCAGTTCCGTGCCATCATGAAGCGATTGACCAAATCCGATCAGGATGACCAGCGCCACGCCGCCCGCGACCAAGATGCCATTCACGCGGCGATCTGTTGGCTCAGCCCGAGGCGTTCGATGCACGCGGCAGTGGCCGGCGCGGCATAAGGCGTTCCAGCTTCGCTGTCGCGCGGCGCGGCCAATTCGTCCAGCAACCGTAGCAGCGATTCACGATCATCGACATCATACCACGCCGGAAGCTCGATCAGCGTCATACCGACGTCGGCGGCTCGCTCACGGGTCTGCGCCGCCACCCGATCGGTGCTCCAGTCGATGTCGGCAAACAGCGCCGGTACGAGCGCCCGCGTGCCGAGCGCGTAGTAGCCGCCATCCTCGGCCGGGCCAAGCACGCCGTGCCCCCCGGGGGCCAGCAGTTCGGTTGCGAGACGCACGAGCAGCGATGTCGGCAAAGTCGGACTGTCCGCGTTCAGCACACAGGCGGCGGCATAGCCCATATCGAGCAACCGCGCGGTGGCCTGAAGCAGGCAACGCCCCATTCTTTCCACGCCGGCTGGCATGTCGCCCTCTCCGTCCGCCAGCACCAGACGCGTGTCCGGATGGAGCATGCCGTCGAATCGTGACATCGAGTTGGCCGGCGCGTAGGCGACGAAAGCATCGATCGGAACCGCCTCCGCGGCCGCGGCGAGATTGCCGGTGACGTCGCGCAGGAACGAGGCGCCCATGGACGCGGCCTGTTCCGGCGACAGAGGCGGACAAAGCCGCGTTTTGACGCGTCCCGGCTGCGGTGCCTTGGCCATCACCGCGATCGCCACCCGTCCCGCAATATTGCGCGCTTGATGCATCGATCAGACCTCGCTCGGCTGGTTGCGCCCGCGACCGTTCGCAGTCGGAGCGAGCAGAGAAAGCGTCCGTGGCCGGTTCGGGTTCGGCGATCCCGGTGGTCGTGCCACATGAAACTCTCGCGCACGGCGATGTGGGGCGAGTCCAATCATCACGAAACTCTCACGACAAGAACGATGCACTGGTCAGGGTTCGCGGCGATGCGGCTTGGGTTACAAGACACTGTGGAAGGCAGCACCGCGCGACAGAGGGCAGACGAATGGGGCGGGCTGATGGCGGCCGCCCAGGATGGCGATGCGGGCGCCTATGCCCGATTGCTGCGCTCCGTCTCGCCGGTGGTGCGCGCGCTTGGGCGACGGCGGGGCCTGGACGCGGCGGCGTGCGAGGATCTCGCGCAGGACGTGTTGATGACGGTCCACCGTATCCGCCACACCTATGACCCGGAGCGCCCGTTCGGACCCTGGCTGATCGCCATCGCGCAACGGCGGCTGATCGACCGCCTGCGCGCCGATACGCGGCGGCGACGATACGAGACATATGATCCCGACGCGGTCGAAACCTTTGCCGCCCCGGCGACGAAAGATGCGCTGGAGGCTGACGAGGCGGCTGCCTGGTTGCGTGAGGCCATCGCCGCTCTGCCGACCAAACAACGCGAGGCGCTGGAATTGACGAAACTGCAGGAGATGTCGGTCGCCGAGGCAGCGGTCCGGACCGGTCAGACACCGGGCGCGCTCAAGGTCAACGTGCACCGGGCGCTGCGCGCGCTGCAGGCGCGGCTGGGGCGCTCGGGATGAGCAGCACGGCCGGCGGTACCGGCGCGCTGATCGGCCGGCTGACGGCTGAGTTGCGTCCGGTCCGGCGGCTCGCCCGCCCCGGCTGGCGCGCCGCCTCGTGGCTGGGTTTCGTGGTCCTCGCCGGAGTCGTGCTCGCGGTCCGCGCCGATCTGGGTGCCGTGGCCGCGCGTGTCGTGGCCTATCCCGATATGTGGCTGTCGGTCGCGGGCTCCGTGCTCACCGCCGTGGCCGCTGCCGTGGCGGTGCTCATGCTGGCGTTGCCCGATCGCGACGGACGCTGGGCGCTCCTGCCATTGCCACCCTTTGCGTTGTGGCTCGGCGCCAGCGGCGTCGGGTGCTTGCGGCAGGACGCGATTGCCCTGCTCCACGGGGCCAGTCTTGCGGCGGCCGGCTCGGCCTGTCTGCCGTTCATACTGACCTCATCGGCACTGTTGGCGGTGCCGCTCGGAGCATTGATCTGGCGCGCGAGGCCGTTGCGGATCGGGCTCGTGGCGCTGATCGGCGGCCTCGCACTGTCGGCCGCGTCGGCGTCGCTGCTGTGGCTTAGTCACCCGTTCGACGCGAGCCTTGCAGATCTGGTCGTCCATATGGCCGCCGTCGGTCTTGTCGTGATCTGCTGCCGGATCGCCGCGCTGTTTCTGCCGGAATGACCGCCGGGCTGGTGACGGGGCTCGCGGCCGAAGCGCGGCTGGCGCGACGGCTCGGCCTCGTCATGGCGGGCGGGGGAACATCGGCCGGGGCCGCTGCGGCGGCGGGCGCCCTGCTCGAACAAGGCGCCGTCTGTCTCATCAGCTTCGGTCTCGCCGGCGGCCTCGATCCCGCGCTGCGAGCGGGTGACATCGTCGTGCCGGCCATCGTGCTCGACGGCGGTGAGCGCTTGCCGGCCGATCGTGGATTGCTTTGCCGGCTGGGTGGGCCAACGTGCGACGTCTTGGTCGCCGCGAGTTTGATCATTGCCACGGTCGCCGAGAAGTCGGCGCTTCGCGCGGCGACCGGCGCGGCCGCCGTCGACATGGAGAGCGGGGCGGTTGCCCGCGTCGCCCGGGACGCCGCCATACCGTTTGCTGTCGTGCGCGCCGTCTGCGACCCGGCGCGGCGCGGGTTGCCGCCGGCCGCGTTGCTGGCGCTCGATCAGGCGGGCAGCATTGGGCTCCGGCGGGTTCTGGGCTCGCTCGCAGCTCGGCCGGGTCAGTTGTCGGCGCTCCTGGCCCTCGCGAGGGATGCGGCGAGGGCGCGACAGGCGCTAGTCGGCCGCGTCGACCGCCTCCTGGCGGACGGGGGGCTGGTGGGCTAGCTCGGCCATGCGTTCCTGCACGTGACGGCTGAACACGTAGTCGGCCGGACGCTGTTTCGAGAGATCGATCTCCGGCGCCATCGGACCGATGGTCTTCGGGCCGCGCAGCGCCAGCGCCGCGACCTTCCACGGCTTTGTCACCGCATCGACCACCGCGGTCGCCTCGTAGCCGCTATGGACCATGCAATCGGCGCATTTCTCGTAGTTGCCGGTGCCGTACTTGTCCCAGTCGGTGGTCGCCATCAGCTCCGTGTAGGTCTTGGCGTAGCCCTCTCCGAGCAGGTAGCAGGGTCTCTGCCAGCCGAACACGTTGCGTGTCGGCTTGCCCCAGGGCGTGCAGACATAGCTCTGGTTGCCGGCGAGGAAGTCCATGAACATCGGCGACTGGGTAAATTTCCAGCCCTTCCCGCGACCGCGCGAGAGGATGTCGCGAAACAGCTGCTTGGTCTTCTGTCGCGACAGGAAATGCGCCTGATCGGGCGCTCGCTCATAGGCGTAGCCGGGCGAAGTCATGATGCCGTCTATGCCCATGGCCATCACGTCGTCGAAGAATGTCGCGACCCGTTCCGGCTCCGCGCCATCGAACAGGGTGCAGTTGATCGACAGCCGGAATCCCATGTCCTTGGCGCGGCGGATCGCCGCGACCGCGCGGTCGTAGACCCCGTCCTGGCTGACCGCCCGGTCGTGCATCTGCCGGTCGCCGTCGAGATGCACGTCCCAGGAGAAGAACGGATTGGGCTTGAACTGCTCGAGCTTTTTCTCGAGCAGCAGCGCGTTCGTGCAGAGATAGACGAACTTTTTCCGTTCCAGGATCTTCGCGACGATCTCCGGCATTTCCTTGTGCAGCAGCGGCTCGCCGCCGGCGATGGCGACGACCGGGGCGCCGCACTCGTCGACCGCGGCGAGGCAGTCCTCGACGGACAGCCGCTGGTTCAGGATCGGCGCGGGATAGTCGATCTTGCCACACCCGGAACAGGCGAGGTTGCAGCGAAACAACGGCTCCAGCATCAGCACGAGCGGGTAGCGCTTGCGGCCGGCAAGGTGCTGGCGAACGACATACGCCCCGACGCGAAGGACCTGGTTCAGAGGGACGGACAAAGAGAACTCCTCACGCGATTTTTCGTATCAACCCCAAAAGTGGAGCTTGCCGACACCCTCAAACCGCTCCTTGTTTGCGAAACGATACGTGAGCTCACGGATATCCGGAGCGGCATCATCTGACAGCCGGCCTGTGGGCGCAGCGATGCTGCTCCTTGGATGACTCGATCAAAGCCCGAAGCTCGGGGAGGAAGACATGACCCTCCACGGTTCGCCCCGCTTTTGCGTCGGCCAGTCCTTGTTCCATCGAAGCCAGCATCGCCGCGACAGCTGCCCGGGGATGAGGATCAAGAATCTCCTCTAAAACGTTCCGATCCATGGTCACGCATCCGCCAGTTCGGCCGGGAACCTGAACTTCACATCCTCGGCCACACCGTCAAGTGTCGATACATCCACGTGGGCAAATGCCCGCAGGCCGTCGATCACCCCCTGCACGAGCGACTCCGGGGCGGACGCACCGGCGGTCAGGCCAACCGTCGCCACGCCGGCGAACCATTCCGGCCGCAGCGCGTCGGCGTCGTCGATCAAGTAGGCGGGCTTGCTCAACTCCTCGCCGATTTCGCGCAGTCGGTTGCTGTTGGAGCTGTTGCGGCTGCCGACCACCAGGATCACGTCGACGACTGCGGCGAGGTCGCGCACCGCCTGCTGCCGGTTCTGGGTCGCATAGCAGATATCGCGCGTGTCCGGGCCGACGATGGCCGGAAAGCGTGCCTTCAGCGCCGCGATGATGTGACGGGTGTCATCCACCGACAGCGTCGTCTGGGTGATGTAGGCAAGTTGATCGGGCGTGCCCGGCGCGAGCGTCGAGACATCCTCGACCGTTTGCACGAGGTGGATAGTGCCAGGCACCTGGCCGATCGTGCCCTCCACCTCGGCGTGATGGGCATGCCCGATCAGCACGATCTCGCGGCCCTGGGCGGCGTAGCGGCGGCCCTCGTTGTGGACCTTCGACACCAGCGGACAGGTCGCGTCGATCACCGGAAGACCGCGCTCGCGCGCGACCTCCTCGACCTTTCTGGCCACGCCATGCGCGCTGAACACCGTCATGGCCCCCGGGGGGATCTGATCGAGTTCGTCGACGAACACGGCGCCACGGGCCCGCAGCGCCTCGACGACGTGACGGTTGTGGACAATCTCATGTCGCACATAGATCGGCGGGCCGTACTTCTTGAGCGCCCGCTCGACGATCTCGATGGCCCGCTCCACGCCGGCGCAGAACCCTCGCGGCTGGGCCAGGATCACCCGCATCGCCACCAACCCCCGTTGCCCATGCGTCCGCTATAGCCCGGCGTGCCGCACCGCATCAATGACGTGGCCGCGCGGGGCAGCTTCAAGCCCGGCGGGCAATTTGGCAGCCCGTCGCGGCCTGCGATAGGTTCTTGCGCAGGCAGTTGTGGCACGACGGCCACAGCGATGGCGGGAGTAGGCGATGGCGGCGGACGGGGACACGATGGCGGGGTCTCTCGCCGAGGCCATGATACGGGCAGCGTCCGAGGTCGAGGAGACGCTCGATGTGCTGCTGCCGGTTCCGGACGGCCTGGAGGCGCGGCTGACCGAGGCGATGCGGTATGCCTGTCTCGGTGGCGGCAAGCGGATGCGCGCGTTCCTCGTGCTCGAGGGCTCGCGGCTTTTCAACGTCGATCGAATGCAGGCCCTCCGGGTCGCGGCGGCTGTCGAGATGCTGCATGCCTACTCATTGGTCCATGACGACCTGCCGTCGATGGACGACGACGACCTCCGCCGGGGCAAGCCCAGCACGCACCGAGCGTTCGACGAAGCGACCGCGATCCTTGCCGGCGACGCGCTGCAGGCTCGCGCCTTCGAGGTGCTGGCGGAAAGCGAAACCCATTCGAGCGCCGAGGCGCGCTGTGAACTGGTTTGCTGCCTCGGACTTGCGGCCGGTTCGCGCGGCATGGCGGGTGGGCAGATGATCGACATGCTGGCCGAGGGCGCGGAGTTGAACGAGGCGCAAGTCATCCGGCTGCAGGCGCTCAAGACGGGGCGGCTGATCCAGTTCAGCGCGGAGACGGGGGCGATCCTCGGCCGTGCCGGCAGCGCGCACCGGCATCTTATGGCGGGCTACGGCCGCGATCTTGGGGCGGCGTTTCAGATCGCCGACGACTTGTTGGACGCGATCGGCACCACCGAGCAGATCGGCAAGCGGGCTGGCAAGGACGCGGCAGCCGGCAAAGCGACCCTGGTCGCTATCATGGGCACCGAACGGTCACGCGCCCAGGCCGATATGCTGGCGACCCAGGCCGCAGCGCATCTGGAAGGGTTCGGCGAGGGCGCGCGGCTCTTGACGGAACTCGCCGCCTTCGTGGTCGAACGCCATACCTGAAAGCACTCCGCTGAAAGCCCCACGTGCCGATCAGGTGCTCGTCGAGCGCGGCCTTGTCGAAAGCCGCGCCAGGGCGCAGGCGCTCATTCTCGCCGGAAAAGTCTTCTCGGGAGAGCGGCGGGTCGACAAGGCCGGGCAGGCGATCGCCGCCGATGCCAGACTGGAAGTGCGCGGTCAGGACCATCCTTGGGTGTCGCGCGGCGGCCTGAAACTCGCGCATGCGCTGGACGCGTTCCGGCTCGATCCGAAGGACCGCGTCTGCCTGGATGTCGGCGCGTCCACCGGCGGATTTACCGATGTGCTGCTGGCACGCGGCGCGGCGCGGGTGCATGCGGTCGATGTCGGGCACGGCCAGCTCGCATGGAGGCTTCGCACCGACTCCCGGGTCATCGTCCACGAGCGGACCAACGCGCGCCGCTTGACTGCCGAACAGATTGGCGAGCCGGTCGCCGCCTTGGTCTGCGACGCGAGCTTTATCGGATTGTCAGTCGTGCTGCCCGCGCCGCTGTCGCTATGCGTGTCAGGGGCATGGGCCGTGGCACTTATCAAGCCGCAATTCGAGGCGGGGCCGGAGCGGGTCGGCAAAGGTGGCGTGGTTCGCGACCCGGCGGTTCAGGCAGACGTCTGCGAGGCCGTGCGATCCTGGTGGGCCAGCCTGCCAGGCTGGACGGTGATGGCGATACACGAAAGCCCGATCACCGGGCCGGAGGGAAATCGCGAGTTCCTGATCGCCGCATCACGCCGGTAGCGGCTCCTCCGGCGGGGGAACACGCCATCCAGAAGCAGGCGCGGAGGGAGTCGAGGCGGATGCCGGCACCATCAGGGACTATCGTGGGCTCGATGACGTAGGCCAGTCTCGAGAGTTTTCGTCGAAGGTGGAAAGCGGGTGCACGGGGCGGCCGTGCCACGACCCCGGGCACGTGATGGGAACGGGGTCCGGCAGCCTCCGCTCCTCAGAGCGCTCCGTGGTCCGCGCCGTTTGGAACGTGAGCGAACAGAGCAGATCGGTGTAGATCTTCAGGATCGTCATTGTGCTCACCCGTGCCGGTCAGCGCGCACTAGGGCGGCCGGTGGCCGCGACGTTCAAACGAGTGTACGGTCGCCGTCACATGCTTTGAGGTTGTGCATGAGGCGCGGACGGCTTCCGCTGACGTCACTTCGCAGCTTCGAGGCGGCGGGGCGGCTGCTCAGCCTGACGTCAGCCGCGCAAGAGCTTTGCGTCTCCCAGGCGGCCGTGAGCCGACAGGTACGCGAACTCGAGGATCATCTCGGCCAAGCGGTGTTTGAGCGCCGGCATCGGCGGGTCGAGTTGACGCCGGCCGGGCGGCGGCTTTTGGTCCAACTTACGAGCAGCTTCGACGATATCGATCGTGAAGTGAGCGCGCTTCGTGACGCGCCGGCGCGGCCTGTCCTCGTCGCGAGTGTCGAGCCCGCCTTCGCCGCGTGCTGGCTCGTGCCGCGCTTGCCGCGCTTTCGCGAGCTTCGGCCCGATATCGACGTGGCCGTCGAGGCGGATATGCGCCTTGCGGACTTCCGCGGCCAAGGCGCGCACGTCGCAATCCGCTGCAGCGCGGAGGTTCGCGCATGGCCACGCACGAACGCCCAGCACTTGGCGGATATCGTGCTGGTGCCGGTGTTGGCGCCGGGCCTCCTAGCCGGAGAAAAGGAGCTGGCCGCGCCTGCCGACCTCGCCGACTACACGCTGCTGCACGAGGAGAATAGGGATGGCTGGACACGGTGGTTTCATGAGGCAGGCGTCACGGACGTCGTGCCGGAGCGCGGGCCGATCTTTACGGACGGGGCCTTGGCAGTCCAGGCAGCCCTGCGAGGCCATGGCGTCGCGCTCGCCGATCTTCTGTGGGTGCGCGAAGACATCGAGGCAGGCCGGCTGATGATCCCGTTCGAAGTACGCATCGACTGGGGAGCCTACTGGCTGATAACGCCCGAGCAAAAGCGTCTCGGCGAGCCCGCGCGAGCTTTTTCGGCATGGCTCGCGGAGGAATGCTCGACCGCTCGATAGCGGGCCGCCGATCGGCCGGACATCCGAACGCCTACTCCTCTTCTTCCGACTGCTCGGCACCCGACATATCGAGGTCGCGAGCGCAGTTGGCGGGCAGGATCAGTCGCACATTCGTCCCCGCGAATGCGCTGCTCTCGATGGTCAGCGTCCCTTGATGCGCTTGCACCGTCCGGCGGGCGATTTCCAGGCTGGGGCCGTCGCGCCAGGATGCGGCGTCGAGCGAGGTTTCCGGCGCAGGATGGGCGACCGACAACGGTCCGGCACCGCGGCTGCTGAATAAAATCTCCAACCCGCCATCGCTCCGGCGTGTGGCGGCCACCCGAACCGTGCCGCCGGTCGGCGTCGCCCGCACGGCGGAGGCGACCAGCTGCTGCACCACGTGGCCGATCCGCAGCCGATCGACCAGGATCGCGCAACGCCGGTTCGGCAGTCGACACTCGATTTCGACGCGGGACTTGATGCTGGCGGTATAGGCCGTGCGAAGCGCGCCACGGATGACATCGTCGGCGGCCACCCACTCCCGGTCCAAGACCAGGCTGGGTTTCGGGCCGCTCTCGCGTTCCGTCGCGTCATCGACCAGCGACTGCACGTAGCGCGCCAACTTTATGAGTTCGGCGGCATTGCTCTCGATCGTGCGAGAGGAGCCCAGGTTTACGCCGCTGTCCTGGCGCTCGCACAGCTGGATCAGCATTTCGATCGGCTGGCGCACTTCGTCGGCGAGTTCAGCGAGGAACGCCACCCGAGCGTCGCGTGCCGCCTCCGCGGCCTGCTTGGATTGCCGCAGCTGGGCTTCCGCGTGCTTGCGATACAGCACGTCGAGGTAGATCGACAGCGCGCTCTCGATCAGTTCCTGGTCACCCGGCTCGAACGGTCGGTTTATGTTGCTTTCAAAGCGATTTCCGATCACCAGCGCATGGCCGCTGCCGCGGTCGTAGGACCACAGGACATACGGCACCCCCATCGCGGCCATGATCTGCTCGGCGCAGCGGCTCGGCGCGTTCTGGCCCGACGTGTAGAGGAATCCGGGCGGCTGGGCGATATCGACGATCTGAGCCATGGCGGGCTCGGCCAAGCCGATCGCGTGGACCATGAGGAACTGGCCGCTATCCGGCTTCTCCTCGCGCAGCAGGGCGGCGCGGTCGCACAACGCGTTGTCGACGACGAGTTCGAGCATCGCGCCCCCGACGTCATGGGTGGTCGAAGCGAAGTCGCCCAGCCGGTAGGTCTCGCGCAGGAGTTTGACCACCGTGCGGCTACGTCGCGCCTCGCGAAACGCCTGGCTCTGTTCTTCCTGAAGACGCAGCAGTCGCGCGCCGAGGTCGTTGCACTCCCGTCGGTAGTAGCTGACCTCGCGCTCCCAGCCGCTGCTGCCCCCGCCTTCCATCACGACCCGAGCCGCAAGGTGGTCAGGACGCCTGTCCAGTCGAGTGGCCGGCTGTAGCCGTCGAACGGCGCGATCTCGACGCCCGAATAGAACCCGATGAAGGGAATGGATGGCTCCGCGCCGCGGAGCACCACCTCGGCTTCCTCCGTCATGGCGCCGCTACGCGCGCTCGCCCGGCCGGCACAGTCGATGTACAGGTTGAGAAAGCCACCCTTGTCCGCGAACCGGTCATTCGATTGCGACACCCCGTCTCGCACCGATTGCAACATGAGCGAGTTGTCGCGCGACATAATCTGAACCATGGTGCCCAATTGAAAGTCAGGCTCAAACAGCGTGATCGAGCCCCTGGCCTGGCTGGAAGTTACGATCAGTCTATTGACATAGGCGTTTTCGTCGTACGGCGCAAAGCGATCACCTTGTTTCTCTCCGAGGGTTGCCAGGAGCGACAACGTATCCTCGGCGACTCCGCCGAGCGATATTCCCAGCATCCGCTCGATCATCGCAAGAGCCGGCTGTCCGTCGAGCTCGAACACTTCGGCGCCGTCGATGCGGGTGATCTCCATGAATGTGCTGACCGGCCGGCAGCCGTGCAACACCACCGTCTCCGCCTTGATCGGCGCGGGAAACACCAAAGCCACGGCCGCATGCTTGCGCACCGCGGTGCCGTCGAGAACCCAGCCATCCGAGAGGTTCATGTCTGTCAAAAGCCCGCCGCCGATCAACTCCACCCGGGTGTTCGCCAGGCCCTCGTGAAAGCCGGCGATAATCGAACTGGCGTGGTGCAGCCGTAGCGGCGAACTGTTGGCCACGCTGTCGAAGAACATGAGTACGACAGCACCTGGTGTCGCGACCCCGGCGACCGCCTCACCGAGATCGCGACCGGCCTTTGCCTCATCGGTCAGAAGGTCGGTGTTCACCACGAGGCGTGGTGTGATTTGTGGATCCGTGAAAGCGAGAATCACCAGCTCCAGCCCGCTATAGCCGAACCCGGCCTTGGCGATCCCTCCAGCCGCCGAACCGCCGACGATTGGTGACGTGGGATAGCTCTGGCGCAAGGCGGCCAGCGTCGCGTGGGGATCATGTTTGCCACCACAAAATACCAGCAACATGGCGGGATCCACGTCGCCCAGCTGGGCGACGCATTGAGCGACGGCGCTGCCGGGATCGAAGTGCCGGGCATATGCGACCTGCAGCATCCGGGACCCTTCCACGCGCGGACCGCAACTCGCGATCTCGTGTAAAGACCCCTTCTGCGGAAAAAAGGGCCGGCGAGCAACCGTGACTTCGTCGTGAGACATAGGTTGCCGGGACTGCATTTGTGACGCGTGCGCGTCCTCAAAAGTCGCCGCTCGACGGGTGCCGGAGCAGCGTCGTGGGACGGCGCGCGCCAGCGATTTTTGTCCACGGTTCGGGGACGTTCGTCGATCTTCCGCATTCATCCGATTGAACGTCCGGCAAAAGCCCCTGACCCTTCACGCATCATACGCAGAGTGTCGTTAACGTTTCGATATCCGGGAGCAGAGTCCCCCCTTCACGTTTTCGCGAGTTGCAATCTGATGACCCTGTGTCCAGCAACCCAAAACATCTCCAAAGTCAAATGAAGTCTAGATGGGCCAAGTAAAGCGCTCACCTTATATTAATTTTCTTCCGACACAAAACAACCTTGGGATTAACGGTATTTTACCGGTTTTTTGACTGTAGCGACAAGCGGAACTGCTGCCGGCAGCCGATTGGAATCCTAGCGACGTTAATACTAGTCTTGTTGTCACGCCAGCGCGCTGCCGGGCGGCCAAAAAAGCCGTCAGAGGTGCCTGGTGCCCTCCCGTAGACAATGAAAAGGATCTCCGCGTGACCCACCAAATTCGAGTAAAAAACTACAATGTTGACCAATTTGTCAGTTCGTCACTACCGCTTGTCGATCCGCGCGAAAAAATGATGCAAATTCTTCCTGGTTTTTGCCAACCGTTCTTGACATGGTTGACCGCTAAACCGCCGGTCGGCGACCATGTCAGGGAGCGATCGCCACTATTCTTTGTCCGGGTGGCCCTTGCGCAGACGATCGGAGGCGTCGCCCTCGCGGCCCTCGCACTGATATTCTGGGCTGAAGCGCCCGTGCCGATCGCCGCCATGGTGTTGTTCGCAGGCCTCGTGCTCAGCACGTCTGGTCTCGGGCTCTTTCAGGTCGTGATCTTTCACCATTGCTCGCACGGCACGGTGTTTCAGGACCGAGACATGAATGTGACGGTGGGACGTCTTATCTCCGCGATCTTGCTGTTTAAGCACTTCGATGCCTACAAAGTTGGGCACATGGTCCACCACAGCAATAACAAGCTGTTGACGGAAGAGGACGAGTTCGCCGACTTCGTCTTCGGCATGTGTGGTCTGCGGCCGGGCATGTCTAAGGCGGTGCTGTGGCGGCGGGTGCTCGTGGCGCTCGCGTCGCCGATCTTTCATGTTAATTTTCTTCGTCGCAGGCTTCGTGGCGCGTGGGCGTCTCCGGATCGTACCCACAACGTTATCGGCGCATCGGTGTGGGCGGGCCTGGCGATCGTCGCCTTCGTCGCGGGCCAGTTCGATGTCTTCCTGCTGGCCTGGGTGCTTCCGGTCACCGTGCTCCTGCAAATCGCCACCGTGTTTCGTATCCTGTGCGAGCACCGGTTCCCCGACCCCGAGGTTATCCGCCAGCGTGGCCGGGACTTCGCCTGCCACGCGACCGCCGGCGTGTTTCCCGGCGTCATGCCGCCGCGGCGTCTTGCCACCTCGCCGCTCGGCGCATTGCACTGGGCCGGCTGGTGGATCGACATGCTGACCGTGCAGATTTTGGTCAGGCTCATCGTGCTGGTGGGCGATGCGCCGTGTCACGACTACCATCATCGTCGCCCGGCCAGCCGCCGCTGGACGAGCTATATCCAGGCACGGCAGGTTGACGTCGAAACCAACGCCTCGGGTTTCACGACCGGCTATCAGGAGACGTGGGGCCTGTTTCGTGCCCTCGACCAGAATCTCGACAGCCTCGCGCGCACCTCGCCCGACTTCCTCGCAGGCGGCGCGGCATGAGCGGCTATTCCGCCGCCGCCCGCAAAGCCGCGCCCGCGGCCAAAGGGCACAGGGGCACGGCGCCGGCGAGCATCGCCGCCAGGAGCAGCAGTGGCGGCCGAGCCGGCTGCCCGGCCGCGGCCGCGTCGGTCGCCGCGGCCCCGAAAATGAGGACGGGCACAGCGAGCGGCAGGACGAGCAGTGGCAGCAGGACGCCGCCGCGCCGCGCGCCCTGCACGACGGCCGCCGCCAGAGCGCCGAACAGGGAGAGGACCAGTGTGCCGACCGCGAGCCCGGCCAGCAGCGCCGGTAGCGCCACATCCGGAAGTCGGAGCATGACGGCAATCGGCCCGGCGGCGATCAGTAACGGCAGACCGGTGACGAGCCAGTGCGCGGCGGCTTTCGTCGCGGCGACCAGCGCCGGCGGCTCGCCGGACAGCAGGAGGTGATCGAGCGACCCATCCTCCGCGTCCTGCCCGAACAGCCTGTCGAGCGGCAGCAATGTCGCCAACAGAGCGGTCACCCAGATGATTCCCGGCGCGATCCGGCCCAGCGTCTCGGGCGCCGGGCCGATCGCCAACGGGAACAACGCGGCGGCCAGCGCGAAGAACAGCACCGCCGCGAGCGTGTCGGCACCATGGCGGGCCGACAACAGCAGTTCGCGCCGCAGCAGGCGCAGGCAGAACGTCATCCGAGCGCCAGGCTCGCCGCGTCGGGCAGCGGCAACGCCACATGGGTTGCCGCCACGACCATGCCGCCGCGCGCCCGAAAGGCCGAGAATGTCCGACCGAGGCGGGCTACCGACGCCGTATCGAGTCCGAGTGTCGGCTCGTCCAGCAGCCACAGCGCGACGGCCCTCAGTCCCAGACGCGCCAGCGCGAGCCGGCGCTTTTGTCCGGCCGACAGCAGCCGCGCGGGCAGATCGGCGAGCAAGGTCAACGCCGCCGCCTCCAAGGCCGCGCGTACGATGTCGGGCGGCGCGAACAGACGCAAATTCTCGGCCGCGGTCAGTCCAGGCTTCAGCCCATCCAGATGACCGAGATAGCCGAGCCGGCCGCCATGCCCGACGGGATCGGCCAGCGCGTCCTGGCCATCCAGTGTAAGAGTGCCGGCCACTGGACGCGAAAGGCCGGCGAGGAGCCGCAGGAGCGTGCTCTTGCCCGCGCCGTTGGGCCCGGTGAGCAACAGCGCTCCACCGGGCGGGACATTCAGCGCGATGTCGCGCAGCACGAGCCGCTCGCCCCGGAACGCCGCCAGCCCCTCGCCACGCAGCAATGCATCCCTCCCACCGCCGCGCGGCCAGTGTTCCGTCGGTGACGCGCATGATACCCGACCGTGGACACATCGCGAGGGTCAGGCATGGCGACGCTCCCGTTCCGTCAAGTGGACGTCTTTTCCGCTGCCGCCCTGAAAGGCAATCCGCTGGCCGTGGTCGTCGGCGCGGATGATCTGACCGACGCCCGCATGGCGGCGTTCGCGACCTGGACCAATCTGAGCGAGACGACGTTCTTGCTGCGGCCGACGCACGCAGATGCCGATTACCGCGTGCGTATCTTCACGCCCGACGAGGAATTGCCGTTCGCCGGGCATCCGACGCTGGGGTCCTGCCACGTCTGGCTGGAAGCCGGCGGGACGCCGCGCGGGCACGAGGTGGTCCAGGAGTGCGGCGTCGGGCTGGTCCGCATCCGCCGCGACGCGGGGCGTCTGGCGTTCGCGGCACCGCCGCTGCGGCGCTCGGGGCCGCTCGACGCGGAGCTTGTGGTGCGGATTGCGACGGGCCTCGGCCTCGCGCGCGATGAGATCACCGGTTCCAGCTGGCTGGTGAACGGGCCGCCCTGGGTGGGCGTGATGCTGCGATCGCGCGCGGCCGTGCTGGCATTGCGGCCCGACGCCGCGTTGCTGGACGGTCTGGCTCTCGGCGTGGTGGCGCCCTTCGCGCCGGATTTGGATGGGACCGAGGCGCAGTTTGAGATCCGCGCCTTCATCCTGCGGTCCGGCGTGCGGGAGGACCCGGCCACCGGCAGCTTGAATGCCGGCGTCGCGCAATGGCTGATCGGCGCGGGCCTGGCACCTGAGAGCTACGTGGCCAGCCAGGGCAACGCGATGGGGCGCGAGGGGCGCATCCATATCCAGAAGATCGGGTCGGATATCTGGGTGGGCGGCGCGTGCGTGACCTGCATCGAGGGCGTGGTCGGACTGTAGGCGACCTGCACGGCGTCATTGCCCCACGGATCAAACTGCGTTTTATCCTCGATCACGTTGCATTGCACAAAGCGAGGCCGCCATGAAGACCGTCGGGCAGGACACCCTGCGCACCCAGAGGACTCTCGTCGCGGGCGGCACGACCTACATCTATTTCTCGCTACCGGCCGCCGCCGAGGCGCTGGGCGTCGACATCGCGCGCCTGCCGGTCAGCCTGAAGGTGCTGCTGGAGGGCGTGCTGCGGTTCGAGGACGGCCGCTCCACCACCATCGCCGACGCGCGGGCCATCGCGGGCTGGCTGGAGGCCGCCACGTCGACCGCCGAAGTGCCGTTCCGGCCGGCCCGCATCCTCATGCAGGACTTCACCGGCGTGCCCGCCGTGGTCGATCTGGCGGCGATGCGCGACGGGATCATCGGCCTCGGCGGCCGGCCGGCGCAGGTCAATCCGCTGGTGCCGGTCGATCTGGTCATCGACCACTCCGTCATGGTCGACGTCTCGGGCACCGCGACCTCGCTCGCGCAGAACGTCGACATCGAGTTCGAGCGCAACGGCGAGCGCTACGCCTTCCTGCGCTGGGGGCAGACCGCGTTCGACAATTTCCGCGTGGTGCCGCCCGGCACCGGCATCTGCCACCAGGTCAACCTCGAATATCTCGCCCAGGCCGTCTGGACCGCCGACCTGAACGGGGTCAGCTACGCCTATCCGGATACGTTGTTCGGCACCGACAGTCACACCACGATGGTGAACGGCATGGGCGTGCTGGGCTGGGGCGTCGGCGGGATCGAAGCGGAGGCCGCGATGCTCGGCCAGCCGATCGCCATGTTGATCCCCGACGTGATCGGCTTTCGCCTGACCGGCGCGCTGCCCGAGGGGGCGACGGCGACCGACCTCGTGCTCACGGTCACGCAGGCGCTGCGCAAGAAGGGCGTGGTCGGCAAGTTCGTGGAGTTTTTCGGGCCGGGCCTGGACGGCATGTCGCTGGCCGACCGCGCGACGATCGCCAACATGGCCCCGGAATATGGCGCGACTTGCGGGTTCTTTCCGGTCGACGAGGTGACGCTGGACTATATGCGTCTCACGGGCCGCGACGAGGGGCGCATCGCGCTGGTCGAGGCCTATTGCCGCGCCCAAGGCATGTGGCGGGATCCGGCGGTCGAGCCGGTGTTTTCCGACACCCTGGAGCTGGATATGGGCACGGTCCAGCCGTCGCTGGCCGGTCCGAAACGGCCGCAGGACCGGGTGCTGCTGCGCGATGCCGCCAACGCGTTCATCGGCGAGTTGTCCACCGGCTTCGCGGTGCCGGAGGCGGCCGGACGGTTCGGCGTCGAGGGGCGCAACTTCGATGTCGGCCATGGCGACGTGGTCATCGCGGCGATCACGAGCTGCACCAACACGTCCAACCCCTACGTCCTGGTCGCCGCCGGGCTGGTCGCCCGCAAGGCCCGCGCGCTCGGCCTCACGCCAAAGCCGTGGGTGAAAACGTCGCTGGCGCCCGGTTCGCAGGTCGTGACCGAATATCTCGACAAGTCGGGGCTGAGTGCGGACCTGGACGCCCTCGGGTTCCAGACGGTCGGCTATGGCTGCACCACCTGCATCGGCAATTCCGGCCCGCTGGACGAGGCGATCGCCGAGACGATCGAGGCGAACAAGCTGGTTGCCGTCAGCGTGCTGTCCGGCAACCGCAATTTCGAGGGCCGCGTGCATCCCAACGTGCGCGCCAACTACCTGGCCAGCCCGCCGCTGGTCGTGGCCTACGCGCTGCTGGGCACGATGTCGGCCGACATCACGACGGTCGCTCTCGGGACGGCGCGCGACGGCACGCCCGTCTATCTGCGCGACATCTGGCCGACCAACGCCGAGGTACAGGCGATCGTCCGCGACAATCTTTCGCGCGCGCAGTTCCAGGCTCGTTACGGCGAGGTGTTTCGTGGTCCCGAGCAATGGCGGGCGATCGAGGTCGCGACCGGTACCGAGACGTATGCGTGGCCGATGGCCTCGACCTACGTGAAGAACCCGCCGTATTTCGACGGCATTCCGGCCGCGCCCGCGCCGCGCGGCGACATCCTGGGGGCGCGGGTGCTGGCAGTGCTGGGCGACAGCATCACCACCGACCACATTTCTCCCGCGGGCAATATCCGGAAGTCCTCCCCGGCTGGGGAATTTCTGCTGGAGCATCAAGTACGCCCGGCCGACTTCAACAGCTATGGCGCGCGGCGCGGCAATGACGACGTCATGGTGCGTGGCACCTTCGCCAACATCCGCATCAAGAACGAGATGGCCGCCGGCATCGAGGGCGGCGTCACGCGCCACCAGCCCAGCGGCGAGCAGATGCCGATCTACGACGCGGCGATGCGATATAAGGCCGAGGACGTGCCGTTGATCGTCGTGGCGGGTCGCGAATACGGCACGGGGTCGTCGCGCGACTGGGCGGCGAAGGGCACGATGCTGCTGGGCGTGAAGGCCGTGCTCGTCGAGAGTTTCGAGCGCATCCACCGCAGCAATCTGGTCGGCATGGGCGTCCTGCCGCTGACGTTTCTCGCTGGCATGGACCGGCATTCGCTAAGGCTGACGGGGGCCGAGGTGCTGGACATTTTGGGGCTGGAGGCGCTGTCGCCGAGGATCGAGCTGACCTTGGTGATCCACCGGGCGGACGGGACGACCGACACCGCGCCAGTGCTGTGCCGCGTCGATACCGCCGACGAGGTCGAGTATTATCGCCATGGCGGGATTCTGCATTACGTGTTGCGGGAGATGGCGAAGGCGGCGTGAGGGGCGCCGGTCGGACACAGAGTTTGGGGATGCGCCCGCCATCCTGGCGTCCAGCTCGGCGCTAGCCGCGCGACGTGATCCGAGAGCCGAGATCATTGACGCCGAATTGGCTGGGCGCGCCGCAACGGCTTGGAGCGAGATACGCCGCCCATGCGGTGAGCGGATCTCGCGTGAGGGCAGCGTCCAAGCCCCTTCGTAAGGATATTTTGTTTTTATATCAAAACATTATGGACGTGCGAATGGGCGGCTGTCCCGCGGGCTTTTGCGAAATGTTCGGTTTGGGCGGGAGGGCCGTGGTGTCCGCGCGTCCAAAATGCGGATGGTGGCTGGGCTCCCGCCGCCCGGAGCGGGCGTTCGACCGGTCTGGCGCTTGGCCGGGGTGGCGCGAGGGCTAGGGTTACCGGTCGGCGTGGGATCGGCCTCGCCGCTGCGCCGCCGGCCCGGGATCGCCCCGTTGGCGGGGCTGTCTTCTCCGGGGCTTTCATCGGCGGGGCTGTCATCGCCGGAGCTGTCATCGACGGAGGCGGGGAACCCGGGGCCGCCTCCGGGCCGAGGATCGGACGGGCCAACTGGGCGTTGGCGACCAGAGCCTCGAACGAGGCGGCGATGCGGCGGAGCTGCGGCCGGATGACGAAGAGGAGCAGTGGCCCCAGAAGCCATCGGCGGGCCGCTTCGGCGGCCAGATCCTGTAAGATTCCCTCAATGATGAGCGCGAACCGCTGGGCGAGGTCGGGTGGCGGCGCGGCCGCCGAAGGGGGTGGGGACATGGGCACACGCGAACATAAGTCTTAATGGCACGAGTTGTCAAAAAGAATCTTTATGTTGGAGGTACCGGGCGATCCGCCGCTCAAGCGATGGTGGTAGGTCAACGAGATGCCGCTTGACCTGACAGCATCGCGTGGCTTGCTTTTCCGCATCACGCATGTCGCCAATCTGCCGTGGCTGCTCCGGCACGGCCTAAACGCAGCGGGCGGCCAAGTGGCCGATGCGGACTTCGTCGCGATCGGTAACCCTGACCTGATCGACAAGCGCGCACGCCGCGTCGTGCCGCTACCGCCCGGTGGGATGCTGTCGGACTACGTGCCTTTCTACTTCACGCCCAAATCCCCGATGCTCTACAATATCAAGACTGGCCACAAAGGGATCACGAAGCGGTCGAACAACGACATCGCGGTTCTCGTCTCATCGTGTCAGCGGATGACCGCAGGGGGAGTGACGATGCTTTACACGGATCGCCACGCCTACACGATGACGGCAACCTGGACGGCCGAGGCCGCCGACCTGACAACGCTGATCGATTGGGACATGTTGCGACGGCACGACTTTGCGCGCGACAATACCTATCCGGATAAAATGGAGCGCTATCAGGCTGAGGCGCTCGCCCACCTTCACGTGCCGCCCGCCGCGCTGCTCGGAATCGGATGCGCGTCAGACGACGTTCGCTCGGCGATCGAGCAGGCGGTTGGGACGTCGGGCGCGTCGGTGCAAGTGTTCTCACGACCAGGGTGGTTTTTTTGATGATCCGCTTCACCCAGGGTAACCTCCTAGACTCCGATGCCGAGGCGTTGGTCAACACGGTCAACACGGTGGGCATAAGCGGCAAGGGCATCGCCCTGATGTTCAAGGAAGCTTTTCCGGAGAACTTTCGCGCCTATGAGGCGGCGAGCAGGGCTGGCCGGATCGGGCCGGGCGGCCTGTTCATCACCGAGCGCAATGACATGCTCGGTCCACGCTACATCATCAACTTTGCCACCAAGCAGCACTGGCGCCACCCGTCCAAGCTGGCGTGGATCGAGGAAGGCCTGAGGGCGCTGAGGCGCGAGGTGGAGGCGCGCAGCATCCTGTCGGTCGCCATCCCACCGCTTGGCGCGGGCAACGGCGGCTTGCGATGGACCGACGTGCGGCCGCTGATCGAGGATGTGCTGCGCGACATCGCAACAGATGTTATCGTGTTCGAACCCACCCAGACTTATCAGAACGTGGTGAAGCGTCAGGGTGTGGAGAAGCTGACGCCCGCGCGCGCGCTGATGGCGGAGATGATCCGCCGCTACGAGATCCTCGGCTTCGACTGCTCGGTGCTTGAAGCCCAGAAGCTCGCTTGGTTCCTGAGCCGCGCGGTCGACCGATCAGGGCTCGCCAACCCAGTCGCGGACGACTTCGTGGCCAACCGCTACGGACCGTATTCCGAGAAGGTCCGGCATCTGCTGAACAGTCTGGACGGCAGCTATCTGGAGTGCGAGCGCCGCGTGGCGGATGCACGGCCGTTCGATCCCATCCGCTTCCGCTATGACCGGCAGGACAGGATCCGCCTCTACCTGACCGCGCCGGACGCGAGCCCGTATCGACCCGCGCTCGACGACGCGAGCGACGTCATCGACGGATTCCAATCTCCGCATGGGCTCGAACTGCTCGCGACGATCGACTGGCTGTATGCCGAGAATCACGTTCCGCTAGAGACCGATGCGATGATCGTGGCGATCGCTTCGTGGCCCGGCCCTGGCGGCGCAGCCGAACGTAAGGCCGGGACGTTCACGCAACGCCATGTCGAGGTGGCAGTGCAGCGACTTGCCGGCGTCGATGGGACTGAGTCGGTCGGGCGTTCCGCCCAGCTCTCGTGTTTCTAGACGCATGGACCGTCTCTCGCTGAAGCTGACGGCGGTCTGGATGCGGGTCATTCGGGGGGCTGGGGGGCTGGTGCCGCGGATCGAATTGACTTTGGTCATTCACGGCCCGGCCGGCACCGCACGTGCTGTGCCACGTCGATAACGCGGACGAGGTCGAGTATTTTCGCCATGGCCCAAGTCTCCATTGCATCTTGCGGAAGATGGCGATGGCGGCTTGAAAAGCGCCAGCCGTTTAGCGGTTGCGGCCGAGGAGTGCATCCATCGCCGAGGAGCTGCATCGACCGCGGCTCGCGCACTCCATTCATTGCGGTCGAGGGCTACGCGCCTCTCGTGGCCATCCGAGGGAGCCGGCGGCGTGCGTAAAATGCGACATTCCCGTGGCGCATAGTTCAGGAATCACGCGCCGTTGAGTGGGTCGCCGGTAATGGTGTGCTCCGATCGTCCTGCGGACGATGCGCGATTGTCTCCCCCCACATCTGTGCGAATAATGCATCGGGGTTAGCGGCCCATATTCGCAAGCAAGCAGCCTCTCTTTCCTGCTCGAGAGTTTTCAGCTTGGCCGCTGCGAAAGGGCCAAGATCGGCAGGGTTCTCTTGTTCGACCGTGGCAGTGAAAGTGACGCTTTGGCATCCCACACTGCGTAGCAAGTTCGGCGCGTTGCGCCCTGCGAAGGCGTCACCCTTCGCGTAATATACGTTGACAAATGTATCAAACGCGGCAGCTAAGGCGGGGTCGCGTGGGGTAATGAGGAGCGCCCCCCAATCGGGACTGCGTAGGGCAATGATGCCGCCCGGAACCAAAACACGGCACATCTCACGAATGGCGCACTCTGGATCGCTGAAATGCTGAAAGATCGCGTGGGCAAACACTACGTCAAAGTGACCAGCCGCGAATGGTAAGTCGTAAATTGACGCGGTTTGAAAAGACACATTGGTAAGCATTTCCTGATCTGCTCGCGTTGTGGCAAGCGTAATCTGTGCTGGATCAGCGTCTATTCCGGCAACCCGGCCAGGCGCAACGTGGCGTGCAAGGTCGCATGTTATTGATCCCGGCCCGCATCCGCAGTCCAGCAAGGAAAGGCCCGGCTTGAGAAATGGCAACAGGAAGCCCGCTTGGCGTTGTGCTGACCTAAGCGCCAACGTGTTTGCTGGTTGTTGTCCCATGCTCGCTTTCAAGCCAGTTAAAACCGATGTGTAGGGTCATAGCCGGAAATCGACAGACCGACTACCTACATGAGTCTACGGCGCAGATATCAAGAATTACGCGCCGTTACAGGCCAAGGATTTTGAGGGCGTGAGCCAGCTCGGCTTGCTCCTTTTCGTGGGACTGGCGTGGCAGCGGCAGCCCGGCTTGCCGGGTCATGACGAACACATCCGCGACCGTGGCTTTCTCTCCGACGATATCGGCAGCCTTGGCCGCTGAAATTTCACCCGCTGCATAGCGGCGGATGGCGGGGTGAACGGGGGCCGGGTCGGTCATGGCTTCACCGGATTGATATAGGTCAGGACGGAGGCAGGGTTCACCGTTGGCGCGACCTTGGCGATCCGCGCCCACAGCGTTTCGGCACTGGGGATAAGGCCCTCATGCTGCGCCAGTTCAAGCAGGTTGCGCGTCGTGGCGACGGCGACTGTTTCCGCGATCCCCTCCCGCGCCAGCATGTTCGGAATCCTGCCGTTCTCATAAACCACGAGGGCCGGGCCGCCGATATGGCGAAGCTCGTCCGCCAGCCACTCGGTAATGCCGATCTCTCCGGCGTTGCGGGGCGGCTTCATGTTCTGGTCGAGCGCGAGTTTGTAGAGCGGGCCGAGTTCCGTTGTGGCGATTTGCACGGGACGGTTGCTGCCGGGCTTACCGCCCTCCGCGATCCATGCCGAGATTTCGGTAGCGTAGGGCTTGCTGCGGTCGTTTGTCGCTTCGAGCGCCACGACATCGACGACGACCACGCGACCAAGGCCTGTCAGAATGTGCAAAGCATCGACCGCCGCCAGATGCACAAGCGGACTGGTGTCCGGCAGGATCACGGTCGGCCTGATGCGGGGCGGCTGTTGAGACGGTTGCGACATGCCAACAAAATACCACAAGAGCAGCGGCGGCGAACCCCCCATTCTGGAGACGTGTCGCGAAAATCAAAAGTTACGCACCGCTACTCTGCACCTTCAACGATGCGGATATCTCGTTCGACTGTGTCGCCCAGCAGCTTCCGCGCGGCCTGATAGTCGGGGCTTTCGTATGCCGAAATCGCGCTCGCGACGCTATCGAACTCAATGACGACAGTGCGTAGGGCCATTCCGGCCTCTAGCGTCTTGGCTGGCGTGCCTCGAACCAAGTTGCGTCCGCCTGCTGCCCATATCGCTGGACCCGCTAGCTTCGCATACGCCGCGAGACCTTCAGGGTCATTGATCGCGCGGTAGGTCGCAATCCAGTAAGCCTTGCCCATCAATCCCTCCGGACCCGGGTTGCCTGAAACTTGTAGGAGACAACCGAATAGCCTTGCAGTCCAGCCCGCCCCCCCCGGAAAGGCGCGCGCATAAATCAAGACTTTCGCGCTGTCCTACCCAGCAAGCTCCCTCAATGCGTTTGCCAGTGCAGAAGTTAGGCGCAAATGTCCGCTTTCTCAGCCGGCTCGCCCAAACCGGCACAGACCGCTTTGGGCCGACTCAGAGCACCGCCGGAATTCCCTCGTTTCTCGTCTGCGGAGATGGGCGCAATACGTAACGTCGGATGCATCGCGAAGGCATATCGACACATGCAGACGACGTTGGTTCGACCTTGCATACAGGCTGTCGGTGTGGAGTATGTAGTCGCGTTGTAACAGTGCTGGCGTCGCGCCCGACGAGGCCATCGGGGTTCATGCGAGCCCACAGGCTGCGACTTCAGCGGCGCGCAGAACGCCGATCCCGCGCCGGGGCGTCATCGGCAGCAGATTTTTTTGGCGCCACTCACGATAACATCCGGCTCGCAGGCTGCGGCCAGCCACAGATACTTCTTATCGCTCGGATCAAAGCATTTCCGGATCAACTCGCCCGGCTCAGTACTTCGCGATACTCGTCCTCTACCTCCCGGATGCGCATGAGGCGGTTGCCCTCGCTGATCGCTCGCATCAAAGCCTGTTCGGGAACGCTAAACCTTCGGCAACCCACGCTGCAGTCCGGAAAACTCGCCCGACAGGCGGTTCAGCCCGGCCTCGGCGGCGACCGCGTGGCGGCCGGCGGCGTCGGCGGCGACCTGGGCCTGCACCTGCACCGGATCGGGCGCGCACCCCCCGGCCGCCGGATCGGACCCCGCCGCGCGCAAGGCCGCGCGCAGCTCATTCGCGGCGCCCCGGAAATCGGAGACCTGGCGGCTCAGGTCGGAAATGCCGCCGCGAATCTCCGTCACGTCGCCCTCCATCCGCGTGCAGGGCGCGTGCGAGCCCTTGGCCTCGGCCCGCAGCCGCGCCAAATCGGCTCGTATGCGCGTCATCCCGCCATCCACCTGGGCCGAATCGGCGCGGAGGCGGTCGAGGCCGGACAAGAGCGACGTGGCGGACACGTCGGTGATGAGATGCCTCCCGTGGTGCTGCGTCTCGGCGGACTATGCGCCGTCTCACTGAACGAGAGATTGCTGAACGGAAGATGCCGCGTTTCGGCCGGGCGCGCGGCCTGCCGCCATTCCTGGCGTTCGATCGGCACGCCGTCAGTCTCGCCGAGGGGTTCCGCGCCGGCTTCGCGATGGCCGCCGTCGTCCTCCTCTACGAGTGGCTGCGCTGGCCGGGGCTGATGGAGGCGGCGCTGGCCGCCTTGCTCACCTGCATCTGCGACGCGGGAGGGCCGCTGCGGCGGCGGCTGCCGGCCGTACTGGCGTTCGGGGTCGCGGGCGCGGCGGCGACCGGCGGGTTCGCGCTGCTTCGCGACAGCCCGGTGTTCGTCGTCGTCCCGCTGGCCGGGCTGTTCGTCATGGCCGCCTCCTTCGCGCGCGCCTTCGGGCAGTCCGCCCTGCAGGTCGGCAACCTGCTCAGCGTCGTCGTCGCCCTGTCGCTACGGCAGACCGGGCCGCACCCGCCCGACGCGCTCGTGACCGCCGCGACATTCCTCGGCGGGAACCTGTGGGCGGTCCTCCTGACCGCGGTGATCTGGCGGCTGCAACCCTATCGTCCGGCCCGCGCGGCGGTCGCCGCCAGCCTGCATGCGCTGGCACGGATGGCGAGCGACATTCGCGCGGTCGCGGGCTCCGGCGCGGACGAGGCGGCCTGGGACCGCCACGCCCGCCTGCATCGCCGCATCGTGCGCGAGCGGCTGGAGGCGGCGCGCGAGGCGGTCCTGTCCACCGTCCGCGCACGCGGGCCGGCTTCGGGTCCGGCCGCGCAGAGCTGGCTGCGGCTGGAGGCGGCCGAGCAATTGTTCGGCGCGCTGATCGCTCTTGCGGATCTGCTGGACAGCGAGACGCGGCCCGAACGCCACCGGGCCGATCGCATGCTTCGGCTGATCGCGGCGGTGCTCGGGGTTCTGGAACGCGAGGTCGCGCGCGAAACCACGATGCTGCGTCCCGGGCTGGAGCGGGCCATCGCGGCGATCCCGCTGGCGGCGGGCGACGACCCGGCCTTGCGCGCGATTGCCCGGTTCATCGCCGAACGCCTGCGCGCCACGCTGTCGCCGAGCCAGGGACCCGACCGGCTGCCGGTCGTGCCCTCGCCAGCTTGGCGCGACGTCCTGCGCGCGAGTTTCGCGGGCGACCGCGCCATGCCGCGCCATGCGCTGCGCGCCGGGCTCGCCGCGACGGTGGGCTTCGCTGCGGTGCTGCTCTGGCCCGCGCCCTACCTGCATTGGTTCGCGATCACCCTGATCGTGACCTTGCAGCCCTATGTCGCGCTGACCCTGGTCAAGGCGTCCGAGCGCATCGGCGGCGCCGTGTTGGGCGGCTTCCTCGCCGCCGCCATCAGCATCGTCTGCACCACGCCGCTCGCCATCGCCGCGGCGCTGTTTCCGCTGTCGGTCGCCGCGCTGACCGTGCGGGCGGTCAGCTTCGGCCTGTTCATGATGGCGCTCACGCCGGTCGTGGTGCTGCTGAGCGAGATCGGCGCGCCGGGCGAGAGCGAGCTGCGCATCGCGGTCCTGCGCGCCGCGTTCACGCTGGCCGGCGGGCTGACCGCGCTGCTCGCCTGCGCCGTGCTGTGGCCGGTGTGGGAGCCGCGGCGCTTGCGAACGCAGATGCGGGCGGCGATCGCGGCGCATGGCCGCTACGCCGCCGCCGCGATCGGCGAGGTGCTGGGCGAGGACGCGGCCAGCGAGCCGGCGCGGCGGGAGGCCGGGGCGGCCAGCAACGCCTTCGAGAGCAGCCTGCAACGTGTTCTGCTGGAACGGCGGCTGCGCTCCGACGCGGCGCTCGAGACGATGCTGACCGTCGACGCGGCGCTGCGGCGGCTGGCCGGTCGGCTGTCGGCTCTGCATCACGCCGCGGCGCCGAACACCGATCCGGCCGGATGGCGCGCTTTGCGGGCGTGGATCCTCGCGGTCACCGCGCGGCTGGCGGAGGGGGGGTCCGACATCCCGCCAAGGCCGCCGGAGGTGTTGGGCGACGGCGACGGCGTGATGAACCGCCTGGTTCGTCCGCTCGAACTTGCCGCCGGCGCGATGGCGCGGGGCGAGGCCATGCTGGACGAGCCGCCATGACCTTGTGACCGCCCGGCGCGGCCTGTAAGACGCCCTCGGGAACGTCCGCGATACAACGGCTTTGCGACGAGGCTCGGTCGTCGTGGCGCCATCGAACAGACAGGCGTGCCCGCACCCCAGCCCGTTGGAGCAACCATGCCGACAGCGACAGCCGAGGCTGAAGCCGCGACCCGCGCGCCGGTCAGCGTCGACATCGCGCTACAGGGTGGCGGTTCGCATGGCGCATTCACCTGGGGCGTGCTGGACCGGCTGCTGCAGGAACCTTGGCTCGAGATCGACGGGATATCCGGCACGTCGGCGGGGGCGATGAATGCCGTGGTCCTGGCCGATGGGCATGCGGCGGGGGGTGCCGAGGGCGCGCGCGTCGCGCTCGAGACATTTTGGCGCAGTGTCGCCGACGCCGCGCGATACAGCCCGATGCGACGCGGCCCGATTGACGTGCTCATGGGCCGCTGGACGCTCGACCACACACCCATGTTCGTGACCATGGATCTGATGACACGGCTATTCTCGCCGTACGATCTGAATATGGGCGCGCCCAATCCGCTGGTCGCGATCCTCGCCGCATGCGTCGATTTCGAAAGGGTCCGGCAGGCGCCGATCCGCCTGTTTGTCACCGCGACGAACGTGCAGACCGGGCGCGGCCGGGTCTTCCGCAACGCGGAGATGACGCCCGAGGTCCTACTCGCCTCGGCGTGCCTGCCGACCATGTTCGAGGCGATCCAGATCGATGGCGAGCCGTATTGGGATGGCGGGTATTGCGGCAACCCGACGATGACGCCGCTGGTGCGCGAGTGCAGATCGACCGACACGATCCTGGTCCCGATCAATCCGGTTCAGCGCCCGGGCACGCCGCGCACCGCGCGCGACATCCTGAACCGGCTGAACGAGATCTCGTTCAACACCACGCTGGTCAAGGAGCTGCGGATGATGGCGCTGCTGCGGCAGGTCGCCGATCCGGGAAACACCGAGGGCGCGCTGTGGGCCAAGATGCGTGTTCACATGGTTCGCAACGATCTCATGGTCGAGCTGGGCTATTCGTCGAAGCTCAACGCCGAATGGGATTTCCTGTCGATGCTGCGCGATCGGGGCCGTGACGCGGCGGACGCCTTCCTGGCCGCGCACGGTGCCGAGATCGGGCATAGCTGCTCGTTCGATTTCGACTCGTTTCTGCAAGGCGTCTGAGGCGTGGGACTGCTTGGCATCCTGTTGGGCCTGACGCTGCTCCTGGCGCTGTCGTTCCGAGGCTGGAGCGTGCTGCTCCTGGCGCCGATCGCCGCGATCGTGGCCGCGGGCTTCGCGGGAGAGCCGATTCTCGCGCACTGGACGCTGACCTTCATGAACAGCGCGGGACGTTTCGTCGCTCAAGTTTTTCCGATATTCCTGCTCGGCGCGCTGTTCGGAAAGCTGATGGAGGACAGTGGGTCGGTGACCGCGATCGCCGAACTGCTGACGCGCACGCTCGGCGCGTCGCGCGCCATTCTCACCGTCGTGCTGGCCGGCGCGGTGGTGACTTATGGGGGCGTCAGCCTGATGGTCGCGGTGTTCGTGCTGGCTCCGATGGCGCACGGGATGTTCCGTGCGGCCGACATCCCGCCACGCCTGATGCCCGGCGCGATCGTGCTCGGCACCGCGACGTTCACCATGTCGGCGATGCCCGGAACCCCGGCGGTGCAGAACGCCATTCCCTTGCCGTTCTTCGGCACGACGCCGTTCGCCGCTCCCGGCCTTGGCGTCTTGGCCTCCGTCGTCATGCTCGGTTTCGGCATGTGGTGGTTGAATCGCGCCGAAGCAGCGGCGCGTGCCCGCGGCGAGGGCTACACAGGCGCCCCCGTCGCGATCGGAACGGTCACCCAGGATCAGGCGATGCGCGATCGGGCGACCCACGCGCGCGAATTCGACATCGCGGAAATCACCCATGGCGCCAGTGCCCCGACCGTTTCCGCGCCGCTTGCGATCCTGCCGCTGGTCGTGGTCATCGCGGTCAACCTCGCGCTGTCGCTGTTCGTGCTGCCGGGTCTGGACACGTCTTTTCTTGCCGAGCCGCGCTGGGGCGCGACGACGCTGAGTTCGGTGGGCGGCGTCTGGGCGGTCGCGGTGGCCCTGATCGCCGCCAGCCTCACGGTCGTCGCGATCAATTTCCGCCGGCTGCCGGATCTGGTCGCGAGCCTCGATGCCGGCGCCAACGCCTCGGTGCTGCCGGTGGTCAGCGTGGCGAGTCTGGTCGGATTCGGGTCGGTCGTCGCCGCGCTGCCGGCGTTTGCGATGGTGCGCGACTGGGTGCTGTCGATCGGCGGCGGGCCGCTCGTCTCGCTCGCGGTGGCCACGAACATCCTCTCGGCGCTCACCGGTTCCGCCTCGGGCGGCATGACGATCGCGCTGGAGGCGTTGGGCCAGACCTACATGCGGCTCGCGGTGGAGCATGGCATCGATCCGGCGCTGATGCACCGCGTGGCGGTGATCGGGTCAGGGACGCTCGACACGCTGCCGCACAACGGCGCGGTGGTGACGATGCTCGCGGTCTGCGGCTCGACGCATGCGAAAAGCTACGCGACGATGTTCGTGGTCGGGATCGTCGGTCCGATCCTGGCGCTCGTCGTGGTGATCGCGCTGGGATCGATGCTCGGATCATTCTGATCACCTGCCGGCGAACAACGCGAGTCCCAGGCCGGCGACCAGGAGCAGCAGCGACAGGCCGGCGATCGTCCACTGCCGCAATGAGGCGTCCAGCCGTTCGACCGCGCGGCCGATCCCCGGCAGCGCGACTGTCGCGCGCTCCAGGAGGGCCACGAGATCGCCGGCCGGAACGATAGGCAGGTTCTTGCCGTGCAGCAGCATTGCGGCGGCAGTCCCGACAAGGATCGGCCAGAGCGCCGACCATAAGGCTTCCGGGCCGAGCACGTCCGCCCAGCCGCTGAGGCCGAGCGGCACAAACAGGACCCAAGGGGCGACGATCGACGCGCCCGCGACCACCAACCATGGACCGGCCGCGCGGCTGGACAACACCGCATCGGATCGCGGCGTCGCGGCGAGTTTTGCAAGGAAATGCAGCATCAGCAGCGTCGTCCCGGCGGCCGACAGCGCGCCGAGAGTGCCGATCAGGCCGTCGCCCAGCGGCCCCTTGATCGCCGCTTTCGCAACCGCACCGCCAGTCAGCGGCAAACCCGCGAGGCCGAGGCTCACCACCCACGCCGGCAACAGGACCACAAAAAACCGGCGCGGCGGCGCGATCCGGCGCGCCAGGCCGATCGCGAGGAACAGCCCGCCCTTCACCAGCACGTGGTGCGCCGCATAGAACCCGGCGACCATCGTGACGCCCGCCTGCTGGTGCGCCAGACCCAGCCCCAGCACGGCCGCGGTGAGGCCCATCTGGCTGACGCTGGAATAGGCCAGGATCGTCTTGGGGTTCTGTTGGGTGACGCCGATCGCCACGCCGTAGAACGCCGCGACGAAGCCCAAGAGGCCGAGCGCTTCGCCCGAGCCCGGCAGCGTGGCCCCGAATGGCAGAAAGCGGATCAGGCCGATGATTCCCGCCTTGACCGCCGCCCCGCTCAGGACGGCCGCCATCGGAATGGGGGACGCCGTGTAGGCCAGCGGCATCCAGACATGCAGCGGAACAAGGCCGATCTTAACGCCAAACCCGAGGATCAGCAGGGCGCAGGCGGCGTTCGGCCAGGGCGATCCCGGCAAGGCCGCCACCGCGTCGCGGATCAGCAGACCGCCGGGGGCGGCTTGCGCCAGCAGGATGAACGCCATGAGCAGAAACGCCTCGCCCAGCACGGCCAGCGCGATGTAGACGCCGCCCGCTCGCCGCGCTGGCGTGGTGGCGTCGTCGACGATCAGGCCGTAGGCGGGCAGACTGACCAGCGCGAACATGAAATAGAAGCCGACGAGGTCGGCGGCCATGAACACGCCGAAACTGCCCGTCAGGGTCAGCAGCCACCACACGGCGACGCGCCCCCGGTCGGCCCGCTCGCGCAGCCCGTCCGAGAGGGTGATGGCCGCGCAGGTCCACAGCAGCGCCGCCGCCCCGAGCAGGAGCGCCGCCGGCGCGTCCAGCACCAGGGTCACCCGATACAGCGCCGCCGGCAGACGGAGTGGCGCGTCCGCCGGGCCTAGCCCAGCGAGCAGTGCCACGATGACCGCCGGGGCCGAGGCGAACGGCAGCACGCCGGCGATACGGTCGCGCAACGCCGGCGACACGCACCCGACGAGCATGGCCAGCGGCGGCGCCAGCGCGAGTAAGGGCAGAGCGCTCACCGCGCGGCCTGCGTGAACGCGGCCGGCCGGCCGATTTCGACGAGTGCTGACTGCCGCAGCGGCACGAGGCCGAGCAGCAACGCCCCAATGGCGAGGCCCAACGCCACCGCCTCGCGTTGTCGCGAGATTTTTCCACACAGGACGAGCGGCTCGGCGGGCGTGGCCAGCGCTGGTGCCAGGATGCGAAAGACGTAGCCACCTGCCAGCAGCCCGCCGATCAAGATGATTGCCGCCCAAAGCCACTGGCCCTCGCCGACGGCCGCGGTGAGGAGCAGCAGTTTGGCGACGAATCCGCCGCTGGGAGGCAATCCCATAAGCGACATGCCGCCGATCGCGAAGGCGGCGACCGTCAGCGGCAACGCGCGGCCGATGCCCGCGAAGCGTTCGATACGGTCATGGCCGAGGGCCTCCCCGATCAGGCCGGCCGCCATGAACATCGCGGCCTTGGCGACCGCGTGAGCGACCAGTTGCAGCATCCCGCCGGTCCACGCGATCCCGCTCAGTCCGGCGGCGGCTCCGTTGGCGAGAGGAAACAGGAAGAACAGGTAGCCGATCTGCGCCATCGTCGAATACGCGATCATGAGCTTGAGCCGTGCCTGACGTAGCGCCATCACGCTGCCGACCAGGATCGCCGCCGCACCGAGCGTCCCCAGACCTTGCGCCGCCGCCATGCCGGGCAGCCCGGGCAAAACGTCGAACCACAGCCGCACAATGAGGAAGAACGAGCCCTTCACCACGAGCGCCGACAGCAGCGCGCTGGCCGCTGCCGGCGCCCCGGCATGGGCGGGCGGCAGCCACAGATGCAGCGGGAACAGCGCCGTTTTCGCGGCCAGTCCCGCCGTCATCATGCCGGCGGCGACCCACACCGCCGGCTCGGGTCCTGTCAGTCTCGAAAGGAGGAACATGTCGAGCGTGCCGTAGCGGCCGTAGAGCAGCACGACGCCGAGCAGGTACAGCACCGAACCGAACAGCGCGAACATCAGGTAGCGGAGAGCGGCGGTCATCGTCCCGGCGCGGCCGTCGAGACACACCAGCGGGACGGCCGCAAAGGTCAGCAGCTCCAGCGCCACATACAGGGTGAACAGGTCGGCGCCGAGCCAGATGATGCTGAGCGCCGTCCACACTCCGAGCAGCAATGTCCAGAACACGAACGCCGAGCGTCCGTCGGGTGCGCTGAACGTCGGCCGGGCGAACAGGGCGACCGCGCCGACGATCACGGCGGTGACGACCAGCATGATGGACGAGATTCCGTCCGCGCGCAGCGCGATACCGAGCGGCGGCGGCCAGCCGCCCACGGCGTAGGACAGCGGGTGCCCGGCCTGCCAGACGCGCGCCATGATCGTCCCCGCCACGACCAAGCCGACCGGCAGGAGAATCAGGACGATCCGCCCGGCCCAACGTCCGCCAAGCGCGAGCGAGCACAGCAGCCCGATGACCGGTAGCATCACCGGCCACACCAGAAGCCCGTTGCCGTGACTCATGCCGCCCGGCGATGTCGTTGGCTCATATCGCCGCCCCCGGATCGTCATGCCAGGTGACGCCCGAGATGGCGCGGTCGGGCCATGCCATGACGGCGGGAGCCACGGTCGACGGGTCGTTCCGAGCGACGGTCGGTATCATGCGTCCGGCCGCGCTGCTGTGTCATCGTCGAGCCAAGCCCGGGCGGTCTCCGAGAAAATCCGGAGCACCAGTGTCACCGCGAGCGCGGTGGCCGAGAAGGCGACCACGATGCCGGTGATGACCAGGGCCTGCGGCACCGGATCGCCCGGCAGGCCCGCCGCCGCGCCACGCCGCGCGATCACCCCGAACAGCAGAAAAACGCCGCCACCCAGCACATTGAACGCGACAATCTTCCGCAGCGGCTGCGGGTGGAGCACGAGGCCGAACAGCCCGATCCCCGCCAGCGCCGCGCCACACAGGGCGAATAGGGGCGTCCCGCTCATCGACCGGCCGGCGGTGTCGTGGGCCGGCCTACCGCGAGCAAGCCGAGGATGACCGCGACGGACAGGGTCAGCGCCGCCTCGACCGCGACGATGACCGCTTTCTCGACGCCCGCCGGATAGGCGAGAAACGCGCCGGCAGCGACGATGCCGAGCAATCCGACCACCACGAACAGTCCGGGTCCGGCGATCAGCATCAGGCGCAACGACGGGCGACCCGTCTCCGGCACGCGGCGTAGCCCGGCGAGCAGCACGAGAACCCACATGGCGGCCAGAATTGTGCCGCCCTGGAACGCGCCGCCCGGCGCCTTCGCCCCCTCCCATAGCGTGTAGATGCCGACGATGCATCCGAACGGCGGCAGGATTCTCCCCAGCAGCCGCAGCGGCCCGTCCGACGGCGTGTCCGGGGCTTCCGCAGCGCCGCCCCAGCACGCGTCGGGAGCCAACGACCAGACGCCGATGACCGCCAGCAACAGCACCATCTTCTCCAGCAGCGTGTCGACCGCCCGATAGACCAGGAGAACTCCGGTCACCGCGTTGCCGATTCCGAGGCTTTCGAGCGGCGCGACCGCGAGCGGGGCCAGCGACGGGGCAGGGCCTGACACGAGCAGGACGAGCGCCATCAACGCCGCGGCGACCGCCGTGCAAAGCGCGCCGACAAGCCAGGCGATGGCCCGACCCGAGGTTCCAGCCGCCTCGGTCGGGCGCAGTTTCGCGGCGGCACCCAGCAGCAGCGCCCCGGTGACGCCGCCGCCGATCGCCGCCTCGGTGAGCGCCACATCGACTGCCGCGAGCCGCACCCAGACCAGCCCAAGCAGCAGGCCGTAGGCGACGAATCCCACGACGGCCGCGAAGGTGCCACGGGCCACGATCGTCCAAAGGGCGACGGCCAGCACCAGCACAGCCAGTATGATGTCGAATCCCATTACCGCGATGGGTGGGCTCTCGCGACGCGCGCAATGAGCTGCGTCACCGTCGACCCCGCGAATTGAGCCAAAAGCCAGATCGCGACCATTTTGAGGCCGGCCGGCAGCCCGACGCATTGCGGCAGCAGGCCAAGCACGATCAGGCCGAGCCCCAGATTGTCGGCCTTCGTCAGCGCGTGCAGGCGTGACAGCGGGTCGGGCAGCCGCAGCAGACCGACGGTACCAGCGAGGAAGAACACCGCGCCGCCCAAGACCATCGCGACGGTAAAAAGGTCGGCGAGTATTGTCACTCCGCCGTCTCCTGGTCGACGGATAGCGCCCGGGCCGCGTGGCGGACGAATGCCACCGCCGCGAAAGGGGCCAACAGGGCCAGGAACAGCGCGACGTCGACCACGGCGGGGGTTGCGGTCGCGACGCTCAACAGCAGCGACACGGCGATGCCGCCCGATCCGAGCAACTGGGCGGCCATCATACGGTCCGCATCGGCCGGACCCCGCAACGCGCGCCACAGACCGAGCGCCACCATCGACAGCACGAAGGACGCCGCGGCCGCGAGGAACTCAGGCAAGGCCAATTGCCCTGCGAAACAGCTCCTCCTCGCGCGCGAACTGCTCGGCGATCGGCTGATCGATGTCGAGACAATGGACGATCAGCCCGCCATGCCCGTCATCGCCGATGGGAACCGTCCCGGGCAGCAGGCTCATGAACGCGCAAAAGGCATCACGGCCGGTCCCCGGCGGCAATGTCACCGGAACCGTCACGATGCCCGGCATGAGCGGCATGCGTGCGTCGAACACCCGGCTGGCCACATCGACCCCGGCCGCAAGCGACTGTCCGGGAAATCGCCACGCCAATCGTGCGATCCCAAGCGGCGACAGGGCATGCGAACCGGGCGGCAGGAGAGACAGGCTGATCCCGGTGGCGAGCCCGGCGGCCAGCACGCCGACAAGCAAGTCCCCGGGTCCGACGCCAGCGATCATCAGCCAGAAGGCGAAATAGGCGGCCGCCCGCGACGCGGCGGCGCGGGCGAAGGCCGGCGTCAATCGCCACCCACTGGCGCCATGGCCTCGGCCCGCGCGGATGGTGCCTTGATGCGGAACCACGCGACATAAAGGGCCGGAAGGAAAATCAGCGTGATAACCGTGCCGACGAGGAAGCCACCCATGATGGCGAAGGCCATTGGTCCCCAGAAGATCGTCGCCGCGATCGGGATCATGCCGAGGACGGTGGACACGGCGGTGAGCATGATCGGCCGGAAACGCGACACGCTGGCCTCGATCACCGCGTCCCAGGCGGGCCTGCCGTCCGCTCGTTCCACCTCGATCTGCTCGATCAGGATCACGGCATTGCGGGCGATCATGCCGATCAGTGACAGGATGCCGAGGATGGCCACGAACCCCAGCGGCCGCTGAAAGATCAGCAAGCCGGCGACGACGCCGATCAGCGCCATCGGCACCACCGCCAGGACCAGGAACAGCCGCGAAAAACTCTGCAGTTGGATCATCAGGAAGGTGATCATCAGGAACAGCATCAGCGGCACCACCTCCATGACGGAGGCCTGGGAGCTCGCACTTTCCTCGACCGTGCCGCCGACCGCGATGTGGGTGCCGGCCGGCAGGCTCGCGTTCAGTTTGGCGACCGCCGGCGCGATGGCCGCCACGGCAGCCTCTGGCAGGCCGCCCGGCGCCATGTCCGCTTGAACGGTCAAGGTCGGCACGCGATCGCGCCGCCAGATCAGCGGAAATTCCTGTTCGAACTGGAAGCTCGCGAGCTGGCTCAGCGGCACCGTGCGGCCATTGGGCAGCGGCACCTGCACGGTGCGCAAGGTCGAGAGCGACACGCGCTGTTCGTCGGTGGCGCGTGCCACCACGTCCACCAGATAGATCCCGTCGCGCAATTGCGTGACCGTGGTGCCGGTCACCACGCTGTTGAGCACGCCGGCCAGCACCTGCGAGCTCAGGCCCAACAGGCGCGCCTGATCCTGATCGACGTGGATCCGGACCATTCGCGACGGCTCCATCCAGTCGAAATTCACCTTCTCCAGCCCCGGCCCGCCGGACATGATCCGCGCCAACTCCAGCGCCGTCTCCCGCACCTGGGTGATGTCCGGGCCGCTGACGCGGTACTGCACCGGCCAGCCGACCGGCGGCCCCAGACCCAGCGGCGAAACCCGCGTCACCGCCGCCGGGAACGACTCCGCGAGTTTCTTCTCCAGCCGCGCCTGCAGCCGTTCGCGGCCGGCCACGTCCTTGGCCACGATCACCGCCTGCGCGAAGAAGTCGTTTGGCAACTCCACGGCCAACGGCAGGTAGAATCGGATCGCGCCGCGTCCGACGTAGGTGCTCCAACTCGCGACGTCCGGATCCTCGCCGAGGACGCGGTCCAGCCGGGCGGAGGCATCCTCGGACGCGAAGATCGAGGCGCTTTGCGGCAGACGCAGGTCGACGAGCAGGTCCGGCCGGTCGGATGGCGGGAAAAACTGACGCGGGATCCAGGGCGAGACGGCGAGCGACAGCGCGAACAACGCCACGGTCACGCCGATGGTGATCCACCGCGCCTGCATCGCGCCAGCGACCATCGCGCGGAATGTCCGTAGGATCCGACTCGGCTTGGCGGTTTCGACCACCTTTGGCTTCTTCAGCATCACCACGCCAAGCAGCGGCGCGAACAGCACGGCCACGAACCACGACACGATCAGGGCGATCCCGACCACCGCGAAGATCGAGAACGTGTATTCGCCCGCCGAGCTTTTCGCGAAGCCGATCGGCACGAACCCCGCCGCCGTGACGAACGTGCCCGTCAGCATCGGAAACGCCAGTGTGCGATACGCGAACGTCGCCGCGTTCTCCTTGGTGTCGCCGGCCGCCAGCCGCGACGTCATCGCATCGATCGTCGTCATGGCGTCGTCGACCAACAAGCCGAGCGCGATGATCAGCGCGCCCAACGAGATGCGTTGCAGGTCGATGCCGTAGTACTGCATGACCGGAAAGACGATCGCCAAGGTGAGCGGGATAGACAGCGCCACGACCGCGCCGGCGCGCAGCCCGAGGCTGACCACGCTGACGGCCATGATGATGCCGATCGCTTCCCACAGCGATTGGGTGAAATCGCCGATTGCCTCGTTCACCACCTGCGGCTGGTCGGCGACCAGGACAGGCTCGATGCCGAGCGGCAGGTTCGCCGTGACCTCTTGCATCGCCTTGGTGATGTTGTGGCCGAGAGCGAGGATATCGCCGCCATCGCGCATTGCGATGCCAAGGCCGATGGCCTGCTTGCCGTTCACCCGAAACATCGGTGTTGGCGGATCGGCGAAGCCGCGCCGCACCTGGGCGATGTCCTGCAGGCGGATCATCCGACCGTTGGCCACGAAATTGACGTTCCGCAGATCCGCTTCGGACTCGAACGCTCCGGACACGCGCAGCAGGAGCCGTTCGTCGCCCGTCTGGATCGTGCCGGCGGGGCTGACGATGTTTTGCGCCTGCAACGCGGCCAGCAGCGCCGATCGGTCGATCCCGAGGCCCGCCAGCTGCTGCATCGAGAATTCCACGAACACCCGCTCGTCCTGCGCGCCGATCATCTCGATCTTCGAGACGTCGGGGACCTGCAACAGTCGGGAGCGGATGTCTTCGACGTGGTCGCGAAGCTCGCGCAGCGTGAAGCCGTCGGCCGTGAAGCCGTAGATGATGCCGAACGTATCGCCGAACTCATCGTTGAATCCGGGCCCGACGATCCCGGCCGGCAAAGTGTGCCGCATATCGGCGATACTCTTGCGGACATGATACCAAATGTCCGGCACCTTTTCCGGCGCGGTCGCGCCCTTGAGGTTGACGAAGATCGTGGTCACGCCGGGCGTCGTGTAGCTGCGCAGGAAATCCAGGCTTGGCGTCTCCTGCAGGGTGCGTTCGAGTCGCTCGGTGACCTGCAGGATGGTGTCGTCGATGGTCGCACCCGGCCAGGCCGCCTGCACCACCATTGTCTTTATGACGAAGGCCGGATCTTCGTTGCGCCCGAGGCGGGTGAACGCAAAGGCCCCCGCGAGGACCGACGCGATCATCAGGTAGACGATGAACGAGCGGTGCTTGAGCGCCCAGGCCGAGAGGTTCGGCCCCATGTCAGGCCGCTCCTGTCATGCGGCGGGCCCGACCAGCCGCACTTTCTGCCCGGGGTGCAGCGCCTGGACTCCAGCGGTCACGACGATATCGCCGTCCTCCAGCCCGCTGGAGATCGTGACGGTGCCCGGATCATGACGTAGCAGCTCGACCCGGCGGATCGAGACAGTCTGCCCCTTTGGATCGACGACCCACACCGCCGGCTCGCGGTTTGATTCCGTCAACGCTGCGGCGGGTATTTCGATCACCGGCTGGGTGTCGAGCTTGATCGTGCCGGTCACAGTCGAGCCGAGCAGCATTTTGGCCGGCGGGTCGCCGAGGCCAGCTTTCACCTCGAACGTCCGGGTCACCGGATCGGCCTGCGGCGCGACCTCCCGAACCCGCGCGGTTGCGGTGATGGACGGGTCGTCCGTGAGTCGCACGGTGATATCCGGGTCCGTGGGGGCCGCGCGCAGCACCTGTGCCGGCACGTCGAACACCGCGTCGCGTCCACCCTTGCGCGCGAGCTGGACGATCATCTGTCCCGGCTGAACGACCTCGCCCGGCTCGGCACCGCGGGCGATGACCGTGCCTGGCGCATCGGCCTGCAGGATCGTGTAGGAGACGCGCAGTGCCGCCAGCGTCTTCTGGATGTCGGCATCGTCGACCTGCGCCTCGGTGGTCCGCAGCGCCTTCTCCGCGAGGTCGAATTGCGCCCGCGTCGTGTGGCCCTGACCAAGCAAGATCCGCTGCCGTTCGAACGCGGCCCGCGATTGGGTCAGCGCGGCGCTGGCGGCGGCCAGCGCGGTCTGCGTGGAGCGCAGCGCGTTGACCTCGTTCTGCGGATCGAGTTTCGCGATCACCTGCGCCTTGTCGACATGGTCGCCGATATTGACCAACCGCTCGGTCATCCGGCCGCCGATCCGAAACGCCATCGACGCCTCTTCGGCGGCCTGGATATGGCCGGTCAGCAGAACCGACTCTCCGACCGACTGCCGGGCAACGGTGACGGTGCGGACAGGCCGCGGCTCCGGCGTCTCCGCCGTCTCGTTGCGACCACACGCGGCCACCAGCAGCAACGCCGCCAGCGTGACGCCGCGCCGCCACCCGGTGTCGAATCGCACGTGAGCTGTCTCCGGACCCGCCGTCAGTAGTCCACCGCGTCGCGCAGGAGCGGGCAAGTCATGCAATGCCCGCCGCCTCGGCCGCGTCCCAGCTCGGCACCGACGATGGTGATGACTTCGACTCCTGCCTTGCGCAGATGCGTGTTGGTAGTGGTGTTGCGATCGTAGGCAAAGACCACGCCGGGCGACAGCGCCACGAGGTTGTTGCCGCTGTCCCATTGCGAGCGCTCGGCGGCATAGGCATTGCCGCCGGTCTCGACCACGCGCAGAGCCTTGAGCCCCAGCGCGTTCGCGACGACGTCGACCAGCGGCCCTTTTTCAATCGTCACCTCCACGCCGCCCGGCTTGTCGCTGGGCCGCAGCGAGATCGTGTTGATGCGGTCCACGACGGGGGGGTGCACCGTCACCAGATCCCGGTCGGCGAAGGTAAACACCGTGTCGAGATGCATCGCCGCCCGCAACTTCGGCATCGCCGCGATGATGACCCGATCGACTTCACCGCCCTTGAACAGCTCGACGGCGACCTGGGTGATGGCCTGGCGAGAGGTGCGTTCGCTCATGCCGATCAGCACCGCCCGGTTGCCGATGATGAGCACGTCGCCGCCCTCCAGCGTCGCCGACCCGAAATTCCTGTCAGGATCGCCCCACCAGGTCTTGACCTCGCCGGCGAAGCTCGGGTGGAACTTATAGATCGCCGCGGTCAGCAACGTCTCCTCGCGCCGCACGGGCCAGTAGAGCGGATTGACCGTCACGCCGCTGTAGATCCAGCACGTCGTGTCCCGGGTGTACAGAGTGTTCGGCAGCGGCGGCAGCAGGTACTCGGTGATCCCCGACGCCTCGCGTGCCATCGCGAGATACTGCGAGCCGAAGCGGTCCGGCAGGTCCACGGTCGACAGCCCGCCAATCATGAATTCCGCAAGCGCCCGGGGCTCTAGGCCCTCGAGGAATGAGCGGGTCTCCTCGACCAGACCGAGCCCGACTTCGTTGGCGACGATCTGCCTGTCGAGGACCCACGCCTTGGCCTCCGGAATCGCGAGCGTCTCGGCCAGCAGATTGTGCTTCTCGAAGACCTCGACCCCGCGGTCGCGCATCTTCGTGATGAAGTCAAAGTGATCGCGTTTGGCATTCTGCACCCACAGTACGTCATCGAACAGCAACTCGTCGCAATTGGTGGGGGTCAGGCGCGTGTGCGCGAGCCCCGGTGCGCACACCAGCACTTTGCGCAGCATCCCAACCTCGGAGTGCACGCCAAATTTCGCGGCCGGCGTCTCGGCGGTGTCGTTCATGGCGCTTCCTCATGTGTTGCTATCACGGGGTGGGCTCATCGACCCCACCAGACCGGCCGAGACCAGACCGGCCGAGACCAAACCGGCCGAGGGTCAGATCGTGGCGCCCGTGGCGGCCTGCGCGCCGGCCAGCGCCGACCGCAACGCCTCGTCCTTCGTCTCGTCGAAAGAGCTTTGGAGCACTTTTCCGCCGGTGCCCTCAAGCGCGGCCATGACCTTGTCAGTGGTCATCTTGCGGATCAGCAAGAAGAGCGCGGCGTTGCCGGATTGCAGCGATTGGGCCGCGCCTTTCATAAACTCGTCGTTGATCCCGAGGTCGGTGAACTTGCCGCCGAGCGCGCCGGACGCACCGCCGACCGCCGCGCCGACCAGGGGATTGAGAAAGATAAGTCCAATCAGCGCGCCCCAGAACATTCCGGATACGGCGCCGGTCTTTACCGGCTGGAACAACTGATTGAGCTTGACGCTACCGTCCGCGGCCTTCACCGCGACGACGGCGTCGCCGAGTTCGATGAGGTAGTCCTTTTGCATGGCCAGAATCTTCTGGCGCACGTCCTCGGCCTGAGCCTCGGTCGGATACTCGATGACAAGCAAATCGGACATCCGAAGACTCCTGTGGATCGTTCGGTCGGAGGGCAACCCGGGAGTGTTCCCATGCCGCCCTCCAAGCCGTGGGCAAAAATCGTTATTCTTTGATCTTGAGCGTCGTCTTGTCGAAAGTGACGGTCTCGGTCGCACCCGCCGCGGTCTCGATGACCGCCGTGCCGCGCCCGAAATCCAGTGCCTTGATCGTGCCGGCCGGATGTTTCAGCTTGATGTTATTGAGAAGCATCGTGGTCAGGACGCCGCTGACCGTGTTGCCGTTGGTCGCGCGCTTCTGGACCTCGGCGCGGATTTCCGGGCTGAGGCCCGCGATGTCAGCCTTTTCGATCGTCGTGGCGACTTGTGCCCGCGCGATCGGCGTGCCGACCAGCAGTCCCAAAAGGGCGAATGAGGACATCAGTGATGTTCTGTTCACGTTCATGCTCCCTATCTTCTCTTGTTTTTATCACACACCCGGACCGCGTGCTCGCACGGGAGCGCGCCGTTCGGTTCATGCCCGTTGACCGAAACGCTGTATGCCCGGCATCGCTGCAACAGATCAAGCCTCCGCAGAAATGGCTCGTCCGATGCTCGCACAGAACGTCGCGTCCAACCTCTCGCGTGGCCGCCCTGGTTGGCTGATTGTCGTCCGTCGCGAGGCATTGACGTTGCGACCGACACCCCACTTCATGCTAGACGCAAAGCGGTGCCGCCTCGGGTGGCGGCTTAAACGACAGGGGAGCATCCAACGGTGAAGGCCGCGGAGCGCACAACGTCGCTCGTTGTCACAACCTTTGTCGTGTTCTTGGCTGTCGCGCCGGCCGCGCGTGCCGCGACGGAGGCGGATTTCGCGGCAAACACCACGGCCGAACTCGTGGCGTTGTGCGATGCAGCACCGGACTCCGGTATGGGGGCCGCTGCGCTGGGCTTCTGTTATGGGTTCGCGCAGGGCGCGGTTTCAGTGCAGATTCAGCACGACGCCGGTTCGCGTGCCGGCAAGCTGTTTTGTCTGCCGAGTCCACTACCGGCGCGTGCCGCGACGGTGCGGGAGTTCGTAACCTGGGCGCGGGCGTCCGACGAGCGATTGCGAATGTTGCCGGCCGATGGCGTTATGGCCTTCCTGCGCGACCGCTATACCTGCTCTACAACAAAATGACAGGGGGACGCGCATGCCACGCTTGCTGATCGCGGTTTCCCTGTGTCTTGCCGCTGGCGCATGCGCCGATCTCAATCCGACGCAGCAGCGGGCGCTGACCGGCACGGCCGCCGGCGCGACGGTCGGCGTGGTGGCCGGAGCGATCGGCGGCAACGCGGGGCTCGGGCTCGCGGCAGGCGCGGGCGCCGGGCTGATCGGCGGCCTGCTCGTCGATCAGCAGCGGCGGGCGGAGGATCGCGCCTTCCAGCAGGGCGTGGCGGCTGGCCGCCTGAGTCAACAGTGATCCAGCTTTAGAGCCGGGATCGACGAGCGGGCCCGCTCTCCTCACCGGGACGGCGAGGCCCGTCACACGGGGAGCGAGCGATGTCTGCGACGACAGTTCAAGGCGTGCCGATCAACGAGCCGGCGAAGCCCGCGACGGGCGGCGGCCTCGGGCTCATGGCGCTGGTCGGTATGGTCGTCGGTTCGATGGTCGGGGCCGGGATTTTTTCCTTGCCGCAGTCGTTCGGCCGCGCCACGGGCCCGCTCGGCGCGCTGATCGCTTGGGGCATCGCCGGTGCCGGCATGCTCACGCTTGCGTTCGTGTTCCAGATCCTGTCGCGGCGAAAGCCGGAGCTCGACGCCGGTGTCTACGCCTATGCGAAGGCGGGCTTCGGCAACTACGCCGGCTTCGTGTCGGCGTTCGGCTACTGGATTGGCACGTGCCTTGGGAACACCACGTATTTCGTGCTGATCAAGTCGACTCTCGGCGCCATCATTCCGGCTTTCGGAGAGGGCAACACGATCCCGGCGATCATCGGGTCGTCGGTCATTCTCTGGACCGTGCACTTCATGATCCTGCGCGGCGTGAAGGAGGCGGCGGCGATCAACACGATCGCCACGGTGGCGAAGATCGTGCCGATCATCGGCTTCCTGATCCTGGTGTTGTTCCATTTCAACTACGACACCTTCGCCGCGAACTTCTACGGCGGCGAGGCGGCCGGCGGAGCGAGCATCTTCGAGCAGGTGCGCGCGACCATGCTGGTAACGGTGTTCGTCTTCCTCGGCATCGAGGGGGCCAGCGTCTATTCGCGCTATGCGCGCAATCGCCGTGATGTCGGCACGGCGACCCTCACCGGCTTCGTGGGCGTGCTGCTGCTCCTCGTGCTGGTCACCGTGCTCTCCTACGGCGTGCTGCCACGCGAGCAGCTGGCGCAATTGCGCAATCCCTCGATGGCCGGCGTGCTGCAGGCCGCGGTCGGCGCGTGGGGGGCGGTGTTCGTCAGCGTGGGACTTATCATCTCCGTTCTTGGCGCCTATCTCGCGTGGTCTTTGCTCGCTGCGGAGGTGGCGTTCTCGGCCGGCAAGAACGGCACGATGCCCGCGTTTCTCGGTCGGGAGAACGCCAACAAGGTCCCGGCCGCAGCGCTTTGGCTGACCAACGGATTGGTTCAGGTCTTCCTCATCCTGACGCTGTTCGCGAGCGAGGCCTTTTCGCTCGCGCTCAAGATGACGAGCGCCATGAACCTCATCCCGTATTTCTTCTGCGCCGCCTATGCGCTCAAGATTGCCTCGAACGGCGAGAGCTACGAACGCGATCCGGCCCGCATGCGGCGCAACGATCTGATCCTCGCCGGTATCGCCACGATCTACACGGCGTTTCTGATCTGGGCCGGTGGGCTGGACTTCGTCCTGCTGTCGGCAGTGCTCTACGCGCTTGGCACCGTCATGTATTTCATCGCACGACGGGAGCAGCGGGCGGCGACGTTCACCAGGCTTGAGACGGCTGTATTTGTGATCGTTGTCGCCGGTGGGGTGCTCGCGATCTATGCACTCGCCACGGGGAGAATTGCCATTTGACCGGGCCTGACATCGGCAACGAGCCGCCGGGACGGCTCAGTCTGATCGAGGCGCTGATCCCGCTGATCGTTTTGGTCGGGCTGATCGGGCTGTCATTCTATCTCTTTGGCGGCGGCTCCGCGGGTGGGCCGAATCAGCTCGCGCTGATCGTCGCCTCCATCGTGGCCGCCTTCGTCGGCTGGCGGCGCGGCTATTCGCTGGACGTCTTGAGCGATGCGGCGATCGCGAGCGTGGCGTCGGGGATTGGCGCGATCTTCATCCTGTTCGCGGTCGGCGCGCTGATCGGCACCTGGGCGATGAGCGGCACCTTGATCGCCATGGTGTATTACGGGCTCAAACTGCTGAGCCCGGATTTCTTCTACATGACCTCGGCGCTGATCTGCGGCGTGATCGCCTTCAGCATCGGCAGCTCATGGACGGTGGTCGCCACTGTCGGCATCGGATTGATGGGAATCGCCCGTACTGTCGGTCTCGATCCGTCGATCACCGCCGGCGCGATCGTCTCGGGTGCCTATTTCGGTGACAAATGCTCGCCCCTGTCGGACTCGGTCAATCTCGCCGTCGCCGCTTCGGGTGCGGATTTATATACGCATTTGCGCGAGATCCTGTGGACCACGATCCCCGCGGCGATCGTCACGCTCGGGTTGTTCCTTCTGTTGGGCGAACGAGGCGACTTCGATGCCTCCGCCAAGACGATCGCGATCCAGGCCGCGTTCGACGTCTCGCCGGTCCTGTTCCTGCCGATGGCGCTCGTGGTGGTCTTGGCGATCCTGAAGATGCCGCCGTTCAGTACGATCTTTTTCGGGGCACTCGCCGGTGGCGTGCTCGCGGCGATCGTGGCGCCGGAGCGGGTCGTTGCCTTTGCCAACGAGGACGGGCTGCACACCGGCCTCTCGCTGTTCAAGGGCGTGTGGCTGGCACTGGGCAGCGGCTACGTCTCGCACACCGGCGATGTGGGCCTCGACGCGCTGCTGTCGCGGGGCGGTATGGCGAGCATGCTCCAGACCATCTGGCTGATCGTCGCGGCGCTGGCGTTCGGCGGCGTGGTCGAGAAGGTCGGCGTGATCGAACGCCTGATCTCGCCGGTCATCGCGATCGCGAGGTCGACCGGCGCGCTGATCACGGCGCTTGTCGGCTCCATCGTGATGACCAACATCGTCGCCGCCGATCAGTATATCGCGATCGTTCTGCCGGGACGAATGTTCAAGGGTGCGTTCCGCGATCGCGGCCTGGCGCCGGTCGTGCTGTCCCGCGCGGTCGGTGACACTGCCACGGTCACTTCGGCGATCATTCCGTGGAACAGCTGCGGCGCGTTCATGGCGGCGACGCTCGGCATATCGACCGCGAGTTTCGCGCCATACGCGTTTTTCAACTTCCTCAGCCCGCTGTTCACCATCGCACTGGGATTTGCCGGGCTGCGCATGCTGAGGGCGGAGCCGGCGGTGCCAGCACGGGTCCTGTGAAAAGCTCGTGCAATTCGCTGCGGCATTCAGGACACCGTTGGTCGCAGAACTGTGGTCGGCAGCTTGTGTGAGGCGGCGGCAAACGGGTCGACAATCGTCACGCAGCGATGGGTTGGCTGCGCAGATGATCCAGCAGGCGCTTCCTGGCCGCCTCGCCAGCTTCCGCATCCCGCGCTGCGGGAACAATCCGCGCGACGGGAGAACCGTGAGCGGTCACCTCGAAACTCGCGCCGTCTCGTACCTCATGGAGGATACGAGAAAACGCGCGACTTGCTTCGGCGTCGGTAACGAGCCCATCCATGTTGGAGAAGCCGGTCTTTATACGCCGTCGGTCAATCGGCGTTCGCGACGTCTCGCACCAAATCCGCCAGTGCGATCGCTGCCGTGAGTCCGGGCGACTCGATCCCGAACAGATTGATCAGCCCCGCGACACCGTGGTCCCGAGCGGTCTGCACACGGAAATCCTGGCCGGCGGCTCCCTGCGGGGCGATCTTCGGGCGGATGCCGCTGTAGGCGGGTGACAGCGAACCGTCCGGCAGCCCTGGCCACCATCGCCGGATCGATGCGTAGAACCCCTCGCCGCGCGCGGGATCGACATCGTAGTCCTCGCGCTCGACCCACTCCACATCCGGCCCGAACCGCGCCTGATGGCCCATGTCGAGCGTCAGATGCGTGCCGAGCCCCCCCGGCACTGGCACCGGGTAGATCAGCCGTGAAAATGGCGCGCGACCGGCCAGCGAAAAGTAATTGCCCTTCGCGAGATAGGGCGTCGGCACACGCGGGTTGGGCATGCCCTCGATCCGCCGGGCGATGGCCGGCGCCTGCAGCCCGGCCGCGTTGACCACGGTCGCGGCGCGCAGCGTGATGTCGGCGAAGACCTCGACCCCGTCACCGCGCGCCCGTCCACCGGTCACCTCGGTGCGGAACGCGAACATCGCGCCGGCCGCTTCGGCGTCGCCCTGCAGCGCGAGCATGTAGGCGTGGCTGTCAAGGATCCCGGTCTCGGGCGAGTGCAAGGCGGCCGCGCAGCGCAGCGCCGGCTCCAGCGCCCGCGCCCCGGCGGCGTCCAACAGGCGCATTCCCTCGACGCCGTTGGCCTCGGCGCGGGCCTGGATCGCCGGCAGTCGTGCTGCCTCCGCCTCGTCGCAGGCGACAATCAGCTTGCCGCACCGATCGTGCGGCACGCCCCGTTCGCCACAGTAGGCGTAGAGCATATGGCGCCCGGCGACGCAGAGCCGGGCCATGAGACTGTCCGGGGGATAGTAAATGCCGGCGTGGATGACCTCGCTGTTGCGGCTGGAGATCCCCGTGCCGATTCCGCCCTCGCGCTCCAGCACGATGACCTCCCGCCCGGCGAGCGCGAGCGCCCGGGCGACCGCGATGCCGACCACGCCCGCGCCGACGACGATGCAGTCGACCTGTTCTGTCAAGTTTTGTCCCCGAAGGCTGCGTCGACGCGGTGCACGTGCTATCGATCACTCGACCGCCAAGGTGTGATGAAGAAGCGGTTATGAGCGACGACGGTCCTCAGTCTGTGATTTTGCGATATCTGCGCGCCCTCGACGCCAGGGCCGGCACCGCGATCGGTGACATGCGGGACGTGAAAGGTCGCCTTTCCGGCAACGAGGATCGATCTTCCACCCTTGAGCGACTTGTGTCGTTCGCGGAAGAGACGATGGCGACATTCGATGTCCGACTCGAGCGAATCGGACCGCGCCCTGGTTCGATGGAAACGATCCCGAACTGATCACTCCGCCGCCGTCAGCTCCGGCACCGTGCCGCCAGCGAGCAAGGTGCGGGCACGAGGCATGTCCATCTGGCCTTCCCACCGCGCGACCGCGATCGTGGCCACCGCGTTGCCGAACAGATTGGTGATCGCCCGCGCTTCGCTCATGAACCGATCGATTCCGAGTATGAGCACGATCCCGGTCACCGGCACCTTGCCGTTCAGCGTCGACAGCGTGGCCGCCAGCGTGATGAACCCGCCGCCGATCACCGCCGCGGCCCCCTTCGACGTCAGCAGCAGCACGCCGAGGATAAGCGCGTAGTCGCCCCAGCTGAGCGGGATGCCCAGCGCCTGCGCGATGAAGGTGATCGCCATGGTGAAATAGATCGACGTGCCATCCAGGTTGAACGCGTAGCCAAGCGGCACCACGAGACCCACCAGCGGCCGCGCGCAGCCCAGCCGCTCCAGCTTCGCCATGAGGGTCGGCAGCGCAGCCTCCGACGAGGAGGTGCCGAGGACGATGAAAAACTCTTCCTTCAAGTAGACCAGGAGGCGGGGCAGGCTGAGGCCGCATATGGCCATCACCAATAGCATCGGGCCGAAGATGAACACCACGCAGGTCGCGTAGAAGCAGGCCATCAGCGTGCCGAGGCTGACCAGAGTGCCGATGCCGAACTTGCCGATCGCGAAGGCCATCGCGCCAAACGCGCCGAGCGGAGCGACATACATGATGATCCGGATGACCTGGAACAGCGCGGCCCCGGCCTCCTCCAGCACATGGACGACCATCTGGCCTCGCTCGCCGAGTTTGGCCACGCCGATGCCAAACAGGACCGCGAAGAAGAGAACCGGGAGTATGTCGCTCTTGGTGAACGCGCCGACGATCGTGTCGGGGATGATGCCCAGCAGGAACAGTGGAATGGTCTGGTGCGGCGCGTCGACATATTGCTTGACGGCGCCGGCGTTCAGCGCCGCGGGGTCGGCGCCCACCCCGGACCCGGGCTCGACCACATGGCCGACGATCAGGCCGATCAGCATGGCCAGGGTCGTCATCAGCTCGAAATAGACGATCGCCTTCAGTCCGATCCGTCCCACCGAGGCGGTATCCGATAGCTTGCCGATCCCCACGACCACGGTGATGAAGATGATCGGCGCGATCATCATCCGCACGAGCTTCACGAAGCCGTCGCCCAGCGGCTGCATCTGCACCGCGAGGTCCGGGTAGACATGCCCGAGCCCGGCGCCGATGACGACCGCTGCCAGCACCTGTAGATACAGCGAGTGCGACGCACGGCTGCTCATCATCGGCACGGTGGCAGCCATACGTTCCTCCTCATGCTGCCGGGCGTGGCGCGCCGGTTGCGGTGAGCGTAGCGGAGGACCATTTGCGGGCAAACCGAGACAGGACACACCATGTTCATCGAGACTGAAGCCACGCCCAATCCGGCCACCCTGAAATTCCTCCCGGGGCGCGATGTGGCCGGTTCCGGCACGGCCGATTTCGCGACCGCCGCCGCCGCCGAGCGTAGCCCTCTGGCGTCCAGCCTGTTCGAACTGCCCGGCGTGGCGCGGGTCTTTCTCGGCGGCGACTTCGTGACCGTGACCAAGTCCGACCTGGCCGACTGGCAATCGCTGAAGCCGCAGGTGCTCGGCGTGGTGATGGAGCACTTCGTCGCGGGCCGGCCCGTGCTGCTGGGCGAGGAAGCCGCCGCCGCCGAGGATGTCGCCCCGGAGGATGCCGAGATCGTCGCGCAGATCAAGGAGTTGCTGGACACCCGGGTCCGCCCGGCGGTGGCCGGTGATGGTGGCGATATCGTGTTCCGCGGTTATCGCGACGGCGTGGTCAGGTTGCACATGCAAGGCGCTTGCAGCGGCTGCCCTTCGTCCTCGGCAACGCTCAAGCACGGCATCGAGAACATGCTCAGGCACTATGTCCCGGAGGTCGTGGCGGTTGAGCAGGTGACGCTGTGAACGACGCGATCGAAACCGCGGCACCGGTCGTCGACGACGCCACGCTCGACCGGCTGTTCCGCGACGCGCGAACCCACAACACCTGGCAGAGCGATCGGCCGGTCACCGACTCCGACCTACGGGCCATCTACGACGTGATGAAGTGGGGCCCCACCTCGGCCAATGCCTCGCCGGCGCGTTTCGTGTTCGTCCGGTCCATGCAGGGCAAGGCGTGGCTCCGCCCTGCCTTGTCGGCTGGCAACGTCGACAAGACCATGGCGGCGCCGGTGACCGTGGTCGTCGCGTATGATCCCAAGTTTTACGACCTGCTGCCACGCCTGTTCCCGCAGGCCGACGCGCGCGTCTGGTTTGCCGGCAACGACGCGCTGGCCGAGGAGACCGCCATGCGCAACAGTTCGTTGCAGGGGGCGTATTTCATCATCGCCGCAAGGGCGTCGGGCTTGGATTGCGGGCCTATGTCTGGGTTCGACAAGGGCGTCGTCGACGAGGCGTTTTTCGGGTCCAGCGGCTGGAAGTCGAACTTCCTGATCAACCTCGGGCATGGCGAGCCGGACAAGCTTTTCCCGCGCAACCCCCGCCTCGAGTTCGACGAGGCCTGCCAGATCGTTTGAGGCGATGCGCCTTCTGGTGATCGACGCCGCACTCGGCCCGTCGATCGCCGCGATCGTGGCGGATGACGCGATCCTCGCGGAAGGCGCAGCCGAGGACGCCAAACTGCTGGCGGAGCTGATCGCGCGCCTGCCGCTTGATGGTCTGGACGCGGTCGCGGTCACCGTCGGGCCCGGCAGTTTCACGGGTCTTCGCGCAAGCCTGTCGCTCGCGCACGGGTTCGCGGCCGCCCGCGGCATCGCCATGGCGCCGGTCACTGTCGCGGAAGCCTTGGGCGAGGCGCTGCCGCATCGCGGCGGGCGGGCGCTGTGGGTGGCGATCGACAGTCGTCGTGACCGGCTGTTTCTCGATCGCGGCGACGGAGCGGCGGCCGTCGACCTGATGGCGCTGCCCGATCCGTCCGGCCCCGTCGCGATTGCCGGCGATTGCGCGCGCGATGTGGCGGCGGTTCTCGCCGCGCGCGGTCGCGACGTCATGCTGACCGATGCTCGCCACCCCCGCGCCCGCGACATTGCCCGCGCGGCGCTGCGGCGCCTGTCCGGAGAGTGGCCGGCGCTGGACGCGGTGCCGTTGTACGTCGACCCGCCGGCGGCGCGGCTGCCGGACGGCGCGGGGGCGTAACCGCTTACGGCAACGGGAGCGAGAAGCACTCGCGAAGCAGAAGCGCCAATGAGGATTGCCGATGCGTCCCGGTCTTCTCGAACAACATCTTGAGGTGCCACCGCGCCGTCGTGCGGGCGATGCCGAGGGCGTCGGCCGCCTCGGCCACACTCATGTCGGCGGCGATTCGGTCGGCCAGCCTCGCCTCGGCGGGGGTCAGACCGAACAGAGCCACGAGGGTTCGACTGCGGTTGCCTGGCGGTACCGGGCGCTCGAGGCCGATGACCGCGACCACCGCGCGCGCGGTGCCTCCGAGCAGAGCCAGACGATGACCCCGCGGCAGTGGGCACACCAGAAGCCGCGTGACTTCCTGCTGTCGTCGGAGCGCGACGATAATCGGCCCGCTCGGCCTTCCGCCGGATGGGGCGATTGCCGCCTCGGTGATAGCTCGTTCCAAGGCGTTGGCCTCGTCCGCCGTGCCTGTGCGCAAGCGACCGTTGCGAAGAAGCGGCTCGCCTCTCGGATTGGCGAACACGGCCCGGCCAATGTGGTCGAGCAGCACGATCGGGCGGTCGATCGCGTCGATGAACGTTGCGAGATATCCAGACGCTTCGGCGCGTGCACCAATCGCGCCGTGCAACGCGAGGCTGCGTTTCAGATGCGACGCGAGGAGTGCGAGCCGAGCAGCCTCGTTGTCAGTGAATGACCCGGCCTGCTTTGATCTTTGAATGAGCACCGCGCCCGGGCCTGTCGCGGTGCCACCAAACATTGCAAAAAGGTCATGATGGATATCATTCTTTAGATACAAATCTTGGTACATATCGGAGACGGCGAAGTCGCTTGGATTGACGTCGTCACCACGACCGATGCGGCCGATCATGCCGGCTAGCAACGGAACTCGTGAATCGGTAGGAGCATAGGTGTCGACGTAGCGCTGCGAGATTTCCAGGAACGCGATCGGTGAGGCCGCGACTCGGGTGCCGGCCTCCATACGAGGGTCGCCTACGTACAACTGCGCAACGTGACCTCCGCAGAAACGGGCAAACTCGGCCAGCATGACCGGCCAATCGTCCGGCGATCCCGACCGGTCGTAGATCGTCTCGAGAACACGTGACAGTTCCGTATCAAGAATCATCATCGACCCCTCTGTTCGAACGGTGACATAGCGTCGTTGCGAGGTCATCCATTTTCGCACGACCCGAAGGCGGGGTCCGCGATGACGGCACACCGGCCCTTGTCAGCCTGAGTCGAGGCTCCCGCTGTCGCCTGCCCCGGCAACAGCAGTTTCGACGGGTCATGCGACCTGGATCACAGGCCCATCGTCGATTGTCTGAAAGAACGACCGCCTGATCCCCGAACGGCTTTCCGCTCACGGCGGGGCCGATCCGACCGCTTGAAACGACCGGAGCAAAGCCGATGCGGAAAGCCGCGTTGCTTGAGACCATCTCGGCCAGAACGCCCGTGAGCGCCGGCCTCCTGTTTGTCCTGTCGGGCGTAGCGCTGTGGGCGACGATTGGCGTGGCGGTGCGCGGCGTCGAGGCGGCTGCGCCCGCAGTCCTGTTCTGGCGTGGCCTCGGTGGCGGCCTGGCCATGCTTGCCGTCCTCCTGGTGCGTCATGGCCTGCGCGCGCCAGATCAGTTCCGGAACATCGGGCCGGCTGGGCTTTCGGTCGTCGCCTGGTCGGTGGCCGGCACGCTCCTGTTCGTCATTGCGTTGCGGCTCAGCACAGTGGCCGATGTCGCGGCGATCTACGCCATTTTGCCGTTCGCCGCCGCCGCCGCTGCCCGGATCCTTTGGGGCGTGGACAGCGACCGCGGCACGCTGGTCGCCGCGGCGTTCGCGCTGCTAGGGACTGTGCTGACGCTGCAGGGCTCGGTCGGCTCGGGCACATGGGGTGGTAATCTCGTCGCATTTGTCATGACCCTCGCCTACGCGATGCAGGTGCTTCTGCTCGGCCGGCATCCCGAACTGCCGGTCATGCCCACGGTCGCGATGGGCAGCCTGACATGCGCCGCACTGAGCCTGCCGATGGCCGATCCGTTGGCCGCCACGCCGCGCGACATCCTGATCCTGTTGGGCTCGGGCATTTTTCAGGGCGTTCTCGCGGACTACCTTTTCATGCGCGGCTCGCAGCGCCTGCCGGCGACCCGCACCGCGCTGCTGACCACGCTGGACGCGCCGATCGCGGCGGTCTCGGCCTGGCTGATCCTTGCCGAGCAGCCCGCCGATTTGACGATGATCGGCGGCGGCGTAATCGTTGCGACCGTGACGGTCCACACGTTGCTGAAGGAGACGGGCGACAGAGCGGGTGAAGCGTCCCTGCGGCAGCGGGCGACGGATCTTCCGTGAGGTGCCTCCTCGGCGTTATGGAACCAGCCGAACGAGGTAGGCCTCGGCCTCTCCCCAATCGCCGTCGTTGCCGGAAAATCCGACATACCCGTCCGGACGAACGATCAGGATGCCCTCACGCTCTGGAGGCAGCCTCGGCTCCGCCTCGAGCAATTCCGGACAGCGCGCCGCGACCGACGTACCCCGGGTCGTGTCGCGCGCGAACAGCACGAACCGCGGCACCCGACCGCTCCCCGGCGGCAGTCCGTCGTGGGACGCGGGCAGCAGCCGGTCGCCCGCGCGCCGGCCGCCCACGGATAGCGGACTGTCGCGATAGGCGATCTCCGTCTCGCTCAGCGTCGCGGCCATCCTGTCGCGCACGGCATGCAAGCCGAGCGCGAAACGAAGGGCGAGGTTGCGGGCCGCCTGCGCCGCCGCGCCCGACAGCGTCGCCATCGCGGTCATCCGTGTCGCGTTGCGCAGCACCAACTCGCCCACCGCGCCGCGCTCGGGGCTGTAACTGTCGAGCAACGACGCGGCGGCCGCGCCCTTGGCCACCATCGCGAGTTTCCACGCGAGGTTGATCGCGTCGTGCATGCCGGTGTTCATGCCCTGGCCGCCGGCCGGGCTATGGATGTGCGCCGCGTCGCCCGCGAGGAACACGCGCCGGTCGCGATACGACGCGACCTTGCGTTCATGCACGTGGAAGGTCGACAGCCAGACCGGATCGGACGCGACGAACCCGCCCTCCGTCCGCGCCTCGATCAGCGCCTGGATGTCCGGCAGCGTCGGGTCAGGCCGGGAGCGCTCAGGATCGGTCTTGCCGATCGTGGCCACGATCCGCGCCCGGCCGCCGGGCATTGGGAAGACCACGAAAACCCCGTCGCGGTGCAGGAAGACCGCGACCTCGTCGGCCGGCGGCGCGCCCGGCCCGGCAAGCCGCACGTCGGCCAGCACCCAGTCGTCGCCCTGCGCCTGCCCGGAGAATTCGACGCCGAGCGCATGCCGCACCACGCTGTGAGCGCCGTCGCAGCCGATCAGCCAGTTTGCCTGGCACAGTTCCTCATGCCCGTCGGCATGGCGCAGCGGCACCTCGACGCCATCCGCCGTCTGGGCGAAGGCAAGCACCTCGACCTCCCGCTCGACCCGCACGCCGAAGGTCGCCAGATGCTCGGTCATCAGGCGCTCGGTCGCCGATTGCGGGATCATCAGCGCGAAGTTGTAGGCGCTGGCCACGTCGTCGAACCGTGCCTGTCCGAGGATCCTGCCACCGCCGCGGATCGAGGCACCATGTGCCTGAATGCCTGCGTCGAGGAAGGGCTGCGTGCAGCCCATCCGGTCGAACAGCTCCAATGTCCGGCTCCAGATCACGAGCGCCTTCGACGTCTCGGTCGGCTCCGCCGCGCGGTCGACGACACGAACCGCCATTCCGTAGCGGGCAAGTTCAGCCGCCATGGTGAGGCCGACTGGGCCAGCCCCGACCACAAGGACATCAGTCATTCCGCGTTTTGCTCCCGACCCCGGCATCGTCAACCTCGGCATCGCCAACCCCGGCATGGCAGGATAGCGACAATCGGCCGAGCGATGGCTAACCTCGACGTGATGGGCGACGCCACGAGCCGGCCACGACCAACGCAAGGCCGCCTGCTCGTTATCGAAGCCCTGCGTGGCCTCGCGGCTATGGCGGTCGCGACGGTCCACAGCCTTGGCGCGGCGGCGGCCCTTGGCGCGGGGTTGCCCCGGCTGCTCGCCCTCCCATGGCTGGCCGGCGTCGATGTGTTCTTCGTCATTTCCGGCTTCGTGATGGTGCATGCCGCGCGCGGGACCTTCGCGGAACCTGGCGCGGCGCGGCGGTTCGTGGCGCATCGGATCGCTCGCGTCGTGCCTTTGTACTGGGTCGTCACCACCGCGTTCGTGGCACTGGCGCTGATCCGGCCGGCCTCGTTCACCGACCCGATCGGCGGCTGGCCGTCGGTCGTCGCCAGCTATGCCTTCATCCCCTGGCCGCGCGAGGATGGCGGCATTCTGCCGGTCTTTCGGCTCGGCTGGACGCTCGAATACGAGGCGCTGTTCTACGCGATCTTCGCGGCGTGGCTCGCGGCCCGCCGGACGGTCGCTCTGTTCGGCGTGCTTGTCTCCTTGGGCGTGCTCGTCGCGCTCGGTGCGGCGTGGGCGAACGCGCCCCCGACACTCCGCTTCTGGACGGACCCGATCGTCCTCGAGTTCGGCTTGGGGGTCGGACTGGCGATCGCCCACGGGTCGGGGTTACGCCTGCCGCTGGTCGCCGCCCCGGTGCTGGTGGCGGCCGCGACCGCGTGGCTCGCGCGGGCCACGGTCATCCCGGACGCCTGGTCCCGGCCCCTCGTCTATGGCGGCCCGGCCGCACTGCTGGTGTCGCTCACTCTGGTCGGGGACCTTCCCCGACTGGCCGGGTGGCTTCGGTGGCTCGCGCGGTGGGCGGGGGCGGTGTCCTATTCCCTCTATCTTTCGCATCTGTTCGCGGTCCGCGGCGTTCGCGAGGTCTGGAGTGTCCTTCCGCTGCCGCCCGGTCTGTTCGTCCCAATGGCGCTGATCGCCAGTCTTGCGCTCGCCGTCGTCGCCCACCGGGCCATCGAACGTCCGGCCGTTGACGCGTGGCGACGGTGGCTGGCCTGAGTCCTGGCCGCGCGCTATGCGACACGGATGAGTCCCCACCCCGCCCTGCTGCCCGCAGGCCTGCGCGACCTGCTGCCGCCCGAGGCGGAAACCGAGGCGTCGGCGGTCGAGGCGGTCATGGCCGCCTTCGCCACGCACGGGTATCAGCGGGTGAAGCCGCCGCTGATCGAGTTCGAGGACAGCCTGTTGGCCGGAACCGGCGGTGCTGTCGCCGACCAGACGTTCCGGCTCATGGATCCCGACACCCACCGGCCGATGGGGGTGCGCGCCGACATGACGCCGCAGGTCGCCCGCATCGCCACCACTCGCCTGGCACACGCCCCGCGTCCGCTGCGGCTGTCTTATGCCGGGCAGTGCCTGCGGGTTCGGGCCGGGGTGCCGGCGACCGACCGGCAGGTGGCGCAGGCGGGCATCGAGCTGATCGGGCCGGACAGTCCCGAGGCCGACGCCGAATTGGTCATCGTGGCCGCGGAGGCGCTGGCCGCCCTCGGTCTGGTGCGCGTCAGTTTCGACCTGACCATGCCGCCTTTGCCGCAGGCGTTGCTCGACGCGGCGGCGTTGCCGGACTCGGGTCGCGCGAGCCTCGCGCACGCATTGGACCGTAAGGACTCCGCGGCGGTGGCCGCCCACGGCGGCGCGTTGGCCGGCACGCTGAGCCGGTTGCTGCTGGCGGCCGGCCCCGCATCGGCGGCGCTGGCGGCGCTGGCCTCGGCCGATCTGCCGGAGGGCGCGCGGGGTCATGCCGACCGGCTGGCCGCGACCGCCGCGGCGATTCGCGACCGTGCCGGCAACCTTCGCCTGACGATCGATCCGATCGAGTTTCGCGGCTTTCGCTATCACACTGGCGTCTGCACCACGGTCTATGCACCCGGCCGGCACGAGGAACTGGGGCGTGGCGGCCGCTATCTCTGCGGGCAGGAGGCGGCCGCCGGCATCACGCTCTATCCGGACGCGGTGCTGCGAGCCGCCCCCTCGCGGCAGCCCCGGTCGCGTGTCTGGCTGCCGGCGGGAACCGACCCGGCCAAGGCCGCTTCGCTTCGCGCGCGGGGCTACGCGACGGTGGCCAGCTTGCGCGACGAGGCGGACGATGATGCTGCCGCCAGGACCCAGGGCTGTGCCCTGAAACTGTCCGGCGACGACCTTATCAGCCTTTCGGAGTAGGACCTTGGCCAATGTCGCGGTGATCGGCGCCCAATGGGGCGACGAGGGCAAGGGCAAGGTGGTCGACTGGCTCGCCAGCCGGGCCGACATCGTCGTGCGCTTCCAGGGGGGGCACAACGCCGGCCATACCCTCGTCGTCGGCAACCAGACCTACAAGCTGTCGCTGCTGCCGAGCGGCCTGGTGCGCGGCAAACTGGGCGTCATCGGAAACGGCGTGGTGATCGATCCCGAGGCCTTGCTGGCCGAGATCGCCCGGGTCCAGGCGCAGGGGCTGCCTGTCTCGCCCGAGACTTTGCGCATCGCCGACAACGCGACGTTGATCCTGCCGCTGCATCCGGCGTTGGACCGCGCGCGGGAGGCCGCGCGGGGCGAGGCCAAGATCGGTACCACGGGACGCGGCATTGGCCCGGCCTACGAGGACAAGGTCGCCCGTCGGGCGATCCGAGTGGCCGACCTTGCCGAGCCCGAGACGCTGTCGCGCAAGCTCGACGAGCTGTTGCTGCACCACAACACGCTGCTGCGGGGCCTCGGGGCGGAGATCTTCCACAAGCCGGCCCTGCTGGCGCAATTGCTGGAGCTCGCGCCGAAAATCCTGCCGTTCGCCGAGCCGGTCTGGGAACGGTTGGACGCGGCGCGCCAGGATGGGAAGCGTATCCTGTTCGAGGGTGCGCAAGCGGTGATGCTCGATGTCGATCACGGCACGTATCCGTTCGTCACCAGCAGCAACACGGTCGCGGGTGCCGCCGCCTCCGGGGCGGGCGTCGGGCCGCAGACCGTCGGTTTCGTGCTGGGCATCGCCAAGGCGTATACGACACGCGTCGGCAGCGGGCCCTTCCCGACTGAGTTGCACGACGATATCGGACGCAAGTTGGGCGAACGTGGGCACGAATTCGGCACGGTAACCGGACGGCCGAGGCGCTGCGGCTGGTTCGACGCGGTGCTCGTGCGACAGGCGGTCAAGGTCGGCGGCGTGCAGGGCCTGGCGCTGACGAAACTCGACGTCCTGGACGGCTTCTCCGAGCTCCTGGTCTGTGTGGGCTATCGTATCGGCTCGGAGACGTTGCGGCGGCTGCCCGCCGCGCCGGCCGCCCAGGCGGCCGCCGAGCCGGTCTACGAGACGCTGCAAGGCTGGAGCGGCAGCACACGTGGCGCGCGGAGCTGGGCCGATCTGCCGGCAGAGGCCGTCAAGTATGTGCGGCGCATCGAAGAGTTGGTCGAGGCCCCGGTCACATTGCTGTCGACCAGTCCGGAACGCGACGACACCGTGCTCGTCCGCGACCCGTTCGCCGATTGACATACATCTTATCGTGGCAACTGTGACCTAGGTCACAGCTGCCCGGCTGCCGAATTGTTAATCCTCTGTCAATCCCATGGCGGAGGGTTCGATGGCGGCGTTCAAGCCTGTTGCAGTGTCGCCCGTGCTGGCGCCACCCCGGCTCTCTTGCGTGCTCGCCTTCGCGCGTCCACCGACGAGAGCGCCCGGTTTCTCCATGAGAGATCGTATAGAGCTCGACCGCTGGTCACGCGCCGCGTCGGGCAGCGGCATCACGCGGGTCCGACTCGAGGCGCCCGAACCCAACGACTTGCCGGACATTGGCGGATTCGCGCTGATCTACGCCGGCTGCGAGGACTGGGCGCGCTGGGGCGTCGCGCCGCGCGAGGAAGGGGCGGTGGAGCTGTGGTCGATGACCGATGGCATAACGCTGGGCCGGTATGGGGATCTCGCGGCGGCGCTGGCGGGGATTGCCGCCGTCTGAGTGTTAACCCACCGGTCACCGCCGCGGGGCATCCTGCCAGGCGGAGCAGAATGTGTCCGGGCAGTCGCGCGAGCCGCCGATCGGCGGCCATTTCGAGGTCGAAGTCGATCGGCTGCTGCCCGAAGCGGGCGGCGGGCTGGATGCCTTTGTTGCGTTCGACCGTCGGGGCGGCGGCGACCGCATCATGGCCGTGCGGGTCCCGGACCGCGCGGCCCCGCGCGCCCAGCCGCTCGCCGCGCTCGCCAAAGTCGCGATCCCGTTCTGTCTTGTGCCGATCGCCCACGGCGTCGCACGCGATGCGGGTGGTTGGGCCGCACAATTCGTCGTCTGCCCCGCACCGCCCGGCGCGTCCCTCGCGGCGCTGGCTGAGCAGCCGCCCTGGAGCGAGGCGGAACTGCTCGAGACGCTGCTGCGGCCGGCCGCAGCAGCGCTGGCGGCATTGCAGGCGCGCCACGTCACGCATCGGGCGATCCGCCCGGATAACGTGTTCCAGCCGGCGCGCGGTCAGCCGGTTACGCTCGGCTGCGCCTGGGCGGCACCCCCCGCCTGTTTGCAGCCGGCCGCTTACGAACCCGCCTATAGCGGCGCCTGCCCGCCCGATGTCCGCCATGACGGCCTGATCGCCGATGACGTCTATGCCCTAGGCGTGCTGATGGTGGCGCTGGCCTCCGCCGCGCATCCTCTGTCCGGACTCGATGCCTCGTCGGTGGTTGCGACAAAGCTCGCGATGGGTGGGGCGGCGGCGGTGATCGGCGCGGCCCGATTGCCGCCGATGATCGCCGACCTGGCGCGTGGCATGCTGGCCGAAGATCCGGAGCATCGGCCGTCGCCCGCGATGCTCGCCGATCCGGAAACGGCGCGCGCGCGAAGGGTGGCCGCCCGGCCGCGCCGTCGGGCTCAGCGATCGATCGAAATCGGGGCGCTGACCGCTTGGGACGCGCGCGGCCTCGCCCAGGCTCTGGCTTCGGAGCCGGAGCGCGCGATCCAAATCTTGCGTGGGGGCGTGGCGGATCAGTGGCTCAGGCGTCGTCTCGGCGACGCCTCGCTCGCCCTGGTCGTCGAGGAGGCGGTGCGGCAGCGCGCGTCGGAGGTCATCCTGGACGACGCCGACGCCGACGCCGTGCTCCTGCTGCGGGCGGTCGCCACGCTCGATCCTCTGGCCCCGCTGTGCTGGCGCGGCCTTCGCCTTTGGCCGGAGGCGCTCGGCTCGGCCCTGGCCGCCGCGTCGCCGGAGCAGGAGGCGGAGTATGTCCGCATGCTAAACGCGGAGGCGTTTGCCCTCTGGGCTCTGGCACGGGCGCAGCGGGCCGATCCTGTTCGCGCCCAGCTCGACGCGCGACAGTTGCGCGCGCTGCTGCGCCAGCGTGGCGGGGGCGGCGGGATCGCCCGGTTGCGCTACGCTGGCGCCGCGCTGCTGCCGTGCCGGTCCCGCTTGGTCGGAGCGATGATCGTCGTGACGGCGATCGACGTGCTGTCGGCGCTCGAGGCCGCTTCCGCGCGGCCAGACCGCCCCGAACTTCCGATCGACGCCGAGCTGGCGTCCTTCCTGGCCGCGCGCCTTGACTTCCGCATGGACGCGGAATTCGCGACCATGGGCCACGCGAAGGCGCAAGCCCAGGAGGTGGCGCTCGCGCTCATGCGCGTCCTGGCGCGGCTGCAATCGCGCCACGCCACCCTCGTGGTGCCGGGACTGGCCGGCTGGCTTGCGAACACATGCGGCCCGATGGTCGCGCGCGTGCGTGGCCGCGACCGTCGAGCACATGTTCGGCTAGCGCTCGATCAGCATGTCGCGGCGGGACGTCTCGGTGCTTTGCTGGCGCTGCTCGAGAGCCCGGCGCTGCGCGATGTCGAGGATGGCGAGACCGCGGAGGCGCGGATGGCGATGGCCCGCCTCGACAATGATATTTTGGTCGCCAGCGAGCGCTTGCGTGGCGGCTGGACCGAGGCGCGCCGTCTCGGGCGGGAGATCGCGGTCTCCATCGGCCTCATCCTGCTCGCCGGATCGATCGTCTGGACGGCTTTGTGAAAAAGCCCGGCAAGCGGCGCACGGGCGGCAGTCTCCTCGTCGCCGCCTCGCTTGGCGCGGTTGTCGCGTTCGGCAGCGGCTTCATCGTGGCTGGAGGTGCCTGGTATCTGCCGAGCCTCGCGGCCACGATTGTCGACCGGTCTCGGGCTGGGTCCATGGCCCGCGCGATGGTCCTTTTCGGGCTCGCCGCAACGATCCCGGACATCGCGCGACTGTGGCAGCTCGGCGGCGATTTCGACTCCGGATTGCGAATGGCGGCCGATCCCATGGCCGTCGGCCGCGCCTGGACCTCTCAGGGCGCCGCATGGCTGCTCGCCGAGGCGCTTCCGGTGGTCCTGGCGATCCGGGCCGAGATCGGCGCGCGCCGCCGGCTCGATGAGCTGGAGGCGCGACGCCGGGCCCTGGAGGAGGAATGGGCGCCGGAGACCCAGGTCAGCGAAGGCTAAGCGGCCACCTTGACCGCGCGGCGGCGCTCGGCCACCTGCGCGTGCATCGACTTCTGCAACTTTTCGAAAGCGCGGACCTCGATCTGACGCACCCGCTCACGTGAGATGTTGTACTGCTGCGACAATTCCTCAAGCGTGGTGGGATTGTCCTTGAGCCGACGCTCGATGAGGATGTGTCGTTCGCGGTCGTTCAAGCCCTTCAAAGCGCCGTTCAGCAGCGCCTTGCGACCGGAGAACTCCTCGCGCTCGGCGATCGCGGTCTCCTGGCTCTCGCTTTCGTCCACCAGCCAGTCCTGCCACTCGCCCTCGCTGTCGGCGCGAACCGGCGCGTTGAGGCTGTGATCGGGCGCAGTCAGGCGCCGATTCATGCTGATGACGTCCTGCTCGGGCACGGCCAAGGCATGGGCGATCTTGGCAACCTGCTCGGGCTGTAGGTCGCCGTCGTCGATCGCCTGCATCTGGCCCTTGAGGCGGCGCAGGTTGAAGAACAGCTTTTTCTGGGCGGCCGTCGTCCCCATCTTCACAAGAGACCAGCTGTGCAGGATGTATTCCTGGATCGCCGCGCGAATCCACCACATGGCATAGGTGGCGAGGCGAAAGCCGCGATCGGGGTCGAAGCGCTTGACGGCCTGCATCATGCCGACATTGCCCTCGCTGATGAGCTCGCCGACCGGAAGACCATAGCCACGATAGCCCATGGCGATCTTCGCGACGAGACGCAGGTGGCTCGTCACCAGTTTGTGAGCAGCCTCCATGTCCTCCTCGTCGCGCCAGCGGTGGGAGAGCGATAGCTCCTCCTCCGGCGTCAGCATGGGAAATTTCCGGATCTCCTGCAGATACCGGGTCAGATTGCCTTCGGGGGCGACATTGATGACGGCAGCAACCACGGACGGCTCCTTTCGTCGGCACCGGTGATCCGCAAGCCCTACGGCGCGGACAGTCATCCGGTTTCAGACGAGCTTCTCGCATTGGCGCGATGAAGAGATCACATACGCTGGCCAGCCGCCCTGATAAGGCACGGCCGGCCGGCTACGTCGCGGGCGCGCCACGGACCCTCGCAAACCGTTGTATACCCGTTGCCAACTCGGTCGTCAAGATACAAGACCGCCCCGGTACGGATTGGGGATGTCGAGCCGGTCCAGAAGCTCCGCCATGTCCGGCGGCAGCGGCGTGTCAAATGACAGGGCCGCGCCGGTTCTCGGGTGGGCGAAGCCGAGCCGCGCGGCGTGCAGCGCCTGGCGCGGGAAATCCAGCGCGTCGCGCCGCGGCGCGTCGGGCAGGGCGCGAGCGGCGGCCGGCACTCGTCTCAGATAGACCGGGTCGCCGACCACCGGATGGCCGCACGTGGCCAGATGGACGCGGATCTGGTGCGTGCGGCCGGTGTCGAGCCGACATTCCAGGAGGCTCACCGCAAGCTCCCGCCGCGCCACGACGCGGTATCGGGTGCGTGCCGGCTTGCCGCCGCCCCGCACCACGGCCATACGCTTGCGCTCGTTCGGGTCGCGGCCGATCGCCCCCTCGATCGCCCCCTCGGCGGGAGAGGGCGCGCCCCAGACGAGCGCCAGATAGGCGCGGTCGAGGTCGCGCGCCGCGAAAGCCGCCGACAGCGCGGCAAGCGCATGCTCGGTCTTGGCGACCACCATGACCCCCGACGTGTCCTTGTCGAGGCGATGCACGATCCCTGGCCGCCGCTCGCCGCTGATGCCCGGCAACCTGTCGCCGCAATGAGCGATTAGCGCATTGACCAGCGTGCCGTCCGGGTTCCCGGGCGCGGGATGCACCACGAGGCCGGGCGGCTTGTCGAGCACGATAAGGTCGCCGTCCTCGAACAGGATCGTCAGCGGGATGTCCTGCCCTTGGGGGATCGCATCGGCCAGCGGCGGGAAGGCCAGCGCGTAAGTCGCGCCGGCGCGCACCGGTTCGGCCGGCTGGCGGATCGCGCGGCCGTCACGGGTCAGCCAACCCTCCTCGATCAGCGTCTTGATGCGCGAGCGGGTCAGTTGCGGGGCATGATCCGCAAGGAAGCGATCCACCCGTTGTCCCGCCGCCGTCTCGGGTGCCGCGAGGACCAGGGGCGGGGATGCGCTGGGGCTTGCGCCCGCCGTCGTTCGGCCGGACATGCGGTGTGGCATAGCGCGGGGGACGCGGGTTGGGCAGGGGCACGCTGGCGGCGCTGAAGGTCGCGGTCGTCGTCATGGGCGTGATGATCGTGGTCGGCGTGGTCGCTCTGGTCGTGCTTATCGTCGGCCGCACGGTGACCCCGACGCGTATGCTGGCGGCCCCGATCGTGCTGGACGAGCCGGCCGGCACGACCATCGCCGGGGTGTCGGCGTCCGGTGACCGGGTGGTGCTGCACCTACGCGGCGGCGGCCCGGACCGTGTCGTGGCGTTCGATCTCCGCGCGGGCGGTGTCCCGACGCGGATCGGCCTCGCGCCATGAAGCGGCAGCCGTCGCCCCCGGACAAGATCTGCCTCGCATGCGGCCGCGCATTCGCGTGGCGGCGAAAATGGGCGAGGGCGTGGCCCGAGGTTCGCTACTGCTCCGACGCCTGCCGCACTGGCCGCTACACCGCCGCGAAGGCGGCGCTGGCGGCGCGGAAGGTGACGGGTTGATGTCGCCGGGTCGAGGCACTATGAGGGCGAGCGCCGCGGTCCCGTTCGTCTAGAGGCCCAGGACACCGCCCTCTCACGGCGGTAACAGGGGTTCGAATCCCCTACGGGACGCCAGGACTGTTGACCTTTCGTCATCGCGGCTTGTGGCCTGCCGCTCAACAGGTCTTAGATCGGAACGTAACGACGGGGTTCGTCATGGCGTTCCGACCAGCTACGAGACCTGTCATGGCCTGTGCCGTGGCGCTTGCCGTTGCCTCGACCGCCCTGTCGGCGAAGGGACAGTCGAACCCTCCGGACGGCCAGTCGTCGTCCTCGGCACAACCGCGCTCGATCAAGCCCGCGTCGCCCGCGACGGCGGCACGGACCGAGCCGGAACGCGACCTCGACGCCGCGGCGCTCGCCAGGCGTCTGCCGCTTGATCCGGCGATAGGCAATCTGCGCGACACGCTGCCCGCCGATATCCCCGAGGCTATGCGCCAGCTCGGCCTGCATCCGACCGAGGGGGTCCGCATGGACCTGCGCGGCCGGAGCCTTACGACGGAGGAGATCGTCAATGCGCTCGCGCACTGACGCCGCTCGGGTCGCACTCCGATGCTGCGTCATGCTGCTGGGTGCGGCGCTCGCCGCCTGTCAGAACGCCCCAGGCCCCCAGCCTGTCGCGATGCCGGCGGCGGCGAGCCCCAATCGCGTGCTGACCATGACGGTCTATTTCGATTTCGACAGCCACCACATCAAGCCCGAATCATACCGGGACCTCGACGCCGTCGCGCGGGCGTTCGCGGATCAGAGGCTGTCCGGGCTGCGCTACGACATCAACGGCCATACCGACATCGTCGGCCGTCTCGCCTACAACGTCGCGCTGTCGCAGCTTCGCGCCCAGGCGGTGGTCGACTACCTCGCAGCCCGCGGCGTGTCCCGCGACGACATGCGCCCACAGGGGTTCGGTGCCCTCGAACTGATCAACCGGGCCAGTCCGGCGTCGCCGGAGAACCGGAGGGTGGAGATCGTGTCGGTCCGCTAAAGCTCGCACGCTCGATCGACCGGCGAGCCTGCATCGGCTATAGCGCCGTGAGTGAGCGCCAGTATCCTCATGCGGCTGCCATTTCTCCGGCTCGCGCTGGCCGCCCTGCTGGCGTTTCCGCCAAGCCTGCTCGAGCCGGCGTTCGGGCAGTCGAGCGGCGGCTATTCGCGGCCGGGCGGTGGCTTCACATCGTCCCCGTCGTCGAGCCGGCGGCCATCGTTTGGCGGCAGCGGCGGTTACGCGCGCCCGTCCGGCGGCTCAAGCGGCTATGCCGGCTCGTCGTCCGGCGGCGACCGGGCCATTTCGCGCCGTTCGTCCAGCGACGCGCTGCGCCAGTACCGGACGCCGCCGCCGCAAGCAGCGCCGGCGCCGGCCCCGTCATATGGCTATAACGACAATTCGCGCCGGCCGTCGGCCGGCTGGGGTGGCGGCTCCGGCTGGGGCAACGGGCGGACGCGGACGCCACAATATGCCGCTCAATACGCGCCTCCCCCCTCGTATGGCTGGGCGCAGCAGGGGCGCAGTTTCGGGGTGTTCGACGGGCTGCTGCTGTGGGGGCTGCTGAACTCGCTCTCAAGCCCGAGCAGCACGCGGTTCTTCCAGGACAACCGCGACGATCCCGGCTATCGGCAGTGGCGGGCCGAGGCGGATCGGGCGGCGGCCACCGATGTCGACCTGCGCGCCCGGCTGGATGCGCTGGATCAGAAGGTCGCGCAGGCCGGGCCCACGGAGAGCAAGCCGCCGCCGCTGTCCGCGGCCCAACCCGCGCCCGCACCGTCCGCGGGAGGCGGCTCGCTCGTCTATGTCGTCCTGTTCATCGGCATCGCGCTGTTCGTCCTGCTCTGGCTGTGGCGACGAAGGCGCGCCGCTTCCGCCGCCACGCCGGCCGTGCCGGCGGCGCTCCGCGGCAGCGCCACGAACCGGTTCCGCGTCGGCATGAGTTTTCCGGTCGACCCGACGCCGTTCATCCTGGCGCAGGGGGCGACGAAAGTCCGTCCGCCCGAGGACGGGACCGTCAGTGTCGAGGCGATTGGCGTGCTGATGGACGGCGCCGCGCCGCTCAACCGGCTGTATCTCCCCGGTCGGGAGTCCTTCTTTTTGCTGCATCTCGGCGCCGACGGAAAACCCGACGAGTGCCGCTACTTCTCGCGCGTCGACGAGGTGACTCCGGCCAGCCGCGAGGAATGGGCCGCCTGGCTCGACCCCGCGCAGGGCATGATCGGCTGGCCGCAGTTCCAGACCAAGGACGGCAAGCAGTACGACCGGGTCTGGTCGCCGGGGGCGACCCGCGCCACCCCGCGCGCGATGACCGAGACCATCGAGGACCTTTCGGGCACCACCACGCGAAAACTCGCCGTGATGCTGTACGGCGCGCCGACCGGGGCGGCGTCGCCCGCGCCGGCCACCGAGTACGTCTTGGTCGCGGCGGTCGACGCGGCCGGTGAGGCGTTCGTCGAAATCCACGCGGGCATCGACGTCAACCCGGCCTCGCTCGACCTGCCGAGCGTGCCCCTCGGATGACCACCCCTCCATGACAGTCTGAACCGGAGCCCCCGCATGAATCAGACCGATGTCGCCCCCGTGGGCGTGCTGGCGGCCCTCGGCGGCGGCCTGCCCGAGCTCCTGCTGCATTTCGTCGTCACCCTGGGGCTGTTGGCGGCGGGGGCCGCTATTTACATGGCGGTCACGCCGTTCCGCGAGCGGGAGCTGATCGGCCAGGGCAATGCGGCCGCCGGCACCGTGTTGGCCGGCGCCCTGGTCTCGCTCGCGCTGCCGCTGGCGGCGATGCTGGCGACCAGCGGGCGGCTCGTTGACATCGTGATCTGGGGGATCGTCGCCGTGGCGATCCAGCTGTTGACGGTGCTCGGGACCTCACTTGTGTTTCGCCGCCTCGGCCGCATGATCGAGGCCGGCAACGTCGCCGCCGCCCTCGCGTTGGCGGCCACCCAGATCGCGGTGGGTCTGCTGAACGCCGCGGTGATGGTGCCCAACTGAAAAAAGCGCAGGAGAGACACATGGCTCTGCAGTTCATCGGCAATCTGCTCGGGGTGAAGGCCAACCAGGCGGTCAACGCCGGGCTGGAGGCGCTGGTGCGGTTCGACCCGCAGGGAGCGACCGAGGCGGAGATGCGGTCGATGGAGCAGCACCTGGACGCGCTTGGCCAGCAGGTCGCGCAGGCGCGCCAGGCCTATGATCGCGAGCAGAAGGAAGCCGACGCGATCCAGGCGCTGTCGCACCAGCGCATGGCGGCGGCGGAATCCCTACAGAACCAGGTGGCGGCGGAGACCGACGCCGGCAAGAAGGCGGCGCTGGAACGCAGCCTCGGCACGCTGGTCGGCATGCTGGAGCAGATGGCGCCGGAGGTCGACCGCGAGAAGCGCGACGCAACCGACGCCCAGGAGTTCCTGGAGATGCTGGAAGGCTCGTATGCCGAGGCCGGCGGCAAGCTGAAGGCCGCGCGCAGCGAGCTCGACCGGGCGCAGCGCGACATGGCCCGCGCCGCGCAGCAGAAGCAGACCGCCGAACAGCAGGCGGAGGCGGCGCGGCGGGCGGCGGGCCTGACGCAGCGCACCAGCGGGCTGACCGTCGCGCTGAAATCGATGCAGGAGGCGGCCGCTCGCGACATGGCCACGGCCGACGCGGCGCAATCCAAGGCGCGACTGCTGCGGCCGACCAAGCCGGAGGAGGAGGATCCCAACATCGCCGCCGCCCTGGCGGTCGCGAGCGGGCGGGGGCCTGCACCGAGCAGCATCAGCGACCGGCTGGCCGCGCTCAAGCAGCGCGGCTAGTCGGCTGCCGATCCTCGAGGCGGCGGCCGTCGATCCGCGGGCCGCCGCGATGCTGGCGGCCGCGACGCCGATCATCGTCAGCAATCCGCTTCTGCCAGACAACCCGATCGTCGCGGCAAATCCAGCGTTCTGCGCGCTCGCGGGCTACGCGGCCGAGGATGTGGTCGGCCGCAACTGCCGCTTCATGCAATGCGTCGACACCGATCGGGAGACCGTGGCGCGGCTTCGCGCGGCAATCGCCGGGGCCGAACCGATCGAAGTGGTTCTGTTGAACCAGCGGCGCGACGGGACGCGGTTTTGGAACCGGCTGTTGATCGCGCCGATCTTCGGGCCCGAGGGGAACCTGATCTACTTCTTCGCAAGCCAGCGCGACGTCACCGAGGAGGTGCATCGGCTGGCACGACTCGAGGGACGGCCCGACGCCCTCGAAATCGAGGTCGCGCGCCGCGGCGCCGTCCGGACCGTGGATGGTCGGCGGCTTCGCGACTCCCAACTCGCCGCCGGGGCCGCGTCCTGGGAATGGGATCCGGGTTCCGGTGCGGTCCGCTGGAGCGAGGGAGCGGAAGCGGTCATCGGCCATAGCGACGGCGACGCGCGGCCGGACTTCGCCAACTGGCTCGCCAGAGTGCATCCCGACGATCGGGAGCGTGCCTTGGCGGGGGCCGCGGAGATCGCAGGCGGCGCGGGTCGGTTCGAGTACCGGCTCGATCGCGACGGCGAGCCTCGCTGGATGGAGGCAATCGGCGGCGTTCTGACCCGGGACGCCGCCGGCCGCGCGGCGAAGGTGACCGGGATGGTCATCGACGTGACCGAGCGCAAGGCTGCCGAAGCCCGGGCGCGCCAGAGCGAGGCGCGGTTCCGCGCGATGGCCGAGGCGACACCGGTGATCGTCTTCGTCACCGACGAGGCCGGTGGCAACGTCTACGTCAGCCCGCAGTTCGCCCGGTTCACCGGTCTTCCGGAGCCGACTCTGCTGGGCAAGGGCTGGATGCGCGCGCTGGCCGACGAGGACCGCGAACGCGTCGTGGCGGCAACCCAGGGGTCGCTCGCCCACGGGCAGGACTATGAGGCCGAGTTCCGGATGCGCCGGCATGACGGCGTGCTGCGGTGGTGCCTGGTGCGGGCGGTGCCGGTCCGCGACGGGATCGACTCGAGCGTCAGCGGATGGTGCGGCACCGTGACCGATATCGAGGACCAGGTGGAAGCGCGCGAGGCCTTGGCGCGCGGCCGCGCCGAGCTGGAGCGCCTGGTCGACCAGCGCACCGTGGCGCTGACCGAAGCGCTCGAGGCGCTGCGCTTCGAGGCGGCGGAGCGGGTGCGCGCGGAGGAGAATCTGCGGCAGGCGCAGAAGATGGAGGCGATCGGCCAGCTGACCGGCGGAATCGCCCATGACTTCAACAACCTGTTGACGACCATTTCGGGCAGCCTGGAGCTGCTGCAACTCCGCCTCGAGCAAAGTCGTGGTGCGGATGGCGGTCGCCACATCGACGCGGCCCGCCGAGCGGTGAGTCGCGGCACCGCGCTGACCCACCGGCTGCTCGCGTTCGCGCGCCGCCAGGCGCTCGACGCGCGACCGGTTGCGGTGGACCGGTTGGTGCGGGACATGATCGAGCTGATCCAGCGCGCCGTCGGGCCGCACATCGACGTGGCGATACGGATCGGGTCGGCGGGGACCGTGCTGTGCGACGCGAACCAGTTGGAGGCCGCGCTCCTCAACCTGTCGATCAACGCCCGCGACGCGATGCCGGGCGGCGGCCGGCTTGTCCTCGCGACCTCGATCCGGCGGGTCGCCGCGACGGAGCGGCTGGGTTCGGACGATCTACGCCCCGGCGAGTATGTGGAGATCGCGATCACCGACAACGGCACGGGCATGTCCAAGGAGGTGCGGGAGCGGGCGTTCGATCCATTCTTCACCACCAAGCCGGTCGGGCAGGGGACGGGGCTTGGCCTGTCGCAAACCTATGGGTTCGTGCGGCAGTCGGACGGCTTCGTGGCGTTGGAGAGCGAAGAAGGAAGGGGCACGACGGTGCGGTTGTTGCTGCCGCGCCACGAATCGGCACCTGCTCCGCCGGCCGATGTGCTCGCGGATGTCGTGGCCCCGGCCGCCTCTGGCGCGAGCGTCCTGGTCGTCGAGGATGAGGCGACATTGCGCGATTTGCTGCGCGAGGCGCTTGAGGAACTCGGCTGCGTCGTCTCGACGGCGGCGGATGGTCCGGCGGGGCTGGAGATCGTGATGTCCGGCGCGGCACTCGATCTCCTGGTCACGGATGTCGGTCTGCCCGGGCTGGATGGCAGGCGGTTGGCCGAAGCGGCCCGCACGGTGCGCCCCGATTTGCCCGTGCTGTTCATCACCGGCTACGCTGGCGATGCGCTCGAGATGCCCGACGCGGGGGGCTTGCCCACCGGCATGGAGGTGATCGGAAAGCCGTTCACCCTCGCGGCGTTAGCGGACCGGCTGGCAGACATGATCGGCTTGGGTCGCCCGTGAGATGGCTGGGCCGAACCCCTTGGAGTTCACCTACTCGTTTTTATACCGAAACAATTCAAGCGCGCAAATGGGCAAGCGCTGAGTAGCGGTTTCTGAAAGCGACTCCTGTGTTCGCAAGGGTCGACCGCCCCGCGCCCTGGCTGTCGCGTGATGAGACAAAGAGTCCGACCATTTTCGCTGTGCGCTCGCCGGACGGTCGTGGCCGGCCAGCCTTGGCCGACCTGAGCGGTTTCTCGGGCAAGCCGGCAAACTCGTATCGAGACGGCAGCGGTCGACCCCGCTCGGCGCTTGCGGTTCCTGGCCCGCTCGCTCGGACCGGTCGGGCGCGTGGCCCGGCGGTGCTCGCCGGGGATATGTCGGGTGGAAGACAACCGGGTTGGACCGTTTCGGCTTGGAGCGCGGCGGACTTGACCGAGGTGACGAAGGCCCTGAACGAAGCCTCGAGCCCGCGGAGATAAGGCCGGAGCAGGAGGAGAACCAGCGGCGCGAGCCCCCATCGGCCCACCGCCGCCACCGCGATGTCGTGGATCAGCCCTTCGATGACGAGAGCGAATCGTCCCGCGAGGTCGGGGGCAGGCTCGACAGGGGTTGGGACGAATGTCACGCGCGCACTAAAACACAAACCGTACGGCTTGTCAAAAAAATCTAATTACGATTTGTCTCACCCTCTCGTCCCTCATAGGCGCAAAACTTCGGAGCGCCGATGGCGCAGGCCTTCAAGCTGTCGGCTCGATGTCCTCCAGGCTGAATTGCTGCGCCTCCTCGTCGTAGCTGAACAGCTCGGCGTAGCGGCCCCAGGCGATCGCGGTGCGCAAGGTGTCCTGGGCGTAGCTCGGGCTCATGTGATCCTCCAACTCGTCAAGGAAGCGCACCGCGCTCGCGCGATGGTTCCAGCGTTCGTCCAGTGTGCGCCGGATCGCCGCGACGAGCTTGACGTGCGCCCGCAACGCGGCGGCGAACAAAGCCTTGCGCTCGTCGGTGTCGGCCTCCGCGAAGCGGCGACCGGTTTCGGTCAGCACCAAGTCGCCCTCCTCGAGTACCGCGAAATGCAACTGTGCCAGGCTTTCGCCCATCGGCAGCAACTCGTCGGCTTCCAATTGCAAGGCCCCGGCCAGTGCCGGCAGGTCGGCGCGGCCGTCGTAAGGCGGGGCGGCAAGCGATTCCAGCAATCCGGCCATCAGGTTCGTGCTGACCGGCGAAAGCGCGGTGTCGAAGGCCACTTCGGCGGGCATCGCGCTGGCGGGCGGCTTGGGCGCGGCGCGGCGCGTCATCAGCGCGTAGATGTCGTCGACCATCTGCCGGAATGCCGGATCCAGGCGGTTGCGGGGATGGGCGAACGGCACGACCAACTCGCTGGCCACCCGCCCGGGATTGCTGGAGAAGACCAGGATACGGTCGCACATCAGCACCGCCTCCTCGATATTGTGGGTGACCATCAGGATCGATTTGAGCGGCAGCTTGCCCTCGCTCCAGAGGTCGATGAGGTCGGTACGCAACGTCTCCGCGGTCAGCACGTCGAGCGCGGAGAACGGCTCGTCCATCAGCAGCAGGTCGGGATGGACGACGAGCGCCCGCGCAAGGCCGACGCGCTGACGCATGCCGCCCGACAGCTCCTTCGGATAGGCATTCTCGTAGCCGCCGAGACCGATGAGGTCGATCGCCTCCTCCGCCCGCCGTTCGCGTTCGGCCCGCGCGACGCCCTGCGCCTCCAGCCCCAGCTCGACGTTCTCGGCGACGGTGAGCCAAGGAAACAGCGCGAAGCTCTGGAACACCATCGCGACGCCGGGCGCCGGGCCGGAGACCGGCACGCCGCGCCAGGCGACGTCCCCGGCGGTGGGCAGCAGCAAGCCCGCGACGATGCGCAGCAGCGTGGATTTTCCGGAGCCGGAGCGGCCCAGCAGGCCAACGATCTCGCCGCTGGCGAGCGTGAGGTTCACGTCGTCGAGCACCAGCAGATCGGTGCTGCTGTCCTTGTGGTACGATTGCCGGCAGTGGCTGACCTGAAGCAGGGGCGTGTCCACGGCGATCTCCTACAGCGTGAGCCGGCGGGTGGAGAAGGTATAGAGCGGCCGCCAAAGCGCGCGGTTGAAGCCGACCACGAACAGCGACATCACCGCGACGCCGAGCACGATGCGCGGGAAATCCCCCGCCTGCGTCGCGTGCGCGATATACGCGCCGAGGCCGTGCGCCGAGAGATGCGTCTCGCCCCAGGAGGCGACCTCGCTGACGATCGCGGCATTCCACGAGCCGCCGGAGGCGGTAATCGCGCCGGTCACGAAATACGGGAAAATGCCCGGCAGGATCACCCGCCGCCACCACAGGAGCCCGCCGACCTGGAAATTCCGCGCCGCCTCGCGCAATTCGCCGGGAAAGGCGGCCGCGCCCGCGACGACGTTGAACAAGATATACCATTGCGTGCCGAGGATCATGAGCGGCGTGAGCCAGATATCCGGGTCGGCATGGGTCCGGACGATGACGATGACGAAGATCGGGAAGAACAGGTTTGCCGGGAAGGCGGCAAGGAACTGTGCCACCGGTTGCGCGCGCCGGGCCCAGGCCGGGCGCAGGCCAAGCCAGACGCCGATCGGCACCCACAGCAGCGAGGCCAGCGCAATCAGCACGACGACGCGCAGCAGCGTGATGCAGCCGAGCCCGATGACCTCGGCGATGTCGGACACGCGGATGTCGCTGTCGGCGATGAACGCCACGATGCGCCAGAGCGCCAACACGGTCACCGCGGCGACCAGTCCGAAGAAGACCCAGTCGCCGGACTGCGACCGGCTTCGTGGCCCGGCGCGAACGGGCAGCGGAAGACGCAGCGGCATACGCCCGATCCCGCCCAGCAGGCCGCCCATGACCGCGCCGAGGCCGCGCAGCACGCGGGTCCGACGCAGAAGTGTCAGCACCCACGGGTCGGCGGCGGCGACCGAGGCGGTCATCTCGAACCGGAATTTTCCGGACCAGGCGACGAGTGGCCGAAACAGCAACTGATCGTAGGCAAGAATGACCACGAGCATCGCCCCGATCGCCCAGAAGATCGCGCCGATGTCGCGCTGGGCCAGCGCCAGCGCGACGTAGGAGCCGATGCCGGGCAGGGTCCAGGTGTTGTCGCCAAGGGTGATCGCTTCGGACGCCACGACGAAGAACCAGCCGCCCGACATCGACAGCATCATGTTCCACACCAAGCCGGGCATGCCGAACGGTGCCTCGAGCCGCCAGAACCGCTGCCAGGACGAGAGTTGGAACGATCGCGTCGCCTCGACCAAGTCGGCCGGCAGGGTGGTCAGCGACTGATAGAAGCTGAACGCCATGTTCCAGGCCTGACTGGTGAAAATCGCGAAGATCGCGGCCAATTCGAGCCCCAGGACGCTGCCGGGGAACAGGCCCATGAAGAACGCGGTGGTGAACGACAGGAAGCCCAGGATCGGCACCGATTGCAGGATGTCGAGCAGCGGCACCACCACCACGCCGGCTCGCCGGCTTTTCGCGGCCAATGGCGCGATGGTGAAGGTGAACGCGAGCGAGGCCAGCAGGGCCGCGAACATACGCATCGTGGTGCGCAGCGCGTAGCCGGGAAGGTAGGCGGCATCGAGTACGACGCGGGTGGCGCCGGGGGCGTCGAGCGGTTTGAACGTGTCCGGGCTGACCCGTGCCACGGCGGCAAGCAGGCCGAAGACGCAGACGATCGCGACCAGGTCCCAGCCGTTGGGCAGCCGGCGCGCCGTGGCCAAGTCGGGTGTCGCGCTGCGGGCCATGGCGATGTCCGGAAGGGGGTTCGGGCCTGTTAGCCGGGCCGCCCCCCCCTGTCACCCCCGCATGGCCCCCGGCGGCCGTCGATGCCGGGCGCCTGCTCGCCATGAGGATCGGCGAACCGGGCATCGGCGAACTGGGCATCGACCAAACTGGGCATCGACCAAACTGGGCATCGACCAACCGGGTATCGACGATCCGGGCATCGACGCCATCTGAGGGGTCGGCGATGACGCGCCCACGCAGCCGGACTCGTAATGTCAGTAGGCCCGTTCTGCCCGACGATCGCGGACCACGGATACAACGCCGAAGCAAGGATTGAGCGTGGCAAGACGAATTGGTGTAACTCCGGGAATTTTGGCGGTAAATGCAATGAAATTCCAAAGATCGGTGAAAGACAAGGAGCGGTGGCGTTAATTTATTGTGAACTCAAATATCATTTCGAACTAATGTGGTATGGGACGCGAGTGTCGGCCCAAACCAACGCGCTGCGTCATGCTCGATGTGTCGCTGGGGACGGATATCACGTTTTCGGAAAATCACATGACATCGTTAATTTGTTTGTCATGAGCGATCTGGTGCTGGCACTCCGCGATCTTTTCTGAGAAGCTATTCCGGCCGTTGACACAACGAGCGGGAGAAACCGTTCGGACCGCCGACCCGGCACCCCCCTCACGAATCAGGAGCATTTTGGATGTGGTCTCGTGCCTCCTTCCAGCGGATCAAGGGCGCGGGCGTTGCCGCCCTGCTTGGGCTGGCCGGTCTTTTGGCCCCGGGCGGCGCGCGGGCCGAGCCGCCGCGCCCGTGGCTGTTCGGCGGCGCGGACCTGTTCAATACACACGCGATGCTGAGCCCCGTCAGCAACATCAACAGCCCGACTCAGATCAACCCGCGCACTGCCTCGAAACTGAAACTGAAGTGGTCGCTGGTCACCAGCGGCGCGATCACCGCGACGCCCACGGTCGAGGAGGACGCCCTGTATGTCCCCGACACGGCGGGCTCGCTCTATAAGATCAACCCGGATACCGGGGACGTCATCTGGCGCCACCATATGACCGAGTACACCAAGTTCTGGGGATCGCAGTCGCGTAGCTCCCCGGCGATCGCCGACGACGTGATCGTGGTCGGCGACTATTGGGCGCATGACAAGGCGCACACCGCCGACACGGGTGCGCTCGTCCTGGCCGTGCGCAAGGACACCGGCGCGCTGGTGTGGAAGACGGTCGTCGACAAGACCAACGAATGGTCGGAAATTCTCGGCTCGCCGATCGTCTACAACAACAAGGTCTACGTCGGAACGGCCTCGTGGGAGGAGGCGCACACCAACGACCCGAACTATGTGACGACGTTCCGCGGCAGCATCGTATGCCTCGATCTCAAGACCGGCAAGATCCTATGGCAGCGGATGCTGGCACCACCCGGCTATTCAGGTGTCGCCGCGCCCGGCACGACGCCGGTGGTCTGGCCGGCGCGCAAGGCGTTGCTTGTCACGACAGGCAACAACTATCGCGTGCCGCGCGATGTCGGAGATTGCATCAAGGCGCACGCACCCAGCATCGGGGCGATGACCGCCTGCCTCGACCCCACAAACTATGTCAACTCGGTGTTGTCGCTCGACCTCGACACCGGAGCGATCAAGTGGTCGCGCCAACTTGGCGGCCCGGACACTTGGAGCTTCGCGTGCACGTCGAGCAATCCTTCCGTGGTCGCGGCGAATTGTTCGTTCGGACCGGGTTTCGACCACGATTTCGCCTCGCAGCCGAACCTCGTCTACACGCCGAGCTTTCAGGGCGTGGCCGACGACCGAGGCGGCCGCAGCGCCGGCTTCCTGTTGGGCGCGGGGCAAAAGAGCGGCTACTACTGGGGTATCAATCCCGACAACGGCGGCCTTTTTTGGTCGACCTATGTCGGAAATGGTATCGAGTGGGGCTCGTCGGTCAATATCGCCGACAAGAACGCAATCTTCTTCGCGATCAACAACCACTCGCACGTCTATGACAGCGTGACCAGCAAGAGCGGCGTGACCACCAAGACCAACGGCGGCTCCTGGGGTAGCGTCGATGTGAGCACCGGCAAGATCAATTGGCAGATCCCGACCGTTGGGAAGGACATCACCGACTCCAGGGTCGGCGGGACCGCGCAGGGGGCTACCGGTTTCTTCAACCGCGTCGTGTTCGCCGGGTCCTCGTCGGGCTATTTCGCAGCCCTGGACGCGTATTCCGGCAACGTCCTCTGGAGCTACAACAGCGGCCAGTGGGTCGTGAGCGGCCCTTCGTTCTACAACGAGACGATGTACTGGGGCACCGGGTTCCGCACGGTCGGCACCGGCAAGCCAACGCTGTTCGCCTTCTCCGTCCCGGCTCCCTGATCGCTCAAGACCCTACGGCCGGGACCCGCGAGGTCCCGGCCAGACGGCTACTTTATCCGTTTTGAGAACGAGACCGCATACGAGCCGGAGCGGCCGGCGATCATCGGATCATCCGAAACGACGATCCCGTCCGTGAGATTGGTCGGCAGGAACAGCAGCTTCTTCTGCGCAGCGAGACTGTCCGACGCCGCCTTGTCCAGAGTGATGGTCCCGAGTTCGACGACGCGGCGATCTTCCGGCCAGGCTTTCGTGGGATCCTTCGTGGAATCGCCGGGGGCGGCCAGCTGGGCGCGCAGGTGGAAGGTGGCCGGCCCGCGCGCGAGACGGGCGGGCAACTCGTCCATCAGGAAGTCGGGCGGCTGCTTGGCCGCTTCCGCGGGATCGAGATGCACCACCGTCTCGGGCGCCGCGATCACTCGGAACGCTTGCTGCTGGCCCGCCTTGTCGACGAAGACGAAGGCGTTGACGCCGTTGTAGACCTCGTGGGCGAAGCTGTCGGGCGTCCGAAGCAGTCCCACGGCCGCCGGCACGCTCGGGTGGTCCGCGATGAATTGCTGGAGCTTCGTGGGTTTTGGCGCGTCCGGCGGGCTGGCGGCGATGGCCAACAGAAGGTCGCGGAACTCGCCGGTCGTGGCGACCGGGAAGAACGCCAGCGAATTGATGACGAAATCGACGTCGCGGCCGCCCGCCATGTGGAACTTGATCGCCATGCCGTGCGGGCTCGCGTCGCCGATCCCGTCCGGGATGGTCGGGATGCCCGTCGAATCGGAGAACCGGACGGTGACGGGGATCGTCCCGCCGCTGAACAACGCGGCACGACTGAGCGTGGCCGCGTCGGCGGTCGGCGTGAACGTCCCGGTGGCGACCACGCCCTTGGCGTGATTGGCGCGCCATCCCGGGTAGGCGCCGAACACCTTGTTGAGCGCGTCGACGAGTTCCGTCGGCGTGGCGGTGTCGGCGGCCCGCGCCGGCGCGGCGAGCGCCAGCAGGGCGCAGGAGGCGAGGATGTAGGTCCGCATGCCAGTCTCCCGATGAAAATTCAGGCGCCCGTGCTCCCGAACCCGCCCGCGTCGCGAAGCGTGCCGTCGAGCGTGGACGTCTCGATCCAGGTCGCGCGGGTGACGGGCGCCAGGACCGCCTGGGCGATCCGCATCGCCCGCGCGACGGTGAACGGAAGCTCGCCGGCGTTTAACAGGATCACCTGTATTTCGCCGCGATAATCCTCGTCGATCGTGCCGGGGCTGTTGGCAACCAGCACGCCGTGCTTCAGCGCGAGGCCGGAGCGGGGCCGGATCTGCAACTCGTGGCCGGACGGCAGGGCGACGCGCAACCCGGTCGGGACGAGCGCCAGCCGACCGGGGGCGATCTCGATCGTCGCCGTGACGGCCGCGAGCAGATCCATCCCCGCCGCCCCGTCGGTCGCATAGGCCGGCAGCGGCAGATCCGCTGCGTGCGGCATGCGGACCACGCGGATCGGCACGCTCACGCGAGGGCCGCCACGATGCGCTCGACCAGCCGCGCCGCGACGTCGCGTTTGGAGGCGCGCGGCCACGCCTCCGCGCCGTCCGCGGTGATGAGGCGGACCTCGTTGTCGGCGCCGCCCATGATGTCGCTCCCCGCCCCGACATCGTTCGCGACGATCCAGTCGCAGCCTTTAAGCGCGCGCTTGGCGGTGGCGTGGCTCACCAGGTCCTGCGTCTCCGCGGCGAAGCCGACGACCAGGCGCGGGCGGCGCGGACCCGGTCGCGAGAGAGCGGCCAGGATATCCGGCGTTTCGGCCCAGCGCAGCTCGGGTGGGCCGTCGCCCTTCTTGCGCTTCTGTGTCGCCGGCTCGACCCGCCAATCGGCGACGGCGGCAGCACACACCGCGATGTCGGCGGGAAGCGCGGCCTCGCACGCCGCGAACATCTCCCCGGCGGTCTCGACCCGGCGCATCCCGACGCCGGGCGGGTCGGCGACCGCGACGGGTCCGCTGACGAGCGTGACCCGCGCGCCGGCGGCGGCGAGGGCGGCGGCGATCGCGTGGCCCTGCCGCCCGCTGCTGCGGTTGGCAATGTAGCGCACCGGGTCGATCGGCTCGTGCGTCGGCCCGCTGGTCACCAGGGCATGTCGCCCGGCCAGCGGGCCGGTCGCGAGCATGGCGGCGATCGCGTCCAGGATCGCCGGCGGCTCGGCCAGGCGCCCGGGCCCGAACTCGCCGCAGGCCATCGGCCCCTCGTCCGGCCCGACGACCGCGACACCGCGCGCCGCGAGGGTGGTCATCGCCGCCGCGGTTGCGGCATGGCCCCACATGCGCACGTTCATCGCCGGCGCCACCAGCACGCGCTTGTCGGTGGCCAGCAGCAGCGTCGTCGCGAGGTCGTCGGCAAGGCCGGCGGCCATGCGCGCCAGAAGATCGGCGGTGGCCGGTGCGACGACCACCAGATCGGCGCTTCGGGACAGCTCAATATGGCCCATCTCGTGCTCGTCGGTCAGCGACCAGAGATCGGTATGCACGCGGTTCTCCGACAGCGCCTGCAGCGAGAGCGCGGTGACGAAATGCGCGCCGCCGGCGGTCAGCACGCAGGTCACGCCACACCCGGCCTTGCGCAGCAGTCGGATCAGCTCGAGCGACTTGTAGGCGGCGATCCCGCCGCCGACGATCAGCAGGACTCGGCGCCCGCCGAGGCCGCTCACAACCGCCGGCCGCTGTGGATCGCCACGATGCCGCCCGACAGGTCGCGATGGCGCACCCGCTCCAGCCCCGCCTGCCGCATCATCGCGGCCAGTTCGTGTTGCGAGGGAAACGTGCGGATGCTCTCGGCGAGGTAGCGGTAGCTCTCGTCGTCGCCCGCGACGAGGCGGCCCAAGCGCGGCAGCACCCGGAACGACCAGGCGTCGTAGACCGGGGCGAGCGCGGCCACCTGCACGCGGCTGAATTCCAGGCAGTGAAACGCCCCGCCGGGCCGCAGCACGCGCCGCGCCTCACGTAGCACCGCCGACTTGTCAGTGCAGTTGCGCAGGCCGAACGCGATCGCGACCACGTCCACGCTGCGATCCGGCAGCGGCAGCCGCTCCGCGTCGGCGGCCAGCAGCGACAGCGCCGCGACATGGCCCCGGGCCGCCGCGCGGTCACGGCCGACGGCGAGCATCGAGAGGTTGATGTCGGACAGGATCGCCGGTCCGCCGCCGCGCGCCAGCCAGCCGAAGGTGACGTCGCCGGTCCCGCCGGCCAGGTCCAGCAGGCTCCGGGTCGGCCGGGGGGCGAGGGCGGTCAGGAAGACCTGTTTCCAGACACGATGCACGCCGAGGCTCATGAGGTCGTTCATGAGGTCGTAGCGTGGCGCCACGCTGTCGAAGACCGCGCGCACGAGCGGCCGCTTCGCCTCGCGCGGGACCTTCCGAAAGCCGAAATCGGTGAGGGCTGCGGTGTTGTCGCTCATCGTCGCATTCTATAACGTGGGAGTCGGTCATGCCGGAACTCCCCGAGGTCGAGACGGTGATGCGGGGACTGGCCGCGCGCTTGGCCGGACGCCGTATCCTTCATGCGGGCGTGCATCGCGCCGATATGCGCTGGGCCTTGCCGGCGGGTCTTGCCGAACGGTTGTCGGGCGCGCGCGTGATCGGGTTCCGCAGGCGGGCGAAATACATCCTGATGCGGCTGGACGGCGATGCGTCCGTGCTGATCCATCTCGGCATGTCGGGCCGCATGGTGATCACGCCGCCGGATGTGCCGGCAACGGCGCGCCCGACGCATGAACACATGACCTTGCTGACCGAGGAGGGATGGCGCGTCGGCTTCATCGATCCACGACGGTTCGGCTCGATCGATCTGGTGCCGACGCAGCACGAGGATCGGCATCGACTGCTCGTCGGGCTGGGTCCGGAGCCATTGGACGACGCCTTCGACGCCCGCGTGTTGACCGCGGCATTGCTCGGACGCCGCACGCCGATCAAGGCGGCGCTGCTGGATCAGCGCGTCGTGGCCGGACTTGGCAATATCTACGTCTCGGAGGCGCTGTATCGCGCGGGAATCAGCCCGCGGCGGCTGGCCGCGAGCGTCGCGGGCGGGCGGGCGGCGCGGCTCGTGCCGCAGATCAAGGCGACGCTGTCGGATGCGATCGCCGCGGGGGGATCAAGCCTGCGCGACTATGTCCAGCCGGACGGCGAGCTCGGGTATTTCCAGCACGCGTGGCGCGTCTACGACCGCGCGGGGTTGCCCTGCGAGCAGTGTCCGGGCGCGCCCGGGTGCTCCGGGATCCGCCGTTTCGTGCAGGCGGGCCGGGCCACGTATCATTGCCCGAAACGGCAACGCTGAGGGGTCGGGAGGGCGTTTCCTTGACTCGGTGAAGCCGTCTCTCTACACCGCTGCCTCCCGCCGGCGACGGCGACACCCAACTTTCTGCCGAGATCACACAGCAGCCATGGCCAACAACGCCTCCGCGCGAAAGCGCATCCGTCAGACCGCGACCCGCACCGCGCGCAATCAGGCGCGCAAGTCGCGGATGCGAACCTTCGTCAAGAAGGTCGAGGCGGCGATTGCCGGTGGCGACAAGGCACTGGCCGGCGTGGCGTTGCGCGACGCGCAACCCGAGATGCAGCGTGCCGCCGGCAAGGGCGTGATCAAACTGAATACCGTGTCGCGCAAACTGTCGCGCCTGTCCGCACGGATCAAGGCGCTGCCGGTCTCCTGACCGCCGCGCTGTTGCTCGTGGACCCGGGGGGGTCCACATCTTCCGACCAACCGATCTGCCCGATCCGCGGCGCAGCGCAAGTGCCGCGACCCCCTCACTTTGGCCCGTGCATCATGCAAAACGGTACTGCAAAGAATAGTCTCGATGTCGGGCGAGCTCACTCTTTAATCTTTTAGCGATTGCGCCGCCCGGGTTTTTGACCGTATCGTTACTTGAAAGCGCGGCCTGGGCGAGATCGCCGGGCGGCTCGGGTTGCTGTCCGGAAGTCTGCGATCACGAGGGGCAAGATCAGCGATGTCAGTCCGACACGGGTCAGCCAGGCCGGGATTCTTTGCGCAGGGCCCGATGGACCACGACGCCGACCGGGCGATAACCGATGACCGAGAGTTGGCGATGACCGCCGAACGGCCCGTACCGGACCCGGCCAAGCTCGCGCTGCATTGGGGCCGTGTACAGGAACGCTTGCTGGCCGAGGTCGGTGCCATCGAGTACCGTACGTGGCTCGAGCGGATGACGGTGTCCGGGCTCGATGGGGACGAAATCACTGTGCGGCTGCCGAGCCGCTTCCTCCGCGACTGGGTGCGCACACACTATGGCGACCGGCTGGCCAGTCTTTGGCGGGCGGAATGTGATGCGGTCCGGCGGGTCGAGTTTCGCGTCGGGGGACCCACTCGCGACGTCGAGACACCGGCGCTCGGACCGGCCGCCGCGGCGGTCGGGAGCGGGCGCCAGGACGATGGGGCTGATCCCGCCGGGAGCGAGAGCGTTCCCGCGTCGCCCATCGATCGCAACGAACGCGGACCCGAGACTGGCGCGCTCGATCCGCGGTTCACGTTCGAGAGTTTCGTGGTCGGCAAGCCGAATGAGTTCGCGTACGCCTGCGCGCGCCGCGTCGCCGACACGCCCGCATGCGCCGGTTTCAACCCGCTGTTCCTTTATGGCGGCGTGGGGCTCGGCAAAACGCATCTGATGCATGCCATTGCCTGGGAGCTGACCGGTCTCGGCCGCGCCGCGCGGTCCGGGCCGCCGGTCACCGTCGCCTACATGTCGGCGGAAAAATTCATGTATCGCTTCATTGCAGCGATCCGGAACCATTCCACGATCGAGTTTAAAGACCAGCACCGCAGCGTCGACGTGCTGATGATCGACGATTTGCAGTTCCTGATCGGCAAGGACGCCACGCAGGAGGAATTTTTCCACACTTTCAACTCCCTGGTGGATAGCGGAAAACAGATCGTCGTCTCGGCGGACAAATCGCCGTCCGATATGGTCAAGATGGAGGAGCGGGTGCGCACCCGTCTCGCCCACGGCATGGTCGCCGACCTGCACGCGACGACGTTCGAGCTGCGGATGTCGATCCTTGACGCCAAGGCGGCACGCGCCAGCGTTCCGGTGCCGCGCAAGGTCATGGAGTTGCTGGCCCATAAAATCACGAGCAACGTGCGAGAGCTGGAGGGCGCGCTGAACCGTCTCATTCTTCATGCGGCGATGTTCAACCGCACGATCACTTTCGAGACGACACAAGAATTTCTGCACGATGTACTCAAGGCGCACGACAGGCGTGTCAGTATCGAGGAAATCCAGCGCCGCGTGGCCGAGCACTATAATATCCGGCTCGCCGACATGAGCTCAGCCCGCCGCGCGCGCGCCGTGGCGCGGCCGCGCCAGGTTGCGATGTTCCTGAGCAAGCAGCTGACCAGCCGGTCGCTGCCGGAAATCGGACGGCGGTTTGGCAACCGCGACCATACGACCGTCATGCACGCGGTCAGCCGGGTGACCGAGCTGATGGGGCGCGAGGCCGGCTTCGCCGAGGACGTCGAATTGCTGCGCCGCATGCTGGAACGTTGAACGCCGGTTTGCGCCAGGGGCCGCGGTTGCTAGAGTGCGTGCCCGGATTCGGGGTGCCGTTTCGCGCCGGGGCATGAGGGTCCAGCCATGAAGTTCAAAGCCGATCGCGCGACCCTGATCCGCGCCCTCGCGCACGTGCAAAGCGTGGTCGAGAAACGCAATACCATTCCGATCCTGGCCAACGTCATGCTGCAGGTGAAGGCCGGCCGCCTCGCGCTGACCGCCACCGACATGGAGATCGCCGTCGTCGAGGACGTCGCCGCGACCACCACCCGCGACGGCGTCTGTACCGCCCCGGCGGCGACGCTGTACGAGATCGTGCGACGTCTACCGGACGGCGCGGAGATCGAGATGGAGCACGGCGGGACGGAGCAGCAACTGAGGCTGCGGGCCGGGCGCTACGCGACCAGCCTTGTGGTGCTGCCCGCCGAGGATTTCCCATCGATGACGGCAGGCGCGCTGCCGCATTCGTTCCAACTCGGGGCGAATGCGCTCCGTGGGCTGATCGACCGCACGCGCTTTGCGATCTCGACCGAGGAGACACGATACTATCTCAACGGCATCTATTTGCACGCGGCCGAGATCGCGGACGGCAAGATGCTCCGCGCGGTCGCCACCGACGGCCATCGTCTGGCGCGCGTCGAGCTCGATCTGCCCGACGGAGCGGAGGGCATGCCGGGCGTGATCGTGCCGCGCAAGACGATCGCCGAGCTGCGCAAGCTGCTCGACGAGGTGAGCGGCGCCATCGACATCGCATTGTCGGAGACGCGCATCCAGTTCAAGGTCGGCACCGTGACGCTGACGAGCAAGCTGATCGACGGCACGTTCCCGGAATACGAGCGGGTCATTCCGCGCGACAACGACAAGGTTCTGCGGGTCGACAAGGGTGACTTCGCCCATGCCGTCGCGCGGGTCGCGGCAATCTCGACCGAGCGGGCGAGACCGATCAAGATGTCGCTGGGCCGCGACATGCTGGTGCTGTCATCCTCCAGTCCGGAGCAGGGGACGGCCACCGAGGAGCTGGATGGCGGACGGATCGAATACGCTTCGACGCCGCTGGAGATCGGCTTCCAGGCGCGCTACCTCAACGACATCACCGACCAGATCGACAAGCGCGTGGAATTCCGCTTCGCCGACGGTGCCGCTCCCACCGTGGTCGTCGATGCGGACGATGCGGCGGCGCTGTATGTGCTGATGCCCATGCGGGTGTGACGGGGACGCATCCGCGCCTGTCGCGTCTGGCGCTGACGCGGTTTCGAAACTACGCCGAACTGACCTGGACGCCGCGCGGACGGATCGTCGTGTTGCACGGGCCTAACGGCAGCGGCAAGACCAATCTCCTGGAAGCGGTCAGTCTTCTCTCCCCCGGCCGCGGGCTGCGCGGCGCGCGAGTGGCGGAGTTCGTCCGCAACGGCGAGTCCGCGTCCGGCTGGGCCGTCGCGGGACGCTTTCATACCTATGACGGAATGGTCGAGATCGCGACCGGCGGGCGGCCCGAAGCGCCGGACCGGCGCGTGTTTCGCCTGGACGGAGCAAGTCCGCGCAGCCAGGCCGAGATCGCCTCCCGCGTGGCGATGGTGTGGCTGACGCCGCAGATGGACCGGCTGTTTCAGTCGGGCGCGTCGGGACGTCGCCGGTTCCTCGATCGGTTGGTGTTCGCGCTGGAGCCGGCGCACGCGCGCCAGATCGCCGCGTTCGAGACGGCAATGGCCGGGCGCAACCGGGTACTGGCCACCGGTGGCGAACCGGCGTGGCTCGCCGGCCTGGAGGATTCCTTTGCCCGACATGCCGTGGCGGCGACGGCGGCGCGCGGTGCGCTGGTCCGGCGCTTGGACGATGCTCTGCGCAACGGTGCGGCCGCGCCGTTTCCCGCAGCGGGGCTGACGCTGGTCGATCCGGTCGCGGAGCGGCTGGCACGGCAGCCAGCGCTGGCAGCCGAGGAGTGGTTGCGCGCCGCCTTGCACGACGCGCGAGCCCGCGATGCCGCTTCGGGAAGCGCCGCGCTTGGCCCGCACCGCGCCGATCTGGCGATCGCCGATGCCGAAACCGGCCAGCCGGCGGCCGAGGCCAGTACCGGCCAGCAAAAGGCGATGCTCGTCGGGATCGTGCTGGGTCACGCGGCGCTGATCGCCGCCGCGCGCGGGGCCGCGCCACTGTTGCTGCTGGACGAACCGGCGGTGCACTTGGATGCGGCCCGCCGCGCGGCATTGTTCGAGGCGCTGGTCCGGCTGCCATCGCAGGTCTTTCTGACGGGCACGGACGCCGATGTATTCGCGCCGTTGCGCGGCGAGGCGGAGCGGTTTGCGCTGGATGACGGCGGACTGCTGGTGGATCCGAGCTTTTCAAATCGTGACGGATAATCCGCCAACGCGATGCGAAGCCGACGGAGCGAACCTCGCCATTGCTGCGATCAAGTGGCGAGAAGGAGGACGCGGCCCGCACGGGCGGCCCGGAGCAACTCCGCGGACGCTCCGCCCGGGCTCCGTATCGCCGAGACAATCGTATCCGTGTCCATAACCACTCTTATTCCGGAATTAAATACCACATCACGGGTGATGTGTCCAAGGAGGAGGCCGATATCCTCCTTGGGGCTGTCGCATGCCGATGGGAAGGCGTATGATGCAAGCCTTCCAAGAGACCAACAGGAGCCCTCCGCCGGCATGAGCGACCACGCCGCGCCCTTCGATTCCGATCCCTCCGCCGACCGTGATCCCGCCGCCTACGACGCCGCCTCCATCTCCGTCTTGCGCGGCCTCGATGCGGTGCGCAAGCGCCCGGGAATGTATATCGGCGACACCGATGATGGCTCCGGCTTGCATCACATGGCGTTCGAGATCATCGACAATGCGGTGGACGAAGCGCAAGCGGGGTTCGCCGACACGTGTTCGCTCACGCTGAACGGCGACGGCAGCGTCACGGTACGCGACAACGGGCGGGGCATCCCGACCGACATTCACGTCGAGGAAGGCATCTCGGCGGCCGAGGTCGTGCTGACCCGCCTGCATGCGGGGGGAAAGTTCAACCAGAACAGCTACAAGGTCTCCGGCGGCCTGCATGGCGTGGGCGCGGCCGTCGTCAATGCGTTGTCCGAATGGATGGAGGTGCGGATCTGGCGCGAGGGCGTCGAGCACGCGATCCGCTTTCAGCACGGCGATGCTGTCGCACCGCTGCGGGTGGTCGGCCCGTCGGCGGAAATCACCGGCACCGAAGTCACGTTCAAACCGAGCGCCGGCACCTTCACGAAGGTCGAGTTCGATCTTTCAATTTTGGAACGACGCCTGCGCGAACTCGCTTTTCTCAACTCTGGCCTGCGCATCACGCTGCGCGACGAACGCCACGCGCCCGCCAGCGAGGTAGTTTTCTTCTACGAAGGCGGGCTCGTCGCGTTTGCCGAATGGCTCGATCGCGGCAAGACGCCGGTCGTCACTCCGCCGATCAGTGCCGCAAGCACCGGCGACGCGGTCCACGGCATCAAGGTCGAATTCGCGGTGTCCTGGAACGACAGCTTCCACGAGACGATGCTGTGCTTCACGAACAACATCCCGCAGCGCGACGGCGGCACGCATCTGGCGGGATTTCGTCAGGCGCTGACCCGCGTCGTCACAAAATACGCCGAAGGAATGGGCAAGAAGGACAATCTGGCACTCGTCGGCGAGGATATGCGCGAGGGCCTGACGGCGGTGCTGTCGGTCAAGGTCCCGGACCCGAAATTCTCCTCGCAGACCAAGGAGAAGCTGGTCAGCTCCGAGGTGCAGCCAGTGGTGCAGATGGCGGTGGCTGACGCGATCGGCCATTGGTTCGAGACGCATCCCAAGGAAGCGCGGCTCATCATCCAGAAGGTGATGGACGCGGCGGCCGCGCGCGAGGCGGCCCGCAAGGCGCGCGAACTGACCCGGCGCAAGGGCGTGCTGGACATCAGCACGCTGCCCGGCAAGCTCGCGGATTGTCAGGAGCGCGATCCGGCCAAAAGCGAAATCTTTATCGTCGAGGGCGACAGTGCGGGTGGCAGCGCCAAGCAGGGGCGCGACCGAAAATTTCAGGCGATTCTGCCGCTGAAGGGGAAGATCCTGAACGTCGAGCGGGCGCGCTTCGACCGCATGCTCGGCAGCCAGGAAATCGGCACGCTGATCACAGCACTCGGCACCGGCATCGGTCGCGGCGAGCCAGAGCAGGGTGGCTTCGATATCTCGAAGCTGCGCTACCACCGCATCGTCATCATGACGGACGCGGACGTGGACGGATCGCATATCCGCACGCTGCTGCTGACGTTCTTCTTCCGCCAGATGCCGCAGCTGATCGATCACGGATACCTATATATCGCTCAGCCGCCGCTGTATCGCGCCAAGCGTGGCAACGACGAGCGCTACCTCAAGGACGACGGCGCGATGGAGCGCTACTTGCTCGAGCGGTCGCTGGCGGAGGCGAAGCTCGCCTATGCCGACGGTGCCGTGCTGGCCGGACCGGAGCTTGCGGCCGAAGCGGTCGTCATGCGCGAGATGGCGGCGCGGCTGCGGCGACTTTCGGCGCTGGTGCCGCTGCCGCTGCTGGAACAGGCGGCCATCGCCGGCGCGATCACGCCGGATGCCGAGCGCGCGCAGCATGCGGCGCAGACGCTGGTTCAGCGGCTCGACGCGATCAGCGAGCCGGGCGAGCGGGGCTGGAAGGTCGCGGCCGATACTGGTCTGACGATGGCCCGCACGGTGCGCGGCGTCGCCGAGCGGCATGTGCTGGATGCCGCGACATTGCGCAGCGCCGAGGCGCGCTGGTTGTCCGAGCGGTCGGACTGGCTGGCCGCACGCTACACGGAGCCGGCCGTGCTCACTCTCGATCGGACGGCGACGAATGTCGCAGGTCCGGCGAGCGCGTTCGACCGCATCATGGCGCATGGCCGCAAGGGCCTGGCGATCAATCGCTTCAAGGGCCTCGGCGAAATGAACGCCGACCAGCTCTGGCGCACCACGCTCGATCCGGCCGTGCGCACCTTGTTGCAGGTGCGGGTGGGCGACGTGGAGGACGCGGGCGCGGTGTTCAGCACGCTGATGGGCGACGTCGTCGAGCCTCGCCGGGATTTCATCGTCGGCAACGCGCTGAAGGTGGCGAATTTGGACGTTTGAGCCCGTTCACCCGGGCTCGCCGCGCAGGTCCGGTGCCAGCGGGGCATGGTTCAGCAGCGCCACGAGCGCCACGCCGCCGATCGTGTTGCCGATGATCGTCGGCATGAAGAAGCCGAACAGGTAGTCGTGGATCGAGGCGTTGCCGGTGAAGACCGCGAAAGCGGCCTCCACCGAGCCCGCGATGATATGGGAAAAGCGGCCGATCGCCACGACGTAGGTCAGCAAGAGGATCACCAGGAGGCGCGCCGAGCGGGCACTGGGCAGCAGCCAGACCATCAAGGCGATCAGCCATCCGGCGAGCACCGCCTTGATCGCCGTGGCCCAGAACGGATGGCCCACGACGTCGCGGCCGACATCGACGAGGGCCGCGCGCACCGGATCGTCAAACACGCCGTCGATCGCCAGGAGTCGCGCGAACATCAGGGTGCCGAGGATGTTGGCCGACAACCCGATCGCCCAGAACCGCAACAGCGCCAGCAGCGTCGAAGCGTTCCGCCGCACCAGCAGCGGCAGCACGGCGGTCAGCGTGCTCTCGGTGAACAGTTCCTGCCGTCCCAGCACGGCGATGATGAAGCCCACCGTGTATCCGGCGCTGTCCACCAGCCGACGCGACGGCGTGTCGGGCAGCGCGCTTTGGATCAGCGCCAGGCCGAGGAACGAGAAGCCCATGGACAGCCCCGCCGCGAGCCCCGACCAGAAGATCGCCGACGCCCGCCGGACCAGCTCGGCCTCGCCTTCCTCGCGGACCACCTCATGGATGACCAGCGCCCCGGGGGCGGCGTGGGCGACCGCCTGATCGCGTTCGGCGGCGTCGAGGCTGCCCGGCCCCCGCTCCGCGGCCACGCGGATCAATTCCCCGTGGCGGAGGCGGGTCCCGTGGAGACCAGGCTCGTGTAGACGAGCTGGCTGAATCGGTTGAGCAGCAGCCGGCTGCGAGCATCGCGCAACTGCTCGGCCTGTGACGCAACCTTGCAATAGCCGACCGTCAGCCCGTTGATGATGTCGGCCTGCGACGCCTTCGGCATAACCTGTTGCACACGGGCGACGGCCCGATCGGCGGCCTGCGGCAGTGATCCCTCCTGCGCGCCCGCCAGGATCCGATCGACCTCGCCGCTCCCGTCGGCGATCGGTGCGACGTCCAGCGTTTCCGCGCTGCGGCAGGGATCGCCGCGCCCGTCCGGGGCCGCCTGTCCCTGCAGCATGCTGAACGTCTTCGTCCGTATCGCGGCCACCAGATCCTCGTTCGCGGTGGCCGGCGCGCCGTTGGACCACATCGTGCGGACATAGTTCGTGACGTCCGCGACGTCGCGGTTGGCCATGTCGACACCCACCGCCGGCATGGGCGCGTAGCTGCCGAGCGCCATGTGGCCGGCAAGGATGACGCGAATCACGTTCTCCGGCCCCTTGGCGGTTACCGCGCCGTTGTCGGCCAGCGGCGGGATCGCGCCCGGCAGGCCGCGGCCGTCCTGCTGATGACAGGAGGCGCAGTGATTGAGATACGGCCCGGCGCCGATCAGTTGCGGCCCCGTGCCCGGGACGGGCTGTTTGGCCGCGTAGTCGGCGACCGGCGGAGTGGCCTTGAGATAGGCGGCGATCGCGTGCACGTCCGCATCGGTCAGGTGCGACAGGCTCTCGTGCACCACCTCGGCCATCGGCCCGGCGACCACGCCCTTGCCGGGCGCGCTGCCGGTCTTCAGGTATTGGACCATGGCGTCCTCGGACCAGCCGCCGATGCCGCGCGTGACGTCGGAGCTGATGTTCGGCGCATACCAATTGTCGACCGCGCCGCCCGAATAGGCCTTGGACGCGATCGGCTCCTGCCCGACCCCTCGCGGCGTGTGGCAGGCCCCGCAATGACCCAGCCCCTCGACGAGATAGGCGCCACGGTTAATTTCCTCGGATCTTGCCGGATCGGGCTGACACTCGCCCTCGTGGAAATAGGCGGCATTCCAGGCCGCGAGGCCGGCGCGTACGTTGAACGGGAACATCAGCGCCGTTTTCGGCGACGGCGTGGCGACGGGCGCGAGCGTGTCGAGCCACGCCTTGATGGCCCGCACATCCTCGCGCGTGACCTTGGTGAACCACTGATACGGGAAGGCCGGGTAGAGATGGACCCCCCCCTTGGCGATACCCTCGTGCAAGGTCCGGTAGAAGTCGTCGTCGCTCCAGTCGCCGATCCCGTAGGTCTTGTCGGGCGTGATGTTTGGGCCGTACAGAGTTCCGAACGGCGAGTTGATCGCCACGCCGCCGGCAAAAGGCTGGCCTCCGGGCGCGGTGTGACAGGCCGCGCACCCGCCGACCCGGACAAGGTATTCGCCCTTGGCGGCCAGGTTCTGCGCGGTCTGATCGGCGTGCGCCGCGCCGAGGGTCGCGACGACCACGCCGACCACGACCGCAAAATGACGTCCTCGGTTCATATGTGAGACCCGCTCGGCTCGCGCGGCCATACGCGCGACGCAATTTCCGATAAGCGTTCAGCGCGGCGTCGGTTCCGCGCCACCACGGCTGGACTGACACAAAAGCGACGCTGGCCCGACCGACCCGGATGGAGTCAGGTTGCGCGATGGCCGACATCATCCTGACGGTCAACGCCGGGTCGTCCAGCGTGAAACTCGCCGTGTTCGAGGATCGCGGACCGATCGGTCCGATCGCGCGGCTGCGGGGCGGGATCGACGATCCGGGCGGCAGGGCGCACTTGCGGCTGCACGACCCGCAAAAGCGGCTTGTGGTCGACCGCGAATTGCCGGGCGGCTCACGCGATGCCTACCTCGAGCCGCTGCTCGACACACTGAGCGAGCGGATGCCGGGCGACCGGCTTGCCGCCGCGGGGCACCGCGTCGTCCACGGCGCGATGCACGGCGGCCCCGCGCGGGTCGACGACGCGTTGCTGCGCGATCTCGCGGCGCTGACCCCGCTCGCGCCGCTGCATCAGGGCCACAATCTCGCGCCGATCGAGGCGCTGCGCCGCCTGCGTCCGAACCTGGCCCAGGTCGCGTGCTTCGACACCGCGTTCCACCGCGCGATGCCGGAGGTCGCGGCCCGTTTCGCGTTGCCGCGCGACCTGGAAGCGGCGGGCGTGCGTCGCTACGGCGCGCACGGCCTGTCCTATGAATACATCGCGACGTTTCTTCGCGAGAGCGAACCCGGGCTGGCCGGTCGGCGTGTGGTGGTGGCGCATCTGGGCAGCGGCGCCAGCCTCTGCGCGATGCGGGACGGGCGCTGCGTCGACACGACGATGTCGATGACGCCGCTCGACGGGTTGGTGATGGGCACGCGCTGCGGCGCGCTCGATCCCGGGGTCGTGCTCTACCTGTTGCAGGCGCGCGGGATGGACGCCGCCGCGATCGAGGATCTGCTGTATCATCGGTCGGGGCTACTGGGCGTGTCGGGTCGTTCATCCGACATGCGCGAACTGATCGCCGCCGGCGACACGCCGGACGTCGAGGCGGTCGAGCTGTTCGTCTGGCGGCTCGTCCGCGAGATCGCCGCGATGACGGCGGCCCTGCAGGGCGTCGACGCGCTTGTGTTCACTGGCGGCATCGGCGAGCACAGTCCCGACATCCGGCGCGCCACGTGCGAGTGCCTCGGCTGGCTCGGAATAAAGTTCGATGATGAGGCGAACCGGAACGCCGCCGCGCGCGTTTCGACCACGGACAGTTCGGTCGTGGTCCTGGTCGTTGCGACCGACGAGGAAATCACGATCGCGCGGCACACAAGCCGCCTGCTGGAGGAATGATGGACACGCACATCAACGCTGTTTCGAACAGCGAAGACCTGGCGCATCTCGACGCCTGGTGGCGGGCGGTCAACTACCTGTCGATCGGGCAGGTCTATCTGCTCGACAATCCGCTGCTGCGTGAGAAGCTGACGCGGGCGCACGTCAAACCGCGGCTGCTCGGCCATTGGGGAACCACGCCCGGCCTGAACTTCATCTACGCCCATCTCAATCGCGTCATCCGCGCGCGCGACCTCGAGATGATCTACATCGCAGGCCCCGGCCACGGCGCGCCGGGCGTCGTTGCGAGCACCTGGCTCGAAGGCACCTACAGCGAGGTCTACCCGGAGGTCACGCAGGATGCCGACGGCCTGCGCCGGTTGTTCCGCCAGTTCTCGTTCCCTGGGGGCGTGCCGAGCCATGCGTCTCCCGATACGCCCGGCTCCATCCACGAAGGCGGCGAACTGGGATATTCACTGAGCCATGCGTTCGGTGCGGCGTTCGACAATCGCGATCTGATCGTCGCCTGCGTCGTGGGCGATGGCGAGGCGGAGACCGGGCCGCTCGCGACGTCATGGCATAGCGCGAAATTCCTCAACCCAACGCGCGACGGCGCGGTGCTGCCGATCCTGCATCTGAACGGCTACAAAATTGCCAACCCGACGATCCTCGCGCGGATGCCGAAGGATGAGCTGGACAGCCTGATGCGCGGTTACGGCTACGACCCGATTTTCGTCGAGGGGCACGATCCCGGCTTGATGCATCCGGCGATGGCCGCGGCGATGGATCGCGCCTGCGACGCGATCGCGGCGATCCGCGCGGGCGGGACGGCGCGCTGGCCGATGATCGTGCTGCGCACGCCAAAAGGCTGGACGTGTCCGGCGGAGGTCGACGGGCACAAGATGGAGGGGTCCTGGCGCGCGCATCAGGTGCCGTTCGAGATCGACAGCGACGCGCATCTGGCGTTGCTCGAGACCTGGCTGCGCAGCTACCGCCCTGACGAGTTGTTCGATGCGGACGGGGCACCCGTGGCGGCGATCCGCGACCAGGCACCGCGGGGCGCGAGACGCATGAGCGCCAGCCCGCACGCCAATGGTGGGCTGCTGTTGCGGCCGTTGCGTCTGCCGCCCATGGCGAATTACGCCTTGCAGGTGGAGCGGCCGGGTGCCGGCGACGGCGAGGCGACGCGGGTGATGGGCGTCTATCTCCGCGACGTGATGGCGGAGAATCTTGCCACGGCGAATTTTCGCTTGTTCGGCCCGGACGAGACGGTGTCGAACCGGCTGGGCGCGGTGCTGGAGGTGACGGCGCGCGCGTGGACCGAGGCGATCCTGACGGAGGATGCCGATGGCGGCCATCTCGGCCGCGACGGGCGGGTGATGGAGATCCTGTCCGAGCACACCTGCCAGGGCTGGCTCGAGGGCTATCTGCTGACCGGGCGACACGGGCTGTTCTCGTGCTACGAGGCGTTCATCCACATTGTCGATTCGATGCTGAACCAGCATGCCAAATGGCTGAAGACGAGCCGGGACATCCCGTGGCGGCGGCCGATCGCGTCGCTGAACTATCTGCTGACCTCGCATGTCTGGCGGCAGGACCATAACGGGTTCAGCCACCAGGATCCGGGCTTCGTCGATCACGTCGTCAACAAGAAGGCCGACATTGTTCGCGTCTACATGCCGCCCGACGCCAACACGTTGCTTTGGGTGACGGATCACTGCCTGCGCACCTGGGATCGCATCAACGTCATCGTCGCGGGCAAGCAAAAATCGCCGCAATGGCTGGGCATGGCTGAAGCCGCCAGTCATTGCGTGGCCGGTGCGGGCATCTGGACGTGGGCGAGCAACGATGCGGGCGGCGTCCCCGATGTGGTGATGGCCTGCGCCGGTGACGTTCCGACCTACGAGGCGCTGGCGGCGGTGGATTTCCTGCGAGGGCACGTGCCGCAATTGAAGGTGCGAGTGGTCAACGTGGTCGATTTGATGGCGTTGCAATCGCCGGAGCAGCACCCGCACGGGCTTTCGGACTCGGAGTTCGACAGCCTGTTCACCGTCGATCGGCCGGTGATCTTCGCCTATCACGGCTATCCAACGCTGATCCACCGCCTGACCTACAAGCGGCGCGACCACGACAATTTCCATGTCCACGGATATATCGAGGAGGGGTCGACGACGACGCCGTTCGACATGACGGTACGCAACCGGCTTGACCGGTTTCATCTCGCGGCCGATGCGATCACCCGGTCGGGCATCGGCGCGGTGGCGGACCATGTGCAGCAAATGTTGCGCGACAAGCTGACCGAGCACACGCGGTATATCGCCGAGCACGGCGAGGACATGCCGGAGATCAGGGATTGGCGGTGGGGTGGGCATGGGGGCGCGGGAGGGTTGGACGACACGGCGCGGGATTCGCCGGCGGTTTAGGCAGCATTTTGGTCACATCGGGGCGCCCCCATAGGCGCGCAGGAGCACGTCGACGCATTCCATGACGTGCCGTTCCACCTCGGCGCGTGAAGGCGTCGGGGCAAGGCCGACGGCCGTTGCGGACGTCTCGATGCTCTTGAACATTCCTATCAGATGCCGCGCTGCGTTGGCCGGGTCGCACGCAATCAGCACCTGCTCCTCGCAAGCCGCGCGCAACCGTTCCGTCAGCTTGCGGAAGACCGCACGAGGGCCGGACTCCACGAAGGCGCGTGCGAGTTCCGGATGACGCGGGGCCTGCGATTCCAGGAGGCGGTTGAACGCCTTCAGGTCTGGCCGCAGCAAGAACGCCGTAAGGTCCGCTCCGAACGCGATCAGGTCGTCCCGCAGCCCGATGATCCCCGGCGCGGCGGCGCAGCGGTCCGACAAGTCCGACAACGCTTGTCCGACGGCCTGCGCCTCGGCGGTGATCACCTCGGCGAACAGCGTCTCCTTATCGCCGAAATGGCCGTAGACGGTCATGCGCGAGACCCCGGCGGCGGCGGCCACCGCCTCCAGCGAGACCCCGTCAAGACCCTGTTTGAAGAACATGCCGCGCGCCACGCGAAGGATGGCGGCGCGTTTCCGTGGGTCCTTAGGCCGGCCGGTCGGCGCGCGATGCCTCCCGCGTTCATCGGCCAAATTTATTCACCCGGAGATACTGGACATTCGTGTCCAAGAACCACATCCTCATCATCAGCGTCCAGGAATGAGGAAGCGACCCATGCATGTGATCGTCAAACTGGTCTTGGCGTGGCTGGCGTACAAAACGGTCGTTGGGCGGAGGGCGGGCGCATGAGGGCGCTCCTGACCGCAGCCGCGTCGCTGCTGGCGATGACGGCCACGGCCGGCGCGGCCGAGATCGGCTCCGCGTCGCGTATCGCATTCGGACCCGCCGACACGCTGTTCGTGGCCGATTGGGCGGCGGCCAAGCTGCATGCGCTCAGCCTTCCTGCCGCGGCCCGGAACGCCGGCCAGCCCTTCAATATCCGCGACCTCGATGCGAGGTTGCGGCAGGCGCTCGGTGGGGACGAGGCGACCCTGGTGGACATCGCCGCCAGGCCGGGCAGCAACGAGGTCTACGTCGCGGCCACGATCGGGGCTGAAAAGATCCCGGCGATCTTCGCCGTCACCGCCGATGGCGCGGTCCGCCGCCTCGACCTCGAGCACGCGACGGAGACGACCGCCGAACTCGACCATGCGCCGGACCCGTCGCTGATGTTCTGGGACACGATCCCCGGGCGCAGCTTCACGGTGACCGACATGAGATGGCATGACGGGAAGCTCTATCTCGCCGGCCTGTCGAACCAAAATTTCGCCTCGTCGCTACGCATCATTCCGTATCCGTTCGGCTCCGGCGGAGCGATCGCCTCTGTCGAGATGTATCACACCTCGCACGATCAGATTGAGACCCGGGCGCCGATTCGCGCGATGGCGTTCGCCGATCTTGACGGCAAGCCGCATCTGCTGGCTGCCTATCTTTGCACGCCGCTGGTCACCATACCGCTTGACGCGCTGACGGACGGCGCGCATGTGCGCGCGAAGACGATCGCCGAACTGGGCGACGCCGGCACGCCGGTCGATATCGTTCCCTATATGTCAACGGACATGGCGACCGGCAAAAAGGCGCAGTACGTCCTGGTCGCCAATTTGTTCCGCGAGGCGAGCATCATTCCGCTCGCCTCGATCGAGCAAGCCAATCGTGGCCCCGGATACGCCAAGCCAGTGCCGTTCGGGCAGATCGCTGGCGTGCAGCGGGTCGGTGCGACGATGAGCACGGTCATGCGCATCGACAATCAGGACGACCGGTTCCTCGTGGCCCTGCGCCGCGACCTGCCGACCGGGCATGCGCAACTCGTGTCGATCGACAAGCTCGCGACGTTCCGGCTGTCCGACTACGACGTGTCGGAATATTTGTTCCCCGACTACGCCTATGCGTCGCCCATGCAGGCGAAATTCATCAAGCCGATGCAGAACATGCTGAAACAGGAGGAAGGGTTCGCCTCCCAGATCCGGCCGTGATGCGGGCGGCTGGATTTTGGATCGTGCTGGCCGCGGGGGCGCACGCGGCGTCGCTTCCGACGGTGGTCTCGGTCACGCCCTCCGGCCCCGAGATCTCGGAACGTCTCCTGCGCGTTTCGGTCACTTTCGGCGCACCGCCGCTCGGCGCCGTTCTTCCCGGCATCGAGTTGCGGGGTGAAGCCGGTACGGCGGTCGAGGGGGCGTTCCTGCAACAAGAACTCTGGTCGCCCGACCGCCGTACCCTGACGCTGCTGCTTGACCCGGGTCGCGTGAAAACCGGGCTGTTCGCGCACGAGACGGCGGGCTGGAGTCTGAAGGCCGGTACTCGCGCGACCCTGTTCGTCGGTGGCGCGCCGGCCCGGACCTGGAGCGTGGCGGCGGGTGGGTGCGTGGCGCCCGATCCCGGCGCGTGGCGGATCGAGCCGCCGCGCGCCGGCACGAGCGACGATCTGAAACTGGTGTTCCCGGATGCGATCGACGGCCAGTCCGCCGGCCTGATCGCGGTCGCTGACGACGCCGGGCTTCGCATCGCGGGCGAAGCGCGCCTGCGGTCGGGCGAGGCGGTATGGGCGTTCACGCCGCGCACGGCCTGGCGGGCAGGAACCGCGCGGATCGTCGTGCATCCGCGACTGGAAAACCCGTGCGGCGACGAGGTGGGCGAGGCGTTCGAACACGCGCAAGCCGCGGCGCTCGGGTCCAAGCGCACGGCTTCGAGTCGCGCGTTTCAGATCGATTGAGGATTCCGTTGGCGCATGTCTAACGTTCAATAGCGTTTGTTCCGTCCCGTCTCGTGTGCGAACTCCAAATTCGGCACGAAGGAACGTCGTTTCCTACCCTTTCGGCGCCCCCTCCTGCCGCGCCGGCGCCGCCTTGGCGAACGCCTCGTGCGCCTCGCAGGCGGCCATGATCCGCTCGATCGTCGGGATGGCCGAAACCTCGATCTTGAAGACGCGCATCACGATCAGGATGCTGGCCAGGCATATATCGGCGATCGTCACCGCCCCGCCGTGGCAATACGCGCCGGTCTGCGCCTCGGTCGCGAGCCGCTGCTCGACCGCCTGCAGCCCGGTGGTGAACCAGTTCACCTGCCACGCCCGCCACGCCGCGTCGTCGAACCCGCCCGTGCCGGTCAGATATCTCCGCACCCTCGGGGTAATCAGCGGGTGGGTGTCGGCGGCCAGCATCGCGGCCAGCGAACGCACCCGCGCCCGGCCATGCGGATCAGCCGGCAAAAGCGGCGGCCGCGGCTGGAGCTCGTCGAGGAACTCCAGGATCGCCAGCGACTGAGTGAGCGGCGGTTGCGACGATCCCGCCTCGCGGTCGATCAGGGCCGGGATCGCGCCGAGCGGGTTGATGCGCAGGAACGCCTCGCCCCGGTTCTCGCCCGCGTCCATGTCGACGAAGCGTTCCTCCGCCGCGAGGCCCTTGAGGTTTAGCGCGACCCGCACGCGATAGGTGGCCGACGTGCGCCAGAAGGCGAACAGCTCGAAACGCGATTGATCGTCCATATCGTGCAGCCTTGATTTGCCGTGGCCGCTGAGTAGCCCCTAGTCACCGCATGGTCGAGCAACCCTGTCGGCCTTCGAAGGACACATTCGCATGCGCTCCACGTCGGTCGTCTTCATCCCCGCCTTGCTCTGTGACGCCGTCCTCTACGACGCGGTGATCACCGAGCTCGACACGGCCATCGAGTCCTACGTGATGCTCTCGCCGAAGCCGACCTTGGAGGAAAGTGTCGCCGATATTCTCGCGCGCGCGCCGGAGAGATTCGCGCTCGTCGGCACGTCCTATGGCGGCAATCTGGCGCTGGAGATCGCGCTGGCCGCACCCGACCGGGTGAGCGCGCTGTGGCTGATGGGCTGCGATCCGGGCGCGCCGCAGCCGGGCGGGCCCGATTTGCCGGGCGGGCTCGAGGCGACGCCGGAGGCGGTGATCGACATGCTGGCCGGCCTGGTGGTGCATCGGGACGCGACGGAGGCGGCGGCGACCTTCAAGGAGATGGCGCACAGGGTCGGCGGCCTGGCGGGCGCGGCACAGGCGCGGGCGCTCGGCGGACGGACCGAGGCGATCTCGCGGCTGTCCGCGCTGACGATGCCGGCGCTGGTGCTGTGGGGCGAGGACGACGCGATCTGTCCGGTGGCGGTGGGAAAGGCGCTCGCGGACGAATTGCCGCACGCGCATTTCCATACGCTGAAAGGCTGCGGCCATCTGCCGACGCTGGAGAAGCCGAAGAAGGCGGCGTCCCTGTTCGCCGAGTTCCTCCAGGACGAAGCGGCGCACACGCATTGACGCGGGGTGGCCACGTCTTGTTCTGCCACGCCAAACATGCTATTGATAGTGATATCATAGAGGTGGCGGGCTAAAGCATGGCTCAGGAACAACTGCTGATCCGCGTGCCGGAGGAGTTGGGACGGCGGCTCCGACGTCGTGTGCCAGCGCGGGGACGCAGCGCGTTCATTCAGCGATTGCTCGAACAGGCTCTGCCGCCGGACGAAAGCGAGGACGATCCGCTGTATCGGGCCGCCTTGGACGTGGAACGGGATGAGCGGCTTTCGGCCGAAATGGGCGAGTGGGATGCAGTCGTCGGGGATGGGTTCACGCCGGAGGTCGCAGCGCCGCCACGCCGATGACAAGCACCACCATCGCATCGCCGCCGATCCGTCGGGGCGAGGTGTGGTGGGTGATTTTCGATCCCACGCGGGGTGGCGAGATTCGCAAGACACGCCCGGCCGTCGTTCTGAGTGCCGATGCGCTGAACCGGGCGCGCCGCACGGTCGTGGTCGTGCCGCTCTCGACCGGACCGGCGCCGCGACCGCCGATCGTGGTCGCCGCACCTTCCGCAGGGTTGGGGAGCGTGGCGGTCTGCGACCAGTTGCGTGCCGTCGACAAGGGGCGGCTGACACGGTGCGTGGGTCGGTTGACGACGGCCGATATGCGTGTGGTTGAAGATAGCGTGCGGGCGGTCCTTGAACTGTAGCGGCGCCACCTGGACGTGACGGTTCGGCAGGCCGTGGCGCGCGCGGATCACCGTGGGGACGGTCGCCTTGCGGCGTCCGGGCCGCGCGCTTGCTCGATCGCGGCGATGTCGATTTTCGTCATGCCCATCATCGCGTCCATGGCGCGCTTGGCCGCCGCCTTGTCGGGATCGGCCATGGCGTCGAGAAGCGCTCGCGGGACGATCTGCCAGGACAGGCCGAACCTGTCCTTGCACCAGCCGCATTTCGATTCCATCCCGCCGTTGCTGACGATCGCGTTCCAATAGCGATCGGTCTCTTCCTGACTGTCTGTGTAGACCTGAAAGCTGACCGCCTCGGTGAACTTGAAATGCGGACCGCCGTTGAGGCCCACGAACGGCATGCCGAGCACGGTGAACTCGACGGTGAGCTCGTTGCCTTGCTTGCCGTCAGGATAGTCCGATGGCGACCTGAGGCTTGCGTTCACCTGGCTGTCGGGAAATGTCGCGGCGTAAAATTCAGCCGCCTCGCGCGCCTGGCCATGGTCAAACCACAAGCAGGTCGCAATCTTCCTTTTGGTCGTTTCGAGATGCGCCATGACGGCTCTCCCCCTCCGCGTGTACAGCGTGGAAAATCAGGCGTGGGCCGGCGCGGCGAAGGTCGCCATGTGATCGGCCATCGCCTTCCGGTGCGCCGGCCGGCCTTCCCCGCGCGCGACGTAGGCGGCGAGTCGCGGGAACTCCGCGAGTTGTGGTGTTCCGCGCAGCCCGCCCAGCACAGAGATCATCATCAGGTCGCCCACGGTGAACTGGGGTCCGTCGAGCCAGGTCTTGTCGCCGAGCGCCGCGTCGAGATCGGCAAGCCTGACCTTCAGGTCGCCGACCACCTTGCCGTGGCGGGCCTCGGACCACTCGCGATCGGCCTCGAAGATGTCGTTGGTGGCGAGCGCCATGACATAGGGCTCGACCGAGTTGAGCGCCGCCGCCACCCATTGCAGCGCGCGCATCCGTGTGGCGGGATCGGCGGGGATGAGCTTGCCGGCGCGCTCGGCGATGCGAAGCACGATCGCGCCAGACTCGAAGATCGCGACCTCGTCGTCGCGGTAGGTCGGCACCTGGCCGAACGGCTGGAATCGGCGGTGTTCGGGACACTTCGAATCCGTGATCAAGTCGACCGCGTAGGGTTGGCCGACTTCCTCGAACGCCCAGCGCGGGCGCATGTCGCGGACAAAGCCGCGGGCGAACTCGGGCACCCAGCCGAAGGTCGTGATGGTCGGGATCATGTGACGTTCTCGCTGCTTGTTTCGACCGAGCGCGCGAGGCCCGCGCCTGTCGCGAAGTGGCGCACCAGTTTGTCGAGCGCGCCGTTCCAGCCCGCCTCGTGGCTGGCGCGCGATGCCTCGTTGCGCAGACGCGAATGGGTGAAGGTCACTTCGCACCCGGCATCGATCGGCCGCAGGTCGATCTCGACACGCGATTCTTCGCTCGCCTCGGCCGACTCGCCGGCGTCGGTCCAACGCCAGCTCATGACCAGACGGGTCGGCCTCGCGATTTCGATGTACTGGCCGCTGCTCTCATGCTCGGTGCCGTCGAGCATGCGGAACCGAACACGGAAGCGGCCGCCCACGCGCACATCGGTTTCAGCGAGGAGCACGGGGCCATCATCCGGGCCCCACCAGCAGGCGATGCCGTCCGGCGTCGTCAACGCGTCGAAGACGATGGATGGGCGCGCCGCGATCCGCCGCACCAGGGTCAGGCTTGTCATGTCGTGCTCTCCTGGCTCTCCGCCGCCCTGGTCTTCGCTTCCTCGGCCTCGGCGTGGGCGGCGAGCCGGTCGAGGCGTGCCGACCAGAATCGTTCGTACCGGCGCAGCCAGTTCATCGCCTCCTCCATGGGCTCCGGTGCCAGGCGCACGGCGACGGTGCGGCCCGTCTTGGATCGGGTGACGAGCCCCGCGGCGCCGAGCACATCGAGATGCTTCATCACCGCCGGAAGCCTGATCGCGAACGGTCGAGCGAGCTCGCCGATGGATACGCTCTCCTCGAGCTCGAGACGCGCCAGGATTGCCCGCCGCGTCGGGTCCACCAGTGCGGCGAACGTTCGATCGAGGTGCGATGCTTGAAGCTTCACCATGCGGTGAAGTGTTGGGGATGACAGGCGGTGGTGTCAAGGCCTGAAACCCAGGGGCAGCGGGCCTCGTCCGGCCGCCCGCGATCCCCCATATTGCGCGCCATGACCGAGACGCTCCGCATCGCCGTCGCCCAGCTCAACCCGCACCAGGGGCAGGTGGTCCACAACCTCGCCATGATCCGCGCCGCCCGGGCGGAGGCGGCCCGCCTCGGCGCGGATCTGCTGGTGACGGCGGAGTTCTCCATCGCCGGCTACCCGCCCGAGGACCTCGTGCTGAAGCCGGCCTATGTCGCGGCCTGTGAACAGGCAGTGGACGACCTCGCGGCCGACACTGCCGATGGCGGGCCGGGGGTCATCGTCGGCGGGCCGTGGCGCGACGGCGACCATCTGCGCAACGCCGCCTTCGTGCTCGACGGGGGCAAGATCACCGCGCGGCGGGCCAAGCACGAATTGCCGAACTACGGCGTGTTCGACGACAAGCGGGTCTTTGTCCCCGGTCCCGCGCCCGGCCCCGTGGCGTTCCGCGGGTTCCGGCTCGGCGTGCTGATCTGCGAGGATTGGTGGTTCCCGGACGTGTCGGAGACGCTGGCCGAGAGCGGGGCGGAGGTGTTGCTGTCGATCAACGGCAGCCCGTACGAGGCCGACAAGCACCGCCACCGCATCGACCTCGCGGTGCATCGGGTGGTCGAGACCGGCTTGGCCTTCGTGTTCTGCGCGCAGGTGGGCGGACAGGACGAATTGGTGTTCGACGGTGCCGGATTCGTGCTGAACCCGGACCGGTCGCTCGCGGTCATGATGCCGCATTTTGAAACTGCCGTGACGCTGACGGAATGGACCCGCGACGGGCAGCGCCTGGTCTGCGCGCCGCGGAACATCGCGCCGGAACCGGAACGGCTGGAGCTGATCTACCGCTGCATGATGACCGGGCTCGCGGACTACGTGAACAAGAACCGATTTCCCGGAATCATCCTCGGCCTGTCGGGCGGGATCGACAGCGCGCTGTCGGCGGCCGTCGCGGTCGATGCGCTTGGGGCCGACCGGGTGCGGTGCTTCATGCTGCCGAGCCCATATACCAGCCAGCAAAGCCTCGATGATGCCGAGGCGTGCGCGCGGCTGCTGGGCGTTCGGTGCGACACCATCGCGATCACCCCGGCGATGCAGGCGTTCGAGGGGTCGCTGGAAAAACTGTTCGAGGGGCGGCAGGCGGACATCACGGAAGAAAATATCCAGTCCCGCGCACGCGGCCTCACGCTCATGGCGATTTCTAACAAGTTCGGCGACATGCTGCTGACCACCGGCAACAAAAGCGAGATGTCGGTCGGCTACGCCACGCTGTACGGCGATATGTGCGGCGGCTATTCGGTGCTCAAGGACGTCTACAAGACGGCCGTGTTCGCGCTGTCGCGCTGGCGCAACGAACACCGGCCGGCCGGCGCGCGCGGGCCGGAGGGTGCGGTGATGCCGGAGCGGGTCATCACCAAGCCGCCATCCGCGGAACTGAAGCATGACCAGACCGACCAGGATTCGCTGCCGCCCTACGAGATTCTCGACGGCATTCTGGAAGGTCTGGTCGAGGGCGAGCGCAGCGTAGACGCGCTGGTCGCACAGGGTTTCGAGCGCGATACGGTCTTGCGCGTGTGGCGGATGCTGGACCGCGCGGAATACAAGCGACGGCAGGCGCCGCCGGGCGTGAAGATCACCGCGCGCGCGTTCGGCCGCGACCGCCGCTATCCGATCACCAACGGCTTCACGGCGCTGGTGTCATGAGCGAGCTTTTCGCGCCGGCGGGCGGCTGGCGCGTGCGGATCCTCGATCTGTCGGGCGGGGCCGAGGACAACATCACCGAGGAGATCGGCGGGTTCGCCACGTTGATGCAGGCCAACGCCTTCGCCCGGCGCTATGTGCGCGACAGCGTGGAGCGGTGCCGCGCGCCGGGGATCGACGAGCGCGGCGTGCTGGAGGACTGGTTCGCGTTCGGCGAGGACGCTGAAGTCATTGACGCCGGCGAGGACGGCTGGCGCAGCGGCCCGGAACTGGCGGGCTTCGCGGCCACGCCGGCGAGCGAGGAGGAACGCGACTGGCGGGCGCTCGACCCGCGCGGGGACGAGACGTCGGAGCTCTGAGACGGTCAGTGGCCCCGAGTTCGTTCTGCCGGATTCACGGAAAAGATCGCGACCTTGTTGCCCAGGGGGCCGCGGACATAACCGACATAGAAACGGTCGGCGTATTCGTCCCGGAAGCGAGGGCCGCCTTCGTCGGATCTGCCTGCTGCGAGGCCGGCGGAGTGAAGGCTGCGGACCATCTCGTGCGTCTCGGCCCGGAAGGCTGTCATGGAGCCATTGCCAGCAGTCGCCTTGTTCCCGTCGTATGGCTTCTTCACGTATACCGAGATTGGACCGTAGCCTCCGTCCGGGACGTCTTGCGAGGTAAACTCGACGGCGTCCGCAACTTCTTTCTTCTCGTAACCGAGCGGGGTCAGGATGGCTGCGTAGAAACGTCCCGATATCGCGACGTCGTTGGCACCGACCGTGATGTAGCTCAACATTTCAGTCACCGGGCTCCCTGTTGGACGGGTGGGGCGCATGAAGGTTATACGATGGATCAGAACGCTGAGACTCGGTAGGGACATCTTGAAGCCGGCCAGACTGGTGGTCTCGGCCGCGCGGCGGCGACACATTCTTGTCGGCGACGCCACGACCGGTGGGCGCGGGTTCGGAGCCGGCCTGACAACGAGCAAGTGTGAGTGAGGCACGCGGAGGGTTACGGATGGACTCGCCAGATTACTCTGACCGCATTCGCACTGAGTTCGCGGAACTCCTGGCGACCTTGCCCCTCGAATGGGGCGACGGCGTCCGTCGCGAGGTTCAGGTGTTGGCGGAGGCGGGAGAGTTCGGCCTCGCGCTTGAGACACTGGCTTTCGCGGCCGTCGAGGAGCGTCTGCCGGTCCCGCCCGAGCCGATGACCCGTATCGATGACCTCGCGGCGCGCATGCGGCTCGACAGCAGCGAGGCGATTCGCGGATTGCGGCAGCGCCAGACGGTTGGAGCTTGAGCGCCTGCTGGACACCCGCTTCGTTACATCCGCCGCGCCGCTGCGCGTGGGACGTGCCCGGATCGCTCTCCTTGCGTGGTTGGCCGTGCGGCAAGGCGGCGGTGCATTCCAGCTGCGGCTAAGCGATGCGACGCCACCTCCGGATCTCGAATGGCTGGGCCTCGACGCCGACGGGACGGTGTTCGTCACCGATCAGTCCCAGCGCCACGCCGAAGCGGTCGCCGCGCTGAGGGCGGCTGGCCGGCTCTATCCGTGCCTGGAGACCGAGGACGAATTGCGGTGGAAGCGCGAGCAGCTGGTTCGCCGCCATAAGCCCGCGGTCTATGACCGCGCCATGCTCAAACTGACGGCGGCACAGCTCGCCAGCGCGGAGGCCGGCGGCAAGCGGCCATATTGGCGGTTCCGCCTTTCCGACACCGAAATCTCGTGGCGCGACGTCGTGGCCGGACCGCAAACGGTCAAGCTGACGGCGATGTCGGACCCGGTGGTCGTTTCCGCCGACGGGACGGTATCGGCCGCACTGGCCGGCGCCATCGACGATGTCGACCAGAACATCGGCCTGCTGGTCCGCGACGACACGCAGGTCGAGGCGAGTGCCGCGCACCTGGACATGATCGCCGCACTCGGGGGCGAGCCGGATGCGCTGGCGTTCGCGCATGTACCGCCTTTGCCGGAACCGCTTGGGTCAATCCAGGTCCGCCGGCTGCGCCAGGACGGGGTCGAGCCGGACGCGCTGCGGACGTTGCTGGCCCGCCCCGATGCGCCCGCCCCCGTGGGCTTCGCCGAACTGGTCGCCGGTTTCGACCTGTCGGCGGCGCGGCGCGGCGTGCGGTCGATCGGTCTGGATCGCCTGCGTGCGTTGAACCGGCCGGCGCTTGCCGCCCTGCCGTACGAGGCCGTCGCCGATCGTCTGCCACGGGGCGCCGATGAGGCGTTTTGGCTCGCGGTGCGCGGCGGCTTCGATCTGATGGGCGAGGCGCGGCATTGGTGGGACGTGGTGAATGACGACTTCGTGCCGCCGGTGGTGGAGGACGTCTCCCTGATCGCCGCGCTGGACCGCTTGCCCCCGGATCCTTGGAACGAGGCGACGTGGGGGCAATGGACCGCCGGCGTGGCCGATGTCGGCCCGCTGCGGCTGGCGTTGACCGGTGAGGAGGCGGGGCCGGACATGGGCCGGCTGCTGCCGCTGATCGGCCGCGCGCGCGTCGAACGCCGGTTGCGCCCGGCGCGGTAGCGCTAGGGCTTGCGCGCCACCACCCAGACCACGATCGGCCATGCCGGATCGTTGCGGGTTGCAATGATGTGCAGCGGGTGGCCCGGGTCGGTCGGGATCGGCGCGAAGCGGAACCCGGCCTGGATCAGCGCCCACGCCTCGACATTGCCCCAGCCGGCGGCGGTGACGGTCCGGCAGCCGCTGCGCTCGGCCAGCAGCGTCAGCGCCCGAGGGGTGAAGCGCCAGAAATCCTTCGGCACCTCGTGTACCTCGTTGATGAAGCACGTCGTGTGGCACACGAAGCCGCCGCTGCGCACGACCCGGGCGCTTTCGGCGAAGGCGACGAACGGATCGCCCTCCACATGCTCCAGCACCTGATCGGACACGCAGAAATCGAACGACCCCGTCTCGAACCCGAGGCTCGCCATATCGTGCTCGGGGAAATTCGCCTCGGTGAACCGAGTCCGCGCGAGCCCGAGGACCCCGCGTCCGAACTGCGCGGAATGCGAGATGGCAAGCGCCGTCTTGGCCTCGCCGTCATGCTCCGCCAGGCACCCCTGCAGCGCGCGATACATACTGAACCGCGTGATATGCGCGCCGCTCGGTGGCGACTTCGCCAGCGACCACTGGATCAGCGCCTTGACCGTCTCGTCGGACAGCTTGAACACGGCGCGGTCAGGCGGCGGCTGCGGCTTGGTGCTGCTTCACGCGGCCGAGTGGCCCGCGCGCGATGACGAGTGCCGCGACGGCGGCAATCAGGCACGCCACGCCTGCCGCGAAGAACGCCGGCAGATAGGTCGCCCACGCATCGCGCGACCAGCCGCCGCCGACCGCGGCCACCGACGCACCGAGCTGATGGCCGCAGAAGATCCAGCCAAACATCACGGCGGCCTGCTCCCTCCCGAAACTCTGTGCGGCGAGCTTCACGGTGGGCGGGACCGTGGCCACCCAGTCCAGACCATAGAAAACCGCGAACAGCGACAGGCCGTAGAACGAGAAATCGGTCAGCGGCAACGCCATCAGCGAAAGGCCACGCAGGCCGTAGTAGACGAACAGCAGCCAGCGGCTGTCGAACCGATCCGACAACCAGCCCGAGCCGATCGTGCCGACGAAATCGAACCCGCCCATGATTGCCAGCATGCCCGCTGCCGCCGTGGCGGCCACGCCGAAATCCTGGCACAGCGGAATGAAATGCGTGCCGACCAGCCCGCCGGTCGACAGGCCGCAGACGAAGAACGTACCGAACAGCAGCCAGAAATCTCGGGTCCGCAGGCCGTCACGCAGGGCCGCCAGCGCGGCCATCGCCGGATTGCGGCCGGACCCGACGCGGGCCACCACCGCGGTCTCGCCATAAGGGGGCAGCCCGATCTCGCTCGGATGGTCTCGGCCGACCAACACCATCAGCAGTCCGGACACCGCGCAGGCGGCGGCCGCCAAGGCCAGCGCAGATCGCCAACCATAGTGCTCCGCGAGCCACGCCGCGGCGGGCAGGAACATCAGCGTGCCGGTGGCCGAACTCGCGGTCAGTAGGCCGACGACGAGGCCGCGCCGGGCGGTGAACCACTGGCTGGCCACGGTGGCGCCGAGCACCAGCGCGGTCATGCCGGTCCCGACACCGAGCATCAGGCCCCATGTGGCCCACAATTCCCACTGCGTCGTCATCCGCGTGGCCAGAGCGCTCCCGACGACGATCAGCGACATCGCCACGGCGACGGTGAGGCGCAGCCCGTAGCGGGCCATGACGGCGGCGGCGAAGGGTCCAAGCAGCCCGAACAGCGCCAGCCGCAACGCCATCGCGCCGGAGATTGACGTGGTGCTCCAGCCGTACTCCTGGCGCAGCGGGCCGATGAGCACCCCCGGCATGCCCATAGCCGCCGCCGTCGAGAGCATGCACAGGAATGTCACTGCCACCATCGCCCAGCCGTAATGGATGCCGCGACGGGCCAGGACTGGGGCCAGGAGGTGCGAAAGCATGGGTCGGCGGCTCCCTCGGAAACGCCATCAAGTTAGACCGCATGGCGGGCGCGCGTGAACTGCTCCACCGCTGCCTCGTTGCACGCCAGCCAGCGGAAAACGCCGTCGGCGCGGAGAGGAGATCCCCATGAAGACCCACCAGGACCTGTTCCTGCACTTCCTGCAAGACGTCTATTACGCCGAGCGCCAAATCTTGAAGGCTTTGCCCAAGATGGCCAAGGCCGCGACCAGCCCGACCCTGAAGGCCGCGTTCGCCGAGCATCAGCAGCAGACCCAGACGCACGTCGAGCGCCTGCAGCAGGTGTTCGAGGCGATTGGCAAGCGCGCACAGGGCAAGACGTGTGAAGCCATTCAGGGGCTGGTCGAGGAAGGCGAGGAGGTCGCCGACGATTTCGAGGCGGGTCCGGTCCGCGATGCCGGCCTCGCGGCCTGCGCGCAGGCGGTCGAGCACTACGAGATCGCCCGTTACGGCGCGTTGATCGCCTGGGCGGAGGCCGCCGGCCATGGGAACGTGGTCAAGCTGCTGGAGGAGACGTTGGCCGAGGAAAAGGCGACGGATCAGAAGCTCACCAAGATCGCGGAGTCCGAACTCAATCAGAAGCCCGTGAAGAAGGCAGCCTGATCTAGACTTTAGATGTCTCGGGGCCGCCACCGCGCGGTCCCGTCCGCTCGCGGAACGCGGCAAATTCGCCGACCGTGGCGAAGGCGGTCTGGGTGCCCCGTTTGGTGATGGAGTCCGCCGCGTACTGGCTCGCCCAGCCCAACGCAGCCGGCACGTCGCGCGACCTCACGTAGTGCTGCGCGAAACTCCCAATGAATGCGTCCCCGGCCCCGGTGGTGTCCACCGGATCTACGCGGACGGGCGAGATGGCGACCGCCTCGCCAGTCGCGACGAACAGCGCGCCCTCCGCCCCCAGGGTCACGATCACCCGGCCGATCCCCGCCGCCAGCAACGCCCGGGCGGCCGCTTCGGCCTGCGTCGGCGTCTCTGTCGGCAGGCCGGTCAGAATCGCGAGTTCGGTCTGGTTTGGCGCGAAGAACGCGAGCGTGCCGATGCGCGAGAGGTCGAGCGCCCGGGTCGCGGGGGCGGGGTTGAGGAACACCTCCTTGCCGTGCGCCGCGCCCCAATCGATGACATGGTAGATCGTCTCAAGCGGGATTTCGAGTTGCAGGAGGATGAGGTCGCAGGCGAGCAGATCGGCCGAGGCGGCGTCGATGTCGGCGGGCAGCAGACGGTCGTTGGCGCCCCTGACGATCAGGATGCGGTTTTCTCCGGTGGGTTCGACGAAGATCGGGGCCACGCCGCTCGATGCGCCGGGCACCATGGCCACGTGCCGCGCATCGATGCCGACGGACGCGAAATTGCGCATCGTGTCGTGGCCGAACGCGTCGTCGCCGACCCGCGCGATCATCATCACGTCGGCCCCGAGCCGTGCCGCCGCGACCGCCTGGTTGGCGCCCTTGCCGCCAAACCCCATCGCGAAACTGGGCGCCGCCAGCGTCTCGCCAGGCTCCGGCATCCGGTCGACATAGGTGACGAGGTCGACCATGCAGCTGCCGATCACCGCGATGCGCCCGGCCATTCTCAATACCCCGTGGCCGCGGCGTCGGCCGCTTCGGTGACCAACGCCACGCCTGAACTGGCGCCGATTCGGGTGGCTCCCGCCGCGATCATGGCGTGCGCCGCCGTCGCGTCACGAATGCCGCCCGACGCCTTGACGCCCAGCCCGTCGCCGACCGCTTTTCGCATGAGCGCGACATCGTGAAGGGTCGCGCCGCCGCCGCCATATCCGGTGGAGGTTTTCACGAAATCCGCCCCCGCCTCGGCCGCCAGTCGGCAGGCGGCGATCTTCTGGGCGTCCTCCAGCAGGCAGGTCTCGATGATGACTTTCAGGAGATTGCCGCCGCAGGCTTGCTTGACCGCCGCGATGTCGTCCCGGACCGCGTTCTCTCGTCCGTCCTTCAGCGCGCCTATGTCGATGACCATGTCGATTTCCGTCGCCCCGTCCGCGACCGCGCGCGCGGTCTCCGAAGTCTTGTTGGCGGACGGCGTCGCGCCGAACGGGAAGCCGACCACCGAGCAGGTCCTCACGCCGCTGCCGGCCAGCGCCCGGGCGACCAGCGCCACGTGGATGGGATTGACGCACACCGACGCGAAGCCGTGGGCCCGCGCCTCCTCGCAATGGCGGCGCACCTGATCTTCGGTCGCGTCGGGTCGGAGAATTGTGTGGTCGATGAACGGCGCCAGACTGGCAAGGGTCGAGGTCTGTGACATGCGGCTTCTATGCCCCAACATGTGCGCGGCAAACAGGGGCGGCGATGGACGGTCTCACGATCTTCGGCCTGTTCGCGGTCTCCGCGATGCTCGTGTGCTACGCGCTGGAGAAGCGGAGCCACTGGCTCGTCCTGGCATTCGCGGCCTCTTGCGCATTGGGATCGGTCTACGGGTTTCTCCAGGGCGCATGGCCGTTTGGCCTGGTCGAGGCAATCTGGTCCATGGTCGCGCTGGGGCGCTGGTGGGATCAGGCCAGAAGGGCATAGAGGTCGGTCCGGGGCTCCGCCGCGCCTTCCGGGCTGCTGTATATCTCCCAGTTCAGTCCTGAAAGAGTTTGATCCTGACAGCCGCCGAACAGTCGGCTCCAAGCTTCCTGAAGACCTGCGTAGGCTCCGGTCAGCCGCAAATGGGCCGCGCGCCCTGCTGGCAGCACGAACGAGCCAACCTCGCCAGTCTCCTCCCACGGTTTCGAGATGAGCACGCCGGGCGCATAATCGATGTATCCGCCGACTGGCATCCGCCAAACGGTCATGTTTGGTCCGAGCGAGGTGACCTCGGCTCCGTCCAGGGCTGCCTTGAGCGCGAGGCGCGCCCGGCGCTGGGCTTCCGGCATGTCCGACATCGCGACGCGCGTGCGGACCACCGCTGCGAATTGCGGTTCGACGTCGACGATCTCGACCGGGGAGATCGTGAATTCGGCTCGGTTCATCTTGGCCGCTCTGTCCAACGCAATTGGACCTCGTCAAAACGTTGATATCAACACTACGGGTCCGCGTCAAAGGCTCACTCCGTCCAAGACGTACCCGGCCCCGACGCTGCGTCGGCAACCTCCGCCACGAAAACGCTACCGCGGCGGGCGGTTGAACAGGGGGTTCGAGAACACTGGCGGTGGCGGGCGCTGCGAGATCACCGAATGGCCGAACGTATTGCCCATCCGCTCGGCGGTGGCCGCGCGGTTGAATGTGCCGACCTGATTGGACGGCGACGCCGGCGAGAGCGTGCCGGGATTGACCGGCGCGCGGGCCTGATTCGCGGTCCGGGCAAGCGCCGCGTTGATGCAGCTATAGGACTGGTCCGAACCGACCCGCACGTCGACGCAGGTCTCGCTGGTCGCCGGTCCGGACTGCGCGCGGACCGGTCCCGCCAGTGCGATCAACGCGGCGACCGCGCACTCAAGGACGCGGCGCGGCGCCTTGGTAGATCCGCAGATCGGCGATCTTGTCCTCATAGTCCTGCACCGTATTGTCGAGCTTGACCTTGCCGAGCCCCAGCACGGGCTCGTAGCTGCGGAGCAGGATGCCACGGAAATCCTGGGTCTGATACAGATGAAGAATGTCGCCGGCCAGTCCCGCCAGTTTCTGGTTGGTGGCGTGGTTCAGCGTGTTCTCCTTCTGCGCCGCCGACAGGCCCTGGCCAAGCCGTTTCGCTTCGGCGTCCTTCTGCTGCGCCAAGGCAGCGGCCTGTTGGTACGCCGCCTGCCATTTCGCGTTGCTCGCCGCCAGGCCGGCCAACTCCTTCCGAGCCTCCTCCAGCAGCGCCTCGAGCTTCTTGATCTGCTCCGGATCCTCCTGCTTTGGCGGCGGTGCCTGCGCCTGCGCCGCCTCGGCCAGCTTGGCGTTGGCGTCCGTCAGCTGCTGCTGCAGGAGGTCGCGCTGCTTGACCGCGGCATCGCGCTCCGCCTGCAACTGACCCTGTTGATCCTGCAAGGCGCGCAGATCGACCGTGGACCGGCGCAGCGCGTCGCGCAGCTTGTCCTCGGTGCTCTGCGCGAGCGCGGGGACGGCGAGGGCGGACAGAACGAGGACGAGGGCGAGCGCGCGCATGGCTCAGAACTTCGTGTTCAGGTCGACCTGGACCACATCGTTTCGGTATGCGGGTCCAGACACCTCGTTGGCGGACAGCCAGCGTGTGGCGATGAAGGTGTTGCGGCCGAGGCCATAGGCGCCGCCGACGAAGAAGCCCTGCGCGTTGGTGCCGCCGAGGTGGAAGTCGCTGTCGGTGAAGCCGTCCACGACCGCGTCGGACTCGAGATACTTATAGCCCAGCACAAAGTTCCATTCGTTCAGACGCACGATTTCCTGCTTGCCGATGACCGTCTTGACCATCCATCCGGTGTCGCCGCCCGTGTAGGTGCCCTGGGGATTGTTCGTCAGGTCGCCGACGTTGTTCACCGGTCCCTTGTTCAGGATCTGGCTCTGATTGAACGCGAGGTTCTTCACGTACTCGCCTTCCACCGCGACGTTGATCGGGTCATAGCGGACGAAGTCGACCCGTCCATGCAAGTCGAGGATGTTGAACTTCGAGGCGAGACCGAAATACTGCGGATCTGTTACGAAGCCGTTTTGGTTCAGGCCGGTCGTGCTGCTGACGTTGCGGATCGGGAAGTAGGTGTTGCCGAACTGCGCGAACTGCGGCCGTGAATTGTCGCTGGAGCACACGTCGCTCGCGGCGATGATGGTGCACGGTGCCGAAAGCTGTCCCTGGATGTTCTGATATCCAAACAGACCCACCGCGAACTTCGTGCGCACGTCGGGCGTGGGTTTCCAGTCCGCGCCAACCTGACCGCCGAACAGATATTTGTCGCGGCTTGGCAGCCCCGTGCCGTTCACGTCGAAGGTGGAGCTGATCCCGTAGTTGAACGATGTGTTGTAGGCGACGAACGCGCCGGCGGTGCCCCACAGCGTCACGTTGCCGCCGACCGGCCCGGAGAGCGCCAGGGCCGCCCCGTCGAAATTCAGGTCGTCGTCGTAGATCAGGTCGGTGGTCCAGAACGGGTTGGCCATGCGGCCCACATAGGCGCGGACGGCGACGTCCTTGCCGAGGCCGGCGCGCGGCGGCACCGACAGGGTGGCATAGGCGCGATCGAGCCAGATCGCATATTTGCCGAAATTGGTGTTCTGGCCGAGCGTCTGGTTGGTGCTGACCGGACTCGTGTCGTTGCCGGTGGCGAGCCTTATGTCGGTGGTGATCCAATCGTCGATGTCGGCCTTGATGCCGAGGCGCGCGCGGATGCGAAAGGCGTTGCGGTTTTGTTGCGTGTTCAGAACAGGAGGATCGGCACTCCCGAGCGTGTCATAGGGCGCGCCGCCATTGATCGACGGATAATCGACCAGCTGATTGCTGTTGTTCCCGTCAAGCACGGAGCTCTGTCCCCGCATGCGCAGGTCGCCATACAAAGTGATCCGCTTGGTCCATTCCGGCGCGGCGTTCGGCGCCGCCCAGCCCTTGGCCTGGGCCTCGCCCATCACCTCCTCGCGCACCTGGGCGGCGATCTGGTCGCGCACCGTCTTCGGCACGTACGTCACCCGCACCGTGCCCTTCGGCGTCAGCGGCGGCGGCGGCTCGGCGGCGGCGACGTCCGCCGCGGCTGCGGTCGGTCCCGCCGTCGGTGCGGCGGGCGGCTTCACGGCGCGGGCCGGCTTGGCGGCGGCCCGGGCGGTGCGGGATTCGTTCTGCGCCTGAGTCATCAACGACGTCGCCTGATCGCGGGTCAGAACACCCTTCTCGATCAGCAATTGAATGAGCCGCACCATCGCCGTGTCGTCGCCCTGCGCGCGCGCGGTCGGCGGACCGGCGGGAAGGCCGAGCACGATGAGGGCCGCGCAGGTCGCGAGCAGGGCGGCGCGGTGGCGTTGGTTGGGCATACGTTTCATCGGTCGGGTCCTTTCGGGACTCGGCTCAGGAGCTACGGGCATTGAGTCTCATCCGGATGGGCTGTGGCGCGCCGGCCGGGGGCGCCTCGATCGCCAGACCCGACACGACGCGCTGGACGGCCGTCTGGTCCGTGTCGCCGGTGTAGTTCAGGATCTGAACGCGGATGATCTGGCCGCTTGGCGACAGCCAGATGTTGAACTCGCCGTTGAAGGATCCGCGGCGCGTCTGATCGTCGCGTCGCAGCGCGGCGAGCATCGCGTTCTTGATGGCTTGGGCGTACAGGCCAAATCCCCCCCCTCCGCCACCGCCCCCGCCGCCCCCTCCCGAATCGCCGCTGCCATTGCCGACGCCCAGCCCGTAGGCGGAGGGGCCGACGCCGGCCGCGGCGGTCAGCGGATTGCCCGGCGGCGCGGGATTGCCGGGCTTCGGCGGGGCCTTCGACGCGGAGGGTGGCGCCTTGACCGGCGTCGGCGGCGCCTTGCTCGGCTCCTGCTCCTTCGGCCGCTCCTTCTGACGGGTCTCTTTCGGCGGCGTCGCCTGCGGCGGTGGAGGAGGCGGCGGCGGCGGTGGCGGCGGCGGTGGCGGCAAGGCGATCTTGATCACCGTCTGCGCCACCCGGGGCATCGTCTTGGTGTTGTGGCCCAGCAGCGACGACACGAGGAAGCCCAGGCCGCCGACCAGCAGCAGGCCGCCGAGACCAAACGCCGCGATCCGCAAGCGGCGGGCGGATTGTTCGCGCAACGACCGGCCCCCGGGTCGCGATCAGCCGGCGGTCTTCTGCATCGCGAGGCCGACCGAGCTGATGCCCGCCCTTGCTGCACAGATCCAGCACCTCGGTGATCTTCTCGTATTGCGTCGCGCGGTCGCCCTTGATGACGATCGGCAGATCGGGTGTCACCGCCTTCAGACTGCGCAGCCGCGCCTCCAGCTCCGGCAGCGAGACCGGAACGGTGTCGAGAAACACCGAGCCGGAGTTCGAGACGCTGATGACCTTGGTTTTCGGCACCCGCAAGGCTCGCGGTGTTGCTGCCCTTCGGCAGGTCGACCTTGACCCCCGAGACGGAGGCGGTGGTCATGATGATGAAGATGACGAGAAGAACATACGCAAGATCGAGCATCGGCGTGATGTTGATGTCGTCATAGGCTTTGCCTTCGCTGCCGACTTGCATCACTCACCCGCCACGGCTTCGACGTCGCCGCCGATGCGCCGCACGGGCTCGCCGCGTGGCGCCGGCCCTTCGCCCATCCGGGCGATCAGCTCCTCCATGAACACCTGCATCTCGTTCGTGGCGTCGCGGATCTTGATGGTGAAATAATTGTAGCCGAACAAGGCCGGGATCGCGACCGTGAGCCCGGCCACGGTGGCCAGAAGGGCGGCCGAGATGCCCGGCGCAATCGCGTTGACGTTCACGTCGCCGGCCTGCGCGATGGCCGCAAAGGTGATCATCACGCCGATCACGGTGCCCAGAAGGCCGATGAACGGCCCGCCGGCGATCGCGATGGTCAGCAGCACCATGAGGTTGTTGAGCCGACGCACCTCGACCACGTACATCGCATCCATCGCCGAGCGGATTGCCGTCAGCGACCGCGGCGGCACCGGCTCGTCGGCCGACAGCCGGCCACGCGACACCCGACTGCGAAGCTCGCCCAGGCCGACCCGGTACAGCCGCCACAACGAGGACTTCTTCAGGATCGGCCGTTTGAGCTCGCTCAACTCCACGAGCCGTCCTGACGTATCCTCGGCCTCGGTCTCGAACGCGGCGAGGAACGCCCGATTGGCGCGTCCGAGAGAGGATGTGTAGAGCGCCTTGCCCACCATCACGACCCACGACACGACCAACATGATGCCGAGGATGCCGATCACCACCCAGGCGTCGATCGTCACCGATTTCAGGATGATGCCGATATAGCCTGTGCCGAAGACGGAGCTTTCCTCGGGCTGCTCGAACGACAGCAGGCTCGCTTGCGGCCCCTGCACGTTGTTGGCGAGCTGGATCGCGCCGAGCGGCCGGGCCACCTTCGAGATCTGGAACTCGCTGAGCAATCCCGTGAACGCCGGGACCGGGGTGGGCGGGGGCGTCACGGCCACCGGCGCGACCGGCGGCGGGGGGGCTGCCGGTGTCGCCGCCTTGCCATTGGTCGCGGCGGGTGGCGTCGGAGTCGGTGCCGCGGGCGCGGCCGGCGCGGTGGCTGCGACCGCCGGCGGAATGGCTCCGGCCAGCAACGCCTGACCGCCGATCGCCGGCAATGCGATGGCCAACTCGCCGGCCGGCTGCGCGTCGACATAGACAGCGATCTTCGATCCGTCCGCGACCACATCGAGGCGATGCCAGGCGCCGCCCTTGATCGGCTGGCCGGGCGAGGTGCGCTGGACCTGGCCGCCCTGATCGAGTTCCAGATAGACCACGCCCTTGTCGAGACCGATCAACAGGCCGCCATTCGCGTCGCGCTGCGACCAGATCCCCGCCGTGTTGACGGCGTCCTCGACCCGGAACCAGGTGCTGAACGTGGCGGCGCCCCCCGCGGCCACCGCCAGCGCGGGCACCTGGGGCATCTGGATCGGCGCGGTGCCATCGAGCCGAAGGGCGAAGCCGGTGATGCCGGCGTCGTCGCGCTTGCCGGTGGTCAGAGCGTTGATGCCGTTCGCCGTGGAATCCTTCGGCAGACCGTTCTCCTCGCCGAAATGGTAGACCAGGAGCTGATCGGGATCGTACGTGGAGCGGGGATCGCCGCCTGCGGTCGCGTTCTTGTTGCCCCAATACATATAGAACGGCGTGGTGGTGCCCGGCGCGAGATCGGGGATGTCGACCCAGACCAGCGCCACCTGATCGACCAGCGCGTCGAAGCGGGCGATATGGAACTTCAGCGGCGTCTTGTCATCCACCGCGACAAATCGCAGGTCCGACCCGTCTTCCTTGACCGTGGCGAAGTTGAAGTTGCCGGAATGCAGCCGCAGCAGGATCTGTGTGCGCCCAATCGGCTGGGTGATGTTGGCGCCCTTCGGCCCGGCGTCGGCATTGACCTTCATGCGATACGGCCAGTCGCCGTTCCACCAGGCGTGCGCCGGGTGCGTGACCAGCAGCCCGACCAGGGCCACGAGTGCGAGGAGGGCGCGTCGCATTCAAAAATCTCCGGTGATGCGGAACAGCACCTGTTGCGAGCCGGCGGGGGTGGCCGGCCCATTGGTCAGCGGGAAGCTGTCCTCGACGGACCCGCTGAGGTGGTCATAGACGCGGAAACGCGCGCCGAAGCCAAGCGAAACCATCGTCGCCGAGGCGGACTGACCCGCCAGCGGGTTGCGTATGTCAACCTGTCCCACGTCGGCGAAAGCGTGCAGACGGACGGAATCGATCTTCGTGCTGAGAAAGCGGCCAAGCGACGGACTGCGGACCTCCGCCTGCGCGAGCACGCCGTAGTCGCCCAGCGCCTCCGCTTCGTAATAGCCGCGCACCGTGTCCGCGCCGCCGATGCTGAGCTGCTCGTTGCTGACCAACGGCTGCGGCGACAGCTGGGTGGCGGCATGCACATAGGCCTGCATCCCGCCCGGCAGTTCCTGTGTCCGGGATGCATCGACATTGACGTAGATGAAGCTCGTCGACGCCTTGTAGCGCAGCTGGTCGAACTCGAACGAATTGCTGCCGGCGCCGCGGAATGCCCAGATCACCGCGCCGGTCAAATCGGTGCTGGATCGGGCCCCGACCCATCCGGCGTTATACTGCACACGAAACGGCCAATAGATCACCGGCGTGCTGCTGGTCTGCCCGTTCAGTCCGACCGCCTGATAGACGTCCTTGTAGTCGAAGCCGGCCGAGAGCGAATGCGTGAAGTCGTCCATCGTGCCGAGCGGCACCAGCGCGCGGATTTGGACGGTATCGCCCTTGCCGATCGCATCCGTGCTGCCGAGGGTGACGACATTGCTGTCGGAATGGAGATAGTTGGCGAGGATCGAGACCTTGCTGCCGGGGACCCGGAACGTGTACGAGCCGGTGTAGACGGAGGCGTCGGAATAATTCTGCGGTGCCACCTGAAAGCCGACCCCGATGCTGTCGCCGCGCTGCCACAGGTTGCCGTAGCTGACATTGCCGTTCAGCCGGAGCGGGGTGGTGTCCTGGCTGCGGCGGTTGTTCAGCTCGAGCGACCCGTGCAGCGGCAGCTTGTCCTCGACTTTCAGATCGACATCGACCGTATCCGGCGCGCGGCCGGCCCGCAGCGAGGGCGTCACGGTGAGGTCGGCGCTTTGGTTCAGCGCCACGATGTCGCGCTGCGCGTCGTTGAGGTTCGGGACCTTGCCTGGCGCGAGCGAGGTAGCCTGACCGCGTATCACCCGGGGTGCGACGTATTGCGCGCCGACCACGCGAAGCCGCCCGACCGGCCGCTCCACGACCTTGATGACCACGACGCCATCGACCGGCTCCTGCGGCGGGATGGTGGCCGAGACAGTCGCGTAGCCCTTTTTCGAGTAGACATCCTCCAGGGCGGCGCGCGCCTTTTCCACGTCGCTCGCGGTCTTATCGGGCCCAAGAAACGGATAAACCGCTTCCTCGATCTCGACATCGCTTAGCACTGTGTTGCCCTCGATCCGAAGCTCTTGCAGGTCGAAGGCACGCAGCGCCGGCTGCGGCTTCTGCGCGAGCGAGACACCCATATCGCCGATGGCGCCCAACACGAACGTCATCAGACCCATCGCGAAACGCGAGCCTGCCAACCCACAACCTCCGGTCGCCGGCCTGCGCCCGGCACGCACGTGAGGCTGGGAATGCCCCAACCTCGCCCGCGAAAGAAGTTACGGTTCTATGAATGCCTCACGCGCTCGCGATCGCATGCGCCGACGAGCGAGGTGGTCCCTTGCGGCCCTGCGTGCTAGACGCGCGACGCAGAATGCGGGGTCCGATCAATGGCTGACGGTCAGTATTTCGCTGCTGGAACCGGTGCCGACGGTCAGCAGCTTTGGATCGTGACGGTATCGGGCCAGACGGTCACGGCCCACGAACTCGCCGTGCTCTATCCCGCGACCGCCGCCGTGGTGCCCAACGGGTCCGGTGGTTACGTTCTGGGCACGCAGCCGAACGACGGCGCGCCCACGCAATTCACCAGCTTCGGCGGCGGCACGCTGTTCGTCGCGAGCGGCCTTCACACTGGTCGGGAGCTGTTCTTCTCCGACGGCACCGCCGGCGGCACGCGGCTCGTTCGCGACATCAACCCGGCCTTCGATTCGGCGAGCTATCGATCGCATGGCATTCGATACAACAAAATCACCAACGTCCAATCGTCCGAGCCGGTGGAGATTACGGCGGTCGGCGCGTCGCGTGCGGTCTTCACCGCAAGCGACGGCACGAACCAGCTGCTGTTCACAACAGACGGGACCGAGGCGGGCACCACGGCGATTACCGCCGGCGGTCTGGTCGGCGCGCAATTTATCACGGCGTTCGGCGAGCAGGCGCTGTTCGCGGGCAGCAACGGCACCGCGGTGGGATTGTGGATCACCGACGGAACGGACGCGGGAACCCGCGCGATCGCCGGCCCGTCCTATCCGGGTCAGACCGGCCTGGGGGCGTTGGGGACCGACGGCAGCGGATTTGCCGTGGTCGCGACGGCCGCCGGCGGCGTCGAGGCGTTCTTCGCCGGCGGGTCGAGCGCCGGCGGGATCGAGTTGTGGGCGACCGACGGCACCGATGCAGGCACGCGGCAGGTCGCCGACATCGCCGCCGGGACCGCGTCGTCCGGCGCGGCGTTCGTGACCGGGCTCGGCGAGGGGCGGGCGATCTTCACAGCCGATGACGGCGTGAACGGCCGCCAGCTCTGGGTGACCGACGGGACGCAGGCCGGCACCACGTTGGTCAAGACGATCGGCGTCGACCCATTCAAGTTCTCCAGCGGCTTCACGACCGCGACGATCGGCGGTCAACAAAAGGCGTTCTTCGTCGGCTACGACAAGGTCGACGACACGACCCCGTCGACGATCGATCCCTGGGTGACCGATGGCACGGCGGCGGGCACGGTCCGGCTATTGGACTTCACCAACGCGTATGCCGGCAACTTCACCGCGTTCGGGGGCCGCGTCTTCTTCACCGCCAACGACCGGACGCACGGCCGGGAGTTGTGGGTCACCGACGGCACCGCGGCGGGCACGACCCTGTTCGACGATCTCAACGCCGCCGATGGCTCCAGCCCGCACGACCTGAAGGTGCTGGGCGGCCAATTGCTGTTCACGGCCGACGATGGAGCCGGTGACAAGCTGTTCGTCAGCGACGGCACGGCCGCCGGCACGCACGCGGTCAGCAATCCGCCGCCGATCTCGCTGGGTACCGCCGCGGCGGATCCAGTTCCCTGTTTCGTGCGCGGCACCCGGCTGCTCGGTCCGGACGGGCCGGTCACCGTCGAGGATCTTCGCGAGGGGGACCTGCTGCTGACCGCCTCGGGTCAGGCCGTGCCGGTCGTATGGATCGGCGAGCGGGAGGTCGATTGCCGCCACCACCCCGCGCCGGAAAAAATCTGGCCGGTGCGGGTGGGTGCCGGAGCGTTCGGCCCATCCGTGCCTGCCCGCGACGTCGTGCTCTCGCCAGACCACGCGGTGCTGGTCGATGACGTGCTGATCCCGGTCGGGCGCCTGGCCAACTGCTACTCGATCGCCCAGGAGCGGGTCGACAGTGTGCACTACTTCCATGTCGAACTCCCGCTGCACGACGTCCTTTTGGCCGAGGGTCTTCCGGTCGAGAGCTTCCTCGACACCGGCAATCGGCGCATGTTCGCGGGCCAGCCGGCGATTGCGCTGCACCCGGACTTCGCCCGCCTCGATTGGGAGAAGGCATGCGCGCCGCTGGTGCTGACCGGGCCCGTGCTGGACCGCGCGGCCGCCCGGCTGCGGGCGCGGTCGGTGGAGCCGCTCGTCCGCGTGGCGTAGCCGGGGTCCGCGAGCCGCTATTTTGGCGTCGCGGGGTGGGCCGCGAGCCACGCCTTGAAGGCACCGATCTCGCGTTCCTGGTCGACGATGATCTTCTCCGCCATCGCGCGGATCGCCGGGTCCTTGCCATCGCGCAGATAGATGCGGGCCATGTCGATCGCGCCCTGATGGTGGGGCATCATCATCGTGACGAGATCGCGATCGGGGTCGCCGGTCATCTGCGCACCCATCATGTCGCGGTCCATCGTCTTCATGGCCACTATCATGTCCTCATGGTTGGCCGACATGCCGGCCATCGTCACATGTTCGCCGTCCTGCATCGTCGGCGCGCTATCGGGTCCGGTCTGTGCCACCAATGGGCCACCCAGACCGACGACGGCAGCGGCGGCGACGGCGATACCGCGTTTGTTGAGTCGCATGGCGTGTCTCCGTTTGAGATCGACGTGTCGGGCCTTCCGGAACGGGAAGGTCAAGCCCCGCCCCTCACACCTTCCGAAGCACACGAAACTCGGGATCGAATGCCGAGGCGATCGGACTCGCGGCCGCGCCGATCGCCGCGGTCCAGGCATCGCCCGTCCCGGCAATGAGCCGTGGATGCTTGCGCCCGCGCCGCAGCGCGACGCTCGGTGGCAGCCGTGTCTCCTTGAGCAGCCGCACGAGGATGGCGGTCGGGATCAATCCGCCGACGATCACGCATTCCGGGTCGAACAGCATCTCGAGCGTGAGGACCGCGTGGGCCAGCGCTCCGCGCGCCTCCGCCATCCAAGCCTCGAGCGCCGGGTTGGTCCCCGGCGTCAGCGCGCCAAGCCGCCCGTGAGTGGCTGCGTCCTCCGGATCCCACCCGAGGCGATCGCACAACGCGACGAGCGAGAGCGAAGATTCGAGCGTTCGGGTGGGAGCTCCCGGCTGCGGCAGCAGGCCGAGCTCGCCCGCGTTGCGTCCCGCGCCGCGATAGATCGACCCGTCGATCACCAGGCCGGCGCCCACGCCGAGCCCGAGATAGAGATAGACGAAATCCGTGATGGCTGCCCCCGCGCCAACCCGCCGCTCGCCGGCTGCCGCGGCCGTCGCGTCGTTCTCGAGGAACACCAGATCGCCGAATGCGTCGCGCAGAAGGGCGGCGACCGACGCGCTGTTCCAGCCGGGCACCACGCCAAACCCTGGCGATGCCGCGGGCTCCGTCTCGAACGGCCCGGGTGTCGCGACGCCGAGGCCGAGAAACTGGCCGGCCTGACCACGGCGCAAGCGGGCGACGATCCGCCGAAGGGCGGGCATGAAGTCGCCGGCCTCGTTGGCCGCGAGCCGGTTCTCAAGGCGCGCTACTGTTCGCCCGGCAAGGTCGACCACGACCCCCAGCATGCGGCCGTGCTCGACATGCACGCCGACCGCATGCGCTCCGTCGGCGGAGATGGCCACCGGGATCGCCGGCTGGCCGCGACCGCCGATGCGCGCGGGCTCCTCTCGCAGCAGCCCGTCATCAATCATCGGCTCGACGATGTTGGCGATCGTCTGCTTGGCGAGCCCGGTGGCCCGCGCGATCTCCGCCCGCGACAGCGGACCGTTCACGCGCAGCGTCTCGAACACCGCGCGACGGTTGTGGCGGTGCGCGTGCGCGAGGTTCGTGCCCCCCACCACGACAAGCGGCCGACGCGACTCATCGCTTGACACCGCCGGCTGCCTCCCTCGACAGTTCGTCCACTTGATAGACTTAAAAGTGCCGAGACCGTCAACCGAGTGGGGAGGAGCCTGTGTTCTTTCGAAAGACCAGACTGACGCTGGCCATGGCGGCGCTGGCGCTGGCGCTCGTGGCTGCGCCCGGCGTGCGCGCCGAGACGCTCAACGCGCTGTTCATGGCCCAGGCGTCCTACAGCGAGGACGACGTGCGGGCGATGACCAAGGATTTCGAAGCGACGCATCCCGGCACCTCGGTCAACCTCGAATTCGTTCCGTACGAATCGCTCTACGACAAGATCGTCGCGGCGCGCGGTGCCGGCAGCTCGGGCTATGACGTCGTTCTGTTCGACGCGATCTGGCCGCCGGCGTTCTCGACCAACGACATCCTGACCGACGTCACGGAGCGCACCAAGGCGTTCGACGAGAACGCTGTATTCGACGGTGCCTGGGCGACCGTCGCATACGACAACAAGCGCTGGGGCATGCCCTGGATTCTCGATACGAAATATCTCTTTTACAATACGGACATGCTGAAGAAGGCCGGCATCGACGCGCCGCCGAAGACCTGGGGCGAGCTTCTGGCGCAGGCCAAGACGATCAAGGCGAAGGGCATCGTGGACTATCCCATCGTCTGGAGCTGGGCGCAGGCCGAGGCGGTGATCTGCGACTACGCGACCTTGGTCTCCGCGGGCCAGGGCGACTTCTACGAGAACGGCAAACCGGCGTTCGACAAGGGGCCGTCGCTGGCCGCCCTGAAATTCATGGTCCAGACGGTCAAGGACGGCGTCACCAACCCGAACTCCAAGGAGTATTTGGAAGAAGATGTGCGCAAGGTCTTCTCGGCCGGGCAGGCGGCGTTCGCGCTGAACTGGACGTACATGTACGCGAAGTCGCAGGACCCCAAGGAGAGTCAGGTGGTCGGCAAGGTCGGCATCGCGCCGGCTCCCGGGATCGAGGGCAAGGCCGCCGCCTCGGCGGTCAACGGCTCCATGGGCCTCGGCGTCACGACCGGCTCGACCAAGAAGGATCTGGCCTGGACCTATGTGCAGTACATGACGTCGCAGCCGGTGCAGAACAAATACGCGCAGCTCAGCCTGCCGATCTGGAAATCCTCGTACGACGATCCCGCCGTCGCGCGCGGGCAGGAGAGCATGGTCGCGGCCGCCAAGACCGCGATCAACATCATGCTGCCGCGCCCGCAGCTCGTCTCGTACCAGGAACTCTCGACCGTCCTGCAGGCGCAGATCCAGAAAGCCGTCCTGGGAACGGCGACGCCGGAGCAGGCGCTGGCCGAGGTGACGAAGGCGGCCGAACAGCTTCACTGAGTTCCCGCCGCATGCTGTTCTGGCGTCGGTCGTCGCTGGCGGCGTGGGTGCTGATCGCGCCCATGCTGGCCGTCGTGGTCGGCGTCGTCGGGGCGCCGTTCCTACAGGCGATCCTGCTCAGCTTCACCAATGCGAAGCTGGGCAGCGCCACCGGCTCCTGGACCGGCCTCGACAACTACACGAGGCTGATTGGCAACGAGAATTTCCGCGCCGCGATCGGCCGCACCCTGTATTTCACAGCCACGTCGGTGGCGCTCGAAATGGTGCTCGGCGTGCTGGTCGCCCTGCTGCTCAATGAACGGTTCTACGGCCGCACGGCGTTGCGGGCTCTGCTGGTGTTGCCCTGGGCGCTACCGACCATCGTCAACGCGATTCTCTGGCGGCTCATCTACCACCCCGATTTCGGCAGCCTGAACGCGCTGCTGACGCAGAGCGGGATCATCGACGGCTACCGCTCGTGGCTCGGCGATCCAGCCAGCGCGATGAACGCCATCGTCGTGGCCGATGTGTGGAAGAACTATCCGCTCGTCGCGCTGATCGCGCTGGCCGCGCTGCAGACGGTCCCGAAGGAGCTGTACGAAGCCGCCCGCATCGACGGCGCGGGTCCATTCGCGCGCTTCGTTCACGTGACGCTGCCGGGCATCCTGCCGGCGCTGATGGTCGCCCTGGTTCTGCGCAGCATCGAGGCGTTCAAGGTGTTTGACATCGTCTTCGTCATGACCCGTGGCGGCCCCGCGGATTCCACCAAGACCGTGAGCTTCTTCGTGTATCAAGAAGCGTTCAGCTACATGCGCGCCGGCAGTGGCGCGTCGTACGCGCTGGTCGCCGTGCTGATCTGCGTGGTCATCGTCGCATTCTATATCCGGCTGCTGCGTCAGCAGAGCGCGACATGAAGCGGTCGACGACCGCGACGGTGGCGATCCACGCTCTTGCCCTCGCCGTACTCGTCGTGACCCTGGCGCCGTTCGTGTGGCTCGTCATCGTCAGCATCAGCCGGCCGGTCGATCTGGTACAGAAACCGCTGCAATGGCTGCCCTCCGCGCTCGATCTCAGCCGCTTCGGCAAGCTGATGTCGGCGCAGGCCAATTCGGCCGGCGCGCTGTTCCTGGCGGCACTCCGCAACAGCCTCGTGGTGGCCCTGGGTGCCACCACGATCTCCGTCCTCGTGGGGATCCCAGCCGCCTACGCGTTCTCGCGCATGCGCGGCAGCCATTCCGGCGTGCTGTACGCGGTGCTGGGGCTCTACATGATGCCGGTGGTGGCGCTCGTGCTGCCGCTCTATGCCGCGCTGTCGTATCTGGGCCTGCTCAACAGCGTCACCGGCCTCATCATCGTCAATTGCGCGATCCTGACGCCGTTCACGACCTGGCTGCTCAAAAGCAATTTCGACTCGATTCCCGTCGAGATCGAGGCGGCGGCGATCATCGACGGCGCCACGTTCCTGCAGACGCTGCGCCACATCACCCTGCCGCTGGCGCGGTCCGGCACGCGCACCGCAATCCTGTTCGCCATCCTGCTGGCCTGGGACGAGTTCTTCTTCGCGCTGCTGTTCACCAGCAACACGCAGTCCAAGACACTGCCCGTCGCCATCGCCGACTTCGCCGCCGGTCGGGCGACCGATTTCGGCCTGGTCGCGACGGCCGGACTGCTCGCCGCTTTGCCGCCCGTGCTCATCGCGCTCTTCCTGCAACGATCGCTCGTCGCCGGCCTGACCGCCGGCGGCGTCAAGGGATAACACAATGGCCATGACAGGACTCGAGTTGCTGCATGCGGAGATGGCAAGGCAGGGGGCCGACGCGATCGCCTCGCTGGAGGCGGCGGTCGGAGCGGCCGAGCAAGTGGGGGACAGCATCCGCCGCACCGGGCGGCTCGTGCTGCTGGGGATGGGCGCGTCGCACTGGGTCAACCGCTCGGCCGAGATCATGTACCGGCGGGCCGGCATCGAGGTCGCGTCGCACCCGCTGTCGGAAGTGCTGGTGACGCCGCTGCCGGATCGTCCGCGCACGGTCATCGTCACGTCGCAGTCCGGCCGCTCGGGCGAGGTCCTCCTGTATCTCGACCAGCCTGCGCACGCCGAGGAGCGGTTCGGACTCACGCTGGATCCCGACGGCGACCTCGCGAAGCGCCTGCCCTGCCTGCTCGGCCAGGGCGGCGCGGAAATCGCGTTCGCGGCGACGCGCAGCCTGCTCGTCTGTCTGGCCCTGCACAGCGCGGTCCTCTCGGACTTCAAATGGCTCGAACCAGGCATGGTCGAGGCGCTGATGTATCCTCCCGCGCCCGACGTCGCGCCGGCCCTGGCCGCCCTGTCGACGGCAAACACACTGGTGCTGACAGCGCGCGGCGAGCTGGTCGGGATTGCCGAGGCCGGCGCGCTGTGTCTGATGGAGCTGGGCCGCCAGCCCGCCCTGGGGCTGGAGGGCGCGCAGCTCCGCCACGGCCCGCTGGAGGCGATCGGTCCCGACACCGGGATCATCGCGCTGCGCGGCCCCGGGCAGGCCGCCGGCCTCGTCGCCGGCCTTGTTCGGGATTGCCGCGAGGCGGGCGCGCCCTGCGTCGTCTTCGATTGCAGCGGCGAGACGCCGATAGCCGACACGACGACCATCGTCCTGCCGCGCGCCGACGGCTACACAGCCATCTTTTCCGTCGTGCCTGTGCTGCAGCGTCTGCTGATCGAACGCGCCGCGACACAGGTGGTGGATGTGGGCTGCCCGGTGCGTTCGACGAAGGTCACGACCGTGATATGACCACCCCGACCACGATGATTGGCAACGTCAACGCCGATCCCGACGCCCATCGGAGTGAGCCTCATGCCGCCGCACCTCCCGACCATCCTCACGCTGCTCGTCGCACTGACGGCCTGCGGCGATCGCGCGACCAAACCGATCGAGGCGGGAATCGGCCCTAGCCCGGCGCTGCCGCCGCCGCGCGAGTCATGGTTGCCGACGGTCGCTATCGCGCCCGCAAAAGGCTGGCCCGCGGGGTTGACGCCGGTCGCCGCGAACGGCTTGCGGGTGGCCGAGTTCGCCGGCGGGCTGGTCCATCCGCGCAATGTCCTGGTGCTGCCGAACGGGGACGTGCTGGTCGCCGAGACCAACGCGCCGCCGCGGCCTGAAGACGGCACGGGCATCCGCGGCTTGGTCATGCGGCTCGTCATGAGGCGCGCCGGCGCGGGCGTGCCGAGCGCCAACCGCATCACTTTGCTGCGCGATACGGATGGGGACGGCGTCGCGGACGTCAGATCAACGTTTCTGGAAGGCGTGAACTCGCCCTTTGGGATGGCCCTGGTCGGCGGCACGCTCTACGTCGCCAACGCCGACGCGCTGGTCAAATTCCCCTACCGCGACGGGGATGAGCGCATCGACGCGGCGGCCGAGAAAGTCGCGGATCTTCCGGGCGGCCCGCGCAATCATCACTGGACCAAGAACGTCATCGCCAACGCCGACGGCTCGCGCCTGTACGCGAGCGTCGGCTCCAACAGCAATGTCGGCGAGAACGGCACGGCGGCCGAGCAGGGCCGGGCGGCGATCTGGGAGATCGATCCGGCCAACGGCCAGCATCGGGTCCTGGCCACGGGTCTGCGCAATCCGAATGGGCTCGCGATCGAGCCCTCAGGCCACGTGCTGTGGACGGCCGTCAACGAGCGCGACGAAATCGGCAGCGATCTCGTGCCCGACTACATCACTTCGGTGCGCGACGGCGGCTTCTACGGCTGGCCGTACAGTTACTACGGGCAGCACGTCGACGGGCGCGTGCAGCCGCCGCGGCCCGATCTGGTGGCGCGCGCGATCGCGCCCGACTACGCGCTCGGCCCGCATACCGCCTCCCTCAGCTTGGCATTCTGCAACGAAAACGGTCTGCGCGCGCCCTTCGCGGAGGGCGCGTTCGTGGGTCAGCACGGGTCATGGAACCGCCGGCCGCCGAGCGGCTACAAGGTGATCTTCGTCCCGTTCGCCGCCGGCACGCCGTCCGGCCAGCCACTCGATGTACTGACCGGATTCCTCGACGCGGACGGTAACGCGCAAGGCCGCCCGGTCGGGGTCGCCTGCGACCGGCGAGGCGGCCTGCTGGTCGCGGATGATGTCGGCAACCGGGTATGGCGGGTCACTGGCGCGGAGCGATCCGCCGCCCGATGACGTGGCGGAGGGCGTCGATCGCTGCTAAGCGGTAGGTCAAGGGAGCCGGCAAGGCTGGCGACCAAAAACACCGGGAGGATTCATGGTCTTGGTCAAAACCAGCGTTCGCGAGCCTTTTCACGCGTTCGCGATCCTTGGGTTCGCGGCGGCCGTCGCATGCGCGCCAGCCCTGTCGGCACACGGCGAGACACCAGCGCAGGGGGCTTGGATCCCGACCTGGGCGGCCAGTCCCCAGCCGGTTTGGGAGCCGGATTTCTTCCCCCCGGTGAACATACCCCGGTCATTGCGTGACCAGACGATCCGCCAGTTTGCCCGCGTCAGCCTGGGTGGCCACAAGGTTCGGGTGCTGTTCTCCAACCTGTATGGCAAGGACCCGCTGACCATCGGCGCGGCGCACGTGGCGGTCGCCGATCATGGCGCAGCGATCCGGGCCGACACCGACCGCGTCCTCACGTTCGGCGGCCAGAACGCGGTCACGATCCCTCCCGGTGCCCCGGCGCTGAGCGACCCCATCGACCTGGATATCGCCCCGCTCGGGACCTTGGCGATTTCGGCGTATTTTCCGGACGTCTCCCCGACTGCGACCTGGCACAATGACGGCCGGCAGAGCGCTTATATCGCGAACGGCAACGTCGCCGGCGATGCGGCCGTCACGCCGACGCAAACCGTGACGTCACGCTTGTTCCTCTCCGAGATCATGGTCGACGCTCCGCCGTCGGGCCGCGCGGTCGTGCTGTTCGGCGATTCCATCACCGACGGCGACGGCTCGACGCTCGACGGTAACGACCGCTGGCCGGACGTCCTTGCCGAGCGGCTGCAGAAGGCCGGCGCGCCGGTGGCCGTGGTCAACGAGGGGATTTCCGGTGCCCGCATTCTGCGTGACCGCATGGGCGACAATGCGTTGGCGCGTTTCGACCGCGACGTGCTGAGCCAGCCGCAAGCCGACACGGTTGTGCTGATGATGGGCATCAACGATATCGGCTGGCCAGCCACCGTACTCACGCCGAAGAACGAGGCCGCCCCGGCTGCCGACGACATAATCGGCGGCTACAAGCAGTTGATCGCTCGCGCCCACGAGCACGGACTGCGCATCATCGGCGCCACGCTCACGCCATTCGAGGACACGTTCCACGGCACGCCGTTGTTCGGCTACTATAACGAGGAGAAAGAGGCGAAGCGGGCCGCTGTCAATGCGTTCATCCGTGGCGGGGCGTTCGACGGCGTGATCGACTTCGACGCCATGACCCGCGACCCCGCCAACCCGAAGCACATCCGCGCGGAATTCGACAAGGGCGACCACCTCCATCCCAACGCCGCCGGCTACAAGGCGATGGCCGAGGGCATCGACCTGAGTGTTCTCGGGGTGAAGTAGGCGGTCGCGGCGGGCGTCCCATCCGGATCGCCCGCCGCGACGCTCGCTTTTCGGCGTCCATTCGGAGTAGACCCCGCGCACACACCGCGCGACGGCCCCATGCTGCAAATCGACGACCTCGTCTTCAACGCCTGGGGACGCCGCTTCTTCGACCACGCCACCGTGACCCTGCCTGCCGCCGCCAAGGTCGGGCTGGTCGGGCGCAATGGCGTGGGCAAATCCACACTGTTCAAGCTCATTCTGGGCGAACTCGGCCCCGATGGCGGCGACATCGCAATGCCGCGCGGCGCGCGGGTGACCAGCGTCGCGCAGGAACACGCCGCGACGCCGGTCAGCCTGCTGGACACCATCCTGGCCGCCGATGAACAGCGCGACGCCTTGCATACCGAGCTTGAGACCGCCGCGCCGGAGCGGATCGCCGACATCTACGCGCGGCTCGCCGAAATCGACGCCGACCGCGCGCCCGCCCGCGCCGGTGAGATTCTGGCGGGCCTCGGCTTCTCGACCGCCGACCTCGCCCGTCCCATGGCGGAATTTTCTGGCGGCTGGCGGATGCGGGTGGCGCTGGCTGCCGCCCTGTTTGCCGAGCCGGACCTGATGCTGCTCGACGAGCCGACCAACTATCTCGACCTGGAGGGGGCGATGTGGCTCGAGGCACGGCTGCGGGTCTATCCGAACGCGGCCATCATCATCAGCCACGACCGGGAGCTGCTGAACAACTCCGTCACCTCGATTCTGCATCTACAGGGCGGCAAGCTGGAGCTGTACGCTGGCGGCTACGACGATTTTGAGCGGCGGCGGGCGGAAAAGGCGCGGCTGCAGACCGCCTCGCGCGTGAAACAGGAAGCCGAACGCGCGCATCTGCAGAGTTTCGTGGACCGCTTCCGCGCCAAGGCCAGCAAAGCGGCGCAGGCGCAGTCCCGCATGAAGCGCCTCGCCAAGCTGGAGCCGATCTCCGCGGTCGTGGAGGAGCGGGTGGCTCCATTCATCCTGCCTTCACCGGCCCGGCCGCTCGCGCCGCCCCTGATGCGACTGGAGGGCGCGTCGGTCGGCTACGGGTCCGCCGAGCCGGTGCTGCGCGACCTGAACCTTCGCTTGGACGTGGACGACCGCATCGGCCTACTGGGCGTGAACGGTGCTGGAAAATCGACCTTCGCGAAGATGGCCGCCGGGGCGCTGGGGTTGCAGGCGGGGCGGATGCAGCGCGAGCGGCGGATTCAGGTGGGCTGGTTCCACCAGCATCAGATCGAGGCGATGGATCCGTCCGACACCCCGCTCGACATCATCCGTCGCGCCCGTCACGACGACACGGAAACCGTGCATCGTTCGCGGCTCGCACAGTTCGGCATCACGTTCGACAAGCAATCGACGACGGTTGCCAATCTGTCGGGCGGCGAGCGGGCGCGCCTTTTGCTGAACATGGTCGCGATGGCCGCCCCGCATCTGCTGATCCTGGACGAGCCGACCAACCATCTGGACATCGACAGCCGCCGCGCTCTGCTCGACGCCCTGAACGACTACCAGGGCGCGGTGATCCTCATCACCCATGATCGGTCGCTCATGGAGCTGGTGGCCGACCGGCTCTGGCTGGCCGCCGACGGGTCGGTGGTCCCGTTCGAGGGCGACATGGACGACTACGCGCGTTTCGTGCTCGATCGCGCCAAGGCGGGGTCCGCGCCGAGCCAGGTCCGGGCCGGCGGGAAGCAGAAGCGCGGGAAGAAAGCGGCATGACGCAGGACGAGTTGAAGGCCTGGGCGCTGGGTGCCGGCTGGCAGATGATCGGCGGCCACCCGAGCCTGACGAAACCCTCCGCGCCGAAACAGCCGATCGTGCGCATGGTGCTCAAGGCGACGGTGGTGCATGTCGAGGCGATGAAACCCGCCGGAAAGTGGGAAAAACTCAGCGGCGAAAAATACGAGCGTGTCGTCGCCGACGAGGAGAGCGGCATTCCCGGCGGCCTGGGGCTCGAGACACTGCCGGGATTCCGCCTGCTCATGCAGGAGAACAAGGACCGGCAGGTCTTCTCGCGGCTGGGCGAATAGAGCGCACCGCCTTACGCGGCCGGCGCTCGCCACAGAATGCGCCCGAGCAGGTTGAGCAGAAGCTGGGCGGCCAGGATCGCGGTGACGGCGGCGGGGTCGTAGGCGGGCGCGACCTCGACCAGATCGACTCCGACGATCCGATGCCGTTTCACGATCGCCGCGAGCAGCTCCAGAACCTCGTAGTATAGAAATCCGCCATGGCTCGGCGTGCCGGTGCCGGGCGCGATGGACGGGCAGAACGCGTCGATGTCGATACTGAGATAGCATGCGGCGTCCTCGGGAATGCTCGCCAGCGCCGCGTCCGGCCCAAGGCCGCGCACTTGGCGCACGCTGAGGATTGTGCTGCCCATCGCGCGGGCGGCCTCGTAGCCCTCGCGCGCGGTGGACGAGACGTTGCGGATGCCGAGCTGCGTCAGGCCCGAGACGTGCGGCAGCTCGGCGGCGCGCCGCATCGGGTTGCCGTGGCCGTGCCGCACGCCGTGCCGCTCGTCCACGAAGTCCAGATGCGCGTCGATCTGCACGAGATGGATCGGACCGCGGCCATCGAAGGCGCGCATGATCGGGATGTTAATGGAATGATCCCCACCCAGCACGACCGGCAGCGCGCCGGCGTCCAGGATGCGGCGGACGCCGTGCTCGATATTGGCGTGGCTGCGCTCGGTGTCGGTGTGGATGATGTCGGCGTCGCCGATGTCGACGATGCGGGTGGTCCCGGACGGCAGGTAGACCGCGTCGTCCTCGTGGTCGTAGGCTCCGGCATGGCCAAACGCGAACAGGGTGGACGCCTCGCGGATCGCCCGCGGGCCGAACCGCGCGCCTGGCCGCCATTGCGTGCCCATGTCGAACGGCGCGCCAAGCACGGCCACGTCCGCGTCGATCCGGTCCCAGTCGAGACAGGCCGGGTATTTGCCAAAGGTGCAGAGCCCGACGAAGGGAAGATCGAGGCGGCCGCTCTCGTAGCCGTGGCCCACGTCACGCCCTTCCGGCGGCGAGGACGCACAGCAGTTCGAACATCACGGTCGCAGCGGCCAGCGCCGTCATGCCCCCGACATCGAACGGTGGCGAGACCTCGACCACGTCCGCGCCGACGATGTTGAGGCCCTCGAGGTGTCGCAGCATGGCCTGCGCTTCGCGCGTGGTCAGACCGCCGATCTCCGGCGTGCCGGTGCCGGGCGCCATCGAAGGATCGAGGCTGTCGATGTCGAACGAGATATAGACCGGTGCGTCGCCGACGATCTCGCGGGCCTCCGCGATCACTGGCGCCGGACCGCGCGCGGCGAAATCCTCGATGTATATGATACGGACACCGTGCTCGCGGGCAAATGCGTGGTCGTCCGGCTGATAGATGGAGCCGCGGATGCCGATCTGGACGCAGCGCGCGGGGTCGAGCAGCCCTTCCTCGATCGCGCGGCGGAACGGTGAGCCGTGGGTATACGGGTTCGCGCCGAAATACAGATCGTTGGTATCGGAATGGGCGTCGAAATGGATCAGGCCCACCGGACGCGCGCGCGCCACGGCGCGCAGGATCGGCAGCGTGACGAGATGATCCCCGCCGGCGGCGATCGGCACCGCTCCGTGCGCGACGATGTCGGCGAAGAACGCCTCGATGCCGCGCAACGCCTCGGCCACGTCGAACGGATTGGCGGCCGCGTCGCCCACGTCGGCCACGCGCAACCGGTCATAGGGTGCGACGTGGGAGACGTGGTGGGTACGACGGATCAGGCTCGATTGTTCGCGAATGGCGCGCGGGCCGTGGCGCGCGCCCGGACGGTTGGTCGTGCCGCCGTCGTAAGGCACCCCGGCCAACGCGACGTCCAAACCAGCGGCGTCGGCGGCGATCGGCAAACGCATGAAACTCGCAATTCCGGCGTAGCGTGGCACCATCGCGGCATCGACTGGTTGTCCCGTCATGCGTAATGTTCCGCAAGACGGCGGGCGACGTTGCGCTGGATCAGCCAGACCATTTCCTCCAGATGGCTGCGCCGGCCGCGTACCGCGTGGGCCGAGCGCAGCCCGCGCTGGACCGCGCTGCTGACCTGCATGTCCTCGAACAGCCCCCATTCCAGTTGCCGCTCCACCGGTTCGACCGCCACGTCGTCGCCGACAGCCGCGAGTTGCGAGACATGGGCGATGCAGATCCACTCGGCGCGCAGGATGGCGTCTGCCTCGCGGGCGAAATGGCCCCCGTCGGTATACGCGCGCGGCGGCAGCGTGGGCGCGCGCGACAGCGGACGCGACGCCGCCTCGGCGATCTGCTCGGCGATCGCGCTCACAGCGAGAACTCGCGGCGCACCGCGGCGGCGATCAGGCGCACATGGTCGTCCATCAGCCAGCCGCCCTTCTCGGCACTGCTGCCGCGCGCGTCGGCCAGCACGCCGGAGGCAGGGACGAAATCCTTCGGCACCGGCCAGCGGTCATAGGTGGGGAATTTTGCCGGCCCGTCGGACGGGACGAGATCCATCCGCACCAGATCGGGTCGCAGAAGCAACATCAGCGACGTCTCCAGCAGGCTCGCATGCTCCAGTTCGGTGCCGGGAAACCCGTTGGGGAACAACCGGTCGAGCGTCGCGCGCTCCACGAAGTCCCAGTATTCGAACCGCATCGCCTGCATATCGGCGATCCCGTCGCGGCGCAGTTCCCGCAAGGCCAGATCGAGCCCCTCGACCACCGGCCAGGCGTTCTCGAAATGACCGTTCATGACCACCAGCCGCCGCACGCCATGCGCGCCGAGGTCGCGGATCACATCGCGCAGCACCAGCGCGAGAGTCTGCGCGTCCAGGCTCGTGGTTCCCGGAAACGCCTGCCCGCCGCCGGAGCGCGGCTGCGACTTGTATCCGTACGGAATGGTCGGCGCGACCAACCCGCGGACCTCGCGCGCGACCCGCTCGGCAACCCCCGTGGGCAGGATCACGTCGACGCCCAGCGGCAGGTGCGGCCCGTGCTGCTCGGTCGCCCCGATCGGCAGGAACACCGGCGGGTTCGCGGAAATCCGGTCGCGAAACTCCGGCCAGCTGAGCTCGGCCATGAAGACGCTGTCGACCATTTCGATCCCCTCAGTGCATCGCCGCACCGCCGTCGACGGCGTAGCATTGTCCGGTGACGAAGCTCGCGCCCGGCCCGGCCAGGAACAGCACGACGGCCGCGACTTCCTCCGGCCTGCCGATGCGGCGCAGCGGGTTGCCGACTTCCAGCGCCTGCACCTCGGGCGTCAGCGTGTCGAAATGCAGCAGCGGCGTGTCGATCGGGCCGGGGGCGACGGCATTGACCAGGATGCGTGGGCCGAGCTCGCGCGCCCACGAGCGGGTGAGCGACAGGATCGCGCCCTTGGTCGCCGCATAGCAGGACGAGCCGGCGCGGCCGAGATAGGCGAGTTCGGAGGCGATGTTGACGATCCGGGCGCCGTCCGACAGATGCGGCAGCGCGGCGCGGGCCATCAGCACGGGGCCACGAAGATTGACCGCATACATGCGGTCGAGGTCGGCGACCGCGTTCGGCGCGCCAAGCGGCGAATCCAGTTCGATCCCGGCGCAGTTCACCAGGATGTCGAGACCGCCGAGGGTGGCGATCGCCCGAGCCATGGCGGCCGCCACCTGGGCCTCGTCGCCGACATCGACGGCGATGCCGTCGCAGGCCGCGATGTCGAAGCCCACGATCCGCGCTCCGGCTTGGGTGAAGGCGGCGACCACGGCGCGGCCGATGCCACTCGCCGCGCCCGTGACGATCGCGCGCCGGCCCGCGAGCGCGCTCACCACGGCACCTCGCCGCGATCCACGCCGATCGTCTGGCCGGTCACGTTCGCGGCCATGGGCGAGGCGAGGAACAGATACGGCCCCGTCACGTCGTCCGGCTGCATGAGCCCCGGCAGCGCCTGACCCCTCAGGATGTCGTCCAACAACACTTCCTCCGTCCGATCGAGCCTGCTTGCCATTGACGCGAGCGAGCGCAACGACGCCTCGGTGCGCACCCAGCCGGGTGCCACCGCGTTGACCGTGATCCCGCGCGGTCCAAGCTCCTTGGCCCAGGTCTTCGTCAGGCCGATGACCGCGTGCTTGGAGGCGACATAGGCGCCGAACAGCGGCTCGGCGACGCGCCCCCAGGTCGAGGCGGTGTTGATGATGCGCCCGCTCGCTCGCAAACGCGGCAGAACGGCGCGGGTGACGAGGAACGTGCCGACGACGTTGATCTCCAGCACGCGACGGAAAATCGTCTCGTTCTCGGCGGTCGCGTCCGACAGCGGCGTCAGCCGTTCCAGACCGGCGTTGTTGATGAGCACGTCGAGCGGGCCGACCGAATCCGCCACGCGCGCCATGGCGGCCGCGTCGGTGATGTCGTGGACATGGCCCGTCGCGCCGATCAGCGCCGCCTGTTCCAGCACGGCCGGATCGTCGGCCAAGATGTGCAATTCCGCACCGGCGGCGGCGAAGGCGCGGGCGATTCCAAAACCGATGCCGCGGCTGGCGCCGGTGATCAGCACGCGCTGTCTAGCGAGGGTCAGGCTCACTCCTGCACTCCCGCGCTCTCGCGCACCTTGTGCAGCACCTCGGTCCGCAGACGGAAGAAAGCCGCCGCGTCGCGCAACGCCAGCGTACGCTCCGGACCGAGGATCGCGCCCACATCGACATCGGCCACGATGCGCGCCGGCCGCTTCGAGAAGACGATGATCCGGTCCGCGAGAAACACCGCCTCCTCGACGTCGTGCGTGACGAAGACGATGGTCTTGGCGTCGGCCTTCTGGATGCGCCGCAGCTCGACCTGCAGGTGTTCGCGCCGTTGGGCGTCCAGTGCACCGAACGGCTCGTCCATCAGCAGTACCTCCGATCCGGCCGCCAGCGTGCGGGCGATTGCCACGCGCTGCCGCATGCCGCCGGAAACACGGTTTGGATATTTCTCCGCGAAATCGGACAGGCCAACCAGATCGAGGTAATGACGGCACCGCTCGCGCTTGCGACGCTGGTCGAGGTCGAGACGATAGCGCATGCCGAACATGACGTTCTGCTCGATCGTCAGCCACGGGAACGACGAATAGGACTGGAATACCATGCCGCGCCGCCGGTCGGGCGGGCCGACCGCTTCGCCGTCGAGCCGGATCTCGCCCTCGTCCGGCGAGTCCAGGCCGCCCACCATGCGCATCAGCGTCGTCTTGCCGCAGCCGGACGGCCCGAGGAACGTCACGAACTCATGCCGCGCGATCTCCAGGTTCAGCGGCGGTGTCACCACCGGCAGCGCGCCGAAGCGTTTCGTCACCCCGTCGAAGCTCAGATACGGCCGCGTCACAGATACCGGAACGCGCGGCGGTGCAGGGCGCGCAGCGCCTGGTCCGTCACCAGGCCGATCAGCCCGATCGTGACCACGCCCGCCATGACCTGTGACGTCTGCATGTAGCGGCGCGCGGTCCAGATGACGAAGCCGAGGCCGCTGTCGGCGGCGACGATCTCCGCGATGATGAGATAGGTCCAGCACCAGCCGAGGGTGATCCGCAGATTGTCCACGAGGCTGGGCAGCATGGCGCGGAACGCCACGTCGCGCAGCATCTGCGGCTCGCGCGCGCCCAGCGTGCGGGCGATCTCGATGTATTCGTGCGGCACCCGGTTCATGTCGTCGGCGACCAGCAGCACGAGCTGGAAGAACGTCCCGAGCCACAGCAGGAAGATCTTCGTCTCCTCGCCGATGCCGAACCATATGATGCTGAGCGGCACGAGCGCCGGCACCGGCAGATAGCGGATGAAGTCGATGATCGGCTCCAGTGCCGCGCCAATGGGGCGGTAGCTGCTCATCAGCATGCCGATCGGGATCGCCATGACCGCCGACAGCAGAAAGGCCGCCCACACCCGGCCGATCGATACGGCGCTGTTGCCGAGCAGTTGCCCGTCGCGCGCCATGCGCGCCATCGTGGCCACGACCACCGACGGCGGCGGCAGGAAGACGGGGTTCGCCCACCCCGTTCGCACGGCGGTCTCCCATCCGGCCAGCACGACGACGCTGGCCGCGAGCGAGATCATGAGGCCGGTACGTCGCGGCATGGCGCCGCGCAGAACGAAGAGACTTGGCAGCCACGGCTCTCGCGCCAACGCCGCGGTCACTTCACGTCGGCGGCGCTCAAACCGGCGATCGCCGCGCTGTCGATACTCTTCGCGGCCGTCAGACGGTGATCGGCCGCCCCGTTCTCGAGGTTGAGGCCCATGACGGTCTCGAAGATGTTCGCGAGTTCGCCGGGCGCGGACGGCGTGCCGAGCAACGCCTGGCTGGTCGCAAGGTTGGTGTATCTCAGGCTGCCGTCGATGCTCGCCCGAAAATCCTCCGGCGACAGGTTGTAGTGCGGGGCGGACAGCTTGATGAAATCATCCGGATTGGTCTCGAAATACCGCACGGCCCGGTAGATACCTCGGAGGAACGCTGCATATTTGCCCGGATTGGCGGCCAGGTCATCCTGCCGGACGATGATGACGTCGGTGATATAGCCCGGATAGTCGCTGGAGCTGACGATCTCTTTCGGCTTGCGCGCCGCGCCGTTCTTCAGGGTCTGCGAAAGGTAGGGCTGATAGGTCGCGACGGCGGCCACCGAGGCGTCGGCGAAGACCGCCACGGAATCGGCGGTCGCGATCTCCTTCAGCGTCAGGTCCTTCAGGCTCAGGCCGGCCTTGCGCAGCTCCAGCTGCAGCAGCAGGCGAGCCGGAATGTTGATCTCGGCCGCGACGGTCTTGCCCTTCAGATCGGCGACGCTGGCAATCGCGCCATCGGCTACCACGCCGTCGCCGCCCAGGCTCTCGTCGATCGTGCCGATGATGACACCGGGCGTGGACTCCTCGCGCGGCCGCCCCTGGAACTCACCGACGGTGCGCAGATCCATTTCGATGTCGCGGCGAGCCATCGCCGCCATCACGTCGGCCCGCTCGTCGTCGAAGCGGATGCTGACCGTCACGCCGAGCGTTTTGAAGTAGCCAAGGTCCTGGGCGACGAAAATCGGCGCGTAGCCCGACCAGGTCGGGCACAGGATGCGGATCTTGTCGTCCGCCCGACTTGTCGTCGCGGAGGCGACCGTCGCGCACAGGGCGAGGAGTCCGAAAGCGGTCAAGCGTCGAGCCGACATCGCAACCTCCATGCTGACCGGTCTAGCATCGCGGATCTTTCACATCGGCGACAATCCGGCATTTCCGTGCCAATCATCGGAAAATCCCGATCCGAGGACAGGGCCATGCGGCGGCTGGACAACATCGATCTGCGGCTGCTGCGAGTCTTCGTAACGCTGGCCGAGGCTGGCAGCTTCTCCGCGGCCCAGATCGCGCTCAACCTCTCGCAGCCGACACTGAGCGGTCATCTGGCGGCGCTGGAGCGAGTTCTCGGCGGGCCGCTCTGCGTGCGCGGCCGGCGCGGTTTCCTGCTCACGCCCTTCGGGGAGGCGACCTTGCGCGCCGCGCGACAGCTGTTTGTCGACATCGAACGGTTCCAGCAGCGCGTCGGCGGCTCTCGCGGGCAGCTGGTCGGGCGGCTGCGCCTCGGCATCGTCGACGGAGTTGTGTCCAGCGAGCGGCTTGGTCTGCAGGGTCCGCTCGCTCGCTATCTCGCGCAAGCGCAGAGCGTGTTCATCGATCTCGAATTGGGCACGCCGCTGGAGCTGGAGCGGGCGGTGGCCGATGGACGGCGGGACGTGGCGATCGGCCCGTTCGCGCAACAGGCGCCAGGAGTCGCGTATCTGCCGTTCCATCAGGAGCCGCACGCGCTGTATTGCGGTCGCGGCCACGAATTGTTCGACATCGCGGAAAGCCGGCTCGATCAGGCGGCAATCGAACGGTCAGGCTTTTCTGTCCGCGGCTACCGGCAGCTCGAGGATCTGTATCGGGTGAACCATCCGCGAGCGAGCGCCAACATCATCCATATGGAGGCGCAAGTGATGCTGATCCTGTCCGGCCATCTGATCGGCTTTCTGCCACGCCACATCGGCGAACTCTGGGTCGAGCGCGGCGCGATGCGGGCGCTCAAGCCGCAGACCTATCAATTTCACTCGCACCACTTCGCCGCTTGGCGGCGCGGCGAGGAGCAACAGCCGTTGGTCGGAGCGTTCATCGAGATCCTGCGCCGGCACGTCGCGGGACAGGCCGCGTCGGATTGACGGCCATGCGCCGAGCGGGCGAGGCCTCGGCCGGCCTCAGCAATGGTCGAAATACGCGTTGCACGCTTCGTTGACCAGCGCGCCGATATTGCCGACGCCGCGAAACTTGCCGTGCGAATCGTGGAACCGGCCGCGCGCCCAGTCGTTCTCTCCAAAGAACGACGCGCCCTGGGCGTTCGGTCCAGCTCCGTCATAGCCCCAGCTGGTCACTCCGATCACCGTGTTGGCCAGCGTGTCGCGCCCGAGCGTGGCTTCGAACGGATCGACGCTCGGCTTGGCACCGAAATTGGCCAGCCACGGCCCGCCGCTCGATCCGCCGGTCTGCGCCGTGCCGAGCACGATGTTGCGCAACCCGGCCGGCCCATAATACGCGCCGATGCCGTCGGTGCGCGTCATCCGCCGGCCGCCGTCGAAGGCGTGCGGATAGCCGAGCTGGGTGACGTGGGTGAGCCACGCGCCACCGAACGACTTCACGAACGAGAAGCCGTTCCATCCATAATTGTACCAAGACAGCCGCGTGCCCGGCAGCACGCCGCCGTTGGCCCGCAGCACGATGATCGCGATGTCGTTGTTGCAGACGACGCCGTCGACCTCACAGTGGTCTGTACCCTTGTAGTATACGTCCGGGATGATCTCGTGGATCGCCGTGTAATAGCCGTAGATCGGATTGTCCGAGAGCGCGGGGTAGAAATAGAAATTGCTGTGCCACCCGGCATCGGACTTCGTCCCATACTCAAAGACGCAGTGCGCCGCCGTGACCAGCAGGCCCGGCGCGATGAGCGAGCCGCTGCACGCGAACGAATCGCCGCCGATTGTGAAATACAGCGCTCCGGTGGCGCGCCACGGAAATGCCGAGACGGCCACAGCGGCCACCGTGGGCGTCGGCCCGCCATACGAGGCGTAGGCTCCTGCCGTCGTGTATGGGGCGATCGATCGGGCCGGGCTATACTCGCCGTAGGCATCGGAACGCAGGCCAGGGACCCAGGTTTGTGCGGCCGGCGACGTCCCGCCCGTGATCGCCCCGGCAACCAGGGCAGCGGCTCCGGCGGGGGCCGCGTTGTCGCGCATCAGCGCCGCAAGCGGCAGCGTTTTCGGGTCGACCAGCTTCAGCGCGGACTTCACCGGCCGCGCGGCACCGGGGGTCGGCAATGCGACCGCCGCCTGGGTGTAGCGCGAGGCATGCGAGACGGTGCGCTGCGCCAGCGCCGCCGACGGTGAACCGAGCAGGAGCAGCAGCGCCGCCGACGTCCGAGCCATCATGCCGCGTGATTCCCTGCAAAGAATGTGAAAATACTCGCGCTTCGAGACGGTCGAAAGGCTAGTCAGATGGCCGCGACCGGTCAACGACGGGCCGCTGTCGCGCCCCGACGGGCCGTCGGATTGCGGCACAAGCAGCGGAGTGCCGCGGCCGCCCAGACGGCGCGATACTGCGGCTCGATGACCACGCGGGAGACGCCACGATGAACGCACGACCCGACCCGATCGGCAGCCTCGATTGGGACCGCATCGCGGCCGAGCTGGATCAGGGTGGTTCGGCGGTCATCGAAGGACTCTTGTCCCCCACCGCCTGCGCGTCGCTGGCCGCCGCGTATGACGCCCCACAGGGATTCCGCAGCCACGTCGTGATGGCGCGACACGGCTTTGGCCGGGGAGAATACAAATATTTCGACACGCCCCTTCCGGACGTGGTGCAAGCCCTCCGCACGGCGCTCTACCCGCCGCTCGCCACGATCGCCAACCGCTGGGCCGCCTCACTCGGCCTGCCGGGCTTCGCGGACACTCATGCGGCGTTCCTGGCGCGCTGCCATGCCGAGGGGCAGACGAAGCCGACACCGCTGCTGCTGCGCTATGGCCCGGGCGACTACAACTGTCTGCATCAGGATATCTACGGGACGTTGCACTTTCCGCTACAGGTGGCGATCCTGCTCAGCCGGCCCGGCGAGGATTTCGAGGGCGGCGAGTTCGTGCTGACCGAGCAGCGGCCGCGCATGCAGTCGCGCGCCGAGGTGGTGCCGCTGCGCCAGGGATCGGCGGTCGTCTTCGCGGTCAATCAGCGCCCGGTGCGCGGCTCGCGCGGCGCGTATCGCGTGACGATGCGCCACGGGGTCAGTCGTGTGCGCGCCGGCGAGCGGCATACCTTGGGGATAATCTTCCACGACGCGCGCTGACGACCCGGCGACGAAACGGGCAACCCGCCAGCCGGAGCCGCGTAGTCAATCCATGATGGCTCCGAGGACGACGCGCGTGCTGGACGGCCTGCGCGTCCTGGTGGTCGAGGACACGGTCCTGGTCGCCGAATTGATCGTCGAGCAATTGGGTGAGCACGGCTGTTCGGTGGTCGGTCCGGCCGCCCGACTGAGTGACGCCCTCCGGCTGGCGGCGCGGGAGCAGTTCGACGGCGCCCTTCTGGACGTCAATCTGGCCGGCGAGCACTCGTTTCCGGTGGCGGCCTTGCTCGCGGCGCGGGGCGTGCCGTTCATCTTCCTGAGCGGCTACGGCAGCCTGTCGCTTCCGGCGGAGTTTGATGCCGCGCCGCGGCTGCTCAAGCCGTTCGAGATGGAGGAGCTTATCCAGCGCGTCGCGTCCTCATTCCCGGCACGGATGTCGGCGCCTCTCTCGTTCGCCTGAGGTCGCGTCACAGCGGGTTGCGTTGCTGGACGTTCAAGCGACGGGGACTACGCGAACGGGAGTATTGACATCTTTTGCGGTTTGCGTTATGTAGCCGATCGTGAATATGTATTTCAACTACGTCCCCCGTCCGGTGCCCGAGCCGACCAATCTGTCGGAGCGTCTGGCCACCGTGCTGGGCGGGCTGCGCGACATCGCCGCCCTGCACGCCGGGCGGAACTGGGCGCTGATCCCGGTGACGCTGCTGTTCTCCGCCTATCTCGGCAGCGTGATCCGCCGCTTCACCGCGCTGGCCGCACGGCTCGCCGCCGGCCCGCTCCGCACCCGACCGCCCCGGCCGGCTCACTCCACACCGGCGCGCAAGCAGGGGCCGCGAAAATCCCGGCTGCCGGCCCGGTTTGCCTGGGTGGTCGACTGGCTCGGCTACCATGCCGCCGGCCGGGGATCGCAGCTTCGCTATCTGCTGACCGAGGATGCGGAGATGGCGGCACTGCTGGCGGCCTCGCCGCAGGGCGGGCGGATTCTCCGGCCGCTCTGCCGGATGATGGGCATCGCCCCCGCCCCGGACCTTCCGCCGTCGCTGTTTCCGCCGCGCGATCCAAAACACCCCGAAGCGGCGAGGGCGATCATGGAGCACGACGATCCGGCTCCCTCTGTCTCGCGGGCGTGGGACAGCGAAGCGGACCGACCGCGGCGGGGGCCGTGCCCCGGGGCAAAATCACCAGACCTTTCTACCCTCGCCGGGCGGGGGGCCGGGTCGCCAAAAACCGCCTGATCGCCAATCGCCCAGGCACGCCTAAATCGTTACGTATACGGAACAATTAAGGGCGGACCGAGGATCACCCCCGCCCCGGCAGGCGCGACAGCAGGAAGTCGCGGAACACCGCCACCCGCTTCGAACTGCGCAGCTCCTCTGGATAGACAAAGTACACGTCCACCGTCGGCGCTTTCACGTCCGGCAGCACCCGCACGAGACCCTCAGTCGTGCCCGGTCCCATGTAGTCGGGCAACGCGGCGATCCCGAGGCCGCTGCGCACCGCTCCCAGCATCGCGGTCATGTTGTTGACCTCCAGCAGCGCCTGGCGCGGCTGCCCGGCGGGGCGGCCGAGGCTCGCCACCCAGTTCACGTCGGCAACTGGCGGATGATACGTGCCGAACAAGATCAGCCGGTGGGCGTCCAGATCCTCGATCTTGGCGGGCGTGCCGTATTGCTCGAGGTAGTCCGGCGAGGCGCACAACTGCCACTCGATCGCCATAAGATGGCGCTGCACCAGATCGGGCTGCTTCGGCGGATGCATGCGGATCGCCACGTCCGCCTCGCGCATGGCAAGGTCGAGATCGTTGTCGTCGAGCACGAGATTCATCGTGACGTCTGGATAGTGGTCCAGGAAGTCGTGGATTTTCGGCGCGAGCCACGCCGCCCCGAAGCCGACCGTCGTCGTAACCTTGAGCCGCCCGGCCGGCTTCTCCCGGCTTTCCGTCAGCAACGCTTCGGTCATCGCGAGCTTGGCGAACACCTCGCGCACCGTCCGGTTGAGGCTCTCGCCCTGCTCGGTCAGGATCAGCCCGCGCGCGTGGCGATGAAACAGCGGAACCTGCAACGCCTCCTCGAGCGCCGAGATCTGGCGGGAGACCGCGGACTGGCTGAGGTTCAGCGTGTCGCCCGCGTGGGTGAAACTGCCGGCCTCCGCCACCGCGTGGAAGACCCGCAGCTTGTCCCAGTCCATGCCACTCCCTTCGCCCCAAGCGGGGCCGCGATCACTGAGCCGCGACCATCGACTCGACGGCTTCGGCCTCCAACTTGCTATGTTCGGCCAGCCATTTCTCCGCGTCCAGCGCCGCCATGCACCCGGTGCCCGCCGCGGTGACCGCCTGGCGCCATATCTTGTCCTGCACGTCGCCCGCCGCGAAGACGCCGGCGACGCTGGTGCGCACGCTGCCCGGCGCGGTGACCACGTAACCTTCCGCGTCCAGCTCGACCTGACCGCGGAAGGGTGCGGTGTTGGGCGTGTGGCCGATCGCCACGAACACGCCCTCGAGATCGAGCCGGCGGGTCGTGCCGGAGTCGCGGTCGCGCAGGATCACTCCGTCCACCACGGCCGGGCTGCCGCTGCCGGTGATTTCTGCGACCTCGCTGTTCCACATCACCCGGACGTTGGGGTGCGCGAACAGCCGCCGCTGCAGGATCTTCTCGGCGCGCAACGTGTCGCGCCGGTGGATCAGGGTCACCTCGGAGGCCAGTTGCGCCAGATACAGCGCCTCCTCGACCGCGGTGTTGCCGCCGCCGATCACCGCGACCCGCCGGCCGCGATAGAAGAATCCGTCGCAGGTCGCGCAGGCGGAGACGCCAAAACCCTGCAGCGCCTGCTCGCTCGGCAGCCCGAGCCAGCGCGCGGCCGCCCCGGTCGCGATGACCACGCTGTCGGCCTCGTGGACGGTCCCGGAATCGGCGGTGGCGCGGAAAGGCCGGCGGGAGAAGTCCACCGCGACGATGAGATCGTTGTCGATGCGTGTGCCGACATGCTCGGCCTGCAGCGCCATCGCCTCCATCAAGGTCGGGCCTTGGATCGCGGTCGCGAACCCCGGATAGTTTTCCACCTCCGTGGTGATCATGAGCTGTCCGCCCGGCTGCAGCCCGGCGACCAGAGTCGGCTCCAGTCCGGCGCGCGCGGCATAGATCGCGGCCGTATAGCCGGCGGGGCCGGCGCCGATGATCAGCAGGCGGGTGCGGCGAATGTCGGGCATGAGGTCTCGGCTGACGGATGAGGAGGTGCGCTGGCTATATCGGCGGCGGGCCGGCGGGAACAAGCGAGGCGGCGAACCCTGTCTTGCGGGCCGGCGGTTACGGAAGGATATTGCGCGGGGAGGCCACCCCGTCGCACATGAAGCCGTTGCATCCGACCGAGTCCGCCGAACCCGGCGCGCCGCTCCTCGACCCGATCGACCGGCGCATCCTGGCGGAGCTGCAGGCGGACGGCCGCATGACCAACGTGGAGCTGGCCCGGCGGGCCGGGATTTCCGCGCCGCCCTGCCTGCGTCGGGTCCGCCGCCTGGAAGAGGCGGGCATCATTCGCGGCTATCACGCCGACAGCGACCCGCAGAAGCTCGGCTGGGAAATCACCTTCTTCGCCATCGTCGGGTTGGAGAGCCAGAAGGAAGTCGTGCTGAGCGGCTTCGAGGCGATGGTCGCCGAATGGCCGGAGGTGCGCGAATGCCACATGATCCGCGGCGGCGGCGACTTCTTGCTGCGGCTCGTGGCGCGCAACGCGGCGCATGAGAACGATCTGACGCGGCAGCTGACGGGGGCGGCCCACGTCAGTCGCGTGCAGACGCTGAACACGATCCGCACCAGCCGCAACCTCGCCGGCGTGCCGCTCTGACGCCTGCCCGTTGGGCTGCCGCGCTGGCGGCGGTGACGGTCGTCCGCCTGCTCGTCGCCGCCACCGCGCCCCTGTCGCCCGACGAGGCATACTACTGGGTCTGGTCGCGCGCCCTGGCGGCGGGGTTCTACGACCATCCGCCGATGGTCGCCCTGTTCATCCGCGCCGGCACGTCGCTGTTGGGCGAGGGGCCGCTCGGCGTCCGCCTGTTCTCGCCGCTCGCCGCCGCGCTCGGCAGCTGGCTGCTCTGGCGCGCCGCGGCGGACATTCTGCGTGATCGCGGTGCCGGGGCGTCGGCCGCGCTGTTCCTGAACGCGACGCTGCTGGTCGGAGCGGGGTCGGTCACCATCACTCCGGACACCCCGCTGCTTTTGTTCTGGACCGCGACGTTGGCCGCGCTCGGCCGGCTCGTGGCCACCGGCGACGGACCCTGGTTCCTGGCCGCCGGACTGGCGGCGGGATTGGCGCTCGACAGCAAATACACCGGGCTCCTCCTGGCGCCGGCGATCCTGGCGTGGCTGATCGTCGTCCCGTCGATGCGGCCGTGGCTGGCCCGACCCTGGCCCTATCTCGGCGCGGCGGTCGCATGCGCGGCGTTCGGCCCCGTCCTGGCCTGGAACGCCGCGCATGGCTGGGCGGGTTTGCTGAAACAAGGCGGCCGCATCGGCGATTTCTCGGCAGGGCGGGCGGCGGGCTATCTCGCCGAACTGGTCGGCGGCCAGATCGGCCTCGCGACACCGGGTCTCGCCGTGCTGTTCGTGGCGGGCGTGGCGGTTGCGTGCCGGCGTGAGGCCGGACCGGCGCTGCTGGCCTGCGTAACGCTGCTGCCTCTGGCCGTGTTCGTGCAGCACGCGCTCGGCGACCGGGTGCAGGCGAACTGGCCGGCGATCGCCTTTCCCTCCGCGGCCGTCGCCGCCGCCGGCCTCGGCCCCGTCTGGCGTGGCTGGCGGACCCCGGCCGTCGCGGTTGGCGCGGCCATCACGTGCACCGTCTATCTGCAAGCGGTCTTCGCGTTCGCCCCATGGCCGACGAGGCTCGATCCGACGCTGCGGCTGGGCGGCTGGGAGGGCCTCGCCCGCGCCGTCTCGGCCGAGGTCGCGCGCGAGGGGGCTGCCTATGTCGCGGTGGACAATTACGGCCTCGCCTCGGCGCTCACGCGGCTCGCCCCGGGGATCCGCGTCGTGGGCGTCGAGCCCCGTTGGGCATATTTCGATCTGCCGTCCGGCGCGGCGAGCCTCGCGTCCGGTCCCGGCCTGCTGCTGCGCTCGGACCGGCGTGCCGACAAGCCCGATCCGCGCGACTGGACCTCGATCGCCCCGGCCGCCACGCTGGCCCGTGTCCGCGGCGGCGTGACGGCCGAGACCTACCGCCTCTATCGCGTAACCTCCGGTCCGGGCGGGACCGCCTCGGCCTTGCTGCCCCATCCTCTCGGAGGTCTCGATGCGCCTGCCGACCCCTGACGATGTGGCCGCCGCGCGCCGGCGGATCGACGGTCTCGTCGTGCGCACGCCCATGCTGCGCAACGCGGCGCTCGATCGGCGCGTGGGCGGCACGGTCCTAATCAAGCCCGAACCGTTGCAGCGCACCGGCAGCTTCAAGCTGCGCGGCGCCACGAACGCGATCCGCGCGTTGTCGCCAACCGAGGCGGCGCGCGGCGTGGTCGCGCATTCCTCGGGCAATCATGCCCAGGCCGTCGCCTGCGCCGCGGCATCACTGAGGATCCCGGCGACCATCGCGATGCCGCTCGACGCGCCGGAGGTGAAGGTCGCCGGCACGCGCTTCTGGGGGGCGGAGATCGTCCGCTACGACCGGCTGCGCGACGACCGCGAGGCGCTGGCGCGGCTCGCTCGCCGAGCGGACGGGCGCGGTGCTGATCCCGCCCTTCGACCACCCCGACGTCATGGCCGGGCAGGGCACGCTGGCGCTGGAACTGGCCGAGGACGCGGCGGCGGCCGGCCTCGCGCTCGACGCGCTGCTGGTCTGCACCGGCGGCGGCGGTCTGATCGCCGGCTGCGTCTTGGCGCTGGAGGCGGTCTCGCCCGCGACCACGGTGCATCCGGTGGAGCCCGATGGCTGGGACGATACGACACGCTCGCTGGGTGCCGGCGCGCGCGTTGAGAACCCGCCCGGCGGCTCGCTGCTGTGCGACGCGCTGCTGGCGCGGCAGCCGGGCCGGCTCACCTTCGAGGTGAACCGGACCCGATTGTCGCCGGGGATCGCGGTCGGCGATGCCGAGGTCCTCGCGGCCATGGCGTTCGCGTTCGTGCATCTGAAGCTGGTCGTCGAACCGGGCGGCGCGGTCTGCCTCGCGGCGCTGCTGGCCGGAACGTTCGAGGCGAAGGGCCGGGTGGTCGGCGTCGTCATCAGCGGCGGCAACGTCGATCCCGCGGTGTTCGCGCGCGCCCTGGCCGAGAGCACGATTTAGCCACCGGTTAATCCCCCTCCGCCACAGTGCGCCCATGGCGAAGAAGCGGGACGGCGGCACCACGATCATCAAACGCGAGGAGGTGGTCGAGGGTGGCCACCACGGCGGCGCGTGGAAGGTCGCCTACGCCGATTTCGTCACCGCGATGATGGCGTTCTTCCTGCTGATGTGGCTGCTGAACGCCACCACGGAGCAGCAGCGGCGCGGCCTGGCCGACTATTTCTCGCCGTCCAACGTCCTGGGACAGGCGGCGACCGGCTCGGGCCAGCCGTTCGGCGGCCACACGCCCAACGACGACGGCTCCATGGTCTCCGACAAGGGCGCCCGCACGCTGCAGCCCGGTCAGGTGGTGCAGCCGCCGGAGCCGTCCGAGGACGACCGCGACCAATTGGCGCCGACCCCGCCGATCAACGCGGCCGAGGAGGCGGAACAGTCGCAAGCCCGGTGAGCTCGACAACCGCGCGACCCGGGGCGGCGGCGGCCAATCCGCGACCGCCGCGGTGGCGAAGGTCGACGCGGCCTATCTGGCGCAGGCGGCGTCCGGCTCGGCGTCACGGGTCGATCCGAAGGCGACCGACCCGGCCCGGTCTGGCCGAGAAGGCGCTTGCGGGCGGAGCTGGAACGGCGCGAGCGGGCGGCGTTCGAGCAGGCGGCACAGGCGATCCGTGAGGCGTCGCGGCCGATCCCGCGCTGGCGGAACTGGGCCGGCAGCTGCGGATCGAAATGACGCCGCAGGGCTGCGGATTCAGCTGCTGGACGCGGACAAGAACCCGATGTTCGCGTCGGGCTCGGCGGATCTGGACGACCGCGCGCGGAGCTGCTGCGCAAGGTGGCGGGCGTGCTCGCCAAGCTGCCCGAGGCGATCTCCATCACCGGCCACACCGACGCCGCCGCCTACAAGGGCGTCGGCCGCACGAACTGGGAGCTGTCGAGCGAGCGTGCCAATGCGACACGCGCCGTCTGCTGACCGAGGCGGGGTTGCCGGAGGCCCGGTTCTCCAGCGTGTCGGGGCGCGCCGACCGCGATCCGCTGCTGCCCGCCGACCCGCTCGCCGCCGGCAATCGCCGTATCGCGATCATCGCGCAAATTGCGGCTGTCAACCTTTGCGCGTGCCCGGGCTGCGGGCCTCTCCGCCCCGAGATGGCCGGGTCAAGCCCGCATGACGCCCGCAAAAGGGTCGGGCGCATGCCGCCACGACGCACCCCGCCATGCTGACGATCGGCGGCTTCGTCTTTCTGCTGGTCTGCGTGTTCGGCAGCTACATCGTCTCGGGCGGCAGTCTGGAGCCGCTGATCGAGGCCATGCCGTTCGAGATGTGGACCATCGGCGGCGCGGCCTTGGGCACGTTCCTGATGGCCAACAGCATGCACGACGTGAAGCACACGATGGCCGGGTTCGGCAAGATGATGAAAGGCGCGGTCTACAAGAAGGCCGACTACGTCGAACTGCTGAGCCTGCTGTTCTATCTTCGTGCGGCTGGCCAGCACCAAGGGCGCGATGGCGCTGGAGCCGCACATCGAGAAGCCCGAGGAGAGCGCGGCGTTCCAGAAATTCCCGAAGCTGCTGAAGAACCATCACGTCAGCGACCTGATCTGCGACTATCTGCGCATGCTCGGCATGAACGCCGACGACCCGAACCAGATCGAGGACGTCATGGCGCGCGAGCTGAAGAAGACGCTGCACGAGGAGCTGCACGGCGCGCACGCGCTGCAGAGCATCGCCGACGGTCTGCCGGCGCTGGGGATCGTGGCGGCCGTGCTGGGCGTGGTGAAGACCATGAGCCACATCAACGAGCCGCCGGCGGTGCTGGGCGCGATGATCGGCGGCGCGCTGGTCGGCACGTTCCTCGGCGTGCTGCTGGCCTATGGCATGGTCGGTCCGATGTCGGCGCGCATCAAGGGCGTTGTCGAGGAGGAGGCGAAGTTCCTCGAAGTGATCCGCGCCGTGCTGGTGGCGCATCTGCATGGCAACGCGCCGCAGGTCAGCGTCGAGACCGGCCGCAAGATGGCTCCCAACCAGCACATGCCAAGCTTCGCGGACCTCGAGAAGGAACTGCAAGGACTGCAGATCGGCTGAGACGCGATGTCCTCGCGGCGCGTTCGGCCATGCCTCGACCCGAGGAACGCGGCGGGCTGTGCTTCACCTATCCGTCCCACGTTCGCGACGCTGTCGTCACGACGTCGCCGCCACCGTCCACGTGGCGCTCTTGACCGCCGCCGACCGCTTCAGCACCTCGAGCAAGGCGTCCAGCTCCGCCGGCTTGGCGGTCGTGGGCACCAGCAAGGCCGCCAGCTCCACCTCGTCCTCGCCGTCAGTGACCACCTCGATCGCCCGCACAGGATAGCTCGCCGCCTCCAGCAGATCCGACAGCAGGTCGCGCACGTCGGGCACCGCCACCGGGTCGCAGATCGCATGGACGCGGTATTCCGCCTCGGTCTGGTCCTCGCTGATCGGACGGCGGTCGATGTAATTCACCAGCGGCCGCAACAAGGTGTTCGACGCCAGCACGAAGACGGTCAGCATCACGGCCTCGGCGGGAAAGCCGCATCCCACGAACGCGCCCACCGCCGCCGAGCACCACAGCGTCGCCGCCGTGTTCAGGCCCTTGATGCTCGCGCCGTCCTTCATGATGACGCCCGCGCCAAGGAAGCCGATTCCGGAGACGACGTAGGCGACGATCCGCGTCGCGCCCTCGTGGCCGGCCAGATCGACGCCGAGGTCGCTGAACGCGGCGGCGCCCATGCGTCACCAGCACGTTGGTCCGCAGCCCGGCGCTGCGCTGCCGCAGTTGCCTCTCGGCACCGATCAGCGTGCCCAGGGCAAAGGCGATGAGGAAGCCGAACAGCGTGTGCAGGTCGTTCGTCGGGTCGAGCACGAACATGCGCGGGACGCTCCTTCCGCCGGCTGTGCCCGGACTCCGATGGTGGTCCATAACAAGCCGTGCCCATGGCCGATCAGCATCGCCCCGAGGAGGCGCATGCTCGCCGTCGGCAGAGGAGCCGCCACGCCAGCCGTTCATGGAGAATCCGCTCTGACGCTCGATCCCGCGGTCCTGGCGGCCATCCTTCCGTGGGCGGTGGCGGCCCTCGCCTGGCTTTGCCTTCTCGCGCTGCTGCTGCGGCCGTCCGGGTCCGAGGCCGCTGCGGCGGCAGATGATCGAAATGGACCAGGGTCTTCGGCGCGAAGTCGCCTCCGGGCTGCGCGACAGTCTCTCCGCCACGTTCGATCGCGTGCGGCAAGGCCAGGAGACACAGGCGCGCGAGATGACCGCGCTCGCCGCCGGACTGCGCGATGACCAGGAGCGCCTGCGCGCTTTGTTCGCCGATCCCGGCTAGAGGCGCTGCGCGAGGCGGTCGACGAAAGGCTGCACGCGGCGCTGGAGAAACAGGTCGGCGAGAGCTTTCCGCCGGGTCAGCGAGCAGTTCGCCGAGGTGCAGCAGGCGGTCGGCGCGGTGCGCGGCGTGGTGGCGCAGGTCGGCGACCTGAAGCGGCTGTTCGGCAACGTCAAATCGCGCGGCGGCTGGGGCGAGCAGCATCTGCGTGCGCTGCTCGACGACATGCTGCCCGGCGGCTACGTGCAGAATTTCCGCACGACGGAGGGCAGCGCCGAAGCGGTGGAATTCGCCCTGCGGGTGCCCGTGAAGGGCGCCGACATCTGGCTGCCGATCGACGCGAAGTTTCCCACCGAGGACTACGACCGCCTGCTGCTCGCCGCCGAGGCCGGCGACCGCGAGACTGAGGCGGGTCGCCAGGCGCGGCCTGGAACGGGTCGTCCGGGAGGCGGCGTCGCGCATCGCCCGCTACGTCGCGCCGCCAAAAACGGTTGAGTTCGCGGTGATGTACGTGCCGACCGACGGTCTGTTCGCCGAGATCGCCCGCACACCCGGATTGATCGAGGCGATCCGCCGCGAGCATCGCGTCATGGTCATGGGGCCGAGCCTGCTGCCCGCTTTCCTGCACACGCTTCGCGTCGGACATCTGACGGTCGCCCTCGAACGCAAGACGGTCGAGATCGGCGAGACTTTGAGTGCCGTGAAATCCGAATGGGCCAAGCTCGACGGCGCGTTGCAGACCCTGGCCGATCGCGCCGAGCTGGTCAGCCGGGGTATCGAGGAAACCCGCAAACGCGCCCGCGTGCTCGGCGGCCGACTGCGGCAGGTCGATGCGCTTGAACCGGACGAGACCGGTTCTACTCCCGCAGATGCGTCAGCGCCTCGCGCATCGACTGGCTGGATATCTTGATGATGCCGGTGATCGGCCGGTCCATCTCGTCGACGAGGTAGATGCACGAGGCGATGGCCAGCGCGCACAACGCCATCGTGAGCAGGACCACGGGGTTGCGCGGCGCGTTCAGCCCGAAACTGAGAAAGATGATGGCAAGCCACGCGATCACCCCGGTCAGCAGCAGAGGCGGGATCGTGCGCCGCACCTGCTCGGTCAGGAAGAAGCGGCGGCGCTCCACCTCGGCGATGTTCGTGCGGCATTCGGCGGCGATCTCCCGGCGGTAGCCGTCGTCCGGCTGGAACCGGCGGATCATGTCATGCAGCCGGAACAGCATGCCGCCGAGTTCCAAACTTTCGACGGGCGCGTCCAGCTCCGGCTGGCCGAACTCCTCCGGCCAGGTATTTCTCAGCGCGGCGTCGGAATAGCGGCTCAGCACCTCACGGGCTTCATTGCCGTCCGGGCCGTAGGCGCGTAGCGAGCGGTCGAGCAGGATGATCGAGGCCGCGAAGGCGCGCACGTTCGTCTCGGTCGCGTCGAAATTGCTTTTGGTCGAGTAGATCAGAAGGCTCAGCACCAGCGACGTCACGGTGATGACCATGCCGATGCCGAGTTTGACGGTCTTGAGGGTGTCCTTGCCGCGATGCATCTCCGGCAGCAGCGGATGCAGGAAGATGCCGAGGGCCGCGCAGCCGAACAGGCAGGCGAGCGTGAGGGTGGCGATCTGCAGCGCGGTCATTGCCAATCCATATGCTGCGCGAGCCAGAGCAGCCAGATCGCTATCGCGAGCGGGGGACCGAACGGCAGGACCGTCTCGCGCCCGATCGTCCGGCCCACCAACGCCATGACCCCCGCAGCCGCCAGGCCGCACAAGGCAGCCAGAACGACCACCCAAGGCAAGGCCGCCCACCCGAGCCAAGCCCCGCCGGCCGCGAGCACTTTGGCGTCACCCTGGCCCAGGCCGTCGCGGCCGCGCAGTCTGCGATAGCCGACTTCGACGGCCCGAAACGCCGCGTACCCGGCGATCGCCCCGATCGCCCGGTTAGTCAGCAGCCACGGCTCCAGAAGCCAGGCGACGGTCAGACCGATAACGATGAGCGGCAGGGTCAGCGCGTCCGGCAGGAGCAAGCTGTCCATGTCGATCCAGGCCAGCGCGAGCAGGGTCCAGCCGAGTGCGCAGCCGGCCCAGATGTCCTCCGCCCCCTCGGTCGTCAACGTCACGACGATGGCCACCAGCACCGCCGCCAGTTCGACAGCGACATGCATCCGCGCGATGGCGGCGCCGCAGCCTCGGCATCGCCCGCGCTGGACGACGAAGCTTATCAGCGGCACGAGTTCCGCGGGGCCGAGACGCTTTGCGCAGGAGTCGCAGGCGGAGCGGGCGAGGATCACGGGCCGCCCCTCCGGCAGGCGGCGGATCAACACGCCGAGCAGGCTGCCGATGAACGGCGACGCGGCGAGGGGCACTACCCAATCCTGCATCCAGGCGGACCAGATCGCACGTTTCCTTTACGCCGGACCGGTCACTTGCCATGTGCGGCTGTGCTAGAACAAGGACGCGTTGGAAGGCAGCCGCGGTTTGGACCAATCGATCACCATCTCGACGCCGGAGCAGACGATCACCGCCCTGGCCGACTTGCTGGAGCGGCAGGGGCAGTGCGACGCGAAGACGCTGGATCGCGGCCGCCGAGTTGCCACCGAAAGCGGACAACGCCTCGATCTGGTGCTCCTGCAACTCGGGCTGGTCAGCGAGCGTGGCCTTGCCGAAGCCTATGCGGCGTTGCTCGCCACCCGCGTGGCCGCCCCCGATCGCTATCCGACCGAGGGGCCGGTGCTGCCCGAGCGGCTGACCACGCGCTTCCTGCGGCATGCCCGCGCGATGCCGCTGGCCGTGGAGCGGGGCCAGCTCGTGCTCGCGGTGGCCGATCCGCTCGACCATTTCACGCAGGCGGCGGTGGCGGCGGCGACCGGATTGCCGGTCGTGGTCGAGATCGCCGTGCCGATCGAATTGGAGGCGGCGTTTGACCGGCTGTATCAGGACACCGCCGGCGGCGAGGCCGGTCCGGATGCCGAGCACGGCGCCGAACCGCTCGAGGAGGACGCCGAGCGGCTGAAGGACCTGGCCAGCGAGGCACCGGTCATCCGGCTGGTCAACCAGATCGTCTCGCGCGCCGTGGAGACCCAGGCGTCGGACATTCATATCGAGCCGTTCGAGGACCGCCTGCGCGTCCGCTACCGCTACGACGGCGTGCTGCAGGAGGCCGAAAGCCCACCCGCAAGGCTGACGCCGGCCATCACTTCGCGCATCAAGATCATGGCGCGGCTGGACATCGCCGAGCGCCGCCTTCCGCAGGACGGGCGCATCAAGCTGGCGGTGCGCGGGCAGGAGGTTGATTTTCGCGTCAGCACCATCCCGTCGCTGTGGGGCGAGACGGTGGTGATGCGCGTGCTCGACCGGACCGCGGTCGCGTTCGATTACGCCAAGCTCGGGCTGCCCGCGCCGGTGATCGCCAAGCTGACCACCGCGCTGAACCTGCCGAACGGAATCGTCCTGGTCACCGGCCCGACCGGCAGCGGCAAGACCACGACGCTGTACAGCGGCCTGTTGTCGCTCAATTCGATCAGCCGAAAGGTGGTCACGGTCGAAGACCCGATCGAGTATCAGCTGCGTGGCATCAACCAGATCCAGGTGAAGCCTCAGATTGGGCTGAATTTCGCGACGTTGCTGCGCTCCATCCTGCGCCAGGACCCGGACGTCATCATGGTCGGCGAGATCCGCGACCTGGAGACCGCGCAGATCGCCGTGCAGGCGGCGCTGACCGGACACCTCGTGCTCTCGACCCTGCACACGAACTCCGCATCGGCCTCGATCACCCGGCTGCGCGACATGGGTCTCGAGGATTATCTGCTGACCGCCGTGCTGCGCGGCGTGCTGGCGCAGCGTCTGGTGCGCCGGCTCTGCGCGGCGTGCCGGCAGGAAGTCGACGCGCCGGAGCCGAGGTCATCGAGCGGTTCGGCCTGGACCGCCGCACCGCACAGACGGCCGATCCGCGCTGTGGCATGCGGTCGGCTGCCCCGCCTGTCGCGGCACCGGCTATCGCGGCCGGCTCGCCATTTCCGAGTTTCTCCAGCCCGATGCGACGATCGAGCGGCTGATCTTCGCCCACTCCGACCATTCCGAGATCGAGCGCGCGGCGGTGGCCAACTGGGATGTCGACGATGTTCGACGCGGGCCTCGACGCGAGCCTTGAGGGGATCACCACCGTCGAAGAGGTGATGCGCAGCATCCGGGCCGAGGCCTGATGGCCAGCTTCTCCTACACCGCGCTCACGCCCACCGGGGAAGTCACCAAGGGCGCGATGGAGGGTGTCAGCGCACAGGCGGTGATGGACGCGCTGCGCCGGCAGGGACAGGTGCCGGTGCGGGCCGATCCGGTGCGCGGCGGGCGGCTTCCTCGCGCAATTGCTGGGCATGCGGATCGGCGGCAAGGAGAAATTGGGCCGCCAGGACGTGGCCAACATGACCCGCGAACTGGCGATCATGCTCGGGCGCCGGGCCAGGATCTGGACCGCGCGCTGCGGTTCCTGGTGGAGACGGCGGCCGAATGCGCGCGTCGCCGGCTTGCTGGACCAGATCCGCGCCGGAGTGCGCGACGGCGCCAGCTTCGCGGCCACGCTCGGAAAATATCCGGAGAGTTTCGGCAAACTTTATGTCGGCCTGATCCGCGCCGGCGAGGCGGGCGGGGCGCTGGCCGCGACGCTGGAGCGGCTCGCCGTGCTGCTCGAGAAGCAGCGCAGCCTTGCGGCCACGGTGCAGTCGGCGCTGATCTATCCGGTGCTGCTGCTGGTGGCCGCGGTCGGCGCGATCGTGCTGCTGCTGACCCAGGTGTTGCCGCAATTCGTGCCGCTCTTCGAGCAGAACGGCGCGCAGCTTCCGGGTCCGACACAGGTTCTCATCACCGTGGGCAACGCGGTCGGCGACTACGGCCTGTACGCGCTGGTCGTGATGCTGGTGCTCGGCATGGCGATCCGTCAGGCGCTCGGCTATCCGTCGGTGCGGCTGCGCGTGGACAAGC
>CBDFGB010000013.1:0-81691 GCA_965246915.1 Acetobacteraceae bacterium
ATCAACACGGCATGCAGCGCCGCCGAAACGACGGCGGCGCGCGGGAGCCTCAGGTTCAACGCAAGCCTCGTCTAGCCGCTGCGCGGCCGCGCGGCGGGGGCGGACGAACTGGCCGGCGAGGGGCGGGAGGCCGCGGGAGCCGCCGCTGCGGGGCCGCCGGCGGGCTGCTCGGACAGCAGCGCGACCTTGGAAAATCCCCCCTGCACGATCGTGCCCATCACCTCGATGATGCGGCCGTAGGAGTTTGACTTGTCGCCGCGCACGAAGATGCGACGGTCCTTCTGGTCCTTGGCGACCGCCTGCAGCCGGGTCACCAAGTCCGGCAGCTGCACCTCGGCGTCTCCCATGTAGACTTTTCCGGCCGCGTCGACCGTCACTGTGATCGGCTCGCTGTCTTGGCTGACCGGATTGGCGCTGGCCTTCGGCAAGTCGACGTTGACCGCCGAGCTCATCAGCGGCGCGGTCACCATGAAGATGATCAGCAGCACCAGCATCACGTCGACCAGCGGCGTCACGTTGATCTCGGCCAGCGGCCGGTAGCGGCCCCGCCCCCGCCCGCCGCTCAGCCCGCCGCCCGAGTTGCACCGCCATGGTCTACGCCCGTTCCTCGCCCTGCCGCGACAGGATCGCGCCGAACTCGGTCCCGAACCCTTCGAGGCGCGAGGCGAAGCGGGCCAGGTCGGTGGAAATTTTGTTGTAGGCGAGCACCGCCGGGATCGCCGCGACCAAGCCGATCGCGGTGGCGAACAGAGCTTCCGCGATGCCCGGCGCCACGACCGCGAGGTTGGTATTGTGCATCGCGGCGATGGCCGAGAAGCTGTGCATGATTCCCCAGACGGTGCCGAACAGGCCGATGAACGGTGCGGTCGAGCCGACCGAGGCGAGGAAGATCATCCACCGCTCGAGCCGCTCCATCTCCCGCTGCAGCGTGACCGACATGGCGCGTTCGACCCGGTCTCGCACGCTGGCCCGGCTCATGTCGGCGCCCGCGACCCGAAGGCTGCGCCGCCACTCGGTCATAGCGGCGCCGAAAATCGCGGCCATCGGGTGGCCCGGCTTCTGCCCCTCCTGCTCATACAGCTCGTCGAGGCTGCCGCCGGACCAAAACCGGTCCTCGAAGGTGTCGGCGGCGCGGTTGGCGCGGCGCAAACTCGTGACCTTCTCGAACACGATGGCCCAGACCCAGACGCTGGCGATCAGCAGCGCGACCATGACGATCTTCACGACGATATCGGCCTCGAGAAACAGGCCGAGCAGCGACAAATCCCCCGCGCTTGCGAGGCCGGGCGGGGTGGCGAGCGGGGCGGCGTCGACGGTCGGGTTCATCCAGTCTCTCCTGCGGCCAGCGACGCGAGCGCGCTTCGCCAGCGATCCGGTACGGCGGCCACGGCGAGCCCGCCGGGCTGGCTCTCGTCGCGGCGCACGCAAACCAGGGTGATCTCGGCCGTGGCCAGGGTATCCGCGCCACGCAGAAAAGTCTGGCGCAGACTGACGCTGGCGCGGCCGGTCCCCCCGGACCACGTTGCCACGACGATCGAGTCGTCGAGGCGTGCGGGTGCGAGATAGTCGATCGCGGCGCGTCGCACCACGAACATAAGGCCGTGGGCGGCCACCAATTCCGCGTGTGGGATGTGCAGGTCGCGCAGCGCCTCGGTCCGCGCCCGCTCGGCGAAGCGGAGATACGCCGCGTAGTAGGCGACGCCGCCCGCATCGGTGTCCTCGTAATACACGCGGATCGTGTAGCGATGCGCGGCGTCGGGCGGCGTGGACGGCGGATGGCGCTTCATCCATGCGGGATGGCAGACACCGTTTTTGCCTGCAATGCCAGCGACGCTTACGTTGTCGTCATGCCGAAGCCCACCGTGAGCTTGACCATACGCAATAAATCGCCCGGTTGCCGACGGGACGACGACGGGACGGTCTCGCGACCGCGGCGGGAGCGATCTTTCGGCGGAGTCTCGCCAACCGCGTATTGCCGTTTCGTCGCGCCGAGGCCGCGTGCTGCGCGGGACTGGTCACAGAGCGTCGCGCGGCCGGGCGAACGATGACCGGGTTCGACGGGTTGATCCCGCCGTTTCACCGGTTGCGGGCTGGATCTGATCAACCCCGGGGACGGGCGAGGCGTCCCGATAGACGTGGCGGCGGAGTGGAAGCGCGCAGCCCCGCTCGTCGCGAACCGCCCCAGGCCAAATCGCGCCGGGCGGTTCGCGTCCGTGCGTTGCGTCAGTACTTTCCCGTGTCGAGCACCGAGCCGGAGTTCGACCAGTAGATATAGGCCTCCAGCGCCTTCATCGCAGCGGAATCGGCGTCGATCTGCTCGCCCTGGTTCGGCTTCTCGATGCACCAGTTCACCATGTCGCGCAGCGTCGCGAACTTGCCCACCGTGGGCTGGAACTTCGGGAACGAGCCGGGATGGGTGTCGGACGCCATCGGATGGCACATCGCGCAGGCCATGCCGGTCGCCGACAGCGTCACGTTCATCGCCTTGGCGGTGGCGGCGTCGCCGTGGAACAGCAGATCGCCCTTGCGGACCTCGGCCATGAACGCGGCGTTGTATTGGGCCAACTGTTCCGGGGTCACCGGGGTCTGGTTGGCATCGACCCGGCCCGCGACGCCGAACGTGAGCGCGACCACGGCGAGACCCGCGCAGACCGGGCCGATGCGAAACGACTTCAAGGCTTTCATCACCATTCTCCTGTCAGGGCGCCGCGCACGCGACGCCCTCTCGTTGCGAGCCCGACCAGGCGTCTCAGTTCGGATAGAACCAGCCGTTGTCGGCGATGCGCGGCCGCAGCACCTCGGCATGGCTGAGCGATGAATCTGGCCCGGACTGCGCGAACACTTCCTTGCGGCCCCACATGACGTATTGCGGGTCGAATCGCGTGCTCGCGGGATTATGGATCTGGCCCCAGCCGACGCCGTCATAGATGTCGCCCGGATCGACGCGGATCATCGTCTTGGTCAGCTTGGGCACGCCCTCCGGCGCGTATGGCCAGGGCCACGACGTCGCCAGCATGCCGATCGAGCGCATGGTGCCAATCTCGTTGTAGAGGACCTGATGCACGTGGCCGTGGATGTTGGTGACCTTGGTGTAGGGCCGCAGCACCTCGTTGACCTGACGCCAGTCGCGGACCCAGAAGTTCCAGGGCGGATAGTATTCATAGAGCGGGTTGTGGCTGAAAATCACCACCGGCGCGTTCTTGTCCCAGTCGGCCAGGGTCTTTTGCATCCAGGCGATCTGGTCGTCGCCGACGCCGGCCCACGGGCCCGCCACGGTGCCGTCGAGCGTGGCCATGTGGTCCATCCGCTCCTCGTTGGTCATCCGCTTCGGCGTCCAATAGTCGGGCGCCCGGCTGATCGTGTCGAGGCCGATGAAGCGCACGCCCTTGTGGTCGAACGTCCAGTTCGGATCACCGAACAGGCCGCGCCACTTGGCCCCCATATCGAAATACCAGTCGTGCTCGCCGGGGATGAAGTACTTCTTGATCTTCACTTCCTTGAGGATCTCGTTGCCGAGGTCGAGTTCCGCCTCGCGTCCGAGCTGGGCGATGTCGCCGCCAAAGATCATGAAGTCGGCGGGCGGCTGCATCGCCTGCACTTCCCTGGCCGCCCGCGTCGTCTTGTCGACGAAGCGCGTGTTGACGGTCTTCGGATACAGGTGGGTGTCGGAGATCCACGCGAACGAGAACGGCGGTTCGGCCGCATATGCCATCGTCAGGGTGTTGACGATCGGGAACCAGCCCGACACGGCCGCACCCGCCGCACCGGCGGCGAGAGGCGTATAGAGCGAACGGTGAACGAACAGGCGTCGCGTGATGCTCAACGAGCCGTCGGGACGCGCGTCCCTCGGGCGTAGCACCTTCTCCATTTCGCGACGCTCGAGGTCGACTTCAGACATGCGATATTTCCTTCTGGTGGATCGTCATGACCTTGCCGGCACGTTTTTGGTAGCCGTCGCCACTTCGCGTGATGATGGCATGTCACCACGTTGATCGCTTCAGCAGTTTGTCTACCCTATTGCGGCTTCAGTTCGATCGAAAGATCCGTGGATTTTCCCGCGGCGATCGTCACCGGCTGCTGCACGAGCTTTGAGTATGGCTGCAGCGTCACGAGATTATAGGTGCCGGGCGGCACGCCCTCGATCGAGAATTTTCCGTCCGCGCCGGTCACCGCGTAGTACGGATTGTCCCGCACGAAGATCCATCCCTCCATCCAGCCGTGCGCGTCGCAGTCCACGCGGACGGTGCCGGTCTTCAACAACTCGACCGTGACGCTCTGGTCCTGATTCGGCAGCGCGTTGTTGAACGCGGTCCGCTTGCCGTAATAGCCGTGGGTGTTGTGCAGCACGGGATCCTTGTTGGTCACCGCGATGGAACCAGGCCGTATGACTTGGATCTCCGGATTGAACGCGCATTTCAAATTCTGCAATTCCGGCGCCTTAGCCGCCGCCATCCATGACTTTCCCTTGGAAACTTCCGCCAGATACACGAGCGTGTTTGCAACACCCCCGTCCGGCCCGACCTGCAGCAGCGCTTCCTCGCGGGACGCGCCGCAAACCTCCGGGTCTTTGCTCACGACGATCGATTTCGTCGGCGCGGTTCCATGGAACACGACCTGGCCCGCAACGATGCCACCATCGGCGACCGGCCCGGATTCCTCATAGGCCGACGCAGGGAAAGAGCAGAGGGAACCCAGCATGGCGGCAGACAAGGCGACGAACGGCGTAACACGTTTCATGAACAACTCTCCCTGCCGTCGGCGCCACGAAGAAGATACCTCAAACACCGGTCGGCGACGCAGATCGACTTCGCATCGATCCTTCTGTTTTCTAAAGAAATTGGTAGACTTAGGCCGTGGAGCGGTCAAGAATAATTCGTGGCGCGGGCCCGTCGGGATCCATTTTCGGCTGCCGCGCGATGTCTTGACGTGGCCTTCCCGGGGCACAGATCCAGTAAGTGGCGCTAGGAATACGAACTGTCGGACAATATGCTGTGTAACGTTTGACGTGACTGCCGGTGGGCCGTCGCTCACCCAAAACGTTTAGTGCTCATGAAGGTAGAACGTTCTATGCTGCATCGCAGTGTTCGGGCTGATGGCAATTTGCCAGCGTGCGGTGCCTCCCGGTCCTCGGCTGGTCTCGCGACGGGCGTCGCGGCATGAAGGCTCGCACGATCGCGCTGGCCGCCGGGGTCGCGGCGTGTGCGCTCGCGCTGGCCAGCCACGCCGCTCGCTCGACGATTGAGGCACCCGAGTCCGCCAGCGCGAAAAGGACCGTCGCCCCGGTGACCGCGGTCGTTCGCAACGAGCTGGGGCAGCTCAAATGGGTCGCGACCGAGGCCACCGACTACACGCCACTGGAGGCCGCCGGACGCGAGGTCTACGCTCAGGCGCGCTGCTGGTTCTGTCACTCCCAATACAACCGCCCGGTCGTCAGCGAGACCCGTCCCTGGGGCCGCATCAGCGCCGATTCGCGTCGCTGGGGGCCGGTCGGCGAACCGGGCGAATATGCCCACGACGCGCCGCCCTTGTTCGGCGCCAAGGGCATCGCCCCGGATCTGTCTCGTGAGGGACTGAAGTACGGCGATGAGTGGCATCTCGCGCATTTCTGGAACCCGCCGATGATGACGCAGGGTTCGATCATGGGCGGCATATCCGGGCTGTTCGACCAGCCGCCCGACGCCGTTGGGATCGTCAAGGACAGCGCCGGCGCGAAAACGCTGGAGCGGACGCCCGTCACCGATCGCTTGTTCGATTTCGCAAGCAAGCAGCAGGTCAAGCTGACCCCGAACGAGGACGGGGTGCTGTTCGTGCCGGCGACCGCGAGGGGCAAATACCCGCTGATCTGGACTCCGAACGAGGAGTTCGGCGGCGACGCGGTGAAATTGGTCGCCGAGACAAAGGAGATCACCGCTCTGGTCGCCTATGTCCAAAAGCTGGGCATGAACCGGGGCAAGTGGCGCGATGCCTACGAGCCGCAGGAGATCGAGGGCGCGGACGTCAACCTCCCCCGCTCGCCGGAATGGATCGCGCGCGGAAAGGTGGTCTACGAGGGACATTGCATCGCCTGTCACGGCGTACGCGGCGACGGCAACGGGCCGGCCGCGACGTTCCTCTATCGCCAGAGGCCGCGCAATTTCACCACCGGCGTCTTCAAGTTCCGGCTGACCAAGGGGACCTTGCCGAGCGACCGCGACCTTTTGCGCACGATCAGCCGCGGCGTGCGCGGCACGGCGATGCCGGCGTGGTTCGAGCTGCCCCTCGATGACCGCCTCGCCGTCATGCAGTACGTGAAATACGAACTCGCGGCCGACCGCACCGACCCGCAGAACCCGGAATTCTATTTCGTGACGGAACCGCCGGGGCCGCCGATGCAGATCGCCGTGCCACCAGCGGCGTCGGCCGAGCTCGTCGCGCACGGCCAGACGATCTGGAAACAGGCGAAGTGCTGGGAATGCCACGGCAACGCGGGCCGCGGCGACGGAGAGAAGGCCGCCGGACTCAAGGACGATTGGGGCTTTCCGATCCAACCTGCCAACCTCGCGCGCGGGCAGTTCAAGTCCGGGCCAAACGTGTCCGACATTTTCCGGACGATTTCGACGGGGCTCAGCGGGTCGCCGATGCCGTCGTTCCGCGACTCGTTTCCGGAATCGGATCGCTGGGCGCTTGCCTACTACATCCTTTCACTTTCCGCATTCGCCGACCCGGTGACCTCCGCGCCGCTGCCGATCCGCCCGGCGGACCGGATGGCGCTGAACGATCCAACGCTCGAAACCCCGGGACCGGATCGCGCCTATGGGCTGCGGTCGCGATGAGACGCGCGTTTCGCTTTCCCGTGCTGGGACTCGCGGCTGGCATCGCGGTGCTGGCCGTGGCGACCGTCGTGCTGTCACGAACCGAGCGGCCGCCGCAGGGCGCGATCCAGCACGGGTATCGCGGCACGGGCATGAACTACATCTACAATCCGCGAGTCATGGCGCGGCTGGTGGAGGCGAACGCGATCCCGCCGGCCCTGCCCTATGCCGGGGGCGAGGGGCCGAAGGCCGGGTCCTACTACAAGAACGTCCGCGTGCTCGGCGACGTCAGCACCGGCGAGTTCACCCGGCTGATGGTCAACATGACGGCGTGGGTGGCACCGACGCAGGGTTGCGCCGGCTGCCACAACGTCGCGAACTTCGCCGAGGACTCGCTCTACACGAAGGTCGTCGCGCGACGCATGCTGCAGATGGTGCGCCACGTGAACGCCGACTGGACGGCGCATGTCGGACAGACCGGCGTGACCTGTTACACCTGCCACCGTGGTCAGCTCGTGCCGCCGAACGTGTGGTTCAACAATCCTGGGCCGGAACAGGCCGGCGGTTTCGCGCAGACGGCGATCGGCAAGAACCATCCGTCCAAACTGGCCGGCGGGTCGGCGCTGCCGCTCGATCCCTTCACCCCGTTTCTGGAGAAGGCCGAAAATATCCGCGTGCAGTCGGTGACCGCGCTGCCGACCGACAGCCGTCATTCGATCAAGCAGGCGGAATGGACCTACGCCTTGATGATCAGCATGTCGGAGGCGCTGGGCGTCAATTGCGATTACTGCCACAATACCCGCTCGTTCGTAGACTGGACGACCAGCCCGCCACAGCGCGTCACCGCCTGGTATGGCATCCGGATGGTCCGTGACCTGAACAACACGTATCTGAACCCGTTGCGCGACACCTTCCCGCCGGAGCGTCTCGGCGCGAGGGGCGACGCGCCCAAGGTCATGTGCGCCACCTGTCACAACGGCGTCTACAAGCCGCTGTTCGGCGTCGGGATGGCGCAAGCGTTCCCGGAGTTGAAGGGAACCCCGGTCGCGGCGACGCAGGCGGCCGCCGCGCCAACCACGACGACCGAGGCGAATTAGCCGAAAATATCCCGGGTAAACGCATCGTACCACGCATACGCTTCGCGCACCGACTGCGCCCGGACTTCAGGGCTCTCGTCCACCTTGGTGATGACGATCTTGTCGATCGCGATCGAACCGTCGGCGACCTTGAAGGTGATCGCGTCGCTGACCGCGTCGTCGGGGGCGAGGAACGTGTAACAGGTGTTATAGAGGAACGGCCGCGACGGGGTGACGCCGGTCAGCGCGGCGGCGATCGCGAAGGCGCAGGCCTTTGCCTGGCTGCTGGCCGCGAAAGCCGATTTCGGCATGCTGCCGCCGCTGATCGCGTCGCCGACGACATGCACGCCCGGATGCAATCGCGACTCGAACGTCACCGGATCGACCGGGCACCATCCCGTCGCATCCGTCAGGCCATTGCGCTCCGCCAGGCTCGCCGCCATTTGCGGCGGAATGACGTTGGCCACGTCGGACGGAAACGCCTGCGTGGCGGTCCGCACCGCACGAGCCTTCACGTCGACCGCCTCCGTGGCGCCGACGAACTCCCGCGGCAGCCACTCGATCATGCCGGGGTAGTGCCGCCTCCAGGCCTCTTGGAACAAATCCTGCTCGAAGAAACTGTCCTTCGCATCGATGATCTGGATCTTCGCGCGCGGCTTGTGCTGCTTGAAATACGCGGCAACCATCGATGCGCGCTCGTACGGACCGGGCGGGCAACGGAACGGATCGGCGGGGGCGGCGATGACGAACACCCCGCCGTCGTCCATGGCCTCCAGTTGGCGGCGCAGCAGCGTGGTCTGGGGCCCGGCGCTCCAGGCATGCGGCATGGCCTCCATGGCGGCCTCGTCATAGCCGTCGATCGCGCCGTCGCGGAACGCGATGCCGGGTGCCACGACGAGCCGGTCGTAGGGCAGCACACGACCTTCGCCGAGCCTGACCGTGCGGGCGACCGTGTCGATCGCTTCAGCCCGGTCATGGACGACGTCGACGCCGTGCCGCTCCGCCAGCCTCTCGTAGCCATGGCCGAGGGAGTCGAACGATCGCAGTCCCGCCAAATAGAGGTTGCTGAAGAAGCACGTGGTGAAGCGCCGTTTCGGCTCGATCAGCGTCACCGCAATGGGCGTGCTCGCCATCGCGAGGTATCGGGCGACCGTCGCACCCCCGCTCCCGCCGCCGACGACCAGGACCCGCGGCGCGGAGGACGTCGCCGATCGCGCGGGCCGTCCCGCGAGGATAGCGGCGCCCGCGAGGCCGCCGACGGCACGGCGCGTCAAGACGGTCATGGCTTGGGGGCTCCCATGGGTTGCGCGGCAATCACGCGCGCGACCTCGACGATCTCGTCGTCGCTGAGGTTGCCCGCGACGACCTGCATGATCTGATTCACCCGCGCGCCGGATCGATACGCTATCATGATGTCCGTCAGCCGATCGGCCGCCATGCCGGCAATGGAGGGTATGGCGCGGTCGCGAACGTCCGGGTTGTGACAGGCGGCACACGCCGCGGCGAGCTGCCGGCTCCGTTCATTGGCCGACACGGCGCCCGCGCCGGCCAACAGCGTGAGCAAACCCGCCGCAACCCCTCTCATCCGGTGACCGTGAGCGGCGTCTCGATGGTCACTGTCTCGCCGTCATCGGCCCGCCAGGTAAACCGCAACAGGCCGGACTCCGCCGCGCGAACATAGAACGAAATATACGGATTGGCGGCGACCGCCTCGCGCAGATCGGCGCTGAACACGATGACATCGTTGTATTGACAGGTCACCTGATTGACGATGTCTCGCGGGATGACCTGGCCCGCGCCGTCACGCCGCAATCCAGTCTCCATCGGGTGCGCGACCAGCGTCTTGACCACGAACACCTCGCCCTTCGCGACGGTGCCGGGCGCCTGCACGCGCGGCTGCATGCCAGCCATCGTTCGTCTCCCTCAGGCGTCAAGCGCACCCGTTTGTATCCACCTTGACCCACGTCCTGGTCATCAGCAACGTGCCGTCGCTCATTCGCGCAACCGCCAGGACGTTCTGCGGCGCGGCAAGACGAATGCGGGTCGAGATCGCGGCGCGACCACTCGACGGCGTGAAGTGAAACGTTCCAACCCGGACGATCGGATTCTTCGGCGCGATGATGTCGACTCGTTCCACGTGATCGTCCGCGGTCATCGGGCTGTCGATCGAGAACGTCATCGGCACGCTGTAGCCGTTGCCGAACACCGCGGGCATTTCGAGACGTACACGCTCGGACAGGCTTGCCGCGCCACCGGCGATCGAGCGTACCAGTTCGTCCTCGGCCGGGAACGATGCCTCGGTCGCGGGCGGGCTGGCGCGGGCGATGGTCGTGGCGCCAAGCAGCGCCGCGGCGGCCCTGACGGCGGCGCGGCGGGTCATAACGACCATCGACGACGACGCAATGCGCATGCCGTTGCCCCCATATCGGCCGCGCTGCCGCGCGCGCCACTTATTTCGAGTGACTGTGGCCCGCCGCGCGAAATCGTCAAGCCGCATGGTTGGCCGGGGCGCCGGTGCCTCGTTCGTCAGGCGCCCGGCAACAGCCCGAGGCGACGTTCCGCCTCGGCGACGATCGGGTCGGCGATGGCGGCCGCCCGTCGCGCGCCGGTGCGCAGGATCTCGTCCACGTGGCCGGGATCGGCGAGCAGCCGCCGCGTCTCGGCGGAAATCGGCGAAAGCCGGTCCACGACGACGTTGGCCAGCGCCTCCTTGAACGCGCCGAACCCGCTGCCGCCGTATTCGCGCAACACGGCGGCGACGTCCGTTCCGGCGAGCGCCGCGAAAATCGCGACGAGGTTGCGCGCCTCGGGGCGGCCCTCCAGCCCCTGCGGCTCGGACGGCAGCGGCTCGGGATCCGTCTTGGCGCGCCGGATCTTCAGGGCAATCGTGTCGGCATCGTCGGTCAGGTTGATGCGCGACTGATCGGACGGATCGGATTTGCTCATCTTGCGGGCCCCGTCGCGCAGGCTCATGACCCGCGCCGAGTCCGCCAGGATCACTGCTTCGATGGCCGGAAAGAACGTGCCGTAGTCGTGATTGAATTTCTGCGCGATGTCGTTGGCGAGTTCGAGATGCTGGCGCTGATCGTCGCCGACCGGCACGCGGGTCGCGTGATAGGCCAGGATGTCGGCGGCCATCAGGTTGGGGTAGACGAACAGCCCGGTTGACACATTCTCGCGGTCCTTGCCCGCCTTGTCCTTGAACTGAGTCATGCGGTTCAGCCAGCCCATCCGGGCCACGCAGGTAAACAGCCAGCCGAGGCGGACATGAGCGTGCACCGCCGATTGGTGAAACAGGATGTGCCGCTCGGCGTCGATCCCGCAGGCCAGCAGCGCGGCGGCCATTTCCCGCGTCTGGGCGGCGAGCGTCGCGGGATCTTGCCAGACGGTGATCGCGTGCAGGTCGACGACGCAGAACAGGCACTCATGGTCCGCCTGCAGCGCCACCCAGTTGCGCACCGCGCCGAGATAGTTGCCCAGGGTTGGCACGCCGGACGGCTGGATGCCGGAGAAGATGCGTTGCATGGCGGGCAGATGCCCGGTGGGCGGGACGGGTGTCAAACCGCGCGTGTCAGTCGTGATACCGACACTTTAGAACCTCGACATGTTGATCATCGCCGCGCCGACCCGAGCCCCGATAGACGAGGCGGTGTTCGTCGGTAAGCCGACGAGACCCTCAGCCCGACAAATTGCCGCGCAGTGGCTCCGGTGTGCCCAGCCCCATGAACGGACTGCGCCTTACGTCTTCAACCAAGTCATTCAGTCTTCGACTGGTCATGATGATGTCTCGTCGGCGGGGGTTCTAAGCCTTTTGCGCAACGCCCGCACGTCGAACGCCCCGAAGACTTGGCCGGCCAGTCCATAGGCCGCGACGCCACCGCCGATCAGCGCCGCAAGACCGATCGCGCGCGTCAGCCCCCGTGCCGCCATCGGCGAGTATGCCGCCTCGATCGCCAGCAGCGCGGCGGCCATCGCCGTCGCCGCGCCCACCATCCCCGCCACCCGGCGCAGCATCACCCGGTCGGCGACAAAATGCCCCCGTCGGCGCAGCAGCACGCCGAGCGCCGCTACGTTGGCCCAGGCGGCCACCGACGACGCGAGCGCCGGACCCATCTCCTGCAGCGGGGTCATGAAAGCCACGTTCAACGCAAGGTTCAACGCGACACAGGCGATGCCGACCCGAACCGGCGTGCCGGTGTCGCCGCGCGCGAAGAACGGCGGGACCATCACCTTGACCAGCACGAACGCCGGCAGCCCGACGGCATAGGCCTGCAAAGCCCGCGCCGACAGCGCGACCGCATGCGGGTCGAAGGCGCCCCGCCCGAACAACACCGCGATGATCGGATGCGCCGCGACCAGCAACCCCAGGGCGGCCGGCAAGGTCAGCACCAGCCCATACTCGATGGCCCGGTTCAGCGTCCCCACCGCCCGCCCCGGATTTTCCGAGTGCACCTCGCGCGAAAGGGTCGGCAGCAGCGCGGTGCCCACCGCCGCCCCCAGTATCCCCAGCGGCAGCTGATTCACCCGGTCGGCGTAGTAGAGAACGGACACGGTGCCGGCCGGCAGCAGGCTGCCGATGATGACATCCACCGACAGATTGAGCTGCGTCACCCCCGCACCGAGCAGCCCCGGCCCCATCCGCCGCAGCAACAGGCGCATCTGCGAGGTCAGCCGCGGGCGCGGCAGGCGCAGCCGCATTCCGGCCCGCCGCACCGCCCAGGCGACCAGGACGAGCTGGAACACGCCCGACACGCTGACGCCCCAGGCGAGCGCGTGGCCGGCGGTCGGCACGAGGTGCAGCAGCCCGAGCATGAAGCCGATCGACGTCACGTTGTAAACGACCGGCGCGGCCGCCGCGACGGCGAAACGGTCAAGTCCGTTCAGCACGCCCGACATCAGCGCCACCAGGCAAATCAGCGGCATGTAGGGAAAGGTGATCCGCCCCAGCGTCACCGCCAACGCGAACTTGTCCGGGTCGTCGCGAAAGCCGGGCGCGAGCACCGCCATGACCTGCGGCATGAAGATTTCCGCAAGTACCGTGATGCCGAACAGCCAGAACGCCAGGACCGACATTGCCTGCTCGGCGAAATGCTGGGCGGCATCCGGCCCCTCGGTGTGCAGCAATCCCGTGAAACTCGGCACGAAGGCCGCGTTGAACGCGCCCTCGCCGAACAGCCGGCGGAACAGGTTCGGCAGCCGGTTGGCCACGAAGAATGCGTCCGCCACCGGCCCCGCGCCGATGATCGCGGCGATCAGCACGTCGCGGCCGAACCCCAACACGCGGCTGACCATCGTCCAGCCGCCGACCGTCAGGATCCCGCGCAGCACGCTATTCGCCCACCAGGCGGACCACGTCGCCCGACACGCCGCCCAGCCGCTCCGCCAGCGCCACGAGGATTTCCGCTGCTCCCTCCTCGAACCGGTAGGGCGGGCCCGCGACCAGCAGCCCCGCGCCATTGAGCCGCGCCGCGTCGAGCGGCTCCCGGAGCAACAATTCGCCGGCCACGATGTCGCGCACGCCGCTCTCGCGCATCGCGTCCTGGAACGCCCGGACCGGCGCGCGGTGCTTGATCGGATACCAGGCGACGAGAATCCCCGCCGGAAACCGCTTTCTCGCCCGCGCCAGCGCATCCGCGACGCGGACGAATTCGTCCGGCTGCTCATAAGGCGGGTCGAGCAGCACGAGCCCGCGCCGCTGCACGGGCGGCAGCAGCGCGCCGATCGCCTCATACCCGTCGCGATGATGCACCGCGACCTGCGGATCGCGCCCGAACGCACGGCGCAACGCGGCGGCATCCTCGGGATGCAGTTCGCAGCACGTCAGCCGGTCGTCGGGCCGCAGGAGCGCTCGCGCCAGCGCCGGGCTGCCGGGATACACGCCCAAATCCTTCACCAGCCCGACATAGTCGGCCAACACCGCCGGCGGGTCGTCCAACAGCCGGCCGATCCCCTCCCGCCATTCCCCGGTCCGCTCGGCGGGTCCGGCGGACAGGTCATACCGACCGATGCCGGCATGGGTGTCGAGCACCTGGAACGGTGCCGGCTTGCGCAGCAGCGCGCGCAGCAGCAGGACCAGCAGCGCGTGCTTCATGCAGTCGCCGAAGTTTCCGGCATGGAACGCGTGACGGTAGTTCACGCGCCCCGCACTTCGTCCAGCGGCCAACGCGGCCGGGGCGCCACGCTCAACGGGTCCGCAAGGCCGAGGCGCAACCGCTCCAGCCCGCACCACGCCACCATCACCGCATTGTCGGTGCACAGCCGCGGCGGCGGCGCGAAGAACGCCCATCCGGCGGCCGTCGCCGCCTCGACGAGCGCGCCGCGCACCGCCGCGTTGGCCGCGACCCCGCCGGCGACGACCAAAAGCCGCGCACGCGGATGCTCCCGCCGCATCATGGCCATCGCGTGCGCGGCCCGGTCGGCCAGCACCTCGGCCACCGCCTGCTGGAACTCCGCCGCCAGATCGGCCGGATCGGCTCCCGCGACCTTCCTCGCGACCGCCGTCTTGAGACCTGAGAAGCTGAAATCGCAACCCGGCCGCCCCAGCAACGGCCGAGGCAGGTCGTATCGGCCCGCGACGCCGCCGGCGGCCAGCCGCTCCAGCGCAGGGCCGCCTGGCCAGCCGAGCCCCAGCAGCTTGGCCACCTTGTCGAACGCCTCGCCGACCGCGTCGTCGATCGTCCCGCCCAGCCGCCGGTGCCGCCCGACCCCCTCGACGGCGACGCACTGGCAATGCCCGCCCGAGAGCAGCATCAGAAGATAGGGAAACGCGGTCCCATCGACCCGCAACCCGGGCAGCCGCGCGGTCAGCGCGTGCGCCTCGAGATGATTGACCGCGACATAGGCGATGCCCCGTGCCAGGGCCGCGCCTTTGGCGAACCCGCTGCCGACGATCAAGCCCCCGATCAGGCCCGGCCCGCTGCTGGCCGCCACGCCGGCGAGATCGCCCCATCCGACGCCCGCGCGGGAGAGCACGTCGGCCACGATCGCCGGCAGATGCGCCAGATGCGCCCGCGCGGCGATCTCCGGCACCACGCCGCCATACGCCGCATGACCGCTCTGGCTGAGCACCGCGTCCGCCAGAACCTGCCCCTCGGCGCCCAAAACCGCGGCGGCGGTCTCGTCACAGGAGGTCTCGATTCCGAGGACCGGACCCGTACGCAAAGTTTTGGGCTGCCATCTTTCCATCATCTCGCGCGGGTTCTAGGACACCGCGATGTCCGCCGACCACCTCGGGGAGACGCCGGTCAGGCGCGCGGCCCCGCATGTCCGATCCCTGCCGCTGCGGGTCGGCACCCGCGCCTCGCCGCTGGCGCTGGTGCAGACGCGCGCGTTCCTCGCCGTGTTGCGGCATTTCTGCCCGGTGCTGCGCACGATGGACGTGTTCGAGGAACACCCCATCCGCACCACCGGCGACGCGGTGCAGGACCGCAGCCTTGCCGACATCGGCGGCAAGGGGCTGTTCGCCAAGGAGATCCACGAGGCGCTGGCCGACGGACGAATCGATTTCGCCGTCCACAGCCTCAAGGATCTGGAGACGGCGCTGCCCGACGGCATCGTGCTGGCCTGCACGCTCGCGCGCGAGGACGCGCGCGACGCACTGATCCTCGGGCCGGGACTCGCCGCACCGGAGCCCGCGCGGCCCTATGATACCCTGCCGCACGGCGCGGTGGTCGGCACCAATTCGGTCCGGCGGCAGGCGCAGTTGCTGCATGCCCGTCCGGATCTGCGTGTCGGCTTGCTGCGCGGCAACGTCCAGACGCGCATCGACAAATTGCGCGCCGGCGCGTTCGACGCCTCCCTGCTGGCGCTGGCGGGGCTTCGCCGCCTCGGCATCGAGACGGCCGCCGCCGTGGTGATCGACCCCGCCATCATGGTGCCCGCCGCCGGCCAGGGCATCGTCGGCGTGACCGTGCGCGAGAGCGATGCCGCGCTGCGGTCGATGCTGTCCGGCATCGAGGATTCGTCCGCCCGCGCGGTCTCCACCGCCGAGCGCGCCCTGCTCGCGGAGCTGGACGGCTCCTGCCGCACCCCGATCGGCGGCCACGCGAGGCAGCTGCCGGATGGGTCGCTGCATCTGACCGGTCTGGTCGCCCGTACCGACGGGAGCTTCCTGCTGAAGCGCACGGTCTCCGGCCGCGCCGCCGACGCGGCGGCGATGGGGGCCGAACTCGGGGCGGGCCTGCGCAAGGACTGTCCGGAGGATGTCTTCGATGAATAGTTCGTGTGAGCTCTTGAGCCAGGCGACACCGCGGCCGCGACAGTCCCGATAGTTTGCGCGATCAGCAGAGGGAGCGTGCGCTCGGTTAGTGGAGGGGCGTAAGGAACGGCGTGCCTGGTTCGGCCACATAGAAGACCACCAGACGACTTCTCTCCGTCGCACTGCGATTGAAGCCGGTCATGCGTACGTGGGCAGGCTCCACCATCGACTGACCCGCCCGAACCGTGACGGGCTCGCGTCCTTCCATCTCCAACGTGAACGCGCCCTCCAGCATGTAGACGGTGACGGGAAAGGCGTGCGTGTGGAAGACCGTGCTTTGGCCCGGCGCGATCGTCGCCGTGAGAACCTGAATTTCTTGGCGCTCGCCTCGGGGCATGCCCTCCACGATCTCACGATGAACCAGTCCGGGCTTTGCCGAATCCTGTGCCACGCCAGACCGACAGATCATCGCGGCTCCGAGAACCATGCTCAATCCGACAACAGCTTTCATTCACGGTCTCCCTTGCTTCATGCGACCGCTCATAGAGCGCACAATGATTCTTCTATACTTGTATACTTGCATCGCTTTCCTGAAGCTGTGGATGTATGGAAAAGCGGCCCGACCGGGCTCACACGGGCTGGCGGACGATGATACCACATTCCGCCGTGCCGGTATGGGCCGAGCGAGTCTCGTACGCCACGGACAGGCGCACGCGGCCCTGTCCGCCGCGACGAACCCGGAACGCCAATATTGACATCTTTTGCGATTTGCGTTATGTAGCCGATCGTGAATATGTATTTCAACTACGTCCCCCGCCCGGTGCCCGAGCCGACCAATCTGTCGGAGCGTCTGGCCGCCGTGCTGGGCGGGCTGCGCGACATCGCTGCCCTGCACGCCGGGCGGAACTGGGCGCTGATCCCGGTGACGCTGCTCTTCTCCGCCTACCTCGGCAGCGTGATCCGCCGCTTCACCGCCCTGGCCGCACGGCTCGCCGCCGGCCCGCTCCGCACCCGACCGCCCCGGCCGGCTCACTCCACACCGGCGCGCAAGCAGGGGCCGCGAAAATCCCGGCTGCCGGCCCGGTTTGCCTGGGTGGTCGACTGGCTCGGCTACCACGCCGCCGGCCGGGGATCGCAGCTTCGCTATCTGCTGACCGAGGATGCGGAGATGGCGGCTTTGCTGGCGGCCTCGCCGCAGGGCGGGCGGATCCTCCGGCCGCTCTGCCGGATGATGGGCATCGCGCCCGCCCCGGACCTGCCGCCGTCGCTGTTTCCGCCACCGGCGGCAAAGCTGGAGGCCCCCGAACCGGCCGATGTCGACCTGCCGGAAATCTCGCCACCGCCCCCACTATCATCGCAGGCCCTGAGCCTGCGATCTCGAACCGAACTCCCTCGCGAGCCCCCCACCGCACGAGGCGGTACGAGCGACCCCCGACACGACCGCCGTCCCGCCGAGGGCGACGCCGCAACTCCGGGCATGACTCTCAATCCGGCATAACGCGACACCGAAGGCACGCGGGCTTTTCGTTTCGTTATAAGAACCATAGCCCATAATCAAGTGCCCAGGCGGCTCTTGACCATCGCGCCACAGGTTACCCGTCGCCGCGGACATGACCCTTGTTCCCCAGCGCGCCTTGTCGCCCCGTGAACCGGCGGGTCTTATGCGGCCGAAACCGCACCGGAGGCGCGTCGTGTTGAAATTCTATTACCACCCCTCCCCCAACCCCGCGAAAGTGGCACTGTTTCTCGAGGAAGCCGGGCTGCAATACGAACTGGTCCCGGTCGACACCCGCCGCGGCGAGCAATTCACCCCCGAATTCCTCGCGATCAATCCCAACGCCAAGACTCCGGCCCTGGTCGACGGCGACGTCGCGGTCTTCGACAGCAACGCGATCCTGCTCTACCTCGCCGAGAAGACCGGCCAGTTTCTGCCCGACAACACGCCGGCGCAGCGCGGCGCGATGTTCTCCTGGCTGATGTTCGTGGCGACCGGCATCGGTCCCTACTCCGGCCAGGCGGTGCATTTCCGCCACTTCGCACCGGAGCCCAAGGAGTACGCCGTCAACCGCTACATGTTCGAGGCGGAGCGGCACTACGGCATCCTCAACGAACGACTGGCCGCGCATCCCTTCATGTTGGGCGAGGCCTACACCATCGTCGACATGGCGGTCTGGGGCTGGGTTCGGGCGATCCCGTTCATCCTGGGCGTCGAGGCGTGGGACAAGATGCCGCACCTGAAACGCCACTTCGACACGATTTCCGCCCGTCCGGCTGCTGTTCGGGCCAACGCGCTCAAGGACGCGCACGCCTTCAAGGCGGACTTCGACGAGGAGGCACGCAAGAACCTATTCCCGCAGAACGCCAGGCTCGCCGCCTAGACGCTCTCGCGGCCGGACACGTGGCGGCCCCTCACCGATGGGCCGCCATGAACCCCTTGATCCGCGGCGCGATCTCTTCGCGAAACCGCCGGCCGTTGAACAGGCCGTAATGGCCGACCTCGGCCTGTTCCATGTGTTCGCGCATCCGCTCCGCCAGATTGACCGTCAGCGCGTGAGCGGCACGGGTCTGGCCGAGGCCGGAGATGTCATCGCGCTCGCCCTCGATGGTCAGCATGGCCGTCCGCGTGACGAAGGCCGGGTCCACACGCCGTCCGCGATGCTCCAGCAGCCCGCGCGGCAGCAGATGCTCATGGAACACCGCGTGGATGGTCTCGAGGAAGAACTCGGCGGGCATATCCATCACCGCGCGATATTCCTCATAGAACGCGCGCTTGGCGGCCAGCGGTTCGCCGTCGCCGTCCACGAGATGCGTGAACATCTGCCAGTGCGCATCGAGATGCCGCTCGAGGTTCATCGCCATAAACCCGGCGAGCTGCAGGAACCCCGGGTAGACCCGGCGCATGAAGCCGGCCCGGCCGAACGGGACGCGGTGGATGACCATCCGCTTGAACCAGTCGAGATTGTGCGCCTTGGCGAAATCGTTGACCGCCGTCGGGCCCTGGCGGGTGTCGATCGGCCCACCGATCAGGGTCATGCTGCGCGGCGCCGCGTCGGGTTCGGACTCGCCCATGAGCGAGACCGCCGCCAATACCGGAACCGCCGGCTGGCAGACCGCGATCACGTGGGTGTCCGGCCCCAGGGTGCGCAGGAAGCCGATGATCGTGTCGATGTAATCGTCAAGACCGAACTCCGGTGCCAGCAGCGGCACGTCGCGGGCGTCCCGCCAGTCCGTCACATAGACGTCGTGGTCCGGCAGGAACGCCGCCACCGTGCCGCGCAACAGAGTGGCGAAGTGGCCGGACATCGGTGCGACCATCAGCACCTTGGGATCGCCTGGCCGGGCGGCCGCGCGCTCGAACCGCAGAAGGTCGCACCAGGCGGTCGCGTCGATGACTGTCTCGGCCACCGCCACCGGCTGGCCATCGATCATCGTCTGGTCGTGGCCGAACGCCGGCCGTCCGAACTGACGCGTGCTGTGCTCGAAACTGTCCAGCGCCGCCGCCGCCCATCGCCCGGCCGCGGTCGGTCGGAGCGGGTTGAACGGCGTGTCCAGCAGCGACTGCGCCCCCATCGCCCAGGCCCGGGCCGGTGCGAGGGAAGCGAGCTGCCACTCATGAAGATGGTAGAGCATCGGCGTCCTTCACGGATCACGTCGTCGACGGGCGCGCCCCGACGTGGCTGTCACGGATATGTAGATCGCAACGCCGGGCCACACAAAGCGTGCCCGCATGGCAGACATTCCGTGCGCCATATGAACACCGAGTGTTCAGCGGTGGCCGAACAGGGCGAGCGCCACCTCGACCATGATGAGCACGATGATCGCGACCTCCATCAGCTCGGATCGGGCGCTGCTCGCCTCGTCGTATAGCGCGGAATAGGTGTCGCGGATGATCTCGAGTTTCCGTTGCACCGCGGCGCTGACGAGGGCCACCCGAAACACCTCCAGGGCGGCCGCGTAGATGCGCGCGAGATAGACGTCTTCGGTCACCTGCAGCGCGTTGTCGACCTTCTCGGTCAGCTCGGTGACCTCGGCCACCTGCATGTAAAGGCCGCGCGCGAGCGTGGCGTAGCGGCGGGCGGCGAACACGTTGAGCCCCTTGCGGGTCCGCTCGACCAGATCGTACATGCGCGGTAGTTCGTCATCGAGCAGCTCGTCGTAATAGCGCATCTCCAGCAACTGGGCGTTGGCGATCTCGATCACGTCGGCCACGTCGCTGTCGCCGCGCGGCTCATAGATGAACGCCCGGTCCCAGGTCAGCACCACCAGGTCGTCGTCGTAGTAGCTGAAGCGCTGCCGCAGCAGGTCGGCGCGCGCCTGCTCCGACAGCGGCCGCTGCTCGCCCGACAACAGCGGCACGAGGTCGGCGCGCGCCAGCAACTCCGCAGCGTTTGGCCGCGAGTCGAACGCGTGCACGACGCCCAGCGCATAGTCCTCCATCGGCGGCGTGGCGATCGGCTTCTCGAACGCCGGGCCGACCACGGCGCGGAGCTGGTCGATGATGGCCTGCCACGTGTCCTCCGAGGCGTCGGCGGAATCGTGCACCGCGTTCAGCAAGGCCACGAAGTCCGGCCAGGATTTCGCCGACGCCGGCACCCGCAGCGCGACGCTCACGACGCCGAAATCGAACAGCCGGGCGGTCACCTCCGCGGCACTCAACCCCTCGCGCAGGGTCAGCGCCACCGGCTCGAGCGAGACGGTCAGCGGTGCCACGCCGAAGCTGACCGCCTTGGGCGGCGTGGCCGACAGCCGGCCCCGGGTCTTTCGTCCTGCCCACAGTGATTCCGCCCGGACGAGGTCGATGCTGTTGGCGATGTCGAACAGCCGCATCACCACGACCGAACCGCTGATGACATGCAGCGGCATGCTGGTGGTCAGGCTCAAGCGCCGAGACTCCCCCGCCATGACGCCGCCGCCAGCCCGGCGACGCGCCCGGTGCTCAGACAGCCCTGCAGGAGATAACCGCCGGTCGGCGCCTCCCAGTCCAGCATCTCGCCGGCCGCGAAGACGCCGGGATGGCGTCGGAGCATGAAGCCGTCCAGTTCGTCCAGCACGAGCCCGCCGCACGTGGAGATTGCCCGTGCCAGGGGGTGCGGCGCCAGCAGTCTCACCGGCAGCGCGCGGATCAGTCCCGCGAGGTCGCGAGGATCGGAGCCGGTATGCAACGCCTCCTGCACCAGCCCGATCGCGACCGGCGGCAGGCCCAGGGTCTTGCGCAGGAAATTCGCGAGGGACTGGCCGCGCCGGGGCGTCGCCAGCCGCCGCGCCAGTTCGGCGGTCTCGAGGTCGGGGCGCACATCGATCAACAGGACGACCGGGCCTCGCGCCAGCGCCTCGCGCAACGGCGCCGACAGGGCGTAGACCCCGCTTCCCTCGAGCCCTCTCGCCGTGACGAGCGCCTCGCCCAGCACCCGCTCGGCCCCGAAGCTCAACGCGATCCGCTTCAGCGGCGCGCCGGCGAACCGGCGCGCGAAGCTCTCCGACCAGGCAACCGAGAACCCCATATTGGCCGGGCGCAGCGGCGTGACATGGCAGTCCGGCAGTGCGGCGATCCAATCGCCATCCGACCCCAGCCGGGGCCAGGACGCGCCGCCGCACGCGAGGACCACGGCCTCGGCCGCCTCGCGCGAGCCGTCCGCGAACCGGACCCCGCCCGCGTCGAGGCCCACCCATCGGCGGCCCGCAACGATGCGCACGCCGAGATCGCGCAGCCGGCCGAGCCAGGCGCGCAACAGCGGCGAGGCCTTCATGGCGCGCGGGAAGATGCGGCCGCTGCTGCCGGTGAACACCGCCTGGCCCAGCCCCTCGCACCAGGCGACGAGCGCCTCGGGCGGAAAGGCGCGGACCGCCTCGCGCACGCACTCGGCCGGCCCATACCGATCGAGCAACCGGCCGAGCGGCTCGCTGTGCGTGAGATTGAGGCCGCCCCGTCCCGCCATCAGCAATTTGCGGCCGACCGACGGCATGTGGTCGAAGACCGTGACCGCCCGGCCCGCCGAGGCCAGCGTCTCGGCCGCCATCAGGCCGGCCGGTCCGCCGCCGATCACCGCCACGGTCACGTCGGTGCCACGGTGGGCACCGTCACCACGGGCGTCACCGCCATCGGCGGGTCGGCCTCGAACAGGGTGCGCAACTCCTCGGCGGCCTGCTGCGACGTTTGAATGAGCTGGCGCTCGTCACGGTAGATCGCATGCTGGTCGCGCAGCACCCGCTCGTCGTGCTCGGCGAACAGCGCCAGCGCGCGCTCGATGGTGTCGGGTTGCGTGCCCATCAGCCGCATGGCCTCGCCGGCCACCCGGAGCGCCGAATAGAAGGTATCGCGCACCACCCCGTCGGCGTCGCGGTCCATGAGCAGATGCGCATGCCTGCGGTTGCGGGCGCGCGCCAGCACCGTCAGGTGCGGGAAATTGCGCTTGGCGACCTCGACGATCGGCAGACTTTCGTCCACCGGCTCGACCGCGACGATCAGCAGCTTGGCGGTGTCCGCGCCGGCCGCGCGCAGCAGGTCGAGACGACCCGGATCGCCGTAGAAGACCTTCGTGCCGAACCGGCGGATCACCTCGACCTGGCTCGGGTCGCGCTCGAGCGCGGTGAAGGCGATCCCCTGGGTGCGCAGCACGCGGCCGATCACCTGCCCGACCCGGCCGAACCCGGCAATGATGACCGGCGCGTCACCCTCGATCGCGTCATAGGCGGGCGCCTCGGGCCGCCGCTTCAGCCGGGGAATCGCGAAGGCCTCGGACGCCGCGAACAGCAGCGGCGTCACCGCCATCGACAGCGCCACGACGACGGTGGCGAGCCGCGCGTCGGCGACGGTGAGCGCGCCCAGCGCCACGGCGGCCTCGAACAACACGAAGCTGAACTCGCTGCCCTGTGGCAAGGCGGTCGCGAACCGCAATGCGGCGGCGGGCGGCTGGCGGGACGCCAGTCCGAGCCCTCCGGCCACCAGGAACTTGGCCCCGACCACGCCGACCAGGGCCACGGCGATCATCAGCGGCTCGCGCGCCAGCAGGCCCAGATCGACCGACATGCCGACCGAGATGAAGAAGAAGCCGAGCAGCAACCCCTCGAACGGCTCGATATCGGCGCGCAATTCGTGGCGATACTCGCTCTCGCTCAGCAGCACGCCCGCCAGGAACGCGCCGAGCGAGGCCGACAGCCCGGCCGCCTCGGCCAGCACGGCGGTCCCGGTCACGGTGAGCAACGCAAGCGTCGTGAACACCTCCGGCGTCCGCGACCCGCCGATCAGCCGGAAGGCGCGCGGCAGCAAAAAGCGACCGGCGACCAGGATCACGCTCACCACGGCGGCGGCGATCGCGAGCTTGCGCCACGGCAGGGCCGTATACATCGCGCCCTCGGCAAACAGCGGCACCAGGGCGACCAGCGGGATGAACGCCAGATCCTGGCAGAGCAGCACGGCGAACGCGTCGCGCCCGGCCCGCCCAGCCAGCAGATCGCGCTCGGCCAGCAGCGGCAGCACGATCGCGGTCGATGACAGCGCCATGCCGAGACCGACGATCCAGGCGGCCGGCCAGCCAAATCCGCCCAGCCGACCGAGACAGGCAAGCGCCGCGGCCGTCACCGCAATCTGTGCGAAGCCGAGGCCGAACACCGCGCGGCGCATGACCCAAAGACGGGCGGGGCGTAGCTCCAACCCGATGAGGAACAGCAGCATGACCACGCCAAGCGAGGCGATCGAGCTGATTTGCTGGATATCGGTGACCAGTCCCAGCGCCGCGGGCCCGATCGCGACACCGGCGACCAGGTAGCCCAGCACGCTGCCCACCCCGAAGCGCCGGGCGATCGGCACGGCGATGGTCGCGGCGGCGAGCAGACACACGAGGGTGAGCAGCATGTTGCGGAGCTAGCACGCGCGGCCCACATCCGCGAAAGGAGGATCACCATGAACCAAGACACGGCGGTCGCCGCCGACCCCGCCCATCTGACGGACGACGACTGGAAGCAGCGCCTGACGCCCGAGCAGTTCCGCGTGCTGCGCAAGCACGGCACCGAGCCGGCCGGCACCAGCCCGCTCAATGCCGAGAAGCGCCCCGGCACGTTCGTCTGCGCCGGCTGCGGCCAGCGGCTGTTCGAGACCGGGACGAAGTTCGAGAGCGGCACCGGCTGGCCGAGTTTTTTCGCGCCGATCGAGGGTGCCGTGGAGACGCAGACCGATCGCAGCCTGTTCATGTCGCGCACCGAAGTTCATTGCGCGCGGTGCAAGGGGCATCTGGGGCACGTCTTCCCGGACGGGCCAAGGCCGACCGGAGAGCGTTACTGCATGAACGGTGCCGCGATGGCGTTCAAGGTCGCGGAGGGCTGACGGCGCCGGCACCCGTTCGCTCTGGAGCAACGCGATAGAAAGGGGCGGCGGCGTAAGGCATCAGGTGAATTCCGACACCATCGGCGCCTTTTTCGCCGCATCCGCCGCACGCCAGAGATACCAGGCCGCGGTACTGCGATAAGGTGCCCAGAGCTCGCCGATCGCCGCCAACGCCTTGGGCTTCGGCTGCGCGTCCAGCCCGTGCAGCACGCGAAAACCCTCGCGCACGCCGAAATCGTCGACCGGCAGGACGTCGGGACGGCCGAGGCAGAAGATCAGCAGCATCTCGACCGTCCACCGCCCGACCCCGCGAATGGCCGTCAGCCGCTCGATCAGCGTCGCGTCATCGAGCCGCGCCGCCGCTCGCCTGGTCGGCACGCCGCCGCCTGACGCGTGACGCGCGATGTCGCGGATCGCGGCGATCTTCGCCCCGGAAAACCCGCAGGCCCGCAACTCCGTCTCCTCGGTCGCCAGCACCGCCGCAGGGGTTGGAAAATCCGTGTCAGGGTAGAGCGCCACGAACCGCGACAGGATCATCCGCGCCGCCTGACCGTGGAGCTGTTGGTGCGCGATGGCGCGGACCAGCGAACGGTATGGCTCCTCCGTGCGGTCGATCTCGATGCGGCAGGGGCCGATCCGGCGGCACAGTTTGGCCATCGCCGGGTCGACCCGTATCAGATGACGGCGTGCTGTGCTCATGGTCCCGTGCTTGTGTCTCTCGTCAGGCGCGCCTGCGGTGTTAATCTGGGGAAACGGGAAACGCGATGGCTACCATGGAGCGGGCGGCAGTCGACGAGGACGAGGCGGCGGTCGACCGGCAGACCTCGAGCCTCGCTGGTCTGGCGGTCGTCCTGATGGTCGTGGTGCTTGGGCTGCAACTGGTCCGTGTGCTGACCGCGAGCGCCATCGTCGAGGATTGTCTCATGGCCGGCCGGCGTAACTGCGATGCTTTGGTCTCGACATCCGGTGCTGCGCCGCAAGGTTGACGCGGCGCTTGCCTGTGGCAGCGTGCCGACGGGCTGAACACGGGAATTGCCATGCGTATCGCCGACATGGACTGGCGGACGGTCGAGGACTGGGTGCGGCACGACGACCGCGGCGTGCTGCCGATCGGCTCGATCGAGCAGCACGCCGGACTGTCGCTCGCCACGGACTCGATCCTGGCGGAGCGGATGGCGGTCGAGGCGGCCGAGCCGCTGGGCATTCCGGTGTTTCCGGCGATCCCCTACGGCCTGACGCCCGGCTTCACCGCGTTTCCAGGCACCGTGACCTTGCGCGTCGAAACCTTTGCAGCGGTGCTGCGCGACGTGCTCGACAGCCTCAAGCGCGGCGGGTTCCGCCGCGTCCTGATCGTCAATGGCCATGGCGGCAACGCCCCGGCGGACGCGATCGCTGGCGAGTGGATGATGGACAATCCCGATTGCCGGGTGCGCGTGCATCACTGGTGGCGGGGTGCGGAGACGATGCGCAAGGTGCTCGACACCGATCTGATCGCCAGCCACGCGAGTTGGATGGAGAATTTTCCGTGGACCCGGCTGCCGACGACGCCGCCTGACGCGGTCAAGGCACCGGTCGACACGGCCGCGATGGGGGCGCTCGCCCCGTTCGAACTGCGCACCCTCCTGGAGGACGGCAATTACGGCGGCCGCACGCAGCGCGACGATTCCGAGATGCAGGCGATCTGGGAGGTCGGCGTGTCGGAGACCAGGGCCTTGCTCACCGACTGGTGAAGCTGCCCGTGACCGCCTCTTGGCGCGATGGCGGTCGCATGGTTCTCTGGCCGGCACATTCACGGAGGGCGATGATGCGACATACACACGCGCTGGTGGCGGCCGCGGCGGCCCTGCTGGCCACGATGAGCATGGCGCGAGCCGAGACGGTCCGCTTCACCGCTGCCTACTACAGCGCCGCGACCGGGCCGTATTTCGAGAAAATGGCCGCCGATTTCCACGCGGCCAACCCCGACATCGACATCAAGGTCGAGGTCGTGAACTGGGACAATCTGCTGCAGAAACTGCAGACCGACATATCCGGCGGCACCAATCCCGATGTCTCGATCATCGGCACGCGGTGGTTGCTGGATTTCGTCAAGGACGGCCAGGCCGAGCCGCTCGACGCGATGATGGGCGACGCCTTCCGCGACCGCTTCATCGGGGCCTTCCTCAAGCCCGGCCAGATCGAGGGCAAGACCTACGGGCTGCCGATCGCCGCCTCTGCTCGCGCGCTTTATTTCAACAAGGATCTGCTGGCCAAGGCGGGCATCGGCGAGGCGCCCGCGACCTGGGACGACATCCTCGCGGACGGTGCCAAGCTGAAGGCGAACGGCGTTCCGGCGTTCGGCCTGCAAGGCAAGCTGATCGAGACGGATGTCTATTGGTATTACGCCCTGTGGAGCAATGGCGGCGACGTGGTCGGCACGGACGGCAAGGCCGCGTTCGCCTCCGCGGCCGGGGTGAAGTCGCTGGCACTCTACAAGTCGCTGATCGACAAGGGCTACACGCAGGACGGAGTCACCAACTACGGCCGCGAGGATCTGCAGAACCTGTTCAAGCAGGGCCGTATCGCGAGCGTCATCACCGCGCCGTTCCTGATCAACCAGATCGCGACCGAAGCGCCGAACCTGCAATACGGCATCGCGCCCATTCCGAATGACGGCGCGCACCCGGCGACCTACGCGGTCACCGACTCGGTCGTGCTGTTCAAGAACAGTAAAGTGAAGCCGGCCGCGTTCAAGTTCCTCGACTTCCTGTTCACCGCCGCCCCGCGGGTCGCCTTCACCAAGGGCGAGGGCTTCCTGCCGACCACCAAGGCCGAGGCGGACGACCCGTATTTCACCGGCAACGCGAACCTGCAGGTGTTCGTGAAACTGCTGCCGAACGCTCGGTTCGCGCCCACGGTGACTGGATGGGAGGACACCGCCAAAGCCGTCTCCGATGCGGTGCAGTCGGTCTATCTCGGCAAGGCCGAACCCGCGGCCGCGCTGAAGGCCGCGGCCGATCAGGCCAATCAGGCGCTCGGCAAGTAACGTTTGGAGCGGGGCCGTGCTGCGCAGGGCGGCCCCGCTCGCGCTGATCGCGCCCAGCCTCGTGCTGGCCTGCGCGGTGATCGGCTACCCGCTGTATCAGATCATCCTGCTGTCGATCTCCGACGTGTCGCGCTTCGGCCAGGTGCGGGGCTTCATCGGCGGCGGCAATTTCTCTCGCGTGATGGCCGACCCGGTGTTCGTCGACGCGCTGGTGCGCACGCTGCTTTGGACGGCCGGCGTGGTGGGCGGAACGATCCTGGTGTCGATGCCGGTCTCGCTCGTGCTGAATCGTCCGTTCATCGGCCGAGGCCTGGCACGAACGCTCGTCATGCTGCCGTGGTCGATCAGCCTGTCGATGGCGGCGATCGTCTGGCTGTGGAGCTTCGACGGCGACCACGGGATGGTCAACGCGACGCTGACCGGCTTCGGGCTGATGCACGTGCCGGTCCAGTGGATGGCCCGCGCCGAGACGGCGTTCCCGGTCGAGATCATGGTGGGCATCCTGGTCTCCGTCCCGTTCACGGTGACCATCCTGCTGGGCGGCCTGTCGTCGATCCCGGGCGACGTCTACGAGGCGGCGAGCATCGACGGGGCCACGGGCGTGCAGGCGTTCCGCTTCATGACCTTGCCGCTGCTGCGCGGCTTCATCGGCATCGCGGTGGTCTTGAACGTGATCTACGTCTTCAACAGCTTCCCGATCATCTGGGTGATGACGCAGGGCGGCCCGAACAACAGCACCCACATCCTCGTCACCTATCTGTACGAGATCGCGTTCCGGCTGGGCCGGCCGGGGGCCGCGGCGGCGGTGTCGCTGGTAATGCTGGCGATCGTGTTCTCGGCAACCATGGTCTATGTACGGATGCAGAAGGAGGACCGGGCGTGAGCGTCGAGGCGAGGCACATCGCCCCGGAAGTGGCGCGGCACCTGGCGGGGCTGCCGGAGATCTGCCGGCGGCATCACGTCTTGCGCTTGGATCTGTTTGGCTCTGCGGTGCGCGACGATTTCGAGCCCGAGCGCAGCGACATCGATGTTCTAGTGGTGTTGGAGCGAGGACCGCACATCGACGCCTATCATCGGTTTTTCGGGTTGTCCGAAGACCTGGAGCGACTGTTCGGCCGCAAGGTTGATGTGGTTGAGGACGGGGCTATCCGCAATCCGTATGTTCTCCCCCGCGTCGAGGCGGACCGGCTGCAAGTGTTTCCGTGAGCGAGAGGGACCAGCGCGCCTTCCTGTTCGAGGCGATCAGGCTGGTCGATGACATCGTTTCATTGACCGTGGACTTCGACGAGAGCCGGTTCGCCCAGGACCGGATCATGCAACTCGCGGTGGAGCGTCCGTTCATAAGCCTCGGTGAGGTCCTCATGGAACTCCGTCGCGCATTTCCGGCGGTCGCGGATCAGATCCGGGATTTGTCCAAGGTGATCGGGATGCGCAACGTGCTCGTGCATCAGTATCGGCAATGGGATCTCGACGTCATCTGGGGTGCCATCGCAAATGGATTGAGACCGCTTCGGTCCAGGTTGACGACGGCGCTTGAGGACGCAGCACCTTGAGGCACGCATGATCCGCCGCTCCCTCATCTCCTGGCTCGTCCTCTCGCCGCTCATCGTCCTCGTGATCTTCCCGTTCGCGGTGATGTTCTCGACCGCGCTCAAGCCGCATGACGAGGTGCTGGCCTACCCGCCGCGCTGGCTGCCCACGCGCCTCGCCTGGGAGAATTTCTCCGACATGTGGGTCGCGGCCGATTTCGGCCCGGCACTGGCCAACAGCCTCATGGTCAGCATCCTCGCCACCATCCTGGCACTGGTCGTCGCGGTGCCGGCGGCTTACGCGGTGGCCCGACTGCCGCTGCCGGGCCAGGGGCTATACCGGCAGTTCCTGCTGGTGACCCAGATGCTCTCGCCGATTCTTTTGGTGCTCGGGCTGTTCCGCATGGCGGCGGCCATCCCCTGGCGCGGCGGGACGATGGTCGACACGCGCCTCGGCGTCATCCTGATCTATGGCGCGTTCAACATCGCCTTCGCGGTGTGGATGCTCGCGGCCTATTTCCGCACCATTCCGCGCGACCTCGAAGAAGCGGCCTGGATCGACGGCTGCACGCGGACCCGCGCGGTGGCCGCGATCTTCCTGCCGGTGGCAATGCCAGCGATCGCGGTCAGCGGCATCGTCACCTTCGTTGCGTGCTGGAACGAGTTCACCGTCGCCCTGACCCTGTTGCGCGACCCGGCGCGGCTGACGCTGCCGCTGCGCGTGGTCAACCTCGTGGCCGGCCGTTACAGCGTCGAGTGGAACCAGGTCATGGCCGCAACCCTGCTTGCGACGCTGCCGGTGGCGATCGTTTTCGCGGTGTTCCAGCGTTTCCTGATCGGCGGCCTGACGCTGGGCGCGGTGAAGTAGCGGCCGCCTACTTGCCGAGCAGGCTGGCCGCGATGTTGACCATCAGCGCGACGATGACCGTGTTGAACAGAAACGACAGCAGCCCATGCGCCGTCGCCAGGCGACGTAGCTTGCGGCTGGTAATCTCCACGTCGGAGACCTGGAACGTCATGCCCAACACCAGCGAGAAATAGAAGAAATCCCAGTAGTCCGGCTTCTCGTCGCCGGGAAATTTCAACCCCTCCTCGATCCCGCCGGATTCGGGCTCGCCGTAGTATTCATGGGCGTAGCGCATCGCGAACATCGTGTGCGTGGCCAGCCACGACAGCAACAAAGTCGCCGCGACCAGCGCGATCCGCAGCCCGCGCATCGACGGGGTGGCGCTGTCGCCGCCGGAGAACTCGCCGACGATGGCCGCAAAGCTCGCCACCACGGCGCCGACGACGATCCAGAAGACGGTCCACTCGCCTTCTTCCTGCGCCGCGGCGTCCTGCGCCATGTGCCGTTCGCTGCTGAACAGGGCCGCTGATAGGATGAGGAACAGCAGGCAGCCGACATCCCAGGCCAACAGCGCGTGGGTCCGCGCCGGCAATCCGTCTGGCCAGAGCGGGTAGGATGCGAGGCCGCCGAGGGCCGCGAGAATGAGCCGCGGCCTGCCTCGGACGATCCGCCACAGCCGCACGGGTCAGCCGCCCAACGCCAGGGCGCCGGCCAAGCCGAGCAGGGCGATAAAGAGAGTGGTCGCCAGGCCGAGCAGCAACGGCCGCCAGCCACGCGCCCGTAGCGCCCGCAGATCCGTGCTCAGGCCGAGCGCCGCGACCGATGCGGCGAGCATCAGAGGGACCGCTTGCCGCGACAGCATAGCCGCCGAGGGCGGCAGAACGCCGCTGCTGGACGAGGCGATCATCGCAAGGAAGCCGAACGCGAACCACGGCATCGGCGTGCGCAACTCGCCGCCCGCCCCGCCCCGCCGCGCCCAGGCGCCGAGCGTCAGCACTGCTGGTGCTAGCATCACGACGCGGGCGAGTTTGGTGATCGTGCCGACCTCCGCGGCGGCCGGACCGCCAGCCGCCGCGGCCCCCACCGCCTGGACGACCTCGTGGATGCTCGCCCCGGCCCACAGCCCGTAGGCGCGCGGCGAGAGATGCAGCAGCGGACCCAGGGCCGGGTAGATGATCAGGCTCGCAGTGCCGAACAGCGTCACGACGGCCAGTGCGTAGGCCACGTCCTCCTGCGTGCCGCCGGCGACCTGGTTCGTGGCGACGATCGCCGAGGCGCCGCAAATGCCGGTACCGGCCCCAATCAGTTGGGCCAGCGGCCGCGACACGCCGAGCCGCGGGCCGAGCCACATCGCGACCGGCAGCGTGAGTGCGACGGAGGCCACCGCCAGCCCCAGGGCGCCGGCGCCCACCGAAAGCAGCTGCGCGGCCGTGACCTGCAGGCCGAGCAGCACGATCGCCGCCCGCAGCAACGGCCGCACCGCGAACGCTGTGCCCGGCCGCAGCCAGACCGGCAGTCCGCCCCGGCGCGCCAGGGCGGCGCCCAGCGACAAGCCGCCCAGCAGCGCCACGACGACGGGGTTCAGGGCGACCAGGCCGCTCGCGTCACGCAGCCGCATGGCGAGCCATGCGAGGCCCAGGCAGAGCAGCAGCCCTGGAACGATCGCCGCCACTCTCGCGGACAGAGCGGGTCGTGGCGCCTGAGCGGCGGGGGCGGAGGGCGGGATCATGGGATGGACACCGCACGGTGCTTGAACCCGCGGCCCCCGCCCAGTCAATCGCGGCCAGTCAATCGCGGCCAGTCAATCGCCGCGCCGCAACCGTGATCGCAGGAGGCTCGCGGCGACCCACGAGGCTGCCGCCGAGAGCGCGTAGACCACGAGGCCATCCGTGTCGCCGAGCGCGGCGAACGTCCAGGCAACGAGGCCACCGGCGATGCCGACCGCGAACCCGGCGGCCGCGCCGCATGACAGAGCCGCGAGGACGATCGCCGCAAGGAACGGCGGCAACGGGTGGTCCGGGGCGGTGGTCTCGAACCAGATGCTGGCGGCGGCGAGCAGGATCGCGGTCGCGAGCGTCCAGCGCTCCGCGGCCGCGAGGTCCCAAAGCCAGCCGAGGCGGGTACGGGGCAAGGGCGAAGGTGGCTGCACGACGTCGCGCCATGTGTCCGATTGTTGCATGCCCGCCACGGAGCGGCCGAACGGCGCAAACGCCAATCACATAAGTTAGCCCCGCTGAATTAGCCCCGCGCGGACGTGCGGTCGGGATCGACCGGTTGACAGGCCGCGGAGGCACATCGTTCCTTCGCGGTAAGGTGAGGGAGACAGCCATGGTGGGATCGGTTCGACGCGGCTTGACGATCGGCGTGTTGGCAATTGGGCTGATCCTGGCGGCATGGTCCGCGTCCGCCACGGACGCGCCGTGGAAAATCCTCCCGCCGATGCCCGAACTGCCGGCCGCGCGCGTCTCCGGACCCGTGCCCGTCAACGATATTCAGATGTGGCGGGCCGAGTTCGGACCCGCCGATGGGCCACCCATCGTCATGGTGCATGGCGGCCTCGCCAACTCGAACTACTTCGGCCAGGTGATCCCGTTCCTCACCGCCGAGGGTTATCGGGTCATCGCCGTCGACAGCCGCGGCCACGGCCGCAGCACACGCTCGGCGAAACCCTACAGCTACGAACTCATGGCCTCGGACGTCATCGCCATGATGGACGCGCTGAAAATCCCGAGGGCCGATCTGGTCGGCTGGAGCGACGGCGGCATCATCGGCATCGTGCTTGCGATCCACAATCCGGACCGGCTGAAGCGGGTGTTCGCGTTCGGCGCAAACACCGTGCCGAGCGGCCTGATCCCCGATTTCGACAAGGCTGGCCTGTTCGCCGACTACATCAAGCGGGCCAAGGGGGAATACGATCGGGTCTCGCCCACGCCCGGAAAGTACGCCGACTTCGTCAATCAGATCGGCGAGATGTGGGCGACCCAGCCAAACATCGGCGATGCCGAGTTGCGCGCGATCCGCACCCAGATCGTCATCGCCGACGGCCGTTACGACGAGGGCATCAAGCAGAGCCACGACCGCTACATGGCCGCGACGATCCCCGACGCGCGGCTGGTCATCCTTCCCGGCGTCAGCCATTTCGCCATGTTGCAGGATCCGAAGCTGTTCGCCCGGGCGATCCTCGACATGCTGCAAGCGGGCTGGGACGAATGAGCGCGCTCATCGAGTATGCCGATGCCCAGCCCGACGTCCGAGCGGTCTTCGACGAGATCAAGACCGCCCGAGGCGTGCCCGACGTAAACAATTTCTGGAAAGCGCTGGCGCGTCATCCCGATGCGTTGCGGCGCACTTGGAACACTCTGCGCGACGTGATGGGCCCCGGCGCGCTCGATCCGCTGACCAAGGAGATGCTCTATCTTGCCGTCAGCGTCACCAACAGCTGCGCCTATTGCATCCGCAGCCACGAGCGGGCCGCCCGCCGCGCCGGCATGAGCGACGCGCAGCACGGCGAGTTGCTGGCGATCGTCGGAATGGCCAATCAGACCAATCGCCTCGCGCATGGCTACGCCGTGCCTCTCGACGACTGACGCCGTCCGGCCGCCATGACCATCACACGCTGTGCGGCCTGCCCGCTGCGGGCGATGCCGGCGTTCCAGCCGCACACGCCCGCCGAGGTTGCCTACATCCAGTCGCTGAAGGTCGACGAGGCGCGGATTGCCGCGCGCCATGAGATTCTGCCGCAAGGCGCCGTTGCCGGGAACCTTTACACGCTGCTCTCCGGCTGGGCGTTCCGCTTCAAGGCGTTGCCGGACGGGCGGCGGCAAATCCTGAACTTCCTATTGCCCGGCGACCTGCTCGGGCTTCAGGCCAAGCTGTTCGAAGAGTCCGATCACGGGACCGAGGCGTTGACGGACGTGGTCGTCTGCGTCTTCTCCCGCGCACGCATCTGGGACGTCTTCCATCATCACCCCGACCTCGCCTTCGACGTGACCTGGCTGGGCGCACGTGAGGAATCGCTGGTCGATGACGGGCTCGTCTCGGCCGGGAGGCGCAGCGCGCGCGAGCGCACGGCCGCCCTCCTGCTCCAATTGCAGCGGCGCGCCGCTGCGGTCGGTCTGTCCGTCAAGGGTGGGGTCGCGTTCCCCCCGACCCAGGGACACCTCGCCGACGCACTCGGCTTGTCCAACGTGCATATGAATCGGACGATGCAGGCGCTGCGCCGCGCGGGTCTGGTGGAGCTCGGGGGCGGTTTGCTGCGCCTGCCCGACCCGGACGCTCTCGCGTCCGTCGCCCGCATCCAGGACCCGTCATCGAGGCCGCGTCCGCTGATCTAAGGAGGGCGCCGTCGGCCTTGCAAAATTCGGGTCGGAAGGGCATGTGACCGGCCTGCCTGATCGGGCCCGGTTCGTGGCGCGGGGACGCTTGTCCGCCGTGCCACTCCGTTTAGGCCCGCCCGGCGACCGCACAGGAGGCTGCTTTGTCCGCGACACCACTCGACAGGATCCGCAACATCGGGATCACCGCGCATATCGACGCGGGCAAGACCACGACGACCGAGCGTATCCTGTATTACACGGGCGTGTCGCACCGCATCGGCGAGGTCCATGACGGCAACACGACCACCGACTACATGGAACAAGAGCGTGAGCGCGGCATCACGATCACCTCCGCCGCCGTGACGTGCGAGTGGAAGGACCACCGCATCAACATCATCGACACGCCGGGCCATATCGACTTCAACATCGAGGTGAACCGATCCTTGCGCGTGCTCGACGGCGCGGTGTTCATCATCGAGGGCGTGGCCGGGGTGCAGCCGCAGTCGGAGACGAACTGGCGCCTCGCCGACCGCTACAACGTCCCGCGCATCATCTTCATTAACAAGCTCGACCGCACCGGCGCTGATTTCTATCGCGCCTTCGACACGCTGAAGGAGAAGCTCGACATCGTCGCACTGCCGCTGCAGTTGCCGATCGGCGTCGAGGATACTTTCGTCGGCGTCGTCGACCTGGTCGAGATGAAGGCGATTATCTGGGAAGGCGGCGAGCTGGGCGCCAAGTTCCACGACGAGGAAATTCCCGCCGATCTCCTGGAGAAGGCGAAGGAATACCGCCAGCTCCTGCTCGACACCGCGCTGTCGATGGACGACGCGGCGATGGAGGAATATTTTGACAAGGGCGACGTCGCGGTCGAGACGCTGAAACTGTGCATCAAGCGCGGCGCGATTGCCGGTGCGTTCCGTCCCGTGCTGTGCGGAACGGCGTTCAAGAACAAGGGCGTGCAGCCGCTGCTGGACGCGGTGCTGGATTACCTGCCCTCGCCGGTCGACGTGCCGGGCATCGCGATCGCCGCCGAGGAGGCGGAGGACGACGCCGCCACCGGCCATGACCGCCGCCGCATCAAGGCCGATCCGACCGCGCCGTTCGCCGGCCTCGCGTTCAAGATCATCAACGACAAATACGGCACGCTGACCTTCGTGCGCGTCTATGCCGGCACGCTGAAGAGTGGCGACACGGTCATGAACACGACCAAGGACCACAAGGAGCGGGTCGGCCGCATGTTCCAGATGCATGCCGACAAGCGCGCCGAGATCAAGGAAGTGGGCGCGGGCGACATCGCGGCCTTCGTTGGCCTGAAAGACACCGTCACCGGCGATACGCTGGCGTCCGACAAGGACCCGGTGGTGCTGGAGCGTATGGCCTTCCCGGTCCCCGTCATCGACATCAGCGTCGAGCCGAAGACCAAGGACAGCGTCGAGAAGATGACGATCGGCCTGCAGAAGCTCGCCGGCGAGGACCCGTCACTCCGGCTCAAGACCGACCAGGAGACCGGGCAGACAATCCTCTCCGGTATGGGCGAGCTGCATCTGGAGATCATCATCGACCGGCTGCGACGCGAATACGGCGTCGAGGCGAATGTCGGCCAGCCACAGGTCGCGTATCGCGAGACCATCAGCAAGAGCCACACCGAGACCTACACCCACAAGAAACAGACCGGCGGCTCCGGCCAATACGCCGAGGTCAAGGTCGTGTTCGAGCCGCAGGAGCGCAATCAGGGCGTCCTGTTCGAGAACAAGACGGTCGGCGGCTCGGTGCCGCGCGAATATGTCCCGGCCGTCGAGAAGGGAATCCGGGTGCAGGCCGAGACCGGCGTGCTGGCCGGCTTCCCGACCGTGGATTTCAAGTACACGCTGGTGGACGGCAAGTACCACGACGTCGACTCGTCCGCCCTGGCGTTCGAGATCGCCGCCAAGGCCTGCTTCCGCGAGGGCATGAAAAAGGCCGGTCCGGTCATCCTGGAGCCGATCATGGATGTCGAGGTCACGACCCCGAACGATCATGTCGGCGACGTCGTGGGCGACCTGAACCGTCGGCGCGGGATGATCCAGAACCAGGAATCCTCGGGCAGCACGGTGATGGTGCGCGCGCATGTGCCGCTGAAGGAGATGTTCGGCTACATCAGCCATCTGCGCGGCATGACCAAGGGGCGCGCATCGTTCACGATGCAGTTCCATCACTACGACCCGGTCCCGCGCAACATTGCCGACGAGATCATGACCAAGTCGGCCTGACGCGCGCGGATGAACTCATCCCGGCTGCGCTGGCAGAAGGGGGGAGCGTCCGGCGACGGGCGCACGGAGGAGTGGGTGGGTGTGGACGACGCGGGCAATCCGGTGGCCCGCGTCGTTCGTATTCGCGGCCCGCTGATGGAGGGCTGGCGGCTCTATCGGGCCGTGGCGCTCGACGACGATGCACGACTGATCGAGCTGCGGCCGTCGCCGCCTGAGGGCGCGGGGTGGCTCGCCACGATCGGCGGCAAGGTGGTGGGCCGGGCCGCGTTGCCGCTCCAGGCGGTGCGGACTGTCGAGGCGGCGCTGGCGACGGCGTGACCAGCCTTGCCCCACGCCCCCGACCCTGCCGGCAGGCGCTCAAAGACGAGAATGCAGACATCCCACTCGCGATCGCCGAGAGCTTTTCCACCTACGTCGGTGACAGGCATCACATCAATCCGGTCATGTTACGTGTAGCCTAGACCCACTGGCGTCGGGGGGTGGAACGATGTGGATCAGGCGCATGGCGACGCTTCTCGTCTTAGTCGGTCTGGCCGGCCCTGCGCTCACGCAGGGCGTGGCGGGCGTGGTCTACGCCCCGGACAGCGCGGTGGCATGGGCGCGCGCGCAAATCATCGCGGGCAAGGTCGCTGACTTCGACGTGAAATGCCCGCCGGTCGAGAGGCTCGTCGAAGGCGATCCCTGTCGCACAATCGCCGCCGATCGGGTGGCGGACCTGATCCTCGCCGAGGCAACGGCAGGCTCACGCAGGGTCGACATCGCGCGTGCCGTAATCGAGGGCAGACTCGACCTGCGGGACGCCGATGTGAAGCGCGAAGTCTCGCTCGAGCGAAGCCTCATCGAAGGCGGCGTCGATCTTTCGCGCGCACGTTTCGCCTCCCGGCTCTCGTTCCAGGGGTCGACAGTGAGCGGGTTGCTCGACGGCAGCGGCCTGCGTGTCGGCGGCGACCTCCGACTGGAATCCGCCGTCCTAGACAAGCTCAAGCTCAATGAGGCGGAGATCCAGGGGCCCCTCTCGCTCGCCTCGGCCAAGGTCGCCCACGAGATCACGATGCCCAACGTCCGTATCGGCGTCGACCTCAACCTGTTCGACGCTCGAATTCATGGCGATGTCCATGACGACGACAACGCGCTGCACAGCATCGATGGCGGCGGCGCGCAGATCGGCGGCCGTCTCTTCGCCAAGAATCTGCAAGCGGACGGAATGCTGTTCTTTGGCGACGCCTCGACGCGTGGCGACGTCTGGTTCGAGGGGGGCGACATCGGCGCCGTCTCTCTCGACAGCGCCCATGTCGGCAGCACGCTGCATTTCTTCGGCGCGGCGACGATCCGCGACCTGGTGACCCTCGATGGTGCCAATATCGACCACTATCTCGAGTTGCGCGATGCGCATTTTGGTAGCGGCCTGAGCGCGCAAGCGATTCACATCGGCCAGGAGGCGAGCGTCCTGGAGATTTCCGTCCGAGGTCTGTTCAAGCTCAACAACGCTCGCATCGATGGCGACCTGACCATCCGATCCTCCAGCTTCTCCGACGTCGTCGACGCGCGCGGTCTTGTGGTGCGCGGCCTGTTGAAGCTTACCGGCAGCGAATTTCTCGGTGATTTCGAACTGGCCTCGGCGCGCATCGACGGCAGTCTGACCGCGCGCGGCACGCATTGGGCAAGGCCCGCAATGATGCGTCTCGTCCACGTGGGCCAAGACCTCGACCTCAGCGAGGCCACGCTTCCAGGCCTTGACCTCTCGGGCGGCGCAATCGACGGGATGCTCTCATTCAGTGGCGCGGGCGCGACCAAGACGTGCTGGTCCGAGGCGGCGTCGCCCCAGCAGCAAACGAGCCTTGCGCGACGCGGCCATTGCAATCCGGCGGCAAACGCCTGGGCGCGCCTGTTGCATGCGCGCGCGGGCGCGGTCCAGGGCGTGTTCGACGGTTGGCCGGATCGTCTCGAACTGTCCGGTTTCACCTATACCCGCATTGACGTGGCGCCCGAGGGGATGCGCGCATCCGACGTTGACGCGGGGTCTTGGGACAAATGGCTGAAACGGGATCGCAACTTCAGCCCGCAGCACTATCTGCAGCTCTCAATGACCCTGGCGGCCGATGGCAATCGAGAGCGCGCGCAAGACATGCAGCTTGCCTCTCGCGAGCGGGAGCGTGGCGAGGCGTGCGCTGAGCACCGGGTTCTGACATGTGGCTTGTTGACGCTGCTGTGGGCCGTGGCCGGCTATGGCATCGGTGACTACACATGGCGGGCGGTCTACTGGGTCATTGGCCTCACTCTGTTGGGGGCGGTGTTCGTTTGGCTCGTGCGTCGGGCGGAGAGCCGCGATTTCTGGTGGTCGATCGGTGCGGCCCTTGAGCGGTTGTTGCCCTATGTTCGGCTGGACCGCAGCTTCACGGAATTTTTCGAGAAGCAGGTGGGTTTTCGTGTCTGGCACAAGATTGCGTTCGGCATCCTCGCGCTGATGGGATCGGTTCTGGGCCTTTTCCTCGCAGCGGCGGCCTCCGGCCTCACGCAAAAAGGCTGATCGGGCCCGCGGCACGATGGGCCGTCGTCACCCCTTCGCCAAAAACGGTGCCAGCAACGCGAGATCCGCGCTCCCGAGCCGGTCCGAGGCGGTCCAGGCCTGGTGCCAATACGGATACAGGAGCGCCGGCCGGCTTACCTCTTCCAGCCGCGCAAGCTCCTCCGGCGTCAGCACGAGATCCGAGGCGGCGAGATTGTCGGCGAGTTGTGCCTCGGTCCGCGCGCCGATGACCACCGACGCGACGCCTGGCCGGGTCAGCAGCCAGGCCAGCGCGACCTGCGCGGCCGACACGCCGCGCGTATCCGCCACGGACAACAGGGTGTCGATGATCTCGTACAGTTTCTCTTCGTCGCGCACCGGCGGCTCCTTCCAGCCGGCAAGATGGCGCGAGCCCTCCGGCCTACGCGCGTCGCGGCGAAATTTTCCGGACAACAGGCCGCCGGCGAGGGGGCTCCACACCAGGATGCCGAGGCCCTGATCGAGCGAGATCGGCACCAGTTCGTACTCCGCCTCACGCGCCTGCAACGTGTAGTGGATCTGCTGACTGACGAACCGCGGCCGGCGGTCGCGATCGGCAAGCGACAGCGCCTTCATCACGTGCCAGCCCGAGAAGTTCGACACCCCGACGTAGCGGACCTTGCCATGCTGAACCAGCGTGTCGAGCGCTGCAAGAGTCTCCTCCAGCGGCGTGATCCCGTCCCACTGATGCAGCTGGTAGAGATCGATGACATCGGTACCGAGCCGCTTCAGGCTGGCCTCGCACGCCGCGATCAGGTGCTGGCGCGACAAGCCGGCATCGTTCTGCCCCTCGCCCATGCGGAACCGGGCCTTGGTGGCCAGGACGATCCGCTCGCGGCGGCCGGCGATCGCCTCGCCCACGATCTCCTCGGCGACGCCCTTCGAATAGATATCGGCGGTATCGACGAAATTCACGCCGGCGTCGAGGCAGGCATCGATCATCCGTTTCGCGCCGGCGGCGTCGGTGGCCCCGGTGCGGTCGAACGGCGGCCGGCCGCCGAACGTCATGGTGCCGAGACAGAGCGCGGAGACGCGCAGGCCGGAGCGGCCGAGAGTGCGGTACTGCATGGGGAGACCTCGGGAGAAGAGAACGGCGTGGTAGCCCCGCGCGGCCGCCGCGCCAACTCACGGCCGGGTGTGGACCCTACTCGACGAACCCCAGGACCGTCCCAAGTGCGTGGGCCACCACAACGCCCCCGGCGTGATCCCTCGACGCAATCCCGCCCTGCCGCAGGGCTTCGGCGGTCCGCGACAGGCGGCTGACCCGTAACAGCAGCCCGGCCATCAGGGAATCCTGGCCCACGGCAAGGCGGACCGGCTCGCCCAGCCGCTCCGAAGCCATTGAGGGGACGAGCACCTCGATGCGGGTCAGCCCACAGGCCAGGCGCACACCGCCCTCGATCCCGGCGACCGCCTCGCCACCGAACATCCGGCCGAACAACTCGCCGATTCCGCCCGGATCGCGGGCGGCGATGACAACGCCGTCCACACCCACGACGCCATTGGGATGAACGCGCCACTCATCGCGCCACACGAGATCGCGCGAGAAATGCTGGCAGAAATAGGCTCGCCCGCCCGGCCACACCCCATCGGCAAAGTTCACGGTACGGAACGAGGCGTCGCGCACGGACCCAGGGACGTCCACCGGCCGGGAGAACGCCAGCGGTGCATGGACGCTCGCCCCGAACCCCGTCAGCGCCGCATAGGTCGCGTCCGCATCCTCCGTGCCAAACACCAGCGCGTTGAGCCCCAGCGGCCAGGCCAAAGGCGGGAGATCGTCGCGTGCGGCGGGGGCGGCGATCAGCTCCAGGTAGTCGGTTCCGAACATCGCCAGATGGTTTTCCGTCCCCAGCGTGTGCCGGCCGCGCGGCGTCAGCGAAAATCCGAGCCGGCGATACGTCTCGGCAGCCGCGTCAAGGCCGTCGCGCGCGTTGACGACGACGTGATCCAGCGTTGCGACGACGCTCATATCGCTTCGGCCATCCAGGCCTGGTCTTCGTGCCCCGTCGCGTAGGCACGGTTCGTCTGCGCGGCGTTGCGGTTGACCAGCCGACGCGCATACAGCGGGTGGCGCATGCTGCGGACCTCATGCTCGATCGTCGCCAACGGCTCGTTGCTGTCCACGTCCACCACGTGATTGAAGCGGTATTGGTGCTGGTCGCTCTCCTCCGCGATCAGAGTCCGCTCGGCCAGCCAGCGGTGCGGCCCGGAGAAATCGGCGAGCGAGATCTGGATGTGCGCGCCGTCCCATTCCCGCGGAGCGGCTGGCGTCTCGACCCATCGCAGGCGAAAGGCCGCGCCGATCGAGATGATGGCCTCGCCCTTGGCCGCACGCGCCGGCGCGCGGAGGACCTCGCGGTAGAAGCGAGCAATTCCCGAAGTGGTCTTCGGACGCGCGTTCAGGGCGAGATACGGCATGCCGAGCCGCATCGGTCCGAACGCCGGACCCGGCGGATGCAGCCGAATACGGTTACCCCACGGGCAGGTCACGTCCAAGGTGTCGCCATGATCGACGACGGTGTGCAAAGTGCCCGACAATCCCGCGCGGATCCGGGCCAAGCGCACGCGCGCTGCCTCCAAATCGGGCAGGACGAGGCCGATCACACCGTCGATCACCTGCGGCTGACCGGCGGGCAGATGGAACTGGCTGGTCCCGACATTGATCCACATGTTGTCGATCCCGGTCATCAGGTATGGATCGCGTGTCAGGCCCAGGCCACTCACGTAGAACAAGGTCGCCAGACGCTGGTCGGGAATGAGGATGTTGACGTGGCCGAATTCCACGACATTGCCGATGTCCTCCTCGCTGCGGTCGAACGCGTTCGCGGTCATGGCGGCCCTCTCCTTCGATCGAGGCAGTCTCGCGCGACCGCTGCCACGTTCCAAGCCGGGCGGGCCGGACAACCCGGTTCGTGGCTGGCACAAACGGTGCTAAGTTCCATCGATCTGCGAATGGGGGCATGCGCATGAATGGCGAGCCGTTCGGAACATTGCCCAACGGACGAAGCATCGAGGTCTGGACGATCGGGCGGCCCGGAGGCCCGATCGCCCGGATCCTGACTTACGGCGCGCGGCTGGCCTCGCTGTCCGTGCCCGCCGGCGAGACGTCGCGCGAGGTGACGCTGGGTCACGCGACTCTGGACGGATACCTCGGCGATACAGCCTATCTGGGTGCGATCATCGGCCGCTACGCCAACCGGATTGCCGGGGGCTGCTTCCCGCTCGACCAGCAGAAGGTCCACGTCTCGCTGGGCGAACGCCCGCACATGCTGCACGGCGGCGCCGAAGGCTTCGACCGGGCAGTGTGGCGGGCCGAGCCGGACGGCGAGGCTCTGCTGCTGCGCCACGCGAGCCCCGACGGCGATCAGGGCTTCCCCGGACGGCTCAACGTGACGGTCCGTTACGCGATCGAGGGCAGCGCGCTGGTCATCGACTATATGGCCACGACCGACAAGGCGACCGTGCTGAACCTCACCAACCACGCCTATTTCAATCTTGACGGCCGTGGCGACGTGCTGGGCCACGAGCTGACCCTGCATGCCGACGGTTTCACGCCGATCGATGAGGGGCTGATCCCAACCGGTGAGATCACGCGGGTCGAGGGAACCGCTTTCGACTTCCGGGCACCGCGACAGATCGGTGAGCGGATCGATGCGGCCGACGGCCAGCTCCGGCTGGCGGGTGGCTACGACCACAATTTCGTCCTCGTGGAGAGCCCGCAAGCCCAGCCGCGCGCCGCCGCCCGCGTCACCGCCGGCGGGCTGGTGATGGACGTGCTGACGACGGAGCCGGGCATCCAGTTCTACAGCGGCAATTTTCTGCCTGAGTCCGGCTGGCCGCATCGCGCGGCGCTGTGCCTCGAGACGCAACACTTCCCTGACAGCCCGAACCGGCCGGAATTCCCCTCCACTGTGCTGCGCCCGGAGGACACGTTCCGCAGCCGCACGATGTATCAGTTCACCGCCAGCTGACCATGTCGCATTGATCTTGTCCGACGATTGACGCAAGGTCCGCGACGAAGCGGCGTCGCCAGGGCCGCGAGGGCAAGGAAGGAAACACCGTGAAGAAGCTGCTTTCAGCGGGGCTTTGCGCGTCCGCGATGCTGCTGGGGCTGTCCGCCGGGCCAGGGCCGGCGCGTGCCGCGGATCCGACGATTCCGATCATCGTCAAGGACACCACCAGCTTCTACTGGCAGATCGTGCTGGCGGGTGCCCGCAAGGCGGGTCAGGATCTGCACGTGAAAGTGCCGGAGCTGGGTGCGACCAGCGAGGCCGACATCAACGGCCAGATCTCGATCCTCGAGAATTCCGTGGCCGACAAGCCAGCGGCGATCGTCATCTCGCCGACGCAGTTCAAGGCGCTCGGCAAGCCGATCGACGCGGCGGCCAAGGCGGTGAAGATCATCGGCATCGACAGCGGCGCCGACAGCAAGGCTTTCACGAGCTTCCTGACGACAGACAACGTCCAGGGCGGCAGGGCCGCGGCCGACGCGCTGGCGGCGGGGATCGCCGCGAAGAACGGCGGCAAGATCGAGGGCGACGTGGCGTTGCTGACAAACCTTCCGGGCGTCGGCTCGCTCGATCAGCGGGCGCAGGGCTTCAAGGAGCAGCTGGCCGCGAAATATCCGGGTCTGAAACTCGCCGCCGACCGGGTGGGCGACGGGCAGGCCACCAGCGGCCTGAATGCGACGACCGACCTGCTGACCGCGAACCCCAATTTGAAGGGCGTGTTCGCCTCGAATCTGATCCAGGCGCAGGGGGCTGGTCAGGCGGTGGCCGAGAACAAGGCGCAGAACGCGGTGACGCTGGTCGGCTTCGACAACGACGACAAGCTGGTCAAGCTGCTCGGCGACGGCGTGATCTACGCGCTGATCGTCCAGGATCCGTATCGTATGGGCTATGACGGCATCAAGACCGCGCTGGCCGCCAGCAAGGGCGAAAAGGTCGAGACGTTCGTCGACACCGGGGTCAACACGATCACCAAGGCGACCATGAATTCGGACCGCAGCAAGGCGCTGCTCAATCCGAAAGTGAAGTGACCATCGACCTGCGGGACCGCTCGGGATCGAGCGGTCCACCGTCGGCGGGCGCCCCGCTGCTCGAGCTGCGAGGACTAGACAAAAAGTTCACCGGCACGCACGCGCTGAAACACGTCGACCTGGCGTTCAACGCGGGCGAAATCCATGCGATCGTCGGCGAGAACGGCGCGGGCAAGTCGACGCTGATCAAGCTGCTGACCGGCGTGCACGTGCGCAGCGGCGGCGAGATCATCTGGCAGGGCCGCGCGGCCGATATCTCGACGCCGCACGACGCCATCGCGTTGGGTATCAATGCCGTGCATCAGGAAGTGGTGCTCTGTCGCCATCTGACCGTCGCGGCCAATCTGTTTCTCGGCGACGAGCGCGTGAAGCACGGCTTGCTTCAGCACGCCGCGATGGTGCGCGAGGCGCAGACGATCCTCGACGACATCGGCTTTCGCCTGCCCGCCGGCGCGATCCTGTCGTCGCTCACGATCGGTCAGCAGCAACTGGTCGCGACCGCCCGCGCGGCCACTCGCGGGACCAAGTTCCTGATATTTGACGAACCGACAGCCTATTTGACTCGACAGGAATCAGCACAGCTCTTCGCGCTGATCCGCCGCCTGAAGACGGCCGGCGTCACCATCGTCTATATCAGTCACCGGCTCGAGGAGGTGTTCGCCCTCTCCGATCGCGTGTCGATCCTGCGCGACGGCGAACTCGTCTCGACGTCGGTGACGAGCCAAACGACCGAGGAAATGTTGATCCGCGGCATGATCAACCGCTCGATCGAGCAAGTCTTCCATAAGGATTCCGTGGCGCACGGGACGATGATCCTCGAGACGCGCGCACTGTCGGGGCGCGGATTTCAAGACATTTCGTTGAGCGTGTCGGAGGGTGAGATCGTCGGCCTGTATGGCCTGATCGGCGCGGGACGCAGTGAGTTCGTGCAGGCGCTGTTCGGCCGCGATCCGGCGATCGGCGGCGAGATTCTATGGCGCGGCCAGCCAGTCAGGATCCGCAACGAGCGTGACGCGTTAAAGCTCGGGATTGCACTGGCGCCCGAGAGTCGGCGGGATCAGGGCCTCGCGCTCAACCTGCCGGTCGGGTTCAACCTGAACCTGCCGATTTTCCGCCGGCTGAGCCGCGGCCCATGGCTGCCGATTGCCGCGGAGACAAAGCATGCCGAGCGGCAGATCGCCGATCTGCGCATCAAGACCGCGTCGCGTCACGCGCCGGCGTCCAGCCTGTCGGGCGGCAATCAGCAGAAGATCGTCATCGGCAAGTGGCTGAACCATGGCGCGAAACTGTTCATCTTCGACGAGCCCACGGTCGGCGTGGACGTCGGCACCAAGGCCGAGATTTACCGCCTGATGGGCGCTCTGCTTCAGGGCGGCGCGGGGATCATCCTGATCTCGTCCTATCTGCCCGAGGTCTATGAGCTGGCCGACACGTTGCATGTGTTCCGCCGCGGTCAGCTGGTGGCGAGCCACGGCCACAAGGTCGCCACCCACGAGGACGTTCTCACCAAAGCGATCGGCGTTTGACAGAAGGATTGCAGTCATGAGCGCTGCCGCGGCACCCGATGTCGCACGGAGGCGACTGTCGATTCCGTTCGGCCTGACCCTGGTGCTGCTGCTCGCGGTGCTGTTCGTTGTGTTGACGTTCACAACCAACACCTTCATGTCGGAACGCAACATCGCCAATCTGGCCCGGCAGGGCTCGATGATCGCGATCCTGGCGGTGGGGCAGACCTTTGTCATCATCACCGCGGGCATCGACCTGTCGGTGGGCGCGGTCGCCGGCTTCATCACGGTGATCGTCGCCTGGCTGCTGACGCACGACGTACCTATCTGGGCGTCGGTGCTCATCAGCCTCGGGTTCGGCGTGGCGATCGGCGCGTTCCACGCCTTCGGCATCGTGAAAATGGGACTCCCGCCGTTCATCATCACGCTGGCCACGCTGACGTCGCTTCGTGGCATCGGGCTGCTGATCACCAACGGCGCCACGATCTCCATCACCGACGACGATTTTACAAACTTCTCGCTCGGCGACGTGTTCGGCGTGGTGCCCAATCTGTTCGCGATGGTCCTCGTCGTCGCGGTGCCCTGCTGGCTATTCCTCAGTCACAGCCGGTGGGGACGCTATCTGTTTGCGATTGGCTCCAACGCGGAAGCCGCGCGACTGTCCGGCGTCAGCGTCGTTCGCACCACCTATCTGGCCTACATCCTGTGCTCGATATGCGCGGCGTTGGTGGGGTTGCTGCTCGCCTCGCGCATCGGGATCGGCAACGCGACGCAGGCCGAGGGGTGGGAGCTGCAGGCCATCGCCAGCTCGGTCATCGGCGGCACCAGCCTGTTTGGAGCGGTGGGCTCCTGGCACGGGCCTCTGCTGGGCGCGTTCATCCTGGCCACGATCAACAACGGGGCGAACCTGCTGAACGTCAACTCGTTCTGGCAGAGGATCATCACCGGCGGGCTGATCATCGTGATCGTGTATTTCGACCAGCTACGGCGAAGGAGACGGTGATCATGAGTCTCGCTTTCCTGCTCACCTCGCTCATCGTCATCGTCTCTCCGGGAACCTGCGCGCTCTATACCCTGGCCGCGGGGCTCTCGCGAGGCGGCCGCGCGAGCGTCGTGGCGGCGTCCGGATGCACAGCTCGCGTCCGCGAATTCTGACCTGGATGCGCCGGGCGTTCGCCGGCGCATGCGTGGGCCTCGGTGCGAAGCTGGCGTTCGCCGATCGCTGATTTCGCCGTGCCGGCTACGGCTTTGCCTGGTCGATGCCCGAAAACGAAAAGTCGCCGCCCTTGCATAACAGCTTTGCCCGGTTGGCCTTCGCGCAGGCGTAGGCAAAACAATCCCCCATGTTCAACGCGGCGGAATGGCGACCCTTGCCGAATTTTTCGTATGCCTCCGCAGCCAAATCAAATTCTCTCTCGCCAATGTCTACAATCGTGAGATCGCCCACTTGCCTGTAGAGACTGACTTGCTCTCGCGCACGAGAGGGCGGCAGACCGTAACTCTTGCGAAGTCCCGCCATCGTTTCCCACAGCGATAGCGCGGAGCAAAGACGAACCGGATCCGCGTCCAGCGCGCTCTCCAGGGCCGTGGCGTCCGCCTCATTGGCGATGATTGATGTCAGAGCCGAAGCGTTGACAAAAATCGTCACAGATCGCCCGACAAGTCGCCGAAGAACGCCCTGTCCGCGACCTCCCCCGTCGGCGGAGGCAGTGGATGGGCCTTTCGCAGCGCCGCAAAACGTTCTCGCAAGGGAATCGTCTTGTCCGCCCGGTCCAGCTCTCCCTTGACAGCCGTCTTCACCGCGTCCTGCTTGGACACCCCCCACCGGGTCGCCAGCTGAGCGACCAGTTCGGCCGTCGCATCATCCTTGATGTAGAGCGGCATGGAAATCTCCGTCGGATATCCAACGATTCGTCACGATTGCAAGCCCTCAAGCCGCCTGCCCGGCCGCCCAGCCGCTCGCCCAGGCCCACTGGAAATTATAGCCACCGAGCCATCCCGTCACGTCCACCGCCTCGCCGATCACATACAGGCCGGGCACGGTCGACTCCATCGTGCGCGACGACAGCACGAATGTATCCACGCCGCCCAGCGTCACCTCGGCCTTCGCATAGCCCTCCGAGCCGGACGGGCTCAGCCGCCATGCCTTGATCGCCGCCCCCAGCGCCAGCAGCGCCCGGTCGGCAGCTTCGCCCGCCACCACGCCCGACAATTCTTCCGGCAGTAGCAATTCGACCATACGTTGCGGCAACAGTTCACCCAACAGCGTGCGCACCCGAGCTTTCGGCCGCGCCCGCTTGCGCTCCCGCAGCACGGACGCGGGAACATCCGGCAGCAGATCGAGCGCCACCTCCGTCCCCTCCCGCCACGCCGAGGAGATTTGAAGGATCGCCGGGCCGGACAGGCCTCGATGGGTGAACAGCATCGCCTCACGAAACGAGGCCATGCCGCAAGCCGCGACCACCGGCAACGCCACCCCGCTCAATGACGCGGTGCGCGAAAGCTCGGCGGGTGCCAGGGTGAGCGGCACGAGGCCCGGCCTCGGCGCGACAATCGGCAGCCCGAAACGCGCCGCGACGTCGTGGCTGAACCCCGTGGCCCCCATCTTCGGAATGGACAGTCCGCCGGTGGCAAGCACCACGGAGTCCGCGAACACGTCGCCGCCCGAAATCTCGATCCGGAAGCGATCCGCCCGCACGACATCGACCACCCGCGCGCGCAGCCACAATTCCACTCCGGCCGCCGCGCACTCCGCGAGCAGCATGGCCACGATCGCCCGCGCCGAACCGTCGCAGAACAACTGCCCCAACGTCTTCTCGTGCCAGGCGATGCGGTGCGCCTCGACCAGCGCCAGAAAATCCGCCGGCGTGTAGCGGGCCAGCGCCGACGTGGCGAAACGCGGATTGGCCGAGAAGAAGCGATCGGGCGCGCAGTGCAGATTGGTGAAGTTGCAGCGTCCGCCGCCGGAAATCAGGATCTTTTTGCCGGCCTCGTCGGCATGGTCGAGCACGAGGACGCGCCTCCCGCGCCGCCCGGCGGCGATGGCGCACATGAGGCCGGCCGCCCCGGCGCCAAACACGACGACATCGAAGCGGTTCAGGTTTCGGTCGCGATCCAGCCGCTGGCGGCGGCGGCGATCAGCGCCAAGGCGGCAACCGCGCCGTCCGCCTCGCCCTTCTCGAAGTCGCCTTCGGTCTGGGCCATGGTGTTCGTGACGTGCGCGAAGCAGACCACCGCCGCTTCACGCGCCCGCGCGAACGCGTACAATGCCGCCGCCTCCATCTCCACGGCCACCGCCCCCTCCTCCCGTGCGGCCGCGATGGCCTGCTCGGTCTCGCGGTAGGGCGCATCCGTGGTCCAGACGGTACCCCGCACGACATCGGCCGAAAACCCGGTCGCTATACGCCGCAGCAGGTTCGGATCGGCGGCCGCGGGAAGCTCGGGCGGGAGGTAGTGCAGGCTGGTGCCCTCGTCGCGCAGCGCCCGCTCGATCAACAGGAAGCATGCCTCGGGCGGCAGCTCGCCGATCCGGCCGGCAGAGGTGATGCTGAGCAGCAGCCGGCAGCCCGAGGCAAACAACTGCTCGGCGACCAGCACCGCGAACGAGGCTCCGACCGCGCACCCGACAATGCCGATTTCGTGCCCATCCTGCTGGAACACGTCGAGCACGCTATGATAGCACGCCCAGCCGGCATGCGGCGTGGCGCGGCCCGTCTCGCGCAGATGGCGCACCAGATCGCCGTCCGGGTCCAGCACGCAGATCTCGGGCACGTCGAGCAACGGCAGGCCGCGCTGCCGCCGCGCCTCGCGCAGCAGGTTCTCCGGGCGGAAAACGGAAGGTGCCGCGAAATCACGGCGGGCGAGGTGAGCGCGCAGATCGGTCATGGTTTCTGTCTTCGCGGCGACGCTCCGAAGGTAACACGGCTAGCCGCCAGAGTCGGGGCGGATCGCGGAGGGATGACGCGCCAGCGGCGTGACCGTGATGTCCATGAACGGAAACAGCGGGAGCCCCGAGAGGATATCATGGAGTTCGTCATGATCGGCGACATCGAACACGCTGATGTTTGCATAGCGTCCCGCCACCCGCCACAGATGCCGCCAGCGCCCGTCGCGCTGCAACGCGACGGCGCGAGCCTTTTCCTCGCCGCGCAGTCTCTCGAACGTCGCCGGGTCGAGGTCGCGCGGGATACGCACGTCCATCTGCACGCAATACAGCATCGGTCGGCTCCTCAGCGTCGGGCATAGCGGCGCACATTGGCGGCATCGAGAGTCACGCCAAGGCCCGGCCCGGACGGCAGATGCACGTGGCAGTCGGCAAAACGCAGGGGCGTGGTCACGAGGTCGTCGACCAGGATCCTCGGCCCGAAATGCTCGCAGCCCCATGCCAGCGACGGCAAGCCGGCAAACGCGTGCAGATGGGCGGCCGCGCCGATGCTGCTCTCCAACAGGCAGCCGCCGTACAGGCCGATCCCCGCCGCCTCGGCCACCGCCGCCACCCGCTGCAGGCCAAGCAGGCCGCCATGCTTGACCAGCTTCAGCGACACCGCGTCGGCGGCGGCCGCGTGCGCGACGGCCATCATGTCGTGCGTCGAGAACACGCACTCATCGGCCAGCAACGGCGGTCCATGTGGCCGCGCACGCAACCGGCCCATCGCTGCTATGTTCCAGGCTGCCACCGGCTGCTCCACCAGCGCCACGCCCAAATCAGACAATGCCGGAAGGCAGCGCGCGGCGGTGGTCTCGTCCCACGCCTGATTGGCGTCGACGATAAGCCGCGCGCGGTCGCCGAGCCCGGCCGCGAGCCGATCCAACCGCGCCAAGTCGGCTGCCGGTTCCCGTGCGCCGATCTTGACCTTGAACGTATCGTGCAGCCGGGCCGCGATCTTGCCCTCGGCTTCCTCGATCTCCTGCCCCGCATCGCCCGAGGCCAGGGTCCACAGCACCGGGATGCGGTCGCGCGCCACTCCGCCAAGGAACTGGGCGGCCGGCACGCCGAGCGCCCGCCCCACGGCGTCGAACAGCGCGGTCTCGACCGCCGCCTTCGCCGCAGTGTTGCGTTTGGCAGCCAGCGACATGCGCGCGGCCGCAGCCTCGAACCGGTTGGCGCGCAGACCAAGCAGGGCCGGCGCGAGGTAGACGTCGATGGTCGACTTGATGCTCTCGACGCTCTCCTCGCTCCAGCGCGGCCCACCGAGCGTCGCAGCCTCGCCAATGCCTTCGATCCCGCCGGCGAGGCGAAGCTGCACGATCACGTAGCTCTGCGCGCTGACCGATGTCTGCGACAGCCGGTGCGGCCGGATGGTCGGCACGTCGACGATCGTCGTGTGGATCTCGTCGATCGCGAAGTCGCACGACGCCGCATCGGCGACCACCGTATCGGGCATGGCTCAGGCCGCTTCCGCATGGACGCGATGCACGATCGGGTCAGGGAGCGCGTCGGCCGCGGCGTTCAGCACGAAGTCGAAGCGGATCTCCGTGAACGGTCCGTCCAGACCCAGCGCGCGCGCCGCGTCCGGATCGGTGTTTCGCGTCATCGGCGGGATCAGATCGTCGCGCGTGGCAAAGGCAAAGTCGTCGTGCAGATCGGGATCGTCGGCGATGTTGATCTGTGTGGTCAGCTTGCGAAAGCCCGGCGCGGAGACGAAAAAGTGGATGTGCGCCGGCCGCCGACCGTGCCGGCCGATCGCGGTCAGCAGTTTCTGCGTCGGCCCGTCCGGCGGGCAGGCATAACCAACCGGCAGGATCGTCCGGAACCGATACGCGCCGTGGGCATCCGTCTCGATGCGTCGCCGCAGGTTGAACGGCGCTTGCGGCGGGCCGAAGAACGAATAGAACCCCTGCGTGTTCGCGTGCCACACATCGACCACGGCTGCTGCCGCCGGCGCGCCCCGACCGTCCAGCACCCGGCCGTGCATCACGAGGACCGTGCCTGTTTCGGAGCCGTCATCCAGCCGCGCCTCGCCTTTGGACAAGGGCGCGCCGGCGACGTAGAGCGGTCCCTCGATCGTTCGCGGCGTCCCGCCGCTCAGGCCGGCCGCGCGTTCCTTGGCGTCGGTGCGCAGGTCGAGGAAATGCTCGACGCCCAGTCCTGCGGCGAGCAGGCCCCATTCATTGCGCTGCCCGAGTTCCGTGACATAGGCCATCGCCGCCCAGAACTCCGTCGGCGTCACGTCGAATTCCTCGACCAGCGCGAACAGGTCGGACACGGCCCGGCGGATGATGTGCTTCAGCCTCGGGTCACCGAGCGGACCATCAAGACCGCTCAGCTTGGTCAGCAGATCTTTGGTCGGGCTGGCGTCCAGGATATTCTCGGTCATCGCATCCTCCTTTGACGGCATTTGCGCCGTTTCGGTGGCGATGACAGTTATCCGATCCAGCCATCCCGTCCAGGACCGGATCGGTGTATGTTCATGCCCGGAAGGTATGGAATGGATCTGCGCGACTTGCGCTGCTTCGTTGCGGTCGCCGAGGAGCGCAGTTTCACGCGCGCCGCGGCCCGGCTCGGCATGGCGCAACCGCCGCTCAGCCGGCGCATACAGACGCTGGAGGAAGCGATCGGCGCGGCCCTGATCCGCCGCGAGCGCCCCCTCGCGCTGACCGATGCGGGACGCTTCCTGCTCGAGCAGGCTCAGGCGCTGCTGGCCCGCGCCGACGATCTGCCGGCCGCGGTGCGCCGCATGGACGAGGGACGTCGTCGCCTGTTCGGCATCGGATTTGTGGGCAGCACGCTCTATGGCCCACTCCCCCGCGCCATCAAACGCTTCCGCGAGCACGAACCCAACGTCGAGGTCAGCCTCGTCGAACTCAGCACGCATCAACAGCGCGAAGCCCTTCGCGTGGGGCGCATCGATGTCGGGTTCGGCAGGCTGGATCTCGGAGACGATGCAGAGGTGATGCGCCGCGTGCTGGTGTGGGAGCGGCTGGTCTGCGCCACGGCACGGACGCACTCGTTCGCGGCGCGCACGGAGATCTCGTTGCGCGAGGTCGCGGACGAACCCTTTCTGCTGTACCCAGGCCGGCCACGCCCGAGCTTCGCCGATCAGGTACTCGCGATCTTCCACGCCGCCGGTCTGTCGCCGCGCGTGGTGCTGGAGGCCAACGAGGTGCAGACGGCGGTAGGACTGGCCGCCGCCGGGGTCGGCGTGACTCTGGTGCCGCAATCCGTCCAGCGGTTGCGTGGCGAGGAACTGGCCTACACCCCAGTCAGCGAGGAGACGGCGCGATCACCGCTGATCGTCAGCCATCGCACTGAGGATCGCTCGACCCTGCTGCGCCGCTTTCTGGAGCTGACCGAGCCGTGACGATCGTCGCAAGCAACGCGTCCAGGCGGTCGGCCTCCGCGGCCGGCTTGTCGCGGCGCAGCCGGTGCACCCGGGGGAACCGCAACGCCACGCCGCTGCGATGGCGGGCGGAACGCTGCGCCGCATCGAAGGCGATCTCCAGCACCATGGTCTTCTCGACCTCGCGTACGGGGCCGAACCGGCCGGTCGTGTGGTCGCGGATCCATTTGTCGAGCCAGGCCATTTCGACATCGGTCAAGCCGGAATACGCTTTGCCGACCGGCACGAGTTCCTGACCGCTCTCGGTGTCACGCCACAGGCCAAACGTGTAGTCGGAATAGAAGCTGCTACGCTTGCCGTGGCCGCGTTGCGCGTACATCACGACCGCGTCGATGGTCAGCGGATCGCGCTTCCACTTCCACCACTGGCCTTTCGGGCGGCCGGGGACATAGGCACTGTCGGCCTGTTTCAGCATGAGGCCCTCGATCGCGGCCGCCCGCGCGCCGGCGCGCGTTTCGATCAACGTGGTCATTCCATCGAACGGAATCATCTCGGACAGGTCCATGCCGGTGGGACGCTCGCGCGCGAAGAACGCCTCCAGCCGAGAGCGACGCGCATCGAACGGCAACGCGCGGACATCCGCGTCGCCGTCGAACAGGATGTCATACAGCCGCACGCCGACCGGGTAGTCGCGCATCATCTTCGCGGTCACGGTCTTGCGGTTCAGCCGCTGCTGCAGATCGGAGAACGGCGCCACCTCGCCGCCCCGCATCACCAGCAACTCGCCATCAAGCACCCCGGAGAAGGTCATCCGGTCGACGATCTCCGGGAAGCCGCCCGAGATGTCCTCGGCACCACGCGAATACACTCGCCTGCCCCCCGGCGTGCTGACCAGTTGCACGCGAATACCGTCCCATTTCCACTCGGCACGATAGGCGGCGGGATCGAGCGCTGCGATATCCGGCGCCTCCAGCGGGTGCGCCAACATCGGCGGCCGGAAGACCGGCGCGTCGGCCGGATCGGGTTTTTCGCCACGCCCTTCCAGCCACGCGAACAAGCCTTCGTAAGGTGGCGCGAGCCCGTGCCAAAGCTCCTCGATGTCGTCGGGGACGACCGGGTGCGTGGCGATCTCCGCCAGCGCGATTTTCGCGAGCCGCGCGGAGGCCCCGACCCGCAGACTCCCGGTGATGAGTTTCAGCAGCGCCAGCCGTACCGAGGGTGTGGACGCATCGAGCCAGCGCGCGACAATTCTCGGCAGTTCGGCTTTGGGCGCGGTCCGCAGCGTGTCGACGATGTCCGGCAGCGAAGGAGGCCCGGAATTGGTGGGCGAGGCTGGCCACATCAGCGAGACGGTTTCCGCCAGATCGCCGACATAGTCGTAAGACCAGGCGAACAACTCAGGGTCGGTTCGGTCGGCGATGAGGTCGCGGATCAGCCCGGCCTTGGCGGCGGGAAACGACAGCTCGCCGGTGACGGCGGCCAGGCCGATGCCACGATCGGGATCCGGCTGCGTGGCGAAGTATCGGCGCAGCAGCGCGATCTTCGCCAGCCTGCCCGGCGAAAACACGAGACGTTCGAGAAGATCGGCAAAGGCGATCATGCGGTCGCCGGCTCCGCCTCGTCCTCGTCGCCATAACCGACCAGCCGCAACGCCCGGCCGCGAAGCCCCCGCAACGAAAGCGCGCGGATCAGCGCATCCTCGCGCCCATGCGTCACCCAGATTTCCGGCGCGCCCACCTGGTCGATCGTGGCCAGCAACTCGTCCCAATCGGCATGGTCCGAGATCACCAACGGCAACTCCACACCCCTCGATTTGGCGCGCTGCCGGACCCGCATCCAGCCCGAGGCAAGACACACCACCGGCTCCGCCAGCCGCCGCGCCCAGCGATCGGCGATGGCGCCGGGCGGCGCGAGTACGATCTTGCCGACCAGGTCCGCCTTCGACGCGACCGTGGCCGGCCGCAGCTCGCCAAGCGGGACGCCATGCGCCTCATACACGGCGCAGAGCGGTAGCAACGCGCCGTGCAGATAGAGCGGCGCGTCCCACCCCGCCTGCCGCAGCAGCGCGATCAGCCGCTGGCATTTGCCGAGCGCATAGCAGCCGACGACATGCGTGCGCTCCGGGAACAGGGCGACGCTCTCCAGCAGCCGGCGGACTTCATCGAGCGGATCGGGGTGGCGGAACACCGGCAGCCCAAATGTTGCTTCCGTCACGAACACATCGCACGGGATCGGCACGAACGGCTCGTTGGTCGGGTCCGGCGCGCGCTTGTAGTCGCCGCTGACCACCGCCCGGCTGCCTCGATACTCGATTGCCACCTGTGCGGACCCGAGGACGTGGCCGGCCGGCTCAAGCCAGATGTCCACGTCGCCCAGCCGGCGGCGTTCGCCCCAGCCGAGCGGGATCTGACGACGGCCGGCCAGGCCCTCGCCCATGCGCGCCCGCATCAGCGCGAGCGTCGCGGGACTTGCGAACACCGTCTCGTGACCCGGCCGGGCGTGGTCGCTATGGGCGTGGGTGACGACGGCCCGCTCGACCGGTCGTGTCGGGTCGATGAAGAACCCACCCGGCTCGCAAAACAAACCCTCCGAAGCGGGTTTCAGCCAGGTGTCGGGATGCGCCATGGCGCGTTAGGTGGGGTGGCGCTCACGCGCCGGAAACCGGCCTGCCATTCTGGAGCGAACAGATGACCGATATCGTGCTCATCAACCCATTCGTCGTGCCGGACGCGCATCGCGCCGAGTATTTGATAAAATACAAGGCGGTGATGGAGGTCCTCGCGCGTCAGCCGGGGTTTCTCGGCGGCGCTCTGCACCGCGCGGTCGATCCCGGCGAGTCGCGGTTCCAGTTCGTCAACGTCAACCGCTGGGCCTCGGCCGACGATTTCAAGGCCGGGCTCGCCGCGGCCGATCCGCTCGCAATCTTCGGCGACCTTACGGGCAAGCTCGAAGCCAACCCTGCCCTGTTCACGGTCGAGGCGGCCTACGGCCCCTCCGACCGCCAGGCGCCAGTCCAAGACAACAGGGGCCCAGCATGACCGAACGCCCCATTCCTATTCTCGTCGTCGGTGCCACCGGCATGCTGGGGTCCAAGATCGCGCGGGCGCTCCTGGCCAGGCCGGCCGAGGCGAAGGTGTGCGTGATGATCCGACCTGGCACCGCGGAGGACACGCGGACGTTGACCGTCGTGCGCGAACTCGCCGAACTCGGCGCCGATATGGTGACGGCCGATCTGGCCGATCCGGTGAGCCTGCTTGCAGCGACACGCGGCATGGAGGTCGTCGTATCGGCCCTCCAGGGCGGCGTGGAGATCATCGTACAGGGTCAGCTGGCATTGCTCGAAGCGGCCCGTCGCAACCGGGTCCGTCGCTTCATCCCGTCGGATTTCGCCGCCGACCTGTTCGAGGTCGAGGACGGGATGCACCCCCTGCTGAACATGCGCAAGGAGGCGGATCGCGCTATCGCCGCCAGCGGCCTGGAACACGTCCACGTCCTAAACGGCGTCTTCATGGAGTTCCTGTTCGCGCCCCAGCTCGGCGTGTTCGATCCGGACCGGGGTGCTGCGACCTACTGGGGGGACGGCAAAATGAAGCTCGACATGACGACAACCGACGACACGGCGAGCTACACGGCGGCGGCGGCCCTTGATCGCTCTCTCAAAAGCGGCAAGTTCGCGATCCGCGGCGACAGCCTCGACGTGTTCGAGGCTAGCCGGCTGTACGAGACGGCGCGGGGGGTGCATTTTCGGATGACCTCGCAGGGCTCGATCGGGGAGTTGGAGCAGCGGATCGTCGATGCGCGCGACTCCGATTCCGACCCGATGGCGATCGTGCCGGACGCGTATCAGCATGCCATGTTTTCCGGACGGGCGGCCTTGCGCGATGTCCAGAACGATCGCTACCCGAACATCCGCCCCCTCAGCCTCGGACAGTTCCTGGCCGCCTCCGGCTAGGCCGCACGCTCAATCGCGCAACCGCTCCGCCTGGGGGTCGGCCAGTATGTCGCCTGTGGCGCTCTCCAGGGCGTGTCGGGTGCGCGCGTCCTCCAGATCCAGTTCACGCTCGATCCAGCGGCGCGTCGTCGCCGATCTCTACCGCCCGATACAGTTCGGCGATCTTGCGCCGCTCGGCGGCAATAAGACGCGCCTGAAGGATCGCATCGTCGGCGACCGGGCTGTGCGTCACCGCGACGTCGACGGCGTGAGCAGCGACAGGACGATCTCGATCTGCGGATCGCGTGTCAGCGAACGGAACCGCAGCGTCGCGGCGGCGACGGCGGTCGCGGTGGCCAGCACGCAGCCGACCGCCAGCAGGATGATCGGCCGCAGATTGACGCGAAAGCCGCGCCAGCTCATGCCCACGCCGGCCGCGTAGAGCAGCGGCGGCAACAGCAGCAGCAGGACCAGTTGCGGGTCGATCGTCACGGTCGGCATGGCCGGAACGAAGGACAGGGCCACGCCCACCAGGACGAGGAGGATCGAGTGCGGAACGGGAAGCCGCTCGTTGCTCATGTTGACAAGCGCGGTCACCGCGACGAGCACCGCGCCGAGGATCAGCGCCTCAAACATCGGTCTTCGCCCGGGCTGTTTCCCCCAACGGCTTGTGATACCACGTTCGAGCCTTCAAAACTCGTCGGCCGCTTCTCTAGCAACGCCCGCACACCCTCCTGACATTCTGCCGGCCGCCGAATTGGAGGCCGGGACGTATGCGATGACGCGCACCCTCGCGACCCGCTGCTTCCACACTCCGGCGCGGCGTGGAATCGTCAGTTGGACGGGACGCGGCGCGGACACCGGCGATCCGATTACTCCCGACGTCTATATCGACCTGGTGATGCCACCATCTACCCGAATGTTCTGCCCTGTGATGTAGCCGGCGCCGTCCGATGCGAGGAAGGCGATCGTGTCAGCAATCTCCTGTACGCGTCCATATCGCTGCAACGGGATGCGGGCTCGAAACTCCTCTTTCTCCGGCAGGCTGTCGATGAATCCGGGGAGCACGTTGTTCATCCGGATATTTTCTGCAGCATAGCGGTCCGCGAACAGCTTGGTGAAAGCTGCGAGCCCAGCGCGGAATACCCCGGATGTGGGGAAGACCGGATCGGGTTCAAATGCAGCGAATGTCGAGATATTGATGATCACACCCGACCGCTGCGCCTGCATCACAGGCGTGACGAGGCGCGTCGGACGCACGACGTTGAGGAAGTATACCTCCATGCCGAGGCGCCAGTCTTCATCGGCGAGGTCGAGCAGGGCCGCCCGGGGTCCGTGCCCCGCACTGTTGACGAGGACGTCAATACGTCCCCATCGCTCCAGTGTTGCGTCCACGAGACGCTTGAGATCTTCGGGTGACCGGTTCGAACCGGTGACGCCGATACCGCCGAGTTCCTTGGCAAGCGTCTCGGCCTTGCCAGAGGACGAAAAGATTGCAACCCGGAGGCCGTCTGCGGCGAGGCGACGCGCCACGCCCGCGCCCATGCCGCTACCGCCCGCCGTAATAACGGCTACACGATCGATCATTTTACTATCCTTACAATCAGACTTGGTGCGTATCTGGAGCGGTTCCCCGCCCTGAGCCGCCTCGATCAATCCGGCCCGCACTCCTGGCGATACGGACCCATCGTGGCCATGGCCGCCATCTCGTTGAGCATCGCTGGCCGCTCGCGGCCGAGGAAGTCGCCTATCGCGTCACGCAGACCACGGTTGGCGATCCAGTGGGCGGAAAACGTCGGAGCGGGCAGATACCCGCGCTGAATCTTGTGCTCGCCCTGCGCGCCGGCCTCCACGCGGGCCAGACCCTGCGCGATCGCGAAATCGATCGCCCGATAGTAACACAGCTCGAAATGCAGGAAGGGCCAGTCGCCGCGGCAGCCCCAGTTGCGCCCGTAGAGGGCGTCGCGCCCGACCAGGTTCAACGCGCCGGCGACCGGCGTGCCGTCCTTGACCGCGAGCATCAGCACGACCGCATCGCCCATCCGCTCCGACAGCAACGGAAAAAACTTCGAGGTCAGATACGCGCTGCCCCATTTGCGATCGACCGTCGACGTATAGAACTTATAGAACGCGACCCAGTGCTTGTTCGTAATCTCCGATCCGCGCAACGTCACGAAGTCGAGCCCGGCGGCCTGGGCATCCCGCCGCTCGCGCTTGATAGACTTTCGCTTGCGGGAGGCCAACTCTCCCAGAAAGTCGTCGAACGTCGCGTAGCCGCCATTGTTCCAGTGAAATTGAAGGCCGAGCCGGGGCAACCATCCAGCCTCCGTCAGTGCTCGTTGCTCCGCCTCCGTGCAGAACGTCGCATGCACCGACGACAGGCCCAACTCGGCGCAGGCCTGCGCCAGCGCCTGTCCGAGCGCCTCGGCCGGCACGCCCGACCCAGGCCGCAACAGCAGCCGCGGGCCAGGCACCGGGCTGAACGGCACGGCAACCTGCAGTTTCGGATAGTAGCTGCCGCCTGCCCGCTCGAAGGCGTGCGCCCAGCCATGGTCAAACACATACTCGCCGTAACTGTGCGACTTGGCATACATCGGCGCGGCCGCGACCACTGCCCCCGCGCCATCGCGCAGCACCGCGTGCTGTGGCAGCCAGCCGGTGCGCGGCCCCGCCGAGCCGCTATCCTCGATCGCGGAAAGGAAGCCGAACGACACGAAAGGGTTGTCCGCGCCGGCGCAGCGATCCCAGTCCTCCGCGCCGACCTCGTTGATCGAGCGGTGCAGGGTCAGCGTGAGGGGCAGCGTTCCGTCTGGCATATCGGCTCAGATGGGCGGCACGTAACATCAAGCAATCCGGAACATGCCTTCAACCTCGACCGCCGCGTCGAGCGGCAGTGATGGCACGCCGATCGTGCTGCGCGCATGCCGCCCAAACTCCGCGAACACCTCGACGGCCAGGTCGGACGCGCCGTTCATGACCGCGGCATGCTGGGTGAACTCGGGCGTGCAGGCGACGAACCCGCCGAGCCGGATCACGTGCCGGACCCGCTGCAGATTGCCGCCGACCGCCACACTGAGTTGGGCGAGCAGGTTCAGGAAGCACTGCCGCGCCGCGTCGCGTCCGGTCTCGACGGAGACCGCACCGCCCAGCTTGCCGCTGGCTAGCAAGGCACCGTCGCGCATCGGCAACTGACCGGACACGACGACCAGGTCGCCGCTCACCACGAACGGCACATAGTTCGCCACGGGGGCCGGGGCGGCGGGCAGGACGATGCCAAGCTCGGTCAGTCTTTGTGCGACGGTCATCCCAGCTCTATCGCACGACGCGGAGCCTGGGGCGAGCCTGCGCCGGCATGTCGAGCGGCAAGGTCGGCGCCGCCTCCTCGTCCTCGACCGGATCGAGCCGCATGTCGGGCAGGTAGGCGGCCGCGAGGCTGCGCGCCAGATAGTCCAGCGGCGAACTGGCGCGATCCACCTGGGGATCGCCATCCACCATGCCGGCCGGCCCGAACCGCGTGCCCGCCAGAAGCTCCACGATTTCGCCGAGCGGCGTGCCGTGCTGTAACGCGAGGCTTGCGACCTGGCTCAGACTGTCGGCCATCGCTCGGACGGCGGCACTCTCTTTCGGCAATCCCAGTGATAGCTCGGCCACCGCGCCGTCGGAGAATTCCGCGGTGCGGACGAAGACCTTGTGGCCGCCCAATGTAACCCGCCGAGCATAGCCCCCGGGTCGGGCTGGCAGGTCGCGTCGGGTGGTCGCGGCGGCTGGCCGCGCGACGTCCTGCAACGTCATGAACGGCCCGAGGGCCGCGCGCATCGCCGCATGGGCGGTGGCATCGGCATGCGGCAGGATCGCCCGGCCGGCCAGCGTCGCGGCGAGCGCGGCTTCGGCCGACACGCCACGCGCCGCGAGGAACGTCATGGCGCCGCGCGACAGGTGTCCGGCCGGATCGAGCCAATCGAAGCGCGGGGCGATGCCGCCTGCCTCGGCACCCAGCAGCCCGTCGACCACGCCCGGGGTGCCAACCAGCCATGCGTCACCCACCGCGCCACGCACCTGCGAGACCGCGCTGACCGCGAGCGCCCGCGCCGCCTCGCCGGCGTAGTCCAGGCCGGCGGCCGCCAGCAGCCCATCCAAATCAGTCAATCGCAGCACCGGCGGCGTGACGGGGTCGAGGATCCGCAACGCCTCGATCGCGTGGGCCGCTGTCCGGCGCAACGCCATCGCGTCAAGACCCAGTCCGGGCTCATCGAAGGCGGCGAGATTGAGCGCGAAAGAGTCCGCCGCGCCGCGCCAGATGCCGGCATCCGGCGCGGCGCGGCGGGCGACGAGGTCGGCACGCAGAGCGGCGGCAAGATCGGACGGAAGCCTGCCGAGCCATGCCTCGGCCGCCTCGCACAGGCCGACCGGGCGTTGGCCCGGCGCGATGGCGGCCAGGACCGCTGCGGCAGTGTCGCCCCATGATACCGGCACTTCGACCCTGCGCGGCGGCGCGTCGGGGTCGGGTGCGGCCAGCGCGCGACGGGTGCGCACACCCGGCCAAGATTTTCCGGAGCGGTTTGCCATGGCGGAGCCTACCGCTCCGAATGGGCGCCGGACCAGCCACATCTTGCGGCCGATCGACGGGGGGCCACAAAATCCTGTGGACAACCGCCGGCATGGACCACCGGCCGGCCCGCGCGTATATCGCTGACATGACGATCGGCACGCGCCTGTTCACCTGGCTTCACGGCCACTCGGTCGGCCGCGACGCGGCGGGCAATACATACCACCAGGAAAGGCGGCCGCGCGCCGGCTCCCGCGGGCGGCGCTGGGTGATGTATGCCGGCGCGAACGACGCCTCGGCCGTGCCGCCGGAGTGGCATTCCTGGCTGCATCATACGACCGATGCACCGCTGCCGAGCGCCGGACGCAATCCCTGGCAGAAGCCCCACGTGCCGAACCTGACCGGCTCGGCCGGCGGCTACCGTCCGGCCGGGCATGACTACAGCGGCGGCCGCCGCGCCGCCGCGACCGGCGACTACGAGGCGTGGATCCCGGGGTCTTGAGGCGCGTCATGCGGGCCGGGAGATAGTCGTGGCACGACATAGCGGGTCGGAAATGGCGGCGGGCGCCATCGTTCTGGTGGTGGCGGTGGGTTTCCTCGGCTATGCCGTGGCTCATACCGGACGCAGCGCGGGCGGCGGCGATGTGCTGCACGCTCGCTTCGAGCGGATCGACGGCTTGTCCACCGGCGCCGAGGTGCGCATCGCCGGCGTGAAGGTCGGAAGCATCGTCGGCTCGCAACTCGATCCGCGGACGTTCCAGGCCACCGTGGACTTCACGATCTCGCCCGACATCCGGTTGCCGAAGGACAGCAGTGCGGCGATCACCAGCGACGGGTTGCTGGGCGGGAAGTATCTTTCCGTGGTGCCCGGCGGTGACACCGCGACGATCCCCAATGGCGGCATGGTGACGGTGACGCAGTCGGCCATCAACATCGAGGATCTGCTCGGCAAATTCATCTTCAGCGCGGCGAACCTCGCAAGCGACGCGCGTAAGGCAGATGGCGATGCCAAGGCGGCGGCCACGAAACCGGACGCCAAGCCCGGAGAATTGCCCCCGCTGGGCGGCGGGAAATGAGCCTGCCCGCGATTTGGCCGCAGCCGGACGGCTCACCGGTCGCGTGCCGCGAAAAGCTGAAGGTGCTGGCCGAGAACCATGAAGAGCTCGGGCGCGCGATGCAGGATGCGTTCGAGGACGCGATCCTCATGGGCGTTGACGCGTCCGCCATGAGATCGGTACTGATCGACATCGTCCACGCCTTACGAACGCCGAGGCAGGGCGGGACTTGAATCGCGGGTGGCTTTTCGCGGTCGCGGTGCTGGTCGGCGCCCAGGCCCCGCCCGCCGCCGCTTGGCTGCCCAAGGGCAGCGCCGATCTGACCGTGCTCGACAAAGTCGCGGCGAAAGCGATGCCGCTCAGCGTCAAGGTGGGCGAGAGCGCCCATTTCGGCCCGCTCACGATCGGCGTCCGCGGCTGCTTCGTCCGCCCGCCGGATGTCGCGGCGGATGCGACCGCCTTCCTCGACGTCACCGACACGACGCCGGGCGCCCCGGCATTCCACGCCTGGACGATCGCCTCCGCGCCGGCCGTCTCGGCGATGCAGCACCCGGTCTATGACGTCAGGATCGTCGGATGCCGCTGATCCCGGCGCTGCCCGCCTCGCCAGCCCTGCTGCTGGACCTGGACGGCACGCTGCTCGACCTCGCGCCGACGCCGAGCGAGGTCGTTGTCCCACCCGATCTGTGCGACGTGCTGCGCCGCCTGCGCGCGAACCTCGGCGACGCCGTGGCTGTGGTGACCGGCCGGCCGGTCGCGCAGATCGACGCGCTGCTGGGCGACGCGCCATTCGCCGTGGCCGGCGAACACGGTGGCGCAATCCGCCACGCTCCGGGCGCCACGCTGATACGCCCGGCGCTCGCGGAGCTGCCTGAACACTGGCCCGCGGAAGCCGCCGCCGTCGCGGCGCAATTCCCAGGCGCGCTGATGGAGCGCAAGCCGCGCGGCTTCGTGCTGCACTACCGCCTCGCGCCCAGTGCCGGCCCTGCGCTGGGGGAAGCCGCACGCGCCATCATCGCGGCGGAGGCTGAGGTCTTCACGATCCTGCCCGCCCACATGGCGTGGGAGATCAAGCCGCGCGGCGCCGACAAGGCCACCGCGGTCGAGGCCCTGATGGCCAGACCCCCCTTCGCCGGCCGAACCCCCGTCTATGTCGGCGACGACGTCACCGACGAGGACGGCATGCGTGCCGCGCGGGCGTTGGGCGGCCTGGGGCTACGGGTGCAGGACGTGTTCGGGACTCCGGCCGGCGTGCGGGACTGGCTCGCCGCACTCGCCTCTCAGGACAGTCTACCGGCGCATCGCGCGACATAGGCGGGCCGCTCCAGCAGACGATCGTAGTAAGCTCTCAAGTCCGGCAAGTCGGGGCGCTCGACCGGCAGCGCGAACCAACGATGTAACAGCGGGCCATGAGCGATATCGGCCAGCGTCAGGGTATCGCCGGCCAGGAAGGCGCTGCTCGCGAGGTTCCGCTCCACGACAGCAAGCATGTCGCCAGTGCGCGCCACCATCTGGGCCAGCAGGCCGTCGTCACGTTGCTCGGGCATCGTTCGCACAAGCTGCAGGAAGACCACGCCCAGCGGGTGGGCAAGGGTGCCAAGTTGCGCGTCCATCCACGCCTCGACACGGGCGCGCGACCCTGCCTCACGCGGATAGAGCGCCGAATCAGGCGCGTGCGCGTTGCAAACATAGCGTAAGATGGCGTTGCTCTCGAACAGCGCGACCGAGCCATCCTGCAGCGCCGGCACGAAACCGAACGGGCTCATTGCGACATACTCGGGGGTGTCGTTTCGTCCGAACGCCATGCCGGCATCGATCCGTTCGAACCGCAGCGACAATTCGTCGAGCAGCCACAGCACTTTCATCACATTGGAGGAATTCGCCCGGCCCCAAAGTTTCAGCATTCCGCTCACCATCCATGCCCGGACCACAGGCGAGGCCAGGATGCCGGAGAGTGCAAGGCGCCGGTGTCAGCGGCGATACGTGCCGTTGGCGACCGCGTGGATGTCGTGACGGAACAGGCCCAGCTCTGCCAGGTCACGATCGTTGCAGGCGCTCAGTTCGCGCACGATCCGGGCGCGCTCGCGGCGGGTTGCGCGAAAACCGGCCCAAGCCGCGGCAAGGCGGGCCAGGCTCGGCAGGGCGGTATGCGACAAAGTCTCGTTTCGGATCATCGTCGTCATCGTCGGTCTCCTTCTCGACGCAGCCAAGTTTGCTGCACCGCACAATAAAATGTCGGGCCCGCGCTCCCGCAACCCTCCTGCCGCGGCGACGTAAATCGATTTTTCGTGTTGTGGCATGTCTGTCACATGCGCGGACGAGGCCAGCCAGCTTGAACGCGAAGTTGGATGAGGTCATACGCCGCGCCATGTTTCTCCCTCGACTGCGGATCGCACTCGCTGTCTGTGCCGTCGCCTCCGGTATCGCCCTGGCTATCGCGCTGGGGTCGGAGGCATGGGGCGGCTTGGTCCCCTGCGCGCTCTGCCTCGTTGAGCGTTGGCCTTATCGCGCGGCCCTGTTGCTCGCGCTCGCGGGCCTTGTGCTGCCGCGTCCGTGGGCACGCGTGGCTCTGTGGCTGGTGCTGCTGAGTGCCCTTTCAGCGGCCGCTGCCGCTGCCGTTCACGTGGGCGTGGAGCGGGGCGCCTGGCCCAGCCCGCTGCCCGAATGCGCAGCTCCCAGGGTCGCGGGCATGAGCATGGCCGAGCGGCTGGCGCATATGCCGGACACGCCGTCCAAGGCGTGCGAGGATCCGACACGGCTGATCGAGTGGCTGCCGGTATCGATGGCCGAGATGAACCTGATCTTCGCCCTGGCATTCGTCGGCGGCGTGGCCAGCTTCCTGGTGCGAACCCGACGGAGCGCCCCATGAGCGACGAGCCATTTGCCGCGAGATATCTCCCCGGCGACCTGACGCCACGCGAGACGATCGAGCGGATCGTGCGTGTCGACCATGCCGGCGAGTATGGCGCCAAGCGTATCTATCAGGGGCAACTCGCGGTGCTGGGTCGCGGCCCGAAGGGCGACCTGATCCGCCACATGCAAGCTCAGGAGCAGCATCACCTCGACACTTTCGCGGCGCTCATCGCCGACCGTCGCGTGCGCCCGACCGCCTTGCTGCCATTCTGGCACGTCGCGGGTTTTGCTTTGGGGGCTGCCACCGCCCTGATGGGCGAGCGCGCCGCGATGGCCTGTACCGTCGCAGTGGAGGAGGCGATCGACGAGCATTATGCGGCGCAGGCGGACAGCCTCGGCGCGGATGAGCCGGACCTGCGCGACAAGATCGAGGCGTTTCGCGCCGAGGAGGCAGAGCACCGCGACATCGGCCTCGCGCACGAGGCGGAGCAGGCACCCGGCTACGGGCTGTTGAGCCGTGTCATCAAGGCGGGCTGCAAGGTCGCGATCCGCGTCAGCGAGAGAGTCTGAAGCGGCCTCCGCGGGGCAACGGCCCGCGGATCAGCGCAAGAGATCGCTAACGTCCCGGCGACGCGAGATCCTCCAGCGCGCGACTGCCTGCCGGGTATGCGACCGGCGCCGCCTCGCCCGGTGGCAGTGAGTCCAGCTCCACCTTGGCGTCGGCCATACCCTGCGCCGCGGCTTTGACGAGCCATTGCCGCGCCTCGGCCACGTCCACCTCGCCGGCCAGACCGCGCGCCAAGTAGCGGCCGAGCATCATTTGCGCATGCGGATGGCTGCGTTCGGCAGCGGCGCGAAACCATTTCTGCGCCTCTGGCCGATTCCAAGGAACGTCGTGGCCGCCGCCCAGGAGCGCGCCGAGCGCGAACATCGCGCCGACATGACCATTGTCCGCCGCCTTCTGGAACAGCTCCTGAGCCCCCGCATGGTCGCGCGGGCCGCCCCGGCCGTTGACCATCATCTCGGCGAGGCTGACCTGGGCGTCCAGCATGCCGAATCCGGACGCCTTTGCGATCCAGACCCGCCCCTGCTCGGCATCCACCGGCACGCCGCGCCCCTCGATGAGCATGCGCCCATACCAGTATTGCGCGTTGACCACCCCCTCGGCGGCACGGCGCAGCCAGTGCACCGCTTGCGCATCGTCGCGGGCCACGCCCACGCCCTCGGCCAGGCAGATTCCGTAATTGTAGGCTGCCACCAGATCCCCGGCGGTCGCCGCCTGCTCGAACCACTCGCGAATCCGCAGCGAGTCCTCCGGGCCGGCACGCCCTTGCAGTACCAGATTGGCCAAGTCGTGCTTGGACTGCTCGTCGCCCGCCTCGGCCGAGATACGAAACCACCGCGCCGCCTCGGCGGGATCGCGAGGCACCCCCGCGCCGGTCAGATGCAGCAGCCCGAGCGCGCGCGCCGCGCCTCGATGGCCGGCCTCGGCGGCGCGACGGAACCACATTGCCGCCTCGGCATGGTTTGGCGGCAGTTCGCCGCCACGGGCATACAGATCGCCCACCACCGCGGCCGCCTCGGCATCGCCCTGCAGCGCCGCCCGGCGGAGCCACGACTCGCCCTCCAGAAGATCGCGCTCGACCCCGTTGCCCTGCACCAGCGCCAGCCCGTAGCGGGCCTGCGCCGAACGAACGCCACGCTGCGCGGCGTCCTTGTACAGAGCGGTGGCGCGCGGCATGTCCTGTTCCACGCCGCGGCCCTGTTCGCAGAGCACGCCCAGCAAATATATCGCTGTGCCGAGCCCCGAATCCGCTCCGCGGACGAGCTGCTTCGCAGGTTCCAGGAAGTCCTCGGGTTCCTTCGCGTCCCGCAACAGGGCCAGCGCGTAGCCGAGATGGCCCTGCGGACAATTGGCCGCCGCGCTGCGGCGATAGAGCTCGGTCGCCCCGTCGAGATCGCGCAAGGCCGCCGGCCCAGAGGTCTTGATGTAGGCGAGCAGCGCCTGCGCATCGCCCGCGCCGTTGTCCGCCGCCATGCCGGCCCAATACGCCGCGCGCTCGAAATCGGGGGCCTGCGCTGCCGCGGCCGGAGCGCCGAACAAAGCCCGCTCCGATTGCGCGCCCTGGCCGGGTTCGGCGCCCGCGCCGTGCAGATAGAACGCACCGAGCAGCGACTGCGCCTGCGTGTAGCCCCGCTTGGCCGCCCGCTCCAGCCAGCGCGCCGCCTCGGCCCCGCTGGGCGGCACGCCTGCGCCGTCGAGGTAGCTCCGACCCACCAGGAACTCGGCCTCGGCGATCTCCGCCTGCGCGGCCTGCGCCAGCAAGGGAAACGCCTCGGCGCGCTTGCCCGCGTCAGCCATCTCCTTGGCCCGCCGAAGCAGGGCGGCGGGCGAGGACAGCCGGTCGCGCAGCCGGTTCAGCATGTCAGCGCGTCACGGATCGCGCAGGCCCTCGGCGGCGAGCGGTGCGGTGCGTGCGAACATGGCCGACAGGATCGACCGCTCACCAACATGGACGTCGGCCGTGACCGGCATGCCGGGGGTCACCCGGAAATCCGTCGGCAAATTGCGCATCCGCATCTCGGTCAGCGAGACCTTGGCGACGAACACCGAGCCGGACGACGGCAGGTTGGCTGGCGAGCCGGACTGCATGTTTGGCTGTGTCGGCTTCTCGTTTTCGCGCGGCGGCTGCGCGAACGAGTCCGGGCTGACCACCTCGACCCGACCGAGCGCGTAACCGTACTCGACATACGGAAACGTCTCGAACTTGATGGTGACGGGATCGCCCACATGGACGAAGCCCGCGGTGTTGCCGGGGATCAGAACAGACACCTCGACCGGTGCGTCGAGCGGCACCAGGCGGATGAAATCATCGCCGCTTTGCATCACCGACCCGGTAGAGACCTTGGCCACGCTCAGCACCGTGCCGTCCTGCGGCGCCCGCAGTTCGACCAGCGAGTGTCGCATCTGCGCCTTCGAGGCTTGCCCCTGCATATCCGACAGCAGGCGCTCCTGTTGGGAGAGCATCTGCGACGTCTCGCTCCGCCATTGATGCTGATAATCGTCGAGATCGGCCTGCGCCGCCTGGAGGTCGCGTGCCGCACCGTCTCGGGTCTTTTCCGCGTCCGACAGCTGGGCTTCCATCTGTAGTCGGGAGTCCCGCGCGGCCAGTGTGTTCAGGTGGCTGCCGACCAGCAGCCGCTCCAGTTCGGCGCGCCGCTTTTCCACATCGCGCAGCCCAATCAGGCGAGTGCGGGAGTTCTCGACCGCGGCACTCGCCTGATCCATGCGGACCTGGATGCTCTCGATTTTCGCGCGAAGGCTCGCGACGTGGAACTCATACTGCTGCTGACGCTGCGCGAACATCAGGGCCTGCATATCCGAGTATTGCGTGCCGTCGGAACGATAGGTCTGCCCGGCCAATTCCGCCCGCAGTCGCGCCACCTCGGCCGCCAGGCTCGCGGCCTGCGCGGAGGTGCTCGTGTCGTCGCCGCCGGCGAATGTCGGGTCGAGTTCGGCCAGCACGTCACCCTTGCGCACCGTCTGTCCGGTCTTGACCTTGACGCTGCGAACGATGGAGGTCTCGAGCGGCTGCACCACGATGTTGCTGGCCGAGGCGGTCACCTGGCCGGTGGTGACGACCACCCGATCCACCTTGAAGAAGGCCAGCAGCAGAATGGTCACCAGGACCATCGACGACAGTATCAGCGTGTTGTAGCGCGCCGAGGCGGGCACGGGCTCGGCAATGAGGGCCGCGGTCGGCGACTGGAATTCCAGCAGCGCGAGCGCGTTGTGGCTGTCCATCTCGCGCGCCGCGACACGGCGGTCTTGCCGCCGCGCCACCGGCGTCGTCGTCGCTTCAGCCTTGTTGGCCATCGGCCTCTCCTCGTGCCGTCCGCTAGTCCGACGCACCAGCACCGGCGATCACCGGAGCCGGCACGCCGCCCCGCGCGGCGCCGCCGGTCTCCAGGTGCCGGTTCTGCTGCAGCCAGAGCTGGCGATAGATCGAGCACCGCTCCAGCAGCTCCAGGTGCGTGCCGATATCGACGACCTTGCCGCGGTCGAGCACCAGGATCTTGTCGCAATCGGTCAGCGACGACAGCCGGTGCGAGACGATGACCATCGTCCGCCCCGCGCCGATCCGCTGCAGGTTGGCGTTGACCAGGGCCTCGCTCTCGGGGTCGAGCGCGCTCGTCGCCTCGTCGAGAATCAGCACCTTCGGGTCGTGGATCAGGGCCCTGGCGATCGCCAGGCGCTGCCGCTGGCCGCCCGACAGGTTGGGCGAGCCCTCCTCGATCCAAGTCTCGTAGCCGTTCGGCATGCGTTCGATGAATTCTTCCGCGCCGGCCAGCCGCGCGGCGCGCACCGCGTCGGTCAGCGTGAGGCCGGGGCGGCCGGCCAGGATGTTTTCCCGGATCGTGCCGCGGAACAGGAAGTTTTCCTGCAACACCACGCCGAAGCTGCGCCGCATGTGCGCCAGGTTCATCTCGCGCAGATCGTTGCCGTCGATCTTGACGAAGCCCTCGTAGTCCCGAGTGATGCCCTGCAACAGCCGCGTGATGGTGGACTTGCCCGACCCGCTGCGCCCGACGAGGCCGAGCATCGTCCCCGGCGCGATTTCGAACGTCACCCCGTCGAGCGCCCGCGTCTTCGAGCCCGGATAGCTGTAGTTCACGCCGCTGAACGAAATCCCGCCCTCGTAACGGGGCCGTAGTCCATCGCCGGGGCGAACCGATTCCGGTGGCTGGTTCAGCACCGAGGAGGCGAGGCCGACGGCGACCCGCACCTCCTGGAAATCCTCCATCACGCGCGCCAGGCCGGCCAGCGGGGAGGCGACGCGGCTACCCAGCATCATGAATGCGATCAGCGTGCCGGGATCGACCGAGGGGTCGCCCGACAACGCCATGAAGACGCCGATCAGCAGCACGCCGCGCTGCATGAAATGCTCGATCGGCACGATCAGGGTCTGCGGCCAGTTGGCCAGCGTGCCGGCCTCCAGCTTCATGCGCGTCGAGACGGCGGTGCGGCGGTCCCACAGCTCGCGCTGCTGCGGCTCGAGCGCGAGCGACTTCACCGTGCGGATGCCATGAATACTCTCGATCATCACGCTCATCTTCTGCGTCTCGGCGTCCACCCAGCGTCCGGTGGCGCGGCTGATCGGCCCGAGGAAGGCCATGATGATGACCGCGATCAGTCCGCCGCAGATCACCACCATCCAGGTCAGTGTCGGCTGCAAGAAGAACAGCACCGGCAGCAGCACCAGCAGGGTGATCATGTCGAGCAGGAGCATCAGCATGCGTCCGCTCAGGAACTCGCGGATCTTGTTGACCTGAAACAGGTGGTGGCTGATGACGCCGGCCTGCTGCCGCTCGAAGAAATCGAGCGGCAAGCCGAGCATGCGCTTGAAGACGTGAAGGCTGAGCTTGGCGTCCACCCGTGCGCCGACCACCAGCATCATCTGCCGCCGGGCGAAGGTCAGGATGGTCTCGTAGAACCAGCCGACCACGATGAAGATCGAGATCAGGAACAGCGTCGAATAGCTGCCGAAGGTCAGGACCTTGTTCAGCACCTGCATGACGACCAGCGGAGGCACGATGGTCAGGACCGAGATCGCGAGTGATGCGTACAACACGTCGCGGAGCGTCTTTTTCTCCAGGTAGACGAGGCGGGCGAGCCAGCCGACGTTGAACGGCGCGTTCTCCTCGGACGTGCCCCGCTCCGCGCGGACCAGAAGCGCCTCGCCACCCCAGACCTGCGACAGCCGCAACTCGTCCACCGCGACCGGGAGGTCGCCGGACGCGCCACGCGGGTTTTTGACCCATACGATATTGCGCGCCGTGTCGACGGTCACCAACAGAGCGGCGCTGCCATCCTTCAGCAGCAAGACAAGCGGGGCGGACGTCTCGATCTTCAGCAGCTGCGCCCACCGCAGGCGAACCGCCTTGGCCCACAGGCCACCGTCGCGCAGCCAGCCGACCAGCGCCAGTGTCGCGGGCGCTTCGGCACGTGGGAAACGCAGCGCCTCGCGATCGAGATCAACGCCGTGGAAGCGCGCCGCCTGCTCGATGGCGAGCAGCCGCGTCTCGAGCGCATGGCCGGCGTCCGGGGCGGAGGCCAACTCAGGCGCAATCGGATCAGTCGCAACCACCAGAGTCACCTCCCCGAAGGACGGTATCCGACACGACAGGCCCCCCGGCCGGCCCATGCGAGGGCTTATACGCGCCGACAGTGTCCGGCGGAACCTTTACTCACGCCCACCCGGACAGCGTGTGAAGCACGTCACATGAAAGAATCGTGCAGCCGGAACCGCGCGCGAGTCACCGGATCGGACTCCAGCGTCTCGGCCACTCGCTCCGTGTGCTGCCCGACATCTATCAGCAGCACGCGATCGAACCACGGAATGTCGCCCCGCGCCCGGGCGACAAAGGCCGCGGCCAGCGCGGAGGCTAGTGGATCCCTCCCGCCGCAACAGCGGCAGCCGATCAAGTGCTGGGTCGGGGCCGGAACCGCCAGGGTCAGATCACCGACCCGGGCGTGGTCCCGATCACCGACGACCACGTCGATGCGGGCGTCGTTTACGTCCTTCACGGGCTGACCTCCGCCGGAGACGCGACAATGCGTACATGGGTCACGTGAGCAGGGCACACCCCGCTGCCGCTTTTCCCTCGTCGCGCGTCGCATATAGACATAAGGATATCTTTATGCGATCTCTCTCGCATGGACGAATTCCTCCTTGCACTTCGCGCCTGTGCCGAACCGACGCGGCTGCGGCTGTTGGCGCTTGCCGCGGGCGGCAGCTTTTGCGTGATGGACTTCAGCGAGATCCTCGGTCAGTCCCAGCCACGCCTGTCGCGGCACCTCCGTCTGCTGCATGAGGCCGGGTTGCTCGAGCGGCTGCGCGAAGGCTCCAACGTCTGGCTGACCTTGCCGCCGCCGACCTCGCCGAAGGGATCGCTGGTGCGCTCGCTGCTCGATCGGCTACCCGATCAGGACGCGGTGCTCGAAGACGACCGGCGGCGGGCGGCTCGGGTGCTGGCCGAACGGGCCCGCGAGGCGACTGAGAGTTTCCGCCGCACCGGGGCGGAATGGGATGAGATGCGCGCCCTGGAACTGCCGGCCGATCAGGTCGAGCGGGCGCTCCTCGCCGCGCTGCCTGCCACTCCCGTCCGACGCTTACTCGATGTCGGCACCGGCACCGGCCGGCTGCTGGAGGTCCTTGCCCCGCAGGCCCAGGAGGCGATCGGCATCGACGCGAGCCGCGCGATGCTGGCTCTCGCCCGCGCCCGCCTGGCTGGCAGCACACCGCTGGGTCATTGCGCGGTGCGGCTCGGTGACATGTATCGCCTGCCGTTCGCCGACGGGGCGTTCGACCTCGTGGTCATGCAGATGGTGCTGCATCATGCCGAAAATCCCGGCGCCGCGCTGGCCGAGGCGGCGCGCGTCCTCGCCCCGACGGGCAGCCTCCTTGTCATCGATCTCGCCGCCCATGCCGACACCGAGGCGGCCGCCCGCCTCGCGCATCGCTGGCCCGGTTTCGCAGAACGCCAGATGCGCGAACTGCTTGGCGGCGTCGGCCTGCAGGCTGCCGAGCCCGTGTCGATCCCCGGCAAGCTGGAGGTACGCCTCTGGTCCGCGCGGTCGCCGACGACCACCGCCCACATCGCCGTTCCCGCTGCCGAGGAGATTTCATGAGCCGTCCGCACCTGCTCGACGCCCTTCGTGACCGCGTCCTCCTGTGCGACGGCGGCATGGGCAGCCGCGTCCAGGCCCTGACGCTGGACGTCGAGGCGGATTACTGGGGCCGCGAGAACTGCACCGACGTCCTCAGCCTGTCGCGTCCCGACCTCGTGCGCGAAATCCATCGAGGCTATTTCGCGGCCGGCGCGGACATGGTCGAGACCAACACGTTCGGGGCCTCGCCCGTCACGTTGTCGGAGTTCGATCTGGCCGAGCGCGCCTTCGAGATCAACAAGGTCTCCGCCGAACTCGCCCGCGAGGCCGCGGAGACGTTTGCCGACGGTCGCGACCGCTGGGTCATCGGCAGCATCGGGCCGGGGACCAAGCTGCCGAGCTTGGGCAACATCGCCTACGACCCGCTGGAGGACGCGCTCGCCGAACAGAGCCGTGGCCTCATCGCCGGCGGCGTGGACGCGATCCTGATCGAGACCTGCCAAGACACCTTGCAGATCAAGGCTGCGGTGAACGGTGCCAAACGGGCCCGCAAGGCGGCCGGAACCGACACGCCGATCTTCGTGCAGGTGACCGTCGAGACCACCGGCACGCTGCTGGTCGGCCCGGACATCGCCGCCGCCGCGACTGTGATCCAGGCGCTCGACGTGCCGTTGATCGGGCTGAACTGCGCCACGGGCCCGCAGGAGATGGCCGAGCATATCCGCTGGCTGTCGCGCAACTGGCCCGGCCTGCTTTCGGTCCAGCCCAATGCCGGCCTGCCGGAGCTGGTCGACGGTCAGACCCGCTACCCGCTCGGAGCCACCGAAATGGCCTCCTGGATGCGCCGCTTCGTCGCCGAGGACGGGCTCAATCTCGTCGGCGGCTGCTGCGGCACGTCGATCGAGCACATCGAGGCGCTCGATCTGATGCTGCGCGACCTCGGCCAGCCGCGGCCGGCACCCGTGGCCCGCACCGCGGTTTGGATGCCGTCCGTCGCCAGCCTGTACGGGCAAGTGCCGCTACGGCAGGAAAATTCGTACTTCTCCATCGGCGAACGCTGCAACGCCAACGGCAGCAAGAAGTGGCGCGAGCTGCAGGAGAAGCACGACTGGGACGGCTGCGTCGCCATGGGCCGAGAGCAGCTCGGCGAGGGCTCCAACAGTCTTGACGTCTGCACCGCTTTCGTCGGCCGCGACGAGTTGTTTGAGATGAACGAGGTCGTGCGCCGCTTCACATCCAGCGTGAACGTGCCGCTGGTCATCGACAGCACCGAGGCGCGCGTGCTGGAGGCCGCGCTGAAACTCCATGGCGGCAAGCCGATTCTCAACAGCATCAACTTCGAGGACGGCGAGGATCCGGCGACGTTTCGCATGGAGCTGGCGCGGCGGTTCGGCACGGCCGTCATCGCGCTGACCATCGACGAGACCGGCATGGCCAAGACCGCCGAGCGCAAGCTGGAGATCGCGACGCGGCTGGTGGACTTCGCCTGCGGCAAGCACGGATTGCCGCAATGCGACCTGCTGATCGACCCGCTGACCTTCACCATCGCCACCGGCAACGAGGACGACCGCAAGCTCGGCCTGTGGACGCTGGAGGGGATCGCCGCGATCCGGCAGAAATATCCGGACATCCAGATCATCCTCGGCCTGTCCAACATCAGTTTCGGGCTCAACCCGGCGGCGCGCGCGGTCATCAACTCGGTATTCCTTGATCACGCGGTGCGCGCCGGCATGACGGGCGCGATCGTGCATGTCAGCAAGATCAAGCCGCTGCATCTGATCCCGGCCGAGGAAGTCGCCGTCGTCGAGGATCTGATCTTCGACCGCCGCCGCGAAGGCTACGATCCGCTGCAGGTGCTGCTGGAGATGTTCGCCGACCGCAAGCTCGCGGACACCGCGAAGAAGCAGCGCGCGCCGACCGTCGAGGGGCGCCTGAAGGACCGTATCGTCGATGGCGACCGCAAGGGTCTGGGCGACGAACTGGACGAGGCGCTGCTCGCGCATCCGCCGCTGATGATCATCAACGAGATTCTTCTGGACGGGATGAAGGTGGTCGGCGAGCTGTTCGGCGCGGGGAAGATGCAACTGCCGTTCGTGCTGCAGTCGGCCGAGACGATGAAAGCGGCCGTGGCCCATCTGGAGCCGCACATGGAGCGGGTCGAAGGCCAGGAAAAAGGCACGATCGTCCTGGCCACCGTGAAGGGTGATGTGCACGACATCGGCAAGAACCTCGTCGACATCATCCTGACCAACAACGGCTATCGCGTCGTCAATCTCGGCATCAAGGTGCCGCTCGCCGACATGGTCAGCGCCGCGCGCGAACATCACGCGCATGCCATCGGCATGTCCGGGCTGCTGGTCAAGTCGACCGTCGTGATGCGCGAGAATCTCGAGGAGATGTCACGCCAGGGTCTGGAGATCCCGGTCCTGCTGGGCGGGGCCGCTCTGACGCGCAACTACGTCGAGGACGACTGCGTCCAGAGCTACGCCTGCGGCCGTGTCGCCTATGCGCGCGATGCGTTCGACGGGCTGCATCTCATGGACCGCGTCACCGGCAACGGGTTCGACGACTACCTTGCGGCGCTGCAGGCCAAGCGGATCGGCAAGGCGCGCAACACGTCGCGCACATTGGGTCAGGCGGACGCGAAAGCCTTCCGGCCGGTGGACGTGGCGGCCGTGCAAGCGCGCAGGCGGCGACTGACCGCCGACGTTCCGGTCACCGAGCCGCCGTTCTGGGGCGCGCGCATCGTCGAGGCTGCGCCGAAAGCGATCGTGCCGTTCGTCAACGAGCGCAGCCTGTATCAATTCCAGTGGGGATTCCGCAAACAGGGCCGCACGCTCGACGATTTCCTCGGCTGGGCGAAGCAGGAGCTGCGGCCGGTGATGCGTCGCATGCTGACCATTTGCGAGGCGGACTCCATTCTCCGCCCGCAAGCCGCGTACGGCTACTGGAAGGCGGCCGGACAGGGCAACGATTTGATCGTGTTCGACACGGACGGCGCGACCGAACTGGCTCGCTTCTCGCTGCCGCGCCAGCCGAAGGACGACGGCGAGTGCATCGCCGATTTCTTCCGCGACGTGGACGAGGCGGAACGCGACGTAATCGGCCTGCAGGTCGTCACGGTCGGCCAGAAGGCGTCCGACACCGCGCGGGTCTGGTTCGAGGACAACCGATATCAGGACTACCTGTATCTGCACGGCCTGTCGGTCGAGATGGCCGAGGCGATGGCCGAGTACACGCACAAGCGCATCCGAGCCGAGTTGGGGTTTGCCGAGGAGGATGCGCGCGAGATGGAGGCGATGCTGTCACAGGGCTATCGCGGGAGCCGCTACAGTTTCGGCTATCCGGCCTGCCCGAAGCTGGAGGATCAGGCCGCACTGTTGCGCCTGCTGGGCGCGGAGCGGATCGGCGTCGATCTGTCCGACGAATACCAGCTGCACCCGGAGCAGAGCACGAGCGCGATCGTCGTGTTGAACCCGAGGGCGAAGTATTTCTCGGTCTGAGCCGCCGGCTGATGCGACCGCTGGCGGTTGACTCCGCCGCTTCGCGGTCTATAAGCCGCGCTCCGGTCGGCGGACCCGTGTCTCGCCGCACGAATGCATGGTCGCGCAACCCGCGGCGAAACAGGATTGAGCAGATGTTCGCAGTGATCCGCACCGGCGGAAAACAGTACCGAGTGACCCCGGACGCGGTCCTGAAGGTCGAGAAGCTCGAGGCCGACGAGGGCGGGACCGTCACCTTCACCGACATCCTCGCGATCGGCGGCGACGGCAACCTGACCGTCGGCGCGCCGACCGTCGCTGGGGCCACGGTGACCGCCACCGTCATCGCGCAGGACCGGCTCGACACCGTCATCATATTCAAAAAGCGCCGCCGGCAGAACAGCCGCCGCCGCAATGGCCACCGCCAGCACGTCACGGTGCTGCGGGTGTCCGGCATCCACGCAGCCTGAGGGGAGTGCCACCATGGCCCATAAGAAAGCCGGCGGTTCGTCGCGCAACGGTCGCGATACCGAAGGCCGCCGCCTCGGCGTCAAGAAGTTCGGCGGCGAGCACGTGATCGCCGGCAACATCATCATCCGTCAGCGCGGGACCAAGGTGAAGCCGGGCCGCCATGTGGGCCTTGGCAAGGACCACACGATCTTCGCCCTGGTCGAGGGCCACGTGCAGTTCGAGCATCGCGCCGAAGGCCGGGTGCAGGTGTCCGTCTCCCCGCTGGCCGTCGCGGCCGAGTAAGCGCGCGACCCTTTCGGAGCATGCCCAGGGGTCGGCGCGAGCCGGCCCTTTTGCGTTGAACGCACAATGAAATTCCTCGATCAGGCGAAAATCTACTGCCGCAGCGGCGACGGCGGCGACGGCGTTATCGCCTTCCGGCGCGAGCGGTTCATCGAGTTCGGCGGTCCTGACGGCGGCAACGGCGGCCGGGGCGGCGACGTCGCGTTTACCGCCGCCCAGAACCTGAACACCTTGATCGACTTTCGCTACAGCCAGCATTTCCGGGCGAGAAAAGGCGGCAATGGGTCGGGCGCCGATTGCACCGGCGCGGGAGCCGACACGGTGGAAATCACCGTCCCGGTCGGCACGCAGATCATCGACGACGATCAGGAAACGCTGCTGGCGGACCTCGACCTACCGGGCAAGCGGGTCGTGCTGCTGCGTGGCGGCGACGGCGGATTCGGCAACGCGCATTTCAAGAGCAGTACGAACCGCGCACCCCGCAAGGCCACGAAGGGGTTTCCCGGCGAGGAACGCTGGGTGTGGCTGCGCCTGAAACTGATCGCCGATGCGGGGCTGGTCGGCCTGCCGAACGCCGGCAAGAGCACCTTCCTGTCGGTGGTCTCGGCGGCGCGGCCGAAAATCGCCGATTACCCGTTCACCACCCTGCATCCCCAGCTCGGCGTGGCACGGCTGTCGGACCTGCAGGAACTGGTGATCGCCGACATCCCCGGCCTCATCGAGGGCGCGCACGAGGGCGCGGGCCTGGGCGACCGCTTCCTCGGGCATGTCGAACGCTGCGCGGTGCTGCTGCATCTTGTCGACGGAGCCGCGGGCGATGTCGTGAAGGCCTGGCGGACGGTGCGCACCGAGCTTGAAGGATATGGCGGCGGCTTGGCTGCCAAGCCCGAGGTGATTGGCCTGAACAAGACGGACGCCATGACGCCTCGGGAAATTTCATCGCGGCGGGCAGCACTGGCGAAGGCGTCGGGCCGGCCGGTGCTGCTGCTGTCGGGCGCCACGCATGCGGGCACGAACGAGGCGCTAAGGGCGTTGTGGCCGGTGGTGGAGGAAGCGCGGCGGGCGCGAAGGTGACGCCGTCGCTCGCCGCCTCTCGCCGCATCGTGGTCAAGATCGGCAGCGCGCTCGTGGTCGACGCGGCAATGGCCGCGCCCCGCCACGACTGGCTGGCGACGGTGGCCGTTGATATCGAGGACCTTCGCCGACGCGGCGTCGAAGTGGTCGTCGTCAGTTCCGGTGCGATCGCCCTGGCGCGACGGACGCTCGGCCTGACCGCGCTGCGGCTTCGCTTGGAGGAAAAGCAGGCCGCCGCCGCGGTGGGTCAGATCCGGCTGGCGCAGGCCTGGACCGAGGCGCTGTCGGCGCGCGGGCTGACGGCGGCGCAATTGCTGCTGACCAGCGAGGACACCGAGGACCGACGCCGGTATCTGAACGCTCGGGCGACGCTGACCACCCTGCTCGGGTTCGGCTGCGTGCCGGTCATCAACGAAAACGATACCGTGGCGACGACCGAAATTCGCTTCGGCGACAACGACCGTCTGGCCGCCCGCGTGGCCGAGATGGTGCAGGCCGACGCGCTGGTGCTGCTGTCCGACATCGACGGCCTCTACACCGCCGACCCGAAACGCGATTCCTCCGCGGCGCATATCCCGGTCGTCGCTCGGCTGACGCCGGAGATCGAGGCGATGGGCGGCGAGCCGCCACCCGGCTACTCGTCCGGCGGCATGCGCACGAAGCTGGCCGCCGCGCGTATCGCCACCGGCGCGGGGGTCGCGATGGCCATCGCGGTGGGCGGCGTGGCCCACCCCCTGCGCGCGCTGTTGGAGGGCGCGAGATGCACGTGGTTCCTCCCCTCGCCGGAGGGGCGCAGCGCCCGCAAGCGGTGGATCCTCGGCACGCTGCAGCCGCTCGGGCGATTGGTCGTCGATGCCGGAGCGGCCCGGGCGTTGGCGCGCGGCGGCAGCCTGCTGCCGGCAGGGGTCCGCGCCGTCGAGGGCGAATTCCAGCGCGGCGACGCGGTCGAGGTGGCCGGCCCAGACGGTCCGGTGGGGCGCGGCCTGTCGGCCTATGCGAGCGGCGACGCGGAGCGGATCATCGGCCACCGCAGCGAGGCGATCGAGGCGATCCTGGGATGGCGCGGCCGCGATGAACTGGTCCATCGCGACGATCTGGTGCTGCTGGCCGGGGTCGCCTGATCCGGAAATCGCCGACTATCGTCGGGGGGCGCCGCGCAGCGCCTGACCGGGCAGCATCGCGCGGATCCCCTGGACCACCGCGCGCCAGCGCGCCACCGACGGGGAAGACCCGCTGGCCCACCACTGCCGGAGCGATCGCTCCGACGCGGCTGTCTCGCGCCCGGACGCCTCGCGTCGGGCGATGTTCTCAACCGCCTTGCCCGTGCGCGCCGAATAGACGCGCTCCATCAGGATTGCCGATTGCCGCCCGCTCGCGGGTTCGGTCGAGGCCGGAAACCTCATCGTCGGTCCCGCGACCAGCGGCCGCGCATCGACGCACAGTCGTCCGATCACCGCCAATTCGGCTTCGGTCAGACAGCGGCCGAGGTGGCCGGAACAGAAGCGCCCGACGGACCCCTCCATCGAGTCCCGCGTGTTCTCGAATCGGTGCGCGATCGGGCCAAGCAAATCGCGCGGAAGACCGATCACCGACAGGAAGTCGTTGACCGACGACCCGGACACGCCGGCCGGCGAATAGCTGTACTCGATAAACGCGATGTCGTGTCGTTTCTTAAATGCGGACCGGATGCGAGCGTGGTCGAACTGGAACGACTATGCCGCGTGACGAACGGATCCCCGCGCGCGCGCCTCGGTGGAGAACTCCGCGAATGGTCGTCGGTAGCCGTGCTTGAGCAACTCGAGATACAAAGATTCCAAATAGCTTGTGGGGTCTCTCAAACAGACGACGATACACAGGGAGCGGCCGCCTGCCCTGAGCTGCTCGCTGAGCGGCAGGAATGCGTCCGGACGATCTAAAAGCGTCTCGAACTCCTCGCTTGAGATGACCGCGTTCCCGTCGCACTCCTGGATCTCCGCGAGCAGCGCCTCCATTGTCGTGCCGGCGACGTCGAATCGTGAATCGCCCACGAGTTGCCACGCCGCGTTATGGTGCGCGCTGTGTCCGATGCTGGCGGGATAGAGGACACCATGCGCCCGCAGCACGTCGCGATGCTCCGCCAGCCTGTACTGGATCGCCGTGGTACCGGTCTTGTGCAGGCCGCAATGAAGATAGACCATGCGTGTCATCTTGATTGAGCTCTGTTTGACGGCTCGACACTACGCAATCAGCCCGGCGCCACAAGCCCGTGCTTAGACACCGATCGCCGCATCTGTTAGTCAGCATGTTCACGATCGCGAGGCCGGGAAAGTGAGCGCCGAACTTCCCACAACGATGCTGGCCCGCCACGGCGAGACCGAGTGGGCGCTGTCGGGCCGCCACACCGGCCGCACCGACATTCCTCTCACGGAACATGGCGAGGCGGTCGCGCGCGGCCTTGCGGCACGGCTCCAGGGTCGGACGTTCGCGCGCGTCTTCACCAGCCCGCTGCAACGGGCCGCGAAAACCTGCGCGCTTGCTGGATTCGGCGACGTCGCTGCGTCAGAGGATGCGCTCCTGGAGTGGGATTACGGCGCCTACGAGGGCCGCACCACGAAGGACATCCTTCTCGAACGCCCGGACTGGAAGCTGTTTCGCGACGGCTGCCCGAACGGCGAGACGCCCGACGCGATCGGCGCGCGCGCCGACGAATTCATCGCCCGTCTGCGGGCGATCGACGGCGACGTGCTGCTGTTCTCGAGCGCCCACATCTTGCGCGTACTGGCGGCAAGATGGCTCGGCCTGCCGCCGGACGGGGGGCGTCTGCTGATCCTCGGCACGGCGAGCCTGAGCGTCCTGGGCTACGAACACGACCGCGGCGAGCCGGTCATTCGCGGCTGGAACGCGACGTAGTGTCCGCGCGGTCGCTCGGCGAAATCGTCGATCCGGCGCTGCTGCGCCGGCTGTCGGTACGCTCCGACGCGATCGGTGTCGCCTGGCTTGCCGGCCATCTGCTGCTGATCCTGGTTCTTGGCATCGTGGTCGCCGGGACGGGGTGGGCCATTTGGCGGTTGCCGGCGACCTTCGCGCTGGGCGTGGCGCTGATGGCGCTGTTCGCGCCGTTGCACGAGACGACGCATCGCACGCCGTTCCGCTCGGTCTGGCTCAATCGCGCGGTCGGGTATGGGGCGGGCTTCGTGCTTCTGCTGCCGCCGGAATGGTTCCGCCTGTTCCATCTGGCGCATCACCGCCACACCCAGGATCCGGCGCGCGATCCGGAACTGCTCGGCGCGGCCCCTTTGACGCATGCAGGCTATGTCTGGCGGTTAACGGGCTTGCCCTACTGGTGGGCGCAGATCCGGCTGATCGTCGGCACGGCCTTTGGTTTCGCGAACTCGCCCTGGATCCCGGTCGATCGCCGCCGGGCGATCGTGACGGAAGCGCGTGTGTTCGCCGTGGCCTACGCCCTGCTGGTCGCCGGTTCGCTGGCGTTGCGTTCGACCTGGCTGCTGGAGTTCTTCGTGGCTCCGGCGCTGTTGGGTCAGCCGGCGCTGCGCGCCATCCTGATGGCCGAGCATGGGGGGCTGCCGTTGACCCACGACCGGCTCGCCAACACCCGGACCACCAC
>CBDFGB010000014.1:0-25192 GCA_965246915.1 Acetobacteraceae bacterium
CCCGACAAGCAGATGATCGAGGTGATCGCCAACCTGGACCGCCGCGCCCGCTACGTGTTGCTGGACGAGCCGACCACGGCGTTAGACGGGCGCCAGGCCGCGGCGTTGCTGGCCCGCGTGCGCGGCCTGGCGCGCGAGCGCGGACTGGGCGTCGTGCTGGTCTCGCACAAGCTGGACGAGGTGCTGGCCGTCTGCGACGAGAGCACGGTGATGTCGGGTGGCCGCGTCGTGCTGCACGACGCGGGCGGGCGGGCCACCAAGGCGGACATCATCGCCGCGATCGTCGGCGACGTGCCGGCGCACCAAGCGGCCGACGCGAGCCGACGCGCGCCAGTGGCGACGGAGCCCGCGTTGCGGGTCGCGGACCTTGCGACCGGGCGGCTGGATGGCGTCACGCTGTCGGCGCGGGCCGGGGAGGTGCTTGGCCTGTATGGCCTGATCGGATCGGGCCGCACGCGCTTCTGCCGGGCGTTGTACGGCCTGGAGCCCGTCCTGGCCGGAACCGTCATGTTCGAGGGCCGCCCATTGGCACCCGCAACCCCGGCCGAGGCCATTGACCGGGGCGTCGCCTACCTGACGGAGGAGCGCAAGCGCGACGGGTTCGTGCCGCGCATGTCCGCGCTGCGGAACACGGTGCTGCCGGTGCTGGCCCGCTATCGCCGACGCGGCCTGCTTGATCGGGTGCGGGCGGGAAAGGCGGCGCGCGACGTGCTGGAGCGGCTGCGCGCGCGGGGCGACCTTCTGGGACCCATGCAGGCGCTGTCCGGCGGCAATCAGCAGAAGGTCCTGTTCGCCCGGATCATGGCGCAGGGCGCGCGATTGATCCTGCTGGACGAGCCGACCAAGGGCGTCGATATCGGAGCCAAAGCCGATATCTACGACACCATCCGCCGCCTTGCCGAGGCGGGCGCATGCGTCATCATGGTCTCCAGCGAGGAGGAGGAAATTTTGGAAGCCGCCGATCGCGTTGTGGTCTTTCGGAACGGACGCTGCGATGGCGCGGTGCGGCGGGCCGCCGAGCTGACGATCGCGGAACTGCGCCGGCTGGCCTGGGCAACGAGCAGCGCGTAGACCCGCCAGCCGCGTTCTCGCCGGACCACGGCACGGGCGCCGTTGCTGCAAGGCAACCGGCCCACCGAAGAACATCGATGTCAGCTTGGTCGGTCACGTTCAGCCAGGGGTCGGGCGTAGCAAATCGTCCGATGCGATTGCATAACAGTGTCGACATCAGGCGGACTTTGAGCCGGCTCGGCTTCTCCTGACTTCGGTGTGCGGCTAAGATCAGCAACGAACGCGTGGCGTCTAGCTTCAGCCACACCGGGGGGGGGGGCGTTGTCATGCCGCATCGATCGTCGTCCGGGGCGGCTCTGTCCCGAGCGGTTGTTCTGGCTCAGGTCCGGTCTTCGCGATGGCTGATCGGTGGCGTGGCGATCTGGCTGGCCGCGTCTCCCGCTGCGCGAGCTCAGGTGGAACGATGCGAGCTTGTCGCCGACACGAAAAATCCGACGGAGTATATGTTGCGATGTGGTGACGGCCTCACCGTCCGCACCGCACCCGGCTCAAGCTATCACTCCGTCGACCCTCAGGGCCGGGAACCGCCAAAGGCGCTGCAAGTCGATCGCGGCGCGGTCGAGGTCGAATTTCATGCGACCCGCCAGCGACATGATTTTCAAATCCTGACGCCGGTCGCCATCGCCGCCGTGCGCGGAACGAAATGGATTGTCGACGTGACGCCGGGCGCCACGTCGACGTTCGTGATCGCCGGGACCGTGGTCGTGCGGCGACGTGGCACCGCCGGTCAAGTCCGTCTCGAAGCCGGCCAAGGCGTCGATGTGGGGCCGGGGCCGGGGCCGCTCACCGTCAAACGCTGGCCTCCGGCACGGGTCCGCGCGCTGCTGGCCCGCTTCGGCGAAGGATGATCCGCGGCCGTCCGTCGGCCACCATCCTGCTGACCGGTGCGCTCCTTGTCCTCGCCATCCTGTGGTCGTGCCTTCTCGGGATCCGCCATATCCGGGGCGAAGGATCCGTGCTCGACCGCTTCGAGTACCTGTCCCTCGACGTGCGCTTCGTGCTGCTTGGCCCGCGGCCACCCCCGGCGGACATCGTCATCGTCGCCATCGACGACAATGCCGTGCATGACTTCGGCGTCTACCCGCTGCCACGCGCCCTGCTGGGCAAGATTGTGGAGGTCGTGGCGGCCACACGACCCAAGGTGGTCGCGGTCGACCTGGCGTTTCTGGATCCGGCGCCACCGGCGGACGACGAGGCGCTGGCGAGGGCGCTGGGCCTGACGTCCTCGGTCATCGCGGCGATCGGCCAATTCGACAACGACCTATCCGACGAGGACGGGTCGTCGCCTGCCTTGGCCGGCGTGCCGCGTCCGCAAAGCGTCCTTGCGGCCGTGCCGGCCCTGCAGGCGGCGGCACGGTCGGGACTGGTCAATGTGGTCACCGACGCATCGGGAATCGCGCGGTATGTGCCGATGATCTACCGCGTCGACGACGCCATCGCGCCGTCATTGGTCCTCGCCGCGGCGGCCGGCGCCGTCCAGGCGGAGCCGGTGTTCGGCGCCACCAGATTGCGCATCGGCACCCGGTCGATTTGGACGGATCTGGGCTATCACCTGCCCATTCGCCATTACGGACCGGCCGGCAGCATCGCGCGGATCGGTGCCGCGCAATTGCTGCGGGGGACGTTCGATCCCGCCGCCATGCGCGACCACGTCGTCGTGCTCGGCGTCACGGCTGCCGGTGTCGGCGACGTCTTCGCAACCCCTTTCGACCGCGTTGTACCCGGCGCCGAGGTCCTGGCGACCGCGATCGGCAACCTCCTCGCCGGCGACGGTCTCGTCCGAACCGTCGCAATTCGCCGGATCGACGCCGCGGTCGGCATCCTGATGGCGTGCGCGACCGTGCTGCTGATGTCGATGAAGCGCGCGTTCGTCGGCTTGGCCGCCGCGAGCCTGCTGGTCGTCATCTGGGGCGCGCTCACGTTCCAGGCTTTCGCCGCCGGGTATTGGTTCAGCGTGGCGGTGCCGTGCGCGGCTTTCGTGCCGGTTGCGATCCTTTATGGGGGCGCGCGTATCGGGCTCGACCGTCATTTGGCCGGTCGCCTCGCGGCGGACAAGACGGCGTTGATGCGTTTCCAATCGCCGCTGCTGCTCCGGCAGATTCTATCGGACCCGGAGTTTCTGATCAGGCCGGTTCTCCAAGACCTTGCCATCGTGTTTCTTGACCTATCGGGATTCACCGGCCTTACGGAACGGCTTGGCCCGGATCGCACCCGCGAGATGATCGCCGAGTTTCAAGTGTTGGTCGAACGCGAGGTCGCGGACTGCGGAGGCTATGTCGCGAGCTTCATGGGTGACGGCGCGATGATCGTGTTCGGCTTGCCCAGCGCGCGGGTCGACGATGCCGCGCGGGCGTTGCGGGCCGTGACCCGGCTGCATGCGGCGGTGACGGGCTGGATTGCGGCGTCGCCAGCGCTCGGCCGGGATCGGCTGAGCGTTCGCGTTGGCGGCCATTTCGGACCGGCGGTGGCATCGCGGCTGGGGCCGGCCCATCATCAGCACATCGCGGCCACCGGTGACACGGTGAACGTGGCAAATCGATTGCTGGAAGTCGGCAAGCAGCAGAACTGCAGCGTGGTCGTCAGCGAGACATTGTTCGCCGCTGCCCACGTGGGCGGAACCCATCCGCACGTGTCGTCGGCGCCAGGCCTGGAAGTCGCCATTCGGGGACGCGCCAAGCCAGTGCGTATCCGAATCCTCGGCTGAGGCACGGCACGACATACCTGTTCCCGGGGGAACAGCGCCTGCCGCACCATCCCGCGATCATGCTCCCACGAGAACGGTCGACGGGACGAATGATCGTCCGGACCTCTCGGATGCAGGAGCAACGACCATGATCCGTCACCTCTGCCTGACCGCCACGGCCCTCACCCTTGGACTGTCGGCATTTGCCAGCGCGCAGGCTGCCTCCACCGACAACCAGGTTTTCGGGATGGTGGTCTCACAAGGCGCCGCGCATTGTCTGCCGCGCGCAGCCGGCCGCGTCAGCGTCACCGAGACGACGAACGGCCAGAACATGCACGTCGAGGTGTTCGGTCTGCCGCGCCACACAGGGTTCGACTTCTTCCTCACCCAGGTTCCGAAGGCGCCGTTCGGCATGGCCTGGTATCAGGGCGACATCGAGACCGACGGCAATGGCAACGGCGTCGGCGACTTCACCGGGATCTTCAGCCGCGAAACCTTCATCGTCGCCCCCGGTGTTGCGCCCGCTCCGGTGATCTTCCCGACCGACGCCGCCAGCAACCCGGCCACGCCGCCGGTGCACACGCATCACCTCGGTCTCTGGTTCAACTCCCCGGCGGACGCCGGCCGAGCCGGGTGCGCCACCACCACGACCCCGTTCAACGGCGAGCACAAGGCAGGGATCCAGGTGTTGAACACTGCCAACTTCGGCGACCGTACCGGCCCACTGCAGAAAGTCCAGTAGTCGCGTAACGGGTGAAGGGTGGCGCCGGTCCACCCGACAAAGCCGCCTGTCGACACACGCCGTCCTCACTCCAGACACGAGGGCGGCGTGCCTCGTCGGCGTGGACCGTCCCGGCCATCGACGGTTCCGCTCAGGCTATCCGGTTTGCATCAGTACCTGCTTCCAGATCTCCGTCTCGTCATACAGCACCCACTCCCGGCGCGCGCCGTCCCACCACAGCGTGGTCGCCGGCTTGCCGCCGGCCGTCGCGGCCGGTGCGCTGGCAAGGGTATATGCGGGGTGGGCGCAATGGTCTGCGCCGCGAGAATCAGCCGGCTGAGCGGGACCGGGCCTTTCTGGCTTTGACGAGCGACGTTACGCCGGTGACCTCCATGTGTGCGACCGCGGGGGTCCTGGGTTCGATCTCCAGCCGGAAGCTTTCCAGCGGGGCCAGGCCATCCACCTCGCATGGCTCGCCGTCGAACACCGGACCGACCTGCGAGCCGTCCACGAACGTCGCCGTGTAGCCAACCCGGTGATCGATGGCCGCCTGCCCCCGCAAGCGCACGCGCAGGCCGAGGACCGGCAGCGCCATGGCGCGGCTTCCGCAAAACTGGCCGCCTTCCATCCAGGGCGACAGCCAGCCCGGACCCAGCACGGCTTGATACTCGATGCCGCGCGCGCCGACCGGCTCCGCCGGCGCCACCGCAAAGCCCTCGATCCAGCGACGGCTGCCGCGATCGCCGAGCCAATCCGTCAGCATGGCGCCGACGTCACCCACGCCCTGCACATGGGCCAACACCTCCATCGCCGCCGGCTGCGTCCGCGCCGGGGCCTCCGCGCTTGGCGTCACCAAGCCGAGCATCGGCGCCGGCGGTTCCTCGCGCAGGACCGTCCTGCTCTCCAACAACCGCGTCACTTGCAAGTTCGGCGCGTATCCGTCCGGACCGTCCTCGGCCTGATAGATCGTCACCATGATCTGCGCGGGCCCGCCGACCACGCGTACCAGCGCCGCATCGCCCTGACCCGTCAGCCACCCGCCGATACGAAATCCCGAGATCGTCACGGCGTCAGGCCGGCCACCCGGCCCGGGCGGGAGCGACAACCGCACCCCGGGAAGGCCACTCGACTCATCCGCTCCCGGCGTTGGGCTGACGACCACGCAGAACAGTCCCGGATCCAGCCGCATCAAGTAGGCATTCACACGCAACTGCGACATGATGTCGGAGGAACGTGGACCATGAAGCGCGCTGCGCGTGACCTGCATTCGATCTTCTCACAAATTTCAGGGACTGAAGGGCGGCCCGAGGCGAGCCTCAGTTGCGCCGTAGCGCCGAGTGGCGCGCGAGGTCGGCCTCCACCATTTCACCGATCAGATCGGGAAGCGACGTCGTCGGCGACCAGCCCAATATGCGCCGGGCCTTGCTGGCATCGCCAAGCAGCACGTCCACCTCGGCCGGACGGAACAAGTCGCTTCGCGAGACGACGTGATCCTCGTAGTTCAAGTCCACCAATCCGAAAGCGGTCTGGCAGAAGTCGCGGATGGAGGTGGTGATGCCCGTGGCAATGACATAGTCGCCGCCAACCGGTTGTTGCAGCATCAGCGACATCGCGCCCACGTAGTCGCGAGCATGGCCCCAGTCCCGCCGAGCCTCCAGATTGCCCAGGACCAGGTTCCTCGACAGTCCCAGCTTGATCCGTGCCACACCGTCGGTGATCTTGCGTGTCACGAACTCCAGTCCGCGCAACGGACTTTCGTGATTGAAGAGAATGCCCGACGAGGCATGCATGCCGAAGCTCTCGCGGTAGTTCACGGTCATCCAGTGGGCGTAGAGCTTGGCCACGCCATAGGGCGAACGTGGATAGAACGGCGTGGTCTCGTTCTGACGGCTTTTCCGCACTTGTCCAAACATCTCCGACGACGAAGCCTGGTAGAATTTAGCCGAGGGATGGGCAATTCGAACCGCCTCCAGAAGGTTGGTCGCGCCGATGGCGGTGACCTGTCCGGTCAGCACCGGCTGGTTCCATGACGCGGCCACGAAGCTCTGCGCGCCAAGATTGTAGACTTCGTCGGGGCGATACTTTTCCAGCAACCTGATCAGACTTCCCAAGTCGACCAGGTTCCCGTCGACAATCTCGACATCCTGCAGGATGCCGAGCCAGCGGAGGCGTTCGCCCACCAAGTCCGAAGAGGCCGAGCGACGGATCATGCCGATCACCCGATAGCCGGCGCGCAGCATCAACTGCGCCAAGTAGGCGCCGTCTTGGCCCGTTACGCCTGTGATAAGACATGTTGGCATTTTGCCCTCAGCTCAAGCGGCCGAAACGTCGACCGAAAGACTCCGGCGTCTCGGCACATTCCCAAGTCAGGAGTATTCGCTCGCGGACGCGCTGTTGCCACGACATACTCCTAACTCACCGCTTCGTGTGCTGGTTTTATCTATTGAAGATGTACTCGTGTATTCAGCCTGTACGTTACGATAGACGATTGACGTATTAATCACTTGGAAATGCCGGCGGCAATCGAAGTATTTGCGCTATCCTTGTGCTAGGGCGTGCCGCTTGGCGGTCGCCGATTGGGAGCCATCCGTGCCGTTTGAGGTCACCGTCGTCGCTGCGCACAACACGGTCGTCGTGCTGCCGTACAACTCTGCGGAGAACGCCGCGATCGCGACGGAGCTCGCGGCGACCATCGCGCTCGGCGTCGGCAACGGTTCGATTACCCCGAAAGACAGCAACGATGGCGTTCCCCCCGCACTTGCGGCGGGTGAGATCGGCGAGTGGGTACAGCGGACGTCGGGTGTCACCTATCTGACCGCCGGATACTCCTATGTCGTCAATGCCGCCGCTGAGGCGATAATCTACGGATCGGGCGACGAAAACGAGGCCGTGTTGTCCGGAAGCGGCGACCTCACTTTCATTGCCACCGGCGGTTCCGGCACCATCGCCACGGGTGGTGGCAACAACACGATCTTCGTGCCGGGCAGCGATGCCGGTGCCTGGTCCATCAACACCGATTCCGGGGACGACCGGATCTTCGCCTTCGGCGCCGGCGACGACAGCGTGAGTGCCGGGCTCGGTCAGAACCACATCCAGCTTGGCTCGGGCAACGACGTCGTGACGACGACGGGCCAGGATACGATCGATGCCGGTACCGGCGCCGTGACCATAACCGCGGTCGGAGAGTCTGCGAACGACGTGATCTACGGTCAAAGCAGTCGTCTGCTGTTCGTCGGCGTGCACGGGTCCGCCACCATCTTCGGCGGCAGCGGCAGCGATACCCTGTTCGGCGGTTCCGGGACGAACGAGTTCCACGGTGGCACGGCCGGCAACAATTTTCTGTTTGCCGGATCGGGGGCGGCGACGTTGTTTGCCGGGGGCGACGGCGATCAGTTGTTTGCAGCCGGAAGCTTTGGGCAGGAATTGCACGCGGCCGGGGGCAACGAGACGCTGTTCGGCGGTTTCGCCACCGGCGACGACCGCTTCTACGCGGGGTCGGGCAACGACCAGATCACTGGCGGGTCGGGCGCGGACACGTTCATCGGCGGCACCGGGGCGGCGACGATCCAAGCGGGGCTGGGCCGCGACGTCTTCGAGTTCGTGCGCTGCGAGGCCGGTGGCACCGACGTCATCTATGGCCTGAGCAGTCCCGGGCAGGTCCATATCTCTCTGATGGGGTATAGTGGCGACGAGGCGAAGAACGCCTTGTCCGGTCAGCAGACCGTGGATGGCTCGACGACCATCACGCTGTCGGACAACACCAGGGTGACGTTCGTCGGGGTCAACCACCTGGACCTGAGCAACTTTTCCTGATCAAGGCGGCGGCCGTGCCAAGGGGGTGCGATCGCCTTCGGCCTGCGTCAGTGTTTGGTCAGCGTCACCGTGTTCAAGCAAGCGATCGTCCGCTGGGCATCCAGCGATAGCTGCGTGGCCGCCGGCAACGGCAGGAACGCCGCTGGATCAAGGCCGGCCAGCTCCCCGATCGTGGTGGACGCGAAGTCGGCTCGGGTGTCTTCGGGCAAGCCGTTCAAATAGGCCTTGGCGATCCACTGGACGGCGAAGATGGGGTGCCCGTGCAGGGGAACGCTGCACGACTCGACGGCGGCAATCCCGTCGAAGAGGTTGATCAAGCCCTGCTGCGTCATGTTGTAGTAGTGGCTCGGGTAGCCGTGCACCGGCTGCAGGAATGGGACGGACGCCATGATCCTGCCGCCCGGCTTGACCACTCGCACGAGTTCGCGCGCGCATTGCAGCGGATCGCGAACGTGCTCCAGGACCGCCAGCGACACGGCGGCATCGAAACTGTTGGCCTGGAACGGCAGCGCCTCGCCCACCGCCAGGACGTCGGTCGAGAAATAGTCGGCGATCTCGACATTGATCACCCGGTCGAGCCGTGACGCCCGCGCGCCGGCGCCGCAATCGAGAACCCAGCCGCCCGTTTCGGTCACCTGTTCGATCAACGACAAGGCGGCCGGATCGTAAGGGTTGGACGACACGTTGTCCGACGGTGTCACATGACTGCTCAGCCGCAATTCCGGCGAGATCATGTTGATCGCACGCGTAAGCTGGATGAAGAACTGGCGGCATTGCCGGCACTCGATCCTCACCAGCTCGACATGGATGCCGCGAGCGCCCATGCCGCAATGCGGGCATTGCAGATGCGCGAAGCACCAGGCGCGGGCCGCCTCGCGGCGGGCGTGCTCCTCGCTGAGCCTGCCCAGGACGGACGGCGCCACCGGAACGGCCCGGATCGCCTGCTCCTCGCCGCACAACAATTCGATATCGATATTCTCAGGACCACCCAGCGCCAGCAGGTCGGGAACGGCGATCACGCCCATGGCGTGGCTGGCCGCGTCGCCGAACGCGAGCCGTACATCCGGCCGCGGGTACAGACGGTGCGGGATGACGCGGCCGTTGATCAGCAGCGATACGTCAGGGAACTCCGCCGCCGTCGAGACCCAGCCGGCCACCGTGAACGAGATGGACTGGATGCCGCTCTCGGGAAGGTCGAGAAACACCGGAATGTGCGCCTCCTGAAATCTTGCGCGACCCGATCTCAGGCCTTGCGCAGCAAGTAACTGTCCTGCTCGGGATTGCCCTTGGCGCCGCGCCGCTCCGATTGCAGCAGCGTCAGGTCGAACCGCCGGACCAAGACGTTGGTCACGTAGTCGGGTGGGTGAAAGGCCGCGCAATGATTGGTTCCCGGCTGGTCGTCGCCGGTGACCACGATGTCCCCGGCGTCAAAGGCGATCCGCTGCGCCTCGTCGAGAACCGGACGGTAGTGCGGGCCGTGAGTCGTAAAGTAGAGCAGGCCGCCCGGACGCAAGACGCGCACAAGCTCGCCGAACCACGTCATTTGCATGTCGACCGGCAGGTGGGTGAAGACCGAGAGAGCGTAGACCAGGCCGAACGAACCGCTGTCGAACCGCAACGGTCCGGCCAGCTCGTTGGTCTCGAAATGGGCAAAGCGGAGGTTGTCCCGGCTCCACGCGATCGCCTCGGGGAAATAGTCCGTCCCGACGACCTCGAGGTTGGGATAGGCGTCCCAATAGCGGGTGACGCGCCCGACGCCGCAGCCAAAATCGAGGACACGGCCGAGCTGCCCGACCGCGATGTCGGACGTGGTGATCGCACCGACCAGCGCCTCATGCGCACGCTGACCGAGGGCCAGGAAGGTCTGGAGCTCCTCCGTCCCGGACACCATGAACCGCAGGTTCGGCGGCGGGACCGGCCACCGGAGCCGCTCGATGACAGCCGGAAATGGCTGCGGCAGCGCGGCCGGGGTCGCCGCCGATCGCCGGCCCACGACGGTAAAAAGGCGCGGCCGGCTGGCCATCTCGGTCGGGGAGTGCAGCGTCACCTCGATCGAGTCGAAGCCCAATTGCCGCAACATATGCGCGACCGTCTCAGGCGACAGCGCCCACCAATGGATCATGCCGACGGGCGCTGCCGAGGGATTGAACACCAGCATGGAGCGGGCCGCCTGGCCCTCCGATCCAGCCGCCTGCGGGGCGGAATGGACGTCGGTGACCACGATCGCCTGGGTCGTCATGGCCGCGGCCTTCTGCAACGCCCTGAAAGGGTGCGACAGATGCAGCAGGATGCAGCCGAACACGGCGATTTCGAACCGCCCGAGGTCGGCCGGCGGATCATAGATGTCGCCATAAACGGCCTTTGCCGCATAGCCGAGCCGATGTTTCGTGTACCACCACGAGTTGCGCAGGCGCGCCGCGGAGCGAGCGCCGTTGGCTCGTTGCGCGTCCATGTCGATACCGGGGAATGGCACCAATTCCGGTGCCCCTCCGAACGGCAGGTCGAACACGACCAACTCCCCCGCCCGGCGGGCGATGTAGCTCGAAAGACCGCCGCTGGCCGGGCCATACTCGATCACGCGTTGGCCGGCCAAGTCGCAGCCGCCCAGATACGTCGCCTCGCTGCGGCGCAGGTCCCACTCCCCTTCGATGACGCGACCATCAGGGAGGTCCACCGTGTGATAGAAGTCGCATTCGCCATCGCCCAGGTCCGCGTGGTGGCGCGACAACGCACCCTGGAACGAGGGATCGAGCTGGCCGAGATAGCCCGACACGGGTGTCGCCGCCTTGCGAAAATAGGCCGGCAGATCGACCGCGTCGACTGCGTCCGACTGGTCATCCAAGTCCAGCAACATCGCGGTGCTCTCCCGTGTTTCACGCATAGGCCAATGCCTCGAAGGTCGTACTGTCGCGACGGAGATTCCGATTGTAGTGGGGGTCGCGGTCGATGTACCGCCGCCACTTGCGACAGAAACGGTATTCGTCATGGCTGTCGGCGGCGAGCCGCACGGCGGAACGCGATTCAAAATGCCGCATTTGCGCAAAAGGCGTGAACACGATCCGCCGTCCCGTCTCCAGGACACGCAGGCAGAAATCCGTGTCGTTGAAGTCGACGGGAAACTTTGGATCGAACCCATCGACCCGCTCGAACACCGATCGTCGGAACGCCATCATCGCTCCGGTCACGGCGGAATAGTTCCGCATGACGTGGGTAAAGGCGTTGTAGCCGATATGGTCGGCGGCATTGCCCACGAACACATGCGAGGCGGACCCGTTCACCCCCAGCACGATGCCCGCATGCTGCACGGTATCGTTTGCATACAGGAGACGGCCGCCGACGATGCCCACCCCTGGCAATTGCAGCGGCTCGAGGAGCGCTGCGAGCCACTCGCCGTTCATTGCCTCCATATCGTCGTTCAGCAGCACGATGCGCTCGGTGGCGGTGCTCCGAACGGCGAAATTGGCCTTGTCCGAGAAGTTGAAGGCGTTTGCGCCGCGATCGTACGGCACGATCGTGATCCTGGGGTCCAGCCGCGCCAGTGGCGCGCAGGCATCGATCGCCGGTGTGTCCACGATCAAGCGAAGCTCCCAGTCCACGTCGGTGTGATGGTCCAGGATGGAGCGGACCAGCCCATCCACGTAGGCGTCCGTCCGGCCGTGCCGCCGCGTGGCGGAGGTCAGCACATTGAGGGTCACGCGGTCGGCTGGCAGCCTCGGCCGTACCCGGTAGGTACCGGGGATCGGCCCGGACTCTACGGCGCCGTCGACGCCGATTCGCTGCAGGTGCTCCAGCACGGCTCGCCGCCCCGCCTCCGCCGCGTACGGCTTTGCGGCGACCGACATCGCGACCGACCCGTGCGTGACACGCCAATGGTACAGGACTTCGTCGACATGGCGGATGACGGCGCCGTGCGACGCCGCCCGCAACAGGAAGTCATGGTCCTGGGCGCCGTTGAACGCCGCCCGATAGCCGTCCAAGACGAGAAAAGTCGTCTTGCGGACACACAGGCAGTGCAACACGTACATCGTGCTCAGGATGTGCTCGGGCGACCAGTCGGGCTTCAGGTAGTGATCCCGCCGCGTGCCATCCGACAGCAGCTTGTCCTCGTCACAATACAGCACGTCGGGGCGCCGGCCTTCCCCGATCGCCCGGGCGTAGGACGCCAGCAACGCGGGATCGATCCGGTCGTCGTGATCGACCATCACCACGTACTGACCGGAACTGATGCGCACGGCCTGGTTGGTGGCGTGTGAAATTCCGCCGTTCTTGCCGCCGAAGGCGACCTTCACGCGGGCGTCGTGCAACCGCAGCTCTCCCAAGGCGGCCAAGGTCGCGGGGTTGGTCGAGCCGTCGTCGTACACGCACCATTCCCACGCCTGCAGCGTCTGGGCGCAAAGATCGGCGTAGATGTCGTTCAGCCAAGCGGGGTCGGAGTTGCAGGTCGGCGTGATGACGGAAAACTGCGGCGCGATGCAGGCGGTCAGCATGGCGGACACGCTGTGCGAGCCGTCGCTCAGGGCCTTGTCGATGTCGATGTCGAAGCATTCGGTACGGGGACGCTCGAACAGGGTCGCCAGCCGGTGCAGATCGAGACCCAGGCCACACCGCCGAGACAGGATGCCGCTCAGCGCCTCTCCAATCGCCTTCAGCGACAGCGTGGAGGCTAGCCGGTCGCCAAGCCGGCGTGCGTAGCCGGCGTGGTCGCGCTGGTCCTGGAAGAAGGCCAGCAGACGCTCCAGGGCGGCGTCGGCATCGGGCTCGAACCAGATCGCCGACGAGCGGTACGGTCCGATGTCCGTGCCGACTTCCGTCAGCCGGCCGTCCAGGAACAGCGGGTAGTCTGCGGGCAAGGCGTCCGGGCCGCCGCCGAATGGCGAACAGATGACCGGCACCCCCATGACCAGGGACTCGAAAATGTTGAGCCCGAAACCTTCGCTGCGATGCGGCGAGAAATAGACGTCGGCGACCTGTTTCAGCCGATACAGGTCGGGACGCCCCAGTATCTCGTCGATGAACAGCACCCCGTCCGGCACATCGTCGGCCAGGAGCCGCGATACGTCCATGTCGCGCGCATGGGTCTTTAGGACGAACAGGAACCGTCCGGGGTGCGCGGCCTCGGCCAGCCGGACGACCCGAAGGAAGACGTCGACACCTTTCCGAGCCATGTAGGACGAGGCGTCCATGATAAAAAGCACGACTTTCTGGCCGGCCACCTTCGCCCGCACGACCCGATCGACGGCGGCGTGTTGTCGGTACAGGGCCAACTGGGCCCCGATATCGTCGCGGTCCACCACGTACGGCAACGTCACCACGGGTGCGTCTGTCTCGCCGGCAAAGGCGTCCGTGCAGAACTTGCTCGGCGTCACGATCAGGTCGAACCCGGCCAGGGCCGAACGCCATTCCGGCCGGGCGCTGGGAAGCTCCCAGACCCAGAAGCCGACATTCACCCGATGGTCGAAGATGGCGGTCCCGTAGCGAGCCACCATGGGGATGACCTGATCGGGGTTGAGGAACACGAGATTGATCGAATGGCGCAACAGCTCGGCGCCGACGATGTCGACCAGCGCGCCGGGGCAGAGCAACCCGGACGCGTCGTACACATCGACCTCGACCCCGCACTGGCGAAGCCCCCGGATGTAGCCACGACAAGCCACCCCCAGCCCGTTCGGCAGGCTGACCGGACCGAACAGGTTGACCCCGCTTCCGCCCCCCAGCAGGTCCTTGATATCGAAGCGACGGTCGGCGAACACATTGCTTCCGGGCGCAAGCCGGCCCTCCCGCAATCCATGTCCGCGCCAATGCTCGACCGCTCGGCCGCGATCATGCCCATAAGCCTTCGTCAGATCGGGGTTGGCGGCGAGATAGCGCTCCGCCTTGAACGTACCCCCGACCCAGGGCTGCGCGACCATCGGCCAGATCACGTTGGCCGCCGTCAGCCGCTCGTCGTGCGACGCACCGCGGGTCAAGTAACCATACAGAGCCGCCGCCGCTTCAACCGAGAGTACCGGCGACAGGAAATCCGGCGGCGTCGCGGTCAGCGCACTGTCGAACAGTGCGATGTCGTCGCCGGCCCGCTGGACCAGCGTCAGCAGCGCAGGATGGGGCACCCGGCCTTCCTTGCAGCCCAGCGCCCTGAAATGGTCCAACCCCGACCGGATCTTGTCGTGCCGCTTGAGCTCGCGAACGTCCGGATAGATGTCCAGGTAGAACGTCTCAGAAAACCAGCCCGTGACCGGTCGCAGTTCGCCCGCACGGTAGAACAGCGTATCCCGCTCCTCGCGACCCCGGTTCTCCGGCGCGAACACACCCTCGCCGAACAACGGCAGGTTGGTCCGGCCGACACGCCATCCCAACAGCATGAAGTGATGGAAGCCCGACCGGAACGCACCGCTCTGCACGGCGTCGGCTACGTCGGGGTAGCGGTCGCAATACGCCGCCTCGTCGAACAGGCCGCTGGGAGACAGCGCTAGCGATCCGGCATTCGCCACATAATATTCGAAGGTCTCGAAATCGCTGAGATCGGATGCCACCAGACCGTTATGGCGAAGGCGAACGACGTGGGCCGAGAACCAACGATTGGGAACGAAACGCTCGGCCGGAGGGATCGAAAAGAAATACTCGACCGCTTCCCGGCGGCTCAGTCGTGCGTCGGCAAGTCGGCACAACCGATGCTGGACATATTCGATGTCGAAGAACAGCGAAGGCTGCCGGCCCTCGTCGATGCCGCACGTCCAGAAATGCTCCGAAGCGTCGAACGTATCGTTCTTGACGGCCTCGTTGGCCACGTCCGCGTACGACATCGTGTAGAACACGTCATCGAACACATAGGATGCGCCGCGTCCCTCATCCGTATGGCCAGGCAGGGCAACGGAGCCTCCGTCCGCCGTCCATCTCACATCGGGCAACCACGTGTCGTTCACCCGCAGTCTCAGGCGATGCAGTGCGCCGTCCAGCGCCTCCTGCGGAAGCTTGACCTTGAAGCCGACGGTCCCCAGGTCCGCGACCAACTTGGAATAGGCGTGCTCGGCCGAACTCCAGGCGACAGGCCGTTCGGGCTGATCGTCCACCTCAAGGCTCATTCGCTCCAGCCGACCGCCCAGCAAGTGCGCCGCCCATCCGACGAGATGCCCATCGACGACGCCGTCCAGCCAACCGGTGATCAGTCCCTCGTGTTCGACCAACGGCAGATCGTGGATCAGCGATCCGGCGGCAAATATCTGCAGGCGTGCGAGCGGAGCGGTCACGTATTGGGTAAAGTCGAATTTCAACACGAGCCATGCCGCCCTCGTGGCCTTGATGACATGCCTGGTCGTCAACACGCCGGGTGGTCGCAGCGTCCGCCTGCCGACCACCAGGCTCACTTTCACATCCGCCGGCGCAATGTCGGCCGACGCTCGTATCAGGACATGACCGGGCAGCACCACGACGTCGGGCGAGGCCGTGAGGCGTTGCAGAAGCTGCACGCCAGATGGCGATGATCCGGATTGCGTAGTTATCGACATCTTTTCAAAACTTTCGGTCGCTCGCATGACCTTGCAGACCGTGCGCGCCTGAAATCGCGACTTCGTGAGTTGGCTTAGACAGGTAAATTGAAGACTGACCGAAGAGGCAACCCGGGGGCTGGGTCTTGCGTGAAAGCCAATCCTTCTCGATCACGATGAACAGATCGTCGCCCTATCCTTCAAGGTCCTAGCAATTCCGCCAAAGATATTTGGTCTTTAACAACGTTGAAGCTGAAGGGGCATTAAATCGGTCGACACCGGAACGATTTTGCGTGACTCTAACGTGCCGTTCACCGCAAATCCGGCACGACACGCCGTTGGATGCGCCGAATCGTCGTTGCTTTCGCTATACCTATCGAGACTATATTCCGGATCTCGCAAGTATAGTGGGTGTGCAGGAATACGCCGTCTCGATCATGGGCCGGGTCAGCGGCCGAGGCGTTCGGAGACCAGGCGCGTACCGGCGGGGTAGTATTTGCTACGCTCGTCGCCCTGGAAATTGCGCCGGACCGTGCTGGGTGAGGCGCCGTATTGCTTGCGGAAAGCTCGGCAGAAATGGGCGTCCGATTGAAACCCGGTCGCCTCGGCCACGTGGCAGATGGAGTTGCCGCTGTAGAACAACTGGTCGCGCGCAGCCTGCAGGCGGATGTCCAAGTAGGTTGCGGCCGGCGAGCGGCCGGTCTGCTTCAGGAACGTCCGCTCCAGCCGGCGGCGAGAGACCATCAATGTGGAACAGATCGTTTCGACGTCCAGCCGGAACTCGATGTGCTGCGCCATCAGCCGCAAGGCGCGGCGCAAAATGGTCTGCTCGTCCTGTCCGTGCGCGGCATCGGTGCGCTGCGGCGTCTCGGCGGGGCGCGGCTGGCCGTGCACGAAGGCGTTGGTCACCACCTGCGCCAGGCGCGCGCCATGCGCGCGGCCGATCAGCGCCACCATGAGGTCCAGCGAGGCGACCCCGCCGGCCGCGGTCACCCGGTCGCGGTCGATGACGAAAATCTGCTCGGAGACGCGGATGCGCGGAAAGGAATCGCGAAACACCGGCACCGCCTCCCAATGCAAGGTGACGTGGCGGTCACGCAGCACGCCGGCGGCAGCCAATGCGAAGGCACCCGTGTCGAGCGCACCGAGAGTGACGCCATGCGCCGCCAGCCGCCGCAGCCAGGCCAGCAGCGGCTTGCCGAGATGCTGGGTGGGCTCGTTGCCGCCGCAGACCAGCAGGCAGTCGGGCAGGGCGCCTGTGGCGATGGCGCTGGTGGCCTCGATCGACATGCCGTTGCTGGCGCGTACCGCGCCGCCGGTGGCCGAGACGAACCGCCAGTCGTACAGCGCGAGCCCGGCGTTCTGGTTGGCGATCCGCAGCGCCTCGGTGGCCGGCACCACGGCGTATAGCGGAAAATCCGGCAGCAGCAGGAAGTCGATGACGTGCGGATGGTCCATGCGCGCCTCAGTAGATCAGGCCGGGGGTCCAGGGCGCGAACTCCTCCTCGCCGTAGCCCAGTGTCTCGCTCGCGGTCCGGGCACCCGACGCGGTGGCCAGCCACGACCGGAAAATCCGTTCGCCGAGGGCCGCATGCGTCTCGCTGCCGTCCAGGATGGTGCCGGCGTCCAGATCCATGTCGCCGGCCATGCGGCGGAACAGCTCGCTGTTGGTGGCGATCTTGAGCGACGGCGCCGGGGCGCAACCGAAGCACGATCCGCGCCCGGTGGTGAAGCAGATCAGGTTGGCACCGCCCGCCACCTGCCCGGTGACCGACACCGGGTCGAAGCCGGGGGAATCCATGAACACCAGGCCCGGCGTGGTGACCGGCTCGGCGTACCCGCAGACCGCACGCAGCGGGCTGGAGCCGGCCTTGGCGACGGCCCCCAGGGATTTTTCCAGGATGGTGGTGATGCCGCCGTCCTTGTTGCCGGGCGAGGGGTTGTTGTCGAGCGTGCCGCCGTCGCGCGCTGCGCGCTCGGTCCAGCCTTGCAGCAGCCCGGTCAACCGCGCGGCCACCACGGGATCCGGTGTGCGGTCCAGCAGCAGGCTTTCGGCGCCGTAGATCTCCGGGGTCTCGGACAGGATCACCGTGCCGCCCTCGGCGACCAGCAGATCGGCGGCACGGCCCAAGGCCGGGTTGGCGGAAATCGCCGAAAACCCGTCCGAGCCGCCGCATTGCAGCCCGACCACCAGATGCCGGGCGGAGACCTCGGTGCGTCGCACGGCCGCCGCCCGCGGCAGCATGGCGACCAGTGCCGCGACGCCTGCGGCGACGGTCGCAGTGGTGCCGCCTTCGTCCTGGATGACCCGTACTGCCAGCCGGTCCGACACCGTCAGGCCCGAGGCGGCCAAGAAACCGGCGACCTGATTGTCCTCGCAGCCCAGCCCGACCACCAGCACGCCGGCGACGTTGGGATGCCGCGCGTAGCCGGCGAGCGTCCGCCGCAGCAGATCCATGCCGGGACCGTCGGCGCGCACGCTGCAGCCGTGCTGGTGGGTCAGCGCGACCACACCCTCGACCGACGTGCCGGTCAGGTCGACGGTGGTGCGGAACCGCTCGGCGATGCGCCGCGCCACGGTCGCCGAGCAGTTCACGGTCGCCAGCACCAGCAGCACGTTGCGGGTGCCGACCCGGCCGTCGTCGCGAACGTAGCCGCGAAACGTCGCATCTCGCGCTTCCGGCTGGACCGGCCGACTGTTGCGCAGATGCGTCGTCGTGCGGCTGGGGCGGAACGCCAGGTTGTGGATGTGGACATGGCGTCCGGCGGCGATCGGCCCCGAGGCGACGCCGATCGGCAGGCCGAGCTTGCGCACGACCTCGCCGTGGCGCACGGCACGCAACGCCACCTTGTGACCGCGCGGGATGTTTTCGCCCGCCGTCACGCCGGGCCAGATCGGCTCGCCTGGCGCCACGTCGGCCAACGCGACGCCGACCGGGTCGGCCTCATCCAGGCGCAGCACGCGGGGGGTGTCGACGCGCATCGTCAGACCGCCGGGGCGACCTCGATCCAGATCGTCTTGGTCTGCAGATACTGGTCCATCGCCTCCGTGCCGTTGTCGCGCGCCAGCGAGCCGGATTTGCGGTAGCCGCCGAACGGCGTCTTGATGTCGCCCTCAGTGAACTTGTTGACCGCCACGGTGCCGCACGGCAGCCGCCGTGCCAGCGACACCGCCCGGTTGATGTCACGCGTGAAGATGGTGGCGTGCAGGCCGAATTCGCTGTCGGCGGCCAGCCGCAACGCCTCCTCCGGCGAGCCGCACTCCATCACCCCCAGCACCGGCCCGAAGATTTCCTCGCGTGCAATGGTCATGTCCGGCGTCACCGCATCGAACAAAGCCGGCTGCACGAAGAATCCGGGCAGATCGTCGCGCCGCTGGCCGCCGCTGACCAGGCTCGCGCCCTCGGCGCGGCCCTTGGCGACGTAGCCCAGCACGCGGGCGCGGTGCTCGGCGGTGATCATGGCGCCGATCTCGGTGGCGGGATCGAGCGGGTTGCCGACCACCAGTGCCTCCATGCGGGCGCGCACCCGCTCGACGAACTCGGCCCGGCGGGAGGCGTGGACGATCTGGCGCATGTTGGCCGAACAGTTCTGGCCGCCGTTCCAGCAGGCGGCCATCACCACGCTGGAGATGAAGTCGTCGTCCATCACCGCGTCGTCCAGCACGATCAGCGGGCTCTTGCCGCCCATCTCCAGGCCCACCGTCTTCATGTTGCTGTCCGCGGCATAATGCAGGAACAGCGCGCCGACCTCGGTCGAGCCGGTGAACGACACCGCGTCGATGTCGGGATGCCGGCCGATCGCCTGGCCGGTCGTCTCGCCGTAGCCCGGCAGCACGTTCAGCACGCCCGGCGGCAGACCCGCCTCGGCGGCCAGTTCGCCCAGCCTTATCGTCGTCAGCGGCGTCTGCTCGGCCGGCTTCACGATGGCCGAACACCCGGCCGCCAGCGCCGGCGCCAGCTTCCATGCCGCCATCAGCAGCGGGAAATTCCACGGCAGCACCAGGCCGACAACACCGATGGGCTCCTTCACGATCAGCGCCAGCGCCGTCTCGCCGGTCGGCGCGACCTTGCCAAAACTCTTGTCGATCAGTTCGGCGTACCACTGGAAGAAATTGGGCACCTCGTGGCCGATCTCGTTGAGGCAGTCGGTGATCGTCTTGCCGCTGTCGAGGCATTCCAGCGTCGCCAGTTCCTCCGCATTCGCCCGCACCAGCTCGGCCAGTTTCAGCAGCACCGCCTTGCGGTGCTCGGGGGCCGCGCGCGACCACACGCCGGACTCGAACGCCGCCCGCGCCGCCCGCACCGCACGGTCGACATCGGCGGCGTCGCAATGCGCGACCTCGCCGAGCACCGCGCCGGTTGCCGGATTGATGTTCTCGAACGTCCGGCCGCTCGCCGCCGGACACGGCGCGCCCTCGATGAAGGCCAGGCCGGGAAGGGGTAGCCGGCTGCCGAGTGCGGCGTAATGGGCGGTGTCGGGCATACAGCCTCCGGTCAAGATGTGGCGCGCTGGCGGCGCTGGGCGATGTCCCAGGGGATCACGGCGCGCTCGACCAGCGTCACCGCGCCGAACAGCGCCAGGCCGAGCAGCGTCAGCAGGAAGATCGCGGCGAAGGCGAGGTCGGGGCGCATGTTGCCGGTCTGGATCTGGATGTAGAAGCCGAGGCCTCGGTCGCTGCCGATGAACTCGGCGATGGTGGCGCCCACCGTCGCGTTGACGGCGGCGAACTTGAACCCCACGAAGCATTGCGGCAACGCCGCCGGCAGCCGCAGTTTCGAAAAACTGCGCCAGGGCGAGGCGCCCGCCGCCGCGCCGAACCGCGATAGCTCCTCCGACAGCGAAGAAAATCCCGCGATGGCGTTCAGCACGACCGGGAAGAAGCAGACGAGGAACACGATGACCATCTTGGGCGCCAGCCCGAACCCCATCCAGGCGATGAACAGCGGCGCGAAGGCAATCTTCGGCACCATCTCCAGGCTGACCAGCAACGGATACACCGTGCGGCGCGCCAGGCTCGACACGACGATGCCGAGGCCGATGGGCACGCCCAGGACGATCGCCGCAAAGAAGCCGAGCAGCGTCTCGGTGGCGGTGACCAGCGTGTAGTCCAGCAGCTTCGGCAGGTCGGCCAGCGCGTTGACGACGATGTCGGAGGGTTTTTGCAGGATGTAGGCCGGCACGTCGAACCAGCCGATCGATTGCTGCCACAGCAGGATCAAGGCGGCCAGAAAAACCGGGAACGTGGCAAGCCGGGCGACGCGGCGGACCATCACATCACGCCGTAATCGCGGAACACGTCGCCGATCTCGTTCACGTAGGCCATGAACGCTGCCGACTTCTTCACCGCCGCGTCGCGCGGCCACGGCAGGTCGATGTCGATGACGCCATGCAGCCGGCCGGGCCGTGGCGTGATCAGGCAGATGCGCGTCGAAAGCTGCACCGCTTCCTCGATGGAGTGCGTCACCAGGAGCACGGTCGGGCCGGTGCGCCGCCACAGATCCTGCAGATCGGCGCGGATACGCTCGCGCGTCATCGCATCGAGCTTGCCCAGCGGCTCGTCCAGCAGCACGGTCGGCGGCGCGTGCACCATGGCCTGGCAGAACGCCGCGCGCTGCTGCATGCCGCCGGACAGCTCGTAGGGCCGGCGGTCGGCAAACTCCGTCAACCCGACCGAGGCGAGCAGCGCGTCGGTCCGGGCGCGGAACGCCACCGGCGAGTGGCCACGCAACTCCAGTTGCAGCTCGACATTGCGGCGGACGCTGCGCCAGGGCACCAGCGTGCTGTCCTGAAACATGACACCGATATCGGTGCGCACGCCGCGCACCGGGGTGCCGCCCACCTGGATCGTCCCGGCACTCGCCGGCAACAGGCCGGCGATCATCAGCAGCAACGTCGACTTGCCGCAGCCGGAGGGGCCCAGCAGCGAGACGAACTCGCCCGCCGCAATATCCAGGGTGGCAGGCCCGAAGGCGTGCACCGCCGCCGCCCCGTCGCCAAAGCGCTTCGTTGCGCCGGCGATGGCGATGTGCGGTGCCGCCGCCATCAGGGCAGGAACGCGTTCGTGTAAAAGGCGGTGGCCGGCTTGTCGGTCGCCAAGCCATTGTACGTCTTCATCAGATCGAGCATGTCGGTCCAGTCGCTGGCGACATGCAGGCCGAGCCGGTGGTCGGTGTTGGCCTTCGAGTACAGCACGCCGAGGGTGACGCCGAGCACGTCCAGAGCCTGCTGCTTGCCCTTGTCCTCGTTCATCGTGCCGCCGACGATATCGGCCATAGCGGCCACCGCCGCCTTCGGATCGGCCTCGGTCGCCTTGTAGGCTTCGATGGTGGCGGCGACGAAGCGCTTCACCAGGTCGGGGTTCTTCGCCACTGTCGCGGTGTTGGCGACGATGCAGTAGCCGACCTGGTTGATGCCGTAATCGGAGTACGGGAATTCGACCGGCTTGGCGCCGCCGGCGGCGACGATTTCCGACGGCTTGTCGTCCAGCCCGCCGAGCATGGCGACGGCACCGCCGGTGCCCTGCAGATAGCCGGTGACCAGCGCGCCCTCGGCGACGTTGGTGACGTGCACGCTGTCGTCGGGGACATGCGCGTTCTTCAGCACCAGCGGGAAGAACGTGTTGACGCCGGCGCTGGCGGTGGTCAGCACGACTTTCCCGGCCAGGTCGCCCACGGTTTTCACGCCGCTGTCGGGACGCGCCAGGATGCCGTCGGTGCCCATCGCGTCGATTACCGCCACCGACACCAGCGGCGCGCCTTGCGCCGCAAGTTTCACCATGGACGCGCAGGATCCGTAGGAGAACGTGCTGTCGCCATTGGCCACCAGCCGGTGTGCCGATCCGGATCCGTTGCCCGAGCGGATATCCAGGTCGATGCCGTTCTTCTCATACAGGCCCTTGTCCTTGGCGAGCGCGAAGCCGGCATGCGAGCCGTAGTACATCCAGTTCAGCCGCAGCCGCACCTTGTCGTCCGCTCGCGCGGCCACCGAGGTCACGACAAGAAGGCCGGTCAGGATCGCCGATGCTCTGTTCATGTGCTCCTCCGGGGTCAACCGATACGCGAGCGTCGCAGACCGGCTGGCCGGCCGGGTTGATCCCGCGCGACACGGCCTTGACCGTCCGCGACGCGACTATAGCCGGATGGCGACGTTCTTGATGCGCAGAAAATTGCGGATGCCGATCAGGCCGCGCTCGCGCCCCAGGCCGCTGGCCTTGGCGCCGCCGGTCGGCGCCTGCACGCCGCCCATGAACCAGCCGTTGATCCAGACCGACCCCGTGTCGAGCGCCCGCGCCATCGTCAGGGCACGGCCGATGTCGCGGGTCTGCACCCCGGCGACCAGACCGGTGTCCAGCCCGTTGGCCAGTTCGACCGCCTGCGCGTCGGTGTCGTAAGGCGTGATCGTCACCACCGGCCCAAAGACTTCCTCGCGGGCGATCCGGTGGCGGGGGTCCACGTCGGCGAACACGGTGGGCGCCACGAAGAAACCCCGGCCGAGATGGGCGACGCCGCCGCCGCCGGTCAGCGCGGCCAGACCCTCGCCCGCCGCCTCCGCCAGATAGGCCATGACCTTGGCGTGCTGCTCGGCCGAGACCAGCGGCCCCATGTCCAGATCGTCGAGCGCTGGACCGACCCGCAGCGCCGCCGCCCGCGCGGCCAACCGTCCGGCCAGGTCACGGGCCACGTCGCGGTGCGCCAGCAGGCGGGCCGCGGCCGAACAGACTTGGCCGGCATTGTCGAAGCCGCCTTCCATGGCGTCGGCCACGACACGGTCGAGGTCGGCGTCCGCCGCCACGATCATCGCGTTCTTGCCGCCCAGTTCCAGCACCGCCGGCTTCATGCCGAGCGCCGCGGCCGCCCCCACCAGCCGGCCGGTCGCGACGGAGCCGGTGAACGCCACGGCGCGGACCAGCGGATGCGCGACCAGGGCCGCACCCGTCACCGGCCCGTCGCCGCACACCACGTTGACCACGCCGGCGGGAAACCCGGCGTCGCGGATCAGGTCCATGGTGCGCAGCATCGACAGCGGCGACGGCTCCGCCGGCTTGACCACGGCGGTGCAGCCGGCCGCCAGGGCCGGGGCCAGCGAGCGCATGGCCATCCCCAGCGGGTAGTTCCACGGCACGACGTGGGCGGTGACGCCGAGCGGCTCCAGCAGGGTGAAGTCGACGATCCGCTCGCCCAGCGGGATGACGGATCCCTCGACCTTGTCGGCCGCCCCGCCGTTGTAGCGCAGGGTCGCCACCACGCCGTCGATGTCGCCACGCGCCGAACTCAGCGGCTTGCCGACATTCAACGCCTCCAGGATGGCCAACTCCTCGCGCGCCGCCGCGATCAGGTCGGCCAGCCGGAACAGCAGGCCGCCGCGCTCCGCCGGCGTCAGGTCGCGCCACGCGCCGTGCCGCGCCGCCTCGGCCGCCGCGACCGCGCGGTCGACATCGGCGGGCTTGCCGAAGGCGCAGGCGCCGATCGTCGCTTCGGTCGACGGATCGACGACGGGAAGCGTCGCCGCATCGGTCGACGCGACGGGTACGCCCCCGATCACGTGCAGCAGCGGCGGTAGCGGCGGCGACGTCATCCCTTCAGCCCTCCCGCCGACAGGCCGGCGACGAAATAGCGTTGCAGCAGCAGGAACAGCGCGACCGAGGGGATGCACAGCAGCGTCACCGCCGCCATGGCGACCGCGTAGCCCTCCAGTTGCGTGTGGGTGCCGACCTGCGGCGCGAAGGCGGCGATGCCGACCGGCAGCGTCTTCATGTCGTCGTCGAACGTCACCAGCAGCGGCCAGAGGAAATTGTTCCAGTTCAGCGTGAAGACGATCACCGTCGCGGCGATCAGCGGCGCCCGCGCCAGCGGCAGCGCAATGCGCAGGAAGATGCGCAGCGGCCCGGCGCCGTCGACGATCGCCGCTTCCTCCAGCTCGCGCGGGAACGTCAGGAAGAACTGACGGAAGATGTAGACCGACAGCACGTTGGCGATGGTCGGCAGGATCAGCGCCGCGTAGCTGCTGGCCAGCCCGTGATCGATCATCATGATCAGCAGCGGCACCACGCCCACCTCGGACGGCACCATCAGCGAGAACAGGAACACCAAAAAGATCGCGTTGCGACCCGGAAAGCGCATCCGCGCCAGCGCGTAGCCAGCCAGCGCGCCGGACGCGATGCAGGCGGCGGTCGCGGCGGTCGCCACGATCACGCTGTTCATCGCCCAGGTCGCCACCGGGAAGCTCAGCACCTTGCGGTAATTGTCGAGCGTCACCTCGCGCGGCAGCCACTCGATGGTCTGCGTCATCACCTGCGACGCCGGCTTGAACGAAGTCGACACCATCCACAGGAACGGCGCCCCCCAGGCCGCGACGCACGCCATGCCAAACAGCCAGGCAGGCAGCTCGTTCCAGCGCAGCCGGGTGCCCGGGATGCGGCGC
>CBDFGB010000015.1:0-323420 GCA_965246915.1 Acetobacteraceae bacterium
TCATCGGCCCGTCGAACTACCCTCTGTTTCTACCTGGCGTGCAGGCGCTGCACGCTCTGGTTGCCGGCAACGCGGTGCTGGTGAAGCCGGCTCCGGGCTGTTCCGAGCCGATGGCGTTGTTGCGCGACACGCTGATCGAGGCGGGATTGCCGGGGGACTCACTGATCGTTCTCGGCGAGGACCCCGTCATTCCCGAGGGGATCGATCACGTCGTGCTGACCGGCTCTGCGGCGACGGGACGGGCGGTTCTCGCGGAATTGGCACCGCGCCTGTTGCCGGCGACGATGGAGCTGTCCGGACGCGACGCGATGGTCGTGCTCGATGGAGCGGACATCGAGCTCGCTGCCCGGGCGGCATCGTTTGGGTTGCGGCTGAATGGCGGGCGCACCTGCATCGCGCCGCGTCGGATCATCGTTGCCGCCACGATGGTCGAGGGGTTTTCGGCCAGGCTGGACGCCCTGCTCGCTGGGAACAGCGCGCGCGTCATACCGGCCGCGCCCGATGAGGCGTGGCTGCACCGCGATAGTTTTACGGCGGTTGCCTCCCTGCTGGTGGCGGACGACGAGGCGACGGCAGTCGTGCTGGCCAATGCCGGGCCGTATGCCCTCGGCGCCGCGGTGTTTGGTCCGCCCGAGGCGGCGCGAAGGGTCGCCGCGTCGCTGCGCGCGGGCTGCGTGGTGGTCAACGACATGATCGCCCCCACCGCACACCCGGCGCTGCCGTTCGGTGGCACGGGCGACAGCGGGTTCGGCGTGACGCGTGGCGCGGAAGGATTGCTTGCGATGACTCGGCCGCAAGCAGTGGTGGAGCGGACCTGGCGGACGATGCGGCATCTGACGGCGCTCAAGCCGGAGGCGGCTGGGATGGTCGCCAGATTGCTGCGCCTAGCTTACGGCTCGGTGTGGGTGGGGCGGTAGGATTCGACGTCTTTGGCCCGACCACTCGGCATAACAGCCAACCTGCGACGAAGGCGGTGCCGAGACTGATCGCCGGGGCACGCCGCGCCATGACCGCAAGGCGCTCCAACCGCAGCTCCGTCGCGCCGGCCGAGTCGATCAGCGCTGGGATCACCGTTTGATTAAGAAATTTTATTGTCCGCGAGGGCGCGGCCGACCGGTTCAGCACGGAGCCCGTCGTCGCCATCGCTCCCGCCTCGCTGATAGTCAGAGATGTCAACGCGCGTCCGACCGACGTGGTTGCGGCATCCAGAAGCAACTCACCGTCCCGCTGCCGGTTCTCCGCTCGCCGCGCCGCATCAGGAAGCCCGCTATGACCCAAAAAACCTCGTTCAAGCCCTATTCCGCTCCGGCCGGCGGTTGGGGGTCGGCGAAGTCGCTGCGCGACATTCTCAGCCGCGAGGGGGTGCTGGCCAGCGGCGCGCTCACCCTCACGCGCCAGAACAAGGTGGACGGCTTTCAGTGCGTCAGCTGCGCCTGGCCGAAGCCCGCCGAGCCGCTGCCGTTCGAGTTCTGCGAGAATGGGGCCAAGGCGACGGCCTGGGAGATAACCACCCATCGTTGCACACCCGCATTTTTCGCGGACCATACGGTCGCCGAGCTGCTGACTTGGGACGATTTCCACCTTGAACAGGCCGGGCGGTTGACCCACCCGATGCGCTACGATCCCGCCACGGACAAATACGTCGCGATATCCTGGGACGCGGCCTTCGCCGAGATCGGCCACGAACTGCGCGCCGTGTCCGACCGACGAAACGCCGTGTTCTATAGCTCCGGCCGATGCTCCAATGAGGCAAGCTACCTATACGGGTTGTTCGCGCGGCTGTACGGCAACAACAACCTGCCCGATAGCTCCAACATGTGTCACGAGACGACGTCGGTCGCGTTGCCAGAGAGCATCGGCGTGCCGGTGGGCACTGTCACGCTCGACGATTTCGCCAAGACCGACTGCATCCTGTTCTTCGGCCAGAACCCAGGCAGCAACAGCCCACGCATGCTGCATCCGTTGCAGGAGGCGGCCGAGCGGGGCGTGCCGATCATCACCTATAATCCGTTGCGCGAGCGCGGCCTTGAGCGGTTCACCAACCCGCAATCGGCGGTGGAAATGCTTTCCGGGCAGGAGACCCGGATCAGTTCGCAGTATCACCAAGTCAAGGCGGGCGGCGATCTCGCGGCGCTGACCGGCATCTGCAAGGCGTTGATCGAAATGGACGATGCAGCGCGTGCGGCCGGCAGCGCGTCGGTGCTCGACCAGGCCTTCATCGCCGATCACACGCATGGCCTCGATGACTTCGTGACATGGCTGCGGCTGCAGGATTGGGACGAACTGGAGCGTCACGCCAGCCTCCGCCGCGCCGCGATGGAGGCGACGGCCACCGCCTATGCTCAAGCGAACGCTGCTATCGCGATCTACGGCATGGGGCTCACGCAGCATCGGGCCGGCGTCGCGACCGTGCGGATGGTCGCGAACCTCCTGCTGCTGCGCGGCAACATCGGCCGCCCAGGCGCCGGGATTTGTCCGGTGCGCGGCCACTCCAACGTGCAGGGCCAGCGCACCGTCGGCATCACCGAAAAGCCCGAGCTGGTTCCGATGGACCGCCTGGCGGAGCAATACGGGTTCGAGCCGCCGCGCGAGAAGGGGCTGAACACGGTCGAGGCGTGCGAGGCCATTCTGGCTGGCAGGATCGAGGCATTCGTTATGCTGGGCGGCAACTTCGTTCGCGCCGTTCCCGACCGCGACCGCGTGGAGCCGGCTTGGCGCGACATTCGCCTGACGGTCAACGTCGCGACCAAGTTGAACCGCAGCCATCTGGTGCATGGCCGGATCAGCTACATCTTGCCGGTGCGGGGCCGTATCGAGGTCGACCGACAGGCCAGCGGTCCGCAGGCGACCTCGATGGAGGACAGCAGCGCCTGCATCCATGGCTCCAAGGGCGTGCGGGCACCGGCGTCGAAGACCCTGATCAGCGAGGTGGACATCGTCGTGCGGCTGGCCAAGGCCACGCTCGACCCCAACCCGCTAACGCCGTGGGACGCCTGGCTCGCGGATTATGGCCGCATCCGCGGCTCGATCGCCGAGACCTACCCCGAGATCTTCCACGACTACGAACAGCGGATGTGGCAGCCGGGAGGCTTCCACCGCAACCTGCCGGCGCGCGACCGGGTCTGGAAAACCAAGACGGCGCGCGCGAACTTCGTCACGCCGAGCGGCCTTGACGAGGATCCTGACATGCCGGAGCTCGGGCGACAGGTGTTGCGGATGATCACGCTGCGCAGCAACGACCAATTCAACACGACCGTGTATGGCTACTCCGATCGGTTCCGCGGCATCGAAGGGACGCGCGACGTGATCCTGATGAACCGCGACGACATCGCGCGCCTCGGACTCCTGGAGGGCGAGGCCGTTCGGGTCGCCACGCGTTCGACAGACAGTGTCCGCCGCGAGATGGCGGGCCTTCGGGTCACTGCTTATGATATTCCTTCGGGCTGTGTCGGTGCCTATTACCCCGAGGCGAACGTCCTTCTGCCGATGTGGCACCACGCCGAGGGCAGCATGACGCCGGCTGCCAAGTCGATCCCGGTGACGGTCCACCGCATGGCTGGATAGGACCGCCCTTCTCCTTCCACTGGCGTGCGGACCGCCGGGCGCGCTATCTGGCTTCGGCGAGGAAGGATGCAGCTGCCGTGGCCGATATCGAGATCGATACCGCGTTCATCGTCGACTACCTCGCCCGCTCCGAGGACGCGATGCGGGTGTTCGCGGCCGACCTTGCGCAGCATGTGGCGATGCACGCGATGGCCGCGGCGATCGTCGAATCGCTCCAAAGCGGCGGCAAGCTGATGATCGCCGGCAATGGCGGCAGCGCTGGCGACGCGCAGCATATCGCTGGCGAATTCATCTCTCGGCTGATGTTCGACCGCGCCCCCATGGCGGCCATCGCCTTGACCACCGACACCTCCGTCCTGACGGCCTCGGGCAACGATTACGGCTTTCACACGGTGTTCGCGCGGCAGGTCGCGGGCCTGGGGCGGCCGGGCGACATCTTCCTCGGCATTTCAACCTCCGGGCGCTCGCCCAACGTGATTGCGGCGATGGACGAGGCGCGCGCTCGGGGGCTGGTGGTGGCCGGCTTCTGTGGCGAGGATCCGGCCGACATGGCGCATCGCTGCGACGTTCTGCTGGCCGTGCCGAGCCGGTCCACGCCGATCATCCAGCAATTGCACATCACCGCAGCCCACATCGTCTGCGCTCTGGTCGAGCGGGCGGTTTTCCCCCGCCCATGAGGGCGCGTCCGTGAGCCGGCGGCGGGCCGCGCCAAACGAGACGGTTGCCGACGATATCGAGTTGCGTGGCAGCCTGGATTCGGTGGAGGCGGACGGGCGGGTTTTCGGCTGGTGCTGGTCGCCGAACGAGCCCGACCAACGCCGTCGCGTGGCGGTTCTGGTCGACGGGCGAGAGGCCACGGTGACCGTCGCCGACCTGTTGCGCGCCGACCTTCTGACAGCCGGGATCGGTGATGGCGGCCATGGCCTCATGGCCGAGATCCCGGCCGCGATGCGCGAGAACGGGAGTGCGGCGGACGTAGCGCTGCGTGACGCCGCGACCGGTCGGCCGATCGGTGCCGAATGCGTCGTCACGTGGGCCGAGGCCGCACACGCGCCGCCGCCGTTGGCCGGCAATGTCGACCTCATCACGCGCGACGGCTGGGTGTCCGGGTGGTGCTGGGATCCGGCGGCACCGGAACGCCGCCTGACGCTCGACGTGCGGCTTGATGACGTCGTGGCGGGCAGCGTCGAGGCCGCGGAAGCGCGCGCCGATCTGCGGGATGCGGAGGTCGGCGACGGGCAGTATGGCTTCAATTTCATGCTGCCCTACGATTTGCTCGCCGATCGCGGCGCGGTGAGCGTGGCCGTCGTTGAGCACGCGACCGGCCGGCCGCTCGGCGAGCCGGCGGTGCTGCGGATCGGCAGGCGGTCGGACAGCGAGAGCCGGATCCAGGAGCTGGAACGCCAGATCACAGTCATGCGCTCCCGCCTGGAGCAGGTCGCCCGAGCCGCCGATCAACAGCCGGAGTTAGAAGCCCGGTCGGCCCGGACGCTGTTCGCGACGGTGGCCGCGTTCTTCGGCGACCTCGCCGACGGAACCGATCCGGCCGCCGTATCTCCCGCCGGAGTCACCGCCACACTCGCCGAGCTGCGGCGCACGCTCACCCCGCTTTCGCTCCGGTCCGCGACCCCCTACCGCAATGGGCGACCCCGCGCGACGATCGCGGTCGCTCCGGGACCGGTCGAGGCGGTGCATGCCTGTCTGGTCGCGCTGCGCGAGGCCGGGGTGGATCTGCTCGCCGAGATCGTGCTGCTCGATCCGGCCGGCGTCGACGCACGGGCCGCTCTGCTGCCGGTGATCGTGGAGCATCTGCGTGCCGGCGCGACGCCCCGCGCGGTCGCCGCGTTCGCCCGCATCCTGTCGGAAGCGGACACGCCGCTGGTCGGATTGGTGTCGCCCGATGTGCGTGCGGAGCCTGGATGGCTGGAAGCGCTGACCGAGGCCCTCGACGATGAGCCCAGGGCGGCGATGGTCGGCGGCATCGTCGTACGGGACGACGGGCTGCTGCATCATGCCGGGCTGGAGCTGGACGGTGACCATCGCCTGCGCGACCTGGGGCATCTCGCCTTGGCAGATCTGGCGGAACACCGCGTCCTGCGTCCGATCGATGCGTTGGCGCCGCTGGCGCTCGTCGCCGACAGGCGGCGCGTCGCCGGGACAGGGGGCCTTGACGCCACATACCAGCGCTTGGCGCCCGCCCTTGCCGACCTATGCCTCCGCGTGCGCGCCGGCGGCGGCTTGGTGCTGCGGCAAGCCGGCGGCGTGGCGCGCTGGGCCGGGTCGGATACGCCGGAAGCGATCGACGATGGCGACGGCCGACGGCTACGGCTTTCGATCCTGCGGCACGCCCGCGACGCACGTGCCGCAACGCATTTCGTCGGCCATGCGCTGGTCGTGGATGCCGAGCTGCCGGCTACGGACCGCGACGCGGGCTCGGTCGCGGCGCTTGAGCAAATGCTTGTCCTGCGCCGGCTCGGCTGGCGTGTGACATTCGCCGCGGCGGGCGGCGGTAAGCCCGCCGAGCGCGACCGAAGCCGCATGGAACGGTCGGGTATCGAGGTGGTAGACGCGGCGGGCCAGCCCGGCGTCACCGACATACTCCGCGAACGTGGCACCGACCTGCAACTCGTGCACCTTTATCGCCACCGTGTCGCGACGCTCCTGCTGCCACGGGTGCGCGACCTCGCGCCGGATGCGAAAATCCTCTTCTCGCCAGCCGACCTTCATTTCCTGCGCGAGGCGCGGCAGGCGGCGGTCAGCGGGGGGCAGACCGCCGACCGGATCGCGGACACCAAGTCCAAAGAGATCGCCTGCGTGCGCGAGGCCGATGCGACGATCCTGTTGAGCGATCACGAGCGGGACGTACTGGCCGCCGACGTCGATCCCGCACGACTGCACGTGCTGCGCTGGATCGTCCGGCCCCACGCGATCGTGCCGCCATTCGCGGCTCGCCAGGGCGTCCTGTTCGTCGGGAATTTTCGGCATGCGCCGAATGTCGACGCAATACTTTGGTATGCGAACGAAGTCCAACCGATCCTGACCCGAATGCGTCCCGGGCTCGTCACGGACGTCGTGGGCGCGGATGCGCCGGCCTCGATTTTGGCGCTGCGGAGCGACGAGGTGAGGGTAAGGGGTTGGGTTGCCGACCTTGCGGAAGTGCTGGCCCAGGTCCGCCTCACGGTCGCGCCTTTGCGCTATGGCGCGGGATTCAAAGGGAAAGTCGCGACCAGCCTCGCGGCGGGCGTGCCGGTCGTAGGCACCTCGATTGCGTTCGAGGGCTCGGGGCTGGCGGCCGGGGACGGAATCGCAAGCGTCGACAGCGCGGAAGAGTTCGCAAGGGCGATCATCCGCGTTCACGACGAGGAGACCGTTTGGCGCGAGTTGTCGAATCGCGCGCTCGAACGGGTGGCTGCACTCTATTCGCCGGACGCCGCGGAGAATTTCTTTCGCGGCTTGTTGTCGGGTCTTGGGCTGAAGACGGAACCGGCCGGCCCAGGCTGACCCGCACCAGAAGGACGACACGCGATGTTCGGACCGATGCCGTCACACGATCAGGGCTCCTACATGGCCCGGATCCTTCCCGGTCCAGCAATGACGACGCCGCCCGCGCCGCCCTACCAGACCCGCGTTCCGGTCCAGCTGCTCGACGGCGATTGGCTCGATCTGCCCTTGCTGACGCTGCCGCCGGATCACGACACCGCCATCGCCTATCTCTGCCTGAACCAAACCGGGTTCGTCGTCGAAGACCGGCTAGCAGCCGCGGTGACGGATCTGGTGCGGCCGTTGCGCGCCGAGATCGTGGTCGGGATGCCGACGCTCGGCACGGTGCTGGCCAGCGCGGTGGCGCGCAGACTCGGCCACCCGGACTACGTGCCGCTCAGCTACTCGCGGAAGTTTTGGTACACCGACGAGTTGTCGACGCAAGTCATTTCGATTACCAGCCCCGGCAAACCGAAGACGGTATTCGTCGACCCACGACTTTTGAAACGGCTGGAAGGGCGCCGCGTGCTGCTGGTGGAGGATGTGATCTCGACCGGCGGCACGGTGGCCGGCGAGCTCGACCTGATGCGGCGAATCGGCGCGGACATCGTCGGCATCGCGGTCGCGATCAAGGAGACGCGGGTATGGGTCGACCGCCTTGCTGCCATCGACCCCCGCCTGCCCGCGATGGTGCATGCGCCCGCAAGCTACCCGCTGTTCCGCCGTAGCGCGGAGGGATGGGTCCCGGATTTGGCGACGTTGCCGGAAACAGTCTAGGGCGTGTACCAACAGCGTGCGGCTGGATCGTGCTCGCGGCTAACGCTACGCATTTCTGGGCGAATATCAGCACCCGAAGCCCATTTCCAATGGTCGTGAATGTAGCCGACATGCTTGAACGTGACGAGATACTTGAGTCGCTCGCGGACGAACCGGACCACACCACTCCCGGTCACGATCCGCTGGTGCCGACGCGCTTTCCGATGCGACAGGTCCAGATTCACTGCGTCAGGCTGGATCTGCCTCCCATCGCAATCTGTAATTTATTTCAGAACGAGAGCGCGGTCGCCTGCATCACCAATGGCAGCGTGCGAACCATCGCCAGCACGTCCTCCGGCACCTGTTCGTCGACGCTCACCAGGCAGATCGCATCGCCGCCCGCCTCTGACCGCCCAAGGTGGAAGGTCGCGATATTGATTCCCGCACCCGCCAAGGTCGCGCCAAAACGGCCGATAAAGCCCGGCTTGTCCTGGTTCGTGACATACAGCATGTGGCGGCCGAAATCGGCTTCCACGGGAATGCCCTTGATCTCCACCAGACGCGGTTTTGCCCCCGCGAACAGCGTGCCCGCCACCGCGCGCGTCTGCTGGTCCGTCGTCACGGTTATGCGCACGAGCGTCTGATACTCGCTGGGGCGGTCATGGACCGTTTCACTGACGTCGATGCCGCGCTCGCGCACGATGACCGGGGCGTTGACCATGTTGATGCCCGCCATCATCGGCCCCAACAGTCCCGCCAGCGCCGCCGCCGTCAGCGGCCGGTGGTTCAGCGCCGCCGCGGCACCCTCGTATTCGATGCCAATCCTCTGGATGACGCCATCGCGCGAATGCGTGAGTTGCCCCGCGAACCCGCCCAGCAGGCGGCACAGCTCCATGTAGGGACGCAAACGCGGCGCATCCTCGGCCGAAACCGCCGGCATGTTGATCGCGTTCGACACAGCGCCGGTCAGGAGGAAATCGCTCATCTGCTCGGCGACCTGCAGTGCCACGTTCTCCTGCGCCTCGGCGGTCGAGGCGCCCAGATGCGGCGTGCAGACGACGTTCTCCAACGCGAACAACGGGCTGTCGGTCGCCGGCTCCGTCTCGAACACGTCCAGCGCCGCGCCCGCGACGTGGCCTGCTTTCAGCGCCTCCGCCAAAGCCGTCTCGTCGATCAACCCGCCCCGCGCGCAGTTGACGATTCGCACGCCCTTCTTCGTCCGCGCGATCGCATCCTTCGAGAGGATGTTGCGCGTCGCCTCGGTCAGCGGCGTATGCAGCGTTATGATGTCGGCGCGGGACAGCAGTTCGTCCAGTTCCACCTTCTCGACGCCCAGTTCGAGCGCCCGCTTGTCGGTCAGGAAGGGGTCGTAGGCGACGACGCGCATATGCAGGCCCTGCGCGCGGTTGGCGACGATGCTGCCGATATTGCCGCAGCCGATCAGGCCGAGCGTCTTGCTCGACAGCTCGACGCCCATGAAGCGGTTCTTCTCCCACTTGCCGGCGCGGGTCGACGTACTCGCCTCCGGGATCTGTCGCGCGAGGGCGAACATCATGGCGATGGCATGTTCCGCCGTCGTGATGGCGTTGCCGTTCGGCGTGTTCATCACCACGACGCCGCGCGCCGTGGCGTTCTTGACGTCCACGTTGTCGACGCCGATCCCGGCGCGGCCCACGACGCGCAGCCGGTCGGTGGCGTCGAGCAATTCGCGGGTCACCTTGGTGGCCGACCGGATCGCCAGCCCGTCATAGTCGCCGATGATTGCGCGCAGATCGGCGGCACCCAGGCCAGTCTTGACGTCGACCTCGATGCCGCGATCGCGAAAGATCTCGACGGCAGCGGTGGAAAGCTTGTCGCTGATGAGAACCCGTTGCATGTCCATCACTCCGCCGCCTCGGCTCGGATGAATGTCGCCGCGACGTCCGCGGCCGCAAAATCGAGCCACGGCAGCAACGCCGCGATGTCGGACGTTTCAATCGTCGCGCCGCCCCAGATGCGCAGGCCCGGCGGCGCGTCGCGATAGCCGGCGACGTCGAACGCGACGCCATGCTTCTCCAGCAGCGATGCGATGGATTTGGCCGCCTCCGCCTGCGCGTCGGCGGACAGAGCCGCGAACCATGGCGCGACAATTTTGAGGCAGATCGAGGTGCAGGACCGGCTTTGCGGCGTCTCGGCCAGGAATGCCGCCCAATCGCTTCGGGACACCCAGTCGGCGACGGCGGCGAGGTTGGCCTCGCTGCGGGCGATCAGGCCAGACAGGCCGTGCCCTTCCGCCCAACGCAGACCGTCCAACGCGTCCTCGACGCACAGCATGGACGGGGTATTGATCGTCTCGCCTTTGAAAATTCCCTCGATCAGTTTGCCGCCCGAGGTCAGGCGGAAGATCTTCGGCAGCGGCCAGGCCGGCGTGTGGGTCAGCAGGCGCTCCACCGCGCGGGGCGACAGGGCGAGCATGCCGTGCGCCGCCTCGCCGCCCAGCACTTTCTGCCACGACCACGTCACGACATCGAGTTTTTGCCAGGGCAGATCCATGGCGAAGGCGGCGCTGGTCGCGTCGCACAGCACCAATCCCTCCCGGTCGTCGGCGATGAACCCGCCGCCGGCCGGCAGGCGGACGCCGCTGGTGGTGCCGTTCCAGGTCAGCACCAGGTCGCGTGCGGGATCGACGGCGCCGAGGTCGGGCAGCGCGCCGTAGGGGGCGGCCAGAACCCGATGCTCAACCCTCAGTTGCTTCGCGACGTCGGTCGCCCAGCCGTCGGAGAAACTTTCGAATGACAGCACGTCCACGGGACGCGCCCCGAGCAGCGTCCACATCGCCATCTCGAACGCGCCCGTGTCGGAGCCGGGCACGATCCCAAGGCGCCAGTCCGCCGGCATGCCGAGCAGAACGCGGCTACGTTCAATCACCTCGGCCAGCCGCGCCTTTGGCTCCTTCGCGCGATGGCTGCGAGCGAGCGTAGCACCCTGCAAAGCGCCGAGCGAGAAGCCGGGGCGTTTTGCGCAAGGGCCGGACGAGAAATTGGGGTTTTGCGGACGGATGTCCGGCGTGGTGCGCATCGCGCGACCTCCCTTACAGAAGGAAAGCGTCCCGGTGGGGGGACGTGGCCCGTCACCGAACTACCCCCTCGTTGCAGCCGGCGCAAGCGGAATGCAAAGTGTGGCCATGGATGAGCACACGATCGGCATCGATGGGCTTTCCGCCACGATCAAGGCGGCGGGGGCGGAATTGTGTTCCCTGATCGGCTCTGATGGCGCGGAATATCTGTGGCAAGCGGGGCCGGCTTGGCCGCGCCACGCGCCGGTGCTGTTCCCGATCGTCGGCCGCCTGAAGGGCGACACGTTGCGGCACAACGGGCGGGCGTATCGCCTGACGCAGCACGGGTTCGCGCGTGACCAAAACTTTCAATGGATGGAGCGGACGCGGACCCACGCGCTGCTGGAGTTGATCGACAACGGGCCGATCCGAGAGATGTATCCATTCCCGTTCCACCTCGAACTTTCGTACGAGACGGAGGGCGAATCGCTGACGCAGACGTTTTCGGTGACCAACACCGGATATGCGCCAATGCCCGCCTCGTTCGGCGCCCATCCGGCGTTCGTCTGGCCGCTGCGGCCGAACCTGTCAAAGGACAGCCATACACTGACCTTCAGCGCGGACGAGACAGCGCCGATCCGTCGCGTGGCGGGCGGGCTGATGCTGGCGGAACCGGCGAAAAACCCGATTGAGGGGCGGGTGCTGCGGCTGGACGAGGCTTTGTTCGCGAACGACGCGCTGATCCTGGAGCACCCGTCCAGCACGTCCGTGCGCTATAGCGCGCCCGGCGGCCCGTCGATCATTGTTGCGTGGCAGGGGATGCCGCAACTCGGGATCTGGACGAAGCCGGCCGATTTCCTGTGCATCGAGCCGTGGCGCGGGTTCGCCAGCCCAGAGGATTTCGACGGCGAGTTTTCGGAGAAACCCGGGGTGACGCTCATCGATCCCGGGCAGACGATCTCTGGCTCGCTCGTCATCACGATCTCATCAAATCCTGATTGACGACCGGCTTCGGCTCTCCCATCTTCAGGGAGGCCAAGGAGGGCCGGGGCATGACACGCTACACCATCAACATCGGCGACGAGTTCCCGCTGAACGACGAACGGCCCGGGGCGAACGCGCGGCGCTGGCATTTCGGGCTGCGGGCGCTGTTCGCGCTGTCCATCGCCGCCATCATCTTCACCCATCCGTTCCAGGCCGCGGTGCTGCTGGGCCTGGCGCTGCTGGTCCGCCGGAGCCGCTTGTTCGAGGACGCGCGCAACCGCTGGCGGCATGGGGCCGCGATGCGGCGCGAGGCGTGGCGGCAGCACGGCTGCAACGGCAACTGGCGCGATCAGCGGCCGCAGCCTCAAGACGAGAAGCGCGACCGGTACAAGGCGTTCGTTTGAAGGGGTGCGGTCCGATGGCGGGCGTCGCCCGCGGCACCACCCGCGTCCAACTGGAGATGCCGCCGCAGGCGATGGAGCGCCTGCAGCGGCTGAAGGACAAGACCGAAGCGGCGAGTTACGCGGAAGTCCTGCGCAACGCGCTGCGGCTGTATGAGGCGCTGATCGGCGAGGCGGAGCGCGGCAACGAATTGTCGCTGCGTTCCGCGGACGGGACGATCACGCCCTATCGCATCTTCGTCTGATAGGCCCGCCAGCCGCCGTATCTGGTGATGTCGGGAGCGCCGGCGGTCGCGGCGGCCTCGGCGACGAATCCGAGGCAGGGGCCGGTGTTAAGCTGGACCGTTCCGAAGCCGAGCGGCGAGGGGACTTTTTCGAGCAGCGGTCCTATGGCGGAGGCGGGGAGCGCCCAGATTTCGCCGGCAATGGCCGCGCCCTCTCCCCGGCCCTCTCCCGCAAGCGGGAGAGGGGGCGTTAAGGCGCTGTCCTGCTCCCTCTCCCGTCTTCGGGAGAGGGCCTGTCCTACCCGCACCAACCCCGGCCTCGCCCCCAGCGCGAACAGCCGGTATTCCGCAACGGTGGTGGCCTCGCGCACGAACCGGCCGCCGAGCTCGGTGATCTGCCCATTCAGCGGCAATCCCGACATGTGCGCGCCGATGCAGAACAGCCCAGTCTCACCGCCGTAGATCGCATCCGGCTCGGCGGTCGCCGGCAACGCGCGCGACGTCGCTCCGACCCGATCGACGCGGGCGCGGTGGATCACGTCCGCAATTGCGGCGATGCGCCCCTCCGACCAGGCCGGTCCGACCACCGTGACGCCGACCGGCAAGCCGTCGCGGGAAAACCCGGCCGGGACGGCGATCGCGGCAAGGTCGCAGAGGTTCACGAAATTCGTATACGTCCCGAGACGGCTATTCGGCCCGATCGGATCGGCCGCCAGCTCGGCGAGCGTCGGCGTGAACGGCGCGGTCGGCAGCAGGAGCGCGTCGAATTTGCCGAACATGTCCGAAGCGATCCGCCGCGCCTTCGCCAGTGCATCAAAAGCGTCGAACGCATCGACCGTCAGCCGCGACAGCCCGCCCTCGATGATCGTGCGCGTCACCGGGAATAGGTCTGTGCCCGCGCACAGCACATGCCGCAGCGCGCTCGTGCGCTCAGCGACCCATGGACCGTCGTAAAGCAGGCGAGCGACGGCCAGGAACGGCGCGATGTCGATTGTCTCCGCGCCGAACCGCGCGGCGGTTTCGGCATAGAGCCGGGCCACCTCTGGGTCGCATCCCGCCGGGTCGATGCAGGCGATGCGCGACGCAGGCGGCAGGGCGGCGCGGCGAAGATGCGCGAAGGGGGCCGCGCGCGAATAGGGATCCGATGCCTCGTATCCGCCGATGACGCGCGCGACGGAAAGCGCCCGGCCGACGCTTCCGGCAAAGATCGAAATGGTGTCGATCGAGCGGCAGGCCGGAACCATCCCGGTCGAGGGGACGCTGCCGACCGTTGGTTTCAGCCCGACGATGTTGCCGAACATCGCCGGAACCCGCCCGGAGCCAGCCGTATCGGTGCCGAGCGCAACCTCGACGATCCCCGCCGCCACCGCCGTCGCCGAGCCGGACGACGACCCTCCCGGCACGCGCGAAGGATCGAACACGTTGCGAGGGACGCCGTAAGGGCTGCGCACTCCGACCAGGCCAGTCGCGAATTGATCGAGGTTCGTCTTGCCGAGGATGATTGCGCCCGCGTCGAGCAGGCGTTGCACGGCCGTGGCGTTACGTTCCGGCATGTAGGAGAATCCCGGACACGCCGCCGTCGTCGGCATTCCGGCGACGTCGATGTTGTCTTTGATCGCGACGGTCACGCCGTAAAGCGGCCGGTCGCGCGCGCCCTCCGCCTCCAGCGCGCGGGCGCGCCCCAGAATGCCCCTGTCGGGCGCACGAAAAATCCACATGGCGGGGTCGGCGTGCGCGAGATCGGCGGCGATCGCCGCCTCCGCCGCCTCGACGGGAGACATCATGCTCCGAGCATATGCGCGCCCAAGGTCTTCGCGTCCGCCCCCTCGCAGGGTGTCTCGTGCACGATCCGGCCTTCCCGCATGACCACGATCCGGTCGGCTAGTTCGAGAATCTCGTCCAGGTCCTCCGACACCAAAAGCACTGCCGTCCCTGCGTTTCGAGCGGCCATGATGCGGGCGCGTACCTCAGCCACCGCTTTGACGTCTAGGCCGAAACACGGGTTGGCGACGATCAGCAACGCCACGTCGCCATCCAATTCGCGCGCCAGTACGCAGCGCTGCACGTTGCCGCCCGACAGCACGCCGATCGGCGCGTCCGGCGAAGGCGCCCGCACGCCGTAGCCGGCGATCATTCGGCGCGCCCGAGCCGCCATGCCGCGCCGGTCGAGCCAGCCCCGCCGCGCCCCGCTCGGCGCACGGTCGAACGCACGAAAGTTTAGATTGTCGGTCACGCTCATGCGCGGCACGCAGCCGTTGCGCAGCGGCTCCTCTGGCAGCACCCGCACGCTCAACACCTGCGATTCGTCGCGACCGGCGTTGTAGCTTTCGCCGCTGACCAGGATCTCGCCGGCGTCGCGCGGACGCTGACCTCCGAGCACTTCGACCAGATCCTTCTGGCCGTTGCCGGACACGCCGGCAACGCCCACGATCTCATGCGCGCGCACCAGCAACTGCTTCACGTCGAGCCCGGGCCGGCCAAGCTCGCCCTCTGTCGTCAGGTTCTTCACGAGCAGGCGCGGTTCGGCCTCCGCGACGCCGCGCCGTTCCGGGCGGGACGGCGCGTGCGGTTCGCCGATCATCAGCGATGTCATGTCGTTGGCGGATAGATCCCGCGTGGCACCGCCGCCTACCGCACGGCCACGCCGCAACACCGTGACTTCATCGGTGAACTTCGCGACCTCGCGCAGCTTGTGGGTGATGATGACGATAGTGACTTGCCCCGCATGCGCGAGACTGTGCATCACACCAAGCATTTCCTCCGCTTCGCGCGGCGTCAGGACGGAGGTCGGCTCGTCCAGCACCAGGAATTTTCGTTGCAGATAGAGCTGCCTGAGAATCTCGGTCTTCTGGCGCTCGCCCGCCGCGAGGCCACCCACCGACGCGTTCAGTGGAATTCGGAACGGCATCCGCGCCATGAAGGCGTCAAGGTCGGCGCGCTCGCGGCCCCAATCGATGATGGTCGGAATCTTGGCGCGCGACATGACGAGGTTTTCTGCGACCGTCATCGAGGGCACGAGCGTGAAATGCTGGTAGACCATCCCGAGGCCGAGCGCGCCCGCATCGGCCGGACGGGCGATCGTCGCCTCCCGGCCATCGACCAGGAACGCACCTTCGTCGGCGCGGTAGTAGCCCAACAGGCATTTCACCAGCGTCGACTTGCCCGCGCCGTTCTCGCCCAGCAGCCCGTGGACGGTCGCGGGTGCCACCCTCAGCGACACGTCACCCAGAGCCGTGAATGGACCGAACCGTTTCGTAACGCCCACCGCCTCGACGCCGATCGCGCTCATAGGACGGCCAGGATCGCGGCGCTGTCGGCCACGGCGCCAAACACCCCGCCTTGCATCGTGACCATCTTGATCGCCGCGACATGGTTGCCGTGATCGGTCGCGGCGCAACCGTCGGTCACCAGCAGACACTCGAATCCGCGGTCGTTCGCTTCGCGCATCGTGGTGTGGACGCACACGTCGGTGGTGATGCCTGTCAGGATCAGGTTGCGGATGCCCCGCGTGCGAAGGATGAGTTCCAGGTCGGTGGCGCAGAAGCTGCCCTTGCCGGGCTTGTCGATCACGATCTCCCCGGGCACGGGGGCGAGTTCCGGGATGATCTCCCAGCCGCATTCGCCGCGCACCAGCACCTTCCCGCACGGGCCGGGATCGCCAATCCCCGCGCCAATCTTGCGCGACCGCCAGCGTTTGTTGTCGGGCAGGTCCGACAGGTCGGGGCGATGTCCCTCGCGTGTGTGGATGACGTGGTAGCCGCCGGCACGAACTTTTTCGAGCAAAGCGCCGATTGGCTTGATGGGCGCGCGAGTGAGCGAAATGTCGTAGCCCATGGCGTCCACATAGCCGCCGACGCCGCAGAAATCGGTCTGCATGTCGATGACAACGAGCGCTGTGTTGTCCGGCCGCAGGTCTCCGTCGTATGGCCAAGAATAGGATTCGGAGATCATTCGCTCGCCACCCTCGCCCGTAAAGCGGGAGAGCGGGCGTCGTCCCGCGGTCCCGGCCTCAACGCCCCCTCTCCCGCTTGCGGGAGACGGCCGGGGAGAGGGTGGCGCAAGGCCGGCAACCCGCATCCCGTGCCATCCGTGACCCGCGCAGAATCCTTCCATGGCAACCTGTACCGCCCCGCCGCCAGATCGTGCATTTACGTATACGGGCAATCCGTCGCCCCGCCCGCCACCGCCAAATAGCCGCGATGCCCGAGCCGGTCGATGTTGTTCTCCACACCCCAGTGCACCCCCGCCTCACGCACGAGATCGGGCCGCAATCCGGCGGTGATGATCTCGTCGGCGCGCCCACTGCTGCCATGGGCGATGATGTTGCCGTCGAGATTGCAGGCCATCGCCAGGCCCACGACGACGCCGTTCGGCGACTTTTCAGCCCGCCCAGTCCGTTCATGTCAGCGTCCTATCGAAAGCTGGCCCGGCATACCGCGCAACGAACGCCCCGGCCGCACCGTGGCGATCAGGATGACCAGTGTCACGACATACGGCGCGGCGTAGAATAAGTAATAGCCGGTGGTGACGCCCACCGTCTGCAACGACGGCCCGAGCGCGCCAGCCGCGCCGAACAGCAGCGAGGCGGCGACACATCCCAGCGGGTTCCACCGCGCGAACACCACCAGTGCGACGGCCATCAGGCCCTGCCCCGACGACAGGCTCTCGTTCCAGCTGCCGGGGTAGACCAGGGAGAGGAACGCGCCGCCGATGCCGGCCAGCGCGCTGCCAACCATTGTGGCCAACAGGCGCGTGCGATCGATCGGCAATCCCATCGCGCGCGCCGCGTCCTCGCTGTCACCGACGATGCGGATGCGCAGACCGATGCGGGTCGCCCGAAACATCCAATGCATCGCCACCGCGACGGCCAGGCCGATGAGGAACAGCGGGCTGACCGACAGCGCGCTTTGCACCTGCGGCACGTCCGACCAGAAGCCGAACCGAATGTTCGGCAGCATCGGTGCGGTCGGCTGCACGAACGGCTTGCCGAAGAAGAACGCGATCCCGCTGCCGGCCAGCAGGATCGCTATGCCCATCGCGACGTCGTTAACCCGGGCCAGACCGCACACCGCGCCGTGCACGCCGCCCAACACCGCGCCCGCGAAGGCGGCCGCCAGAACGCCGAGCCACGGGCTACCGGTCCGGTAGCTCGTGGCGTAGCCAACCATCGCGCCGAGCACCAACACGCCTTCGTTGCCGAGGTTGATGCGCCCGGACCGTTCGGTCAGGCACTCGCCAAGGCTGACGAACAGGAACGGCGTGCTGACCCGCAACGAGCCGGCCAGCATGGCGATCAGAACCGTCAGAACGGAATCCGTCATGTCCGGCGATCGCACGGCTGGAACCACCGGAACCGGCCATATAACGTCTCGCTGGCCAGGATGCAGACGAAGATCGTGCCCTGCAGCACCGCGACCGTGGCCTCGGGAAGGCCCATGCGCCGCTGCACGAGCCCCCCAGCCGCGACGAGGCCGCCCAGGATCACCGCCATCGGCGGGATGGCCAGCGGATTGTGGCGGGCCAGGAACGCGATAAGGATCCCGGCATAGCCGTAACCGGAGATCAGCGACCCGTTGGCCCGCCCGTGAACGGAGGCAACCTCGATCATGCCCGCCAATCCAGCGAAAGCGCCGCCCAGGGCACAGGCCGCGACGATGAGCCGCGACACCGGCACCCCCTGCAGCTGTGCCGCCCTGAGATTGCCCCCGGTCATGCGCGCGGCAAACCCGGTCGATGTCCGGTGGATCAGCACCCAGCACAGGATGCAGGCGACGATGCCCACCGGAAGCCCGGCGTGAAAGCCGGCGATCTTGCTGATCGTGGCGTCGGCCGGGATCGCGAAGGTCGACGGCTTGTTGAGGCTGGCCGGATCGCGCAGCGGCCCTTCGACCAAGTGATTGAACAGCGCGATCGCGATATAGGCGAGCACGAGACTCGACACCGTTTCGTTCACTCCGCGGCTAGCCCGCAGCCAGCCGGCCAGTGCGATCCACGCCGCCCCCGCCGCCGCGCCCGCGAATGCCATCACGATGTCGACCAGAACGCCCGGCAGGCCCGCCGCTGTGAGGCCCGCGACGGTCGCCGCGAGGCCGGCGAGCACCAAAGCGCCCTCTCCGCCGATGATAACGAGGCCGAGTTGCGCCGGCACCGCGACGCAGAGCGCGGTCAGGAACAGGGGGGCGGCGCGCGCGAGGGTGTTCTGCCAGGAGAAGGTGCTGCCGAACGCGCCCTTCCAGACGATCTGCACGAACTCGAGCGGCGAGTGACCGAGGGCGATCAGGAACAGCGCGAAGATCGCGGCGGCGAGCAGCAGCGCGCCGACCGGCACGACGACGGATTCCAGCGCCCGGCGGACGGGGTAGAAACGGTCGGTCGCGATGGGTGGTGCGACGCTGAGGGGCCGTGCCTGGGCCGACACCCTCAAACTCCCGTTTGACGCGACAACATCACCCTACGACGTCGACCCCAGAACGCCGTCGACCAGATAACCCATCGACTCGATCTCGATCGCCGTCTCCGGATAGGCGGTGCCCGCCGGCACGACGACATTGCCTTTGTTGTCCTTCAGCGGGCCTTTGAAGACAGCAAACCCGCCCTTCATGATCTCGGCCTTCATCGCGTCGGCGTTCTTGCGCGCCGCCTCGTCCACCGCCGGGCCGTACGTGGACGTCTTGACGAACCCGTCCGCCAGCCCGCCACGGGTGAAATTCGGCAGTCGCTCTCCGGCCGCCGCCTTCTCGGCATACATCTTATAGACGGTCGCCCAATTCCATTCAGCGCCCGTCAGGTATCCTTTCGGCGCGAGCGCTGATTGATTGGCGTGGTAGCCGCAGGTGTAGATGCCGCGGCCCTCGGCGGTCTGCACGACGACCTTTGGCCCATCGACGTGGCAGGTCACGACGTCGATGCCCTGGTCGACCAAGCCGTTGGTGGCCTCGGCCTCCTTGACCGGCATCGACCAGTCGCCGGTGAAAATGACCGTCGTGGTAATCGAAGGATCGACCGATTTCGCGCCGAGGGCGAAGCTGTTGACGTTGATCAGCACTTGCGGAATCGGTTTGGCCGCGATGAATCCGATCTTCTTCGATTTGGTCATGTGCCCGGCGACGATACCACTCAGGTATTGCGCCATACCGATATAGCCGAAATACGACCCGGCGTTCGTCGGATGGCTGTCCTTCGACCAGAGGCCGCCGCAATGACGGAACTGCACGTCGGGGTATTTCTGCGCCATTCGCAGCAGATAGGGATCGAAATAGCCGAAACTGGTTGGAAACAACAGCGATGCGCCGTCCAATTCGATCATGCTTTGCATGGTCTTTTCGACGTCGTCGGTCTCCGGGACCCGCTCCTCCTCGGTAACCTTCACTCCCGGCATCGCTTTGAGCGCCGCGGCACCCTCCGCATGCGCCTGGTTGTAGCCATAATCGTCTTTCGGCCCGACATAGATGAAGCCGACCGTAAACTCCTTCGCCTGCGCTCGCCCCGGCCAGCCCAGGGCGGCGCCACCGAACGCCGCGCCACCCAGCACCGCGACGCCCGTTCCCAGCACGCCCCGCCGCGTCACCTCAAGCCTGTCCATGCCGCTCCCCGCCATGCCGTTGCCGTGACGATATGCAACCACCATGCCGAGGCCGCTTCTTGCCGCCTTGCGCGGCAGGGTCTATGCGACGGCCCTTCCCATCAGACCACGAGCATCCCCCGATGAAGCAACAGGCGAACCTGATCCGTGCCGGCCAAGTGATCGAGCATGACGGTCGCCGCTGGACCGTGCTGAAGCAGCAGATCATCACCCCTGGAAAGGGCGGCGCCTTCATCCAGGTCGAAATGCGCGACCTCAAGACGGGCAACAAGACCAACGAGCGCTGGCGCACCGCCGACACAGTCGAGCGGCTGCAGACCGAGCAGAACGAGTATACCTACTCCTACACCGATGGCGACAACCTGGTGCTGATGAACCCTGAGACGTTCGAGCAGGTGATGATCCCGGTCGGCCTCATGGGCGATGCCGCGCCGTTCCTGCAGGACAACATGACGGTGACAGTGGATCTCGTGGAAAGCGACCCGGTGGCGATCCATCTTCCGGCGACCGTCGTCCTGGAGATCGTCGAAGCCGATCCGGTGGTGAAGGGCCAGACGGCGGCCAGCAGCTACAAGCCGGCGCGGCTATCGAATGGGGTCAAGACGAGCGTGCCGCCCTTCATCGAGACCGGAGAGCGCATCGTGGTCAAGACCGAGGACGCTAGCTACGTCGAGCGGTTCAGGGGCTGACACGGGACTGGTTCGGACCCACCGCCATGGCGCTTCGCCTGTCGCCAGTAATGACTATCATGCAAAATGCCGCCGCGCGCGCGGCGAAGCGCCTGCTGCGCGACTTCAACGAAGTCGAGCAGCTACAGGTCAGTGTGAAGGGCCCCGGCGATTTCGTAAGCCAGGCGGATCTCCGCGCCGAGGCCAGCCTGCGCGAGGACCTTTACAAGGCTAGGCCGGGCTATGCCTTCCTGATGGAAGAAAGCGGGGCAAGCGGCGGCGACAAGTGGGACTGGCGTTGGGTCATCGATCCGCTCGACGGCACCAGCAACTTCCTGCATGGCATTCCGCACTGGTCGATCAGCATCGGGCTTGAAAAGCGGCTGCCAGACGGGGCGTCCGAGGTGGTGGCCGGCATGGTCTACGCGCCGACCACCGACGAGATGTTCTGGGCCGAGAAAGGCATGGGCGCGTTCGTCAACGAGCGTCGGCTCCGCGTCTCCGCCCGGCGGGAGCTGACGACCGCGATGTTCGCCACGGGCACGCCGTTCGCCGCGACCAGCCCCGCGCATCGGCTGGCGTTTGCCCGCACGCTGGGCACATTGATGCCGCAGGTAGCGGGAATCCGCCGCTTTGGTTCGGCAGCGCTGGATTTGTGCTGGGTCGCGGCCGGCCGCTTCGACGGGTTCTGGGAGCTGGACCTCAAGCCATGGGACATTGCGGCGGGGTTGGTCATCGTGCGCGAGGCCGGCGGCTATGCGACCGCGCCGGATGGCGGTGACCCGCGCGAGCGCGGCGACACCGTGGCGGCCAATCCGCATCTGCACCCCGTGTTGTGCGCCGCTGCCCGCGACGGCATGCTCTCCGCGCATCTTGCCGCTTGACTCCGCCGACGAGGCTGTTTGAGCGGCGCGGCGGGTCGCGCTATCCCTGTGTCTTGATGCGCCATAACCTCCTCCTGCTCGGCGTGCTGGCCGCCGTGCTGAGCGGATCGGCTGCACGCGCGCAGACCACCGACGCGCCTCCGCCGAAGGCCAAGGCAAAGCCGGTGCAAGCGGCGAAACCGGCCGCGGGCAAGGCGACGGCCGCAAAACCCGCGAGCCCGCCGCCGGTCCCCATGGCGCCGCCGCCTGCACCGGTACTGCCGCCGCCGATCACCGTTCCGGCGCGGTCGATGCCAGCGCCCGTGCCCGCCGCGGTGGTCGAGGGCGCGGCCGGGGAGGCGACAACGGACAAGGACCGGCTCCGCATCACGTTCGGCACCGGCAGCAGCGACCTCAACCCCAACACCGACGCGGCGATCCGCACTCTCGTCCGGGCCGCGCCACCATTCGCCGGCACCACTTTCAGCATTGTCGCCGTAGCCCCCGGCACGGAGGAAGATCCGTCGACGCCGCGAAGACTGTCTCTCGCCCGCGCGCTCGCGGTGCGCAGCGTGCTCATCACCGAGGGCATCGCCTCGCCGCGCATCTATGTGAAGGCGCTCGGCGCCAACCCGCAGGCGCTCTCCGGGGGACCGCCCGACCGGGCCGACATCACGGTGGCAGGTGCGCCGCCCGCCGCCCCGCAAGGCCAGGGCAAAGCGCCATGACCAAACCCTTCCCGTATGTTCTGCGCATGCTGGGCTTCCTCGCTGCGGTTCTGCTCGTGGCGGCGTTGCTGGCCCCCGCGCTGATCACCGCCTTCTCCAGCAACCCGCTGCTGAACGCGCTGATCATCCTCGTGCTGGCCATCGGCATCTTCTGGAACATTCGGCAGGTGGCGCGGCTGTCGCCCGAGGTCGCGTGGCTCGAGACGTTCCAGCGGTCTCGCGCGCGGCTGGCTTCGGCTCCCGCGCCGCGGCTGCTGGCGCCGATGGCCTCGATGCTTGCGACGCGCACGGGCAAGGGGCGCGACGGGCAGGAGCGGATCACCCTATCGGCCCAGTCGACCCGCTCGTTGCTGGACACCATCGCCAGCCGTCTGGACGAGAGCCGCGAGCTGTCGCGCTACATGACCGGGCTGCTGATATTTCTCGGCCTGTTGGGCACCTTCTGGGGCCTGCTGCTAACCGTCAGCTCAGTCAGCGACGTGATCAACGGCATGTCGGTCGGCAACGGCGACATCAACGCGCTGTTCGAGCAACTCAAGGGCGGCCTGGCCAAGCCGTTGCGCGGCATGGGCACCGCGTTCTCGTCGTCGATGCTGGGGCTGGCCGGGGCGCTCGTCCTGGGCTTTCTCGACCTGACCGCGGGTCAGGCGCAAAACCGGTTCTACAACGAGCTGGAGGAATGGCTTGCCGGGCTGACCCGGCTTTCGTCCGGCGCGCTGGGCGGCGGCGACGGCGACGCCTCGGTGCCGGTCTATGTCCAGGCGCTGCTGGAGCAGACCGCCGAGAATATGGAGAATCTACAGCACATCCTGGCGCGCGGCGAGGACGGACGGCGGGAGAGCAATCAGGCGGTGCTGTCGCTGACCGAGCGGATCGCAACACTGTCGGACACCATGCGGGCCAATCAACAGCTCATGCTGCATGTCGCCGAAAACCAGCAGGCGCTCGCCCCCGCACTGCAGCGGCTGGCCGACCGGCGGATCGACACCGGGGTCGAGGAGGCGATGCGCAACCATCTGCGCAACATCGAAGTCTACATGCAGCGCCTTCTGGCCGAGAGCGAGCAGGGCCGCCAGCAGAGCACCGCGGAACTGCGGAACGATATCCGTGTGCTGACGCGGACGATCGCGGCGCTTGCGGAGGAGCAGCCGCGGTGAGGCGATCACCTTGATCGAGCACGACTAAATGCCTCGTCGTCGCAACAGCGGAGAGGCCCTGAATGCCTGGCCGGGCTACGTGGACGCGCTGTCCACGCTGCTTATGGTCATCATCTTTGTGCTGCTTGTGTTTGTGCTGGCGCAGGCTTTTCTTTCGGTCACTCTGTCCGGCCGGGATCAGGCGCTGGAGCGGCTCAATCACCAGATGGCCCAATTGTCGGACATGCTCGCCCTCGAGCGCGGCCGCTCGGCGGAATTGCGGCAGTCGATTACGCAGCTCAATACCGACCTTCTGGCGGCCACGCGCGAGCGCGACGCGCTCACTCAGCAACTGGCCGGCTTGCGGGTCGAGCAGGCGAAAGTCGGAGCCGAGCGTGACACTCTGCGCGGTGAGCGCGATCAGTTGCAGGCGCGGCTGGCTGACGATGACCTGCGCTCGGCGGCTGCGGCGACACGGGCGGCCCAGCTGCAGACGCAACTCGCCGATGCCGCCCGACGGACCGATGTGGCGGGCCAGCAGGCTTCGCTCACCGCCACGGAACTCGCGGAGGCACGGCGCCAACTCGCCGCCGCGCGAGCAGAACTGGATCGCACCGTGCAAGCGGACCGCGCGACGATCGAGGCCAAGGTCGCCGATCTCGCGAAGCTGGAAGATCAGTTGCGTGTCCTCGCGGCGCTACGCGACCAGCTCGAGAAGCAAGCGCAAGACGCCGCCGTCCACGCGACGACCGAACAACAGCGGCGCGAGGCGGTGGCGGCCCAGCTCGCCGACGAGCAGAAACTGGGCGACAGCGCCAAGGCACGGATCGCGCTGCTGGCGCAGGATCTGGAGGACCTGCGGCGCAACTTCGCCAGCGTGAAGGCGGCGCTGGACCTGGCGGAGACCTCCGAGCGCGACAAGGACGTGCAGATCGCCAATCTCGGCCAGAAGCTGAACGCCGCGCTGGCCCAGAAGGTCGAGGAACTGCAGCGCTACCGCAGCGACTTCTTCGGCCGATTGCGGCAGGTGCTGGCCAACCGGCCTGGCATTCAGGTGGTCGGCGATCGTTTCGTTTTCCAGAGCGAGGTGCTGTTCCCCTCCGGCAGTGCGGAATTGTCCGGCGCAGGGCGCGAACAGATCAGTCAGCTCGCCAGGACATTGCAGGACATCTCGCGCGATATTCCACCCGACGTGAACTGGGTGCTGCGGGTGGACGGCCACGCGGACCGCCAAAAGGTCGATCAGTTCGGCCCCTTCATCGACAACTGGGACCTTTCGGCCAAGCGGGCGATCAAGGTCGTGCAGTTGCTCATCGACGCCGGGGTGCCGGCCAACCGGCTCGCGGCCGCTGCCTTCGGCGACCAGCAGCCGATCGACGACGCCGACACCCAAGACGCCTATCGAAAAAACCGGCGCATCGAGATCAGGCTAACGGACCGATAGCGCAAGGCTCGGCCCCGTTCCTTCGGTCGACCAGTTTCAACTGCGGCTCAAATATTTTCACCGACCGCACGGCGACGCAATTCGCGCAGCCGAGAATCGCCGTCTGACGTCTTCGGGTCGATTTCCAGCAATTTCTGCCACGCACTGTAAGCGGTGCTAGCGTCGCCCCGCTGCTCGGCGGCACGCGACAGCAGCATCAGTGCGTCGAGGTGGCGCGGCTCACGCCGCAGTGCCTCGGCGGCGTCACGAACCGCGCCGACGGCATCGCCGGCCGCGAGCCGGGCCGTCGCGCGGACCACGAACGCCTCAGCATAATCGGGGTCCAAGAGAAGAACCGCATCGGCGTCCTCGATGGCAGCCTCCGCGCTGCCGGCGCGCATTTCGCGCGCGGCACGGTCCAGAAGCAGCACGCCCGATGGCGATCCGGCTTTTCGCCAAAATTCCCTCAGTCGGTTCTCGATCGCCGAGGCGGCCTGCTCATCGGGAGCGGTCTTCAGCGCACCAAAGAGCTTTTCGGTCTGAGCGGCCTCGCGTGTCACGGCAGGCGCGGCGCTAGCGACCAGGAACGTCGCTAAAGAGGCTATGATCGGCCGAGAAATCACCGCCCGGCCCGATTGCCGCCTAGCCCTGGCGGGCCTTCATGCGCGGGTTCTTCTTATTGATGACATAGACACGCCCATGACGTCGCACGACGCGGCAATCCTTGTCGCGCGCCTTGGCGGATTTGAGGCTGTTGCGGATCTTCATGGTCGGAGGCCCTGGGCGAATGTAAGGGCGCGCGAGTAGACAAAGCCCCGCCCCCTGTCAACCTTCGGAGCCCGCATTGTCCGTCTCCTCCGTTCCGACCCCGTCGCTCTGGACCTGGTTGGGTTTCCTTGCTGCCGCGATCTGCGCCGTCGGCCTGATCGGGTTGTTCGCGACCTTCGCCGCGCCGCTTCCGTTGCAGCGGGCCATGGCGCGGGAAGCCGCCCTCGACGAGGCCGTGGCGATCGCCCGCACCGCCGATCCAGCGCCGGCTTTGGAGGCACTGCGTCCCCGCCTCGATGATAGCGCCGCCGTTCTGCTGCCCTACACGCCGGATCTCGAGGCGCGCATCACGCGCGAGCGCCCGGCGATGCGACGCCGGTTCGAGGCCGAGGCCGCGGCAATCGCGCGGCGGCTACGGCTGCTCGTGGTGGTGGTGACCGTCATGGCGATCGCTTTCGCGGCTGCGGTGCTGCGCGGGGTCACCCGCTCAGCCTGAAGTCTATTCGGCGGCGAGATACATCGTCGCGTGACCGAAGAAGCGCGTCTCGAAGGTGATGCGGACCGGCAGTGGCGGCCCGCCCGGCACCAATTGCGCGAACCAGGCGCTCCCGGTTTTCGGCCGAGCGGCGCGGACGTGGTCCTCGTCGCGCGGGAATCCGGCCAGCAACCGCCCCTCGAAATCGCATCGCAAGGCTGGCCCTTTGAAGACCGATCGCGACGTCGCCTCCAGCACCTGCATTCCGGCCGAGCGCGATTCGACGTCCGACAGCCGCCGCCCATCGAACAGCCGCATCCGTGCGGCGCATTCGCCGCTGCGGCCGATCTGGCGGACCAGGGCCGCCATCCCGCTCAAGGTATCGACCGTGCCGATCTGCAACGCCTCCGGCACGGGATCGCGCTCATCGACGTCGTGAGCAGGCAACAACTCCCGCACCCTCGGGCCGGTCGGCAGATAGTCGATGACGGCGCTGAGGTGTTCCCCGCGCCACTCACCATGGCTGTCGTAGCGGCGGGGTGACACGCCCTGCCCCGCCCACTCACCGCTCACATCGGTGGTCGTCAGGCCCGGGACGAACGCTCCGAAAAATCCCACCGTGCGCAAAGTCAGGCCGACCCGGTAGTCGCTCGGCGAGAGATCGATGTCGACGCCGACATCGATAACCCGCAGCCCGCCTGCGTAGGCCACATAGTGCAACCGGGTTGCCGCATTGGCGACCCGAACATGCAGCAGCGCCGTGATCGACAGCAGCAGCGCGAGGCACGGTGCGATTCGCATAGTCGGAGTGTCCGGCACTAGGCCGGATGCGGCAAGGCCGGACGCTTGACGCAGCGGCCTGCCGCAGCCTATCCGAGTTGCCCAGGCGGGATGGGCGCGTAGCTCAGCGGGAGAGCATCGCCTTCACACGGCGGGGGTCACAGGTTCAATCCCTGTCGCGCCCACCATCCCGATGTTGGACACCCGTGATCTGACTAATTGCAGGCAGGAAGCTTTTCGTTCGAGTAGTCAAGCTGGGGACCCTTCTCGTGCCACGGAAGAATTCCTGCCTTGTGGGCCCGGTCATAGGCGAAGCTGATCGTTCGCGTCTGGATGTCGCCGACGACTCGGCCCCAGCTCGACGACACGATACCCGTGAACTCGTGATCGCCGGCATAGCCCCAGTAGCTTGCCGGCCGTCCATTGTTCTTCAGAAATTTGTATCCCGGAACACCGCCGCTGCAGGGAGGTATCTGTGAGTCTCGGTCCCCCTGCACGAATAGCGTGTTCGGGGTGGTATGAGTGGTTCGACCGTCATCGTTGTCGATCAGAACCTGTGATGCAAAGTCGTAGGCGCGCGTCGATGGCGTCCCCGACGGACGGTAGGGCCCCCCATACCACGGGCCGAACTGGCTGATGACGAGCTGCGGCTGCGGGCTCTCGCCGCTCTGATACCATGCCAGATCGCCCGGGATGATCCGCCAGCTATATCCGGCGATCATTGCGAGTTGAGCACCGGCGGAATCGCCGTTCACGACGATCATATCTGGATTAATCCGCAGCCGTCTCGCGTTCGCGCGGACGTAGCGGATCGCTGCTTGGACATCGACGATCTGCGCCGGCCAGGCGGCATCACCGGTCAGCCGGTAGCCGACCGAGAACGCGTCATAGCCCCAGGACGCCCAGAGGCTGCACCAGCGACCGGAGGTGTTGCTGTCGCCGTCCACATCGTTGTTGCCTCCGACCCAGGCGCCGCCGTGGATCAGCATGACCGCCGGGAAGGGCCCGGCAAAATGGCCCGATCGTGCAACGGGCTTGCATTCGATCAGTGTGTCCTTGGAAGGCGAGGCATACTTCACTTTCGCCTTCACACTGACGCTATATGGGCCCGGGGTGCCCGCCACGATCTCCGCGCGGCATGGGATAGTCATGACGGAAATTGTCGAAATAGCGGATACGGCTATCATTGCATGAAGCGTGATCTTTTGCTTTTGGATTGACATATGATAGTCCCTTCTATGGAAAACACGACTGTCTTCCGAAGGGACGACATGACATGACAACTTGCAATCACGGGGACGTGACGTCTATATTAATCCTCATATTGGGTCGCGATTAAGTGAGAATTAACAGGTTCGTGAGGCGATAGGCGCGGCGGTCACCCTATCCGCGCCAGCGCCTGCGTCAGATCCGCCAGAATGTCCTCGGCGTGCTCGATGCCAACCGACATCCGAATCGTCGCATCCGAGATGCCGAGCCGCTCTCGCGTCGCTCGCGGCACGCCCGAATGGACGGTGCTTGCCGGATGGCAGACCAGGGATTCCGTGCCGCCAAGACTGACCGCAAGCTTGAACACCTGCAGGGCGTTCAGCACGGTGAACGCCTCGGCCTCCCCGCCCTTCACGTCGAACGAGAATGTGGTGCCCGCTCCCGTGCATTGTCGCGCGAACACCGCCTGCGCTGGGTCGGGCGCGGTCAGCAGCGCCGGATAGTAGACCTTCGCCACGCTAGGGTGTCCGTCCAGGAAGCGGGTGACGATCTCCGCGTTACGGCAGCCGGCGTTCATCCGCAGCGACAACGTCTCCAGCGAGCGCGAGAGCATCCACGCGGAATGCGGGTCGAGCTGCGTGCCGATCGCGCCGCGCAGCTGGCGTAGCGGCTGGATCAGCGCCCGCCGTGCGAGTGCGGCGCCCGCCACCAGATCGGAGTGGCCACCGACATATTTGGTCAACGAGTAGACGACGATGTCGACTCCGTGCAGCAACGGCTTTTGGAACACCGGGCCGAGCAGCGTGTTGTCGCAGACGATGACCGGGCGGAACCCGCCCTGCGAGGCCGCCATCTCGCCCGCGATCTCCGCCAGGAGCGCAAGATCGACCAGGCTGTTCATCGGGTTGGACGGGGTCTCGACCAGGATCACCGGCACTCTGCCGCGCGCCATCGCGGCCTTGGCCGCCGCCCGGATGATCGGTCCGTCGACCCCGTCGTGAAAGCCCTCGCTGGCCACCGAGAACGGGGCGAGCGTGCGCGCCAGCAGAGTCTCGGTTCCGCCATAGAGCGGCTGGCTGTGCAGCACGACGTCGCCTGGCCGGACATGGGCGAGCAGCGTCGTGGCGATCGCCGACATCCCGCTGGAGAAAATCAGGCCGGCCTCGGCGCCCTCGTAGACCGCCAACCGGTCCTCGACGATCTCGCTGTTCGGATGGTTGAAGCGTGAGTAGACGAGGCCCGCGGCTTCTCCGGCCGGGGGCTCGCGGCGCCCCGCCGAGTAGTCGAAGAAATCCTTGCCTTCCTCGGCGCTGCGAAAGACGAAGGTCGACGTCAGAAACACCGGCGGCTTGACCGCGCCCTCGGACAACGCCGGGTCATAGCCGTAGCCCAGCATCATCGTCTCCGGATGCAGCATGTGGTTGCCGATCCGGTCGCGGCGGTAATGGCCCTTGGGCATCGCGTGGCTCCTTCGGAAAAACCCTGGTGTGCCACGATCGCGCATGACGGACGACCCGGGCGTGCGATAGTCGAAAACCGCGAATCGGGAGCCGCGCATGCAACAGACCGCCGAACTCGACCGCGTGAAGGGCCGGATCCGGGCGCTCACGGAAAAGACGGTCTCCAACGGCTGCACCGAAGCCGAGGCGCTCGCCGCGGCTGAGATGGTGGGCCGCCTGCTGGAGCGATACAGCCTGACGATGCGCGAAATCGACGTGCGGGAGACACCTTGCGTGGAGCTCGCGGTCGCCTCCGGCGGCAAGCGCCGGCGACCGATCGACGGCTGCATTCCCGCGATCGGCCGATTCTGCGACTGCAAGGTGTGGCTGGCGCGCGGCGAGGACGGTGTCTCCTATATCTTCTTCGGGTTCGAGACGGACGCGGCGCTGGCCAGATACTTGTTCGAGGTCGTCGACGCGGCGATCACCACCGAAACCGCGGCCTTCCGGGCCCGCAACCCGACGCTGCGCGACGTGGCGCTGCGCCGTGCCACCGAGAGTTTCCAGCACGGCATGGCGGCGCGCGTGGCCGAGCGGATGGAGGCAATGCACACCGAGCGCGCTGCGTCGGTGGCGGCGCAACGCAGCGACGGGCGGGCACTTGCCGTTGTAAAGCACGATGTGGTCGAGGCGGCGTTCCGCGACTCCGGCACACGGCTGTCGTCGAGCCGGCCGACGGGCCGGCACGTCGTGGGCGGCGCGTTTCGCGACGGCATCGCCGCCGGCGAGCGAGTGAACCTCAACCGCCCGCTCGATGGCGGCAGTCGCGCCCGCATTGAATAGCCATCGCGACCGGCAGCGCAGCCGGGTTTACGCCTGGGAAGATCGCTGCGTCGCTGTCTCCGACACGTCGATGCTGCCGTTCGCGGCGGCCGACGGGATGATCCGGGCGATCTGGACGGATTTGGGGTTGCGCTTCCCTCCAGCCGTGGAGCGTCTGCCGCGCAACTGTCGCTGTCTGGGCGATGCCACGCGCCTGCGCGTAAGACTGGGCACGACATTTCCGTCCTGGTGCCTGCTTCATGAGCTGGCCCATAGCCTCACCTCGACGCACGACGGTGCCTCGGACGGACACGGAGCACGGTTCATGGCGGTCTACGTGATGTTGCTCTCGCGCTACATGCGTCTCGACCCCGACACGCTCGCCACCTCCGCGGCGCAGGCCGGAGTGCGTGTCGCGCGCGACACCATGCCGGTCTTCGTCGATCAGCCCCCAATATCTGGGGATGATGCAGTAAAACAGGCTTCCCGGGGCTTGTGATCGGGGGCCAACCGTGATTCCGTCACAAACGCACCAAACCGCAGGACACGATTCGGCCATGGCACTTAAAAAGCCCGCGTCCAAGACCGCCCCCAAGAAGGCGGCCTCTCCCGCTGTCGGCAAAGCCCCTCCGGCCGCCAAGTCGACAGCCGCGGCCGCCGCGCCCGCGACGGTCACGCTGAAAGCAATCGCCGCCGAGTTCGCGGCCCAACACTCGGTTCCCAAGAATCAGTCGGAGACGATGCTGACCGACATCATAAGTCTGCTCGTCCAGCATCTGAAAAGCGGCGACCGGCTGCGGCTCGGCGGTCTTGGGATCCTCGAGGTCAAGAACCGTCCGGCCCGCACCGGCCGCAACCCGGCCACCGGCGCGCCGATCGAGATCAAAGCGAGCAAAAAGATCGCGTTTCGCGCGGCGAAGGAACTCAAGGACGCGATCTGACCGAGTCATCGCCGACACTCGAGTCATCGCCGACACTGCGGCGGCCGAGTTTGGCCGACCATGCGATACGCGCGGCGTACCGCATGGGCTATCCTTTGGCGCGGGCCTGGTGGGAGGTCCGCAGTCCCCTGCATCGCGGGGCTCTCGTAGCCGTGTGGGCTGGAGGGCGCTTGCTGCTGGTGAGGCAATCGTATCAAGGCCGAGCGGCATTTCCGGGTGGAGGCGTCGGCCACAATGAGCATCCACGCGACGCGGCGCATAGAGAACTGATCGAAGAACTCGGGCTCGACGCACCGCCCTCTGCCATGTCGCTGGCCTGCGAGACGACCCAGCGATGGGACGGACGTCGCGACACCGTGACGTTCTTCGAGTTGCACCTGGCGCGCGAGCCCTCGCTCCGCGTCGATCTGCGCGAGATCGTTTCCGCAGCCTTCTACGACCCGAGCGGGCTTCCGGCCAGGATTTCGAATCCGGTCGCGCACTATCTCCGCTGGCGCACGACGATCCCCGCGACTACGGCCGCTAGAGCGGGGTAAGCCGCACGATGTCGCCATGATCTTGTCGCGCAGTTGTGCGCTGGCTACCATCGCACCTTGCGGTGAGGGAACCGCATCCCAGGTTGCAAACGTCAACGAAAAAGGATTCGGGAGCATGAAGCGTCTGTTGCTGGCCACGGTCGCCGCCGTCGCGTGGGCGAGCGTCGCGACTGCGCAAAATCAAAGCGCACCTGATGCGCTCACCACCCTGGGGGGTATGCATTCGACGGGCGCGCCGCTCACGATCGAGACGGTGCCGCAGGGTGGCGCGAAAGCCGACCAACTGCGGGCCAATCTCAAGGACATCAAGCTCCCCAAGGGCTTCAAAATCGACCTGTACGCGATCGTCCCCGACGCACGCCACATGGTGGTCGGCAACAACGCGGGCGTCGTATTCGTCGGCACCCGCAAGACCAAGGCGTATGCGGTGACCGACCGCACCCGCGCGCGGGTCGCCGACGAAGTCAAGGTGTTCGCCCCGTCCATCGCCATGAAACAGCCGAACGGCATGTGCATGAGCAAGGATGGCTTTCTCTACATCGCCGAACACAATCGCCTGCTGGGTTTCCCAGCCGCGGAGTTCTTCTACGAGGGGCCGGACACCGCCGTTCAGGTTGTGGCCGACAAGCTCATCCCGGCGTCGGAGGAAAGTTTCAATCATGGCGCACGCACGTGCCGCGTCGGGCCCGACAACAAGATCTATGTGACGCTCGGCCAGCCGTTCAACGTCCCGCCCAAGGAGAAGATGGATCTCTACGCTGAACAGGGCATCGGCGGTATCATCCGGATGGACCGCGACGGCAGCAACCGCGAGGTCTTCGCGCGCGGTGTCCGAAATTCCGTCGGGATGGATTTCAATCCGAAGACTGGCGAGCTTTGGTTCACGGACAATCAGGTCGACGGAATGGGCGACGATCAGCCGCCGGGCGAGCTGAATCACGCGGACAAGGCGGGCGAGAATTTCGGCTTTCCGTACTATGGCGGCGGCCACGTGCGCACGGTCGAGTACAAGGATGACCAGCCGCCAGCCGATGCGATCTTCCCGGTCGTCGAGTGGGCACCGCATGCCGCTGATCTCGGCATGACGTTCTACACCGGTAAGATGTTTCCCGAAAAGTACCGCAATGCGGTGTTCGTCGCCGAACACGGCTCGTGGAATCGCACCACGCCGGTCGGCGCGCGGATCATGGTCGCCTATCTGAAGGACGACGGATCGGTCGAGAAGACCGAGCCGTTCGCCGACGGCTGGCTGAACTCCGACACCGGCGAGTACAGCGGCCGTCCGGTCGACGTGGCGGTGATGAAGGACGGCAGCATGCTGGTCAGCGACGACTATGCCGGCGCCATCTACCGGATCAGCTACAAGAAGTGATTCGGACGTTTCTCGGAGCGAGCGGGGTTGCGACCCTGCTCGCCGTGCTCTCAGCACCGGCCGGAGCGCAGTCGCTTCCGGTCGGTGACGTGACGGCCGGCCGCAAGGTCGTGCGCCTGTGCGGCGCCTGCCATGGGGTCGACGGCATCGCCAAAAACCCTGAGGCGGCCAATCTGGCTGGCCAGGACGCTGGGTATTTGTCGCGGCAGCTCGTCGCGTTCCGCAGCGGCGAGCGGAAGAACGAGACCATGTCGGTATTGGCGAAAGCGCTGACGGATCAGCAGATCGCCGATGTGTCGGCGTATTATTCGACAATCGAAATCCAGGTGGTCAAGGTCCCGGGCCAATAACTTTTTCCGAAGGGATTAGGTGCCGTCCCTGGTTGGGCGACATGTGTCGCGTCGGTTCTGAGATCAGGAGACCGACACGAACGATATGATCGACAAGATGCGCCGCAACCCGGCGGCCGAGTGGACAATCGGTGATGTCGCAGATGTCTGCAGTCGTCACGGCCTCCGGTTTTCCTCACCTTTGGGCGGCTGATTCCACGACAAGATCTCGCATTCTTCTCTGCGAAATATCCTGACAATCCCCCGCGCGCGACCGGTCAAGACAGTCTACATCCGAAAACTTATTCGGTTCGTAAGTGCCGTAGGAGGAGCTGGTGGCACATCCTGACTACCCCGTGTTCATCGAGCCCCTGTCCGCCGAGGATGGTGGGGGGTTCTTGGCAACAGTTCCCGATCTGCCCGGCTGCATGTCGGACGGAGAGATAAGGGAGCTTGCTGCCCGAAACGGCGCAGACGCCATCGCTGCTTGGATCGATGAAGCTCTGGCACTTGGACGCACCATCCCGAAGCCATCGCGACACAGCTGTCCGCGGCATAAGGGCTAATGCGCCGCCCCGAGATACGCCTCTCGGACTGCCGGATCCGTCCGCAATACAGCCGCATCCCCGCTTGCCGCGATGCGGCCGTTCTCCAGCACGTAACCGATATCGGCGACCTCCAGGGCGGCCGCGGCGAATTGCTCCACCAGTAGCATGGTGATCCGCTCCGCTTTCAGCCGCCGGATCGTCGTGAACACGTCCTCGACCAGCTTTGGAGCCAGGCCCATGCTCGGCTCGTCCAACAGCAGCATCGCCGGATTCAACATCAGCGCGCGCGCCATCGCCAGCATCTGCTGCTCACCGCCCGACAGCGTGCCGGCATACTGCGCGCGTCGCTCCGCGAGACGGGGGAACAACTCATACATCCGCTCCCGATCGCGCTTGACGTCGCCACGCGGCCGGCTGCCGGTCAGCCGGGGGAACGCGCCCAGCAGCAAATTGTCGGCCACCGGCAACGTGGGGAAAACCCGCCGTCCCTCCGGTGAATGCGCGACGCCGAGCCGAGTAATCTGGTAGTTCGCGAGGCCCGCCAGATCCACGCCGTCCAGCATGATCGTCCCGGCGGTGGGCCGGATCATCCCCGACAGCGCCCGCAACGTCGTGGTCTTGCCTGCCCCGTTGGCGCCGATCAGCGTCACAAGCCGCCCGTCCGGCACGCTTAGCGAAATACCCTGCAGCACCTGCACCTTGCCATAGCCGGCGATCAGCCCCTCGACCTGCAGCATGCTCAGGCGATCGCGACTTCGGCGTGGCTGCCGCCGAGATAGGCGGCCAGGACCCGCTCATCGCGCTGGACCTGCGCGGGCGTACCCTCGGCGATCTTCTGGCCAAAATCGAGCACTGTCACCGTGTCGCACACGCTCATGACGACATCCATATGATGCTCGATCAGGATCATGGTCACATCGTGTTCCCGGATCTTCCTGATGATCGCCATCAACTCCACGATGTCGGGCGCGGTCAGGCCGGCAGCCGGCTCATCCAGCAACAGAAGTTTCGGATCCAGCGCGAGCGCGCGGGCAATCTCCAGCAGGCGCTGCTTGCCGTACGGCAGGTTGCGCGCCTCCTCATTCGCGAGCCCATCGAGGCCCACGAAACGCAACAGGCTCGCCGCCCGCAGGCGGGCCTCGGCCTCCTCGCGCCGCTCGCGGCCGCTGCGGATGGCGACATCGACGACACTTCCCGAGAAGCCATGATGCAAGCCGACCAGGATATTCTCCAGAAGCGAAAGCTCACCGAACAGCTGCACGTTCTGGAAGGTTCTCGCGATGCCACGCGCCGCGATGCCTGAAGGGGTTTGGCCGCCGATTTCTCGCCCCTCGAACACGATCTTCCCGGCCGTGGGCGTGTAGATGCCTGTCAGCACGTTCATCGTCGTGCTCTTGCCAGAGCCATTCGGCCCGATCAGCCCATGCACCGTACCGGGACGCACGGAGATGTCGATGTTGTCCAGCGCTTTCAGCCCGCCGAACTGCATGGTGACACCGCTGATCTCCAGCAGCGCGCGGCCCGCCTCCATGCTAGGCGCGGTCGCGGCCCAGGCATGCGCCTCGTCACCTCGCTCGGCCAGCGGAACGCGTTTGCGAACCAGCGAGGCTGCGGTCCTCCGCACGAATCCGAAGATGCCGTCCGGCAGGTAGTAGACGACGAACAGGATCATCATCCCGAACACCGTGAGCTTGTAGTCGGTGATCGAGTTCAGCAGCATCGCGAACACGAAAAACGCGAGGCACAGCGCCACCGGAATCGCGACCCTAGTCCTCTCCTCCGGGGCGCGGACCATCCGCCAGCCGCCAATCGCCACCGCAAGGACCGCGATGATCCCCGCGACGATGCGAAACAGCGAGATGTCCGCTAGCAGGTTGGGCAGCAGAACGACGATGGCGGCACCGAGGATCGGCCCGGTGCGCGACTTGCGCCCGCCCATCGTGACGGCCAGCAGGAACAGGATCGACAGGTCGAAATCAAAATTGTTAGGCGCGATATACAGCTCGGAGTACGCGAACAGCACGCCCGCCAGCCCGGCAAACCCGGCGCTGATGGTAAACGCCAGGACCTTCGTGCGATACACCGATACGCCCATGCAGTCGCAGGCGATCGGGCTGTCGCGCAACGCCTCGAATGCACGACCGAAGCGCGAGGCCAGCAACCGGCCGATCACCAGCAGCGTCAGCAGCAGCGCGGCGAGGACGACATAATAGTATTGGACGTCGGCCATCCGTTTGGCGGTCATCTTGAAGATCGGCAGCATGTCGGCCCACGGCCGCCAATCGACGATGACCGGACGTTTGAACGCGATGCCGAGCGGCCCATTGGTCAAAAACGTCATCTCGTTGATGAGGATCTGGACGATCGTGCCAAACGCCAGTGTCACCATCGCCAGATAGGGTCCGGTGACCTGCAGCGCCGGCAACGCCAGCACCGCGCCGAAACCGGCTGCAACGAGAATACCAGGGATCAGCGCCCACCAGAACCCGATCCCGAACTGGAACAGCAGCACCCCGGCCGTATACGCGCCGATGCCGAACAAGGCCGAATGACCGATCGAGACCTCGCCAGTGTAGCCGAACACCACGTCGAGTCCAAGTGTGACGATCGAGAAGAGGAAGATAACGACAAGCAGATGTAGATAGTATGGACTGGTCATGACGAACGGACAGGCGATCAGGACCGCGATCGCCAGAGTTTTCAGGGCGGGTTTTAACATTTCATCGTTACCGAGATGAACCTAGGAGAAGCGGTGCCCTGCCGTTGGTGCGCGCCGCGTTCACACTCACTCTAAACCTTCCTGATCGCCGCGCGGCCGAACAGGCCCTGTGGCCGGAAGGATAGAACGAGCAGCAGCAGCACCAGACCCGGCACGTCCTTGTAACCCGTGGAGATGTAGAACCCGGTCAGGTTCTCGGTGATGCCAAGGATCAATCCACCGACGACGACGCCGAACCCGCTCGAAAGGCCGCCGATGATCGCCACTGCAAAGGCTTTCAGCCCCAATGCAAGGCCCATAGCGGGGCCGGTCAGCGTAACCGGCGCGATCAGCACGCCCGCGAAGGCCGCTGCCATCGACGACAGCGCATAGGAGAAGGTGATGACCAGCGACGTGTTGATCCCCATCAATCCAGCCGCGTCGCGGTCGTTGGCGGTCGCGACCACGGCCTTGCCGTAGATCGAACGGCGGTTAAAGACCTCGACTGCCAGCATCATCGCCAGGGCGCCCACGACGATTGCGATTTCCATCGGAAGGACGCGGACCGCGCCGAATTCCAATGGCGTTTCCGGCAGGGGGGACGGAAACCGAAGCGCGTCGCGGCCCCAAATGTTCTCGGCGAGATTCTTGAAGATGATGCCAAGCGCGATCGTCGCCATGATCCACCCGGCCTCGGATTTCGTCTTGATGGCCTGGCGCACGCCAAGGCGTTCGACCACCGCGCCCTGCAGCAGCCCGAACGCCAGGATGATCGGCAGCATCAACACATAGCCGGTGAAGCCGACGACCGACCAGCCGACGAGGGAGCCGAGCATGAGCGCCTCCCCCTGGCCAAAGTTCAGCGTCTTCGATGTGGCGAAGGTCAACTGATAACCGAACGCGATCACGCCGTAGATCATGCCGACAGCGATACCGCTGACGATAAGCTGGGCGAGGATCTCCATGGTCTAGGCGACTCCGGGCGCGACCGACGATCAGGCTTTGGGCTTCACCCGCACCGCATTGTCGCCCGCGAGATCGTCGGGATGCGCGGGTGCCACCCGCCCGTCCTTCACGACGCCGAAGACCGGAATGTTCGAACTGATGGCCTCGTGGTCGGTCGCGCTGAACGGCTTGTCGTAGGTCGTCACGACACCCTCGACCTTCTTCTCCAGGTTCTCCAGCGCCTCGCGAACTTTTGGCCCCTCCGTCGTGCCGGCCTGTTCCATCGCGGCGGCCAGCAGATAGACGCTGTCATAGCCCTGCGCGGCGGAAACCGGGCTGGTCATCCGGTCGATCTTGTAGGCAGCCTGGAAAGCCTCGATGAACGCTTTCCGTTTCGGAGTCGTCGGCAGCTGGATGAAGGTCTGCGGCATCATCGCGCCGTTGCCGTTCGGCCCGGCGTTGTCGATGAAGCTCGACATCGACAACGCCCAGCTACCAATCATCGGAACTTTCCACCCAATTTTGGCCATGCCGTTGGCGACCTGCGCCAGTTCGGGGCCTAGGGCGTATGTCAGCACGACATCCGCCCCGGCCTGCTTGGCGCGTAGCAACTGCGCCGTCATGTCAGTATCGCCGATGTTGAATTTTTCCTCCGCGACAGGCTTCGTCCCGAGCGTGGCAAGCGCCTTCTGCAGGTCCTTTAGCCCGAGTTGCCCATAATTGGTGCTGTCGGCGAAGATCGCCGGAGCTTTAAAGCCCTGCCGCTTGATCGCCTCCTCGGCAATCATCACCGACTGGATCGAATCCGCCGCCGCGTTGCGGAAGACATAGTTGGCCTCGTGGTCGGGCGCGAGGAACTGCTTCGTCACGATCGTTCCGGTGGCGACGTTGTCGATGACCGGGATTTCGGCCTCCTGGTAGAAGCGCTGACTGGCCAGCGCGACGCCGGTGTTGGCGTAGCCGACAGTGGCGACCACGCCCTCTTTGTTGATCAGCTCCTGCGCCACCTGCACGCCGATCTCGTTCTTGGCCTGATCATCCCGCTCGACCACCACCAGCGGGCGGCCAAGCACCCCGCCGGCTTTGTTGATCTCGGTGACCGCGAGCTTCACGCCGTCGCGCATCGAGACGCCCATCGACGCGGAGCCGCCGGTGAACGGACCACTCAGGCCGATCTTGATCGGATCGGCGGCAATGGCCCGGGTTGAGAGGGACGTGGACGCCAGGGCAGTGGTTGCGACCAGCGCGAGCAGGACGCGGCGGGCGATTTTCATGATTGTTTCCTCCGTGAGGGCAGTCTTGGGCAGAAATCGACCAGCGCCGCAACCTACGGCCAAACTCGGTGCGCGTCAGCCTATTGTCACGAAACTCATGGGATCCGCGCCTCGGCCTGCCTACGGGTCAGCTCGAGCGTCGCGCGTGCGTCGTCGAGCGGCGCATACAGCAACTCCTCAAGGCTCGCGATGTCGGCGGGTGTGAAGACGTCGCGCGCGATCTCGAGCCGCCGCTCGACCCGCACCCCGGCCGCGTCGCGCCGATATGTCGCAGTGTATTCCCCCGCCGCGTTGCGCAGGGTGACATCGTCGGGCAGCCGCGTGACGACGATGCCGGGCGGCAGCGCGATGTCCGTAACCCACGAATCCCGCAAAACGCCGACCAGCATGGGGTGCCGGCGCGCTCCCGCCGACAAGTAGCGCCGCAGCCGCGACGGCGAATCAAGGTCCAGGCCTACTGGCACCGGCAGCGTTGCCACCCCGTCGCGAAACACCGCTGCATGCGGGCTGTGCCACGTTCCGACCACGTCGAAATCGCGTCCCAGGTCGCGTGGATCGCTAGTACGGAACTCGCCGAAGCCACCCTCCGGCGTAGCGCTGAGAAACCGCTCGGCAAGATCACGCGTGGAGCTGGCCCGGGCGACCATCGCGCGCACACCGCTCTCCAGGCTCGGCGACATGCGGAATGTCGCGCTGCCGTGCAGAGTTCCGTCCCGCTCGACCGCCAATGATTGATCCATCGCATACGCATTGTCCTGCGGTCGCGCCACCGGCGTGCGGGTCAGCCGGCCGGCCGGCCCGGCGATCACCGCGGCCTTGCCAGATAGGCCGCGGTCCAGGCTGTCGAAGCGCGCATAGGGATCCGTCGGGTTGACGAACCGATCGAGTGCCGGAAGATAGGCGATTGCGTGGTTGAAAGCATGCGGCAGCCACAATGGCGGGTCGACGGTGCGATCGCCCCAGTCCACCAGGGCCGCCTCCACCTTCAGTCCGCGCGCGGCCAGCAAGGCCTGCATCAAGACCACGTGGTCCTTGCAATCCCCATAGCCAGCACGCAGCACCTCGGAGGCTGGATGTGGCACCCAGGAATCATTCGGATCGAGATAAACCGCGACGTAGCGGATATTCCGCGTCACCCAATCATAGATGGCCCGGGCAAGCGCCTCGCCTTCCAAATTGCCCGCGAGACGGGCGGCGAGCGCCGAAATCTCAGGGGTCACCTCCGTCTTCGGCAGGCTTGCCCGCCAGTAGATCGAGCCCAACGCAGCGGGACCCGATAACGTCGTGGCCAGGAAAAGCGGCTGGAAATCGGCAGTCGCAACGGTGTCGCGCTCAGCCTCTTCCGCCTGCGTATTGGCGATGCGCGCCTCGATGCGTCGCGCTCCGTCGGGGTCGCGCTCGTCGCTGACGTCGAACCCGCGGCTGCGCCAGGCGAGCGGCAGATTCGACGGCAGATGCAACGAGATTGTGGCCAGGCCGGTGGCGGTGTCGAGCGGCGGCTCGCTCCAGACGTTGAAACCCATCAGGGGCGGCGTCTTCTGCGTTAGTCGCCAGCGCACATGTGTCCGGCTGCCTGGCCGCAGCTGCGGGTAGAGCAGCGTCGTGGTCAACGAGGCGGTGAAGCCCGGCGCGCCCTGCGCCGCCTCGCTCGGGCGGGTGAACCGGCCGGCGTCGCCGACCACGATGCGGGTGCCATCCGGCTGGTCGACCCAGGCCTCGAGTACCTCGAGCGTTTGGGCCTCCGGATTAAAGGATTTGGTGCTCCGGTCGCGATCATGAATGCCGCGTGCGGTCAGCAGCGTGGTGTCGACGGCGGTGGTCTCGATATAGGTGAGATCGCGACTTACCTCGTACCGCCGGTCAAGCCGATCAAGGCGCGCGTGGGTGATGGAATCTGCGTGTGCGGCGGACGCCGCAAGGCAGCCAAGAAGCACCCAACGGATCATCGAACGCCGCCTCCCGCGCATCCCAGCCATGAGGATGGCGCAGGATCGGGGCGACGTGAAGCAGGATCAGGTCGCTGCGGCCGCTTTCTTCTGGGCGCGCAGAAGACGGCGCTTCATCGTCAACGCCGCCTGCGGCAGTTTGCGGCTGGGCGTTCCAAGCAGGAAGGCATCGATCCCGCCATTGTGCTCGACCGTACGGATCGCCCGGGTCGAAAGACGCATATGCACGCTACTTCCGAGCACGTCGGACAGCATCGACGTGTGCTGGAGGTTGGGCAAAAAGCGGCGGCGGGTCTTGTTGTTCGCGTGGCTGACGTTGTTGCCCGTCAGAACGCTTTTCCCGGAGATTTCGCAGCGGCGCGACATGATCGTGTTCCCGTGGCCAGTACGCGCGGACGCGCGCAGGCTGGCGATATGAAGGCGCGGTCTATGGCGGAGCAGGGCATCGGGGTCAAGGTCTGCGGCACCACGCTCTCGCGGCGTGCCTGTCGGGTCACGGACCGGCGGTCGCGCGCGCCGCGATGCGTCGGTCTTGAGGCCTGGTCTTTCCGCCGCAATTCGCGACCTTCGGCTCCTTGACCAGCAGCAACCCGATGGCTGCGGCCACCTCGCAGGAGTTGGGCTTGCGATAGCCTGGTCCCCTGGGCTGGCGGTTGAGCTGGATGCGCAACACCCCGCCGCCGGCCAGCGGCACGCCCATGACGCCAACGGCGCGGAGCCGCGCGGCCAGCGGACCCGGCGGAAGACCCGCGAGGATCCCCTCCCCCAAGGCTGCGACCCGCGTGCGATACTGATATGCGAGCTCAGGCGTGTGCGAGTGATACCATCCCACCGCGACCGACCAGTCCCGCCCGGCCTCGTCGTAAAGAGAACGTAAGTAGCGGGCGGCGTATCGGGCGTTGGCCCAGGGGTCGAACGCCTCGTCCAAACCTGGAAACGCCCGGCTGTGATACTGGAGGTTAACTTGCAGGCAGCCGGCATCGAGGAACTTCACGCCTCGCTTTGGCGCGCCCGCCGCCCAGGCGACTGCCTCGGCCTTGGTCTCGAACGCATAGCCGACTCGATCGGCGTTGATCGTCCACGGCCATGGCCGCCAGACCGCGTCGCCGGCCACGAAGCGGCCGCTTTCGACCTGCGCCAGCCGGCCCATCAGCCCGTCGAGAATCCCCTCTAGCACGCCGGCCCCATGCGCGGCGCGGAGGCAAAGGGCGGTGGGCGAGCCATCCGGTGGCACGACCTGACGGCCCGCGGCAAGGCCGGGTGCCAGTGCGACCCACAGCGCGATCACGATACGCATTCAAACCGGGATCAGCCGGACCCGCTTGCCGTCCACGCCAAGCGAAAGCCGCCCGGCCTTGAGCGCCGCCGCATCGTGACCAAACACCTCGGCGCGCCAGCCGTGGACTGCGGCCACATCTGGCGCATCCTCGGTGGCCAGGCGGTCGATGTCCTCGCTGTCGGCCACCAGCCTGGGCGCCACGCGATGCCGTTCGCAATTGGCCGCCAGCAGAACTTTCAGCAGCGCCACCAGCGCAGGTGACGCTCGCGCGCTGTCCGGCCGCCCCGGCACATCCGGTAGGTGCTCGTCGGACTCCTCCCCGGACGCACGGATCACTTCGATCAGCGCCGCCCCCATCTTGCCCTCGGCGAAACCACGCGTCACCCCGCGCACACGGGCCAGCGCCTCAGTGGTCCGGGGAGCAGTGGCCGCGAGTTCAAGCAGACTCTCGTCCTTGAGCATCCGCTGGCGCGGGATATTGCTGCGCTGCGCCTCTCGCTCGCGCCACGCCGCCACCGCGCGCAGCACGCCGAGCAACCTGCGGTTGTTGGTGCGCGGCCGCAGCCGTTCCCACATCGCCTCGGGATTGGCCCGATACGTCGCCGGGTCCGCCAGCGCGGCCATCTCCTCTCCGACCCAGTCGAGCCGCCCTTCCTTCTCCAACCGCGCGAGCAGTGCGGTGTAGACGCCGCGCAGCCACGTCACATCAGCCGCCGCGTAGGTGAGCTGCGCGGGAGATAGCGGCCGGGCCGACCAGTCGCTGAAACGGTGCGCCTTGTCGATCTGGCCTCCGGTCAGGGCAGAGACCAGAGAGTCGTAGCCGACCTGATCGCCGAACCCCGCGACCATGGCCGCGACCTGGGTGTCGAACAGCGGCCGGGGCGTGTCACCATAGCGGAGGACAAAGATCTCGATGTCCTGGCGCGCCGCGTGAAACACTTTCGTCACCGCCTGATCCGCGAACAGGCTGCCGAGCGGCGCGAGGTCCATGCCAGGTGCGAGCGCATCCACAATCGCCACCTCGGCCGCGCCGGCCAACTGGACGACACACAACTCCGGCCAGTAAGTCCGTTCGCGCATGAATTCAGTATCGACTGTCACGAACGGTTCATGCCGCATCCGCTCGCAGAAGGCGGCAAGCTCGGCGGACTCGGTCATGAGGACGGGAGGCGGGAAGGTCTCGCGGGTCGGCCGTGCCATGGGGTGAGACTACACGGGGCCGCAAAGGGCTGAAAGCGGCGTATCCCGCGACCTGTCCAATGGGGTGAACAGAGAGAGAGGATTGCGCATGCTCCTGGCTTTTCCGCGCCACCCCGAGGACGACGCGCCGCTACACGCCGGCTCCGCTTGGATCGACCTGCACAATCCGACCGAGGAGGAGGTTCGGATGGTCGAGCAGGTGACCGGCTCGCACGTTCCACAGCTGGCCGAGTTGTCGGAAATTGAGACGTCGAGCCGACTGCAAAAGCGCGATGACATCCTTTACATGTCGATGCCGGCGCTGATGCGCGGCGAGGGCACGACGGCGAGCGTGACCCCGGTGGGGTTCGTGCTCTCGCGCGAGCGGCTGATTACGGTACGCTTTGCTAATCTGCCAATGTTCGAGCAATTCGCCAACAACTGCCGGGTGGCGCCGAACGGGCCGGGCAGCAGCGTCGAAGTGTTCCTTGCACTGATCGAGGGGGTGGTTGACCGGATCGCCGACGTGCTGGAGCGTGAGGGTGAAGCGCTCGACCTCATCTCCCGCCACATTTTCCGGCCCGATCGCAAGGAGCATCGTTCGCGCACAATCGACCGTGAGCTGCGGGCGACGCTGCGGCGGGTCGGCGCCCTGGGGGACCTGATCGGCAAGATCCGCGACACCTTGCTGGGGATCGGCCGAATCGTGCAGTTCACGATGCTGAATGCCAGCGAGTGGTTCGGCCACGAACAAAAGCAGCGCTTCAAGACGGTGCGGTCCGACATTTTGTCACTGAACGAATACGACGCGCATCTGTTCAACAAACTGCAGTTCCTGTTGGATGCGACGGTCGGACTAATCGGCATCGAACAAAGCAACAAGTTCACCGTGCTGACGATCGTGAGCATCGTCGGTATTCCGCCCACATTCATTGCCAGTATGTACGGGATGAATTTCGAGGCTATGCCGGAGCTGCACTGGGCATGGGGCTATCCTTACGCGCTGGCGCTGATGCTGCTGAGCGCTGTGCTGCCTGTGGTTTGGTTCAAGACCAAGGGGTGGTTGTGATACGCAATACAGCGCCCGCCAGCGGCAGCGCCCGCTGAGCCGTTTAGTCCAAAACGAGTTGGATCGGTCCTTTGGCTCGTCCCTGATCCGGGACAAGCGCGCGTTCGCACCTTGACACCGTCCAGGCCTCGGTGTGTGTCCCGCCACCTCCTCCCTACCCGGAAGTCTCAGCCATGCACGCCTACCGCACCCATTCCTGCGGCGCGCTCCGCGCCTCCGACGCCGGCGACTTGGCGCGGCTTTCGGGCTGGGTTCACAGCAAGCGCGACCATGGCGGGCTGCTGTTCGTGGACCTTCGCGACCATGCGGGCCTCACGCAGTGCGTGTTCGCGACCGGGACCGAAGCCTTCGCCGCCATTGACCGGCTTCGCGTCGAGAGCGTGGTGACGGTCACCGGCGAGGTCGTGCGACGGGAAGGGGCGACCATCAATCCGCGCCTGCCGACCGGCGAGATCGAGGTACGCGCCGCCACGGTCGAGATCCAGTCGGTGGCCGACGTGCTGCCGATCCAGGTGGCGGGCGAGGAGAAGTATCCCGATGAGTTGCGGCTGAGATACCGCTTCCTCGATCTGAGACGCGAGAAGATGCAGCGCAACATGCGTCTGCGCGCGGGCGTCATCGCAAGTTTCCGCAAGCGAATGACCGCGGCGGGTTTTACCGAATTTCAGACGCCGATCCTCACCGCCTCCAGTCCCGAGGGGGCGCGTGACTTCCTGGTGCCGGCCCGGCTGCATCCGGGCAAGTTCTACGCCCTGCCGCAGGCACCGCAGCAGTTCAAGCAACTGCTGATGGTCGCGGGCTTCGATCGCTACTTCCAGATCGCCCCGTGCTTTCGCGATGAGAGCAGCCGGGCCGACCGCTCACCGGGCGAATTCTATCAGCTTGATTTCGAGATGAGTTTCGTGACGCAGGACGACGTCTTTGCGACCTTGGAGCCGATCATGGGGGGCGTGTTCGAGGAGTTCGCCGGTGAGCGCGTGGTGGACGCGCCGCCATTCGCACGCATTCCGTATGATGTGGCGATGGCCGAGTACGGCAGCGACAAGCCGGATCTGCGCAATCCGCTGCGCATCACCGATGTCACCACCCACTTCGCCGGCTCCGGCTTCGGGCTGTTCGCCAAGATTGCGGCCGGCGGCGGCGTCGTGCGCGCGATCCCGGCACCGGGCACGGCTGACAATCCACGCAGCTTTTTCGACAAGCTGAACGAGTGGGCGCGCGAGCAGGGGTCGGGCGGACTCGGCTACATCCAGTTCGACGTGCACGGCGCGCGCGGGCCGATTGCCAAGAACCTGGAGCCGGATCGCGCCGAGGCGATCCGCGCGGTCTGCGGGGTCGCGGCGGGCGACAGCGTCTTCTTCGCCGCCGGCAAGCCGGACGAAACGGCGAAGTTCGCCGGTGCGGTGCGCACGAAGCTCGGGACCGATCTTGGCCTGATCGAACAGGGAGCGTTCCGCTTCTGTTGGGTCACCGACTTCCCGATGTTCGAACGCGACGAGGAGACCGGTCAGATCATCTTTAGCCACAATCCGTTCAGCATGCCGCAAGGCGGCATGCAGGCGCTGGAGACGCAGGATCCGCTGACGATCAAGGCATTCCAGTATGATATCGTCTGCAACGGCATCGAGCTGTCATCGGGCGCAATCCGCAACCATCGGCCGGAGGTCATGATCCGCGCGTTCCAGATCGCCGGATACCCGGAGAGTGAGGTCGAGGCGAGGTTCGGCGGCATGCTGGCGGCGTTCCGCTACGGCGCGCCGCCGCATGGCGGGTCGGCGCCGGGGATCGACCGCATCGTCATGCTGCTGGCCGACGAGCCGAACATTCGCGAGGTCATCCTGTTCCCGCTGAACCAGCAGGGCGAGGACCTCATGATGGGCGCGCCCGCCGAGGTTCCGCCGTCGCGGCTGAAGGAGTTGTCGCTGAAATTGGATGTTCCGCCGCAGCGGGCATAACCTGCGTCAGCGTCGAAAGACGTCCGCGGCGGTCAGGGTGGGTCGAGCCGGATGTCGCCCTCGGTCACGACCCCACCCCGCCATTTCGAACCGCCGCGCGCGTGGTGCGCGATCTCGGCGGGCTCGGACCGCACGACGAGGTTGGTGGGCGACCGAGGGCACGCGAAGGTAGGCGCGGAGTTTGAGGGTCCGGTCCCGTGATGCCGTGGATGGCGAGAGCACCTAGACCGCCGATGAACTCTGACCGGGTGTCGGCCAATGCTGGCATGTGGCCACGCGGCATCCTATCGTGCTTCTGCAATCGGAGTGACATATGCGACAGCCCGCCCGCCTGCTGGCCGTGGTTTTCGGCGCCGCGCTGATTGGCGTGACTGCTCAGGCCGCCGATTTGCTGGCCCACCGCGCTCTGTACAATCTGAAGCTCGACAACGCCAAGCGTGGCGACGTGCAGGCAGCTGCCGGGACCATGAGTTACGAGGTCTTGGACACCTGCGATGGCTGGGCCAGCCGGCAACGCCTGAAAATGACCATCACGAATTCCGAGGGCCAGGAGATCGAGATGCTGTCCGACTACGCCACGTTCGAGAGCAAGGACGGGCTGAGCATGCGGTTCCGGATGCGCCAGACGACCGATACGGCGGTCACCAGCGATGTCGAGGGCGCCGCCAAGCTCGACGGGCCTGACGGGTCCGGCTCCGCGCATTACAGTCTGCCGCACGAAGCGACCACCAAGCTGCCCAAGGGCACGTTATTCCCGACCGCTCATACTGCCGCGCTGCTTGCGGCGGCCGAGTCCGGCAAGAAATTCATTGCGCTGCCGCTCTTCGACGGCACGACCGAAAAGGGCCCTCAAGACAGCTCGGTCGCCATCCTGAACTGGGGTGCCGCGAGGCCGTCTACTTGGCCAGATTTGGCGAGCCAGCCGACTGGCCGGGTGCATCTCGCATTCTTCGACCATGCTGCGACGGCCCAGCAGCCGGATTACGAGGTGTCGATGCGTTACTGGGCGAACGGCGTCGCGGACGATCTCGCAATGGATTTCGGCGATTTCACCATGGACGGCACGCTCGCCGAGTTCACACCGATCAAGCCACGCTGCTGATGGCGGTGATCGATCTCGTCGCCGCTCCCGACGAGACCCACCGCGCCGCCATCGCTTGTCCGCTTGGTCGCTTCAACGACAGCCAACTTGGTCCGATCCAGACCGTAGATTTGCCGTTTGCGTTGGTCGTTCGGGACGGCAAGGACGGACCGATAACCGGTGGCGCTTGGGGCCGTAGCTATTACCAGTGGCTCTTCATCGAACTTTTGGTGGTCCCCGAGGCGCTACGTGGTCAGGGCATAGGCAGCGAATTGCTGCGAAAGGCGGAAGCGGAAGCCCGGCAGAGGGCGTGCCACGGCGTCTGGCTCGATACGTTCAGCTTTCAGGCACGAGGCTTCTATGAGAAGCACGGTTATGCCGTGTTTGGCGAGATCGCCGACTACCCCGCGCCACACAGCCGGTTTTTCCTGAGTAAGCGCCTTGTATGAGTGTCACGCTTTCCTTCAAAAGCCGATGTCACCAGGGCCACGAGCGCACGCGCTATATGTGAAGCGCCCGTCCCTCGACGGCGAGAGCCGCTTCCTTGACCGCTTCGTTCAGGCTCGGGTGGGCGTGGCAGGTGCGGGCGACATCCTCCGACGACGCACCGAACTCCATGGCGATCGCGATCTCCGCGATCAGCGTGCCGGCGTCAGGGCCAATGATGTGCGCGCCCAAAATCCTATCGGTGCGCGCGTCGGCAAGGATCTTCACGAACCCATCGGTGCTGCCCATCGCCCGCGCCCGTCCATTCGCCGTGAACGGGAACTTCCCGACATGGTAATCGACGCCTGATTCCTTGAGTTGCTCCTCGGTCTGGCCAAGGCTTGCCACTTCCGGCCATGTGTAGACCACACCCGGAATGACGCCATAATTCACGTGGCCAGGCTGGCCCGCGAGAATTTCCGCAAGCGCGACGCCCTCCTCCTCGGCCTTGTGGGCGAGCATCGGGCCGGAGCCGAGGACGTCGCCAATGGCGTAGATGCCTGGCACGTTCGTCGCGAAATGCGCATCGGTCTTGACCCGGCCGCGATCGTCTAGCTCCACGCCGACACGGCCCAGCCCGAGTCCCGCAAGATAGGGCCGGCGGCCGATCGCCACCAGCACGACGTCCGCGTGCAACTCCTCGGACGGCCCGCCGGAAGCCGGCTCCACCGAAAGCGTGACGCCCCTCCTGTCGGCTTGGGCACCGGTCACCTTGGTCGACAGACGGAAATTCAGCCCCTGCTTGCCGAGGACCCGCTGGAACGTCCTGCCGATCTCGGCGTCCATGCCGGGCACCAGTCGGTCGAGATATTCGACGACCGTGACTTTCGCACCCAGACGCTGCCAGACGCTGCCCAGCTCCAGCCCAATATAGCCGCCGCCGATGACCACGAGGTGGTCGGGGACCTCGTCGATCTCCAGCGCCCCGGTGGAGGTCACGATGCGGTCCTCGTCGACGGTGACGCCCGACAGAGGGATACTCTCGCTTCCGGTGGCGATAACGATATGTTTTGCTTCAACCTCCACGTCATCGACCGCCACGCGGCCGGGGGCGACGATGCGGCCCGTGCCCTTGAGCCACGTCACCTTGTTCTTGTTGAATAGGAACTCCACACCCTTGACGTTCGCCGTGACGACCTCGGACTTGCGGTCCTGCATCCGGTCGAGGTCCAGCTTCACCTTTTCGACGGTGATCCCGTGGGCGGCAAAATCATGCTGCACGGCGTGGAAATTCTCGCTCGACTGCAGCAGCGCCTTGGACGGGATGCAGCCGACATTGAGGCACGTGCCGCCGAGCGTGCCGCGCTTCTCGACGCACGCGACGCGCAGGCCGAGCTGAGCGGCGCGCAGCGCACACACGTAGCCGCCAGGACCGGAGCCGATGATGACGACGTCGTAGGAGTCAGCCATTTCGAACTCCGCCCCTAAAGTCCCAGCAACAATCGCCTGGGGTCTTCCACGCCTTCCTTGACCCGCACCAGAAATCCGACCGCCTCGCGACCATCGATGATCCGATGGTCATAGCTCAGCGCGAGATACATCATCGGCCGGATCTCGATTTTTCCGCCGATCGCCATGGGGCGATCCTGGATCTTGTGCATACCCAGGATCGCCGATTGCGGCGGGTTAAGGATCGGCGTGCTCATCAGGCTGCCATAGACGCCGCCATTGGTAATGCTGAACGTGCCACCGGTCAGTTCCTCCAGCTTGAGCTTGCCGTCCCGCGCACTCGCGCCGAACGCCGCGATGGTCCGTTCGATCTCGGCAAACGACAGCGAGTCCGCGTTGCGGATCACCGGCACGACCAGCCCGTTCGCGCCGCCGACGGCAATGCCCATGTGGACGTGATTGCGATAGACGATGTCCTCGCCATCGATCTCGGCGTTGACGCTGGGGAACTCCTTCAGCGCCGCGCAGCAGGCGCGTACGAACACGCTCATGAAGCCGAGCCGCGCGCCCTCGTGCTTCTTCTCGAACGCCGCCTTGTACTCGGCGCGCATCGCCATGGTCGCGGTCATGTCCACCTCGTTGAAGGTGGTCAGCATGGCCGCGGTGTTCTGCGCCTCCTTCAGACGGGATGCGATCGTCCGGCGCAGGCGGGTCATGCGCACCCGCTCCTCGCCCTCGTGCACGGCGCGCTGCGCGGCGGGCTGCGGCTTGGCGACAGGCGCCGGCGCGGGACGATCGAGGAAATTCAGGACGTCGCCCTTCGTGATGCGGCCGTCCTTTCCAGTCCCGGCGCCCACCTGTTCGGCGGACACCTGACGCATCTCCATCATCCGGGCAGCCGCGGGTAGAGGGTCCGGCGGTGCCGGCCTGCCGACCGGGCCGGACGGCGGCGGCGGCGGGTTAACGCCCGCGGCCGGATTGGCGGCAGGCGCGGGCGCCTGCGCCGCCTGGGCTTTCACCGGCGGCGAGGATGTCGCGGCACCCGCGCCTTCGGCAACGGTGCCCAGCAACGCGCCGACCTCGACCTCCGCGCCGTCATCGGCGGCCACGGTTTCCAACGTGCCGGCGGACGGCGCGTTGACTTCGACCGTGACCTTGTCCGTCTCCAGTTCGACCAGCGGCTCGTCGGCGGCGACCGCCTCGCCCACTTTTTTCAGCCATCGCGCCACGGTGGCGGTGGTGACGCTCTCGCCCAGCGTGGGCACCTTGATGTCGGTCGCCATGCTGGCGGGGCTCCTGCTTCTTTTCCGTCAAACCGCGAGGGCTTCGCCAATCAGCTTCGACTGCTGCGACGCATGCACGGTCGCCTGACCGGTGGCCGGACTTGCCGCGTCGCATCGTCCGACATAGCGCGGCCGCCGCGCCGCTCCGGATAAATCAGCCAGCACCTTTTCGATGCGTCGGTCGACGAACGTCCAGGCGCCCATGTTGGCCGGCTCCTCCTGACACCAGACGATCTCGGCGTTCGGGTATCGGCCGAGAATGCCCGGCAGCGTCTTAACCGGGAACGGATAGATCTGTTCCACACGCACGATCGCGACGTCTGCAATGTTCTGGATCCTGCGCTCGGCGAGCAGGTCGTAGTAGACCTTGCCGCTACAAAGCACGACGCGGCGCACGGTATCGTCTGGCCCGATCGCCTCGGCTTCCGGCAGCACGGTATGAAACTGGCTGCCCGGCGCGAACTCCGCCAGCGTGGAGACCGCGAACCTGTGCCGCAGCAGCGATTTCGGCGTCATCAGCACCAGCGGCTTGCGGTAGTTGCGCTTGAGCTGCCGCCGCAGCGCGTGGAAATACTGCGCGGGCGTGGTCAGGTTGGCGACCACCATGTTGCGTTCGGCGCAGAGCTGCAGATACCGCTCGAGCCGCGCGGAACTGTGTTCCGGCCCCTGACCCTCGTGCCCGTGCGGCAGCAGCAGTACGAGGCCCGACATCCGCAGCCATTTCGTCTCGCCGCTGGCGAGGAACTGGTCGATGATGACCTGCGCGCCATTGGCGAAATCGCCGAACTGGGCTTCCCATAGCACCAGCGATTTCGGGTCGGCCAGAGTGTAACCGTATTCGAAGCCCAATACCCCGGCTTCCGACAGCAGGCTGTTGTAGATCTCGATCTTCTTCTGGCCCGGGGCGATATTGTTCAGCGGCACGTATTCGTGCTGGCTGTCCTGATCGATCAGCACCGCGTGGCGCTGGCTGAACGTGCCGCGCTGGCAATCCTCACCCGACAGGCGCACCCGGTGGCCGTCGCTCAGCAGTGTGCCGAACGCCAGCGCCTCGCCGGTCGCCCAGTCCACGCCCTCCCCGGTTTCGACCATCGCCCGCTTCGCCTCGAGCTGTCGGGCGATCTTTGGGTTGAGCGCAAAATTCTCCGGCACGCGATACAGCGCGCCGCCGACCGCGCGCAGTTGAGCGTCACTCGCGGCCGTCTCGCCCTCGCTGGCCTCCTCGTCGTCGTTGGGCTGCTTGAGGCCGGCCCAAGCCCCTTCGAGCCAGTCGGCCTTGTTCACCTTGTAGGACTGCGCGGCCTGATACGAATCTTCCAGCGACGCGGCGAAATCGTCCCATATCGCCCGCGCACCGGCCGCGTCGATTACGCCCTGCGACACCAATCGGTCGGCATACACGGCGCGCGTCGTCTTCTGCTCGCGGATGGCGCGATACATGATCGGCTGCGTGAAGGCCGGCTCGTCCGTCTCGTTGTGGCCATGACGGCGATAGCACACGATGTCGAGCACGATGTCGGCGCCGAAGCGCTGACGGAATTCGGCGGCAATGCGGGCACACCAGACCACCGCCTCCGGGTCATCGCCGTTGACGTGCAGGATCGGCGCCTGAATCGATTTGGCGACGTCGGTGCAATACAGCCCGGAATAGGCATGCGCCGGAACGGTCGTGAACCCGATCTGATTGTTGACGACCAGATGGATCGTCCCGCCGGTCCGGTAGCCGATAAGCTGGCTCATCGCCAGTGTCTCGTACACCAGGCCCTGACCCGCGAAGGCCGCGTCGCCGTGCATCAGGATACCCATGACGGAACGTCGATCGCGGACGTCGCCGACCATGTCTTGCCGCGCCCGGACCTTGCCCACGACGACCGGATCGACCGCCTCCAGATGCGACGGGTTCGGCTGCAACGACAAATGGACGGTGCGGCCGGCGATGTCGACGTCGGTCGAGGTGCCGAGGTGATATTTCACGTCGCCCGAGCCCTGCACGTCGTCGGGCTTGAAGCTGGAGCCGCCGAATTCGCTGAAGATCGCGGTCGCCGGCTTGCGGACCACGTTGAACAGCGTGTTGAGCCGGCCGCGATGCGGCATCCCGATACAGATCTCGTTCACGCCGTCGGCCGCGGCGGTCCCGATCATCGCATGCAGGGCGGGAACCGTGACTTCACCGCCCTCCAAGCCAAAGCGCTTGGTGCCGACATAACGCTTTTGGCAGAAAGCCTCGAAGCCTTCCGCTTCGGTCAGTTGCCGCAGGATCTCCGTCTTACCCTCGCGGTCGAACGTCGTGCGCCAGGGCGCGCCCTCGACCCGGCGCTGTATCCAGGCTTTTTGCTCCGGGTCCTGAATGTGCATGAATTCGACGCCGACCGGGCCGCAATACGTCTCGCGCAAGATCCCGAGGATTTGGCGAACCGTTGCGCTCTCGAGTCCGAGTACGTGGTCGATGAAGATCATCCGGTCTATGTCGCCGGGGCCGAAGCCATAGGTGACAGGATCGAGTTCGGAGTGGTGTCGCTGCTCCTGCAAACCGAGTGGGTCGAGCTTGGCCTCGAGATGGCCGCGCACGCGATAGGCGCGGATGAGCATCAGGGCGCGCAGGCTGTCCTTGGTCCCCTCGGACGCCAGGGCGGGCGCAGCATGACCGTTGGGGGCGCGGTCCTTGGTCGAGCTCTCGGCCAAGGCATCGCTGGCCGCGAATTGCCGGGGCGCCCAAGAGGCTCCGGTCGCGTCGCCGAGGACGGCACGATCCTCATCGCCGAGGGCGGCGAATAGGTCGGCAAAGCTCGCGTCCACGCTGGAGGGATCTGCGCTCCATCGCGCATAGGCGTCGGCAATGAACGCCGCGTTCGCGCCGGAGAGCGCACTTGCTAGGACATCGACGCCAGCCATGAGACACCTCGTTCGCAGCCGCGGCCGTCGGGTTCTTCCCCGGGCCGCGTCATCAATCTATTCGATGAAATGGTAACCGGATGTTCGCAACGCGCGCAGGGCAGCTAGGCTTCAGCGGCGGCCCCTCGCGGATCCAGGCGTCGCTCGACCCGATCGAGCCGCCGCTCAAAATAGTCCCTGCGAACGGACATGGGCGACCGCTTCCTGCATGTAAGCGACCGTCGTTTCCCACGCACCGACCCGAAAGGTCCACTCGTCACTCTTTCGTTCCAATCGATCGAACCGCCAGTCTACCCGCGCGAACTGCGCCCGAAGAAAATCGGGAACGTTGTCGCTCTAGGGTGTCGCCATAGATCAGACTCTATCGGACGCTCCCGCAATCAGCCCCGCAAGGCCCGAAGCATCGTGCTGCCAAGTGCTGCCGGGCTTTCGGCGACGTGGATGCCGGCGGCCGTCATGGCCTCCATCTTGGCGGCCGCCGTATCGCGTCCACCGCTGATGACCGCGCCCGCATGGCCCATCCGCCGGCCAGGCGGCGCGGTGACGCCCGCGATGAAACCGACGGTCGGCTTGCGGCGCGAATCGCGGGCGAGGAATTCGGCGGCGTCGATCTCGCTCTGGCCGCCGATCTCGCCGATCATGATGATCGCCTCGGTTTCCGGATCGGCCAGGAACATCTCCAGCACCTCGACGAAATCGGTGCCTTTCACCGGATCTCCGCCGATGCCGACGCAGGTGCTCTGGCCCAGCCCCGCCGCCGTGGTCTGCGCCACCGCCTCGTAGGTCAGCGTGCCGGAGCGCGAGACGATGCCGATCCGCCCGCGACGGTGGATATGTCCAGGCATGATGCCGATCTTGCAGGCGTCGGGCGTGATCACCCCCGGGCAATTCGGCCCGATCAGCCGCGAGCCGGAACCGTCCAGCGCGCGGCGGACGCGGACCATATCGAGCACAGGAATGCCCTCGGTGATGCAGACGATCAGCGCGATCCGAGAATCGATCGCCTCTAGGATCGCGTCCGCCGCGAACGGCGGCGGCACATAGATCGCGCTGGCCGTCGCATGGGTGGCCGCGACCGCCTCGGCCACCGTGTCGAACACCGGCAAATCGAGATGCGTCGAGCCGCCCTTGCCCGGCGTCACCCCGCCCAGGACCTTAGTGCCGTAAGCGATTGCCTGCTCGGAATGGAACGTCCCTTGCGCGCCCGTGAATCCCTGGGTGATGACCGTCGTGTCGCGGTCGACGAGAACGGCCATCAGCCGGCGTCCCGCACGTCGTCGCGCGTCGCCCTGACGATCTTTTCCGCAGCGTCGGCCAGATTGTCGGCGGCGATGATCGCCAGCCCCGAACGGGCCAAGATGGCCTTGCCGAGCTCGACGTTAGTCCCCTCCAGGCGTACCACCAGCGGCACGTTGAGGCTGACTTCGCGCGCCGCCTCGATGACTCCCTCGGCAATCACGTCGCAGCGCATGATGCCGCCGAAAATATTGACCAGGATGCCTTCGACGTTGGGGTCCGACAGGATGATCTTGAAGGCTGCGGTCACGCGCTCCTTGGTGGCGCCGCCGCCGACATCGAGGAAATTGGCGGGCGACGCGCCATACAGCTTGATGATGTCCATCGTCGCCATGGCCAGGCCCGCGCCGTTGACCATGCAGCCGATGGTGCCATCGAGCGCCACGTAGTTCAGGCTATGGTGAGCGGCCTCCAGCTCCTTCGGGTCCTCCTCGGCCTCGTCGCGTAGCTTCTCCAGCTCCGGATGGCGGAACAGCGCGTTGTCGTCGAAACTGACCTTGGCATCGAGCGCCACGACCTCGCCCGCGGCGGTGACGACCAGTGGGTTGATCTCGACGATGGCGCAGTCGAGCGCGATGAACGCTTTATACATGGCGTCCACGAAGCGGGAGAACGCGCCGATCTGTTTTCCGGTCAGACCGAGCCCGAACGCCAGTTTTCGAGCGTGAAAGCCTGAAATCCCGGCGGCGGGGTCGATCGCGACGCGCAGGATCAGCTCCGGGTTGTGTTCGGCAACCTCCTCGACCTCCATCCCGCCTTGCGTCGAGGCCATCACGGTGACCCGAGAGGTCGCGCGATCGATCAGCAGGGACAGATAAAGTTCGCGGGCGATCTCGCACCCGGCTTCCACGTAGACTCGATGAACCTTCTTGCCGACCGTGCCGGTCTGCTTGGTCACCAGCGTGTGCCCGATCATCGCCTCGGCGGCGGCTTTCACCTCCTCGGCGGAGCGGGCGAGCCGCACCCCGCCCTTGCCGTTCGGATCCTCGGCGAACCGGCCAGCGCCCCGGCCGCCAGCATGGATCTGGCTTTTCACGACGAAGACCGGACCCGGCAACTTCGCCGCCGCGTCGGCCGCCTCCTGCGGGGTCCAGGCGACATGGCCTTCCAGGACCGCCACCCCGTAGTGCCGGAGCAGCTCTTTCGCCTGGTATTCGTGGATGTTCACCGCGTCAGACCCCGAGCTGCTTGAAATCCTCGATCAGTTTGTGCACCGCAGCACAAGATTTGTCGAATGCGGCGCGCTCCTCGGCGGTGAAGTCGACCTCGACGATCCGCTCCACGCCTGCCGCGCCGATCACCACGGGCACGCCGACATACAGGTCGCGCAACCCGTACTCGCCGGTCAGCATGACAGCCGCCGGCAGCACCCGCTTCTTGTCCTTGAGAAAGCTCTCGGCCATTGCGATGGCGCTGGCGGCCGGGGCGTAGAAGGCGCTGCCCTTTTCCAACAGCTTCACGATCTCGCCGCCGCCATTGGCGGTGCGGTGGACGATGGCGTCGATTCGCTCCTGCGTCGACCAGCCCATCGCGATCAGGTCGGGGACTGGGATCCCCGCCACCGTTGAGTAGCGAACCAGGGGGACCATGGTATCGCCGTGGCCGCCGAGGACAAAGCCGGTCACGTCCTCGACCGAGACGCCGAATTCCTGCGCGAGGAACAGCCGGAACCGCGCGCCGTCCAGCACCCCGGCCATGCCGACCACCCGCTCCTTCGGCAGGCCGGATCGCTGCTGCATCACCCAGACCATGACGTCGAGTGGATTGGTGATGACGACGACGAATGCATTCGGCGCGTGGGTCTTGATCCCTTCGGCGACCTCGGCGATCACGCCCGCGTTCTTCGCCAGCAGATCGTCGCGTGACATGCCCGGCACGCGCGGGAATCCGGCCGTGACGATCACCACGTCGGAGCCCGCGATGGCGGCGTAGTCCGAGCCGCCGGTCATGTGGCTGTCAAATCCGTCCACGGGGCTCGATTGCATGATGTCGAGCGCCTTGCCGGCCGCCACACCTCCGAACACGTCGAACATGACGACGTCGCCCAGCTCCTTGAGGCCGATCAGATGGGCGAGCGTGCCGCCGATATTGCCGGCGCCGATGAGGGCGATCTTCTTGCGTGCCATGCGGGGAGCGAGTCCTGGGCTGTGGGACCCCGCCGCCGCGCCCGTGAAGCGCTGGGTGGCAGGTGGCGGGTGCTACCGCATCGCAGCATCGGGGACAAGTTCCCCTCCCGTCCATGGACTCGGCCAACGTCTCGGCGATCGGCTTGACACCGTCGTTGTCCGCCTGCACGGGCCAGCCGATCCGCGATCGCTCGGATGTTATTAAAATTAGCTCCTCCCGCCACCACGCCCCGTTGCGTCGAACGGGGACGTGGCACCGGTTCAGGAGGCCGGCTACGACCAGACCGTGAGCGGACCGTCAGGTCAGAGTCGCGGCGGGCTAGTGATGCACGATCAGGGTGCCCCCATGCTGATTGCTCATCAGCATGAGATGGCTCGCCGGAACGCTGCCCGCCAGGCCCAGCGAGAAGGTGTGGTGACCGTCGCCATAGGTCAGCGCGGAGCCCTTGGCCGACGAGGCAATGGAGGCGACGGCCGAGACGAATGACAGATCCGTCACATCGATGACGTCCGCTGCCACCCCCGTCCCGCCGAACTGCGCAATCCAATCGCCGTTGAGCCCAGCTGCCGTGCCGGTGAAAATATCTCGTGTCGCCGCATCACCCGACAGCGTCTGCGCCGAAGGGCCGGCGACCACCGCCCGTCCGGCCAGATGGCCTGACGCATCGAGGAAGCCGGCCGTCGCCAGCGACAAATTCGAGGCCTGGATCGGCGTGGCAACTGGTGCCGAGGCAGCCGCGACGCGTAGGCCCGAACCGGACGACAGGGTGACATTGGTGTTGCCCGCCACGCTCGCCGTCTGCACGGTCAGCCCAGAGAAGCTGCCCGTGACCGCATAGCTTAGGGTCTTGCCGGTGTTGAGATTGACCGTCAACGTCCCGCCGGTGATCGAGGCGGAGTTCGCGGTCACACCGCCCAACACGATCGTGTCGCCGACCGCGAAGCCCCCGATCGTTCCGGTGTACGTTGTCGGCTTGTCGAGCTGCAATGTGCCCCCGACACCGCTGAAGCCACTGTTCATCGCATTCGTGGTCGCAAGGTCCAGGGTGGCCCCAGCATCGACCTGCAACCGACCGGTGCCCGTGGCGATGTTGACGATCGTGAGCCGCCCACCGTTCGCCTCGATCACCCCGTTGTTGGTGATACCGCCCACCGCCGTCCCGTAGCCGAGCAATGTCCCCGAGATCGTGGTGACCGATGTGTTCGACAGCGTTCCTCCGCCCAGTTGCAGGAGACCTTGATCGCTCACGGTGCCCTTCAGCGCGAGCGAACGCCCCCCCAGCACGCGCAACGCGCCCGACGCGCCGATCGTCCGCAGGCTGCCGTCCAGGCTGTTCTGCACGTTCGACGAGTTCAGGCTCTGAATGACGGAGCCCGTCCCGCTCAGCGTCACGTCGGCGTTCAGTGTGTAGATGAACGTGCTTCGGGCCAGTTGGATCGTTGATCCCGCGCCGACGGTCCAGACGCCGCCGGTCAGAGTGTTGCTCGCGAAGTTGGTAAGCGTCGCGGGTTCGAACATTAACGTGCCGCCGCCGCTGACGCTGATCGTGCCGGAGTTGCTGAAGCTTCCGCCGCTGATGTCCAGCGTTCCGCCAGCGACCGCGATCGATCCGCGATTGATGATGGCATCGCTCGTGCCGCCGTTAAGCAACTGCGCCTGACCAACCGTCTGGCGCACGGTCAACCCCGCGCCGAGCGTCAGCGTGTTGGCCGCCGCCCCCGCGCTGCCCAGGATGTCAATCGAACCGCTGCTGTCGCCGATCGTCACGACCGCGTTGTCGAGTGTTTCCGTGTCAAGGACCTGCAGGATCGACCCGCCACCGGCGAGCGAGATCGCGCCTGGCAAGCCACCCGAGACCGTACGAACGATCAGGCCGTTGACCACGTTCAGCACGCCGCTTCCATCGACGATGAGCGTGCCGCGATAGGTGACGTCGTCGAACGTGCCGTAGCCGATGTCGAAACCGCCTCCCGCGTCGGAGATCGTCCCGCCCCACACCGTGCCCCCAGCTAGGTCGTACGTCGTGCCGTTGCCCACGGAAAGCGTGCGGCCCCTGTTGTCCAGAAGACTGGTGATCTGCGTCGGCGCGGCCGAGGCGAGGGTGATGACCGTGTCGCCGTTCACCGCGGCGGCCTGCACGCGAAGACCCGTGAAGCTGCCGCTGACCGAATAGGTCAGCGTTCCGCCGTTGGTGAGGTTGACACTCAGCACGTTGTTGGCGATCGCCACGGCGCTGGCCGTGATACCGCCCAGTACGATCGAGTCGCCCAACGCGAAGCCGGCGATCGAGCCCGTGTATGTCGAAGGTTTGTCGAGAAGCAACGTCCCGCCAGCCCCGTTGAAGGTGCTGGACAACCCGCTGTTGGTGACGAGTTCCAGCGTGCCGTCGGAATCGATCTGGAGTTGCCCGGAGCCGCTGGTGATGTTGACGATCTTCAGCAGGCCGTCATTGGCCTCGACCAGCCCTGTGGCCGACAACCCCCCGACGATCGAACCGAACCCGGACAGCGTCCCGGCCACCGTCAGCGTGGAGCTGGTGGACAGGGTGCCTCCGGCCAATTGCAGCACGCCCTGGTTCAGGAACGCACCGGGGATCGCGAGCGACCGTCCGGACAACAGCCGGAGCGCGCCGGTGACCCCGATCGTTCGCACATTGCTGTCGAGCGCCGTCTCGACCCCCGAGCCGTTCAGCCACTGCACCACGGCGCTCGAACCCGTCTCGGTGACGTCGGCATTGAGGACCGAGACGTTGCTGCTCCGCTCCAGTTCCAGGGTCGAGCCACTGCCCACGGCGTAGACGCCGCCACTCAACACGCCGCCCGTCGCGTTGCCCAGCGAGTTCGGCTCGAACGTGACGGCGCCGCCGCCCGTCACGGTGATGGTCCCGTTGTTGGTGAACGTCCCACCGCTGACGTCGAGCGTGCCACCCGACACGGCGATGAGGCCCTGGTTCACCGTGACATCGTTGCTGCCCGAACTGAGAATCTGGGCCTGACCGGTGGTCTGCTGCAGCAGGATGTTGGCCCCGAGCGTGAGCGTATTTCCGTTTGCGCCACCGTTGCTCAAAATATCGGTGACGCCGCTCGCGTCACCGATTCTGATCGTCGCGTTGTCGAGCGTCTCGGTGTCCAGCACCACGAGGCTAGACCCGCCACCGGTCAGCGCGAGCGTCCCCGCACCACCTCCCGACGCCGCTTGTAGCGTCAGGCCATTCTGTACGTTCAGCGAGCCGGACGGGCTGATCGCCAGAACCCCGCGATAGGTGACCCCGTCCAGCGTTCCACCCCCAGCCACGAACCCACCGCCCGCGTCGACGATCACCCCGCCCCGGATCACGCCTCCCGCCGCCGGTCCGAGGGCCGCGAGGCCACCGCCGTTCGCGATGCTCAGCGTGCCTCCGGCATTGTTAAGCGCTCCGAACACGTTCGCGACATCACCCGAGAGGCTTAGCGATAGCAGTTGTGCGGTCGTGAACGCCCCATAGAGATCAAGCGTCGCGTTCGTCGCGTTAATCGTGCCGATCGTTCCCCACGCCGTCGATGCGTCGGACCCGAGTTGAAGATGGCCACCACCGCTGATGTTGATCGTGCCGGTGTTGTCCCAGCCGGCCTGCAAGGCAATGTCGCCGCCGGATGTCGCGGAGATCAACCCGGAGTTGGTGAAGTCGACGACGTTGTCGTCGAACACGGCAGTGGCACCGGTGGCGCTGATCGTGCCGGAATTGACGAACGTGCCGTAGTCGACGTGGAACGTACCGCCAGTCACCGTGATGCGCGCATTGCTGATCGTCGTGCCGCTCGCCGCCGTGTAGATCGCCGCGTCACCGACGCTCTGCTGGATCAGTAACCCAGCGCCAAGAGTTAACGTACCGGGGCCTGGGAACACGTAGTTCTGGATATAGTCCGTCTCGCCGCTCGCATCGCCCATCGTGATGGTCGCGTTGTCCAACGTCTCGGTGTCGAGTATGAAGAGTCCCGATCCGCCACCGGTTATATTGATGGTCCCCGCGCCGCTGCCGGAGGATGGCCGCAGGGTCAATCCGTTCACCACCCACGCGTTGCCGTCCTGTCCGATCGTCAACGCGCCGCGATAGGTCACGCCGTCGAGCGTGCCATCGGCAAACACCAGCCCGCCACCCGCGTCCGAAATCGTGCCGCCGGTGACGGTGCCACCGGCCAATGTGATCGTGCCGAGCGCCGCCGCGCCGCCGATCGCCAGGATGGTACTCGTGTTGTCGAGCGCGCCGAAAATCCGCGTGTCGGTGTTGCTCAGCCCGATTTGCGCGAGCTGCGCGGTCGTGAAGGCACCGCCAAGTTCGAGCGTGGCATTGCTCGCGGTGATTGTGCCGATACTCTGCCACCCAGAAGTCGTATCGCTTCCGAGTTTCAAGGTCGCCCCGGTGACCGAAATCGTGCCGGTATTCGACCAGCCCGCCTCCAGCGTGACGTCGGAACTGCCCGTCGCGATGAGAACTCCGGCATTGGTGAACTGCGTGTCGCCAAGGAAGGCCGAGACGGCAAGAGTACCGGTCCCGCTCACGCTGATCGTGCCGGAATTGATGAAGCCACCCCCATTGCCATAGATCTGGAACAGCCCGTCGCCGCCGACGGAAATTCGGCCCTGATTCACCGTGGTGGCTGGCGCATAGCTGTAGATTTGGGCAACGCCGGTGATCTGCTGGACGCGCACGCCGGCACCAAGCGCCACCGTGCCGGCGGCAAAGTTATAAAGGCTGTCGGTGGCTTGGCTCGCATCGCCCATGGTGATCGTGAGGCCGTCGACCGTCTGCCCGTTCAAGAAGTTGATCTGCGAATAGCCGCCAGTCAGGTTCACGATCCCGGGCCCGCTGCCGCCGCTGTTGCGCACGATCAGGCCGTCCAATACGTCGAGCACGTCGCTTCCGCCGAGCGAGAGCGTTCCAACGTACGTGACACCATCCAGCGTGCCGCCGGCATAGATAAGTCCGCCCCCGGTATCGACGATCGTGCCGCCGCTGATCGGCAGACCACTGGCAAGATTGATCGTGCCGAGTGTCGTCCCAGAGCCCACGTAGAGCGTGTCGCCACTGTTGTCATAAGTACCAGTCACGGTCACCGTGTCGGTGGAGTTGTTCAGCAACCGCAGAAAGCTCTGTCCGCCGAACACGCCACCCAGATTGACCGTGGCGTTGTTGACCGACAACGCGCCCGCGTCGTCGAACGTCCCGGCCAAGGTCAGCGTCCCGCCATTGACGGAAATGGAGCCGGTATTCGTGAAGCTGGCGCCGAACAGGAGTACGCCGCCAGCACTCGAGATCGAGCCGGTGTTCGTCCCGACCGCGGCCGCCGGAACGGTGTAGGGTCCGCTCAGCACGCCAAGCGTGCCGCCTGCGCTCACCAAGAGTTTGCCGGAGTTGGTAAATTGGTCGGCCGAGAGCTGGATTACGCCGCCCCCCGTGGCGACCTGCACGGTGCCGCGGTTCACCAGCGCGTCGGGGGCGAGCGTGCCGACCGAGGTGATAGCGCCGAAACCGCCGTTGGAGACGATCTGCAGTGACGAGCCGAGCGTGAGGGTCGTTCCGGTCCCGGCGCTGTCACGTTCAGTGATCCTGGCGCTCGACGTGCGGACCGACGACCCGAGCGTGACGATCGCGGTGTCGAGTGTTTGACTGCCGATCAGGTTCAAATAGCTCGACGTGCCAGTCAGCTTAATCGCACCCAAGCCGCTACCGCCCGCGCCCTTGTTCACGAGCTTCGTTGCGATATTGAGGACGGAGCCATTGCGGGAGAGGTCGACTGTGCCCTGGTAGGTCACGTTGGTCAGCGTGCCGGCGTTGAAGACGAATCCACCGCCCGCGTCCGCGATTGTGCCGTTGCGGATCGGCAGGCTCGTCCCGAGCGTGAGCGTCCCGATCGTGGTGCCGCTGCCGATGTTCAGAACGGCACCACTGTTCTCATAGGTCGCGGTATAGGTCACGGTGTCGCTGCTGTTGTTCAGCAGCGCCAGCAGCGACGCGCCGGAGATCGTGCCACCAATCGTGAGCTTCGTATTGTTGGCCGTAAACGCGCCGGTGGTGACGAACGTGCCGGCGATCGTGACCGTGCCGCCGGTGGCGACGACCGATCCGGTGTTGGTGAAGCTGTTGGCGAACGCCAGCAGGCCACTGGAGATCGCGATGGTCCCGCTGTTGCTGCCGACCGCGCCGGTCGCCACGCCATATGGGCCGGTCAGAACGTCGAGCGTGCCGCCGCCGGTGACCGTCATCTGGCCGCTGTTGATGAAACGGTTCGCCGAAATCGCGATCAGCCCGCCGCTGCTGGTGAATCCGATCGTCCCGGCATTGACCAACCCTGTTACCGCGGTCGTGCTCGCCGCCTGCAGAAATCCATAGCCGCCGTTCGCGCGCACGGTGAGCGACGGGCCAAGCGTCAGCGTCCCGCCCGTGCCGAAAACATCCTTCTCCACCAGCTTGGCCGGACTTCCAGACGACGAGCTTCCGATATTGATGGTGGCACCATCGAGGACCTGTGTGTCGGCCAGCGCCAGCGTCGCCGATGCGCCAGTGAGATTGATCGTGCCCGCTCCACTGCCGCTGGCCTGCGACAGGCTGATCCCGCCGACCACGGTCAGGCTAGCGCTGGCGGCCGCTAGGCTGAGCGCGCCCTGATACGAGACGGCACTCAGCGTGCCGCGGGTCACCTGGAACGTGCCGCCGGCGACCGAGATCGTGCCGCCATTGATGGTCGAACCGTTCAGGGCGTAGGTGCCGGCGGTCAGCGACAGCACGCCAGCGAGATTGAGCGTGCTGCTTGGCGATAGCGTGGCGCCGGCACCGCTGATGGTGATCGACCGGATGGAAATCGCGCTGCCGGCGCTGATGCTGTAGCTGCCCGACGCGGCGATCAGAACGTCATCGCCAGCGCTCGGCGCCGACCCTGTGTTCCAGTTCGGGCCCGTCGTCCAGCTTCCGGAGGTTCCGGTCTTCCATGAGATCGAGGCCATCGACGGCTCCCATAATTAGAGTTGATCTACGACTTAGTGGGGTTCAGTTCGCGAATCGAAAGCGTATAAAAATGTAAGTCTCAATGCTTAATCTGGCGTGATCACTATTCTCTCTTATGCGGGAGGCATGTCAATATCTGTTCGTGTCCAATTCGTGACCCCCGCGCGAAGGAGCGCAGGGGTCACCCAGGAGGCTTGCGGGCTAGGGATCGTCGGCTCGACGAGAGGCGTTCGCGTTATGGGCCGGCGTTCTGATAGGCACCGATGGTCGCCGGATAGACGCGCCGCTTGCCCATGATGTCGTAAGCGGGTGCCATCGCCGCGTTGGCATTGCGCATGGCCGGGCTGGTCGCCTTGACACGGAAGTCGGCGAGGTGCGGCCACAGCGATGCGCGCGTGAACTTCGCCCCGGCCCAGATGTTCTGTGAGATATCGACCGGTATCGTCGTGGTCGGATCGACATAGGCCTGATAGGCCGCGACGTTCTGCGGGTTGAATGTCAGGTTGTTGCTCGCGATTACCGGGCCGGTGTTCAAGTTGCAGTATTTCACAGAGATCGCCACGTGCTGATTGACCGTAGAGCCGGTCAGGTTCGGCCCAGTCAGGCCATCGCTGTAAAGGATGTTGTTGTAGATCTGGACGTCCCCTGCGGTCACCGCGCTGACCTCTCCAGGCATGATCAGCCCTTCATAGGGGTCCTGGTTGTTCGAGAACATCGTGTTGTTGGCAACCGTTACGTGATCGCTTTTGTAGATATGCACGCCGCGGCCACCGTTCCCGAAAACGACGTTATTGGTGATCAGCGTCCGACCGCGGTAAGGGATATTGTCGAAGCGTATGCGTCGGGCGTCGTCGATGATGATGCCGCTGCCGTCACTGTCGCTCCAGTTGGCGAGGCAAGCGGCATCGCCGCAGCTCGGCGTGTTGGTGTTGGCGTAGACGATATTGCCGTCGACGATCATCTTCACGCCAGTGTTGTTGTCGACGTCGTAGTTGCCGAGCAGCGAAATGCCACTCGCGAAGGACCCCGTGCTGGTATTCCACGCGTTGCCATAAACGACGTTGTTCTTGATCGTGATGTAGTCGTCGGTGAACGTGCTGATGCCGTTGGCGCCAGCATTGTGCGCGATGTTGTTGGCGATGGTCACGTGATGGTGGTTCTCTGATACCAGGATCGCGGCGTCCGGGCCGGTGGTGGTCGCGTCGAAATTCTCCACCGAGACGTAGTCGGCATCGATCCAGATAGCCTGAGTGTCGGAGTTGCCGGTGACCTTTGTTCGCAGCGGAGGCGCGCCGCCGCCGATGATCCGAATCGGCTTCGCCGCGGTGCCGGAGACGGTCACCGACAGATGATAATAGAGTTTGGTGGGCAGGACGTAGACGGCGTCGCCGGGCTGCACGACCTGCATCGCCTGCCACATGAATTGGAACGGCGCCCCTGCGGTGCCGGCGTTCAGGCGGGCGCCGTTGGCACCGTCAACGAACCAGTTCGTGGCGCTTGCGGGCGCCGCCAGGCATCCCATCGCGGCGGCGGCAACCGCGAGCTTCACAACGGCTTTTGGAACGCAACGATTGTTCGACATGAAATGATACTCCTAGAGGGGATTGGTTGAATTGGAATAGGCAAACAGAGTTGGACAGAAGTTAAGTCGACCGCAGAAAAGCGGCCTGTTGTTACATAATAGGTTCGAATACTGTATATTTACTTTCTAGTAAGGCCGTCGAGTGACCGCCAGGTGTTTGTTCGCGCCCGCCGGGCCAATGCCCGGCGGGCGTAGCTACGTTTCCGCGATGTCAAACCAGGGACAAGGTATCTAATTTCGTCTCAAAATTCAGTCGGCAAATTACGTATCAGTCGTAATATTGGCTTCAATTTTGCCTTGTCATTCGAAATTCACTAAAACACCGATTCATGCGGCTCATTGCGTCTTTCGATCAGCCACATATCGACCCTTGCCACATGGTTAAATTGCCTCTTTTTCGGGACACGTAAAATAAACTATCCGTGGTTCACGGATCGGTGTGGTGACGAACCCGTGTGCCAAGCGTCGGGGAATACTCACGCCGACGTGTTGATGGCCTCGCGCAACTTGTCCGGCCAAGGCTCCGGGCGAAGCGTGGCGCGCATGACGCACACCATGGTGGGAGAGAAATGAACTCGTCGCTCGCCCGCAGCCCCGGCCAGCACCACGTCGAGCGCGCAGGAGGTGCGGCCCAGCCGCACCACCTCGACCGTCGCACGCAACTTGTTGCCAAGGCGGCTTGGCGCGGTGAACGTCGCCTCCACCGCGATCAGCGGTACGGCCACGCCGCCCTCGTCCATCATCCGGGAAAACCCCCAGCCGCGGGCCGCGAACCAGTCCTCGATCAGATCGTTCAGCATCTCGAAGTAGCGAGGATAGAACACGATCCCCGCCGGATCGCAGTGACGAAAACGCACCTCGATCGTGGTTGCGAACGCGATCATCGGGTCTCCTGCGACAGGAATGTCTGGACTGTCCGCCATGTCTGGATCAATGCGGTGCCCGATGCATCGCGCAGCGCGGCCTCGCGGAGCCGGCCCATCCAGGCGGCCGCATCCGCGCGGCCCGACAGGCGCGCCGCGGCCATCATCAAGGTCGCGAACCGATCACCGCCACGCGCGCGCGTGTCGGAATAGCCCTTCACCAGACGGCGAGCGCGCAGGATTTCAAGCGCCAACCCGGGTTCGCGCGGGGCCACGGCAGAGGCGTGGTCGAGCCAGTCCCGCATCGCCGCCATCTCGCGGGCATGGCGGAGATTGCCTCGGCGGACTCTCCGTAGCCCTGCGACGGCGTATAGGGGCAGGAAGCCGCGCAGCGTCGTGGTCCTGACATGCCGCCCGCGGGTCACGTGGCCCAACAGCCATGCGAGCCGCCGGGAGCGTTCCACCGCAGCACCCAACCGAGCGGGCAGCAAGCCGCAAATTTCGGCGACGCCCGGATGCATGTATTCGGTGGCCGAGACCAGCTGTGCGGCGGCTGCGCCAACCTCTCCACGAATGCGATCGAGGCGGCCGCTGCGGGTCTTTGCATCCGCGACACGGATCACGTCGTCATAGGCCATCGCATTCGCGATCTGCTTCGCCGCTTCGATCGTCAGCGCGCATGTCGCGTCATCGAACGCCGCGAACCGTGCGACGTGGTCGAGATACTCCGCGCCGTATGCGAAATCCTGGAAGTCCACGACGCGAGAAAGTCCGGTCGCGATCATGTCGCGTGCCGCGGCCGGGAATGCGCCCACGCAATCCGCGAACGGCCCAAGCGGCGGTGCGTATCGCTTCGCCGGCGGCCCGACCGGTCGCGCCGGCCCGCCGCCCGACGCCGCCTCGAAGCCCGCGGCGAATCCCCTCAGGCTGCCGGACACGCCAATGCCGGCGCGGGAAATCGCGGTCTCGAAGTCCACGCGAGCGAATGGCAAGGCCGCCGCGCCGGCGATCGCACCGAACAGGACGGCGGAAATGACGCTGTCCGACTGTTCGGCCACCGTCGCCATGTCGAACGCCACGACCCGTCGCGCCGCCGATGCGGCAGCATCCAGCACCGCGAGCGGATCGCCCGCGCCGTCGCCGGGCACGACCTTCTCGCTCACCGCGAGCGCGCGATGCGTCGACGCGATCAACAGAGTTCGCTCCGGGGACGCAAGGCCGCGCAGCATTGCTCGCCCCGCTTCCATAAGCTCGGCACCGATCAGCAGATCGACTTCGCCCGGAGCTGGCATCAGGGACAAAACTGGCACCCGCCCCACGAAACCCTCCGGTCGCGGTGCGATCAACTCGACATAATAAAGGGTCGCCCCCGTCCGCTGCGCCACGCCCGGCACCGAGGTGGCTTGCGCGAAATACCCCTGGCCCTCGGCCAGCGAGACGATCCAGTCGACCAGCACACCGCCGCCCTGCCCCCCCATTGCCAGCACCGCCACGCAGAACGGCCGCTCCTCAGACGACAATGGGCCGGCGCCGATCCCGACGACGTTGCAAAAAGCCGATCACCGCGCCGCGAACGCGGGACCGAAGCCGCTCCACACGGCCGGGATTGGTCACGATATCGGCGCGCCAGAACGAGGGGCATAGGATCGCCGCATCGGCCACCTCGCCGCAGTTGCCGCAGCCGACGCAATCATTGTCGATCGACGCCACGGGATCGTCACGCAAGGGATCGTCGGTATGCCGCACCGAGAGCGACGGACACCCCGAAAGGCGGATACAGGCATGGTCGCCGTTGCAAACGTCCTCGTCCACCCCGAACCGCGGGCGCGTCACCCGCTCGCCCCGCGCCACCGCCGCGCGCAGCTTTGGACGCTCCCGACGCTGCTTGTTCAACATGCATTCGGATGATGCGACGACGATCTTCGGCCCCGGCTCCTTCGACGTGAGCGCGTCGCGCAACACGTCGCGCATGCGGCCCACATCGTAGGTGCGATCGATCTGGCGGACCCAGCCGGCCCCCACGCCGCGCGCCGCGCGGGCGATCGGGTGCCGCGCGGACCGACGCGGGCCGGCGGCGCGGGAGGACGGAATGTCCTGACCGCCGGTCGCCGCCGTGTAGTGGTTGTCGACCACGACGATCACGCCGTCATGCTTGTTGAACACTGCGTTGCCGACGCTGCTGACCAGACCGTTGTGCCAGAAGCCGCCGTCGCCCATCACCGCGATGGGCCGGTGGTTCGACGCGCCGTTGAAGGCCGAGATCGAGGCACCCCCCAGCCCGTAGCCCATCGTCGTCGAGCCGAGCTCGAACGGCGGCAGGATCGAAAACAGGTGGCAGCCAATGTCGCCCGCGATGTGATGCGGCCCGGTCTCCTGCTCGACGAGTTTCATCGCGGCGAAGATCGGCCGCTCCGGGCAGCCGACGCAGAACCCAGGCGGTCGGGGCGGCACCGCGTCCGCCAGCCGCTTGCTCTGCTCGTCCGACAGCGGCGGTGGTCGGTTCGGCGCGCGTGCGTGATCGTCCAACAAGTCCGGCGCATGCCTCGCAAGAAACGCGCGCATGCCGTCGCGCAGCACCGATGCGGTGTACTCGCCCGCCATGGGCAGCACGTCCTTGCCCACGAGGTGGGCCGGAAGGTTCGCCCGCCGCAGGATTTTCGACAGCGCCTGCTCCAGATAATCCGGCTGACCTTCCTCGACGATCAACACCGCACGCTTGTCCCCGCAGAACGCGACGATTTCCGCCTCGATGAGCGGATAGGTCACATTCAGCACATGCAAGGACACCCGTGAGTCGCCGAAGATATCGGCGAGGCCGAGCGACTGCAGCGCGCGGATGGTGCCGTTATACATCCCGCCCTGGAGGATCACGCCGACACCGACAGCATCGCCGCGAAAAGTCTCGTTCAGGCGATGATCGACGATATAGCGGACCGCCGCCGGCAGCCGCGTACGGACCTTCTCGTGCTCGTGGACGTAAGACGCGGGCGGCAGCACGATGCGTCCGACATCCCGGCGCGGGCTCTGCAACGCTTCGCGCAACGTGAATGCTGGCGGGCGATTGGCCTTCGCGGTGAAACGCCCATGCACATGACAGGCGCGCACCCGGACCTCGAGCATTACCGGCGTCTTTGATGCCTCCGACAGCGCGAACCCATGCTCCACGGCGGCGACGATCGACGGCAGGTTGGGCCGTGGATCGAGCAGCCACATTTGCGACTTCATCGCGAACGCGTGGCTGCGCTCCTGCATGATCGAGGAGCCCTCGCCATAGTCCTCGCCAAGCACGATCAGGGCGCCCCCCGTGACGCCGCCGGACGCAAGGTTGGCCAGAGCGTCGGCCGCCACGTTGGTGCCGGCCGTGCTCTTCCACGTCACCGCGCCGCGGATTGGATAGTGGACGGATGCCGCCAGCGTCGCCGCCGCCGTCGCCTCGCTGGCGCTGCTCTCGAAATGCACGCCGAGCTCATCCAGCACCTCTCGCGCATCGGCCAGGACGTCCATCAAATGCGAAATCGGCGAGCCCTGATAGCCCGCGACATAGCCGACACCCGATTGCAGCAGCGCCTTGGTGATCGCGAGGATGCCCTCGCCGACGAACTCCTCGCCCTCACCGAGGCGAAGCGACTCGACCTCGCGCGCGAAGGAGCGTTCGGCCATTCAGGCCGGCACGAGCGCCAGCGCCCGGATGGGACTGCCCGAGCCATGCTCGATCTTCAGCGGCGCGGTGATCAGCAGCGCACCGGTCGCGGGAAGCTGATCGAGATTGCATAGACTGGCCAGACCGAGTTTCCGCGCGCCATGCATCAGATGGTGCGCAGGAAAGGCGGGCTCGAACGCAAATCCCTGGCCCGCATCGGTGCCCACGGCCTCGACACCCCAGCCGTTGACGTCGCGTGCCACCAGCAAGCGCACGGCATCGGCGCTCGGGCCAGGGGTATGCGGCCCGTCCTCCCGCATGTTGAGGAATGCCGCCGGATCGTCGCGCTTGCTCCAGTCCGTGCGCATCAGAACCCAGCTCCCGGGGGGAATGGCACCATGAGCCGCCTCCCACGCCTCGATATGCGCTGGCTCCAGCAGGAATTTCTCGTCGCGCGCCGCCTCGGCGGAACAATCGACGACGCAGGCGGGCGCGATGAACCGCGCGACCGGCAGCGTGTCCGTGGCACCGTCGGAGAAGTCCCTCCCGGTCACCCAATGCACCGGCGCGTCGAAATGCGTGCCGGTATGTTCGCCGAGCGCAAGGTTGTTCCAATACCACCCGGGACCGCGTTCGTCGTAGTGCGAGATCTCCGAGACCGTCAGGGACTGGCTCGCGCCGAACTGCGGCGGCAACTGGATGACCGGAGTGGTCGGACGCAATGTCTGCGTCAGGTCGACGACCCGCAGCGAACCGCCCGCCAGGGCCGCGACCAACGCCGCCAGCACATCGCCCGCCATGGCCGCCCCCGCGTTCCCTTACAAGGAACGCTAGGGGGCGGCGCGCAGGGCGTCAATTTTCGTCAAGCCGTATTAGTGGCGTTCGTCACGCGACGGGGTCACCCACGGTGCCCGCTGCGCCTCGAACATCGCCTGCGCCCGCGACAGGCCGAGGTCCTTGAGCATTCGGTCGTCCAGCCTCTCCAATTCCCGCCGGCTCGACCAGGCCGTGATCGCCTCATCCAACCCATGGAGCAGCCGGCTGAACGGCGCGGTGACGGTTTGCAGTGTCATGGCACAGCCTCCTGGTGGTGTTGGGACCAAGATGGGCGCACGGCAGGAATGACGGAAACGAATTGCATTCATGGAGAGGATCAGCGATCTTGATGTCCATGGGACATCCAGCGACGATCGACCCTGACTTGCTGCGGGCCTTTTCTTACATCGCCGAAGAAGGAAGCTTTACGCGCGCCGCCGAACGGGTCGGCCGCACTCAGTCGGCCGTCTCGATGCAGGTGCAACGGCTCGAGACCGTGCTCGGTCAGCCCGTCCTGCTGCGCGGCAAGGGCGGCACGGTGCAGCTCACCCCGCATGGCCGATACCTCCTAGAACGCTCTCGTGATCTTCTGGCGCTGAATGACGAAATTTGGACCGCGTTTCACGCGCCAGCAATCGAGGGCACGGTGCGGCTCGGCACGCCCGATGACTACGCCCTCAGCCACCTTCCCGCCGTACTGAAGCGGTTCGCCGACCACCATCCGGCGGTCGAGGTCGACGTGCTCTGCGCCCCGTCCAGCGAGACCATCGCCAAGCTGGAAGCCGGCGAGCTCGATCTCGCGTTGTGCAGCGCCGGACATGAGCCGCCGGATTGGCCGGTGCGCGAGTTGTGGCGCGGGCCGCTGCGGTGGGTTGTTTCAGAGAAACATTGCGCGCAGCGGATGGACCCGCTTCCGGTGGCTCTTGCGGCCGGAGATTGCGCGTGGCGCCGCGCCGCGCTCGATGCGTTGCGCAGTGCCGGCCGCCGGTATCGCGTCGCCTATACCTCGGCGACCTTGGCGGGCACGCACGCGCCGGTCTTGGCGGGCTTGGCAGTCACGGTCTCGCCGCTGACCTTCGTGCCCCCGGGGCTGCGAGCGCTGCCGGCCGGCGAGATCCTGCCGCTGCTTCCGGAGACGGCGATCCTCATGCTGGTCGCGAGGAGTCCGCGGCAGCCGGTGACCGACATGCTGGCCGGCCACCTCGCCGGTGTCTTCGCCGAGATCGACCGGGCCGCCGCCGCCTGACGATAGAGGCGCAACCCCGCGCAGGCTCGGCCACTGATCTTTGGCAGAATCGCCATGCCCAAAATCGACATCGCAAGCGTGCCGAAACGCAACGGCTCGGGCTATCCGTCACCCCTCGACGAACCGTGCGCGAACCGCGTTCGGCAGCGCCTCGGCGACGCCGGCGGGCTGGTTGATTTCGGGGTGAATCTGATGCGTTTGCCGCCCGGCAATTGGTCGAGCCAGCGCCACTGGCATTCGGACGAGGACGAATTCGTCTATGTGCTCGAAGGGGAGTTGACCCTCGTCGAGGATGGCGGCGCGACGACACTGCGCGCCGGCGAGTGTGCGGCATTCCCGAAAGGTTCCGGCAACGGCCATCACCTCGTGAACAAGTCGGGCGCGATGGCCGTCTATCTCGAAGTCGGAACGCGCTCGTCTGGCGACGTCACCGTCTGCTCTGATGTCGACATGATGAGTTCCAACGCCGATGGTCGCTTTGTGCACAAGGATGGCAGACCCTACGGCTAGGAAATCTGCAGCAACTTCTCGAAATACGTGATCGTGCGCCGTAAGCCCTCGTCGAGCCTGACCGTCGGCTGCCATCCCAGCACGTCCTTCGCCCGGGAAATGTCAGGGCAGCGTTGCATCGGATCATCGGCCGGCAATGGACGGTGCACGAGTTTCGAGCGCGCACCGGTCAGGTCGATGATTCGGGTGGCCAATTCGCGGACTGGGATCTCGTGCGGGTTGCCGAGATTGATCGGACCCGTGACATCGTCGGCGCTGCGCATCAGCCGGACGAAACCGTCGATCAGGTCGTCCACATAGCAGAAGGCGCGGGTCTGCATGCCGGTTCCATACAGGGTGATGTCCTGCCCGCGCAGCGCCTGGACGATAAAGTTCGAGACGACGCGGCCGTCGTTGGGATGCATGCGCGGACCATAGGTGTTGAAGATGCGTGCGACCTTGATGTGCACGCCGTGCTGCCGGCGATAATCGAAGAACAACGTCTCCGCGCAGCGCTTGCCTTCGTCGTAACAGGCGCGCGGGCCGGTGATACTGGTGTTGCCGCGATACTCCTCCGGCTGCGGATGCACCGTGGGATCGCCGTACACTTCCGACGTGGACGCCTGCATGATCCGCGCCTTCACCCGCTTGGCCAGACCCAGCATGTTGATAGCGCCGACCACACTGGTTTTGGTCGTCTGCACCGGATCGAACTGATAGTGGATCGGCGAGGCCGGGCAGGCGAGATTGTAGATCTCGTCGACCTCGACATAGAGCGGGAAGGTCACGTCGTGACGCATCGCCTCGAAGCGCGCGTGTCCAAGCAGGTGCGCGATGTTGTCCTTACGGCCGGTGAAGTAGTTGTCGACCGACAGGACGTCGTGACCGTCGGCGATCAGCCGTTCGCAAAGGTGCGAGCCAAGGAATCCCGCGCCACCGGTGACGAGGACTCGGGTGCGGGCGGTCGGGTTCGACAAGGACGGCGCTCCATCGCGGGTCTGCACGAGAGAATGCGCTCGATATGGTGCGGCGTCGAATGCTGTTCATCAAGCATCACGAAATGGCACGCAGACTTTCGCGAAGACGCGCCGGTTCGTCCTCGGGCAGCATCTCGTCCACCTCCGCATGCATCGCCTGCCATACTGGCACGGCGCGGGCCAACAGCTCCGTCCCGGTCTCGGTCAGCCGCAGGAGGCGGCCGCGCCGGTCGGCAGGATCGACGGTGACGCCGATCAGCCCACGTCGTTCCAGTGGCTTGAGAGCCGCGGTCAGTGTCGTGCGGTCCATCGCGAGAAGCGACGCGACCGGGCCCATGCCGGGCGGGACCGGGCGGTTGAGCGACATCATGAGCGAAAATTGCCCGTTGGTGAGGCCGAAGGGACGCAGCGCCTCGTCGAACCGCCGCGCCAACGATCGGGCCGCGCGTTGCACATGCAGACACAAACACGTGTCCCGAACCAGAAGAGTGGTCGAGTAGGGGATCTGGGGCTTTGACATCGCCCGACTACGTTGATACCAATGTTTCAGCCGATGCAAGCCGACCGACGAACGATGCTTGCCTGGATGGGAAAGGGGAGGTCATGACGCGCCACAAGATCGTCTCGCGCGATGAATGGTTGGTCGCGCGCCGGGCCCTCCTCGTGCACGAGAAGGAAGCGACGCGCCTTCGCGATCGCGTCAACGCGGAGCGACTTGCGCTGCCCTGGGTCCGTATCGAGCACGACTATGCGTTCGACACGCAGGCCGGCCGTAAGACGCTTGGCGAGTTGTTCGCTGGACGTGGGCAGCTCATCGTCTATCACTTCATGCTGGGACCGGAGTGGAAGGCGGGTTGCACTGGCTGCTCGTTCCTGGCCGACCACCTGGACGGCGCGCTGCCGCACCTGGAGCATCACGACGTAAGCCTGGTCGCCGTATCGCGCGCGCCGCTCGCCAAGATCGAGGCATACAAGGCACGGATGGGCTGGCGCTTTGATTGGGTGTCGTCATTCGGCGACGAGTTCAACTTCGATTTTCAAGTTTCCTACACGGCGGAGCAACTGGCGGGCGACAAGGTGTTCCACAACTTCACGGACATCGACGTGGGCCGCGCGCACGACGAACTTCCCGGCCTCAGCGCGTTCGTCCGTAATGATGACGGTGAGGTGTTCCACACATACTCGTCGTATGCGCGCGGGCACGAAGAGCTGATCGGCACGCTGATGATCCTCGATCGTGCGCCGATGGGCCGCAACGAGGCGACTACTATGAACTGGGTGCGCCGGCACGACGAGTACGAAGCTACGCCGGCCCCTCAGAACGTCTCGGCATAATCGCGACATCTCGGAGCAGCAGAATGTCAACACCCAACAGTCAGTTCGTCTGGTGCGAGCTGATGACCACGGACCTCGCCGGCGCCACGGAGTTCTATCGCTCCGTGATCGGCTGGAAGCTTGCGGACGCCGGAATGGCCTGGCCCTACGTGATCGCCAGCGCCGGCGACACACCGGTGGGGGGGTTGATGGACCTGCCGCAAGCGGCACGCGAGTCGGGCGGCCGGCCAGCCTGGATCGGCTACGTCGGAGTGACCAATGTCGACGAGTCGGCAGGCCGCCTGCGCGATGCGGGGGGCGCGATCCACAAGGCTCCGGACGACATTCCCGGCGTCGGACGGTTCGCCGTCGTCGCCGATCCGCAGGGTGCGGCGTTCACCCTGTTCACACCAGGAGCCGGCAGCCCGTCACCGCCCCCCGCCGGGAGCACGCCCGGCCGCGTCGGGTGGCATGAACTCTGGGCGGGAGATCGGGAAGCCGCGATGGCGTTTTATTCGAGCCTCTTCGGCTGGACCAAGAGTGACGCGATCGACATGGGGCCGATGGGGATCTACCAGCTCTTCAAGACCGACGGCGGCGAGGCGGTGGGCGGCATGATGACCAAAATGCCGTCCATGCCGCATCCCTTCTGGCTCTACTACTTCAACGTCGAGGCGATCGACGCGGCGGTCGAACGCGCGAAGGCCGGTGGCGGCCAGGTCATGTCCGGCCCGATGGAGGTTCCGGGTGGCCAGTGGGTCGCGCAATGCCAGGACCCGCAGGGGGCCATGTTCGCGATGGTGGCGATGGGACGTTAGGCCTGCTTGAGCTCGATGAGGCTTTTGCGGATTACCCGGCTGCGCAGGATGCGGTCCTCGATATAGGCCGCGTCGCCCCAACGGACGGCGCGCGCCATCGCCTGGGCGTCCTCGGTGAAGCGCGCCAGCATCTCCAGCAGCGCCTCGCGGTTGTTGAGGAAGACGTCGCGCCACATCACCGGGTCGCTCGCGGCGATGCGGGTGAAGTCGCGAAAGCCGCTGGCGGCGAATTGGAGCACCTGCTGACGGCTCTCGCCCTCCAAATCGTCGGCGGTGCCGCAGATCGTAAACGCGATCAGATGCGGCAGATGGCTGACCACCGCCAGCACGCGGTCGTGGTGCGACGGCTCCATCACCTCGACCATGCTGCCGCAGCGCCGCCAAAGCTCGGCGACGCGCTCGATCGCGCCGGAGTCCGTTCCCGGTGGGGGCGTCAGCAGGCACCAGCGGCCCTCGAACAGGGATGCGAATCCGGAATCCGGCCCGGAGTATTCGGTCCCGGCCAACGGATGAGCGGGCACGAAATGCACGCCCGCCGGCACCAGCGGCCCCACGTCGCGCAGGACCGACTGCTTCGTCGAGCCGACATCCGTCAGGATCGTGCCTGGCGCCAGATGCGGCGCGATCGCCTCGGCCAGCGCCGCGTAGGCCCCGACCGGAGCACACAGCATGACGCAATCGGCCCCGTCGACCGCCGCGGCCGGATCCAGCTCGCACCGATCGGCGAACCCGAGTTCCGCGACCCGGTCGAGCGTCGCCTGGGTCCGCGCGTTCACCACGACCTCGACGGCGATGTCGCGGCGCTTTCGGGCCACACGGGCGACGGAGCCGCCGATCAGTCCAGCGCCCAGCAGCGCCAGCCTGCGAAACAGCGGCTCAGCCATGATCGGCCATGAACCGCGCGAGCGTCGCCGCAACCGCATCGCACTCGTCGGCCGTGCCGACCGTGATGCGCAGGCAATGCGGCAGGTCGTAGGACGTCAACGCGCGCACGATGATACCGACGGCCTTCAGGCTCGCATCGGCCGCCGTGGCTTTGGCTGGCGTGTTGAAGTCGGCAACGACGAAGTTGCCGGCGCTCGGCCATACCCTGATCCCCGCTGAGTCGAGCGCTTCCTCCAGCCGCGTGCGAAACGTCTCGTTGTGCGCGCGTGACCGCTCGACCCAGCCGGGCTCGGCGAGTGCGGCCATCGCCGCCGCCTGCGCCGGCAGACTTACGTTGAACGCGCCCCGGACCCGGTTCAGTGCGTCGACCACGGCCGCTGGCGCGTAGCACCAGCCGACCCGCGCGCCGCCGAGACCGAAGATCTTGCTGAAGGTGCGCAGCATGACGGTGTCCGCCCGAGCCTCCACCATCGCAATACCGGCGTCGTAGTCGTCACGATCGACATACTCCGCATAAGCCCCGTCCAGCACCAGCAGCACGCGCGACGGCAGACCCGCGCGCAGCCGCTGGACCGCGGAGGCCGGCAAAAGGCTGCCGGTCGGGTTGTTCGGGTTGGCCAGAAACACAACGGTCGTCGCCTGCGTCACCGCGGCCAGCAGGGCATCAACGTCAGCGGTCAGATCCCGCTCGGGCACGCGCACCACGCGACTGCCGGCATACGCCCCGGCGATCCGGTACATCGCGAAGCCGTGCATCGTCATGAGCATATCGGTGCCCGGCCCGCCGTAGATCGACGCGAGATGCTGGATCAGTTCGTCCGACCCCGTGCCGCAGACGATGCGCTCCGGGTCGAGGCCGAACCGTCGGCCGATCGCCCGGCGCAGCGCGGAACTGCCGCCGTCGGGGTATCGATGCAGGTCGGACGCGACCGCCGCGTGGGCCGCGATGGCGCCCGGCGGAGGGCCGAACGGACTTTCGTTGGCCGAGAGTTTTGCGACCCGGTTGCTGCCGGGCAGCGTGTGCGCGCCGGGAACATAGGCCGCGATGGCCAGCACATCCGGCCGGGCGACGGGCGTCGTCATGGCGCTTCGTCCTCGACCGGCAGGGCATAGCCGCCCACCACGACCGCGCCCTTTGGGCGGTCCACGCCCTGGCCGCCGAGGAGGAGGCCGTCGACCTCGAGCAGCGCCCATCCGGTCCCGCCGGGATCGCGATCGACCACGGTTGCCGCTGTCGCCATCGTCTCGCTGTCAGCGAGATCGGCGACAATCAACGAGCGGTCGACGCCGCTCGCATCGGGCGGGGCGACAGCCACCACCAATGCCAGCATGGCAATGGCTCCCTCCGGCCGCGGGCATCCCCAGAACGGCAGGCGCGCCACGACATGCAGCCGCGGGCCGTGCGCGTCGCGAAGGCTCGTCCACCAGTGGCCGCCTGTCGCGCCAGGCATCGGCAGCACGGCGGCGCTTACCTCTCCAGCCGCCACCATGCGCAATGCCTCGCCCGGACCGGCCGCGACCCGCAGCGCGGTCAGGGCACCGAAATGCTCCCGTGCAAGTTGCACCAGAGGCGCGTCGGGCCCGGAGTCGCACGCGGCAATAACGAAACGCTGCTCGATGGCGATGCTGGCGGCGAAAATCTCCCGCCACACCCGCGGGATGGCGCGCGCCGGCAGCCGCCCCGAGTGCCGCGCCAGAAGGCGGCGAATGATCGCCGCCTCGCGTCCAGGGCGGAACGGCACCTTGCCGATCCGCGCGAGTTCGCCGACCCGCTCCACCACCCGGGCACGGCGCATCAGCAGGTCGTGGATAGAGTCATCGATTCGGTCGATCTCCGCGCGAAGATCGCCCAACTGGGTCGGCAGATCGGCCATGGTCGGATTCGGCGAGCCGGTCGCCGGGACGGGCGTCGCCTGATGATCGGGCATCTCAATTTCGCGCTGCGGACACGCTGCCATACCGGATGCGCCGCAGTGTGCAAACGGCGCGGACGCCGAGGCACCATGCATTGCCGCCGCTGTCGAGCAGCGGCATATGGGCGCACATGGACCTCGCGCCCGAGACCATCGCGCACACCTTCGCCATCTTCGAAGACGGGCTAAGCCTGGACTGCGGCATAACATTGCCGCGACTGACTGTCGCCTATCAGACGTATGGCGCGCTGAACCCGTCCGCCAGCAACGCGATCCTCGTGTGTCACGCCCTGACCGGCGACCAATATGTCGCCGAGCCACATCCGCTGACGGGCAAGCCCGGGTGGTGGGAGAAAGTGGTCGGGCCCGGCCGGCCGATCGACACCGACCGCTGGTTCGTCGTCTGCGCCAACGTGCTCGGTGGCTGCATGGGCTCGACCGGCCCGCGCGAGCCGCGCGACGGACGGGACGGCGAACCATGGGGCATCGATTTCCCCGCCGTGACCATTCGCGACATGGTCCGGGCCCAGAAGCGGCTGATGGAACATCTCGGCATCGGCAAGCTGTTCGCGGTGATCGGCGGCTCGATGGGCGGGATGCAGGTCCTCGAGTGGGCCGTGACCTATCCGGAGTGCGTGTTCGCGGCCGTGCCGATCGCGTCTGCCGCCTATCACACCGCGCAGAACATCGCCTTCCACGAAGTCGGGCGGCAGGCGATTTTCGCCGATCCGGATTTCTGCGGCGGCCGCTATGAACGCGAGGGGCGTACGCCGGCGCGGGGGTTGGCGGTGGCGCGCATGGCCGCCCACATCACCTACCTGTCGGAGGAAGCTCTGACCCGCAAATTCGGCCGCAGGTTGCGGGGGCCGGAGACGCTTGCGCTGTTCGGAGACATGTTCGAGGTGCAGAGCTATCTGCGCCACCAGGGCAGCACCTTCGTCACGCGCTTCGACGCCAACAGCTATCTCACGATCACCCGTGCGATGGATTACTTCGACCTCGCCGCCGAGCGTGGCAGCCTCGCGGACGCATTCGCCGGCACGCGCACGCGGTTCTGCGTCATCAGCTTCAGTTCCGACTGGCTGTTTCCCACGGCGCAAAGCCGAGCCGTCGCGCGGTCGCTGAACGGGGCGGCGGCGAACGTGAGTTTCGTCGAGATCGCCACCGACAAAGGCCATGACGCCTTTTTGCTCGACGAGCCGGATTTCCACCGCACCTTGTCGGGATTCCTCGCGGGGTGCGCCGAGCATGCGGGACGGCTGCCAGCTTGGGTGCCATGAGCCCGAGGCCGCCGGTGCGGCCGCTGGCCAAGAACATGCGGCTCGATTTGTCGCTGATCGCCGGCATGATCGCGCCGGGCAGCCGGGTGCTGGACATCGGCTGCGGCGACGGCGAGCTTTTGGACCACCTGTTCCGCACCAGCGGCTGCGACGCGCGCGGGATCGAGATCGACATGGCCGAAGTCACGCGGGCCGTGGCGCACGGCCTTCCGGTGATGCACGGCGATGCCGATCACGACCTGTCCCAGTATCCCGACGGCGCGTTCGACTATGTCGTGCTGTCGCGCACCCTGCAGGCGGTGGAGCGGCCGGCCGAGGTGCTGCGGCAGATGCTTCGGATCGGCCGTCGGGCGATCGTCTCGTTCCCGAATTTCGGCCATTGGATGGTCCGCTGGCAGCTGCTGTCCAGCGGTCGGATGCCCGTGACCCCCGTCTGGACACGGCCCTGGCACGAGACGCCCAACATCCATCCCTGCACCATTCGCGACTTCTTCGCGCTGTGCGCGGAGCACGGCTATCTCGTGGAGCATTGGCTGGCGGTGGACGACGCGGGCCGCCGCGCGCCGTGGCGGCGCTACCCCGGGCTTGCCAACCTATTCGGCGAGCAGGCGATGTTCAGCCTGCGCAAGCGCGGCGACGACGCCCGGACGGCGGGTTCAAGGGAGTAGGCTCATGCTCGGCGGCAAGGTCGCGATCGTCACCGGATCGACCAGCGGAATCGGCCTCGGCATCGCTCGCGCGCTGGCCAAACAGGGCGCCGACCTGGTCATGAACGGACTGGGTGAGGCCGGGGAGATCGAGGCGATCCGCGCCGGGATTGAACGCGAGCAGGGCGTGCGGGTGGTCCATGACGGGGCCGACATGGCGAGCGGCGAGGCGGTGCGCGGCCTGGTCGACAACGCGGTCCGGATGTTCGGGCGGGCCGACATCCTGGTGAACAATGCCGGCATCCAGCACACGGCGCCCATCGAGCAGTTCCCGGCGGAAAAATGGGACGCGGTGCTGGCAATCAACCTGTCGGCCACGTTCCACGGCGTGGCCGCCGCGGTGCCGCACATGAGGCGGCAAGGTTGGGGGCGGATCGTCAACATCGCCTCTGCCCACGGCCTCGTCGCGTCAATCAACAAGGTGGCCTATGTCGCGGCCAAACATGGGGTTGTCGGCGTCACGAAGGTCGCGGCGCTCGAGCTGGCCGGCAGCGGCGTCACCTGCAACGCGATCTGTCCCGGCTGGGTCCGCACGCCGCTCGTGGAGAAGCAGATCGCCGCGATCGCCGAGCGCCAGGCGATCAGCCAGGACGAGGCGGCCAAAACCCTGCTGGGCGAGAAGCAGCCGTCCATGGCGTTCGTCACCCCGGAGCAACTCGGCAGCATGGTCGTCTTTCTCTGCTCCGACGCGGCGGCGCAGATCACAGGTGCCGCGCTGTCGGTCGATGGCGGCTGGACGGCGCAATAGCCGTCGGAGCGGGTGTCATTGCGTGGGCGCCATGACGACCTGCCGCGCGAGCGCCCTGCCCGGCGCGACGGTCAACGGCAGCGCGGCGAAGACGTCCTTCGTTGCCTCCGTCAGCGTGACGCCGGCATGGCGCGGCAGGACCGCGTGACCGATCCGTTCGAACGCTCGCGCGCCACGCAGCACCGCCCGGATCCGGGTCGGCGGGACGTAGAGCGCGGTATCTCGACGTTCGACGCGAAACAGGCTCGCCGCGAGCAGCCGGCCGATCTGTCCGGGCGAGTAGGGTTGGCCCTGGCCGAACGGGGTCGACTCGACATAGGCCCACCACCCACGCCGGTTCGGGGCGACGACCACCAGCCTTCCGTCGTCGCGCAGCACCCGCCACACCTCGCGGAGCAGCCGGCGCGCGTTCTCGGCACCCTCGAGCCCGTGCACGAGCAGGATGCGGTCGAACGACAAGTCGGGAAACGGCAGCGCCTCGTCGGCGGCGATGCAGGTGAGATTGGCAACTCCCGGCGGCCAGCGATGGGCGCCCATCTGTGGCGGCGTCATCGCCACGCAGCGCGCCGCCTCGTCGCGCCAGGCCCGTAGATACGGCGCGGGAAAGCCGATGCCGAGCACATCGCGGCCGACCAGATGCGGCCAGAACCGCACCAGCCGGTCGCGCACGAGGCGAGCGGCGACCAGGCCCTGGACGCTGCCGTAGAACTCCGCCGCGGACACATCGGTCGCCATGCCCGCTCATAGCATGCGCCGCGCGCTGTCACCCGCGCGTCGCTTGCGCGCGAGGAGGCCGATGCTACACCCGCCGCCATGATCGAAGCGCATGCCGTCCCCCTGCTGTCCGACAACTATGCTTGGCTGCTGCGATGCCCCGCGACCGGGTCGGTCGCCATCGTCGATCCGGCCGAGAGCGCACCCATCATCGCGGCCGTCGACGCGGCGGGCGGGCGCCTCGACTTGATCCTGCTGACCCATCACCACGGCGACCACGTCGCGGCGGCCGATCAGGTCCGAGCCCATTACGGCGCACCGATCACCGGGGCGGCCGCGGACCGCCATCGCCTGCCGCGCCTTGATCGCGAGGTGCGCGAGGGCGCCGCAATCGAACTTGGCGAGGCGCGCGGCGAGGTTTGGGAGACGCCGGGCCATACGATCGGCCATGTCAGCTTCGTCTTCCCCGGCCTGCTGCTGTGTGCCGATACGCTGTTCAGCCTCGGCTGCGGCCGGCTGCTTGAGGGCACACCGGCCCAGATGTTCGCGAGCCTGCAGCGTTTTTCCACCCTGCCAGCCGAGACACTGGTCTGCTGCGGCCACGAGTATACCGCGAGCAACGCCCGGTTCGCCGTTCACGCCGACCCGGACAATGCCGCACTTCGCGCCTATGCGGCGGACGTGACGACGAGGCGCGCGGCGGGGCAGCCGACCGTGCCCAGCCTGTTGGCCGATGAGCTGGCCTGCAACCCGTTTCTGCGCGCGCCGGATGTCGCCACGCTCGCCGATCTCCGGGCGCGGAAAGACCATTTCTGAGTTCATCGGAGGGCCTGCCGTGAAGCTGCTTTACTCCCCGACCAGCCCATTCGCGCGGAAGGTCATCGCCTGCGCCATCGCGCGCGGCCTGGACGCCCAGATCGAACGGATCGCGACCGACACCAGCGGGGCGCCGGGTGAGCTGATCGGCGCGAACCCACTCGGGAAAGTCCCGACGCTGGTCACCGAGGACGGTGTCGCGATCTACGACAGCCGCGTCATCAGCGAATATCTGGACAGTCTCGGCGACGCCGTCGCGCTGTTTCCGCCCACCGGCGGCGCGCGGTGGCGGGCGTTAAAGTTCCAGGCGCTGGGCGATGGCATCATGGACGCGGCCGTGCTGCGGCGGGGCGAAACGACCCGGCCGGCCGAGGACGCGCGCGACCGCAACATCGAGCGCCAGCGCGAGAAAGTGGCGCGCGCCCTGGCGGCGTTGGAGCAGGACGTGCCGCATCGCGCGCTCGACATCGGCACGATCGCCGTGGCCTGCGCGCTTGGCTATCTGGATTTCCGGTTCGGGCAGGAGCCCTGGCGCCCGGCGCAGCCGAAACTCGCCGCGTGGCTGGTCGCGATGGAGGCCCACCCCTGTTTGGCGCGGACCGCGCCGACGGCAGGTTAGCGGCGGTCACGCGGTCACCGGACTTCGTCAGGGCGCTCGACGGCGCGGGTTCGACTTCACCGGGAGACGCCGGGACACGTCCTGGCATGACGATTTTGGGCGATGATGGGAGCTAATTGCCGTCCGTCGGTCGTCTATTATTACGTTGTCAAAACGATATGAACGTGCGTAATCTATTACGCGACTGGCGGAAAAAACTTGCCGCCGTGGCACCAACCAATCCGGATCGATATGCCGCAACGCGGTCCGATTCCCAGCAGAGCGGCGATCGATGGCGCCTCGTGCGGCCTGCCGCTCGCCTCGCTTAGCGGGCCCGGGTGAGTGCCCGATCTGGCTTCCATTTTCGGATGGCGGCGGCGGAAAGGCTTGCGCCGGAGAGACCGTTCGGCGGGGGTTGGGATGGCTGGAACCGGTGGGGGATCCGTGTTGCGCGACAAAAGCTGCGTTGGTCGCTTCGGGCGACGGGCTGACCACTCTGGCAGGGAGCGAGGATCGTGGTCCCGCCGCCTGAGCCTGCGTGGCGAGCTTGTTCAGGGACGCCGCGACGTGCCGAAAATAGGGGCGGATGATGAGGAGGAGGAGCGGCGCCAAAAGCCATCGGTGCCCTGCCTTGGCGACGAGTTCCTGACAGAGCGATTCCAGGATCACGGCGAATCGCTGGCCGAGATCGGAGGTAGGCTCTGGAAGGATGGCGTTCGCGCTCACGATCCCTACCAAATAGATAAACGCATGAGTTGTCAATAGCAAACAGTCAGTTGGCGACGGCCGAGCACAATGCCGTTCGCCGGCCCCATATGAGCGCTGCGTGCCGTTGGTGACCGGGTTCGAGCCGCCTCGCCCGCCGCCGGATCGACGTGTTATGCCGGCCGGGATGTCTAGCACCGTCGATCTCCGAGACGCTGCGCAGCCGGCCGCCGCGATCATTCGGGCGCTGGACCTGCTGCCACACCCGGAGGGCGGCCACTACCGCGAGACCTTTCGTCACGCCCCGGCGGACGGCGGGCGGGGAGCCAGCACCGCGATCCTGTTCCTGCTGGGTGTGGGCGAGGTCAGCCATTGGCATCGCGTCGATGCCGACGAGATCTGGCTGTGGCAGGCGGGCGCTCCGCTTGTCCTCTCCGTGTCTCCGGACGGCCATGACGCCGCCGCGCATTGGCTGGGGCCAGATCCGGGCGCTCGGCAGTGGCCACAGCACGTCGTCCCGCGCGGGCAGTGGCAGAGCGCGACCAGCCTGGGTGCCTGGACCCTGGTCTCCTGCGTCGTGGCGCCAGCGTTCCAGTTCGAAGGTTTCGAGCTGGCCCCGCCGGACTGGCGACCAACGCCGCGCAAGCCAATGACCGCGACATGACGCTCATGCGCGCGGACGTGGTGACGTCCGCCGGTGATACACATACGAGACCAGGACAAACCCATACGGGAAGGATCTGACGATGTTGCTCGATCGCCGCAGCCTCATGCTGGCCGCCGTCGCCGCCACGGGTGTCGCCGCCCTGCCGGCAGCCTCGCGCTCCGCCGCGTCCGCCACCGCCGCCCGCAACGAGGGCACCAACCGCATCGCCGTGGGCGACGTTGTCGTCACGACCATCAATGACGGGTTTTTCGACCTGCCCCCCGGCGCATTTCCGAACGCCAAGCCCGACGAGATCCTGGCGCTGACTCGCCGCGCCTTCCTGCCGGACGGGAAATTGCGACTGGCGGTCAACGCCTTCGTCATCGGTCAGGGCGACCAACTGACGCTCATCGATTCAGGGGCGGCCGGGTTCGGCCCGTCGGTCGGACGGGTCGCGGGGAACCTCGTGGCGGCAGGCTTCGATCCCGCCGCGATCAAGACCGTGCTCATCACCCATCTGCATGCCGACCACGTGAACGGCCTGCTGACCACGGACGGCACAGCCGCCTTCCCCAACGCCGAGATCGTCGCGTCGAAGATCGATTTCGCGTTCTGGACCGATGGCGCGGCTGAATCCAAAGCCCCCGACGGCATGAAGCCGTTCTTCGCCGCCGCGAAGGCGGCGATGGCCCCCTATGCCGGCAAGGTCCGTCTGATCGAGTCCGGCATGGTGGCACCGGGCATCGAGGCGATTCCGCTGGTGGGCCACACGCCGGGCCATACCGGCTATCGCGTGTCGTCGGGCGACCAACAGATGCTGATGTGGGCCGACATCGTCCACGCGACGGCGCTGCAATTCGCCCGGCCGGAATTCGCGATCGCCTTCGACGTCGATCCGGCGCAGGCGGTGGCGACCCGCAAGCGTGTGCTGGACATGGTGGCGACCGACCGCATCCTCGTCGCCGGTTCGCATCTGGAGTTTCCGGGCGTCGGCTATGTCGAGCGTCGCGGCGACGCCTATGCGTTCGTGCCGGCGCCATGGGCCTATGAGCTCTGATCCGCTGATTTCAGACCGCTGACGGGGCGAGGGCGGACGGGGCGAAGGCAGACGGGGCGAAGGCAGACGGGGCGAAGGCAGACGGGGCGAAGGCAGGCGGGGCGAGTGCGAACGCATCGGCGAACGCCCTGGCCCCGGCCGGCGAGAACCGGACCACCCGTCCCGCCTCTCGCCGCGCCCAGCCTCGCGACAGCACCGACGCGAGGATTGCCGCGCCGAGAGCCCCCGAGAGATGGCTCTGGCGCTCGCTCCAGTCGAGACAGTCGCGGCAGACCGGGCGCCGGCCCCGCTCCAATGCCGCGATGTCGATCCCGAGCGGCATGAGGTGGTCGCGTCCCGCCCGGGTCACGGCAAGCTCGGCACTCTCGGAGATCCAACCGGCACGCCGAAGGCCGCGCATGAGCGCGACGCCGCGCTCGCCGGCAAGATGGTCGTAACAGACCCGAGCTGATCGCAGCGCGGCGTCGGTGGGGCCGGTCCGCACCCGCGCCGCGCCGGTGCGGTGAGCCAGACCCATCAACGCCTCCAGCACCTGCGCCACATCCGGGTCGGACAGGCGGAAATATCGGTGACGCCCCTGCCGCTCCGCCGCCAACAGGCCGGCCTCGTTCAGTTTCGAGAGATGCTCGCTTGCCGTCGGCAACCCGACGCCCGCGGCGCCCGCCAGTTCGCTGACCGTCAGCGCCCGCCCGTCCATCAGCGCGGTCAGCATGTTGGCGCGCGCAGGATCGCCAAGCAGCGCCGCGACCGAGGCGATCGACGGTCCGTCCTTGAGGTGTTCGCCCTTCATGGTTCGACGCTAACCGAAGCATTGCCGCGCCTCAAGCTGCTATCTCGAGCGCGGCCAGGGAGGACGACGCCATGATCACATGCTTCATCCGCTACGAGATCGACCCGTTCGGCGTGGCCGCGTTCGAGCAGTACGCGAGGAATTGGGGACAGGTCATTCCCCGCTGCGGCGCGGATCTGATCGGCTACTTCGCGCCGCACGAGGGATCCAGCACCACCGCTTACGGCGTCTACGCCATCGAGAACCTCGCCGCGTACGAAGCCTATCGGGCGCGGCTGCGTGACGACCCGCTCGGCCGTGAGAATTTCGAGTTCGCCCGCCGAGAGCGGTTCATCCGGCGAGAGGACCGGATTTTCTTGCGTCTCGCTTCCGGCCCGCACGCGCCGCCGACGCGGCCATGATGGCGGTGGTCTTCGAGGTCTGGCCGGCCGAGGGAGAGAGAAACCACTATCTCGACCTCGCGGCCGAACTGCGGCCCGAGCTGGACGGTATCGACGGCTTCATTTCCATCGAGCGGTTTCAGAGCCTGACCGAGCCCGGGAAATTGCTGTCGCTGTCGTTCTGGCGCGACGAGGCCGCGCTGCTCGGGTGGCGCAATCATCCGGGGCACCGCGCGACGCAGGCTTTGGGGCGGGTGGGCGTCCTGTCCGACTATCGTCTTCGGGTCGCCGGCGTGGTCCGCGACTACGGGATACGCGACCGCGCCGAGGCCCCGGCCGACAGCCGGGTGGCTCATCCTGGCTAGCGGGGTGCCTCGACGATGACGGCGCTGTGCTCGCCGCCGGCGCGGAACCGAATTTCCCGCCCAGGCGGGAAGGCCGAGACATCGAGTTCGGCGACGTGCAAGCCGACGCCCGTGTCGGTCGTGGACACCGTCGCGCTCGTTGCCCACCCATCGGCCGACCACGTCACCTGCGTGGGTTCGGCCAGATCCAGCCGGAGCACCCGGCCCGCGGCGACGGTGGCCGCCTTCCAGTCCGGCCGCCAGGGCTGCACGCGCGCGGGCGTGCCGCCCTCGGCGTAGCGGGCAAGGGTTTGCGGCGGACAGTCGAACACCGCGCCGTCGGCCAGCGACCGGCACAATTTGATGTGCTCGGAATGCGCCCAGACGAGTGGCATGGCGCCTCCGGTCGGACGTCCGAGATACAGTTCGCGCGACGGCACGGCGGGAGAGTCCCAGACCTGCTCCGGCATCATGAACCCGTCGCTGGTCAGACCTTCCATCGTCGCCAACAGACGTCGTGCCTCGTCAGGACGTCCGGCCGCCAGTTCGTAGAACGCCCGTTCGCCCGTCAGCAGGGGCCAGAGCCGGCCGATGCCCGTGCCGTCGAACGCGCGTCCGTCCTCGTGCTCGCCGTAGCCGTCCTCGTTGTAGCGATACCAGCAGGGACCGGCCGGGAGCTCGCGGCGCAGGGTGGCGTCGATCACCGCGACGGTCGCGACCATGCGCGGATCATCCGCCCGGCGCAGCCCGAAGCGCACGAGGGCCAGGGCGTCCGGGCTGAGGATCAGGTCGGCGGCGAAATTCGTCTTCTCCGGCGGCCGGTTCTTGATGGCGATCGACCCGCGCACGTCGGCCGCCGCGGTGCCGGGGATGTCAGGCGCGATGCGGACGTAGTGGCCGGACACCCCGGCCGCGCGCGCGGGCGGACTGCCGGGCGCGAAGCACCAGGATTCGATCGCCTCGTTCCAGGCGTCGGCGGTGTCGCGGCACAGCGCGCCGAGCGCGGGTTCGCCGGCTTCCTCGGCCAGTTCGGCGGCGACCAGCAGACCCGCGATCTCGACGGCGAGCGTGAACGGGGTGTAGCCGCCATCCTCCTCCCAGCGGTCCTGGCCGGTCACCGGACCGTGGCGCAGCACGAAGGCCGCGGCGGCGCGGACCATCGGCCAGTAATCGGCGACCTCGTCGTCCGGCAGCGCGCCGTGGCGGCGGCACATGTCGACCAGCAGGATCGGGAAGGCGCATTCGTCCATCTGCACGCCGCGCCAATAGGGCGTGCCGTCGAGCCAGCAATTCTGCGTCCAGCCGCCGTCCGGGAGCTGAATGATCCGCAGATAGTCGAGCACGCGCCGCGCATCGACCAGCGCCCCGGCGGCGAGCAGTCCGCCCGCCGTCTCCACCAGATCGCGCGGCCAGACCAGATGGTAGCCGCCGAGATCGTCGTCGCCCTTGTTGTAGCCCCACGGGATCGACAGGCTGGCGATCAGCCCGCCGGGAAAACTCGGCGAGTCATGGCAGCGCAGCACGGCGGTGCTGATCTTGTAGGTGTGGTGCGTCGTCGACGCGCCGGTGAGCGGCCGCAGGGTCGCCTGCCAAGCTCGCCAAGCGGCGGAATAATCCTTCTCGGCGGCCTCGAATTTTCCGAGCAGCCCGGCGCGGGCGCGAAACGCCGCCTCGCTCCAGCTCCGGCCGAAGCCGAGCGCCAGGACCGCCACGCCGCTGTCGGGCAGCACGATTTCGCCGGTCAGCGCGACATTGCCGTTGGCCGCGCGCTCGTATTGCGCGCGCAGAACGCCGTCGCGGTGGAGCAGCGTCCAGCCGTCCGACTCGCCCACGAAGCCGACGGAGCGGGCGGCCCAGCCGGTCGAACAGGCGAGCGCGAGGCTGGTGCCGTCGCCCTCGGCGAACAGCATCAGGTCGCCCTTGTACTCGCCGAGCCACGCCGTGTTGTGCGCGCCGCCGTTGACCAGATGCGGTGCCAGGAGCGCGAACAGCCGTAGGCCGGGGCGGCCGGGCGTGAAGGCGACGCGCTGCAGCAGGACGGAATACCGGGGGTCGGTCACGATCCGCTTGTCGATGCGAAACGCCTTGTGGGTGTTTGCCAGACAATAGGCCGGCACACCTTCCTCGATCGTCGCGATGACGGTCGCGGTGTCGCGCTTCTCCTCGGCGAACAGGCCGCCCGGTTGGCCGTCGGTGACGATCAGCCCGAAATCACGGGTGCAGGCGGCGTCGACCCGGGGGTAGTAGACCTCGTTGAGGACGCCGTGGCTGATGGTGAACCAGACTTGGCTGGTCGGCGACAGCGCGGTGCCGACACCCGACTTGTCCGAGGAGGTCCAGCGCGGCGCGAGGCCCGGCCCGCCAGGTGCGTCGGAGGCGGTCTCGGCCGGGTTGCTTTCCATGCCGCGACCTTACAGAAGGCGCGCGGCCGTGGGAACGCGGCCCGCCCCTGCAAAGGATGACAGTATGCGGATGCCTCCAGGCGCCGAGCGCGCCGCCCGGGTGCTGCTGTTCGACATGGACGGGACGCTGGTGGACAGCACGGCGGCGGTGCATGCGATCTGGCGGCGCTTCGCGGCGCGGCACGGGCTCGACCTGGATGTCGTGCTGCGGGTCCAGCACGGGCGGCGCACGCCGGAATCGGTGGCGGTCCTGGCACCGCTCGGCCTCGACCAGGCCGCCGAGGCGGCGATGATGGCCGACGAGGAGCGCGCCGATCTGTCGCATATCGTCGAGATTGCCGGCGCCGGGGCGCTGCTGCGTTCACTCCCGCCCGAGCGTTGGGCGGTGGTCACCTCGGCGGAGCGGGATCTCGCGTGGGCCCGGCTGGCGGCGGCGGGGCTGCCGTTCCCGAACGTGCTGGTGGCCGCCGAGGACGTGGCGCGGGGCAAGCCGGATCCGGAATGCTACCTATTGGGAGCGTCGCGGATGGGCGTCGCGGCGAGCGAGTGCCTGGTGTTCGAGGACGCGCCGTTCGGCCTCGCCGCCGGACATGCCGCCGGCGCGCAGGTGGTGGCGCTGACCACGTCGCTGACGGAGGACGAGCTGGCGGGGGAGGATTGCCTGCCGGATTACCGGGACGTGAGAGTGAGGGTCGACCAGTCAGGCGTAAAATTGACGATCGCCGACTGACGTTCAATGCCGGGGCATGGAACCGGACTTCGTTGCCGCTACGAGGCGATGGCGTTGCGGGCATCCAACGGCATAGCGGGTTCGCAGCGAAGACTGGTTGCGGGCCGGTGCGACCGCCGCTAGCGATAGAGGATCACGGAGAAGAACGATGGGCTACAGAATCGCGGTCGTCGGCGCCACCGGAGCGGTCGGGCGCGAGATCATCAAGACGTTGTACGAGCGCCGGTTTCCGGTGACGGACATTGTGGCGCTGGCGTCGGCCCGCTCGGTCGGCCAGGAGGTCAGCTTCGGCGAGAAGACCGTGCTGACGGTGAAGAGCCTGGAGAAATTCGATTTTTCGGGCTGGGATATCGGGCTGTTCAGCCCGGGCGCCGCCGTCAGTGCCGTCCACGCGCCACGCGCGGCGGAGGCCGGGTGCATCGTCATCGACAACACCAGCCAGTTCCGCATGGAGCTGGACGTGCCTCTGGTGGTCCCGGAGGTCAACCCGCAGGCGCTGGCTCGGATGCGGCGCGGCATCATCGCCAACCCGAATTGCTCGACCATCCAGCTGGTCGTCGCGCTCAAGCCATTGCACGATCGGTTCAAGGTCCGTCGCGTCGTCGTCGCCACCTACCAAAGCGTGTCGGGGGCGGGGAAGGAAGGGATGGACGAGCTGTTCCGCCAGTCGAAGGCGAGCTTCGTCAACGACCCGCTGGTTGCCGAGCAGTTCACCAAGCCGATCGCCTTCAACGTGATCCCGCATATCGACCGCTTCATGGATGACGGGTTCACCAAGGAGGAGTGGAAGATGTCGGTCGAGGTCCGCAAGATCCTTGATCCGGACATCAAACTGGTGGCGACTTGCGTGCGCGTCCCTGTGTTCATCGGTCATGCCGAGGCGGTGCATGTCGAGTTCGAGCATCCGGTGTCGGTCGCCGAGGCCCGTCTCGCGCTGCGCGACGCGCCGGGGGTGCAGCTGGTCGATGCCCGCGAGGACGGCGGCTACATCACGCCGATCGACGCGGCCGGCGAGGACGCGACCTTCGTCAGCCGGCTGCGCAAGGACCCCACTGTGGAGAACGGGCTGGCGTTCTGGTGCGTGTCGGACAACCTCCGCAAGGGTGCGGCGCTGAACGCGGTGCAGATCGCCGAGACGCTGGTGGCGCAGGGGATGCTTGCCAAGCAGGCGGCATGATCGACCTCGGCGCCGCGCGCGAGGACACGCCGGGCTGCGCCGAGATCGTCCATTTCAACAATGCCGGCTGCGCGCTGCCGCCCCGGCCGGTGACCGAGGCAGTGCTGCGGCATCTGGAGCTGGAGGCGCGGATCGGCGGGTATGAGGCCGAGGCCGCTGCGTCGGAGCGTATCGCCGGAACGTATGACGCCATCGCCCGGATGCTGGGGTGTGCCGCCGACGAGGTGGCGCTGGTCGAGAACGCCACGCGGGCCTGGGACATGGCGTTTTACGGGATGAGTTTCGGACCGGGCGACCGGGTGCTGACCGGACGGACCGAGTATGCGAGCAACGCGATTGCGATGCTGCAGGTCGCGCGCCGCACGGGCGTGGCGATCGAGGTCGTGCCGGACGACTCGCACGGGCGGATCTCGCTCGATGCCTTGGAGTCGATGATCGACGGGCGCGTGCGGCTGATTGCGCTGACTCATGTGCCGACCTCGGGTGGCGTGGTCAGCCCGGCGGCCGAGGTCGGAGACATCGCGCGGCGGCATGGCGTTCCGTATTTGCTGGACGCCTGCCAATCGGTCGGCCAGATGCCGGTCGATGTGCAGGCAATCGGCTGCGACATGCTGTCGGCCACCGGGCGTAAATTTCTCCGGGGGCCGCGCGGCACGGGGTTTTTGTATGTGCGGCGGAGCATGATCGCGCGGCTGGAGCCGCCGATGCCCGACCTGCATGCGGCGACCTGGACCGGCTCCGACACCTATGAGTTGCGCGACGACGCGCGGCGGTTCGAGACGTTCGAGGGGCATGTCGCCGGCAGGATCGGGTTGGGTGTCGCAATCGAATATGCGCTGGCGCTCGGCTTGCGGGCGATCCATGACCGGGTGCGCGGGCTTGCCGAGCATCTGCGCGAGAAGCTCGCGGCCGTTCCTGGCGTGACGGTGCATGACCGAGGGCTGGAGCGCTGCGGGATCGTCACGTTCACCGTGGCCGGCGAGGATGCGGCGGCGACCAGGGCGCGGCTGGCGGCGGCGCGGATCAACGTTTCGGTCTCGACGGCCACGTTCGCGCAGTACGATCTGGGGGCGCGGGGGCTCGCGTCGGTGGTGCGGGCCAGCCCGCATTATTACAATCTGGAGGAGGAGGTGGGGGCGCTGGCCGCCGCCGTTGGCTAGATCAGCCGCCCCCGCTCGTGCGCCAGCAGCCAGGCTTTGCGCTCCAGTCCGCCGCCATAACCTGTCAGGCTGCTGTTCGCGCCGATCACCCGGTGGCATGGCACCACGATCGAGACCGGGTTGGCGCCATTGGCCAGGCCAACCGCCCGCACCGCTTTTGGCCGACCGATGGAGGCGGCAAGCGCCCCATAGGTCGTCGTCGTGGACGCCGGGATGCGACGCAGCGTCGCCCAGACCTCGCGCTGGAACACAGTGCCCGCGGTCGCGACCGGGATGGCGTCGAGCGCGGAAAAATCTCCGGCGAAATAGGCCTGGATGCGGTCGGCAAAGCCGGTCGCCCGCTCCGTCGCCGCCAGCGTGAACGACCCATAGAGCCGCCGCAGCAGCAGCAGCATCCGGGGTTCATGGTCGGAGAAATCGAGCGCCCGCAACGCCGCTCCGTCGGAGACAACAAAAATGGCGCCGATCGGCGAGTCCATCGTTTCCAGCCAAAGATTCACGCAGGCCTCCCGCGGACGAGGCTTGCGCCCGCCGAGGCGGATGTCCAGCCCACCCGCGATTGTGCGGTGCGGCAAGTTGCCCGCAAGCCGGGACGGTCCTATCTACCGCGCAGCGACGGAGGCTGGTTTCGATGGACGCGCGTGACGCGACGATGGTCGGGCGGACTTCCGACGGGCGACTCGTGCGGCGGCCCATCTCGCCGCATTTGCAGGTCTACCGGCCGCAGATCACGTCGGTCTTGTCAATCTTTCATCGCATCACCGGTGTCGCGCTGTCCGTTGGAACACTGCTGCTGGCGTGGTTCCTGATCGCCGCCGCGACCTCGGAGGGCGCCTACGCCACCGTGTCCGCGGTGATTCGGTCGCCCGTCGGGCTGTTGGCCATGTTCGGCTGGACCGCGGCGCTTTGGTACCATTTCTTCGCGGGCATTCGCCATCTCGCCTGGGATTCCGGCCGTGGCTACGATCTGCCGACCGTGCACCGGACCGGCAAGGCCGTGTTGATCGCGACCGCCGCGTGCACCGTCCTGACGTGGCTGCTCTGGCTGGTGGTCGGCTGAGCCATGGCCCAGAGCAACGCCGCCGGCCAGAAAGTCCTACGGTCGCCGCTCGGCCGCGCGCGCGGATTGGGTGCCGCGAGATCGGGTTTTGCGCATTGGTGGGCGGAGCGGGTGACGTCGGTCGCGCTCGTGCCGTTGACCCTGTGGTTCGTCTACGCCGTGCTGCATCTGTCGGGCCGCCCGCGCGCCGACATCGCGCATTTCGCGGCGAACCCGATCAACGCGGCGTTGCTGCTGGCGCTGGTGCTCATCACCTTCCATCACATGCAGCTCGGGTTGCAGGTGGTGGTGGAAGACTATGTGCATGCCGAGCGCGTGAAGCTCGCGAGCCTGCTCGCCATCAAGGGTGCCGCACTGATGTTGGCGCTCGCCTGCTCGGTCGCGGTTCTGAAACTCGCCTTTTCCGGCTGATCCGCCGCCTTTGGGACGCTTCGCATGAACGCCATCACGCTGCCCTCGACCCGCGCCTATCAGGTGATCGACCACACCTATGACGTCGTGGTGGTGGGCGCCGGTGGGGCCGGGCTGCGGGCGACCCTCGGAATGGGGGCCGCGGGCCTCAAGACGGCGTGCGTGACGAAGGTCTTTCCGACCCGCAGCCATACCGTCGCAGCGCAAGGCGGCATCGGCGCCGCACTCGGCAACATGGGCGAGGACGACTGGCGCTGGCACATGTACGACACCGTGAAAGGGTCGGACTGGCTCGGCGATCAGGACGCCATCGAATACATGTGCCGCGAGGCGATCCCGGCGGTCCACGAGCTGGAACACTACGGCGTGCCGTTCAGCCGCACCGAGGACGGCCGCATCTACCAGCGCCCGTTCGGCGGCCACATGAAGGATTTTGGCAAGACGCCGGCGATGCGCGCGTGCGCCGCGGCCGACCGCACCGGACATGCGATTTTGCATACGCTGTATCAGCAGTCGCTGAAGCACGAGGTGGAATTCTTCGTCGAGTATTTCGCGCTCGACCTCATCATGGACGAGGAGGGTGCCTGTCGCGGCGTCGTAGCGTGGTGCCTGGAGGACGGGTCGATGCACCGGTTCCGGGCGCAGACCGTGGTCCTGGCCACCGGCGGGTATGGCCGCGCCTATCAGTCCTGCACCTCGGCCCATACCTGCACCGGCGACGGCGGCGGGATGGTGCTGCGGGCCGGGCTGCCGACGCAGGACATGGAGTTCGTGCAGTTCCATCCGACGGGGATTTTCCCGGCCGGCTGCCTGATCACCGAGGGCGCGCGCGGCGAGGGTGGATACCTGACGAATTCCGAGGGCGAGAGGTTCATGGAGCGCTACGCGCCGACCGCCAAGGATTTGGCCAGCCGCGACGTGGTTTCGCGTTCGATGACCATGGAGATCAACGAGGGGCGTGGCTGCGGTCCGGCGAAGGACCACATCCTGCTGCACCTCGAGCATCTGGGGGGCGAGATCCTGCATGAGCGCCTGCCGGGCATCAGCGAGACGGCGCGGGTGTTCTCTGGCGTCGACGTCACGCGCGAGCCGATTCCAGTACTACCGACCGTGCATTACAACATGGGCGGCATTCCCACGAACCTGCGCACCGAGGTTCTGCGACCGACGGAAGCCGACCCCGAGGCGGTGGTGCCCGGCCTGATGGCCGTGGGCGAGGCGGCCTGCGTCTCCGTGCATGGGGCCAATCGGCTTGGCACCAACTCGCTCCTCGATTTGGTCGTGTTCGGACGTGCGGCGGCGCATCGCGCGGCTGAGACCGTGCGGCCGGGCATGTCGCAGACCGCGTTGCCGCCGCGCGCCGGGGAGGCCGCACTCGACCGTTTCGATCGCACCCGCCACGCGAGCGGCGGCACGAAGGTCGCCGAGCTGCGCGGCGAATTGCAGAAAGTGATGCAGGCGCATGCGGCGGTGTTTCGCAACACGCGAAGCCTGCGCGACGGCGTTGAAAAGATGCGTGGCCTGTGGAGCGGTCTGTCGGACGTCGCGATCAGCGACCGCAGCCTGATCTGGAACAGCGACCTGGTCGAGGCGCTGGAACTGGACAACCTCATGGGCAATGCGATGACCACGATGGCGAGCGCCGAGGCGCGGCCGGAAAGCCGGGGCGCCCATTCGCACGACGATTTCCCGGATCGCGACGATGCGGATTGGATGAAGCACAGCGTGAGCTGGCTGGGCGAAGGCGGCGATGTGACGCTGAGCTACCGGCCGGTCGCGATGCGGACGCTGACCAACGAGGTGGCGGTCTTTCCGCCGAAGAAGCGGGTGTATTGATGGCAGGCATCGGCCACAATTCGTTCGGTTTAGCCGGCAAAGGGGGGTCCGTGTTCGCAATCTGTCTCGACATGGACGCGACGGTGTTGCAGGCTAGCTACCACAATGTGTCGTGGCAGAATGCTTACAGCGACATAAGCCGCATACTCCACGAGCACGGCTTCAGCCGCCAGCAAGGCTGCGTGTATTTTGGCGATGAGACGGTGGACGCGGTGCGATGCGTCCTCGCGACGCAGGCGCTGACACGAAACGACGTCTGGTTCAAAGCCGCTGTCCGGGATATGCGGATGCTTCGGATCGAGGATAACAACGACCTTATGCCGGCCGTGAACTTTCCCTTGTGAGCATCTGACATGGCCGAATTCACCCTTCCCGCCAACAGCAAGATCAAACCCGGCAAGACCTTCGCCGCGGCAGCTGGCGCGAAGACCGCGCGCGGTTTCCAGGTCTATCGCTGGGATCCCGACAGCGGCGAAAACCCGCGCACCGACACCTACGAGCTCGACCTCGACCGCTGCGGCCCGATGGTGCTGGACGCGCTCATCAAGATCAAAAACGAGATCGACACGACCTTGACGTTCCGTCGGTCCTGTCGGGAGGGCATTTGCGGCTCCTGCGCGATGAACATCGACGGAGTCAACACGCTGGCCTGCCTCAAGCCGATCGCCGAGGTCAACGGCACGGTCCGCATCAACCCGTTGCCGCATATGCCGGTGGTCAAAGATCTGGTGCCCGATCTCAGCCACGCTTACGCGCAACTTCGCAGCATCGAACCCTGGCTGCGCGCCGATACGCCGCCGCCGCCGGACGGCGAGAGGCCGCAGAGCCGCGAGGAGCGGGCGGCACTCGATGGGATGTGGGAATGCATCCTGTGCTTCTGCTGCACGACCGCCTGCCCCAGCTACTGGTGGAACGGCGACCGCTACCTGGGGCCGGCGGTGCTGCTCGCCGCGTATCGATGGATCGCCGACAGCCGCGACGAGAGCACCGGCGAGCGGCTGGATGCGTTGCAGGACCCGTTCAAGCTGTATCGCTGCCATACGATCATGAACTGCACCCAGACCTGCCCCAAGGGCCTCAATCCCGCGAAGGCGATCGGCCGGATCAAGGAATTGATGCTCGAGAGAGCGGGCTGACGACCCTATGTATGCCGGAGAGGTCGCGACGGCCCGAGGTGCCGCATGGCGCGACAGCCTGCTGGTCGACCATGCGGTGTTCCGTACGATCTGGGACAATTTCGCCGAGGTCGTGCCCGGCAAACTTTTCCGCAGCAATCATCCCACGCCAGCGCGGTTGAAGCGCGCGCGCGACCGCCACGGCATTCGTACGCTGATCAATCTGCGGGGGCATCGGAAATGCGGGTCCGACGCGCTGTCGCGTGACGCGGCGGCACGTTTCGGACTGACCCATATCGACATGGCCTTCGAGAGTCGCGGCGCGCCGCATCGTGACCGAATCCTACGCTTCGCCGAGATTTACCGGACGATGACGACACCCACGCTGATGCACTGCAAATCCGGCGCGGACCGGGCGGGCCTGGCGTCGGGGCTCGCCATCCTGTTCGAGGGGGGTGCCGCGCGGGAGGCCTTGGACCAGTTGTCGTGGCGTTTCGGCCATTTCAGCCGGAGCCGCACCGGAATTTTGGACGCCTTCTTCCTGCACTACGCCGCTGTCGCGGAAGGGCGCGTGCCATTCCTGCAATGGGTCGAGCGCGACTATGACGAGGCCGCATTGCGCAAGGATTTCGTCGCGAGCGGGCTATCGAGCTTCCTTACCGATCGGCTGCTGCGCCGGGAGTAGGGCTTTCCGCGCGTGCCGCGCGGGCCAAGACAATCAATTCGCGTCGAATATCGTCAGGGGATGCCGCCGGCTTGGTCCAGCCGACGCGGCGTGTCGCTTCGCCGAACGCGATGTCGCAGCCATCCGTATCGACACCCACCATCGACGCCCTGCCCGGCGCGCGCGACAGCAGCGCCATCGTCTCGGCGTGGTCGGCGTTGCAATGGGCGATGATCTCCGCGGCCGCGGCATCGACCGCCGCCACGGCAGCCAGATCGGGCGAAAGCTCGGCGGCGGAGAAGCGGAACGCGCGGGCGAAGCCGCCCACAAACGCCGCTGAGCGGAGCATGACCCGCCAGAGATGGAAGTCGCCGAAGCCCGCGTACAACGCCGCGTAGGGATGAACGGCAAGAAACCGCGCCCGGTGGACCGCCGTGTCCTCGATCGTGGCGTTGCCAAGCACCGTCACGCGAGGCGCGGTTTGCGGGTTGGCCTCGGAGGCATCGCCCACGCACATCAACGCGCAGCGGCCATCGTGGCGAAGATGTTTTGTATGCTCGGACAGGTCCGACAGCAAAAGCAGGACGCTGCCGTCCGACACGGTGGCTGGTGTCACGAGGCCGGCGAAGGGCTGACCATCCGCTTGGGTCGCCAACGTGGCCTGTCGCGCCGCGCGCAGCAACGTGCGCGCCGTCCAGGACGGGGACTCGGTGCTCTCCTGCATGTTCCGTGCGTCCTGTCCGTTTCTGCGGCATGCTGCCGTCCATGAAGCAGACCATCGCCCTCGTTGACGACGACCGCAATATCCTCACCAGCGTCGCCATGACGTTGGAGCAAGAGGGGTTCCAAGTCAGGACCTACACCGATGGCGAGAGCGCGCTCCAGGGGCTGATGGCGCGCCCCGTCGATCTCGCGGTGCTCGACATCAAGATGCCGCGCATGGACGGGATGGAGCTTCTGCAGCGCTTGCGGAGCCGCAGTCAGATGCCGGTCATCTTCCTGACGTCGAAGGATGATGAGGTCGATGAGTTGATGGGCCTGCGGCTCGGTGCCGACGACTACATCACCAAGCCCTTCAGCCAGCGGCTTTTGCTGGAACGCATTCGGGCGCTGCTGCGACGCAAGGAGACATCCCGGGCCGAAGTGGAAGGCGGGCCGTCGGGCCTCATGATGCGGGGCGACCTGCTTCTGGACGAGACGAAGCACCAATGCTCGTGGCGCGGCCAGGACATTCAGTTGACGGTCACCGAATTCCTGCTGATCAAGGCGTTGGCGGCACGGCCCGGCATGGTGCGTTCGCGCGATCAGCTCATCGATGCCGCATACGGCGACAACATCTACGTCGACGACCGGACGATCGACAGCCACATCAAGCGCGTGCGGAAGAAGTTTCGGGCCAGCGACGACAGCTTCAATCGGATCGAGACGCTCTATGGCATCGGCTATCGCTATCGGGAGGCGTAGTCCGATGCTCCGCCGATCCGCTTTGCCAATCATGAGTGCAAACGAGGCGACGAGAGGCAGCAGACCTCATGCCTGATACGCTAATGGCCCCTTCGGCATTCTCCTCCGCCGCATCGCGCCGGAGGGCCGAACGCAGGGTGTTGGCGCGCTGGGCGTCGCCGCTGCTGCGCCGGATTCTGCTGGTCAATCTCGTGCCGCTCGCACTGCTGCTCGCGGCGCTGCTCTACCTCGATCAGTATCAGAATGGTCTGCTCACCGCCGAGGTGGGAACGCTTCGCGAGCAAGCGCGGATCTACGCCGGCGCTCTCGGGGAGGCCGCGGTTCGCGTCGATGACGGCGAGAATCCACGTCTACTTCCTCAGTTCGCGAGATCCCTGTTGCGCCGGCTGACCGAGCCGACGCCGAACGCGCAGGCGAAGCTGTATGCGCCGGATGGCCAGTTGGTGGCGGACAGCCGCGCCAGACCGGATACGAATGGCCAGGACGCGGAGCCGCTTCCTCCAGCCATCGAGCGTGGCCAGGTGGTCGGTGCGATCGGCCGGATGTACGATCATGTGCTGGGCTGGCTGCCGCACGCGCCCGCGGCCCCAGTCCTCGACACCGGCCCCTCCGCCGGAGGGGCCGACTGGCAGCCGGATGTCAGGCAGGAAGTGCGGCTGGCCGGTTCCGATCAGAGCCGCGAGATGCCGCCCTACATCCGTCGGACGCGGGACAATCAGCTCCTGGTCACCGTGGCGGAGCCGGTCCAGAGCAACAAACACACGGTTGGGATCGTCCTTCTCACGCGAGAGGCCCGGGAGGTGGATGACAGTCTTTTGGCTGTACGCCTGTCGATTCTCGGCCTGTTCGGGCTGGCGCTCGGACTGACGGTCCTGTTGTCGTGGTATCTTTCTCAGACGATCGCCCGCCCGATACTTCGGCTTGCCGCCGCCGCGGAGGGGATGCAGGAGGGCTACGGTCGCACCGGGGCGGTTCCTCTCGCCCTGCTGGAGCGCGGCGATGAAGTCGGAGAACTCGCGACGGCGATCGATCGTTCGGCCCGCGCGCTCTGGGCACGGGTCGACGCGATCGAGCGCTTCGCGGCCGATGTGGCGCATGAGATCAAAAACCCGCTCAGCTCGATCCGCAGCGCGATAGAGACTCTACGCCGCATCGACGACGCCGTGAAGCAACGCCGGCTTCTATCGATCATTGCCGAGGATGTCGGACGACTGGACCGGTTGATCAGCGATATCAGTGACGCTTCGCGCATTGACGCCGAGTTGTCGAGGACGGCACCCGAACCCGTGGACGCGGCGCCCATCCTGTCGGCGTTGGCGGAAATCCACGAGGCCACGCGCGATGAGGGCAGCCCTCGCGTTGAACTTGCGATGCCTTCGGGTCCGCTGGTGGTGCTGGCCGTGGAGGGTCGCTTGGTTCAGGTCCTGCGCAATCTGATCGCCAACGCCGAGAGTTTCTCCCCGCCTGGCGGCAGGATCGTCCTGCATGCGGCGGACGCGGGCGGCGGGGTGGAGATCAGCATCGAGGACGAAGGGCCAGGTATCCCCGATGGCAAGCTCGAGCACATCTTCGACCGGTTCTATTCCGAGCGCCCTCAGGGCGAGCGTTTTGGCCAGCACTCCGGGCTCGGCTTGTCGATCAGCCGCCAAATCGCCGAGGCGCTCCGCGGCAGTTTGCGGGCCGAGAACCTGCGCGACCAGACGGGCCACGTCAGCGGGGCACGCCTGGTGCTCTGGCTGCCCCGCGCTTCTGCCTAGGAGGACGTCTCGTCGATCATGCTTGCCTAGAACAGATGCGGAGCAGCGCGAGCTATCCGATGGAAGCGCCGAGCGGATGGCTTCGAGCTGCCTCGAGACACGGAGGGAATCGCGTGAGAATAGAGTTGCACGCGAGCTGTGCCGCGCGGGATGGCGCGGGCGTGTTGCTGCTCGGCCCGTCCGGCATGGGCAAATCCGACCTGTTGTTGCGACTGTTCGAGCACGGCTTCGATCTTGTTGCCGATGATCGTGTCGTGATCGAAAACGGGATCGCGCGCGCGGCGCCGGGTGGCGAGGGGCTGTTGGAGGTTCGCGGCCTCGGCATTTTACGGGTGCCGTATTTGGAGGAAGTATCCCTTCGTCTCATCGTCCGTCTGACGCGCTCGGACGTGGTACGGCTTCCCTCTCCAGATGCGGAATCGGTTCTGGGCATCCCCGCCCTCGACCTCGATCCATCTAGCCACACCGCAGCGGCACGGGTTCGTCTGGCCATAGACTGCCTGCTGGGGCGCGTCGGCCAGTGTGCCGGTTTTCTGGCGGACTAGACGCGCCGATGTCTGTGCCGGCGACGCTTTCATTCGCCGTCGGGGAGGAAGCCTCATCACTCTGCCGAGGTCAGCCTCGCCGTGCCGGCATGACGATTGAAGTGCGTTGGCCTGAAATCCAGCCTATGTCAGCATCTCGATCGAGTTGGCGTCGTCGTGCGAGGTGATGAACATACGCGCGACGCCGCGCTCGGTCTTCGGGGTCAGGTGCCGACGTTCAGATGGGTTTCGTGGTCAGGATGCTTAAGCGAGGACGAGGGATCGCATGATCGGGCTCGTGATTGTCACGCATGGCCGTCTCGCCGCCGAACTCATCGCGGCCATGGAGCACGTGGTCGGGCCACAGCAAGCCGTGCGCTCGGTGTGCGTCGGCGCTGAGGATGATCTGGCGTCGCGTCGGCTGGAGGTCTGTGACTGCATCGAGGACGTCGATCACGGGGTGGGCGTGATCCTCTTGACCGACATGTTCGGTGGGACGCCAAGCAATCTGTGCGTGGGCCAGATGGGTCGGCCAAATGTCGAGGTGTTGGGCGGCGTCAATCTTCCGATGCTCGTAAAGCTTGCGAAGATCCGCAGCAAGATGACACTCCCAGAAGCAATCGAGTGCGCCCAGACGGCAGGCCGGAAATACATCGCGGTGGCGTCCGAGGCGATCCCGCACTGCCGCGCAATCGAGTGTGACGCCTTGGCACCAAGAGTGCGGGTGGCCGGGTGACCGAAGGACTGGCTGAGGATAGCGAACGGGCAGCGCCCAGCCATGGTGGCCTAGCAGTCGAACGCGTCGCCGTGGTTCGCAACGCACGCGGCCTTCATGCGCGGGCCGCAGCGAAATTCGTAACGATCTGCGAGAGGTTTACCTCTGTCACGACAGTCAAGTTCGAAGAACAGGCGGTCGCGGGGTCGTCGATCATGGGGTTGATGATGCTTGGCGCGGGGCACGGATCGGTGCTCACGCTGCGGGCGGAGGGCGCTGACGCTGAGGCGGCCATCGACGCGCTGGCAGAGTTGGTTGATTCCCGGTTCGGCGAGGCAGACTGACCAACCCGGCCGCCGCCTATCTGACGCCGCGCTCGTTGTGGGGGATAAGCGAACCGTGACCGCCATTCCCATTGTTCCACGTGAAACAGAAGCGCGTCTCGACGCCTTCATGGCCCTGCTACGTCAGTGGAATGCCCGCCAGAGACTGGTGTCGCTTCGAGACATCGACGTGCTCCGAACGCGGCACTTGCAGGATAGTCTCGCACTGACGCCATTGTTGCGTCCGGTCGGTACGATCGCGGATTTTGGGTCCGGCGCGGGTTTTCCAGGCTTGGTCATCGCGATCGTATCGGATAGGCCGGTCGTTCTCATCGAGGCCAATCTTCGCAAAGCGGCCTTCCTGAGAGAGGCTATTCGCGTCACCGCGGCCCCTGCCACGTTGGTGGCCTCACGAATCGAGGCTGTGACGACGATATTTGATACGGTCATGGCACGCGCATTGGCGCCTCTCGAGCGTCTCCTGGCACTTGCCTCGCCGAGAGTTGGGCCCCATTCGAACTGCCTGTTTCCAAAAGGGCGCGGCCACGATCGCGAGGTCGCCAGCGCCCGTGAAAAATGGCATTTTCGCCTCGTAACTCATCCCAGCGCCACCGACAGCGGGGCACGCATTCTCGAGATCAACGAATTGCGAGCGCGATGATGCTCGCTCGAACGAGGCGGCTTGCCATCGCGAACCAAAAAGGTGGTGTCGGGAAGACAACCACTGCCGTCAGTCTGGCCGCCGCGCTCGCGGCGCTCGGCCACGATGTGATGCTTCTCGACATGGACCCGCAGGGCAACGCTTCCACGGGGCTCGGGTGTGACACGCCGGTCCGGCTGTTCTCAACCTACACACTTCTGAGCCGATCTCGCTCTGAGACCGTCGAGCCGCTCACGCCCCTGTCTGGGCTGCGCCTCGTGCCAGCCAACCAAGACCTTGCCGGAATCGAGGTGGAAATCGCGGGCGACTCAGACCGCGAGTATACACTGTCGAAGACCCTTGATGCTTGGCTGCAAGGCCGAACCCAACCCGACTTCATCATCATCGACTGCCCTCCCTCGCTCGGCCTGTTGACGATCAACGCGCTGGCCGCCGCGGACGCCGTCCTGGTTCCGCTTCAGTGCGAATTCTTCGCGCTCGAAGGCCTCGCCCAATTGCTTAGCACGCTCGATCGCGTCCGCGTCCGCCTGAATCCCGCTCTCGACCTCGAAGGCATCGTGCTGACGATGTTTGATCGTCGCAACAATCTATCGGAGCTCGTCGCAGCTGACGTGCGCGGCTTCCTGGGCGCCAAAGTGTTCGAAAGCGTGATCCCTCGTAATGTCAGGGTCTCGGAAGCTCCAAGCCACGGTCAGCCAATCACGATTTACGACCCTCGGTCACCCGGCGCGCAAGCCTATGTCCGGCTGGCCCATGAGTTCCTCACACGACAACTCAAATGAAGACGCTCGTTGAATGAACCGCGATCGAACCCAGCGTCTCGGACGAGGATTGGCTGCCTTGCTCGGCGATAATGCGTCGGCGCGAGCCGCCGCCGATATCGAACATGTGGCCCCCCACCTCCTCGACGCGAATCCGACTCAGCCGCGCGGCCCTATCGAAGCGTCCTCGCTCGACGAACTCACCGCATCGATAAGGCGGCAGGGAATTCTGCAGCCGCTCCTTGTCCGGAGAACCGGCTCTCCCCCCGCCCGCTACCAGATCGTGGCGGGAGAGCGCAGGTGGCGTGCGGCGATAGCCGCCGGTCTTGCCGTCGTCCCGTGTCTCGTGCTGGACATGACGGACGAGCAGTCCGCGGCAGCCGCCTTGGTGGAGAACTTGCAGCGGGTAGACCTGAACGCGATCGAGGAAGCGCACGGCTACGAGCGCCTGGTATGCCAATTCGATCTCTCCCAGGACGCATTGGCCGACATTGTGGGAAAGTCTCGGAGCCACGTCGCCAACACTATGCGATTGCTCAAGTTGCCCGGTCCGGTTCAACTCCAGGTCCGCCTGGGATCGATCTCCGCCGGCCACGCCCGAGCTTTACTCTCCCATCCGGATCCAGTCGCCATGGCCGATATGATCACCGCCCGCAATCTCTCTGTCCGGCAGGTGGAGAGCCTTGCGAGCCGTGCCGCCGAACCGCGCACGACACTGGATGACAAACATGCCGACCCCGATGTCGAGGCCATCGAGCGTGACCTCGCGGACCATCTCGGCCTGTCGGTCACGCTCCGAACCAGAGGAGGCCGAGGCGCGCTCACCATTCGGTTTACCCGGCTCGAGCAACTCGACGTCCTTCTCGAAAGACTCGGCTCCAAGCCAGCCGGGCTATAGATAAACGCCAACGCAGCCGGAATTCTCCGTGCGATACTGCCTGATTGATATGGCAGCTCGCTCCCAAGACCGCCGCCTATCGTCGCGCGAGTCCGAAAACCACGTCGAGGCAGATCGCCGCGGCAGGCAATGAACTTGTGCGGCAGCGCATGTCGGCACGCCACAACTCGAGGCAGGCCTGTTCAAGCGTGCTGAGGCGCCACCCCATGACGCCCTGACGCAACGTTGCGGCGCGCGTCGAAAACACCGGCGGGCGGAGCGCCGCGATCGCCTGCTCGACACTGGCACCATCGTCGACCAATTCACGGCAGGCCCGTATCCGCGTGAAGTGGCCGAGCAGCCCGCGCAAGATCGTCGCCGGCGACACGCCATCATTCAGTAGCGTCACGGTCAACTCGTCCACCGCCGCCAGGTCACCGGCGCTGACGGCCACCAGAAGCTCATCGAGGCCTCCGTGTTTGCTCTCGCGATCGAGTGCCTGAACATCAGCGAGTCTTACCGTTCGTCCACTGCCCGCGAAAAGGCCAACCTTTTCGCTGTCGTGCGCGGTCATGCCTCCCGCGGCACTCGCATCGAGCACGAATTGCCGCGCGTCCGGCTCGATCTTGACGCCCATCTCCGCCAGGATCCGATCGAGCCGGGTCGCCACGCCCCGAGGATCCTCGTTTCGGCAAAGCATACCGGCCGCCTTTTCATGCTGTTCGGCCAAGAGACGTAGGCGCGAACGGGCAGGAAGATCACCCGCCGAGACGAGCAGCAGCCCCCAGGCCGAGTGGTCGAGCACGTTCTGGATCGAAGATGTCGCGGCATCGGTAGCACCGCGGAGCCGCACGATGGGAGGCTGCCCATCAAGCATCGGCGACTCGATCACCTCGAGTGCGCGCGCGTGATCTGAACCGTCCAAGTCGACGATGCCCCAGACAGGCCGCGGGCCCGCCGCGCCCAAGATCGCGTTGGATCGCTCGTTCACGAGCGCCGCGTCCGTGCCGTGAACCACGACAGCCCGAAATGTCGCGATGCGCCGTATTAGTTCGTCCAGACGACGGTCATCGAACCTCACAGCCGAAACCCCCGACGCGTCCCGAAGCCACGGCCAACCGGGTGGCAATGTCGTTCGCGGTCGCGTCGGCCAACCTTCGCTGAGCCGTCTCCGCCTCCAAATCCGCTGCAAAGAATTGCTGGTTCTCGACGTCGTATCCGTCGACCTGACGGGTGGCGCCCGAGGTGCACGTCCGCGACATTTCGGCAAGCGGGCGCAGCACGAAGTTCGACGTGGCGACCAACCGAATCCGGGTTACCGAGCTGTCCCCCGTGATCGCCAAACCTTCGCTTTGCACCACGTAGTTGGTCTGAAGCACATAGACCGGTGCGATGTCTGCGCCGTCTCCGCTCAATCTCGCCTGCAGCGCCTGCCGCAGCAACTGGCCTTGCCTCTCCGGGATGATCGCGATGTCCACGCTTTGGAGCGCGACGGCGACCGCCGAACCCGGTGGCGAATGGACAGGGCGCCACCCACACCCGGAGAAGCCGCAGACCACGAACCCGAGCCCGGCGCGAGTCATCACTCGCCGCCAGGACGTTTTCATGTTGGTTTCAGGACGAAATTGACCACCCGCCCAGGAACATAGACCTCCTTGGCCACACGTCGCCCGACCATCGCACGCGCGACATTGGTCTCGGACCCGGCAAGCGCGATGATCTCGCGCGTGCTCAAACCATCCTCCACATCGATCGTCGCGCGCAGCCGGCCATCGACCTGGACCGCGATTGCCCGGGCCGGCGGACGGGAGAACGCGACATCCGCCTCCGGCCAGGCAGAGGCGGCGATCAGTTGCGCATCGGACCCGGCAAGGCGAACATTCAGCTCCTCCGCGAGATGCGGCATCATCGGCGCGACGAGGCGAACGAGCGTCGTTGCTGCCTCCCGACAGGCGTCAACCAGGCCTGTGTACGACGCACTCGACACCCCCTCGATCAGCTGAACGCTATTCGACACCTCGCTGACGAGTTCATGCAGCCGGGCGACCGCGACATTGAACGCGAAGGCGTTGAACGCGTCGGTCACTGTTCGAATCGCTCGGTGGGTCGCCTGGCGCAAAGCGATCGTTCGGGGATGGGGCGGACTGCTCGTCAGGCCCGCCGGCAGCTCGTGCCGCGCCACCTGCGCCACGACCCGATACAGCCGGCCGACGAAGCGGTGCGCGCCGGCCACACCCGCCTCGCTCCACTCCATGTCCCGGTCGGGGGGATTGTCCGAAAGGATGAACCAACGCGCGGTGTCGGCCCCGTAACTCGCGATGATCCGGCCAGGATCGACCGTGTTTCGCTTTGACTTCGACATCGCCATCACCCGACCGACCTCGACGGGCTCGCCCGAGCCCCGCTCCACGACCGCGCCCCCGGCCAGCCGCTCGACGTCCTCCGGGTAAAGCCATTGCCCCCCGGCAGAGCGATAGCTTTCGTGGGTCACCATGCCCTGGGTAAAAAGCCCCGCGAACGGCTCGGCGGACCGCGTGACGCCGGAGTCCGTCAGCGCGTGCGAGATGAACCGTGCATAGAGCAGATGCAGGATCGCATGCTCGATGCCGCCGATATACTGATCAACCGGCAGCCACGCCGCCGCCGCCTCCGGCCGCACCGGCATGTCCGCGTCGGGGCTGCAGAAGCGGGCATAATACCAGGAGCTGTCGACGAACGTGTCGAACGTATCGGTCTCCCGGCGTCCCCCACCGCCGCAGGACGGGCATGCCACGTCGGCCCAGGTCGGATGACGGTCAAGCGGATTGCCCGGACCGTCGAACGTCACGTCCTCCGGCAGCAAGACCGGCAAGTCCGCTTCCGGCACCGGCACCGCGCCACAGCTTGGGCAATGAATGATAGGGATCGGACAGCCCCAGTAGCGCTGGCGACTGACGCCCCAGTCGCGCAGCCGCCAATTCACCACGCGCTCGCCCACCCCAAGAGCGACGAGTTCCTCGATCGCGCGCGCTTTCGCAGCCTCCGCGGGCAGGCGGTCAAGGAACCCCGAATTCATCATCACGCCGTCACCGGTCCAAGCCCTTCCAGGCTCCGGGTTGCCGGTCACAACCTGAATCACCTCGAGCCGGTTGGCCGTCGCGAAATCGAGATCGCGTTGATCATGCGCCGGACAGCCGAAGATGGCGCCCGTGCCATACTCCATGAGAACGAAATTCGCGATCCAGACTGGCGCCGTCCGTTCAGGATCGAAGGGATGCACGACACGCAAGCCGGTGTCGTAGCCGCGCTTCTCGGCGGTCTCGACAGCCGCTTCCGTGCTCCCCATCAAACGGCAGTCTCTGATGAATGCCGCGGCCTCCGGGTCGCGCGCGGCGATGGACGCCGCCACCGGATGATCGACCGCCACCGCCACGAAGCTCAGACCGAACAGCGTATCCGGCCGGGTCGTAAACACCTCGATCGTCCCGATCGCGGGCTCGCCTCGAGCGAGATCGAAGCGGACCCGGGCACCCTCGCTGCGCCCGATCCATCGCTCCTGCATGACCCGTACCCGCTCCGGCCACCGGTCGAGTTCCTTCAAAGCCGCCAACAATTGTGGCGCGTAGTCGGTGATCCGCAGGAACCATTGCGCGAGGCGCCGCCGCTCCACCACCGCGCCCGACCGCCAGCCGCGGCCGTCGACCACCTGCTCATTGGCCAGCACTGTCGCGTCGACCGGATCCCAGTTGACCCAGGCCTCCCGACGACACGCCAGGCCCTGCTTCAGCAACGTCAGAAACAGTCGCTGCTGCTGGCCATAGTAAGCGGGATCGCACGTCGCGAACTCCCGCCGCCAGTCGATCGACAAGCCCATGCGCCGCAATTCCGCACGCATCGCCGCGATGTTCGCCCGTGTCCACGTCGCTGGATGAACGCCCCGCTCGCGCGCCGCGTTCTCGGCCGGCAGACCGAACGCATCCCATCCCATCGGATGCAACACACGATAGCCGCGGGCTCGCTTGTAGCGGGCCACCACGTCGCCGAGCGTGTAGTTGCGGACGTGTCCCATGTGAATCTTTCCGCTCGGATACGGAAACATCTCAAGAACATAGTATTTTGGCCGAGAATCGGTCGGGACGTCGTCGACGGCGAAACACCCCGCGGCCTCCCACGCAGCCTGCCAGCGCCTCTCTGCGGCGGCAAAGTCGTAGTGCGAGGGCTGTTCAGACAGCTCGTTCACGGCGTCACGCTCATCTTGGTGAAAGGCATCCAATGGCCCGTCGGCAGCAGACGTTGCCGGCCCGATCAGGGCCCACGGCCTCACTCCATCGGTCAGAGAGAGGCGGACTGGGCGCGAAGTTCACGCGCGCGCGCGAGGACCTTGGTCTCGATTTCGCCGGTGGTCACGGCCGACACCGGCGCATCGACCCAGACCCCGTTGTCCATGGTCTGGCGAAAGATCGACACCCGCACGCCATCGGCCCGAAGCTGCCGCCCGAGAATGTAGGCGGTCGCCTTGAACCGCTCCCCAGAAGCGCCAGGCGGCTGGTACCAGTCCGTGATGATCACGCCGCCAAAAGGGTCTGCCGACGAAAGCGGCATGAAGGACAGCGTGTCCAGCGCGCCGCGCCAAAGATACGCGTTGACCCCAAGTGCTCCGCCACCCTGATCGGTGTTCTCCGGCCTCGTCCGCGCCGTCGAAAACAACTGCCCGCCACTATCCGACAGGCTCCCGAAGCCAGGACCGCGATAGCGCGGGTCGTTATACTGATCCGCTGACAACGCCTTGGAGTTGCTGCACCCACCGACCGCTGTCGCCGACAGCAGCGCGACCACCGCCAGACTCGCTCCCCACACCCGCCTCATGGCTCCCGTCCCTGACGCGACCTTGCGCATGTGACGGTTTAACCGAGCCGACGTGCATCGCCAAGCCATCGCGCATCCGAGCCGGGACTCGGCCGACACGAAAAAGGCGGTGGGTCGCCCCACCGCCTCGCCGCCAAAACTCCAGTCGGTCAGAAGACTACCACTTGAACGCAGTGCCGACACCGATAGCCTGGGCCTGCGTGTTGTTGCCGACGTTCGTGAAGCCGGTTTGCGTTCCGGTGAAGCTGTTCTGAACGTTCGTCCCGTTGGCCTGCGCGTGGCCATACAGATACTCGAGGAACACCGAGGCGCCCGGGGCGAGGGTGTACGTGCCACCCGCCGCGATGCCGTAACCATGCAGCGCGCCCGCACCGTCGTTGTTGCGCGTCACGCCCGAGTCGAAGCCGTAGTAGGACGCGCCGACGATGACCGGTCCAAATGTGTAGGAGCCGCCCACCACATAGGCGGTGGTGCCCGACTGACCGGGGGCCAGCGGCACGAAGTCGACGCCGAACTTACCACTGTCGATATGCCCGTCGATCTCCAACCCGGCATAGGTCAGAGACACGCCGCCACCGACGAAGCTGAAGTTCTGATAATTGTCGAACGCGGCATTGGAGGAGGACACGGTGCCGCCGTAGGAGCCGGCAACGTTGGCCTTCACACCGACCGGGCCGAACGTGCCCTGATAGCGGACCGAGCCGTCGACCGTGTTGCGGCGATGGCCAAACCGGCCTGCCGGATCGAAGTCAGGATTGACAGACGAAGCACGCGTGCCGGGCTTCCCATAGTTCTGGCCGTAGCTGTTCGGTTCGAACGACACGCCGAAATCGAAGCCGGAAAACTGCGGCGAGACGTAGACGACCTTGTTCGCCCGGTCGGCGTCGTCGTCGATGAAGTACGGCAGGCCCTGGGTAAAGACGCCGGGAAGGTCGCCGTCCCAGCCGCCGGTGTTGAAGTTCGCCGGGTTGCCGCTCTGGAACAGTTCGGAGGGCTGCACCGGCGAGCCGATCAACACCTTGCCGAACTTGTCAGCGCCGACATACAGAAACTCGCGCTGGGTATAAAGGCCGCTGTTGGCGCCGGTCGCTCCCGCGTTGTCGTGCCGGATTTCGATCGAGGCGCCATACTTCAGGCCATTGGCCAGCACGCCGTCGAAGGACGGATACAGACGAGAATATGTCGCCACGCCATACTGCGCGGTCTTCGTGCCCCCCACGCCAGGCCCGTTGGCACCCGTCAACGCGGTGGTCCCGGAGTCTGAACCGCCGAAGACGAACGCCTCGACCAACGCGTTCAACGTCACCGTGATCGAGCCCGGAGCCGGGTTCGGAGCGTTCGGCGTGAGCGTGCCGGCATTGGCCATGCCCGCGATCCCGACCGACGCGCCCAGCAGGGCCGAAGTGGCCAGCAGGAGCTTACGCATACAATCCTCCTCATTACGCCGGACTGCCCGGCAGACCTCTCAGGCCCCGCCCCATTTCCCGCGAGCGCCATCGAACGAACGAGGCGAACGCAATGGGCGAGGGCAGCCGGACCTGACGAGACTATGGCCGCAGCGTTCACGTTCCCGCAACCGCGCTTCGCGGTGTGACATGGCAATTGCGAAACACTGTGGCTCCGCTGCAACTACGGTGTCGCGCACCTGCCTCGGCCGTCCAGCGCTTGACGTCGAGGGCCGGCAAGCCATCCTGTCCGATCATGCTTGAGCCCGCCACGCCTGGTCTCGTCGATGCCGAAGCCATTGCCGACAACCTTCGCCGTGTGCGGGCAGAGATCGCCGCGGCCGAAACCACCGCCGGACGAGCGACGGGAGCCGTCACACTCGTGGCCGTCTGCAAGACGCAGCCCTTGGCCGCCGTCGCCGCCGCCCGTGCGGCGGGGCAAAATCATTTCGGCGAGAACCGCGTGCAGGAAGCCGCCGGCAAATTCGCCGCGTTGGGACCGGACAGCGCGACAAAAATGCGAGCCGACGGCGACGGCACGCAGCCGATCCTGCACTTGATCGGACCGCTGCAGACCAACAAGGCGCGCGACGCAGTACGGCTCGCCGCGGTGATCGAGAGCCTCGACCGGCCACGCCTGGCCGATGCGCTTGCCGACGCCATCGACCGAGAGGGACGGGCCCCCGACCTCCTGATCCAGGTGAACACCGGCCGCGAGCCCCAAAAGGCTGGAATCGCGCCCGAGGCGGCCGACGAATTCATCACGCTTTGCCGCGGCCGATTCGGCGGCCGGCTTCGCGGCCTGATGTGCGTGCCGCCGTCCGCCGAGGACCCCGCGCCGCACTTCATGAGCCTCGCCACACTCGCCTCCCGCCACGGCCTCGAGTGGCTGTCGATGGGCATGTCAGGCGACTGGCGCATCGCGGTCCGTTGCGGCGCCACGTCGGTCCGCATCGGCAGCGCGATCTTCGGGGCGCGGACGCAAGCGCCGGGTCTGTGACCTGCACGGCGCCAGCGCTTGCGCGGGAGCGAGGTGCGGCGTATCGGTCCGGCCGTCCGCGATCAGGCACGGCATGACCCCTGTCCAGGCCACAGCCCGACGCCCCCTCCGCCCCGCGGCCCTGATTGGCGTATTGGGCGTTGTCTACGGCGATATCGGCACCAGTCCGCTCTATGCATTCCGGGCCACCCTCGAGCATTTTCGTCCCGAAGTGACCGAACTGGACGTGCTCGGCGCGCTGTCCCTCATCTTTTGGTCACTCATCCTGGTCGTCACCCTGAAATATGTCCTCCTGGTGATGCAGGCCGGAAATCGAGGTGAAGGCGGTATCCTCGCCCTGATGGCTTTGGCGCAGCGCGTCGCGCGGGAGCGGTGGCTGCACGCGACCCTGACGTTCGCGGGCGTCGCCGGCGCATGCCTGTTCTTCGGCGACGGCGTGATCACGCCGGCCATCTCGGTGCTCTCGGCGGTCGAGGGGCTCGAGGTGTCGTCGCCGGAACTCGCCCGCTTTGTTTTGCCGATCGCCGCCGTCGTCATCGTCATTCTGTTCGGGATGCAGTTTCGCGGGACCGGCAGTGTCGGTCGGGTGTTCGGCCCCGTCATGATGATCTGGTTCGCCGTCATCGGCCTGCTCGGCACGCTGGAGTTGATTGCCAATCCCACGGTGCTGCGGGGGCTTTCGCCCAGCTACGGCATCCTCCTATGCGTGCAGCAGCCCGGGCTTGCTTTCGTTGCCCTGGGCTCGGTCGTCCTCGTGGTGACCGGCGCGGAGGCGCTGTACGCCGACATGGGCCATTTCGGCGCGCCGCCTATTCGCCTCGCGTGGCTGGTCTTCGTGCTGCCTTGCCTCGTGCTGAATTATTTCGGCCAGGGCGCGCTGGTTCTCGAGCGGCCATCGGCGATCGAGAACCCGTTCTTTCTGCTGGCCCCGGAATGGGGGCGGCTGCCGCTGGTCATCCTGGCGACGGCGGCCACGGTGATCGCCAGCCAAGCGCTGATTTCCGGCGGCTATTCGGTCGCGCGCCAATGCATGCAGCTCGGCTTCCTGCCGCGCATGACGGTGATGCACACCAGTGCCACCGAGGAAGGCCAGATCTATGTCCCCCAGATCAACTGGGGCCTGATGCTCGGCGTCCTTCTGCTGGTCTTCGCCTTCCGCCGCAGCGACAACCTCGCCGCCGCATACGGTATCGCGGTGACGGGTACGTTTCTCTGTACGGCAGCCCTCGCGTCCGTCGTCTATCGCCGACATTTCGGGTGGTCGCGCGTCGCGGTGATCGCCGTGTTCGGTGGGTTGTTCGCGCTCGATGCGGTGTTCTTTGCCGCCAACGCCCTGAAGATTCCCGACGGCGGCTGGGTCCCGTTGGTCCTCGGCCTCGTCCTTCTGGCGCTCATGAGTTCCTGGAAGCGTGGCCGAGACCTGTTGCTGCATCGCTGGCGACAGGACAGCCTGCTGCTGTCCTCTTTTCTCGCCCGGCTGCCGCAGTCGCGTACCGTGCGAGTGCCCGGCATGGCGGTCTTCATGACCGGCAACCCCGACTACGTCCCGGCGGCCCTTTTGCACAACCTCAAGCACAACAAGGTGCTGCACGAGCGCGTGCTGTTCGTGACGGTCAGCAACATCGATGTGCCGGAAGTCGCGGCCGCCGAGCGCACCGAGGTCGCCGAACTCGGCCCCGGAATTCACCGGGTGCAGGTGCGCTACGGGTTCATGGAAAGCCCCAATCTCCCGCGCGATCTCGCGCTGCTCCGTGACCAGGGCGTGGCGTTCGAGCCGATGCAGGCAAGTTATTTCCTGGGCCGGGACACGATCGTTCCGGCAATGGTGCCGCGCATGCCGATCTGGCGGCTTTGGCTGTTCCTCGTCATGGCCCGAAACGCCGCCTCGGCGGTGGAGTTCTTCCGCATCCCGAGCGACCGGGTCGTCGAACTCGGCGTGCGGATCGCAATCTGAAGCTCGAGCGACCCGGACCGCGATGGCCTCTATTCCGCCAAGGGGCATACCTGCGCGAGCGGCTCGACGCGACATACGCGTTCCGCCGGGGCCGGCCCTGAGCCGCGAATACCCGCAGCGTCCCGTGGTCGGGATCGGCGTGGCGGTGCTGCGCGGCGAGCACCTGCTGCTGGTCCGGCGCGGCACGCCGCCCAATCTCGGTGCTTGGAGCCTCCCGGGAGGCGGTCAGGAACTCGGCGAGACGGTCGAGGCGGCGGCGCGCCGCGAATTGCTCGAGGAGACTGCGTTGGCCGTGGGTCCGCTGTTGCTCGCGGCCCATGTCGACAGCATCCATCGCGACCCCGACGACAGAGTGCGATACCATTACACGATCCTCGATTTCGCGGCGCGCTGGGTCTCGGGAGAGCCCCGCGCGGGCGGAGACGTTACGGACGTCGCCTGGGCGGCGCCGGCGACGTTCGACACGTACGCCCTCTGGAGCGAGGCGCGCCGGGTCTATCGGCTTGCCCGCGTGCTGCTCAGCTCCGCCGACGGTGCGAGCGGGTGACGCCCTTGCGGGAGCTGAGCGTCAGCGCCGCGCCCGCGAAGATGACACCGAAGCAGGCGAACAGAAGCCAGTCCGGTCGACCAAGAATCGGCATGAACAGGTTTATCCAGACCCAATCCGAAAGATGGCCGGTCACGAAGGTCCTGAGCCAAGTCGGAAACGGATGATCGATATCGGCCAGCACCTCTGACAGCGTCGTCATCGGCGGCAGCAGCGTGGCCATCGTGAACGCCGCCACGAAGCAGATCGCCGCCGCCACCGCGAGGACGCGAGCCCACATCAGGCGAACAGCCGCTCGGTCTTCTTGTCGTCGTACATGGACGCGACAAATTCGCCGTAGCCATTCCAGATTTGCGTCGGTACGGTCTTGTCGGTGCCCAGCAAACGCTCGCTCGCCTGGCTCCAACGTGGATGTGGCACGGCCGGATTGACGTTGGCCCAGAATCCATACTCGCTGGACTGCAGCCCCTCCCAGAAGGTGGTCGGGCGCTGATCGGTGAATTCGATCTTCACGATCGCCTTGGCGGATTTGAAGCCATATTTCCACGGGATAACCACGCGCAACGGCGCGCCGTTTTGAGGCGGAAGGGTCTTGCCGTACATCCCAATAGCGACGAAAGCCAGGTCGTTCATCGCTTCCTGCATCGTCAGACCCTCGGTATAGGGCCACGGATAGAAGCTTTGTGCCAGACCCGGCATGAATTTGTCATCAGCCAGCGTGGTGAACTTGACATACGTGGCCGACCCGGTCGGCTCGGCGACCTTCACGAGGCTCGCCACCGGGAACCCGATCCAGGGCACCGTCATGCCCCAGGCCTCGACACAGCGATGCCGGTAGATACGCTCCTCCGGCGAGGCCATCTTCACGAGATCGTCGACCGATACGGTGCGCGGGGTCTTGACCATACCGTCGATGCGGATCGTCCACGGCTCCAGCGGCAGAGCCTGCGCCTCCTCGACCAGCGATTTCGACATGCTGAATTCGTAGTAATTGTTGTAACTTGCCACGTCTTCCATGCGGCTCAGCGCGCGGCCCGCCTCGTAGCGCCCGTTCGGCTTGGCCGACAGAGACCGGAGCCCGGCGGCGGCAGCCGCCTCGCTCCCCAGCCCGCCAAGGCCAAGACCGATCGCGCCGGCCATAACGGCCCGGCGGCTCATGACGTACTCCGGTGTGACCGCGCTCTCCGGCAGTTCCCACCCGCGCCGCGTGCGGACCAGCATGATCGTTCCTCGCTCTTTCGGTCTGCCGACCCTACGTGGGCGCGAACCGCCGAGTTACCAATCTGGCGATGAACGCCGCGCAAAGAAAGCCTTCCTTCATGGCGCGAGCAACGCGGCGCGCAGCGCCTCCCAACTGTCGCGGTCCGGCGCGCACAGCAAGCCGCCCTCGCGCGTGTCCGGACGATAGGCCGAACCATCGAAGCGCGCGGAAAAACCGCCTGCCTCGCGATGCAGCAGCCATCCAGGCGCATGATCCCAGGGCATCAGTTTCGCGAACAACAGGAAATGACAGTCGCCGGCCGCCAACATGCGGTACTGATGCGCGGCGCAGCGGTAGTCCCAGCAGGCCGCCACCTGCGTCAGGTTGCGGTACACATCCTCGCGCGCTCCGTCAGGCAGGTTCCGCCAGGACGCCGCGCCGCTCATGGACGGCACGGGGGCCGGATCGGCGACCCGCAAATCTCGCCGGGCACCGTCCGGCTGCTCCATCCACGCCCCCTCGCCGCGGACCGCGAGTGCCGTGTCGTCGCCGACCGGATCGTGGATGATGGCGGCCGCGATCTCGCCCCTTACGATCGCCGCGGCCATCGTGCCGAACAGCGGCAGGCCGGCGGCGAAATTGGCGGTCCCGTCAACCGGATCGACCACGAAGGCGAGATCGGCGTCCATCAACGTCTCGAGCAAGGCGGGATCAGCCGACGCCGCCTCTTCGCCCACGACGACGCAGCCAGGAAACAGCTGGCGCAAGCCCGTGGTGATGATGCGTTCGGCCACCTCGTCGGCCTCGGTAACGAAGTCGAGCGGCCCGGATTTCGTGCGGATCCCGCCAGGCCCGAGATTGCGGAACCGCGGCATGATTTCGGCGCGCGCCGTCGTCCGAAGCAGCAGCGCCACGGCTGCCGCATCGCTTGCCGTGAACCTGTTCACGGTATGGCGTCGCCCACGCCGGGCTCGCGACGTTCGAACCGTGCCCGATCGGCGGGGAGCAGCCGGACACGGACATGGATCGCCGCGTCGCCCTCGTCCCGGCCGATCACTTCGCCATGCTGATAGAGCCAGGCGAGCCGCGCGCCGTCCCCCAGAGGTATATCGTACGCGGCCTCTTCCATTCCTGCGGCGATCCGCGCGTCGATCGCCGCGCGCAGGCCGGGAAGGCCCTCGCCATCGATCGCCGAGACCGCCACCGCGCCAGATCGCGCGACCACCTGCGCCACGCCGCCGAGCAGGTCGGACTTGTTCAACACTTCGATCGTCCGTGCCGGCCAATCCGCATCGAGCGCCCCGTCGGCGACCATTCCCTCCAGCACCCCGAGCACATCGGCGCGCTGGGCGGCACTGTCCGGATGCGCGGCGTCGCGGACATGCAAAATCACGTCGGCCTCGGCCACTTCTTCCAAAGTCGCGCGGAAGGCAACCACGAGTTCGGTCGGCAGCTCGCTGATGAAGCCCACGGTGTCCGACAGGATCGCTCGCCGCCCCGACGGAAGGACGAGGCCGCGCATGGTCGGATCAAGCGTGGCGAACAGCTGATCGCGCGCCACGACGCCGGCCCCCGTCAGCGCATTGAACAACGTCGATTTGCCGGCATTCGTATAGCCGACCAACGCGACCACCGGAAACGGCACACGCCGCCGCGCGGTGCGGTGCAGTCCTCGTGTGCGCCGCACTTGTTCCAGCTCTCGCTTGAGCTTCACGATGCGATCGCCGATCAGTCGCCGGTCCGCCTCGATCTGCGTTTCGCCAGGGCCGCCCAAGAAGCCGAAGCCGCCGCGCTGCCGTTCGAGATGGGTCCACGACCGCACAAGCCGGCTGCGCTGATAGTCGAGATGCGCCAACTCGACCTGTAGAATGCCCTCACGGGTCGCCGCGCGCTCGCCGAAGATATCGAGGATCAGGCCAGTGCGATCGATCACCTTGCAGCTCCAGGCGCGCTCTAGGTTGCGCTGCTGCACCGGGCTCAGCTGCGCATCGACAATCGCGACCTCGATATCGACCGCCTCGATCGCATCGTGCTGCGCCTGGACCTGGCCCTCGCCGAGCAGGGTCGCCGGTCGGCGGCGGAGCGGCAGTATGGCTGTGTGGACGACCACGAGGCCGATCGCGGCAGCGAGACCGACCGCTTCGGCCAATCGCGCCTCGGCCGCGCGTGTCATATCGCCGCCCCGTTCCGGCCGCTCCCACGGCAGGATGACCGCCGCGCGGGTGGGCTGCGTCCCGGTCGGACGCACCCCGTTTCTCGCTGGCGCGTCAGTCGCGGTCAGCGACCGTCTCCCGCGCACGAATCGTGAGGCGCGTGGGCGAGGCTCGCTCCGCCGGCGGAGTCGACGCCTCACCGCCTTCGGCCGCCTCGGCCTTCGCGCCGTCGAACAACTGGATCGGAGCGCCCGGCATGACAGTGCTGATTGCGTGCTTATAGACGAGTTGCGTATGTCCGTCGCGGCGGAGCAGGACGGAGAAATTGTCGAACCAGGTGATGATGCCCTGGAGCTTGACGCCGTTGACCAGAAAGACGGTCACGGCAGTCTTGTTCTTGCGAACGTGGTTCAGGAACACGTCCTGGACGTTCTGCGCCTTTTCGGTGGCCACGGCTTCGGATCCTTCTTGGTTGGCCTTGGTCTCGCCCACGACCAGCCTCGGGCGCGCGCCAATCGCCGCCCATCCCGCCGGTCCGAACCCGCGCGGTGCGCACCGGAAAACCCGACGACACACACATTCACCCCGCGCGTGCCGCATATAAGGGGCGCTCCGTCGCGAAGGGCAAGCGCCGCGCCGGACGCGACGGGACAGGATTTTGTCGCGCGCGGCGACACGGACTATGAGGCGCGGATGTCGTTGTGGCCGATCGGATTCGCCCTCTTCGCCGCATCGCTGCTGCCGATCCAGGCGGCGATGAACGGCGCGATCAACCGTGTATTGCACCAGCCGCCGCTGGTCGTCGTGTGGAGCTTGACCGGAAGCCTGTTATTCATGGGGCTCGTGGTGGTGATCGGGCGGCGCTTCGTCCTGCCCGAAAACGTTCGGCTCGCGGACGTGCCGCTCTGGGCCTGGCCGGCCGGCGTCTGCGGGGCGATCTTCCTGCTGAGCCAGCCTATCGTGCTCCCCCGCCTGGGAGCCGCGACGTTCACCGGCCTCGCGGTCACGGCCCAGGTGCTGACCGCCGTCGCACTGGACCATTTTGGCGCTCTGGCCCTACCGCAGCACGACGCTTCGCCACTGCGGCTGCTGGGCGCGGCCCTGATGATCGCCGGCATCGCGCTGGTCGCGCGATACTGAAGCTATAGCCCCAGGTCCGAGAGGCCGGGATGGTCCGCCGGGCGCGGGCCGAGCGGCCAGCAGAATTTCCGGTCCGTATCGATGATCGGCACGTCGTTGATCGACGCCTCCCGCCGCCGCATCAGGCCGCTCTCGTCGAATTCCCACTGTTCGTTGCCGTGACTGCGAAACCAGTCCCCGCTGTCGTCGCGCCATTCGTACGCGAAGCGCGCGGCGATGCGGTGGCCGGTGAACGCCCAGACCTCCTTGATCAGGCGATAGTCGAGTTCGCGCGCCCATTTGCGCCGAAGGAACGCCACGATCGCCGACCGCCCGGTGAGAAATTCCGCCCGGTTCCGCCAGGAACTGTCCGCCGTATAGGCGAGCGACACTCGCTCGGGATCACGGGTATTCCAGGCGTCCTCGGCCATCCGCGCCTTGCGCGCGGCGGACGCCGCGTCGAATGGCGGGCGCACCAAGTTCGGTCCGGTCGCAGGGATAGCGCCTTCTGTCATGCGACCTCCGCGGTGCCGGCGATGGTGGCGCGCAGACGGACGTTTTCGGCTTCCGCGACATCAAGGCGCGTCTGTAGCGTCTCCAGCGCCGCGGCGACATCGGCCGCGTCGAATTTCTGCGGAATATGCTGCGGGCAATTCGTGTCCCACGCCTCGACGCCGAACAGGATCGCCTGCTCGGGCCGGGCGTTGGAGGCCTCGGGCATCAGGCGGGCGAGCAACGCCGAGTCATCGCCGACCACCCGGGCGCGGCCCCACAGCTTAATGCGGCGGCGGCGGGCGTAATCCATGAGGAACAGGAACGCGCGATCGTTCTCCATGAGATTGCCGGTGGTAATGTATTGGCGGTTGCCCGTGTAGTCCGCGAACCCGAGCGTCGTCTCGTCGAGCACGCGGATAAATCCTTTGGGGCCACCCCTATGTTGCGCATAGGGCTGCCCGGCGGCGTTCGTCGTGGCGAGGAAGGCGGTGTCGACGTCGGCCAGGAATGCGCGAAGGTCGTCCGTGATCGCGGTGCGGAAGCCGCCGCGCGCCTCCATCTTCGCGTAGGCGCCGCGAGAGCCGCGGGCGGACTGGACCGATTTCACGGCTGCCGTGAAGGCGATGTCGCTGGCCGGCATGGGCGCACTGATGTGGGACATGGCGATCTCCCGTTGGTTCCACCCAAATCTATCGCGTTCGTGCGCGAACATAATCGCCACGATTGACAATGCATTGCTCCGGATCCAGCAAGAGTGGGTCATGCCCGACCGCCTCGATGCGATGCACGCCTTCGTCGCCGTCTGCGACGCCGAGGGGTTTGCCGCGGCGGCACGGCGCCTCGATCTTTCGCCGTCGGCCGTGACGCGGCTCGTCGCCGGGCTGGAGGAGCGGCTGGGCACGAGGCTTCTGCACCGCACGACCCGCAGCATCAGGTTGACCGATTCTGGAGCGCGGTTCCTCGAGCGGGCGCGGCGGGTGCTGGCCGATGTCGAGGAGGCGGAGCTGGCGGCCCGCGACGCGCAGGCCCCGCGCGGTCGCCTGACCGTCGCCGCGCCACTGCTGTTCGGTCGGATGCACGTCCGGCCGCTCCTGTCCCAATTCCTTGCGACCCATCCTCTGGTGAGCGCCGAGCTGCTGCTGTCCGACCGTTATGTGAACCTCGTCGAGGACGGGATCGACGTGGCGATCCGCATCGGCGACCTGCCGGATTCCGGACTGATCGCGAGGCGGCTGGGGCAGACGCGGCGGGTGCTGGTCGCGACGCCGGGCTATCTGGCCGCGCATGGCGGCGCGCCGCGCTCGCCGGGCGATCTCGCCGCCCATCGGCTGATCGCCTTCCGCCCGATGACCCAAGGACGCCGTTGGAATTTTGTGAGGGATCGAGGCGAGGCGGTGAGCGTCGCGATCACGCCATCCTTCTCGACCGATAGTGGCGATGCGGCAATCGGTCACGCACTGGCCGACGGCGGCATCACGCCGGCGCTTGAGTATCAAGTGGCGTCAGCGTTACGGTACGGCCGGCTGATCGAGATTCTCGCGGATTTCGCTTCGACGCCGGTGCCGATCCAAGCCGTGTTCCCGACGTCGCGTCTGCTGTCCACGACGGTGCGAGCGTTTCTCGACCTCGCGACGGAAGTGGCTCCCGGAGTAGGACTCGAACCTACGACCGAGCGGTTAACAGCCGCTTGCTCTACCAACTGAGCTATCCGGGATCAGCGGGGCGCACATAGCCCCCGAGGCGAAGTGTTGCAAGCCGGAGATTGCCACCGCCGGCGTCCCGCCATCATTTGCGGACGCGCACGCATGCGCGTCACGCAACGCGCGAACTAGGTCGACATGCGCATGAAACGGTCGCGGTATTGCCCTGGCGACAGGCCTACCCGTTTGCGAAAGTGGTGGCGCAGGGTTTCGACGCTTCCGAACCCTGCCGCTAGCGCGACCTCTTTGCTGGATTGTCGCCCTTCTTCGAGAATTTGCTTTGCCCGGTCGACACGCAAATTGGCCAGCCACTGTCCCGGCGTTGTTCCGGTTGCTTCAGCGAACCGCCGAAGGAAGGTCCGTTTGCTCATTCCGGCTGCCTCGGCGAGGTCCGAGAGACGATGCTCTCGGCGGAGCTCCGCCCGCATCTTGTCCAGAAGCGGCGCCAGCCTTCCGTATTGCGTCGGTGCGACAGGAGACGTGACAAACTGGGCCTGGCCGCCCTGGCGGTGAGGGGCCATCACCAATCGCCGCGCGACCATGTTGGCTTTGGCCGGACCATGATCGATACGGACCAGGTGCAGCAACAAATCGATACCGGCCGCGCTTCCTGCCGAGGTGAAAAGTGGCGCGTCGTCGACGTAGAGGACCGACGCGTCGACCGTCACGGCCGGGAAAGCCCGCGCCAGCGCGTCAGCATAGCGCCAGTGTGTCGTCGCGCGGCGCCCGTCGAGGAGTCCGGTCGCGCCCAACACGAATGCGCCCGAGCAAATCGAAGCCAGCCGCGCGCCGCGGTCGTGCGCCCGACGAAGGGCCAGAATGAGTTCCTGAGGTATTGGCAAGTCGATTCCGCGCCAGCCGGGTATAACGATCGTATGCGCGTCGTCCAGAGCCTCTAGTCCTGCATCAGATGTAACACGCAAGCCGCCATGCGCCCGAAATGAGCCGTGAACGACTGCAGCACTCGTGAAGCTGTACCAGTCATCGCCCATCTCGGGACGCGCGAGGCCGAAAATATCGGCAGCGATGCCAAACTCAAATGTGCACAGATTGTCGTAGACCACGGCGGCGACGCGATGCTTGCGCGAAAAGGTCTCGCCAGGTCGGGTTGGCATAATCCCGACGATGAATGGCAATCACGCCATCCGCAAGGATCGTAGTGTGAGGCGACGCCAACCGCGACCAGGGGATCTGACATGCCAAATGCCGTCACTGCGATGCCTGCCGCCTCGTCCGAGTCCGCCACCGTGCGCTTCGCGGCACAATTTACCTTCGAGACCGACTGCTGGGATACCCATGAAGCGCTGGCCTCGGGCGACGCAGGCTTCGTCCTCCTCGACGTTCGCAGCCCAGCCTTGTTCGCAAAAGGCCACGTCCCGGGCGCGCTCAATCTGCCGCACGGCAAGATCGTGGCGTCGAAAATCGCGCAATGGCCGCAAGAAACGCTGTTCGTCACGTATTGCGCCGGACCGCATTGCAACGGGGCGGCCCGCGGCGCGCTGCGGCTTGCCAAACTTGGCCGTCCCGTAAAAATGATGGCCGGTGGCATCACCGGCTGGGTTGACGAAGGTTTCGAACTGGCGACCCAAGCAGTCGCCGCATGACAGCGCGGAGGCCGAAGTCGCTGGCTCCTGTCGACGCTGACCTGAGAGTAAGCCTCCCGGCGAGGTATCAGCAGGATATCTCATGACCCGCTTCGACTATGATGCTCAGCTTGCGACAATTCCGAGTGCCGTATCCGCCTTGGTCCTCGCGTCGGACAACCCGAGCCTGGACCCCGATCGTCCCATCCTGTTCGCCGGCATCGGGACGTCGCTTCACGCCCCCAAGGTTGCGGCCCACTGGGTAGCTCACCTGACGGACGGCCAGGTTCGTGCCTTCGGCGTCGATGTCCATGAACTCGGGACGGGTGCGTTCCCCCGGGAGGGTGGCACCCAGACAGCGCGCCACATGTGTCATGACCGGGCTGACGCTCTAGCCCAGACTGCGGTAAGCGTACCGCAGGGGGATCGAGCGACCGGTCAAGTGGGGAGGCAACCCCGCTGACAGGCGGATTGCCACGGCCGGCGTGCCGCCATAATTTGCGGCTGCGTGAAAGCTGCGGGCGTGGTGGAACTGGTAGACGCGCCGGACTCAAAATCCGGTTCCGAGAGGAGTGTCGGTTCGATTCCGACCGCCCGCACCACTAGGCGTCCGGACAATTCCTCGCCAGCCTGTGTCTCGCGCCGGCCTACCAAGCGCGACGATACAACTCCAGCGCATCGGCCTCGGTCAGCGCGCGGGGGTTGTTCACCAGCAGTCTCGTCTGCGCCATCGCATCGGCCGCCAGATTTGGGAGCGCGTCCTCCGGCACTCCGACGTCGCGCAAGCGCGACGGCAAACCGCACCGCAGCGCAAGCGCCGCCAACTCCCCGGCAAATTTTTCCGCGCGCGAGGCGATGTCGACATCGGCGAGATGCGGAAAGACGCAGGGCGCGACCTCCGCATAGGCATGCGAGGCTGTCGCCGCGTTGAACCGAAGCACATGCCCCAGCATCAGGGCGTTCGACAGGCCGTGCGGCACATGGAACAGGCCGCCGATCGGATAAGCCAGAGCGTGCACCGCGGCGACCGGGGAATTGGCGAATGCCTGCCCGGCCAGCATCGAGCCGAGCAGCATTTTTCCGCGTGCTTCCGAATCATGGCCGTGATGGACGGCGCGCTCCAGTGCGGACCCCATGAGCAGCAAGGCCTCTCGGGCCAACATTCGCGAAACCGGATTGTTGTTCGCGCTAGCCGAGGCATGCGCCTCGATTGCGTGCACCATCGCGTCGATCCCGGTCGCGGCGGTCACATGCGGCGGCAGGCCGAGCGTCAGGTCGGGGTCGAGAAGCGCGATGTCGGGCAGCAACACGGGCGACACGACGCCCATCTTCTGGCTGGCCCCGGTCGTGACGATAGAGATCGGCGTCACCTCGGATCCGGTGCCGGCCGTGGTCGGCACCAGCATGAGCGGCAGCCTTGGCCCGACGGCGCGGCCGACGCCGTAGATGTCGCGCAGCTTCTCTCGCCCGCCGGCCAGCAGGGCCGCGAGTTTCGCGACATCCAACGAAGACCCGCCGCCAAATCCGAGGATCCCCGTCGCACGGTGCGCCACCGCAGCTTGGGCCGCCGCATCGACCACAAACTCGGGCGGATCGGCGACCACGTCGGCGAACACCACCGCCGCAATGTCGGCCGCCTCAAACGCGGCCAGCGCCGGCGCGACGAGTCCCGCGTTCAGCACGCCCGGATCGGTGACAACCAGAATGCGCGGACCGAGCCGGGCAGCCAGTTCGCCAATCCGCGACACCGCGCCGGGGGCGAAGACGATGCTGGGGACCGTGTTGAAGGTGAACGGGCTCACCCGACCTTCGTATCAGCCCGCCGCGGTCCTGGTCGAGCGGCCGCCGCCACGCGGGCGCGCAACCACATGCCGCCGGCATCGGTGCGGGCGGCAGGGTTCCACAGCATCGCGATGCGCCACTTGGGCACCGGCAGCGGCAACTCGAAGACGGTCAGACGCGGTCCCGCGACACGCAGCGCCACACGCTCCGGCAGCGCCGCGACGAGATCGCTCGCGCCCAAGATATCCGGCAAAGCCAGCATGTGAGGCAGCACGAGCGCGATGCGGCGCGACAGACCACGCGCCGCGAGCGCCTGGTCGATCTCGCCCCGCGCATCCCGGCGGACCGACACCAGCGCGTGCTCGGCCGCCACATAGGCGTCAAGCGGCATCGCTTTGCCACGGAAGGCCGGATGGCCCCGCCGGGCAAGACCCACGAACCGCTCAGGCCATAGGAATTGCTGCACGGCCCGCTCGGGCGGGGGCTGGAACACGCCGAGGGCGAGATCGATGTCGCCGCGGTCGATCAGGTCCGGTATGTCGCCTTTGTCGTAGCCGACGATCCGCAGGTCCAAAAGCGGGGCAGCCCGTCCGATGTCGGCCATCAGCGCCGCACCCAACACGAAGGTCGTATAGTCGGTGCTGGCGATCGTGAAACTGCGCGCCGTCTCCGCCGGGATGAATGGGATGCCCTCGTCGAAGATCGTCCGCAGTTGCGCCAGCACCTCCTGGATGCCCGGGGACATCCGCAGCGCTTTCGGCGTGGGCTGCATCGCGCCGGCCGCGCGGACGAACAGCTCATCGCGCAGCAGCAGCCGCAGGCGGGCCAGCGCGCCGCTCATCGCCGGCTGCCGCAGCCCGAGCCGGGCGGCGGCCCGCGAAACGCTGCGCGTTCGCATCATCGCGTCGAACGCCAGCAGCAGGTTCAAGTCGATGTCCGATAAGTTCATTGCTAGCCACGATAGCGACTATCGCGAGATACGGATATCGAGGATGCGGTCAGCCGCCTAGACTGGTCCCATCAGGGAGGATGCGATGTCCGATCCAATCAGCGTCGTCCGCAGATTCACGTTCGACTTCCTCGGCCGCGGCGACATGGCGGCGGCGGATGCGACGCTGCACGAGCGGATACAGGGCGTAACCGGACTCAAACCCATCGGTCCGATCGACGGGCGCGAGGAGTACAAGGCGATCGTCGGGACCTTCGTTGCCGCGTTCCCCGCCGAAGGGCCGCTCGACATCATCGACCAATTCGCCGCCGGCGACCGCGTCGTGACCCGCTTTCATTCGCGCCAGCGCCACGCCGGCGACTTCTTCGGCGTCGCGGCAACGAACCGAGTGATCCTGTTCGACGAGACGCATGTCGCCCGCGTGAAGGACGGGTTGATTGTCGAGAATATCGTCTCGGCGACGAACCTGGAGTTCGAGATGCTGATGGCGCCAGTCCTCGCGCCGATGATCCTGAAATAGGAATAGCCCATGCGCATTGTCGAGACAAACCGGCCGACCCCGGCCGCTACGCCAGAGGCCCTGATGGCCGACACGGATCTGGAATTGACCGGCACAGACGTGATCCTGGACGCGCCACGCGTGGCTGCGGCGAAAGTCCGTTTCGGCACCAATCCGCACGTTCGGCCCAGCGTCATCGCATTCCAGTTCACGCCGCTCATCGGCATGCCGGCGGTGGCGCGGGTGCAAGAGCAGGGCGGCACGAGCCTTCCTGGATGGTGGCTGGCGGGAGCGGCCTGAGATGGCGGCACCGGTCTGCGTGGTCGCGGGCGTCGGTCCCGGAATCGGGGCAGCAGTCGCCCGACGGTTCGCGCGCGGCGGCTTTTCCATCGCGCTTCTGGCGCGGCGGGCTGGCGAGCTTGACGGGCTGGCGACGGCGATCGGCTCGGCGCGCGCCTATGCCGTCGACCTGCTCGACCCGCCGGCCATCGCCGCGACGATGGGGCGGGTCGCAGCGGACCTAGGGGCACCCTCGGCACTGGTCTACAACGCCGCAGCCTGGCGCGAGGCGCACCCGATGGACGTGGCACCCGCTGCGTTCACCGCCGAGCTCGCGCTGTGCGCGACCGGTGCGTTGGCCTGCGCGCAGGCGGTGTATCCGGCGATGAAGGTTGCGGGCGCGGGCACCATTATATTCACCGGTGGCGGCCTCGCGCTGCATCCCGAATACGGCTCGAAGGTGTTGGGGCTGACCGCCGGCAAGTCGGCGTTGCGCGGCATGACGCTCGCGATGGCCCCGGTGCTCGCGGCGGACGGCATCCACGTGGCGACGGTGACGGTCGCCGGCATGGTCGCGCCCGGCGGCGCGTTCGACCCGGACCGGATCGCGGAGTCGTTCTGGACATTGCACGCGCAGCCGCGCGAGACGTGGACGACCGAAGTCGTGTTCACAGGAGGGTGACCTACCGATAATTGGAGGCCTCGCGCGCGCCAATCATGTCGAGATTCGGTTCGGGAAGCATACGAAGCTGCAGGTTGGCGCGGGCCCCTTTGCCGCCGTCAATCATCATCAGGCGGATGACGTCGCCCAGCGCTTCCACGGCGCGCAGCGCGACGGCACCGCTCCCGACATCGACGGGCTCGAATCCCAACTCCGACACGAGTGTCGCGACGGTCTGCTTGGCGTTCGTGTCACCGCCAGCGATGAAGAGCTGAGCTCCAGCCGCTCGCAGCGCGTCGGGCGAGGTGTCGAGCGCCTCCATCGCAACGATGTTAAACGCTTTGACGACGCGGGACCGCGGCGCCAGCTCCTGGAATTCCTCGGCGATCGCCTTGGTGAACCAGCTGCCGCCCTGCACGTCGCTGGCATAGTCGCGGTTGTTGAGGTTGACCACAATCTTTCCCGCGAGAGCCGACGGATGCTTCAGCACAGCCGACGGATCGGTGTCTCGAACGGTCCAGATCAACACGTCGCCGTGGCGCGCGGCATCATCGTTGCTCCCGGCCCGAGATCCACCACCGGCTCGCTGCGCCGCCGGCTCCGCCGCAGCAGCCTCCCGCGCTCCAAACACGACGTCGTGGCCGAGTGCCGCGAAACGGACACCGAGTGCCCGCCCCATGTTCCCCGACCCGATGATCCCGACCTTCATGGCGTCGCTCTCCCGTGGGTTGTGTCGACACCGGACCAGGCACCGAGGCGTTCGCCGCTGTCGACATCCAGTACCGCGCCGGTCACCGCCGGATTCGCGATGATAGCAAGAACCGCCCTCGCGATGTCGTCGGCTTGGCCTTGCCGCGGCACGAGCTGACGGTCCGGCTTTAACCCGATGCCGCCAGGCGAGACGACATTGACCCGGATCGGGGCCAGTTCGATGGCGGCGGCGCGCGCTAGCCCTTCGATGGCGGCATGCACCCCCGTCCAAACGCCAAAGCCCAGTCCTGCACGCCGGGCACTCGATCCGGATAGGAGGGTCACCGACCCGCCATCGGCGACGTTGCGCGCGGCGTGGTGAAGTGCCGCGAAGCTGACCCAGACCTTTCCGAACGCTAACCGAGCGTCGGCAGGCGTTGTCGCCGGGATCGACGACGCCCGGACCGGGCCCGCGGAGACGGCAACCACCATGTGATCGACCCGACCAACCTTGGCGTAAAGTCGCTCGGCAGCCTCCGCGTCTGCCGCATCACCGACGATAATCTGCGGCTCAGAGAGGCCGGCTGCCGCCTCGGTCAGGGACGCACCGTCTCGTCCCGCAAGAATAACCTGGGCGCCCATTTGCGCCGCGCGCGCCGCGATCGCCCGTCCCATCCGGCCCGCACCGCCGACTATCAATACGCGACGGCCGTCCAGCTCGCCGTTCTGCATGGCAACCCCCTCGCTTCAAGCGCTAACTTGCGATCCTGCGGCCACACATTCAAATTGAACGGCATGAATGCCTCATTCAGTGAGATTGAGCTTCGCAAGCTCGACCTGAATCTACTGCTCGTATTTTCAGCGGTCATGCGGGAGCGGACAGTCAGCCGGGCTGCGGCACGGCTCTACCTTGGGGCATCAGCGGTCAGCATGGCGCTGAACCGATTGAGAGCGACAGTCGGCGACCCGCTGTTCGTGCGTGCCGGGGTGGTGATGGACCCGACGCCGCGCGCCATCACCCTATGGGACGAGATCGAGCCGGCACTGTCCAGGATCGAAGCCGCAGTGCGCGGAGCCAAACGGTTTGACCCAGCCTCCGCCGAGATGGTGATCCGGTTCGCAGCGCCGGATGACCTTGAATTCGTGCTGGTCCCCGAACTGATCGAGCGACTTCGTCGGTTGGCGCCGAACGTCCGTCTCGTCGTCCGACCGTCAGACTTTCGCACGCTGACGGAGCGGCTCGACGTGGGGGACGCCGACCTCGCGCTCAGCGCGACGCCGACGAGTGGGCTCGAACGGCGCCACATCGTGCAAACCCTGCACCGCGAGAGTTTCTCAATCCTGTTCGATCCCGGGCAGGTCGGCCAGGCGGGGCCTGTTGATCTCGAAACTTTCGTTCGATTGCCACATATCCTGCTGTCGATCGCCGGCGATCTTCGTGGCCCGATCGACGATGCGCTGGCCCAATTAGGGCGGGCGCGTCGCGTCCTCGCGACGGTGGCGCACTTTCCGACCATGCCGTTTATCCTGCGAAAAACTCCGTGTCTTGCCAATGTGCCAACGACCGCCGCCCGATCCTACGCTGCGGCGTACAATCTGAGCCTCTCGGCGCTCCCGCTGCGGTCCCCAACGTTCGATGTGTCGCTGATCTGGCACGTCCGCACCGCGCTTGACCCCGCGCACGCCTGGTTTCGCGACCTCGTCGTCGACGCGGTTGCCGCACTGTGAGATCCGCTCCAGCATGGATAGTGAGCACGCCAACAAACCATTCGGAAGTTGGGCAGATGACTGAAAAGCGCATCATCAATCTTGATGATCTGACGATGAAGCAGGTCGGCGACGGCCGGGGGTTTTCGGCCCGGTGGCGGCAGGTCGGTCCGCTGATCGGTTCCGTTCGGATCGGATGTTCACTGATCATCGTCCCGCCGGGAAAGAGTGCCTGTCCGTTCCACCGTCATCACGTGTCGGACGAGCTTTTCTTCATCCTGGACGGCGAAGGCGTCACGCGCATCGACGGCGAGACTCTGCCGATCCGCGCGGGGGACATCATCGCAGCACCAGCCGGCAAGGAAGCGCACCAGATCATCAATACGGGACAACGAGAGCTTCGCTATCTCGCGCTGTCCACGGAGGGCGCCACCGATATCATCGAGTATCCCGACTCCGGCAAGATCATGGTGGACGCCGGGATGACGCCGGGCAGCGACGCTCCGGCGTCGCTCAACGTCTTTGGACGTGTCACACCAGCTGACTACTATGACGGCGAGGATTTCTCGGGCACTGACAGCCTGTCGTGACGCTCAAATCCAGCGACGAACCCTGCGGCGATACGCAGCATAGGGTTCACCAAACAGTTCAAGCAGGACGCGCTCCTCCGGAATGATCTGAAACCGCGTGACGAACGCCACAAACGCCACCGGGCCGGTCGCCGCCCACGGTGCCGCGAGCCAGGCAGCCCAGGCGCACAACAGAAGCGTCAGCCCGACATACATCGGGTTGCGCGTCACCCCATAAATCCCCGTCGTGACGAGCGCCGAAGCCCGATCGACACAAAGCGGATCGATCGTGGTGCCGGCTCGCCCGAACGCCTTGAAGCCCAGAACACCGAACACACTGGCGGCAAGAACCGCCGCCGCCGCCATGCCGAGTCGCGTGGCTGTGTCGGCCTCCATTGTGAATGTAAACCGGGCAATCAGCCACATTCCGGCTGCGAGACCGATCGCGACCAGGGGGGGAGGGAGCCGATGCTCTAATGCGTGCATGTCGAAATCCAATCGAACATGTCGGCGACCACCGCACCACCGGTCTTACCCGTGGCTCCGGTTACAAAAATCTTGGGTTCGATCACGACCGTATTCCTCCCGCAATCCGCCGGACAGCGCGACGCGTTAAGATGATGCTTGTCATCCCGAATGATGATATCCATCATCTAAGCCGTCAAGACGCGAAAGGCGACGGATGCGAACGTCACGCGACGAAAAGGAACGGACCGCCCAACGGATCATCGACGGCGCGGCACGCCTGATCCGCGAGCGAGGGATCGAGGCGACGAGCGTGGCCGACGTCATGGGCGCGGCCGGGTTGACCCATGGCGGATTCTACCGACACTTCCATGATAAGGAGGCGTTGATACGGGCCGCGCTCGAGGCCGCGTTCGCGGAACGCCATGCCGCTTTGGAGAAACGATTCGACGAGGGTGAGCCGGGCGCGGCACTCGCCCACTACCACGACGATTACCTAAGTGACGGCCATGTTGCCGCGACGGCGATCGGCTGCCCAGCGCCGACATTGGCCGGCGAGGTCGCTCGTGCGCCAGACGGACTGAAAGCCACCTATGGCACCAACGTTCGGCGGGTCATCGCGACACTCGCCCGGGGGATACCGGGACCGGAGCGCGAACGCGGAGAACGCGCCACGCGGGAGTTGGCGATGCTCGCCGGCGCAATCATGCTGGCCCGTGCAAGCGATCCGGAGACCGCGAAGCTCATTTTGACGGCATGCCGCAGCCCGCCCGGAGCGACATGATCGCCTGCACATGGCACGACCCTTGCTGCTACAATCCGGCACGGGGACATACAAAAGGGGATGCCATGATTTTGGGCAGGCGGTCAGCGTTGAAGGCCGGCATTTGGGCGGGGGCGGCGCTCGCGGCACCCGCGGTCATGCGGCACGCGGCGCTGGGGGCCGATCCGATCAAGGTCGCCGGGATCCATGACGCGTCGGGTGGACTCGATATCTACGGCCAACCGATGGTCGCCTGCCTCGACTACGCGGTGGCCGAATGCAACGCTGCTGGCGGCCTGCTCGGGCGTGAGGTCCAACTCATCACCTACGACCCACAATCCAACATCCAGTTGTACACGCAGTTCGCGACCCAGGCGGCGACCAAGGATCGCGTCGCGGTGGTCCACGGCGGCATCACTTCGGCCTCGCGTGAGGCGATCCGGCCAATCCTGAAGCGGTTCAACACGCTGTATTTTTATAACACGCAGTATGAGGGCGGCGTTTGCGACCGGAATATCTTCTGCACGGGATCGACACCCGCGCAGAACGTCAACAAGCTGGTGCCGTACGTGCTGCAGAACTGGGGCAAGAAGATCTATGTGGTCGCCGCCGACTACAATTACGGACAGATCACCAGCAAGTGGATCAAGAAATACACCGTGGAGGGCGGCGGCGAGGTCGTCTCGACCGATTTCTTCCCGCTCGATGTGACGAACTTCGGGCCGGTGATCAGCAAGATCCAGGCGGCCAAGCCGGATGCCGTGATCTCCGCCCTGGTCGGCGGCGCGCACGTCTCGTTCTACCGCCAATGGGCCGCTTCCGGAATGAAGAAGCAGATCCCGATGGCCTCGACCACGCTCGGCGGCGGGAACGAGAGCATCCTCCTGAGCCCGGAGGAAGGCGACGGCATCGTCTCCGCGTTCAGCTATTTCCAAGAGGCCGACACGCCCGAGAACAAGGCATTCCTGGAGAAATTCCACGCGAAGATGGGACCGAAGGCGCCGTATCTGGGCGCGGAGCTGGCGATGCGGACCTATGTCGGATTCCAATTGTGGGCCGAGGGCGTGAAGCGGGCGAAGTCGATCGACCGGACGAAGATGATCGAAGCCCTCGAAAGCGGCATCTCGCTCGACACGCCGGCGGGCAAGACGGTGCTGGATCCCAAGACTCATCACACGACGGTCGACGTGTTCCTTGCCAAAGTCGCCAATCACGGCTTCGAGGTGATCGCGACGTATCCGCAACAGCCACCAGTGGACACCGCGTCCGTGTGCGACCTGGCCGCCCATCCGAACGAGAACAAGCAGTACGTGGTCGACATCAAGGTTTGAACGGCACTCTACGTGTTTGTCGTTGTGGGCCGTAAGCAGGGCCCTCACCCCGGTCCTCTCCCAGAGGGAGAGGGTGCAGAACGCTTTGCTTGTCCCTCTTCCTGTGGGAGAGGGCGTGGTGAGGGCATTGCCCGCCGGCCGGCGAAGACCTAATGGACTACGCTGCCGTCGTCGCCCTCCAGATCGCCAGCGGCGTCGCGACCCTCGTCGTCATCAGCCTCGGTCTGGCCGTGGTGTTTGGCATGATGCGAGTGATCAACCTCGCGCATGGCGAATTCCTCATGCTTGGCGGCTACAGCGCCATCCTCGCCCACGGCGTCGGCGTGCCGATCTGGGTCTGCCTGCTGCTCGTGCCACCAGTCGTCGTCGGCCTGATCGGCGTCGTCGTCGAGCGCCTGCTTATTCGACGACTCTATGGGCGAATGATCGACACGATGCTCGCGACATGGGGGCTGTCGCTGTCGTTGATCGGCGCGGTAACCATGGTTTTCGGCAATTCGGTCGAAGGCGTATCCGCCCCGGTCGGGAGTTTTCCGATCGGCCGCTTTCGCGTCTCGGGTTACGACCTTTTCCTGATCGCCGCGGCAATCGTCCTCTGCGCTGCGCTGTGGGCGGTTCTGCGCTTCACCCGCGTAGGCCTCATCGCACGCGGCACGATGCAGAACAGCGCCATGGCCGCGACGCTCGGAGTCGCGCCCGAACGGGTGTATGCCGTGACATTCGCCGCTGGTGCCGCGCTGTCGGGCCTCGCCGGAGGCCTGATCGCGCCGATCGCGGGCGTGCTGCCGACCATGGGAACGGCATACATTGCAAAAGCCTTCATCACCGTCATCACTGGTGGTGCCGCGGTGCTGACGGGCACCTTGAGCGCGTCCGCACTGCTCGGCACCGTCGCCACGGTGGGAACGTTTCTGACAACGCCGGTATTCGGCGAGGTCGCGCTTCTGCTGGTCGCGATCGTGCTGCTTCGGCTGCTGCCGACCGGCATCACCGGCCGCGTGTTCCGGCGCGCGCTGTGATCAGGACGGGACTCCCGATCGCTTGCGTGATCGCGCTGGCCGCCGCCGCCTGCATCGTCTTGCCGCATACGATGGAGTTGTTCGCGCTGATCAACGCGACGGTGTTCGTCAGCATGAGTGTGCTCGCGCTCAGCCTCGCGCTCATCTGGGGATTTGGCGGCATCCTCTGCTTCGGCCAGACCGCCTTTTTCGGTCTTGGCGGGTATGCCTACGCCATCGCCGCGCTGAATTTCGGGGACACGACCTGGGCCGTTCCGGTCGCACTTGTCGTCCCCACGGCCGCTGCCGCCGTGCTCGGCGGCTTGATGTTCTACGGCCGGATCAGCGACGTCTACATGGGTGTCATCACCCTGACCGTGACGCTGATCCTGAACAAGTTCGTCAACTCGACGGCCGGTGACGAATGGACCATCGGTGACGCGCCGCTCGGGGGGTTCAACGGCATTCCGTCAACGCCGCCCCTGAACATGCCGTTCGCGCCCGACATGCCGCTGGCACCCGACCAAGTCTTCATCGTTGCGGTCTGCTGCCTCGCCGCCTGCTACGTCATCGCGAAACTGGTGCTTCGTACTCGGTTCGGCCGCGTCTGCGCCGCGATCCGCGAAAACGAACAGCGCGCCGAGTTACTCGGCTACGACGCCCGACTGCACAAGACGGCATTGTTCGCGCTCGGTGGTCTGATGGCCGGGCTTGCCGGCATACTGTTCGCCAATTGCGTCTTCGTAAGCCCCACGATGTTCTCGCTCGCCTATGCCGGACAGGTCATCATCTGGGTACTGGTCGGCGGACTTGGCACGCTGGTGGGTCCGGTGCTCGCCTGCGTACTGGTGCAATTGCTGACGACCTATGCCGGATCGCTGCCAAAACTTGACCCGAACCTGCTGCTGGGCGTCGTCTTCATGGTCGCCGTCGTTGCCGTGCCGCGCGGCCTTCTGCCGACCGCGACCAGTGCATTGGCGCGGTTGCAACAGTGATCCCGCTGCTTGAGACTCGCGGCTTGTCGATGAGGTTCGGCGGCGTGACGGCGGTGGACCGCGTCGATCTTTCCATCGCCGAGGGTGAGTTGCGTTGCCTGATCGGCCCCAACGGCGCCGGCAAGAGTACGCTGTTCAAGTGCCTGACCGGCCAGTTGAGGCCGACCTCCGGAAAGGTGTTCTGGCGCGGCCGCGACGTCACCGGTCTTGATAGTTTCGTCCTGGCCCGCGCCGGAATCGGGATCAAGACGCAGGTTCCAAGCCTGTTCGACGGGCTCTCGGCGCTCGAGGGCGTGACGCTCGCCGCGCGGCGCACTCTCGGCGAACGCGCCGCCCGATCCCGTGCCCGCAACGCGCTTGAAAGGCTCGGTGTCGCCGGGCTCGCGGAGCGGCTGGTCGGAGAACTCGCGCATGGCGAACGGCAGCTGGTGGAACTGGCCACCGTCATCGCGCCGGAGCCGGATCTGATCATCCTCGACGAACCGACCGCCGGCATGACGGCGGAGGAAACGAGGCGCACCGCCAAGGTGATTCGAGAATTGAACGCACATCACGCGATCGTCGTGGTCGAGCACGATATGCCGTTCATCCGCAGCCTCGCGCGAACGGTGACCGTGCTCCACCAGGGCCGCGTCCTGAAAGAGGCTTCGGCGCACGAAGTCTTCGCCTGCCCGGTCGTGCGCAACGTGTATCTCGGCCGCGCCGCATGATGACCGTCGAGGACCTGCGCTCCGGATACGGCCGTATCGGCGTTCTGGACGGGGTGGCGCTCCATGTCGGGACGGGCGAGTGCGTCGGCATTCTCGGCCATAACGGCATGGGCAAGTCCACGCTCATGCGGGCGATCATGGGTCTGCTGCCGGCCTGGACCGGGCGTATCACGTTCGACGGCGCCTCGATCGAGAAGCTGCCGGCGCATCGGCGCGCCCGCGCGGGCATCGCGCTTGTGCCACAGGGGCGGATGATCTTTCCGGGTCTGTCGGTGCGCGACAATCTGCGCTTCGGCGCCGCGGCAAAGTCGCTCGAGGACATCGAGGACGCACTCGAAGAATTTCCCGAACTGCGCCGGCTGCTCGACCGGCCAGGCGGCGCGCTGTCGGGCGGCGAGCAGCAGCTACTGGCCCTCGCGCGCGCTTTGTGCGGCAAACCTCGCCTGCTATTGCTAGACGAACCGACCGAGGGGATTCAGCCGTCTATCGTCGAGGCAATCGTCGAGCGGATTTCGCATCTGCGCGTCACGCGAGGTCTGTCCGTTCTTCTCGTCGAACAGAACCTCGATTTCATTCGCGGCTTGGCCGATCGCGTGCTGGTGATCCAGCGCGGCCGCATCGTGCGGGAACTCGACCACGACGCCGTGGGCGACCCCGCGCTCGAACATGAATTCATCGGCGCATAGCAAAGGAACGACGATGCCCATCACGACGGTCAAGGCGCCCACGACCGACCAGCTGCGCGACGTGGCTGCCGATCTGGGTTTCTCATTCTCCGATAGCGAGCTGGCGGAACACCACGCCGCGCTGCTGCCCTCGGTCGAGGCATACAACCTCATCGACCGGATGACCGACGAATTGCCGATGGTCACCTACCCGCGCACGCCGGGCGTATTTCCGACCGAGGCGGAAAATCCTCACGCAGCTTGGTATGTCAAGACGACGATCAAGGGTGCATCGGACGGCAAGCTCGCCGGCAAGACGATCGCGATCAAGGACAATATCTGTGTCGCCGGCGTGCCGATGATGAACGGCGCGGCGACCCTCAAGGGCTACGTCCCCGACGTCGACGCGACCGTGGTGACGCGCATACTCGACGCAGGTGGCACGATCCTGGGCAAGGCCGTGTGCGAATACTTCTGCTTTTCGGGCGGCAGCCACACCAGCGCGTCCGGCCCGGTCCACAACCCGCTGCGCCGCGGTTATTCCGCGGGCGGCTCGTCGTCGGGCAGTGCCGCGCTGGTGGCCGCCGGCGAGGTCGACATGGCGCTCGGCGGCGATCAGGGCGGGTCGATCCGCATGCCTGCGGCGTATTGCGGCATTTACGGCATGAAGCCCACGCACGGACTGGTGCCGTACAGCGGAATCATGCCGATCGAACTGACGCTCGATCACACCGGCCCGATGACCGCGACGGTCGAGGACAACGCTTTGATGCTTGAGGTGCTGGCCGGTCCCGACGGCCTTGATCCCCGGCAATATGGGGGACAGCCGCAGCCATATCGCGAGGCGCTCGGCAAGGGGGCCGCTGGCCTGCGGGTCGCGGTGATCGAGGAGGGGTTCGGCTGGCCGCAATCGCTCGCCGCGTCCGATCTCGTGGTGCGGGAGGCGGCGGATCGCCTGCGCGGCCTGGGTGCCACGGTCGAGACGGTTTCAATCCCGATGCATCGCATCGGCTCGGCGATCTGGCTGCCGGTCGCGGCCGAGGGCGCCACGGTGCAGATGATGCATGGCAACGGTTTCGGCTTTAACTGGCAGGGCCTTTACGTGACGTCGCTGCTGGACGCGCACAGCGCTTGGCGGACGCGCGCCGACACGCTGTCTGACACGCTGAAAAGCACAATGCTGTTGGGCCACTTCATGACGACGCAGCATCGCGGGCATTATTACGCCAAGGCGCAGAATCTTGTCCGCCGCCTGCGCGCCGCGTACGACGCGGTGCTCGCCGATTACGACCTGTTACTGATGCCCACGCTGCCGTTGGTTGCGACCAAACTCCCGGAGGACGACGCTCCGATCGCCGAGGTGCTTGCCCGGGCGTTCGAGGTTTTGCCGAATACGGCCCCGTTCGACTGCACGCACCATCCCGCGATGAGTGTGCCCTGCGGCATGGTCGACGGCCTGCCGGTCGGCATGATGCTGGTCGGCAGGATGTTTGACGAGACGACGATTTATCGCGCTGCCGCCGCGTTTGAGGCGGGCGTGGCGTGGAAGACGATCGTGGGGTAGCGACGTCACGCCCCTAGTCGTCCCCAGAACTGTGGAACAGCGGAGCCGTGTCCGTATAAAGGCGCACCGATGTCACACGCCCGTCGTCATCCCGGTCGGTGAACGCCACGGCACGCAGAGTCACCGGGTCACCGTTGTCAGCCCGGGTGTAGTGATTCAGTGCCTCGAGCGCGAACGCCGCATCGGATCCGTAGATATTTAGAAGGTCGTGCTCGAGGTCCCCGAACGTTGCCCAGTAACGGCTCAACCCATCGATAACGGCATGCCGTCCCACGCTGGGCGTGGCATTATTAAATTGCAGAGAACATTCCGTGGCCAGATAGTTTGAGTAAGTGTCGACATCCTTCGCGTCCAGCGCAGCAAGGTAGCCGAGGTACCACGCATATGCTGAGGGAGAAAGCTGGTTGATTCGAAGATTCTCGGTCTTCATCACCGTATATCCTTGTACCTATTGCCGAATTACGTATTCCTGCCCCTCTGGTTTCTCGGCGAGGCAGAGAACTCCTGGTGTCCTCCGCCGTTGACCGCGCGACTCAACGCCAGGAGAGCGCGCGATGTTCATGCGGATCGACAAGCTGCAGGCTGAACTACCACCCCCGCTGAGGGCAGATCCGAACGAAGGCGCGGCGCTGCAGGAACTGCTCGGCGGCAAATACGGCGAGATGTCGACGCTCGGAAACTATATGTTTCAAAGCTTCAATTTTCGCAGCAAAGCGAAGTTGCGTCCGTTCTATGCGTTGGTGGCCAGCATCACCGCCGAAGAGATGGGGCACGTCGAACTTGTCAGCAATGGCGTGGCGATGTTGAACAATGGCCCCGCGGGCGACGAGACGGGCGACGAGGACATCACGGACTCGCCGTTCTCCGGCATGAAGGACATTCGGCTCGCGGCGGGATTCCTGTCGAATGCGGGTGGCGCGACGCCGATCAATAGCAACGGCGCGTCGTGGAACGCGGATTTCGTCACCACGACGGGGAATGTGATCTTCGACCTGCTGCACAATTTCCACCTCGAGTGCGGGGCCCGCATTCACAAGCTACGCGTCTACGAGACGGTCTCCGACCCCTGCGCGCGGGAGGTGTGCGGATATCTGCTGGTGCGTGGGTCGGTGCATGCGCACGCCTATGCGTTGGCGCTGAAGCACCTCACGGGCGTCGAGATCGAGAAGATGCTGCCCACGCCAAACATCAACCTGTCGAAGATACCCGAGTCGGCAAAGTATCTGGACGAAGGCTCGCATCGTCGGCTGTATACGTTCAGCCCCGACGACTACAAGGAGATCGCCGCGATCTGGGGCGGCGGCGAGGGCGCGTTGCCGGGTGATCCGCCGGGCAAGCTGGAGGTCGTCGACGGTCACCCCGACGGCGGCAAGATCCACGACCTGACGGGCATGGCCTCTGCGTTCACGCCGGATTACGCGCCGGAAGAAATGTTCGAGATTGCAAAAAAGTTGTATAAGAAGTCGCGCTGAGCCCTCTGCCGCCGAACCCTTTCCTTCCCATGCGCGGGGCTCTCCGCTCCCCCGCGCATGGCGTCATTTATGGGCATCCTGCCACCAAGACGGGCTGTGGCAAAACCGACGCAGGGACAAATCAGCTTCGCAGCCCAACAACGCAGGCGAAGATGGTCATAGGTCGTCGTGGAGGACCCCTGTGCTCACGCCGGGGCCGGCTCTGCCCTCCACTGTATCAAACAGGTCATCCGGCAGAATATCAAACATCGGCAGTCTGAATTTTATCACGCAGCGCGCCCGGCTCTCGAAAGCCGACCTAGACGCTGCGTGTCGCGCCATCCCTCATGCCAAAACCTCCGCGCTCTCGACGAAACTTACGCCCAGCCCTTCCAATCGCCGCCGCGCCGCATCCACCGTCGTGCCGCCATCCTTGTGCGGCAGGCCGATGCCGCGCGCCGCATCCTCGACCACCACCACGGAAAACCCCAGCCGCGCGGCATCCTCGGCCGACCACGCGACACAGAAATCCGTCGCCAAGCCCACCAGGAACACCCGCAAAAACCCGCGCTCGCGAAGATATCCTTCGAGGCCGGTCCGCGTTGCCCGGTCGTTCTCGAAGAACGCCGAATAGCTGTCGATCGCCGGATGGAACCCCTTGCGCAGCACCATCTCGACCCGCGTCAGATCCAGATCGGGGTGCAACTCGGCCCCCGCCGTTCCCTGGATCGCATGGTCAGGCCATAACACTTGGGTCCCATACGACAGCTCGATCGTCTCATAATGCGCGCGGTCGTGCGTCGAGGCGAACGAGGCGTGGCCCGGCGGGTGCCAGTCCTGCGACGCGAACGCGTGCAGGAACGGCCCCGATAGCAGGCGGTTGATGACCGGCACCACCTCATGCCCATCAACGACCGGCAGTTCGCCACCCGGCATGAACGTGGGCTGCACGTCGATCAGCCCCAGCGCGTCGCGCGTCGGGTCGATACGGATGGTCATGCGGGAGCTTCCGTTTTTGCCGGATAGCGGCAGGGGGCGGCCGCGACGCAGCGCCAGCACTCCGGCACGCGGGCTTTACAACAATACCGCCCGTGCAGGATCAGCCAGTGATGCGCCGGGCGCAGCATCTCCGGCGGGATGCGCCGCACGAGCGTGTCCTCGACGTCGCGAGGCGTCTTGCCGGGCGCGATGCCGGTGCGGTTGCCAATCCGGAAGACATGCGTGTCGACCGCCATCGTCGACTGGCCGAACATCACGTTCAGCACCACGTTGGCGGTCTTGCGGCCGACGCCGGGCAACGCCTCCAGCGCCGCACGATCCTCCGGCACAGAGCCGCCGTGCCGCTCGATCAGCAGCCGTGACAAGGCCACCACGTTCTTAGCCTTGGTCTGCCACAGACCGATGCTTCGGACATGCCGCGCGACGCCGGCCTCGCCGAGCGCCACCATGGCGGTCGCGTCAGGCGCCTCCGCGAACAGACCGGCGGTCGCCTTGTTGACGCTGAGATCGGTGGCCTGAGCGGACAGCACAACGGCCACCAAAAGCGTGAAAGCATCGGTGTAGGACAGCTCGCTCTGCGGATCGGGATTAGCTCCACCGAGCAGCGTCAGAAATTCACGCACCTGCACGCGAGTCATGGGCGGCGTCTTGCGGAGGCGCTTTTCGGTCATGACGCGAGCTTCGGGCGCGTCCCGGCCAATGACAATCCCGTCGTCAGGGCCAATATCGGTGTCATGTCAGTGTCGGACGCAGTGCTTTTCGAAGCTGTGATCGTGCCGCATCGCAGCCTTTCGACGCGCGGCTTGCGCATTGTGATCGGCGCGATATTTGCCGCCTGCACGATCAATGCCGCCATTTTTGTCGCGATCGGCGCGTGGCCGGTCGGCGGTTTCACGGGTGTCGAGCTTTTGCTCGCGGCGGTTCTGCTACGGATCAACGTGCTTGGCGCGCGTGCGTCGGAGATGCTGCTCCTCACGCCTGACGCGCTACACATCCGGCGCACGGACCGTCGGGGCGCGCGGACCGAGCGCACCCTGACGCCGCACTGGTTGCGCGCCGAATTGCGTGAGCGTCGGGGGCGCGTCTCTCGTCTCGTGTTGGTCGCGCGCGACACGGAGGAGGAGATTGCGGCCAGTCTCGGCGAAGCCGAAAAGCGTGATCTGGCGGACGCGCTGACGGACGGCCTTCGTCGCCTGCACAACCCGGTTTTCGACAATCCGGTGCTTCGCGCCTAGCTGTCCTTCGGCACCATCGTCTTGATGAGGTCAAACACTTTGCGGCGCATCACCGGATCGGTGATGCGATAGTAGGTGCGGACCAACTCCAGCGTTTCGCGGCGATGCAGCATGTCGTCGCCGAACGCCGCCGCCGCCTCGGCCATGCCGGCTCCCTGCGGAGCGGCCGTCATCTGGAACCCCGTGGCGGCCGGAAGACGCTCGCTTCGTGTCCCCTCGGGCAGCTCGTCATAGAAAAATCCGACCTCGACGCCGAGCACGTGCGCAAGGTCGAACAGCCGCGACGCGCCGACCCTGTTCGTGCCGCGTTCATACTTCTGTACCTGCTGGAAGGTCAGGCCGAGTGCTTCGCCAAGCCGCTCCTGCGACATTCCCATCAAGGTGCGCCGCAGCCGAATGCGGGAACCGACGTGGACGTCGATCGGGCTCGGCCGCGTCGCCCCTTCCTTACGATCCTCGATATCCTCGCTCATGATAAGCACTTAGCATCCTGCGGTTGCTCAGCGGGTTAGCCCCTCAACCCCAGGGCGTCAATCATTTTTAACGTTTCTGAGATCGAGACCTTTTGGGCAGCGGGAAGAGTCCGGCGACCAGACACCCCAGCGCAAGAGCCAATGGGACACGCAGGCCGAGCCGGGCGGCAATCGGAGGGTCGAGCATGGGCGGCAGCCTCACGACAAGGCTGCCCGACACCAGCAAGTCGAGCCGGGCCAGTTCATGACCGTGGGCGTCGAACACCGCCGAAATGCCGGTATTTGCGGCCCGGGCGAGCGGCAATCCCTCCTCGACGGCGCGCATCCGGGCGGCCGCCAAATGCTGCCTCGGGCCGGTCGAATTGCCGAACCAGGCGTCGTTGGTGATGTTGACGAGCCAGCCAGGTCGACGATCCGCATCGACGATGCCGCCAGGGAAAATCGCCTCGTAACAGATGAGCGGGCCGGCGGGGGGCACACCGGGCAGGTCCAGCGTCACGGGGCCCGGGCCGCGCGCGAACCCGCCGCCCGGCACGATTTGGATCGGCAGCGGCAGCCAGCTCGGCTGATATTCTCCGAACGGCACGAGATGCTCTTTGTCGTAAGTGGCGAGCAGCGACCCGTTCGCCAGCGCCATCAGGCTGTTGCGGGGCCGCCGGTCCGACCCGAACCGCACCGAGCCGGCCAGCACAACGGCTCCGTCCGCCGCCCCGGCAATGGCTGCACGAGCGTTCTCGTCGGAGTCGAGAGGGAACGGGCTTGCGGTCTCCGGCCAGACCACGACGACCTGGTCTGCTGGATGGTCACGCCGTGCGCCGGCCACACCGTCGGCGGTCAGCGTCAGATAGTGTCGGAACGTGTCGACCACGAAGGCGCGATCCCACTTGCGACCTTGCGGGATGGCGCCCTGGGCGAGCACCAGCGTCACGCCCGGTGCATCGGGCATCGGCGTGTCGAGCCGACCGAGACCGCACGCGATCCATACCGCAAGCACGGCCAGCCCCGCTGCCATCGCCGCCCGCCCGACTGCCGGCGTGCCGGCGATCAACAGGGTCAGGAGCGTCAGTCCGTGCACGCCGATCAGGCTGGCGGGCTGGAGCATCACGTCGCCGACCGCACCGGGCACGGCCCATACGCTGCCGAGTGGATTCCAGGGAAAACCGGTGGCGACGAACTGTCGGGCGAGATCCGCCAGGACCCAACCGCCACTGAGAGCGGCCACGCGCCGCCAACCCGGGGGCGCCAACCAGGCGATCGCGCAGGGTGCCGCGACGAAAGCGGCCATCACCACCGACAGCGCGGGCACGGCGAGCGGCACGAGCCACCAGAACCGGTCCGCCTCAATCAGGATCGCATCGGTAATCCAATAAAGCCCAACGAGGTTCAGGCCAAAGCCGAACCAGAACCCGGTCAGCGCCGCGCCGCGTGGCCCGGACCGTAGCTCGATAAGCGCGATCAGCACCGGGACGGTCAGCAGCAACAATGGAATCGCATGAAATGGCGGCAGCGCGAACGCGGTGACCGCACCGGCGGCAAATGCGACAAGGGCCCGCTGCGGCCGTGACCTGCGGCCCAGCCAGGGCGTGACGTCGAAACCTTTCATCCGCGTCGATCAGGCGACCGGATCGCGGTGCTGGCGCTCATAGTGACGGTAGTATTTCTCGGTCACGAGATCGGTCTTGACCACGATCGCCACGTCGACCGTGTTGAACTGAGTGTCGACCACGGCACCGTCACCCACGAACGCGCCAAGCCGCAGATAACCTTTGATCAGCGGCGGCAGCGAATTGAGCGTCCGCCGCGGGTCGAAACTGCCGGGCTCCAGCCGCCGCATGTCGACATAGCGCCCGGCAAGTGCGCGCGGCCGGAGCGCCGGCGGCGCAAGATGATGATAATAGAGATACGAGAGTTCGGCGGACAGCTCCGCGGGATCGGTGCCCGGCAGGCTGGCGCAACCGAACATCAGCTCGATGCGGTGCAGGAAGACGTACGCCGCCAGACCGCGCCACATAAGCTGCATCGCTGCGCGACCTCGATACGCCGCGTCCACGCACGAACGGCCCAGCTCCAGCGCCTCGCCCTGAAATGCCTCGACCGTCGTGATGTCGTATTCGTCCGCGGAATAGAATCGGCCGAGTTTTGCGGCACCGGCCGCGCGAATCAGACGATAGGTTCCCACGACAGCATCCGGCCCCGAGCCAAGGTCGTGATCGAGCACCAGAAGATGATCCGCGACCGCGTCGAAGGCATCGCGGTCTCGGCCGGTCGCCGCGGCCTGGGCATCCGGCCGGGCACCCATCTCCTCGTAGAAGACCCGATAACGCAACGCCTGCACTGCGTCGATCTCGGACTCGGTTTCAGCAAGACGCACCCCGAGCGGGCCGCTACGCAACTCGCCAAAGCTTAGGGGATGCGAGGAATGGGCACGAGCCCGTGTCACGACGGGCGCCGTCACGACGGAAGGCCGCGGCCATCGAGCAGCACGGGTTCAGCCTCAGCCGCCGCGACCGGACGGCGGGGGCGGGCTTTCGCTTCGACCACCCGGCGGCCGAACAGCTCGAGACGCATGGAAACGACCTCGAAGCCGAGGCGAGCGGCAATCTCGCGCAGCAACGCCTCATGCGCCTGATCGTCGAACTCAATCACCTTGCCGGTGTCCACGTCGATCAGATGATGGTGGCGGCCATGCTCCGACGGCTCATAGCGGGCTCGGCCGCCACCGAAATCGCGCCGCTCGAGGATGCCCTTTTCTTCGAGAAGCCGCACCGTGCGATACACTGTTGCAATCGAGATACGGCCGTCGAAAGCCGCCGCACGGCGGTAAAGCTCCTCGACATCGGGATGGTCGCCCGCATCGGACAGAACACGGGCGATGACTCGCCGCTGCCCGGTCATCTTCAGACCGCGTTCGATGCACAAACGCTCGATCCGGCTCTCCATCCGGCCGAGAATACAGGCTCGGGTGGAGGCGAGGCAAATAGCCGCTGACGCCGGACGCCGTGCGCGTCAGTCCCCACCGCGCGACTTCGTGCCCAGCCCGATCTTTTTTGCCAGCCGCGACCGGTGGCTCGCATAATTGGGCGCCACCATCGGATACTCGGGCCCAAGACCCCAGCGCTCACGATACTGGTCGGGCGTGAGGCCATAGGCCGTCTTGAGATGCCGCTTCAGCATCTTGAGCTTCTTGCCGTCTTCCAGGCAGATAATGTAGTCGGCAAACACGGATTTGCGGATCGGGACGGCCGGCTGTGGTTTGTCGATCGGCGGCGCATCCCGCCCGACCGTCGCCAGGGTGCGGTATACGTCCTGGATAAGGCTCGACATACCTTCCATGGCGACCGGGTTATGCGTCACATGTGCCGCCACAATCTGCGCGGTGAGGCCAAGCAGGTCCACGCCAGAAAGATCCAGGCCGGGTCCGCCGGCAACGTCGTGCTCGATAGCCATCGTCGATTCCCCCGCGATCCCTGCGCGGAGCCATACGATGAGTGCTGGATGGGCTGCAATGACCAACCGAAAAGAAAAGAACAGAATGCACGATGGCAAGATGAACACAGCGCCGTTGACTTCAAAAATTGCGGACGAGCAGATCCTGGACGTCACCGGCGAAGTCTGTCCCATGACATTCGTCCGCACACGCCTCGCGCTCGACCGTCTGCCGACGGGCCGATCGCTGAGGGTGCGACTGCGGGGCACCGAGCCACGCCGCAGCGTTCCAGAGAACGCCGCGGTGCTTGGCTATGAGGTGGTCGACGTGACGGACGCCGCGGATGGCACGTCGGAGGTGGTGCTGCGCAAAGCTCGACGGGCCGAGTAAGTCCTCACTCCGGCCTGAGCAGCCTTCCGATATAGTCCAGTTCCTGTTGCGGCCTGCTGCGCTGGGCCTCACGCCTGCGAAGTTCGTCCTGCACCGCCCGGCCACGCGCCTGCTCCATCTCCTCCGGAACGCGTGTATCGCGGCCTCCGTCGGTGCCCATGAGGCCCTCGCGCGTCGCCCGCCCAAGCGGATCGCGGTTGCGACTCACCGAGCGGCCGTTGCGGCCGGGCAAGTCACCCGGCGTGTCGCCCTCGCCGGCCGAATCGCCATTATTGGCCTCGCCCTGCCCCTCGCCAGGCTGCTCACCGTTCTGGCCGTTGCCCGCGAATTGCTGGCCCTCGTCGCCTTGCTGCCCATCGCCTTCGCCCGCTTGGCCGTCCTCGCCAGGTCGACCGTTGCGAGCGCTGCCGAATTGCTTCGAAAGCTGCTGCGACATCTCCTGGCCGCCCTGCTGCAGCGCCTCGACGGCTCTCAGGGCCGCGGCCGAGGCCATATCGTCGCGGCCATCGGCCAGCGCTCCCGCCACCTCACGCATCGCCGCATCCGCCTCACCCAAGTTCTTCGGCACGGAGCCGGTGAGGTCGCCGTGCTGCTGCATCAGTTCGCCCAGCGCTCGCCGCAGCGCGAGCTGGACCGCTCGGTCATGCTGCCGGGCCGGTGTCTGATCGGCCGCGGACGAGTCGGCCAACCGGGCTTCCGCCTGATCGATCTGCCCGCCCTCGCGTCGCGTGAGATCCTGGACGGCCGAGACCTGCGCCTTGCCCTTCTGCCGCGCCTCATCGCGCTTGCGCTGCGCCTCGCCGCGGCTGGCCCGACGCATGTCGCCCAGCATTTGATCAAGTTCGGCCATCTTCTCGCGAGCCTCGTCCATACGGTCGGATCTGGCCGCGTCGCGCAGCTGCTGTAGCGTCTTGTCGGCCGCGGCGCGATCCTGCGGCGAGGCCGGCGTGACGCTGCCGGGATCGCGTCGGGCCTGCTGCTCCAGCGCCTGCTGATGACGCTGCAACGCCTTCGCAAGGGCTTCGGCGCGCCGGTCGATCTCCGCTTTTTCCCGTGTTTCCGTCGGCGCTGCCGGATCGAGGGCGGAACGCAGCTCCTGCTGCGTCTTGCGCAACGCTTCGGCGGTGCGCTGAGTGGTGTCTTCCTCCAACCGTAGCGCCAGCGCCCACAGCCGCGACTGCGCGGCGTCGACCACTGCATCGGCGGGCGTGCCATCAAGCAAGGACGCGACGGCGCGCGCTTCCAGCGGCCCCGGGTCTCCCTCGGGCCAGATTTCGGCCCGTCCCGCCGTCTCGCGCAGCAAGCTGGCCGCGGCAGTCCCGTTTTGCGGCGCGATGGCCAGTTTCTGCCGAACCACGATGATCGCCTGCGCCGCCGGCTGGCGAAATTTCCGCGCCGGCAAGACCAACTCAGCAGGATCGCTGGTGCCGGCAAGGCCCGCGCCGTCACGGCCATTCAGCGTCGCGGTAACCTTCAGGCCGGCCCACGGGTGCGCCGTCAAATCGGTGGAAAACGTGCCGGCCGCCTCACGCGGCTTGCCGGTCAGAGGAATCGCGACAATGAGAGGGGCCGCAGCCGGCCGGTCATGCAGGCGGAATTCCGCTCCCAGCGACGCGACGCCGTATTCATGCGTTGCCTTCCAGGCGAGCCGTACCCGCGGCAGCCGGCCTGCGAGGGCGGCGGGCGGGCGGCTCCAGGTCACCACCGGAGCCATATCGGGACGCAGAGTGATATCCCAGCGGCCGATCTCGGCTCCGTCGCGCACAACTTTAAGGGGACCATCCGCGGCCGGCTCGGCCTGGGCTTGGAAACTGTTGGTGCCGATCGACTCGAACGCGAGCTTGCCGGGCGACGAGTTTGGGGTGTCCAGGGTCGGCACGCCGCCGCTGCCTCCACTTAGGCTGAGGGTCAGTCGCGAGCCCGCCGGAATGGTGACCGCGCCGCTTTCCGGCAGCACCGACGGAGGCAAGCCGGTGAACGCGGGAGGCGCTACCCACGCGCGGATTTCGAGCGGCGGTGCCACGACGGCCGGGGCGAAGTGTGGCGTGACAGCTCGGAGCAGCCGCTCGGACGCATCAGGCCCGGCGACCACGACGGAAATCGTGAGGCCGAGCAGCAGCAGCAAGCGTAGCGCCCTCGGGTCTCGCGCTGGAAACGTCGATCGGGGCCAGCCGAGGCGGAGGAAACCGATCTGTGACAGGGCGCGGGCCCGGTGCGGTCCCCACAACAACTCTCCGCCTGACTCGGACGGTCGATCCGACAGCACCGCGAGCGGACGGTGCGCCAGACCGGCGGCACGTTCCAGCCGGCGGTCGGCGGCCGCCTCCTCCGGCCACCCCAGCCCAGCGCGGGCGCGGGCAAGTGCCCAGGCAAGGCCACCGATGACGACAAGCAGCAGCGCGAGATGAAGCACGCCCGGAAACGTTTGCGGGAGGCCAAGCAGGGCAGCGCAAAGGAACCCACCCAGTATGGCGATTGCCGGCCAGAGTGACGCGGAGGCCCGTTCCAGCCACAGCGCTCCCCGCGTCGCGAGGCGAAGATTGCGCAGGGTGCGCGCCCGGGCTGACCCCTCACCTTCGGAAGCGTGCGTCATCGTCAATCCGCCGGCGGCGGCACGATCTCGCCCGCCCAAAGATCATGAACGTTCTGGCGCGCCCGAATGGTCGTCCAGCCGGCACCGCCGACCAGCGCGATCGGCGCACGAGCCCGGGCATTGTACGCGGAACTCATTACCGCACCATATGCACCGACGTCGAGGATCGCCACGCGCGATCCGGGCGCGAGAGTCGGCAGCGCTCGCCGTCGCGCGAATGTGTCGCCAGTTTCGCAGATCGGCCCCACGACATCGGCGGGTGCCGTGGCCGCTCTTGCGGCAACGGGGGACAGCGGAACGATGCCGTGCCACGAGTCATACATCGCGGGCCGCACGAGATCGTTCATCGCGGCATCGAGCACCACGAAGGATCGGTTGCCGGTGGCCTTCACCAACGTCACGCCGGCGAGCAACACCCCCGCCGGCCCGACCAGCCAACGCCCCGGCTCGACGATCAGCGAGAGCCCCAGCCCCGCAAAGGCGACGCGCACCGTTCCGGCGAACGCCTCTGGCGAGGCCTCGGGCTCGTCGCCGTAGGCGATCCCGAGGCCGCCGCCGCAGTCCATCCGGGTGATCGCCAAGCCCCGCGCCCGCACTTCCCGCACCAGACCGGCGGCGACGGCATAGGCGGCGCGATAGGGCGCGGTCGCGAGGATCTGGCTACCGATATGCAGCGCAAGTCCCAATGGCTCGATCCCCGGCAAACCCGCCGCGCGGGAATAGAGCTCGGGGATGGCCGACGCAGCGATGCCAAACTTGTTGTCGGCGCGGCCGGTGGTGATCTTGGCATGCGTGCCGGCGTCGACGTCCGGATTGACCCGAAGGGCGATTTTCGCGCGGACGCCCATGCCCGCGGCAACACCCGAGAGCATATCGAGCTCCTCGACACTCTCGACGTTGATCTGGCCGACGCCGTCGCCCAGCGTCTCGCGCAGCTCGGCAGGCGTTTTGCCGACGCCGGAAAACACGATGTCAGCCGCGGCAATGCCCGCGGCCCGGGCGCGCAGGAACTCGCCGAGGCTGACGACGTCGGCCCCCGCGCCCTCACGTCGCATGATGTCGAGCACCGCCAGATGATCATTGGCCTTGACCGCGTAGTGGACATGCGCGCTCAGGCCATCCAGGGCCGCGACCAACCTGCGGAGGCGAGCGCGGATCGTGCCCGCGCCATAGACCCAGGCGGGCGTTCCCAGCGCGTCGGCAATCCCGGCGAGCGGCACACCCTCGAGCAACAGCCCGTCCATCGCGTGCATCGACAGGTTCTCCCGCGCGGCGATCAGGCTCGCGATGTCGGGCTCTGGCGGATCGTTCTGTGCAAGATGGGCGGACACGCGATCAGCTCTCCTGTTGGCGGCGCTCGACAGTGACGCGATGCGACCGCAGAGTTAAGCCATGTCCGGCAAACAACCACCGCCCGTCGATCCTTGGTATGTCGCCGAGGCGGTCGGCGACGGGATCACCATGCTGACGGAGCCGCATGTCGCGCGGCTGTGGCGGGCAAACATCTTCGTCATCGCCGGTCGCGACCGGGCGGTTCTGGTCGATACCGGCATTGGGGTTGCGCGCCTTCGCCCGATCATCGCTGCCGTGACCGACCGGCCGATCACCCTCTTCTCGACGCACAGCCACCTGGATCATATCGGGGCGCATCACGAATTCTCGGATTGCGAGATCCTGATCCATCCAACCGAAGTCGCTCCGTTGCGTGCGCCGAAGGGACCGACCGGGCTGGACTACGCGAGTCTGCCGGAAGCCAAGCGCGCGGAGTATCGAGCCGCGGGTTTTGCGACCGACGGCCTCATGGTCGATGCCGCGCCGGCGGGCGTCGACATCAGCCAGCACAGGTTCGCGGGCGTCGAGCCGACGCGTGTCGTGGACGAGAGCGACGTCATCGATCTTGGCGACCGACGGTTCGAGGTTTTGCATCTGCCGGGTCACTCACCAGGCAGTATCGCGTTGTGGGAGTCCGCGACGGGGATCCTGATCGCCGGCGACGCGATATATGACGGCATTCTCATCGACGCGACCGATGACGCCGACATACCGACCTATCTGCGGACCATGGAGCGCCTGCGAACGCTGCCCGTTCGGGTGGTCCATGCAGGCCACAAGCGCTCGTTCGGACGCGCGCGGATGATCGAAATCGCCGACAATTATATCGCGAGCCGCACCAGCGCGGCCGGCGCGGCGCCGACTGAATTGGTTTCGTTCTAGGTCTTCCGACGCAGCGCCTGCACGCCGACCAGCAACAGAGTCAGGGCAAACAGCACGGTCGCCGCCGCGGCGATGGTGGGATCGACGCGCTCGTTCAGCCCGTCCCACATTTTCCGCGGCAGCGTGTAGACGGTGCGACTGGCGACGAACAGGGTGACCACGATCTCGTCCCATGACGTGAGGAACGCGAAGATCCCGCCCGTCGCCAGACCCGGCGCGACCTGAGGCAAGATGACGTAGCGGATCGTCTGCCACCCCGAACCACCGAGCGAGCGCGACGCCTGCTCCTGTCGCCGGTCGATGTTGGCGAGCGACGCGCCGGTGGTGATCAGGACATACGGCGCGGCGAGCAGCGTGTGGGCGAGGATCACGCCCGCGAACGTGTCCACCAGACCCCAATCGGCGAACAGCCGGTAGAACGCCAGCGCCGAGACCACCGGCGGCGTGACCAGCGGCGCGAGCGTGATCAGCCGTGCGGCCTCGCCGCCGCGGGAGGCCAGTCGCCACAACCCGATCGAGGCCAGGCCGCCGAGCGGCACGGACAGCGCGGTGACCGCGACGCCGATGAAAAAACTCTGGACGATGGCCGAGCGCCACGCCGGATCGCCCAGCAGATTGCGATAATGGGTGAGCGACAGCTCGCCATGAGGCAGCGAAATGTAGCGCTCCGGCGTAAGCGACACCGGGATCGCGACCAGCGTGGGCAGCATCAGGAACAGCAGCACCGTCCAGGTCCCGGCCACCAGCGCCGGCCAGCCGTAGCCCTTCATCGCGCGCCGAACATCTGCCGCAGGTCGACCGCGCGCGACATCGCGGCGAGCAGCAGCAGCACCGTCAGCAGCAGGCAGGACGCCATCATCGTGCCGACGCCCCAGCGCACCGTCTGGAAGATCTGGACGCGCACGTATTCGCTGATCATCACCACCCGGCCGCCACCCAGGATCGCCGGCGTCACGAGAAATCCCAGCGCCAGGATGAACACCAACAGTCCCGCCGCGACGATGCCGGGCAGTGACAACGGCACGAAGATGCGGACGAACGATTGCAGCGGTCCGGCTCCGAGCGAGCGCGACGCCGGCACCAGGGCCGCATCGATCCCCCGCATGTTGGCGAACATCGGCAACACCGCGAACGGGATCAGGTAATGGACCATTCCGACGACCACGCCGAACTCGTTGCGCACCAGCGACAGCGGCGCGGCGATCAGTCCCGCCTCCATCAAGGCGTTGTTGATCAGCCCCTCCTGCCGGAGAAGCGTCAGCCAGGCGAAGGCGCGGACGAGCACCGACACCCAGAACGGCACCAGCACGAATCCGGCGATCCAGACACGATGCCGCGGACCCGCATGCAGCATGGTCCAGGCGACGAGATAGGCCGCCGCCATCGTCACGAGCGTGGTCACCGAAGACAGCCGCAGCGTGGTCCAGAGCACACGCTGCATCGAGTCCGACGCGATCAAGCGGGCGTAATTGCCGAAGCCGAGAGTCGGGTCGCTCACACTGATCCACAGCACGCGACCGAGCGGCGCCAGATACAGCACGCCAAGCGCCGCAAGCAGCGGCAGCACCAGCGCCCAGGAGCCGGCGCGCCGCAACGTGGCGATCAGCTCGACATGAGGTCCAGGAAGTCGTTCTGGACCTGGTCGTAGTTCTTCGCGTACCAGTCGGAGTTAATCGGAATCTGCCGGCGGTAGTTTGCCTCGGTGCCACAATCGATCCGCTGAAGCTCGGGCGTCATCATCGCGCTCGCCGCCGGGTTGGCCGGCCCGTTGCCGAGCAGCTTCAACAGCTCGATCTGCCGCTCCGGCTTCTGCATCGAGGCGACGAACGGCCAGATCGCGGGACCGGCCGGGTTCTTCGCCAGGACCGGCGGCACGCCAGGGGCCACGATGCCCTGATCCCATGTCCAGGTAAGCCGGCCCTTCGTCTCGCGGTCGAGCACCGAGGCGCGGGTGTTCCACAGAATGCCCATGACGACCTCGCCGTCGCGGAACAATTGCTGGCTCGCCGCGCCGCCGCCCCAGAGCAGGAAATGCTCCTTGTTCGCTTTGATCAGCGCGAAGGCGCGCTTCACGTCGAGCGGATAGAGTTTCGCCGGATCGACGCCGTCCCCCAGCAGCACCGCCTCCAACGAACCGGCGAGCCACTTGTAGATGGCCCGCTTGCCCGGGAAATCCTTAAAGTTGAGGTAGTCCTTGAAGCCGTTCGGGACTTTGCCGCCGGTCTTTTCAGCGTTGTAGGCGTTGACGTAGGAATACAGATAGTTGGCGCAGCCGTAATCGGTCGCGAATTCCGGCCGCACCTTGCTTCGGTCGACGACGGTATAGTCGTATTTCTGGATGATGCCCTGCTCGGCGAGGATCGGCAGGTAGTACAGGTCGCCGTCGGTGAGGTCCCAGGTGACCTTGCCACTGTCGACCATGGCCTTCAGCGCGCCCGGCGTCGGCTCGCCGCCCACGATGCTGACTTTGATACCGGTGTCGGCGGTAAACGGCTCGCCCCAGGCGCGACCCCAGGCGGCGACCGCATCGCCGCCGAAATTGACCAACACGATTTCGGACGGCGCGGCCGCTGCTGGCTTGACCGCCGTCGTGACACCAAGGGCTGCGAGCGCGGCTAGGAACGCGCGCCGATCGAGCGTACCGGCTCGGACGCGCTCGGCCGCCATTTCGATCAGGTCGGCCTGGTATCGGGCGGCGTGCATGGCGGCCTCCATTCGAGGGTTAGGGTTCAGGGTTGATCAGCAAGAAGCGTGCTCGCCTCGGGCGGCCAGCCGACCCAGACCGCCATACCGGGCGCGAGCGGCGGCCCGCCCCAGGCCATGCGGCGCACCGACAGCGTGCCGAACGCCGCCGTTTCCACAGTCGCCTGCAGGGTGGCGCCGAGATAGGCAACATCGCGCACGAGGCCGGGCGCGCGGTTGGCAATGTCGGGCTCGCTTGCGGCCAGCGTGATCTTCTCCGGCCTGATTGCCAGCATCGCGCGCGGGGTCGCGACGGCCCCGCGATGCAGGATGGCGCGGCCGCCGATGTCGAGGCGCTGCATGTCGCCGTCGCGATTGCGCACGGACGCGACGAGGCAATTGCTGCTGCCGAGAAATTCGGCGGCGAAGCGGTTGTGCGGATGCTCATACAGCGCGGTCGGTTCGCCGACCTGTTCGAGCCGGCCGCGATGGACGATGGCGATGCGGTCCGACATCGACAGCGCCTCGTCCTGATCGTGCGTGACGTAGACGAAGGTGGTGCCGAGTTGGGCGTGCAGCGCCTTCAGCTCGATCTGGACCTCGGCGCGCAATTGGCGGTCTAGCGCGCCCAGAGGCTCGTCGAGCAGCAGCAGCCCCGGCTCGAACACCAGGGCGCGGGCAATGGCGACCCGCTGCTGCTGGCCGCCAGAGAGTTGACGCGGAAGCCGGTCTTCCATGTTCGCAAGGCGCACCAGGGAGAGCGCGCCGCGCACCCGCCGCGCCGTCTCGGCCCGGTTCACGCCGCGCACCCGCAGCGGATAGCCGACGTTGGCGGCCACCGTCATGTGCGGGAACAGCGCGTAGCCCTGGAACACCATGCCGAAATTGCGTCGTTCCGGCGGCGTCGCAGTGATCGCGCGATCGTCGACCAGGATGTCGCCCGCGGTCGGCGCGGTGAATCCGGCGATCATCATCAGCAGTGTGGTCTTGCCGGAGCCGGACGGCCCGAGCAGCGTCAGAAACTCGCCGCCCCGGACGATGAGCGACACGTCGTCGACCGCGAGATGCGTGTCATAGGCTTTCGTCAGACCGCGAAGTTCGAGGCGGGCGCTTCTGGCCAGGACGTCACCTCGCGCGATTTCGCGAGGATGATGCGGAGCGAACCCTCGTCTGGCAAGGATCGTCGAAGGGTCAGCTTTGCCTGCCTAATGGCGCGCTGCTCGACTAAAAGAACATCTTTATCAGTAGGCTGGATACGTCCGTGGATAGATGACCTGATCCGGTGGGCCCGCCGGCACCGGCGCGCCGACCTTGCCGCAGGAAGCGAGCGCTAGAAGCGCTGTTACGACCAACAGCGCTGGCGCGACCGCGGTCGCCAAACACGCGGCATTGCGAGGCTCCCCCGCACCGCAGCCTTCACCACAATGGGGCGCCAGGATACGTTGTTCCTCCTCCTTATGGAGAAGGCTGGGGTGGCGCGCGCGGGTCCAGCCCGATCGAGCGTTCCTCATAACCGACCCAGCCACGCCGCCGCCTGCGACGCGACGTTCGCCGGCGCGGTCCCGCCGAAACTCACGCGGGAGGCGACCGACGCCTCCACGTCCAGCACCGAGAACACGTCGGCCGTGATGCGTGGCTCGACCGACTGCATGTCGGCAAGGCTGAGTGCCGCCAGCTCGACGCCGCGCGCCTCGGCCGCCCGCACCAGTTGCCCGGTGACGTGATGCGCCGTGCGGAACGGCAGATTGAGAACCCGCACCAGCCAGTCCGCCAGATCGGTCGCCGTGGAAAACCCCGCACCGGCCGCGGCGCGCAATCGTGGCAGATCCGGGCGCAGGTCGTGCACCATGCCGGCCATCGCGGCCAACCCCAGCGCCCAGGCCGCGGACGCGTCGAACACCGGTTCCTTGTCCTCCTGCATGTCCTTCGCGTACGCCATCGGCAGGCCCTTCATCACCGTCAGCAACGCCACCAGCGCGCCGGCGATCCGGCCTGTCTTGGCCCGCACCAGTTCGGCGGCGTCCGGATTGCGCTTTTGCGGCATGATGGAGCTGCCGGTCGTGAAGGCGTCGGACAGGCCCACGAACTGATACGGCGTGCTGCACCAGATCACGATCTCCTCGGCCAGCCGCGACAGATGCATCGCCGAAATCGCGGCGGCTGCGAGGAACTCCAGGGCGAAGTCCCGATCGGACACGGCGTCCAGGGAGTTCGCGGTCGGACGGTCGAACCCCAGTGCCGCCGCCGTCATCGCGCGATCGATCGGGAACGAGGTGCCGGCCAGCGCCGCCGAGCCCAGCGGACACTCGTTCAGCCGCCGCCGCGCATCGGCCAGCCGCCCGCGATCGCGGGAGAACATCTCGACATAGGCGAGCATGTGATGGCCGAACGTCACTGGCTGCGCCGTCTGCAGGTGCGTGAAACCGGGCATCGGGTCAGCCGCGTGCTCCGCCGCCCGTTCCGCCAGCGCCCGCATCAGCCTAGCCAGCTGCGCATCCGTGGCGTCGATAGCGTCGCGAACCCATAGGCGGAAATCGGTCGCCACCTGGTCGTTGCGGCTGCGCGCCGTGTGCAGCCGGCGGCCGGCGTCGCCAATGCGCTCGACCAGCCGGACCTCGATGTTGGTGTGGATGTCCTCAAGCGCCGCGTCGAAACTGAACCGTCCTGCCTCGATTTCGGCGGCGATGGCGGCTAGACCTTGGTCGATAGCGTGCGCATCTTCGGCCGAGAGGATCCCGACCCGCGCGAGCATGGCGGCATGCGCCCGCGAGCCGGCGACGTCCTGGCGCCAGAGCGCCTGGTCGAACCCGATGGAGGCGTTGATGTCGCGCATGATCGCCGACGGGCCGGCGGAGAAGCGGCCGCCCCATTGCAGTTTCTCGTCGGGCTTGCCCGCCGGCTGGACGATCGATTCGGGCACGCGAGGAAAAACTCCATGGGTTTGAACCGCCGCGGGGTCATGACGCTCGTCATGTGCGGGGGCGTGGCGACCGTAACCGCCGCCAATCTGATCCGCAAACCGCAGTCCTATCCGGTGTCGAGGCCCGTCGCGGCGCCAGTGGCAAACATGGAGGTCGGCGGGCTGGACGGTCTGGTCATGACCGAGCCACCGAAGCGGTTGCCGGATTTTGTCTTTCAGGACGGCGAGGGCGGCCGACACGACATGTCGGAGTTGCGCGGCCGGCCGGTCGTGCTGAACCTCTGGGCGACCTGGTGCCAGCCCTGCATCGCAGAATTGCCCTCGCTCGCCGCGCTCGCGCGGACGCAGGGACCCGACGGTATCGCCGTGGTGGCGCTGTCGACCGACCGCGGCGGCGTGGCGACGGTGCGGAAGTTTCTCGCGGCGCACGCGATCGACCTGCCGGTCTGGGTCGACCCGCCGGGTGCATCGGGCGAGGCCCTCGGGGCGCGCGGCTTGCCCACCACGATCCTGATCGATCGGAACGGGCTGGAACGGGCGCGCTTCGAGGGTGCGGCCGATTGGTCGAGCGAAGCCGCAAAGGCCGCGATCCTGCGGGTCGCGGGTTAGGCGACGACCGCTCGCCACGCCTGGGCCGCGCCCCAGCGTTCGCCATTCTCGGGCACCAGCCGATGCAGCGATGCGTCACAGGCATTGCCCGCCGGTAGCGGGCTCGCATGGGCCACACGCACTTCGGCATTGCGCGCGCCGAACCGCTCCAGAGCCTGCGTCATGCGGATCGACGCGGCGCGTGACAGCGGGCCGCCGCCGGCCAGCCGTAGCACGAGAATTTTTCGCTGCGGCGCTCGCAGCACCAGCCGTAACTTCGTAGCGAGGTATTCGAACTGCGCCAGCACGGCCGGCAGGAACAGCGGGATGTCGGCCTCGTCGATACGCCGCCGCCGCGCGCCCTCCGACAGATCGTCCTTCTCGTGCGCGCCGCGCAGGTGGAAATAGTGGTGGAAGAAGACGACGTAGCGCGAGTCGAGGACGGAATCGTGGTTTTCCCACCGTCCGATCCCGAGGTTGCGCAGTTGCAGGAGCTGGGCGAAATCCTCCTCCAACAGGCGCACGACGCTTTCGACCGGCGTCACGAGGTTGTCGAAGAACCCGCCGCCCAGCATCGGCACGCCCAGCTCGCGCAGCCGGACGGAGGGCGCGCAGGTCTCGCCGAGCGAGATGAAGATCGGTGCATCGGCCGCGTCCAGTCGTTGCTCGGCCGCCACCAGCCGGCGGCGGATCGCGCTCGGCGTGCACTCCGCCATCCTGTCAAGCAGCAGCGCGCGCAGCGTGTCAGCGGGGTAGCCGTTGATCATGTCCATGTACGGCGAGCTTACAGGAGCACCGCCCGTGGATCACGTCGACGGATCGGAGTATGTTCGGTTCGTTCCTGATCGGGAGGCTTGGTGGATTCTCGTCCGTTGCGGATCATCCTGTCGCGGCGCGGCGAGCTGCTGACCTTCGATCGCGCCGCCGGCGGCGTGCGGTTCGGCGCGTTGGCGACGAGTGCCGCCAATGTCGGCCTGGCCCGAGACAGCAACTCGGTGGTCGCGCCGACCAGCTCGACCATCACCTGCGTCCCGCACGCCCAGCCGCCTTTCGCGACCCTTTCCGGCCTCGACACCGACCAGACCGTGCTCCTTGCCGATGCCCGGCTGCTGAGCACGTTGCGCGACCTCGCGACCGCCACGTGGGTTCGGCAGCAACCATCCCGCGCGATTGGCGGGTCGGCGTTTTTGCGCGGCCTCGCGTGGCCGAGTGATTTCGTGGCCGCGATCGGCGACGTGAGCATCGATCTGGCCGCCTCGCTCGACCTGCTGCAAAGCCCGGCCGACCCGGACGCGCTGTTCGTGATCGATCCGGACGCGCGCATCGAACGGCTGATGCGCTACGACCCGATGGTCGCCTACACGGCGTTCGGGCCGAACATGTCGTTGTTCCGCTGCCTCGAATCCTCACTGTATTCGCTCTCGCGTGTCGCCCAGTTTCCCGGCCGCGTGCTGATCCTGTCCGACCGCGGGCAGGCCGATCTCGAGTTCCTGGTTCCCGGCGAACTTCGACATCGTACACGGTTCGAGCGGATGGCTGCGTCGGACGTCATGGCCATGGCGCTCGCCCGCTACCGCCTGCCAAGGCTCGCGGCCGCGCAATTGGCCAGGCCGCTGCTGTATGTCGACACAGACGTCATTTTCGACCGACCGATCGAGCCGTTGCTGGTCGAGGTGCTTCAGGCTCGTCGCCTCTGCGTCTTCGCCGAGGACCACCTGCACAACAAGGGCGACTTCTATGGGGCAAAGCTGTTTGCCGCCGACCCGGGCTTCGCCCCAGCCAACGAGCGCGGCTTCTCCACCGGCGTGATCGGCATCCCCGACGTCGCGGCGGCGGCCGAGCCGTTCGACGCGCTGCTGGCGCTGGCCATGGCGCAATGCGCGCGGCACGGCACCAGCGGCCTGCCGGCGTTCGACCAGCGTTTCGCGAACTACCTTTTCCACAAGCTGATCGACTACGACGACACGGTGATCAATCGCCACGAAACATATTGCAATGGCCGAGATCCCGACCCCGCCCGCCGGCTCGGCCTTGCGCATTTCGCCGGAGGGCTGGGCAACGCCACTCCGAAGCTCGCTCGGATGAGCGCCTATCTCGCGACATTGCTGCAAACCGATCCGGCACCCCGCTGAGGTCGAGGAAAGCCGGGGCACCCGCATGAACTGGCGACGATGTTCGGCACGGGCCAGACTGCGCGCCGGAGCGGATTGAGGCGGCGATGTATCAGCGACGGATTTTCCCCGAGCACCGACCCGAGGCGCTGTCGGCCACGCTGCGGGAGCTGGCCGCGGCAAGCGCACCGCGGATTACCGGCAGCGTCCACGTCGAGGACGGACCGCCCGACGCGGTGACCGTACGGTTCCTGCCCGGGGCCGGGATCGAGGTGGGTGTGCCGTCGGGCTATCCGAACGAGGAGCGTCGACAGTTCTTCACCAACCGCTGGATGGCGACCTGGGGACTGCTCGCGCACGCAAAGCAGCGCCACCCCGATCTCTCGGGGACGGCCCGGCTTTGGCTCGACGACTGGCCACGCGGCCCGGGCCTCGCGTTCTGCGGCAACGCGGTCAGTCACGTGCTGATCCCGGATCAGGTCTTCCTGGAGAGCGACGGTTACGCGCTGGTGCGCCAGGAGGTGGCGCGTGGCTGGCGGCCGTGGATCACCCGGTCGGACACGCTGTTCTGGCGCGGGGCCTCGACCGGCGATCGGCGGCTGCTGCGGCGGACCCGTTGGCAGGACCTGCCGCGACTGAAACTATGCCTGCGGGCGCGCGACGCGGGGCGGCCGGATCTGCTGAATGTCGGGGTCAACGCGATCGTCCAAATCTGGGATGTGGGCGAGCGGGCGGAGATCGAGGCGGCCGGCATACTGCGCGACAGCGCCCCACAGATGCGCTTCATGGACCACCGCTACTCGATCGACATCGATGGCAACACGTGTTCTTGGCCCGGCCTTTTCACCAAGCTGCTGATGGGCATCACCACGCTCAAGGTCGATTCTGAACTGGGCTTCCGGCAGTGGTACTACGACCAGCTTGTGCCGTGGCGGAACTTCGTGCCGCTGAGCGCCGACATGACCGAACTGGTCGAGACGATCGAATGGCTGCGCAGCCATTCGCACGACGCGGAGGAGATCGCTCGTGCCGGGCGGGAGTTGGCCGAGGGGCTGACCCACGCGGCGGTGCTGGACGACGGGGCCGCGACGATCGCGCGGTTCCTGGGCGGGTAGGCGCTTCCAGGGGTCAGCGCGGCGACAGCAGCAACACCGTTTGCATGTCGTCCCAGCCCCGATCGATGCCGCGCAGCTCCCACTGGGCGTAACGCGACCCGAACCAAGCGATATCGAGCGAGGAATCCCCATAGGTCAGGTCGCCGTCGACCGGGGGCAGGTTGTGCGGCCGGAACGCGAAGCCCGTCTGCAGGTGTTGGTCGCGCAGACCAGGCGCGCCGGCATCGCCACGTTTCTCGGCGGCCGTCCAGTATTCGATCGGCCGCACCGTCAGGACCAGAAGGCCCGCATCGGCGACGACCTCTCGCAACGCGGCCAGGCAGGCGTCCATCGCCCGTAGCGACAAATGGGTGAACACCGAATAGCTGTAGATCAGATCGAACGTCGCGCCATGCACCGGCAATGCGCGCGGCAGGGGATCGGATTGCGCGAGATGGCCCAGAATGCCGTGATCGCGACATAGGGCGATCGCCCGGCTCATTGGGTCGACGCCGGCGATGTGATCAGGATCGGCGAGATACGGCATCAGCCGCAGCAGCCGTCCCCAGCCGCAGCCGAAATCGAGGATTCGCGCCCCACGCGGCCGCCGGCCGGTGACGTCGCAATAGCCCGATATCATCGTTCGCACGAAGCTCACGCTGTCCTGCATGAGCTTCTGGCCGGCGCCACCGTTGAAGGCGCGCTGCACTGCCTCCTCCGGCATGCGGGGGAGCACGGCCGACAACGCGGGCATCTCGGCACTGGGCATGGCCAGCATGACGTCGCCGAAATCGGCCAGGCCCAGACGACGCAGCCGGTGCAAGGCCGGAAGGAGTCCGCCCTCGCCAGCCGCGCGTTCAGCCTGCCAAGTGGTGGGCAGGGCGTGGGTCAGCATGGGGCCGACGGGGCGCCGCGGGCGCTGGGTCCGGGCAACGCGCTACCGCGTCGGCCGCGGCGGCGTGGCGGAATAGTCGTAGAACCCGCGCCCGCTCTTGCGGCCGAGCCAGCCGGCCTCGACGTATTTCACCAGCAGCGGGCAGGGCCGATACTTGCTGTCGGCGAGTCCCTCGTGGAGCACTTGCATGATGGACAGGCATGTGTCGAGGCCGATGAAGTCCGCGAGCTCCAGCGGACCCATCGGGTGATTGGCCCCTAGCTTCAGCGAGATATCGATGGCGGCCACCGAGCCCACGCCCTCATGCAGCGCGTAGACCGCCTCGTTGATCATCGGCACGAGCAGGCGGTTGACGATGAAGGCCGGAAAATCCTCCGACTGCGCGACCGTCTTGCCGAGCCGCGCGGTCAGCGCCTCGACCGCGCGGAACGTCGCGTCGTCGGTCGCGATGCCGCGGATGATCTCCACGAGTTTCATCACCGGCACCGGGTTCATGAAATGCAGGCCGATGAACCGCTCCGGCCGATCGGTGCTGGCACCGAGTCTGGTGATGGAGATGGATGAGGTGTTGGTGGCAACCATGCAGTCCGGCCGCAAATGGGCGACGAGCTGCTTATAGATCGCCCGCTTCACGTCCTCCTTCTCGGTCGCCGCCTCGATCACCAGGTCGCGATCGGCGAACGCCGCATAGTCGCTGGTGGTGGCTATGCGCCCGAGGAGGGTCGCTTTCGCGTCTTCCGTCAGCGTGCCTTTGGCGATCTGCCGATCGAGGTTGCGGCCGATGCTAGCCCGCCCCTTCTCGAGCGCCTCTGGCTTCGCGTCCAGCAACACCACCGACAGCTCGGCCGCCGCACATACCTGGGCAATGCCGGCACCCATCTGGCCGGCCCCCACCACGCCGACACGCTCAATCGCGGCCGGCACGTGGGGGCTGCCGCTCAAGCTCGCTCCAGCTCCGCCTGCAACTCGGGCAAGGCCACGAACAGATCGGCGACGAGGCCGTAATCGGCGACCTGGAAGATCGGTGCCTCGGCGTCCTTGTTGATCGCGACGATGATCTTGCTGTCCTTCATCCCCGCCAGATGCTGAATGGCCCCGGAGATGCCGATCGCCATGTACAGGTCGGGTGCCACGATCTTGCCGGTCTGCCCGACCTGATAGTCGTTGGGCACGAAACCCGCATCGACGGCCGCGCGCGAGGCACCGACCGCCGCCCCCAGCGCGTCGGCGATCGGGTCGAGCAGATGGAAATTGGCCCCGCTCTGCATCCCGCGCCCACCTGAGATCACGATACGGGCCGCCGTCAGCTCCGGCCGCTCGCTACGCGACAGCTCCGCCGAGACGAAGCGTGACAGGCCGGCATCCGCGCCCTCGGCCACCGTCTCGATCGGGGCATCGCCGCCGGTCTCCGCCACCGGGTCGAAGCTGGCCGCGCGGATGCTGACGAACTTGATCGGATCGGTGCTGCGCACGGTTGCCAGCGCGTTGCCGGCATAGATCGGGCGGACGAAGGTATCGGCATCGATGATGGCCGAGACATCGCTGATCGGCTGGACGTCGAGCAGTGCCGCGGCACGGGGCAGCACGTTCTTGCCGCTCGCCGTCGCCGCCGACAGGATGTGGCTGTAGCCGGGGGCCAGCCTCACCAGCAGGGCCGCAAGCGGTTCCGCCAAGGCATGCGCGTGCTGGGGCGCGTCGGCCAGCAGAACCTTGGTCACCCCAGGCAGCTTCGCGGCCCCCTCGGCGGCAGGGCGTGCCTCGTGGCCGGCGATCAGCACGTGCACCTCGCCCAGCGCCGCGGCGGCGGCCACGGCGGAGCGGGAAGGCTGCTTGATCGACGCGCCCTCGAAATCGAGCAGGACCAGGGCGGTCATCAGATCACCTTCGCTTCGGTTTTCAATTTGGCCACAAGCTCGGCCACGGAGCCCACTTTCGCGCCGGCCTTGCGCCGTTCCGGCTCGATCACGCCCAGCAATTTCAGTCGCGGGCTGGGGTCGACGCCGAGATCCTCTGGCTTGACGGTCTCGATCGGTTTTTTGCGCGCCTTCATGATGTTCGGAAGGCTGGCATAGCGCGGCTCGTTCAGCCGCAGATCGGTCGTCACCACCGCCGGCAGTTTCAGGGCCACCGTCTCCAACCCGCCATCGATCTCGCGGGTGACCGATAGGCTATCGCCCTCGATCGCGACCCTGCTCGCGAATGTGCCTTGCGGCCAGCCGAGCAGGGCCGCGAGCATCTGTCCGGTGGCGTTCATGTCGTCGTCGATCGCCTGCTTGCCCAGGATCATGAGGCCCGGCTGTTCACGCAGCGCCAGCGCACGGAGCAATTTGGCTACCGCGAGCGGCTGCAACTCGGCGTCGGTCTCGACCAGGATGCCGCGATCCGCGCCCATGGCGAGCGCGGTCCGGATCGTCTCGGCGCATGCGGCAACGCCCAGCGAGACGGCCACCACCTCTGTGGCCGCGCCCTTCTCGCGCAGGCGCAGGGCTTCCTCCACGGCGATCTCGTCGAACGGGTTCATCGACATCTTGACGCCTTGCGTCTCGACGCCCGTACCGTCGGCGCGCACGCGCACCTTCACATTGTAGTCGACAACCCGCTTGACCGCGACCAGGATCTTCACACGCCCACTCCTCGGCTGGCAGGGATCCGCGCGGCCGGTGGGGCGGCACCCGGCCCGTTCGCTCGCGTTCGCGGCTGCAACACAGCGCCGCGAAATTAGGTCCGGCGGCGGGAGACTGTCAAACGATGCCGCGTTTGTCAGGCCGCACAGCGCAAACGCCGGAAAATAGGTAGCACACCGAGCCATGTCGTTTTGAGATCGTAACAATCTGCGCGAGCGAGACGGTCGGGTTGTGGCGGCTGGGCGTTCGGGACTTGACCAGGGCGAGTGGCTGGCCGACTTCGCGGAGCCAACGTATGCGGAGGATGTCACGGGAGGTGGGGGCGATGTCATCTTGGACGGCCCGCCTCAGTGGGCCGCGGCGTGTCCCCCGGTCGGCGAAACTCGGCGGGGGGATTTCGCGCGGGGCGACCGTCCGTCGCTGGGAGGGGTCGCTGGTCACACGATGTCCAGTATGCCGTGACCGCGGAATGGCCGGCGCGAGGGGCGGAGAGTTGATCGGCTGCGCCATGGCAGGAGTCGGTTGAGGCCCCGTTGCGCGGACGTGGGCGGCGATCGCATCGATCGAGGCGGCGAGGTCACGGAGGTAGGGCCGGATCAGCAGGAGCAGAAGCGGTGCCAGCACCCACTCACGGGCCGCCTTGGCCACGATCTCCTGAAGCAGTTCGTCGATCGCGAGAGCAAAGCGCCGTCCGAGATCGGTAGCAGGCTCGGGAAGGGTTGGGGCTGATGTCACGCCGCGGATTAAACAGCAAGACGCATGGATTGTCAAACAGAAATCGTCGTCGGCCGATGCACGTGACGGACAGGCCTCATCCCGACAGGGCAAGCAGCAGCGCGAACAGCAACACCGCCACGCCCTGTAGGACAACCCTCCAGCGCATGAGCGCGTTGGAACGTGCCGGGTCGCCGCCGCCCCGAACCATGCCCAGCATCCCGGCCAGCAGCACGCCCAACGTGCCCAGCATCGCCGCCACGACAAGGATCAGCAGGATCGTCTTCACAGTCTATAGATGGGCAGGGGAAGGTCGCTGTGCAGGGGCCAATCCGAGGCCGCACGCCCGCCGCCCGCACGCGCCCGGCAAGCCTGTCCTCGCCATCCTCGCGCGTGGGGTCCGCGGCCACGTTGGTTGACATCACATGCGATCAGGAGAGTCCGTACCCGCATGATGACCGTTCTCCGGCTGCTCGCAGTTGTGGTGCTCGCGTGTGGTCCAGCCCTTGCGCAGCCGGCGAGCGCCCCGTCCCCCGCGGTCGCGCCGACCCCCGCGCAGGCCCAGCAGGCGCTGAGCGTCCTCAAAGACGACGCACGCCGAGCCGAGATGATCGGCGTGCTGGAAACACTCGCGCGCGCGGCGCCCGCCACCGCGATGCCGGCGTCGCCCGGCGCGCCGGCAGTCGAGGTCGCGCCCGGTGCCACAGCGCCCGCAGGCCAAGCTCCCGCAGGTCAAGCTATGGCCGGTCAAGCTACGGCCACCAAGCCCGTCGCTGTCCCGGCTGAGACGCCGAAGCTCGCGATACCGCTGGCACCCGACAGTCTCGGGGCGCAGCTTTTGGTCGGCGTCTCCGAAAAACTCGAATCGCTGTCGGACGATGTCGGTGGCACGGTTCGCACGCTGACGAACTTCACACTGTTGGAGCGGTGGGCAAGGGGTCTGGCGGCCGATCCGGAGAGCCGTTCGGAAGTCTTTGACGCCGGCTGGAAATTCGGCGTGGTGGCGACGATCGCCTTGCTGATCGAGACGGCAGCCCGGCGGCTCGTCGTTCGGCCGCGCCGCGCGTTGCTGCGCTTCGCGCCGCAGGAGGATCCGACCGAGCCCGCGTCGCCGAACACCCCCTCGACCAAGCCGCGCGACGCGGCGGCACGGCGGCGGGAGCGCAAGGCGAAGCTCCTGGCGACGTTGCGCCGAATACCGCTGATCCTGGCGCGGCTGCTACTCGATCTCATACCGATCCTGGCGATGGGGGCGGCCGGTTACGGATTGCTCGGCAGCCGATTGGGCGAGCCCACGACGACGAAGCTGGTGATCCTGGCGCTGCTCAACGCCTACGTGTTTTGCCGCGTGGCGACGGTCGCGACGCGCGCGATCCTGTCACCGGATGCGCCGGCCCTTCAACTCGTGCCGATCAGTCCCGAGATGGCACGCGGGGCGGTGCGCTGGATGCGACGGCTCGCGGTTGTGGCGCTGTTCGGCTACGCGCTGACCGAGGTGGCGCTGCTGTTCGGCCTGTATCGGGTGGCGCACGACGCGCTCCTGAAACTCGTGGCGCTTGCGGTCCACTTGATGCTGGTTGTGATCGTCATCCAGAATCGGGCGCCGATCGCCGCCCTGATCCGAGCAGCACCCGACGCGACCGGCGTGTTGGCGGTCGCGCGCAACCGCGTGGCGGCGATCTGGCATATCGTCGTGATCTTCTACATCGTCGCGTTGTGGACGGTCTGGGCGCTCGACGTTCCCGGCGGGTTTGCAAAGCTGCTTCTGGTGTTCGTCTCGACCCTTGTGGTCGGCACCATCGCGCGATTGCTGTCGGTGCTGCTGATTGCCTGGCTCGATCATACGGCCGCCCCCGAGCCGGGCGCCAAGCCGCGAACGCCCGGCGTGGACAACGCGCTCCGGCGCTATCTGCCGGTGCTGCGGACGATCGTCGACACCATGATCGGTATCGGCGCGTTCATTCTGCTGATGGAGATTTGGGGGCTCGAGAGCCTCGCCTGGTTCCGCAGCGATGCCTTGGGCGGGCGGTTGCTGTCGGCAGTGGCGACCAGCGCCATCACGATACTGGTCGGGCTGGCGATCTGGGAGGGAGCGAACGCCAGCGTGCAGAACCACCTCGCGCGACTGGCGCGCGAAGGCCAGCCCGCCCGATCGGCGCGGCTGCGAACCCTGCTTCCGATGATGCGTACCACGTTGCTGGTGGCGATCAGCATGTTCGCCGGCTTGACGGTGCTCAGCCAGATCGGCGTGAATATCGCACCACTTCTTGCCGGCGCCAGCGTGATCGGCCTGGCGATCGGCTTCGGATCACAGAAGCTCGTGCAGGACATCATCACCGGCATGTTCCTCCTGCTGGAAAACACCATGCAGGTCGGCGACGTGGTCACTCTCGGCGGCCTGACCGGCACGGTGGAGAACCTGTCGGTCCGAGTGATCCGGCTACGGGCGCTCGATGGCGCCGTGCATATCGTGCCGTTCAGCGCGGTCACGACGGTCACCAACCTGACGCGCGATTTCGCCTACGCGATGCTCGACGTCAGCGTCGGGCTCAACGAGGATTGCGATCATGTCAGCGAAGTGGTGCAGGACGTGGCCGAGACCATGCGCGCGGAGCCGCGATGGGGGGCGGCGATCACCGATCGGATGGAGATCATGGGCGTCGAGCGCTTCATCGACACCGCGTGGGTGCTGCGCTGTCGGATCAAGACGGTGCCGAGCCAGCGGTGGGCGGTCGGACGCGAACTGAACCGGCGGCTCAAGTATCGCTTCGACGAGTTGGCGATCGAGAGCCCGTTCACGAGCTACCGCGCGCTGTCCGCCGCCGAGCCGCCACCGCCGAACGCGAAGACGGAGGACGTTCCGGGCCGGGCGGCAGCGTGAGCCTACACCCGGTCGGGGATATCAGCCGCCGGGTGGAAGATGCCCGCGACGAAGACATCGTCATGCAGAGCCTCGCGTATCGGCCGGTCGCCGCAACGAGGCAATCAACCTCCGCTATCGTCCGTGCCGGATGTTTCAGCCTTCAAGCGCTCCGTGCTGCCGAAGGAACCCGAGAAGGCGCAGGAGCGGCAGGCCGAGTATGGCGGTATGCTCGCCTTCGATCGTCTCGAACAGGTGCGCGCCCAGCCCTTCCACTCGATACGCCCCGACACTGCCGAGAACCGCCTCGCCCTCGGTCGTCAGATAAGCGTCCAGGAAAGCATCGGAGAATCGCCGCATCGTCAGACGCGGCTGGGCGATATGCTGAAACACCCGGCCGCCACCGCGATGACAGACCATCGCGGTCACAAGAACATGAGTCCGCCCGCGCAATGCGATCAGATGTTCCCGCGCCTCGGCGAAGTTTGCTGGTTTGTCGAACCAACGATCCTCGCAGACCAGCAGTTGGTCGGCACCGATCACCAGCGCTTCCGGCGCGAAGCGCGCGACACGCTGCGCTTTCAAGTCGGCCAGCACCACCGCGATCGCCTCGGCGGACGCGCCTTCGGCCTGTCCGGCAGACTTGACAGCTGCCTCGTCGATGAACGCTGCCTGAACGGAAAACCGCAATCCGGCGGCTCGGAGGACGGCCGCCCGCGCCGCCGAGGCGCTGGCGAGGATCAGCTCCGGCATCTCGGCTTGCAGAGAGCCGGTCACGCCGGCTCGGCGGCGCGGCGGCGCTGGTGCCAAGCCTCCATGAGCTGCAGGACGGTGGCGGCTGTCTCCTCGATCGAACGGCGGGTCACGTCGACGACCGGCCATCCCCGCTTCGCGCAGAGCCGTCGAGCCCACAAAAGCTCCGCCTTCACCGCCTCCGCGTCGACGTAGTCGGTGGTGTCCGCGCGCAGCGCGCCGGTCCCGCCCGCGCCGATGAGCCGCAGCCGGTGCTTGCGAATTTCGATCAGCCGCTCGGCGTCCAGGGTCAGGCCGATCACCGGGCAGGTCGTGGCATCAAGAATGGCCGGCTCCGGCGTGCCGGGAACGAGCGGGATGTTCGCCGCCTTCACGCCGCGATTGGCAAGATAGAACGAGGTCGGGGTCTTGCTGCTGCGCGAGACGCCGACCAGCAGCACGTCGGCGTCGGCCGCCCCGGCGCTCGCCTGCCCGTCATCGTGCGACAGGACGTAGTGCATCGCGTCGATCCGCCGGAAATAGTCGGCATCCAGCACGTATTGCCGTCCCGGTCGGGCGGTCGCAGCCTCGCCCACCGTCTCCTGCAGCATTGCCAGCACGGGGTCGAGCACATGCACGATCGCCAACCCCATGCGTGCGCAGGCGGATTCGAGCTCGGAGCGTAGCCCCCGCTCGACGAGGGTCGAGAGCACCGGTCCTGGCTCAGCCTCGATGCCTTCCAGCACGCGATGCAGTTGAAAGCGCGTGCGCACCAGGCTCCAGCGATGGTGCAGGAAGTGCGCATGCTCGAACTGGGCAACCGTGGCGCGCGCGATCGCGTTCAGCGTCTCGCCGGTCGCGTCCGAAATGAGATGGAGGTTCTGCCGCTCGGTCATCGGCTGAGGATAGCGGGGATCACGGGGACAACCAGGGGTGCTTTGCGCCGCGACCGGGCATCGCGGGCATAACCCACCCACCAGGCAACGCGGTGGACCGATAACACAGATGACAGGCGCGTGATCGGGACAACGGCGTATGGCCCCGCTCTGTCAGCAGGTTCACGTGCGACCCGCATGTGGACAGGTGCCGGGTGGTCAGGCGGCTGATCGGGGTACCCCGATATCCACAGCCGTCCTGTCCTCTTCCCCCCAAGACCTTAGAATCCTTTGCCTGTAAGAAGGCTCGATGAACACGATCGAAGCATTGTGAAGCGGCTGCATCAGGCCCTGGCGGGACAGCCCGTCTGGCCGCCACCCGTCTGGCTGATGCGCCAAGCCGGGCGGTATTTGCCGGAATATCGCGAGCTGCGGGCGCAGGCGGGCGATTTCATTGCGTTGTGCACCACGCCGCCGCTCGCCGCAGAGGTGACGCTCCAGCCGGTGCGGCGCTTCGGCATGGATGCGGCGATCCTGTTCAGCGACATCCTGATGCTGCCCTGGGCGCTGGGCCAGAAGCTGCGGTTCGCGCAGGGCGAGGGACCGGTGCTCGAGCCGATCCGCGACGCGGCGGGGTTGGCGAAGCTCGATCGCGGGCGAGTCCGAGGGGCGATCGCGCCCATTCTGGAGACGGTGTCGCGGGTCGCCGACGGTGTTGGCGAGGCAGCGCTGATCGGCTTCGCCGGCAGCCCGTTCACCGTCGCGTGCTACATGGTGGAAGGGCACGGTGCCAAGGAGTTCGCCGAGACGCGGCTGTTTGCCTATGCCGAACCGGCGCTGTTCGCGACCCTGTTGGATATCCTGGTCGATTCGACGACCGAATACCTGCTGGCCCAGGCCGAGGCGGGCGCGGAAGTGCTGATGCTGTTCGACAGCTGGGCGGGCGTGCTGCCAGCCGCGTTGTTCCGCGATTTCGTCATCGGCCCCACGACGCGGATCGTCGCCGCGTTGCGCGCCGCGCGGCCCGACGTGCCGGTGATCGCCTTCCCGCGTCTGGCCGGCGGGCTCCTGGCGGAATACGCCACCACGGTCGGGGCGCAAGGCGTGGGACTGGACACCCAGGTCGATGCCGGCTGGGCGCGACGGCATGTTGCGGATGGCGTGGCGCTGCAGGGCAATGTCGACCCGCTGGCGCTGGTGCCGGGCGGCGAGGCGCTGGACCGGGCGGTCGACGATGTGCTGGCCGCGGCACAGGGGCGCGCGTGGGTGTTCAACCTCGGGCACGGTATCATCCCCGAGACGCCTCCGGAACATGTCGGTCGGCTCGTGACGCGGGTGCGCGCGGCTTGACGCAATTCCGGCCGCCTGCATGTTGCAGCGCATGACCCGTCCGCGCGTCGCGATCGTCCTGTTCAACCTCGGCGGTCCCGACCGGCCGGAGGCGATCAAGCCGTTCCTGCTGAACCTGTTCAGCGATCCCGCCATCCTGCGGGTGCCGGGCTTCATCCGTCCGCTGTTGGCCCGCATCATCGCCGCCGCGCGGCTCAAGCCCGCGACGGCGAACTATGCCATCCTTGGCGGCCGCTCGCCGTTGCTGGAGCTGACGCAGGCGCAGGCCGGCGCGCTGGAGCAGGCGTTTCCGGAGTTCGAGGCGCGGTGCTTCGTGGCGATGCGCTACTGGCATCCGTTCAGCGACGAGGCCGCGCGGGCGGTGCGCGAATGGAACCCCGACGAGGTGGTCCTGCTGCCGCTGTATCCGCAGTTCTCCACGACGACGACCGGCAGCAGTCTTTCCGCCTGGCGGGCGGCGGCGGTCCGGGTCGGTTTGGCCAAACCGACGACCGCGTTGTGCTGCTATCACGCCGATGCCGGATTCGCGGCCGCCACCGCGTCGCTGCTACGGCGCAGCCTGGTGGACATGCGAAAAGCCGCGGGGAACGGCGCGTTCAGGGTGCTGTTTTCCGCGCACGGATTGCCGGAATCGATCATCAAGGCGGGTGATCCGTATCAGTTCCAGGTCGAGCGCACGGTTGCTTGCGTGCTGGGCGCATTGGATGAGCCAGATCTGGATTGGGTGGTCTGCTACCAGTCGCGAGCCACGCCGCAGCGCTGGATCGGGCCGTCGACCGACGACGCGGTGCAGCAGGCCGGTCGCGAGGGAATCAGCGTCCTGGTGGTGCCCATCGCGTTCGTCTCAGAGCATTCCGAGACCCTGGTCGAGCTCGACATCGAATACCGCGAGTTGGCCGAACATGCCGGGGTGCTGCACTATCTGCGCGTGCCGACCCACAACAGCGATCCCGCCTTCATATCGGCGCTGGCCGACCTCGTGCGGGAGGCCCGCGGCGTCGGTCCGGGCCTGGTGAGCTTCGCCGGCGGCCGGACCTGTCCCCGGGCCCATTCCGATTGCCCGCATGCGCGCGCCGGCGTCCAGAAGGCGCGCGAACTGGCTCAGGCATGACCGCCGAGGACCTATTGCGTCGCCGCGCCGCGCCGCTGCGTCTCGTGATCTTCGATTGCGACGGCGTGCTGGTCGACAGCGAACGGGTGTCGAACCGCGTGCTCGCCGAGGATCTCACCAAGCGCGGGTGGCCGATGAGCGGCGAGGAGGCCGAGCACTTGTTTCTGGGGATCAGTATCGAGGCGATCGAACGGCACGCCGAGGCGGTTCTGGAACGACCACTTCCGGCCGACTGGCGCGAGCACATCAAGAACGCGATCGTCGACGCGATGTCCCACGAGGCGGTGGCCATTCCGGGCGCGATCGAGACGCTGCGTGCGTTGACGGCGCGGGGGATAGCCTGGCGGGTCGCCTCGAACTCTTCGCATGCCGAGATGGCCGCCAAGTTTCAACGACTCGGGATCGCGTCGATGGTCGCGGGCCGGCTCCATAGTTTCGAGGACGTGGCGCGCAGCAAGCCGGCACCGGACGTCTATCTCGCGGCCGCTTCCACCGAGGGGGTCGAGCCGCGCGAGTGCCTGGTGATCGAGGACTCGGTGCCGGGCGTCACCGCGGCGATTGCGGCGGGCATGGACTGCCTCGGTTTCGATCGTTCGGCCGATGGGCGCTCGCTACGCGACGCTGGAGCGGCGCCGTTCCACGACATGGCCGCGCTGCCCCGTCTCATCGCGCTGGCCGACCGCCAGGCGGCCGCATGACGTTGCAATTCCTCTCGCAGTTCTATCCCTGGACGAAGTCCTTCCACATCGTCAGTTTTGTCGCGTGGATGGCCGGCTTGCTGTACCTGCCTCGGCTGTTCGTCTACCATTGCGAGGCGCGGCGCGGGTCCGAGGAGAGCGAGCGGTTCAAGATCATGGAAGGGCGTTTGTTGAAGCAGATCACGACGCCGGCCATGATCGCGACCTGGACGTTCGGGATCCTGCTCGCCCTGACGCCGGGGGCGATCAGCTGGACGGCCGGATGGTGGCACGTGAAGCTTCTCATGGTGGTTCTGATGTCGGGCTTCACCGGCGCCGCGTCGAAATGGCGTCGCGACTTCCTCGAGGACCGCAATACCCGGCCCGCCCGTTTTTATCGGATGGTTAACGAGATTCCGGCGGTCCTGATGTTGGTCATCGTCATCATGGTGATCATGCAGCCGTTCTGATCGTCGCGGGGTGTTGACGGATCCTCGTCGACCACCTACCTACGATGTCGAGCGGTGTCCGGTCTGGTTTCCGTTCGTCTTCTTCTTCCCCGGGACAGTGACCGAGAGTGATCGCCGCCACAGGCGGGATGTTCGGTTTGGGCTAGGCCCTCCTGTCCTCCCCTGATTTTTCCCACGAGGCCACCCATGCATTTGGCCGAACTCAAAGCCAAAACTCCGGCGGATCTGCTCAGTTTCGCGGAATCGCTGCAGATCGAGAACGCATCCAGCCTGCGCAAGCAGGACATGATGTTCGCGATCCTCAAAAATCTCGCCGACAACGATCAGGCGATCCACGGCGAGGGCACGCTGGAGATCCTGTCCGACGGGTTCGGGTTCCTGCGCAGCCCGCAGAGCAACTACCTGCCCGGCCCGGACGACATCTATATCAGCCCGACCCAGGTCCGCCGCTTCGCGCTGCGCACCGGGGACACGGTCGAGGGCCAGATCCGGGCACCCAAGGATGGCGAGCGCTATTTCGCCATGCTGAAGGTCAACACGATCAACTTCGAGGCGCCGGAGGCGGTGCGGCACAGGATCAACTTCGACAACCTCACGCCGCTCTATCCCGACGAGCGGATCAAACTCGAGATCGAGCACAAGGAGCCGCCGGCCAAGGGCCAGACGCGCGACATGATCCCGCGTGTGGTCGATCTGGTTGCCCCGATCGGCAAGGGTCAGCGGGCGCTGATCGTGGCGCCGCCGCGCACCGGCAAGACGGTGATGCTGCAGTCGATCGCGACAAGTATCACGGCAAACCATCCCGAGGCCTTCCTGATCGTGCTGCTGATCGACGAGCGGCCGGAGGAGGTCACCGACATGGCCCGCACGGTGCGCGGCGAGGTGGTCGCCAGCACGTTCGACGAGCCGGCCACGCGCCATGTCCAGGTGACGGAAATGGTGCTCGAGAAGGCCAAGCGGCTGGTCGAGCACAAGCGCGACGTGGTGATCCTTCTCGACAGCATCACGAGGCTCGCGCGGGCCTACAACACCGTCGTGCCGAGCTCCGGCAAGGTCCTGACCGGCGGCGTGGACGCCAACGCGCTGCAGAAGCCCAAGCGGTTCTTCGGCGCCGCCCGCAATATCGAGGAGGGCGGGTCGCTCACCATCATCGCGACCGCGCTCATCGACACCGGCAGCCGCATGGACGAAGTGATCTTCGAGGAGTTCAAGGGCACCGGCAACAGCGAGCTCATCCTCGATCGCAAGCTGGCCGACAAGCGGACCTTCCCGGCGATCGACATCACCAAAAGCGGCACCCGCAAGGAGGAGTTGCTGGTCGATCGCGGCACGCTATCGAAGATGTGGGTCCTGCGCAGGATCCTGAACCCCATGGGCACGATGGATTCCATGGACTTCCTGCTGGACAAGCTCAAATACAGCAAGTCCAACCAAGACTTCTTCGACGCGATGAACACCTAGAGGCCGGATCGGGATGCGAGCGTGCCTGCCAGGCGGCGCCTAACAACCCTCGTCATCGCCCGGCTTGATCCGGCGGTGGTGGTGCTGGCGATCGGCGCGCTGATGACAGCGTCGCTGGCGTTCGCGGACGGCCCAGCCGTCAGCGTGATCGCCGCCGCCACGGGCACGGTCGTCGAGACCGTGCCGATCACCGGCACGATGGTTGCCCGCGAGGAAGTCCTCGTCAGCCCGCAAGTCGACGGCCTCGCGATCGTCGAAATCAGCGTCGAGGAAGGCGATGTCGTAAGGGCGGGTCAGACGTTGGCCAAGCTGTCGCGGGAGACCGTCGACACGTCGATCGCCCAGAACGCCGCCCAGATCGCCCATGCCGAGGCGGCGGTGGCGCAGGCCCGCGCGCAACTCGCCGAGGCGCAGGCCACTCGCGCCCAGGCCGACAGCGCGTTCGGGCGCACCAGTGCACTGATCGGCAGCGGTGCGGCCTCCCGCGAGACGTTCGACCAACGACAGATGGCGGCCCAGACGGCGGGTGCGCGGCAGCGCACCAGCGAGGCGGCGCTGCTGGCCGCGGCGGCCGATCTCGATCTCGCGAAGGCCCAGCGGGAGGAGTTGATGGTTCGCCTTGCGCGGACCGACCTGAGGTCGCCGGTTGCCGGACGGGTCAGCCGGCGGGTGGCGCGACTAGGCGCCGTGGTCGGCTCGTCCAACGATCCGTTGTTCCGGGTGATCGAGGACAACGCGGTCGAACTGGAGGCCGACGTGCCGGAGACGTTGCTCGCTCGCCTCCGTCCGGGCCAGCCGGCCCGGGTCACGCTGACCGGCGAGACGGCGGCACGAGCCGGAACGGTACGGCTGGTCGCTCCGGAGCTCAGCCGGGCCACGCGACTGGGTCGGGTGCGGATCGCGGTCGAGGGTGGCGAGGCGACGATCGGCGGTTTCGGGCGGGCGCTGGTGGAGACGGGGCGGCGGGACGGGATCGTCGTGCCGCTGTCGGCGGTGCTGTTCACGGCGGATGGCGATAGAGTGCAAGTGGTGCGCGACGGCGTGGTGCGCACGACCGCGGTGCGGATCGGCGCGCGCGACACGAAGCAGGCACAACTCGATGGCATCGTCGCCGGAGAGACCGTGGTCGCGGTCTCGGGCAGCTTCGTCCGGGATGGCGACCGCGTGACCCCGGTGGAACCTGCCAAGGTGAACTGATGGCCTGGAAGATTTCCGGCGCCGCGATCCGCACGCCGGTCCCGTCATTGGTGTTGTTCGCGGTGCTCGCACTTTTGGGTGTCGTCTCGTTCGTCGCGATCCCGATCACCCGGGCACCGAATATCGACATCCCGATCGTCGCCGTGACGGTGACGCAATCGGGCGCGGCGCCGGCCGATCTGGAGACGCAAGTCGCCAAGAAGGTCGAGGACGCGATCGCCAGCATTGCCGGCGTGAAGCACGTCTCCTCGACCATCACCGACGGCTCGTCGGTCACTGCCGTCGAATTTCGCCTGGAGATCAACACCGACCGGGCCGCCAACGACGTACGCGACGCGATCGCGAAAGTCCGCGCCGATCTGCCGAGGAACATCGACGAACCGATCATCCAGCGCATCGACGTGGTGGGGCAGTCGATCCAGACGTTTTCGGCGACATCGCCAGGGATGACGCCGGAGCAACTTTCATGGTTCGTGGACGACACCGTCATTCGTGCGCTGCAGGGCGTGCGCGGGGTCGGCAAGGTGGAACGGATCGGCGGCGTCACGCGGGAAATTCAGGTGGACCTGCAGCCGGATCGGCTTGCGTCCCTCGGCATCACTGCGGGGGCGGTGAATGCGCAGGTGCTCGCGACCAGCGTCGATCTGGCCGGCGGGCGCGCGGAACTGGGCCAGCAGGAACAAGCCATTCGCACGCTCGCCGCATCGACCGACGTGACGAGCCTGGCCGCGACGCGCATCGTGCTGCCGGGTGGACGGGAGGTCAGGCTGGGCGACCTGGCCACCATCACCGACGGCTTCGAGGAGCCGCGTCGGTTCGCCCGGTTGGACGGGGAGCGTCCCGTCGTGGCTTTCGCCGTCTTCCGCAGCAAGGGCGCGTCGGACGTGACCGTGGCCGAGGCGGTCGCCGCGCGTTTGAAAGTGCTGGCCAGCGAGCATCCCGAGGTCCAGTTCGCACTCACGGACGATAGCGTCCGCTCCACCTACGGCAGCTATCTGTCGGCCATGCATTCCCTGCTGGAGGGAGCGGGATTGGCGACCCTGGTGGTGTTCCTCTTCCTGCGCGACTGGCGGGCGACGCTGATCGCCGCAGTGGCCCTCCCGCTGTCCATCATCCCCGCTTTCGCCGCGATGTATCTGATGGGGTTCACGTTCAATTTCGTGAGCCTGCTGGCGATCACGCTGGTGACAGGCATTCTGGTGGACGACGCGATCGTCGAGATCGAGAATATCGTGCGGCACGTTCGGATGGGCAAACCGGCCTATCAGGCGGCGATCGACGCGGCCGACGAGATCGGGCTGGCCGTCATCGCGATCACCCTGACGATCGTCGCGGTCTTCGCGCCGGTCAGCTTTATGGGCGGCATTCCTGGCCAATACTTCAAACAGTTCGGGCTGACGGTTGCCGCCGCCGTCCTCGTCTCCCTCATGGTCGCGCGACTGGTGACGCCGGTCATGGCCGCCTATCTGCTGCGTGGCCGTGGCCACGCGGACGAGCGGCCGGGTTGGGCGATGCGCTCATACGGCAGATTCCTGCGCGGCACGTTGCGCTGGCCTTATCTGACGTTGGTCGCCGGCATGGGCATGTTCGCGTTGTCGATCTGGTCCACGACGCTGCTGCCGACCGGCTTCATTCCGCCGCAGGACGATGCCCGCACCGTATTGTCGATCGAGCTGCCACCCGGCTCGACGCTCGACGACACTGCCGCCCGAACCGACACGATCGCCCGCGCTTTTCGCACGTTGCCGGAGGTGCGGTCGATCCTGACGATCGGCGGGACCACGCCGACCGGTGCGGGCGAGGAGGTGCGCCGCGCCGCGATGGTGATCGGCCTGTCTCCGAAAGACGAACGAACCCGCAGCCAAAAGGAGGTCGAGACGGCGCTGACCGCCCTGCTGGCGGCGATCCCGGACGTGCGGGGCTGGTACGTGAACGATCGGGGCGAGCGAGAGCTGTCCCTGTCCGTGCTGGGCGACGAACCGGTGGCGCTCGACCGTGGCGTGGCCGCGCTGTCCGGCGGGATGCGAAAGCTGCAGGGATTTTCTAACGTGGCCGAGAGCGCCGGCGTGGCGCGGCCGGAAATCCGCATCGTTCCGCGGCTGGACGAAGCCTCGCGGTTCGGCGTCTCGACGCAGGCGATCTCCGAGGCGGCGCGCATCGCCACTCTCGGCGACATCGGCGCCAATCTGGCGAAGCTGCATGTCGGCGACCGACTGGTGCCGATCCGCGTCGAGGCCGACCAGGGTGTGCGGCGTGATCTTGGGGCGCTCGGCACGTTGCCCGTGACTGGCACGGACGGACGAGCCGTGCCGTTGGCGGCGGTGGCCGATATCGAGGTCGGACAAGGGCCGTCATCGGTCGAGCGATATGATCGGGTTCGGCGAGTCGTGCTGGGCGCCGATTTGACGGGCGGCCTCGCGCTCGGCGCCGCGCTGGCGGCGGTAGAGGCATTGCCGGAGGCGCACAACCTGCCGCCCGGGGTCCGGATCGCCAACAGCGGCGATACCGAGATCATGGCGGAGGTGTTTTCCGGGTTCGCCCTGGCGATGGGGACCGGCCTCCTGATCGTGCTCGCGCTGCTGGTGCTGCTGTTCGGCAGCCTGTTCCAGCCGTTGACGATCCTTCTTTCGCTGCCGCTGTGCCTGGGCGGTGTGATCCTGGCGTTGTTGCTGACGAACGAGCCGATCAGCCTGCCGGTGGCGATCGGCATCCTCATGTTGATGGGGATCGTGACCAAGAACGCCATCATGCTGGTGGATTTCGCGATCGAGCGGCGGCGAGACGGGGCGAGCCCGCGCGAAGCGATCCTGGACGCCGGGGCCAAGCGCGCCCAGCCGATCGTCATGACGACGATCGCCATGGTGGCGGGAATGATCCCCAGCGCGCTCGGTGTCGGCGACGGCGGCGAGTTCCGGGCGCCGATGGCGGTGGGCGTGATCGGCGGGCTGATCGTATCGACGGTGCTATCGCTGGTGTTCGTGCCGTCGTTCTACATCGTCATGGACGATCTTTCGCGGGTGGTCGGAAGGCTCGCGGGGCGGATCATTCGGCCGGAGAAAGTCGCCGCGTCTCAAAGAGCCCAAGTCGAAAGGAAGCGAATTCCGGCGGCGGTGGAGTAATTCAGGATCCGAATAAGGTCCGGACTATGAGCGCCATGATTCCGGCGAGCACAAGCCCGATCTTCCATTGGATAGACCAATTGTCAGCCTTCATTAGTAGTTTAGCGCTGCTCTCTGTTTGGCCGCAAGCGGGCTAGAAGACGTTCCCACCATCTTGATCCGACATCGTCGTTGCGAGGAGCCCTTGGGACGGAGGCATCCGAAGCCCAGCGCCATCTGTCGGAAGCTGGCCGTGATCGCGCAGAAGAGGTCGACGGGCGAGATAAAGCCTTCGAGGGAGAAGACGTGAGATCCTTCCATGTGGTTTGCACACATGCAGATATCCTTATATAGCCGTCGCATCAGCTCCGGAGGTTCTCCATGCCCGACACCGTCGCCCCGACCTCCAAGGTCGGCGATTTCAAGGTCCGCGACATCTCGCTCGCCGAGTGGGGCCGTAAGGAAATCGCCATGGCGCAGGACGAAATGCCCGGCCTGATGGCGCTTCGCGAGGAATACGGCACGACCAAGCCGCTCGCCGGCGCACGGATCGTCGGCTGCCTGCACATGACCATCCAGACCGCCGTGCTGATCCAGACGCTCGAGCATCTCGGCGCCACGGTCCGCTGGTCGTCTTGCAACATCTTCTCCACCCAGGACCACGCCGCCGCCGCGGTGGCCGACGCCGGCACGCCGGTCTTCGCCTGGAAGGGCATGGACGAGGACGAGTTCTGGTGGTGCATCGAGCAGACGGTGCGCGGGCCGGACGGCTGGACGCCCAACCTTATCCTCGATGACGGCGGCGACGTCACCAGCCTGATCCACACCAAATATCCGGAGATGCTGGCCGACATCCGTGGCTTGTCGGAGGAGACCACGACCGGCGTGCATCGCCTGCGCGAGATGGCGCGCGACGGCAAGCTCAAGGTGCCGGCGATCAACGTCAACGACAGCGTGACCAAGAGCAAGTTCGACAATCTCTACGGCTGCCGCGAGAGCCTGGTGGACGCGATCCGGCGCGGCACCGACGTCATGATGGCCGGCAAGGTCGCCGTCGTGTGCGGATTCGGCGACGTCGGCAAGGGCTCGGCGGCCAGCCTGCGGCAGGCCGGCTGTCGGGTGATCGTGACCGAGATCGATCCGATCTGCGCGCTGCAGGCGGCGATGGAGGGCTATGAGGTCGTCACCATGGAGCAGGCGGCACCCCGCGGCGACATCTTCGTGACCGCGACCGGCAACGTCGACGTCATCACGATCGAACACATGCGCGCGATGAAGCACCGCGCCATCGTCTGCAACATCGGCCATTTCGACAGCGAGATCCAGATCGAGGCGCTGCGCAACAATCGATGGGAAAACGTCAAGCCGCAGGTCGATGAGGTCGTCTTCCCGGACGGCAAGCGGCTGATCGTGCTGTCGGAGGGGCGGCTGGTGAACCTCGGCAACGCCACGGGCCACCCGAGCTTCGTCATGTCGGCGAGCTTCACCAATCAGGTGCTCGCACAGCTCGAACTGTGGCAAGCGGCACCGGGTACGTATGGTCTGGACGTCTACACGCTGCCGAAGCGGCTGGACGAGAAGGTGGCGGCCCTGCATCTGGCCAAGGTCGGCGCGACGTTGACAAAGCTGACCCCGAAGCAATCGGACTATGTCGGCACGCCGGTGGCCGGGCCGTTCAAGCACGAGTTGTATCGCTACTAGTATCGGTTGCGGCCCCTCTCCCGCCGGAACGCGGGGGAGGGCTCTGGAGAGAGTTTCACAAACTCCTGAAAACTTTTCCTTCACCACCGGCCTTACATACCCGCTCCGCGACGGGAGCGGGTGGGGACGGTGGAGAAGTGTGGCATGCTCGACGTCATTATCGCGGGTGAGGAGCCCCAAATGACCGAGGCGCTGCGGCTGGCTCTCCAAGCCGTCCGCGACGAAGCGTCCTTTGCTGACCTACTGTTCCTCGAGCAGTGGGAGCGCTCTCCGATGCCGGGCGCCGCCGCGGCACGCCGTATCGTCCAACTTCGTCGCGCCAATCCCTCGCTCGCTGCCGCTATCCGGGCCGAGGTGAAGCGCGGTAGGCCCTTGACGGACGGTGAGCGCGCGGCGCTGACCACCTGAATCGGCGGGTTGGGATGCTCGGGAAACTCTGGGGCCTCGTGAAGGGCGCCTCGGTCGCCTACATCGAGGACAACTGTCTGAGCCGTGGGGCGGCGATCGCCTACTATACCGTTTTCGCATTGGCACCCGTGCTGCTGATCGTGATCGCGGTCGCCGGCGTGGTGTTCGGCTCCGAGCAGGCGCGGGCGGCTCTGGTGGGCCAGGTCGACTACGTGATGGGTCAGCAAGGCGCCGATGCGATCCAGAGCATTCTGCAAGGCGCTGCGCGTCGCGGATCTGGCGCAGTCGCCACCGCGATCGGGGTGGTGACCCTGATTGTCGCGGCAAGCGGCGTGTTCGGCGAGATGCAGGCGGCACTCAACACGATTTGGAAGACAAGGCCACGTCAGGACGCCGTCTGGGCGCTTATCCGCGCCCGGCTCGTCAGCCTCGCGCTGGTCGTGGCTCTCGGCGGCCTGCTCATGATCTCACTCATTTTGAGCGCGGCGCTGGCGGCGGTTGGCGACTGGGTGACGGCGGTTCTTCCGGAAGCGTCCTGGGTGCTCCGACCGCTGAACGCCGGGCTGTCGTTCGTGCTGATCGCGGCCCTGTTCGCCGCGATTTACAAGGTGTTACCCGACACCGACGTGGCGTGGCGCGACGTGGCGGTTGGCGCGCTGATCACGGCGACACTGATGGCGATCGGCAAATACGCGATCGCCCTTTACATCGGAAGTTCAAGCATCGCCACGACCTACGGAGCCGCAGGCGCTTTGGCGGTGCTGTTCGTTTGGATTTATTACTGCAGTCAGATTCTGCTGTTCGGCGCGGAACTGACCCGGTGTTACGCCACCACTTTCGGCAGCTGGCGGGACGGTGCGCCGGTGTCGCCGAAAAAAGGCCACGCGCGTGAGATCGAGGGGCTGAAGGCCCGGCTGTCGGGTTCGCGGCCCGCGCCATCGACCTAATGGTCCATGGCCCGCTTCAAACTCGGGTGTCAGACGAGGGGAGACGTCGCGATGTCAAAAGTTTGACGACTGACGTCGCCCATTGCCGCCCGGGCCGCTCTGTTGCAACTCTCTCATGTGAAAGTGGTGTATGCGGAGGACGTCTTGTCGGTCCAGAAAATCTATCCCGATGCTACGGCGGCGCTCAGCGGCCTGCTGCGCGACGGCATGACGATCCTGTCGGGTGGGTTCGGCCTGTGCGGCATTCCGTCGGTGCTGATCGAGGCGATCCGCGATTCCGGCGTGCGCGACCTCACCATCGTCTCCAACAATGCCGGCATCGACGGCGCGGGCCTCGGCCTTTTGCTCGAAACCCGGCAAGTCCGTAAGATGATCAGCTCGTATGTCGGGGAAAACGCGACCTTCGCCGCGCAATTCCTGGCCGGCGAGTTGGAGATCGAGTTCAATCCCCAGGGCACGCTGGCGGAGCGGATCCGGGCCGGCGGCGCGGGCATACCGGCGTTCTATACCGCCACCGGCGCGGGCACGCAGATCGCCGAAGGCAAGGACGAGCGGGAGTTCGACGGCAAGCGCTACGTCATGGAGCGCGGCATCGTTGGAGACCTGGCGATCGTGCATGCGTGGAAAGCAGACCGCGAGGGGAACCTGGTGTTCCGCAAGACGGCGCGCAATTTCAATCCGATCATGGCGACGGCCGCGAAAGTCACCGTGGTCGAGACGGAACACCTGGTCGAGCCGGGCGAGATCGACCCCGATCACGTCGTGACCCCCGGCGTCTTCGTCAAACGGATCGTGCAGATCGGCGCGGTACAGAAGCGGATCGAGCAGCGCACGGTGCGCAAGCGGGCAGCGTAGGAGGGAGGCGACAATGGCCTGGACACGTGACGAAATGGCGGCCCGCGCGGCGCGCGAGCTGCATGACGGGTTCTACGTCAATCTCGGGATCGGCATCCCCACACTTGTCGCCAACCATATCCCGGCGGGAATGTCTATCCAACTGCAGAGCGAGAACGGGATGCTCGGCATGGGCCCGTTTCCGTTCGAGGGCGAGGAGGATCCCGACCTCATCAACGCCGGCAAGCAGACGATCACCGAACTGCCGACCACCAGCTATTTCGACAGCGCCAGCAGTTTCGGGATGATCCGCGGCGGACACATCGACCTATCGATCCTGGGCGCGCTCCAAGTCGCCGAGAACGGTGACCTCGCGAACTGGATGATTCCGGGAAAGATGGTCAAGGGCATGGGGGGGGCGATGGATCTGGTCGCGGGGGTCCGGCGCGTGGTCGTGTTGATGGAGCACACTGCGGGCGGCAAGCCCAAGCTGCTGAAATCCTGCACGTTACCGCTGACCGGGGCGGGGGTCGTCGATCTCGTCGTCACCGATCTGGGCGTGTTCGACATGCTGCCGCAGGGCGTGGTGCTGGTGGATCTGGCGCCCGGTGTCACGATGGACGAGGTGCGCGCCAAGACGGAAGCGGCGTTCAGCGTCCACTCGGATCTTCGCGTCGCGGCCTGAAGTCGAGGGCCGCACCGATATAGAGCGCGCCGAACGGCCAGGGGTCTTCTGGGTCGCCGCCCCAAATCAAGGTGTCGTCCGGCCGGGTGTCCGCGCACAGAAGGTGGTCGGCGACCGCTCGGACCAGTTCGTCATAGGTCCCTTCCGCGCGCGAGCCGGACGCCTTGCGCCAGGTGGCATTGTCCGTCGACAGGTCGGCGAACGTCCAGGCAAGCGGGTCACGGCGGATCGCGATGCGCGGGGACCTGCTTTGGCGCAGATTGCCTGCCCAGCCCAGCCGCGGCGACAGGCCGGCGAAGTCCGCCACCGCCGCCAGACGTTCGGCGGGTCCGCGCGGCTCGCGATCGTGGGCGGCCAGCCACTCGGCGAAAATGGCCGATCCGGACACGCACTCCGCCTCGGCCGACGCGGGTCTTGCGAGCGTCATCGCGGCCAGTCTATATCGCCGCTCCCGTGACGGGGCCATAGCTCAGCTGGGAGAGCGCCTGAATGGCATTCAGGAGGTCAGCGGTTCGATCCCGCTTGGCTCCACCACGAGCCGCCGCGCCCCGATGAAAGCCTGGGAGATCGCCGACCGGCTGTTCCGCAGCGCCATTCCGGTCGTACGGGACGAGTCAGAGCAGACCTGGGATACCTCCGAGTCGGTGGCCGCGCACGATGCCCGGCTGCTGCGGTTCTGGGACAGCCGCGTGCCGGGCTCGGGCGCTCCTGAATCCCTGATGGTGGCGGCGTTCCAGTCGCTCGAAAACAAGGGATTTCGCACCGGGCCGCACAGTGCCTTGCTGGATGAGGGCCTGCGGGCGGTCGCATCCGGCGATCTCGAGCGCCTGCAGGTCATCGATGCACGGTTGCGTGCGCTCTGGCTTACAGCCGTGCCGGATCCGAGCCATCCGTCGCGGCGCACGCGCCGCTTCGCGTCCTGGGCCGAGTTTGATGCGGAGGTCGACTGGCCGGCCGACATGCCGGTCGACGTCGCCGGCGGGGATTTCGCGGCACGGGTCGAGGCAGGATGGCGCGGCCAGCTGGTGGGCGCCGCCGTGGGCACGGCCATCGAGGGATATTCCGCCGAGCGGCTGGCTGCCGCGTTCGGGCCGATCGATCGCTATGTCCGGCCTCCCAACACCTTCAATGACGATATCACGTTCGAGCTGGCGTTTCTCGACGCGTTCGAGACGAACGGTCCCGCGGTGACCAGCGCCGACATCGCCGAGCGTTGGCTCGCGATGATCCCCGAAGCGTGGTCGGCCGAAGCCATCGCGCTGGACAACCTGCGGCGCGGCCTGTTCCCGCCCGAGAGCGCGCGGTTCGCCAACCCGTTCGACGAATGGATCGGCGCCCAAATGCGGGGCGCGATCTGCGGGATGGTCGCACCCGGTCGTCCACGAGAGGCCGCACGCCTTGCCTGGCTCGACGCGGCGATTTCGCATACCGGCAACGGCGTTCTCGGGGAGGTGTTCAACGCCGTCCTCACCGCCGCCGCCTTTTGCCAAAGCGACATCCGCTCGATCTTGGTCCAGACGATAGCGCTTTTTCCCGAAACGACGGAGTTCGGCGCGGTCCTCCGGTTCGCCTTGCGGGCGGCGGGCGGCGCCGCCGACTGGCGCGCGGCGTGGCGTGCCTGCGACGAGAAATTCGTCGAGTACAACTGGATTCATGCCTACCCCAACGCAGCCGCGGAGGTGGTGGCCATGTGGTGCGGGGCGGGCGATTTCGACACGACGCTCGCGGTGGTCGGCGGGATCGGCCACGACGCCGACTGCAACGCCGCACAGATCCTTGGCGTGCTGGCGATCGCTCACGGCCCGGACGCGGTTGCCGGTCGATGGATCGAGCCCCTTGGAGACACTGTCCGCACCACCATGCGGCGGCCGGCACGCTTGTCCTTTCGCGAGCTGGTGGATTGGACGATCCGCGCGGTGCGTCGCCACGCATGATGGTCGGCGGATGCCGGACATTGCTCCCGCGGGCACACACGGCTTGACAGTTTCCCGCGAAAGGGTAACGCTCGCCTGACACATAAGAGTGTCAGAAAAATCTGACAGTAGTCATGTGTGGCTGGCTGGTTGAGGTGCAAGAGCCGATCCGCGCCGCAGTCGAGCGGTCGGGGTGGCGCGTGGCGACATAAGAAGTTCGGTCCCGCGCGGATCGGACGAAACAGGAAGAAGCAAGAAACCCTCGTGCGGGTTCAGCACGGAAATCGCTGAATACATAGAGGAGGCGACCGCGTGAGTGACCAACCGACTGCAACGATGGACGATCCGACCAGGGTGTGGCCGACAGGATTGACGATCCCGGAGTCCGAGGAGCTGCATAAGCACGTCATCGACGGCGCGCGCGTGTTCTTCGTGATTTCGTTGTTCGCCCACTTCCTCGCCTATATTTACTCCCCCTGGCTCCACTAGGAGGAATGGACCATGAATCAGGGTAGGATTTGGTGTGTGGTCAACCCGAGCGTTGGCCTCCCGCTGCTGCTCGGCGCCGTGGCGGTGACGTCGTTGATCGTCCACGCCTCGGTGATGACGCACACCACGTGGATGTCGTCGTATTGGGGCGGCAGCAAGAGCCGATCCGCGATGAACGACAACGGTCAGATGCCGGTCGCGGTCGTGCCGAATGCAGGGTCTTCGCTGGCGGTGACGGTGACACCCGTCCCGGCAACGAGCGCCACGTCGCAGGCATCATTCATGATCACCGTGGGCCCGGCCCCTTTGGCCACGGCGAGCGCCGACATGTTGAGCAGTGATCCGCCCAAACATGGGTCGACTACGGACGGCGCGGCAGGCGTCAACTAACTTGGGTTGAACGTCTTGGGTTTGGTCAGGGAGCCGGGGTCGGCGGCTCCCGGCCCGCGTGGTCGATCCGATCCGCCCATCCCGTGACCTGAACGAAGCGATCCGGAATGGCCATCACGTGAACCGAGTCAGCCAGCGCGCGATGAGGCTGTGGATCGGGCTGGGCTCGCGTTTCCTGCCCTTTGCCGATGCGGCCACCGTCGATCTTCCGCTCTCGCGGCTTCTGCGCCTGTCGTTGTTCCAGGTGTCGGTGGGCATGGCGCTGGTGCTGCTCGTCGGCACTCTCAACCGCGTCATGATCGTGGAGCTCCACGTTCCCGCCTCCCTGGTCGGGATCATGATCTCTCTGCCGCTGCTGTTCGCGCCGTTTCGCGCGCTCATCGGCTTCCGTTCCGATACGCATCGTTCCGAACTGGGCTGGCGGCGAGTGCCGTTCATGTTCAAGGGGACGATGGTGCAGTTCGGCGGCCTGTCCATCATGCCGTTCGCGCTGCTGGTCCTGTCGGGCGGCGGCGAGGCCGGCCATGCGCCGGCCTGGATCGGCTATGGCGCGGCGGCGCTCGCGTTCCTGCTCGTCGGTGCCGGTCTGCACACGACCCAGACCGTGGGGCTGGCGCTGGCGACCGACCTCGCGCCGCCGGAGTCACGCCCGAAGGTCGTCGGACTGATGTATGTGATGCTGCTGTTCGGGATGGTCGCGAGCGCTCTGCTGTTCGGCGCGTTTCTGGCGAATTTCAGCCCAGGGCGGCTGATCCAGGTTATCCAAGCCGCCGCGGTGCTGACGATCGTCTTGAACATCTGCGCGTTGTGGAAACAGGAGAGCCGCGGCCGTGCCCGCTGGCCCCAGGCGAGCCGGCGTCCGCCCGATTTCCGCAACTCCTGGGGTGATTTCGTTCGAGGGCCGCAAGCGATACGCCGGCTGATCGCAGTCGGCCTCGGCACGATGGCGTTCAGCATGGAGGACGTGCTGCTCGAGCCCTATGGCGGGCAGGTTCTGGGGCTGTCGGTGGGCGATACGACCAAGCTCACTGCGGCGCTGGCGGTGGGTGGGCTGTTGGGGTTCGGCTTCGCCTCGCGCGTGCTCAGCCGCGGTGCCGATCCGTTCCGGATGGCCGGCTATGGCGCGCTGCTAGGCATTCCCGCTTTCGCCGCGGTGATTGTCGCCGCCCCCTTGGCCTCGCCGGGCCTGTTCGCATGCGGGACGCTGTTGATCGGCTTCGGGGCCGGCTTGTTTGGCCACGGTACCCTGACGGCGACCATGAACCTCGCGCCAGTGGACCAGGCCGGGCTCGCACTGGGTGCCTGGGGCGCGGTCCAGGCCTCGGCGGCCGGGGTGGCGATCGCGCTGGGCGGCGTGCTGCGCGACCTGTTCGCCGGGATCGCCCCGCCGGATATGCTCGGGTCCGCGATGGCGTATGATCTTGTCTACGCGATCGAAATTTTGCTGCTGCTGGCCACGTTGGGCGCGATGATGCCCCTTGTGCGTCCAGTCGGAGCCCGTGCCTGAAACGAGAGCCGCGCAACATCAGGCCGACGCTTTCGGCCGCAACCGGAAAGTGCTCGCCATGCCACTCATTCGAGTTTTTGACAGCGCCGAGGCCGCAGCCGAGTCCGCCGCCGAGCTGAAGATGGCTGGCCTCGAGGGGAGTGGCATCCAGGTCGTCACCAACTCGGCTGGCGACGCCAGCGCGAAATCGTTCGTGGCGATGGGCGTGGCGAAAGCCCGCGCGGATCAGCTCGCCGCGCAGGTGGCAGCTGGTTCGGCTGTGCTCATCGCCGGTCCGCCCTTCGGCACCGCCGCCCGCGCGGTCGCGATCCTAGAGCGCGGCGGCACGGCCGAGGGTGGTGCGACGACCGAGGTCGTCAGCGACATACCCGCACGTGACCCGGCGACGCCGCTGTCCTCGGCCGCGGGCTGGCGAGTGCTCCTGAACAATCCGACGCCGCTGTCGTCGTGGCTGAAATGGGCGCCGCTGTCGCGCCAGCAGAGCCTGGGGGGCTCGTCGCACGGCCTGCCAATCCTGTCGCGCGATGCCGCCCCGCTATCGTCGGCTGTCGGCATGAGGACGCTGTCATCGAATGCCGCGCCGCTGTCATCGACGGTTGGAATGAAGGTACTCAAGGACGAGCCAGCACCGCTTTCATCGAAGGCCGGCCTGCGCGTGCTGTCGGACAATCCGACCCCGCTGTCGTCCTGGCTTGGCCTCAAGGTGCTGACGAAGGCCGCGGCGCGGGCGTCCACGACGCGGGTTGGGCCTGACAATCCCGCGCCTTTTTCGTCGATGCTGGGCATGAAGGTGCTGACGGAAGGCAAAACGACGCGGGAATGACCGGATAGGGCGCGGGCGTTGCGGGGTTCGCCCATCGGACCCCTCTCTGGAGCGCTAGCCCCAAACAGGGGTCCGAACCCGGCCAGGTGCTGCCGGCCACGACGCTACGCCGCGGGGAGCCGGCACGTGGCCTGGGCGGACGCCGCGTCGAGTGGATCGGAGTCCGGGACCCCGGGCGGCTCGGTGCTGAGGCGGGCGATTTCGGCTCCCAGTCGCAGATCGGAGACATGGCCAAAGTGCTGGCCGCGGAGGCGCCCTTCGGAGTCGATCAGCATTAGCGTGGGTGTGCCCCGCATGGCGTAGCGGGCCATCGTTGAGGGTGTCGGCCCGAGCCGACCGGGGCGGTCGATGGCGATCGGGAAGCCGAGCCGGTATTCGTGGACGAACGCCCGCAGGGCATGCGGCCCCATGGCGTCGTGATGCTCGAAGACCGTGTGCAGGCCAAGCACCGCGACCTCATCGACGGAAAAGGTCGCGGCGACCCGGCGCAGCTGCGGAATGGCCGATTCCACGCATCCCGGACACAGCATCTGGAAAGCCAGCGCCACGACGACTCGGCCGCGAAGGGCGGCCAGCGTCATGTTCGGGTCGGCGTTGAGCCACGATTGCACGTCCCATGGGGGCGCGAGGTGGCGAGGCTCGTTCATCCCCTCTTCTCCCGGCTCGATGGCGCGATCGGCGGGTCGGGGACGCCGCCCCCCTCTGACGGTCATTCGACTTTTCCGGGGAGGCTGAGGTCGCCCGAGGCGACCTTGAACACGTTCGGCACGCACAGCAGCGGGGCGTGAAGGTTGGCGTTCACATGCAGCGCCGCGGCCACGCCATCGTATGACGTGCCCTCGATCGCCCCGAGCTTGGCGCGTGGGATGCGCACCTGCACGTGATGGTCAGCCAGCTTCGGCGTGTAGGGCGGGCTGTCGATCAGCAGGGGCACGCCGGGCCAGGTCTCCGGCAAGCGAGGCTTCGTGTCTGCCGGGATGTCGCGGACCTTAAGGCCACCGGCCCCGCAGGTCGCATCCTTCGCCAGCACGACCCAGTGCGTATGCCAGACGTCGCGGTTGCGCCCGCCCTTGGCGGCATCGTCGAAATCGGGATGGAAGGTGACGGCCAGCGCGACGATCCCCTGGCCGGGGTCGAAGCCGACGGCCGCGCTGTCGAGGCTGGTTGGCCAGACATAGGCATGCACCTGGCTGGAAGCGAAGGTGCCGGTCGGTGCCGGCCTGTCCGCCCCGGCCTCGCCGGAGACGCGAATGTCGAAGACGACATCCTGCCCCTGTGTCGCGATGCTGGTGCCGACGATGTCGAACGCCGGCGGGACGGAAGGCGTGGCCTGGGCGGTGATGCCGCCGGCCAGGGCCGGAGCGTCGATCGGCGGCGCGGCGAGCGCCAGCAGCATCGTACCTCCCGCGAGAAGGGTGCGTTTCATGGGGATATCCTTTCGGTTGAGGTCTGGTTGAACCGAGCCCAGAGCGCTGCTTGCTCCGGTTCCGGGGCTGGGTCCTGTTCGGGGCAATCGAGCCGCAGATGGCGATCGCCGAACGGGGCATCGACGAACCCGCAATGGTGCGGGGTCGGTGAATCGGGATGGATGTTGGGCTGGAAGAAGCGACAGGTGACACAGAGTCGCGCGACCGGGATCTCGCCGCGCAGCTGCAACGAGCGGACGGTGCCGATGAGGCCGCGCAGGAGGCCGACCTGGTCACGCTCTGGCAGCGACGCGATGGCGCTTGCCAGGAACGCCGGCCAGTCGGCGGTCTGGTCGGCCGCAGCCTGACCGGTCTGGGTAAGACTGAGGATTGCGCCGCGACGATCCGAGGCGTCGGCTTCGCGACGCACGAAGCCCTTGCGTTCTAGCGCCGAGACAGCGTCGCTGACGGTGGGGCGGCTGACCTGCAGGCGGGCGGCAAGCCGCGCCGGGCGGTGGTCGGCGGCGTCCTCGGTCGCCAACAGCCGGAGGATCTGCGCCTGCGTTGGCGTAAGGCCAAGCGTCGCGGCCGTGACCCACCCTTGGCTGCGCAGGACGACGGAGAGCTTCGACAAGCCGGTCGCGGTGCGAGTCGAGATCGGCTCGTTAAGATCGTCGAAGATCGTGACCACGGCGTTCTCCTTAGGAGTCCTAACTAATTTAATCCGATAAAGTGTCAAGCTGCATGCCACCGTTTGCGGTGGCTCGACGCGAAATATCGGGATACTCGGCTCAGGTCGTCGCTGATGGCGATCGCGTGCGGGATCGCGACTGGCGCACCCGGAAGGACTCGAACCTCCAACCCCCAGATTCGTAGTCTGGTGCTCTATCCAATTGAGCTACGGGTGCAGCGGGCCGCGATGTAACGGAAACGCCGCACCACGGCAAGCCGGATCACCGGTCGGCCGCCCGTCGATCGTCCGTCTTGCCGGGGATTGGGTTCAGGGGAACCGGGCTGCGAACTTATGGCTTGGCGGACGCCGTCACCGCATCGCACAGCACGGCCGCGATGTGTCGGGAGAGTTCAGGATCGGGCACGGCGCGAGCAAGCGTGACGCCGCCGGCCAGTAGCGCCAACATGCGCCAAGCGCGATCGTCCGTGTGCTCGCCGTCGAGGCCGGCGGCAAGCGCGTCCTTCAGCCGCAGGAGCTCCGTCTGGAAGGCTTCGCGGGTCCCGGCCGGCGCACGCGACGTCTCCGGGGCAAAGGTGGGTAGGGCACAGGCGTTCTCCGCACAATCGATCTTGGGTTCGCTGAAGTAGAAGCGGGCCAGGTCGGCGATCCAGTCGGCCCCGCCCTCGGCGCGGAACCTTTCGATGCCAATTCGCAACTCCTCCAGTCCCGAGATCATGACTTCGCGATAGGCGTCGGCCTTGGACGCGAAGTGGCCGTAAAAGGCACCGTTGGTGACACCCGCTTCCTTGGCGAGGCCGTCGACGCCCAGGCCGTCATAGCCCTCGGCGCGGAACCGGCGCGCGGCGGCGTCGAGGATCTTTCTGCGGGTCTCTTCCTTGTGCTCAGCGCTGTAGCGCATGGCGTCGTCCTCTTTTTCCACACCGACTGCTCTCTTTTATCTCTTGCACAGAGAGCAGTCGGTGTCTATATGGCTTCGTTAGAGAGTGAACGGTATATATAAAGCCAGCTCTCGTTCGACCCGATCGCTTGCCGAAAGTCGGCCCCGCGCCGACCGCCACATCCACCGTCTGTTACTCCACCCGAGAAAGGACATCTCATGACCGCCTTCCGCACCCTGGCCGCCGTGCTGGCCGCCACGGCCGTTTTCGCCGGCACCGCGCCCGCCCAGGACCGCCGCCAGCTTCTCCTCGACATCGATTTCGCGCCCCGCGACGTCGCCCAGGTCGAGATCGGCGACTTTCACTTCGCGCCCGGGCAGCTTGCCCCGGTGCACACTCACGCCGCGCCCGCCATTGGCTACGTCTCCAAAGGCACGATCCTGTATCAGGTCGAAGGCCAGCCAATGCAGGTGTTGAAGGCCGGTGATGCCTTCTACGAGCCGGTCGGCCCACGCATCCTGCACTTCGACAACGCCTCGAAGACCGAGGAGGCGGTGTTCACCGACTTCAACCTCGAACAGGCGGGCGAGCCCTTCATCGTGTTCCCCAAGCCGCCGACCGAGAAGATCGATCGCCGCACGTTCCCGACCGCGCCGGTGGGCGTGACCGGTGCCACCAGGGCGGTCGCCTACGCGGACGAGCTATCCGCCGCGACGCCGCGTTCGGAGACGCTGCACGAGCCGGTCGTCGGCTACGTGGCCGGCGGAACGGTTGCGGTACAGGTCGGCCAGGCAGCGCCGCAGACGGTGGCTCAGGGCCAGTCTTTCTACGCGGCGGCGGGTGACACCCTGCGGCTCGCGGCGAAGGGCTCGGCAGCCCGGATCGTGACCTTCCGCTTCGGCGGCTGAGCCGCCGCGAGAGCCTCGGCACGCGCCCATTTGTTGGGTGCGTGCCGTCGGGCGCATTCTTCTGCGGACCCTCCCGAGGCCCAGGTCGTGCGAGCTCCGATACATCTCTATCGTGCTGCGGGCGGGCCGGCGCGACGCTATGACGGTTCCCAAAAAGTCGAGCCGCGCGGATGCCTCACCCGCCCACCATCAAGCGCACGACTTCGTCCGGGGTGGTTTGCGCAGTGATTCGCTCGCCGGCCGCCACGCCCCGCCGCAATACGAAGATGCGGTCGCTGACGTCGAAGATGTCGCCGAGATTGTGCGAGATGAAGATCACGCCCACGCCTGAGGCACGCAGCCCCCGGATGAGCGACATCACCTTGCGTTGCTCGGGCACGCCAAGGGCTGCCGTCGGCTCGTCCATGATGAGCACGCGCGCTTTCCAGTGGATCGCCCGGCCGATCGCCACGCATTGCCGCTGGCCGCCCGACAGCGCGCGGACAGGGCGGTCGAGCCGCTCCAGCCCGATGTCGAGCGTGTCGAGCGCCCGCGCCGCCTCCTCGCGCATGCGGCGGCGGTCGATCACCGGCAGGCCGAACACCCGCTTCATCGGTTCGCGGCCAAGGAAGACGTTGGCACCGACGTCGAGATTGTCGGCCAGCGCGAGGTCCTGGTAGATCGTCTCGATGCCGCGCGCCCTGGCATCGTGCGGGTTTTCGAAAACGGTCGGCGATCCCTGGTAGACCAACGCGCCGTCGTCCGGTCGAAACACGCCGGAGATGATTTTTATGAGCGTCGACTTGCCGGCGCCGTTGTCTCCTGCCAGCGCCACGACCTCGCCGGGCGCGACGTGGAAGGAGACGTTCTCCAGCGCGTGTACCCCGCCGAAGCGCTTGGAGACCGAACGAGCTTCGAGCAGCGGCGCGGCGTCATTCATCGACCCGTCCTCCGCCGGCCCGTTTCTGGCTCTGGTCGACAAGGACGGAGATGATGATGACGGCACCGACCGCGATGAACTGGTAGAACGGCTCGACATTGATGAAGACGAGGCCGTACTGGATGACGGCCACGATCAGCGCGCCGATGAGCGTGCCGGCGATGTTGCCGGAGCCGCCGAACAGGCTGGCACCGCCGATCACCACGGCGGCGATGCTGTCGAGCAGCAACGGCTCGCCCGCCTGAGCCGCGCCGGCCGAGAAGCGACCGGCATACAGCACGCCGCCGATCCCGGCGCAGACCGCCGAGAGGATATAGAGAAGTATCGTGACCCTGCGGACGTCGACGCCGGCTCGCACCGCCGCCTGCCGATTGCCGCCGATCGCGTAGGTGTACTGGCCGAACTTCGTCTGCGACAGCACGTAGTGCAGCGTCAGCATCACGGCGATCGTGACCAACACGACCACGGGCAAGCCGAACACCGTGCCGTTGCCGATTGCGTCGAGGACCGCGTTGGAGACCGGGACCGTGGTGCCGCCCGCCAGCAGGTAGGCGACGCCGCGCGAGACGCCGTACATGCCGAGCGTGCCGATGAACGGCGGCACCCGCAGCCGGGCGACCAAGAGACCGTTCACAAGGCCAGGAATGGTCGAGAACCCTACGGCCGCCGCCACGCCGACCAGGAAGGCGAGGCCGGGTCCGCCGGCTTCCGGCATCGCGTTGATGACGTTGCTCGCCACCACGGCGGCCAGACCCATGGTGAACCCGACCGACAAATCGATCCCGCCGGAGATGATGACGAAGGTCTGACCGAGAGCTAGCAGAAGCGGCGCGACCGCGAACACCGCGATCGAGCGCAAATTGCTAACATTGCCCACGAAGGTCGCACCGTCGGCGAACTGCGACCACGCCTCGAAGAAGACCACGAGGACAGCGAGGAATAGCCAGGCGCGGGCGGCGGCGATCCAGGCGAGCCAGGCCGTCCGATCGGCTGGGACGGCAGCGACGGCGACGCTCAAAGCCTCATTTCCTTCGGCGAGAGAGAGGACGGGGCCGCGACAGGCGCAGCCCCGGCCCGGTCATCAGTCGGAATAGACGAAGCGGCGCACCTCGGGCTGGTCGATGTTGCCCTTGTCCATCACGGTGTAGCCGGTGCCGATCGACGTCGGGACCGGCCGGTCCATAACATGCGCGTGGGCCACCATGAGGCCGAAATAGCCGATCTCGAACGGATGCTGGGCGATCGCGATGTCCACGAGGCCACTTTTCAGCTGATCGACGATGGCGGTCGGTGCGTCGAACGCCACCACCCGAACCTTGCCGGTCGCGCCGGCCTGCTTGACCCCGCTGGCCGCGCCCAGCGCCGAGAACAGATTGGCGCCAAAGACGCCTGCCAGATCCGAGTTGCGCGCGAGCACGGATTGCAGTTGCGAGGCGGCCTTGTTGGCGTCGTTGTCGTTGAACTGGGTGTCGAGCACGGTGATGCCGGCATGCTTCTTCATCTCGCGCTTGAACCCCTCCTCGCGCTGGTCGGTCGTCGAGATCCCGGGCTTGACGTTGGAGACGTAGACCTTGCCCTTGTCGCCGATCGCCTTCGCCATCGCGCGCCCGGCGATCTCGCCGCCGCCGATATTGTCCGAGGCGACATAGGACCAGGGGAAATCGGCGTTCCCGCCGCCCGTCTGATAACGGCCGTCGCCTATGAAGGTGTCCACGGTGATGACCGGGATGCCCGCCTTGTCCGCCTTGCGCAATGGCTCGACGAGTTGGACCTTGTCGGTGGGCGCGATCAGGATCGCGTCCGGCTTGCGGGCGATGACCGCGTCCAGCACCGGCACCTGGGTCACCGGGTTGAAGTCGGGCGCGCCCTGGAAGACCAGTGTGTCGCCCAGCGCGTCGGCCGCCGCCTGCGCGCCCTTGCGCATTGTGATGTAGAAGGCGTCGGTTGTCAGACCGGGAATGAGGGCGATGGTGAGCTTCTTGTCGGCCGCTTCGGCGACTGGCACGCTTGCGCAGAGGGCCAGCACCATGGCAGCGATCCGCGCTACGCGGTGGCCTCGCCGCAAGGCGGCGCGTCTGCCCGGCATCATCTCAACCATGTGGTGTCCCTCCGTTTCTCGTTGTGCGTGCGCCACAATGCAACGGCCCACGCTTCACAGCAGTGTCACCGCTTCGTGAAGCCTCGACAAGGTGGGATCGCCACTCGCGCCGCCTGACGGTAGAGAGCGGGCATGACACGGTTCATGACCCGCCCGCCGCGCCGCGCTCTGCTCGTCGCCGGCCTGGTGTCGCTCGCCGCCGCCGCCGGCGGCGCGTGGTGGGCGACGACCTCGCCGGCGCGGAGCATCGGTGGCATCGGCGGACCGTTCGCGTTGATCGACGGCCAGGGCAAGGCGGTGACCGACCGCGACCTTCGTGGACGTTTCGCCTTGATCTACTTCGGCTACACGTTTTGCCCGGACGTTTGCCCGACGACGCTGTCGTCGATGATCGGCGGCCTCGACGCGTTGGGCGCCGACGCGGATCGGGTGCGCCCGGTTTTCATCACGATCGATCCGGAGCGCGACACGCCCAACGTGGTGCGCGCCTATGTGGCCGCCTTCTCGCCGCGCCTGCTGGGACTGACCGGCAGCGTGGACGCGGTCGCCGCCGCGGCCAAGGCGTTCCGAGTCTATTTCGCCAAGCATCCCAATGTGGAAAAGCCGGCTGACTACACCCTGGATCACAGCTCCATCCTCTATTTGATGGACGAGCAGGGCGGCTTCCGGGCGCTTATCCGGGCCGATCAGACGCCTTCGGAAACGGCCGCCGAGATCCGCCGCAACCTGTAGTCGCGGGCGTGCAACGAAGCGCCGGGATCGCGCGTTGCCAGGAGCCGGCAATCGGGCCGCGCGCGGAGAATATGTCATGTCCATCATAGGCTGGGTCGTGCTGGGGCTGATCGCCGGCTTCATCGCGAGCAAGATCGTCACGAGTTCCGGGCAGGGCGTCCTGATGGACATCGTGCTCGGCATCGTCGGCGCGGTCGTCGGCGGGTTTCTGTTCACGTCGTTCGGCGGCGCGCCGGTCACCGGGTTCAATATCTACAGCATGGTCGTCGCGGTGGTGGGCGCCATCGTCGTGCTGCTGATCGCCCATGCCGTCACCGGGCGCCGCAGCCGCGTCTGACGCGTCGCCTTCGGCTCGTCGTGGTCAATGGCCGCTGCGAAAATTGGACTATGGCTGCCTTGATCGGCGAGAGCGGGCCCCTCACGACCTTTGGCGCGATGCGCAAGGTCGGGGCGTCCGCCCTCGTCGATGAAGGACGACCGGCCGTCTCTCTCACTCGCCCGGTGAGTAGACCGACGACAGTCCGCCGCCCGCGAGAACAATCTCCGGCTCTTGGCTGATCCGCTTCGCCGCCATCGCCTCGCCGCGTGGCACCCGAAAGAACAGCGCGTGCAGCGCCGGCAAGAATACCAGCGTGAGCCCGGTGGCGACGATGAGGCCCCCGATCATCGCCAGCGCCATCGGCCCCCAGAAAACGTTGAACGCGAGCGGCACGAACGCCAGAACGGCGGCGAGCGCGGTCAGCACGACGGGACGGGCGCGCCGCACGGTACTTTCGATGATCGCGTCGCGCATCGACAGGCCAGCCGCCTGATCTTGCCGTACTTGATCGACCAGGATCAGCGTATTGCGCATGATCATTCCGGCAAGCGCGATGACGCCCAGCAGGGCCACGAACCCGAACGCCGCATCGGCGACCAACAGCGCCGCGACCGCGCCGATGACGCCAAGCGGGGCGGTCGCGAGCACGAGCAACACGCGCGGCAGGTTTTGCAGCTGGATCATCAGCAGCAGCAGGATCGTGCCCAGCATCAGCGGCATGACGTCGAGCAACGCCGCGTTCGCCTTGGCCGACTCCTCGGCCGCGCCGCCGGTCTCGAGGCGCACGCCGTCCGGCAAAGCCAGCGCGGCGAGCCGCGTCAGCGCGGCCGCCGTGACGTCCGGCGCCTGCAGGCCATCCTGCACGTCCGCCTGAACCGCCAGAAAACTTTCGCGGTTGCGTCGCCACAGAATCGGTTCCTCGGCTTGTGCGACGATCCGGGCCACCTGCCCCAGCGGCACGGGCCCGGCCGCCGTTGACAGTGACAGGTCGGCCAATCGCGCAAGATCGAGCCGCTCGACCGCGGGCGCGCGCAGCACCACGTCGACCAGTTTCGTGCCACGCCGCAACTGCGTGGCAGTCGTGCCGGAGATCAGCGTGCGCAAATTCTCGGCGATGTCGGCGGGCGACAAGCCGAGTGCCCGGATCCGAGCCTGATCCAGCTCCAGCCGCACGGATGCCGATCTTTCGCCCCAGGCGAGCTGAGCGTCCCGCGCACCGGGGGTGCCTCGCACGATTTCGAGCGCCGCGTCGGCGACTTGCCGAACCTTCGCCAGGTCCGGTCCGACGACACGGAACTGCACCGGAAACCCCACAGGAGGGCCGAGTTCGAGGCGAGAGACGCGGATGCGCGCTTCCGGTACCGACTCGCTTGCCGCGAAGGCGGCGATGCGGGCACGGGCGCGTTCGCGCGCTTCGCCTCCGTCCGCCGCGGTCAGAACGATGGTGGCCGTCGCATCGTTCGGCAGCGCCGGGTTGAACGCGAGGAAAAAGCGCGGCGGGCCACTGCCGATATAGCTCGTGAACCAGCGACTATCGGGGTCCTTTGCGAGCACCGACTCGATCTTCGCGACCGCGGCTTCGGTCGCCTGATGACTGGCGCCCTGTCGCAACTTCACGTCGATCAGCAGTTCGGGGCGCGACGAACTCGGGAAGAATTGCTGCTTTACCAGCCCCATCGCCATCCCAGAGCCGATGAAGAGCGCCGCGGTCGCCACCACCACCAGTTTGCGATGCCGCACGCTCCAGCCAACGACGCCGCGCAGGCGGCGATACGGTCCCGAGGCGTAAGGATCGCGGTGCGTGGCACCAGGTCCCGGGCTCGGCAGGAGCAGCACGCCGAGATACGGTGTGAACACGACCGCCACGATCCAGCTCATCAAAAGAGCGACTGTGACCACCCAGAAGATGCCGCCAGCGTATTCGCCGGTCGTTGAACTGGCAAGGCCCACCGGCAAGAAGGCGGCGGCGGTGACCAACGTGCCGGTCAGCATCGGGAACGCGGTGGACGTCCACGCGAACGTCGCGGCCCGTACCCGGTCCCAGCCGTCCTCCAACTTCACCACCATCGTCTCGATGGCGATGATTGCGTCATCGACCAGCAGCCCGAGCGCCAGGATGAGGGCGCCGAGCGAGATGCGCTGCAACTCGATGCCCGCCAGATCCATCACCACGAACACCGCCGAGAGCGTGAGCGGGACGGCCAGCGCCACGACGATGCCGGTCCGCCAGCCGAGCGAGAGGAAGGACACGGCCAGCACGACGGCCAACGCCACGCAGAATTTCAGCAGGAATTCGCCGACCGCCTCGCCGATCACGGTGGGCTGGTCGGCGATCTGGGTCATCACGATGCCGGCCGGGAGGTTGGCCCGGATGCGCGCCACCTCCGCCTGCAGTGCAACGCCGAACTTTTCGCCATTGACACCTTTCTCGGTGGCCACCGAAACCACGACCGCGGGCACGCCGTCGTGGCGGATCGTGGCGGATGGTGGATCCTGATAACCGCGCGAAATCGTCGCGATGTCGCCAAGCCGCACGTTGCGCCCGCTGCCGGAGCGGACCGGGACGTCGGCCAGCGCGTCGACCGTGCCGATCGCTCCATCAATCCGCAGCGGAATGCGCGTGTCGGCGGTCTCGACCATTCCGGCTTGCGTCACGTCGTTCTGCCGCGACAGGGCGGCGCGAATGTCCTGGACCGTGACGCCGATCGTGGCGAGGCGAGCGTGGCTGAATTCCACGAACACACTTCTCGCGACTTCCCCGCCGATGGTGACGCGGGTTGTGCCCGGAACGGTCAGCAACCGGTCGCGGATCGCCTCGGCCTGCCGCACCAGGGCCGCGTTGTCGGCGCCGCCGTCCGGGGCGGTCACCGCGAACACCGCGCCATAGACGTCGGCATATTCGTCGTCGGCGAACGGCCCCTGCACCCCGGCTGGCAGCGATGGGCGCAGATCGTCGAGTTTCTTTCGTGTTTGGTAGAACAGTGTCGGCACCAGCCCCGGCGGCGTGTCGTCGCGAAACGTCACGGTCGAGATCGCCGCTCCGGGCCGCACGAAGGTTTCGATGTGGTCGAGATGCGGCAGGTCCTGCAGCTTGCGCTCGATCCGCTCGGCGACCTGATCGCGGGTCTCCTCGGATGTGGCGCCAGGCCAGAAGGCAGAGACCACGAGCAGCTTGAGCGTGAAAGACGGGTCCTCGTTGCGGCCAAGCTTGCCGTAGGACAGCGCGCCGGCGGCAAACAGCAGGACAATCAGGAATCCCGTCAGCGCACGATGGCCGACCGCCCAGGCGGACAGGTTGAAGCCGCCCATCGCGCTTACTCCGCGACCGGGCGGATGTCGGCGACGCGTATCCGAGACGCGGGATCTAGTTTCTGCACGCCGATCGCCACAACGAGCGCGCCGTCCTCCAGGCCGGTGACGACAACACGCTGATTGTCGATCCGGCGCACCGCGACGGTCCGCGGCCGCGGCGGACCGCCTTCGGGCGCCACGACCCATACCATCGGCCCCTGACCACGATCAGCCAGCGCCGAGGCTGGCAAGACGGCAACGGCTCGGGCGTCGCCCGGCTGCGGCAGATGGACGGTGGCGGTCATCCCCTGCATCAGCCAAAGCGGCGGGTCGACGACGACATAGTGAGCCACATACGTGCGCAAGCCGCGCTCGGCCGTCGGCGACAATTCGCGCAGTCGGACGGCCAGTCGCGCGTCCGGGCGCGCCCAGAACGTCGCGGTGGCTCCGGGCGCATCGGCGCCCGCCAGCGCCGATTCCGGCAGCGCCACCTCGGCTTCCGGCGCACCGGATTCGGCCAAGCGCAGCACGGCTTGGCCTTCGGCGACCACCGTCCCTGGATCGGCGACAAGACCGGTGACGATCCCGTCATGCGGCGCCCGGAGCACCGCGTAGTCCAGCTTGTTTCGGGCGAGGTCGAGCGCCGCGCTGGCCGAGGCTACCCGCTGCGCCGCCGCCGTGGCGGCCGCCTGCTTGACCTCGTCCGAGGCTGCCGCAACCCAACCCTGTCGGACCAGCGCGCGGCTCCGCCCGGCATCGGCACTGGCCTGCGCGGCAAGCGAGCGGGCGGACGCGAGGTCCGCCTCGGACGAGCGCACGGCGAGCAACAGATCGGCGGCGTCGAGCCGGGCGAGTTCCTGCCCCCGGGTGACGCGGGTGCCGAGATCGACCTCCCGCGCGACGATTCGGCCGCCGGTGCGAAAGCCAAGATCGGCCTCGCGGCGCGCCCGGATCACGCCGTCATAGGCCCGCCATTCCTGATCCGGCACGAGTGCGACGCGCACGGCAAGCACGGGACGGATCGCCGCCTCGACGCTCGGCTGCGCGCGCTCGAAGCACCCCCCGAGTGCCAGCGGCGCGAGCAGGACACACGAAAACAGGAGACGGGAGAGGACGGCGGGCGGGAGTCGGCGCATGGCTAAACCTCCGGGCGATGCCCGAAGAATTGAGCCTCAACTGATGAATGTCAACATTCATCAGTCGCCGAGTTACGACGGAGCGCCCGTAGCACGAACTCGGCCATCGCCTCGACGAGTACTGCCAAGTCGTCGCTCGGGTCGCATTCCTCGACGAGTTGGGGATGACAGAAGCCCAGCATCGTCATGTGCACCAGCTTAGCGGTCCAATCGGGATCGGCGCGGGCGAAGTACTCGGAGGCCTGGCCGTCCATGATAACATGACGAAGCGCTTTCTTGACTTGGTCAAGATAGTCGTCGATCACCGGCCATTGCTCCTCGAGCGCGGCTGCGACCATATCGTGCATCCGCTTTTCATGAAAAAACAGAGCGATCGTCTCCTGCTGCATCTGTTGAAACAGGGCTCGCATCCGCTCTTCCGCGGTGCCGGGACCGCGAGCGATGGCCCAGGACCTGTCCTGCAGTCCGGCCAGGATACGGGCGCACACGGCCTCGTTGATCGCCGACTTGCTCGAATAGAAGCGGTAGATATTGGCCGGTGACATACGCAGGTCGCGAGCGATATCGGCCACGGTGGTCTTCTGATAGCCGAGCGTGCGAAACAACCTCTCCGCCGTGTCGACGATCGCGGCACTGGTTGCTTCGGCACGGGATCCAACCGAAGTTGGCGGAGTGACGGATTCGCTCATTCGTCATATATAGGATAATTAGACCGAGGGTCACAATGGCGGTTCGCGCCAGTCTTCGCGCTCAAGATGCGCGCAGCGGCACGATTTTGCGTCGGCGACCCGGTAGGGCCGGTTCCGTGCCGCCTCGAGGCGCGACAACCAGTCCAAGCCGTGCTTCGATAGCATGCCAGAATGGTTGTCTCGAATTTGTAGCCTGGGATAACTTCGGAGGGGCTTCATGACACGGAAGATCCGGCCCCATCGTTCGCGCTCTTGACAAAAAACACGCATTGCCACGGCGCAAGTCGCGTGCTTGTTTTCCCATATTGACGACGCAATGAAAGTGCCATGATCCTTGCGCATCTGACGGATATGCACATCCGCCCTCCCGGCCTTCCAGCCTATCGCGTCGTCGAAACGACGATGCTGGCCGAGCGGGCGCTGCGCGCGGTCGCGGCACTCCGACCGCGGCCGGACGCGGTGGTCATTTCGGGCGATCTCACCGATTGCGGCCTGCCCAGCGAATACGCCCTGCTGGCCAAGCTGCTGCGGCGGCATCTTGGGGATCTTCCAGTCTACGTCGTCCCGGGCAACCATGATCGGAGCGATAATATGCGCGCTGGGCTGGCAGGTTGGCCCGGCATCGGCGCGCACCCGGATTTCATTCAATACGCGATCGATGATCTTGAGCTGCGTCTGGTCATGATGGACAGCGTCGTGCCCGAGCACGGCCATGGCGAGTTATGTGACGCCCGACTCGATTGGCTCGACCGCACACTCGCCGCCGCGCCGGCCCACCCGACCATGCTCGTGCTGCACCATCCGCCCATTCTTTGCGGCCTCGCGTTGGCTGACGCGATCTCGCTGAGGCACCCGGAGCGGTTGCGCGCGGTGCTGGCGCGTCACACGCAGGTCGAGCGCATCCTGTGCGGCCACCATCACCGGCCAATCGTCGGTCGCCTCGGAGAGGCAATCGTCTGCGCGGCGCCTGCCGTCGTGCATCAGGCCGAGTTCGCGCTACGGGACGACGAAGGGCGGTTCGTGTTCGAGCCGGCGGCATACATGCTTCACATGCGATTGCAGGACGGGCAGATCGCCTCGCACACCGTCATGGTCGAGGCATTCGAGGGTCCATACCCTTATATCGAAGATCCCGACTATCCTGGATGCCGGCCGAAATAGGCGGGAACCTCGCCGGCCACCCTCGCCTTATCCGTGCGCAACCAGCAATGGAGAACGCGGATGGCGGCCGAGGCAAAAGACGACGCGACAAAACTATGGGCGATGATCCGGAAGATGCGGATCGCGATGATGACAACGGACGATGACGGCGTGCTGCGCAGCCGGCCCATGGCAGCCGTCGATCGCGACTTCGACGGCGCACTTTGGTTTCTGACCCACGCGAGCAGCGCGAAGGTGAGCGAGGTCCAAGACGATCACCGCGTCAACCTCAGCTATGCCGACCCGTCGGGGCAGAATTACGCCTCGATCTCGGGCCGGGCGTCGGTAGTGCGGGACAAGGCGCAGATCGCCGAGAGCTGGCACGAGAGCGCACGCGCATGGTTCCCCAAGGGCAAGGACGATCCGGACATCGCCCTGCTGCGAGTCACGGTCGACCAGGGCGAATACTGGGACGCGCCGTCTTCCACGATGTTGCACGCTTACGGCTACGTGAAGGCGATGTTGACGGGCCGGTCGCCCGCCCCCGGCGGTCACGGGACCGTCGATCCGAGCGAACTGGCAAACGTATCAACAGATATGTGAACAAAAAAACATTTGCATAAGGCGGGTGACGTCGATATGTTGCATCGCAGCACGGCGGTTTTGCCGCCCTGCTTTCTTGGACGTTTCCTCCCTAAACTTGGCGGCGCTTACGGGCGCCGCCACTTTTTTGTCGCGCGTTCGGGGGCTTCCGGCGCCCTCAGGCGGCAAGCCCGCCCTGTCGCTCGATGAAGCGCGCCACTTCGGCCACTCCCTGGCCCGCGCGAATGTTCGAGAACACGAACGGACGCTCGCCACGCATCTTGCGGCTGTCGCGGTCCATGATGTCCAGATTCGCGCCGACGTAGGGCGCGAGGTCGATCTTGTTGATGACCAGGAGATCGCTGCGGGTGATACCCGGCCCGCCCTTGCGAGGGATCTTGTCGCCGGCCGAGACGTCGATGACGTAGATCGTCAGATCCGCGAGTTCGGGGCTGAACGTGGCCGCAAGGTTGTCGCCGCCACTCTCGATCAGGATCACGTCCAGCGCCGGGAACCGCTTTCGCAATTCGGCCACGCCAGCGAGATTGATGCTCGCGTCCTCGCGGATCGCCGTGTGCGGGCAGCCGCCGGTCTCGATGCCGAGAATGCGCTCTGGCGTCAGGCTTCCAGCGCGCGCGAGAAATTCCGCATCCTCCTTGGTGTAGATGTCGTTGGTGATCGCCGCTATGTCGTAGCGATCTCGAAATATCTTGCACAATGCGTCCATCAGCGCAGTCTTTCCGGTGCCGACCGGGCCGCCGACGCCCACCCGAAGCGGGCCGTTAATCGATGTCATGAGCGGAACAGCCTTGTGTGGAGGGTTTCGTGCTGCATCGCGGCGATGTCGGAGCGGAAGCACGCGCCGCCGACGTCGTCCAGGCCCGCGCCTTGAGTATTTGCGGCGATGTCCACGATCTCCGGCTCCAGCGCGGCCAGCACACGCAGCCCGTCCGACTGACCGAGCGGCACGAGGCGGACGGCTGCCGAGATCAGATTCGCGGCGAACCCGTGCAGCCAGGCCGCGGCAGCCGCGTCGACCTCTATGCCGAGGCGGCCGGCCAGCGCGCCGACCGCGACGGCGTGCGGCAGATCGTCCGGAATGTCCGCCCATGGGCGGGCGGCGAGTCGGAAGGCGCGCCCCTGCCCCAGCGTCTCGTCGCGTCGCTCGCGGCAGGGCGGGACGGCGCGGGACAGTTCCGCGACGTCGCTGCCGGCGTGAGCGTGACGCAGAAGGATGACGTCGGCGCGACCGCTGCCGTGGCGCAGCACGTCGGATAGCCAAACCTGCAGGGAGTCCGCGTCGGCGATGTCGCCCGCCTCGACCGCGGTTTCGAGGCCGTGGCTGTAGGCGAAGCCGCCCGTTGGGAAGGCGGGCGACAGGAAGGTCAGAAGGCGCAGCAGGTCAGTCTGCGTGGTCGTCGTCGTCATGCGCGTGGCTGTGGCCGCCGGCATAGGCCCCGGCCTCCGGGTCGAAGGGCGCCTCGATCCTTCCGACGTGGCCGCCCAGGAGTTCCGCCATTTCCTCGATGACGTGGTCGCGGCGGATGCGCAAGTGGCCGGCCACGAATTGCACGGGCAGATGGCGGTTGCCGAGGTGCCAGGCGATGCGGACTAGCGTGGCCTCGTCATGGGCGTGGATGTCAGCGAGCGGTTCGGGCCGGGCGATGACGGCGACGATGCGCCCGTCCTCGAGCGCCAGCCCGTCGCCGTCGCGCAGCCGTACTGCCTGCGGCAGGTCGAGCAGGATGTCGGCCCCGGACTCGGTGGTGAGCTGGATGCGACGGCGATGGCGGCGGTCGAAATCGATGAGGACGCGGTCGATGGGGTCGCTCCAGGTTCCGGCGGGAAGGACGGAGGTGGCGGTGGTGCGGGACACCGGCCCTCACCCTGCCCGCGCTTGCTGGCCGCTCGGGGGTGTCGCGCTACGGCTCAAAACAGAAAATACCGCTGTGCCATCGGCAGCACGGTGGCCGGCTCGCAGGTCAGCAGCACGCCGTCGGCGCGCACCTCGTAGGTCTCCGCATCGACCTCGATCACTGGCGTGGCGTCGTTGTGGATCATGTCCTTCTTGCCGATTCCGCCGCGCGTGTTGCGCACCGCGACGAGCTGTCGCTGTAGTCCCAGCTGCGCGCCGATGCCGTCATCGAGGGCGGTTTGCGACAGGAAAGTGATGCTGGTCGCGGCCATCGCGCGGCCAAACGCGCCGAACATCGGGCGGTAGTGCACCGGCTGCGGCGTCGGAATGGAGGCGTTCGGATCGCCCATCGGGGCCACCGCGATCATCCCGCCCTTGATGACCAAATCGGGCTTCACCGCGAAAAACGCGGTCTTCCACAGGCACAAGTCCGCCAGCTTGCCGACCTCGATCGATCCGACCTCGTGGCTCAGACCCTGCGCGATGGCCGGATTGATGGTGTATTTCGCGATGTAGCGCTTGATCCGCGCATTGTCGTTCCGCGCGCCGTCGCCCGGCAGCGCGCCTCGCTGCATTTTCATCTTGTGGGCGGTCTGCCAGGTGCGGATCGCCACCTCGCCGCAGCGGCCCATCGCCTGACTGTCCGAGGAGATCATGCTGAGCGCGCCGAGGTCATGGAGGATGTCCTCCGCTGCGATCGTCTCGCGCCTGATGCGGCTCTCGGCGAAGGCCACGTCCTCCGAGATATTCGGGTCGAGGTGATGGCACACCATGAGCATGTCGAGATGCTCATCCAGCGTGTTCGAGGTGTAGGGCCGTGTCGGGTTGGTGCTGCTGGGCAAGACGTTCGGCAGACCCGCGACCTTGATGATGTCGGGCGCATGGCCGCCGCCGGCGCCTTCGGTGTGGAAGGCGTGGATCGTGCGGCCGGCAATGGCGGCGATCGTGTCCTCCACGAAGCCGCTTTCGTTCAACGTGTCGGTGTGGATCATCACCTGGACGTCGAAACGGTCGGCGACCGACAGGCAGCAATCGATGGCCGCCGGCGTGGTGCCCCAATCCTCGTGCAGCTTCAGCGAGGATGCGCCGGCACGGATCATCTCCTCCAGTGCGGCCGGCCGGCTCGCGTTGCCTTTGCCCGAGAAGGCGAGGTTGACGGAAAAGCCTTCGGCGGCCTGGAGCATGCGGTGCATGTGCCAGGGGCCGGGGGTGCAGGTGGTGGCCGAGGTGCCGGTAGCCGGGCCAGTGCCGCCGCCGATCATCGTGGTGATGCCGGAGGCCAGCGCGTCGTCGATCTGCTGCGGGCAGATGAAATGAATATGGCTGTCGATCCCCCCCGCCGTCAGGATTTTCCCTTCGCCGGCGATCACCTCCGTCCCGGGGCCGATGACGATGTCCACGCCCGGCTGCACGTCGGGATTGCCGGCCTTGCCAATCGCGGCGATCCGCCCGCTGGTGATCGCGACATCGGCCTTGACTATGCCCCAGTGGTCGATGATGAGTGCGTTGGTGATGACGGTGTCGACCGCGCCCTCGGCCTGCGAGGCCTGCGACTGACCCATGCCGTCGCGGATCACCTTGCCGCCGCCGAACTTCACTTCCTCACCGTAGATCGTGAGATCCCGCTCGACCTCGGCCCACAACTCGGTGTCGGCCAGCCGCACGCGGTCGCCCACGGTCGGGCCGAACATGTCGGCGTAAGCGGCGCGGGGGAGGTGGGCCATTACAGAGCCCCCGACACGAGGCCGCGAAATCCCTGGACGATGCGCGCGCCGCGAAACGCGATCAGCGTGACTTCGCGGAACTGTCCAGGCTCGAACCGCACGGCCGTGCCGGCCGGGATATCGAGGCGCATGCCGCGCGCCGCCGTGCGGTCGAACACCAGGGCCCCATTAGTTTCGGCGAAATGGTAGTGGCTGCCGACCTGGATCGGCCGGTCGCCAGTGTTGGCGACCTCCAGCCGCAGTTGCTCCAGCCCCGCGTTCACCTCGATGTCGCCGGGGATCGTGTCGACCTCGCCGGGGATCATCGGATCGGCTCGTGGACGGTGACGAGTTTCGTGCCGTCCGGGAATGTGGCCTCGACCTGCACGTCGTGGATCATTTCGGCCACCCCCTCCATGACCTGCGCGCGGGTGACGACATGGCCGCCCGCCTGCATGAGATCGGCCACCGTGCGGCCGTCGCGGGCGCCCTCGACGACGAAATCGGTGATGAGCGCGATCGCCTCCGGGTGGTTGAGCTTCACGCCTCGCTCCAGCCGCCGTCGCGCGACCATCGCGGCGGTGGAAATGAGCAGCTTGTCCTTCTCGCGCGGCGTCAGGTTCACGAAACTCCCCCGGTCAGAACATCCACACCCGCGGCAGAGTGCGGCCTTGCCGCAGCGCCGCCAAGGCCACCACGATTCCGGTCCGCAGGCGTGCTCCGTCACGGGCCAGCAATCGGGCCACCACCATACCGTCCCACGCAGACGCGCCTGCCTCAACCGGAGCCGTGGCGAGCGCGGCTCGAAGCGCATCGAGCCGGCTGGCTGCGAGCGGCGAGGCGAGCACGATGGTGGCCACCGCCGCCGCGCCCTTAGCGATGGCCGGTCGCGCCAGCATGGCGGCCACGTCCCCGGCCAGCCGCGTCGCATCATGCAGGATCAGCCGGCCGGCGCGGCGCACCGTGATGGTGTCGGCAATGCTCGCGCGCGCGACAATCTCGCCCATTGCGGCGCGGCCAAACACCAAGGCCTCCACGCCGACAAAGGTCGCATCCTCGGCCATCGTCACGTCGAGCCGCCGATCCACCACGCAGCGGTCGAACAGGATCGCCTCCTGCGGCAGCCAGTGGAGGTCCGTCCCCGCCGCGAGATTGATCCGAGAATGCACCGACGCAGGGGTGTCATCGGGGCGCGCGCGATAGAACCGCTCCGCGGCCTGGGTGGTGACCGAGGCGGCCGCCCTGGCCTCGAGTGTCACCGTGATGTCGAGATGGTCGCCGCCGGCGACCCCGCCGGAACTGTTGAGCAGGACGGCCTGGAAATCCTCCGCGCGGGGGAAGCGGACCTTGAGGCAGCCCTCCTGCCGCAGATCGGTCAGCGCCGTGATTTCGCCCCGGCGTCGCAGCGATAAAACGACTTCGCCGCGCGCCCGCTGCATCGGCGCGGGCCGCGGATCGCACGGCTCGGTCACCCCGAGGGCGCCGATGGCGGCGCACGGAGTTCCCACAGGATCGGTTCGTTTTGGAACTGGCCCAGCTCAGGGCGCTCGACATAGTCACGCCGAAGGATCTCGGCGAAGCAAGGCTTGTAGGTCAGCAGATCGTCGGGCGAGCCCGGCGTCGCCCGCAGCAGCAGGATGGCTCGGGGCTGGTTTCGCGCGATGTCGCCACAGAAATCGATCGCCGCCCCCAGCACCGGCGCACGGTCGTATTCGGCCTGGACCGGGATATAGTAATATTGGCCTGAGGCGGGCAGGCGCCCCGCATGGATGTAGGCGGCCGGCCAGAATCCCATGGCCAGAATCGTCCCGTCCGGCGGCGTCAGGCGCCGCACCTCCGCGAACAGCGGGTCCTGTGGCCTCGGTCCCAGGATGCCCCGATATGCCTGCGCGCGAGGCAGTGCGTCCGGCGACATCAGGGACGTGTGGGCGACGAACTCGGCCGAGGCGACCACGCAGACACAAACCGCCAGCCATGCGGCGGTGCGGCGCGCCGCGACGTGGCCGAGCAGGGAAGCGGTTCCGGCAGCGAAGACGGCGAGGCAGGCGATCATCTGGGCCGCGTCCGGAAATCCTGGACTGCCTCTGAAATTCAGGAGCAGAAGCGCCCCGGCCAGCGGAACGATCGCCAGCAGGGCGCTCGGCTGACGCCGGATCACCGCTTGGCCGGCAAATCCCAAAAGGCCGATCCCTCCCAGCAGGACGGCATAAGCGTGGGGCCGAAAAGCTGGGTCGAAATCGAGCACGAGCCCACCCAGGAAAGTCAGCGGCGACAGCCCTGCCATGCGGCGATACACCACCTGGTTAAGGTAGAAATGATAGGCGAGATAACCGCGCCAGCTGCCGTGCAACGTCAGCCACAGGGCAATTGGCACGCTGGCGAGACCCCCGCCCAAGACCGCAAACATCACCATCCGCCAAGCCGCACGCCAGCCGGACAGGCCGGCGATCGCGACCCACCCGGCCCCCAGGCAGAGGGCCGCCGGCAGCGCGGCGGGATAGGCCGCCCAGAACGCCAGCATGCCCGCGGCCCCGGACGCCATCGCCGCCCATGGCGACACCGCCCGCCCCAGGATCGCCGGAACCACCAGCAGGCCAAGCATGAGGGTGATCAGATAGCCGTCGAGCGCATGATAGATGAGCATGTGCAGCGGATGCACGAACCACAGCGCCGACAGCGGGGCGGCGAACAGCACCAGGCTGACCAGCCGCAGGCTTCCGCGCGCCCGGAAGACGATCGCCGCCAGAGCCAGCACCGCCAGCGCGACCACCGCCAGCCGCGCCTGGGAGAAGTCCTTGGCTCCGAACAGGAACGTCTCGGCCCAGGCGATGGCGTAGGCCAGCGGGCCGTGATTGGCGTAGATGTCGCCGTACAGCGTGCGGCCGTGCCGCAGCATCTGGGCGGCCACGAATTTCTCCGTCTCGTCGCCAAATTCCAGAGTGGTGAGCCCGGCACTCGCCCGCGCCACGAACATCCAGGCGACCGCGGCGGACAGCGCCGCCAAGAGCACCGCCGCCCGCTCGCGCCGTGTTGCGAGGCGGCGCATCGCCGCGCCGGCGGATCGGACCAGCTCGCGCGCCATGGCCCATCCGCCGCCGGCCGCCGCGGCCCGATCGTACCAGAAATCCCAGCCATGATCGGCCGGCAGGAGCACCCGCCGGGCACCGTCGCGCAGGACCCGCACGCGATGCACGCCGTCGGGGAAGCCCAGGTCGCCGACCAGCCTCAGGCTCTGGCCGGACTCGTCGCGGCCGAGATCGACCAGGTCGGGCGGGGGGACGTTCCCGGCGCCTTCGCCGATCAACGCAGCAACTGTGCCGCGTGATGCGCCAGATGGTCGCTCATGAAGCTCTGGATGAACCAGTAGCTGTGATCGTAGCCCTCGTGTTGGCGCAGGGTCAGCGCCTGACCCGAGTGCGCGGCGGCTTCGTTGAGTGCCTGCGGATGAAGTTCGCGTTCCAGAAACTGATCCGCGAGGCCCTGATCGACCAGCACCGGTCCAGGGTACGGGTTGCGTCGCATCAACTCCGCCGCGTCCCAGGCGCTCCATGCCGCGCGGTCCTGCCCAAGGTAGCGGCTGAAGGCTTTTTCTCCCCAGGGCGCGGCGCTCGGGTTGGAAATCGGCGCAAAGGCCGACACCGATTTCCAGGCACCAGGGTCGCGCAGTGCGGTGACGAGCGCCCCATGGCCACCCATCGAATGTCCGAATACGCCGCGAATCCCGGCCCTTACCGGAAAGTTTGCCTCGATCAGCCTGGGCAACTCGCCAGTGATGTAGCTCGCCATACGGTAGTGCGCGGCCCAAGGCTGCTCCGTCGCGTCGAGGTAGAAGCCGGCACCGGTGCCGAAATCCCAGTCGTCGTCCTCACCCGCCAGGCCGGCGCCGCGCGGGCTGGTGTCGGGAGCCACAAGGAGCAGTCCATGCTCGGCGGCGAGGCGCTGGGCGCCCGCCTTGACCATGAATGTCTCCTCCGTGCAGGTGAGGCCCGCGAGGAAATACAGTGCCGGAACCGGACCCCGGGCGGCTTGCGGCGGCTCGAACACCGAAAACCGCATCTCGGTCGACGTCGACTCGGATCGATGCGTATGGAACGACAGGCGGCCGCCGAAGCATCGGCTTGCGCTGCGCTGTTCGAGTGTCATGTCCAAGGCGTCCTTATCAAAGAAGCGATTGCAGCGGAGCGGAATGCCATGGGCGGGTTTGCTGCGATCATCCTGGTGTGCCTTAACACCGTCCCGGTTGACCAGTGCACCGAGGACAACGCGGTGGACGTCCTGTCAACCCACGCCGAGAACGAGCTCGGCTGCTGGAGCGGCTGGCAGGAGATGATGGCCCGGATGGCATCTGCCCATGAGATCGGCACGCGGGCCTATGTCCGTACCCTCTGTCGGCGCGACCGCAGCTGACGTCCGCAGCCAGCGGAGCCAGAGGCCGGACCCAGACAACAAAATCGTGTGAGGTGGATCACGGAACGAGGGGCATGGCCCGTGCAACGTTTTCCTTACATCTGTCGACTATTGACAGGTGGTCGAAGAAGGAAACTCGCATGGACGGCTTCACCGCGACATTGCTGGTGTGTCTGATCGGCACACCGGTCGATCAGTGCGACGGTGCATCGGCCGTGGACGTGCTCTCGCATCATGTCGAGAACGAGATGCAATGCGTGCATGGATGGCAGGAGACGTCGGCACGCATGACCGAAGCCCATGACATAGGCAGCCGAACCTATGTGCGGACGCAATGTCGGAGGTCACGCACCGAGGCGAATCTGCGCATACCATCTCGTCACGAGTAGTTTTACCGGCGGGTCGCATTGCAAAGTCCCACCGCATCTTGTCTGTTGTCTTGTGCTGCAAACGACAGGCCGAGACAAAGCGGAGGGACAATGGGACGATCGGGTTTTCTTATCGTCGCGATAGTGATGATTGCTGCGGGCGGAATTTCGTCGGCGTGGGCCGACCCTGACGTCGCGGCCGGCAAGAAGCTCTTCGCCAAGTGTTCGATCTGTCACAGCGTCGTCGAAGGTCAGAACAAGCTTGGCCCCTCGCTCTGGGGAGTGGTCGGCCGGCATTCCGCCGTGGTGCCCGGATTCACTTATTCCGAGGCAATGAAAGGCGCTGACAAGGTCTGGGACGCCGCGACATTGGACGTGTATCTCACCAACCCCCGTGGTCTTGTCGCCGGAACGAAAATGATTTTTCCCGGTCTCAAGGAACAGGCCGACCGCGAGAACGTCATCGCCTACCTTGAGACCCTGAAGTAGCGCGCCAGGGCGGTGCGTCACTCCTCCAGCACATGCTCGCGCAACAGAAACCGTAGGCCGTGCGCCCAGGACTCGTCATTGTTGCCGCGGATGTCGACACTGCCGACCGCCACATGGCGGCCGGTCGTCGCGTCCTCGATCACCAGGTTGATGTTGAGGATCAGGTTGCTGACTTTTTGGATCCAACCGTAGGCTGCCAGATCGGCGCCCGCCTGGCGCGCCACCGGCAACTCGCATCCACCACAATCGCGCAGACTTCGCATCGTTTTGCCGGCGGCTTGGATCGCCTCGGTCCCGACCACGCGGTAGCGCCCGGAATTTTCGAGTGCTGCGCGCAGCAAGCCGCCGAGCCGGTCGATACGCTCACGCTCCTGATTGGTGGTGGTTTCCAGAGACGTGTTGACGAACTCGAAGTCGAACACCGCGATCGATTTGGTCGGCTCCGCGGCAATCGCGCCATGTAGCAACGTCGTCGCGACAAGGCCCACAATGCCGAGGTGGCGTGGGAACATCATAGGAGTTGAGGTGACAAGGTTTCGACGCACGGCGTTTCTCCCCGGGATGATCACCGTCGCCTTGTTCAATTTTGCTGTGGCGTGGCCAGCCTGCTCCGCACCGGCTCCGAAAGATCCGGACTGGCCCTGCATGCAGCCGCTGGTGGCGACGCTCTCGGTCGCGGCGTATTGGAGTGGCGCGGCCGCGGCGGAGAACTGGCGCGATGATCCGAAAGTCGCGGCGCTCGTGGCCGAAGCCGCTCCACGTCGCACGCCCATCGAGCGAGCGGTTGCCGAAATCGCAGACTTCGCGAACTCGTTGGAACCCGCGGCTCGTCCGGTGACTCTCGCGACCCTGTTTCAGGGGCTGGTGGACGAGACGAACATCGAACGCGCCCGTCTCATCGCACGGATCAAAGACCTCTCGCGACGGCAACGCGAGCTGAGCCGCAGCGTGATCGACCTCGCATCGGAACTTCGCGCGATCCCGCCAGAGTCGCCGCAGGCTGCCGAAATCACCCAGCGGCGGGAATTCGCCACTCGCGCCTTCCAGGAAGCGCAGCGGACGATCCGATATGCTTGCGAGGTCCCCGCAACACTCGACTCCCGGCTTGGTCAGTTCGCGCGGACCTTGCAGGAGCGGCTCGGTGGCTAGATGCCGGTAGGGCGGGGATCATTGGGGCGGCACTTCTGGAGTAGCGCGCGCAAGGCGCAGGCCGGCTCGCTCCCAGGTGTCTGAGCCGCCTGGATACCACCGGACGTCGCGCAGACCAAAGCTTGCGGCGCGTTTCGCTGCATTCCAGCTCATCCAGCATTGCTCGAGGCAATAGAACACGACTGGCCGGTCCGGATCGCCGCCGGTCAACTGACGCAGGCGTTCGCGAAACCATGGCTCGGCCGCTTCACTGAGCACGCCTCGCCCCACCTCCGGCAACCAGACGCTACCTGGAATATCCTCGTGTACAGGCAACCAGGGCAGGCCTTCCTTCATCTCGGGGGGCTTGCGCGGCGCGGGGAGAACATCGACCAAAATCGCGCGCCCATCCTTCAACAAGGCTTGCAGTGCGTCCGTACCGATAACTTTGCCCCCACTCACGGTGTCCGGAGTCGGTGCACGGTATTGATCGAGGCGGTAGCCAGGCGGTTCCATGACGTTCTCTTCAACCTTGGGAAGGGAAAGCGTCTTGCCCTGAGCATCGAGAAGCGGGATGCCCGCATCGATCAAAACCTTTTGGATATCAGATGAATGGGCACGAGCGGCGGCCGCCAACTGTTGCGCCCAGGCGGCGTCGCCCGGACGCACGCCCATGCCGATCGCGTAGTCTAATCTTGGATGGCCAGGCTCGGCTTCCAGGAACGCGGCACGTAATTTGAGACCCCCGTGGGTGATTGCCCACCCGGCGAAAGGCCCCCAAACCAGGCCAACGTCGATCTCGCCGCCGGCCACGTCGCGCATCATGTCCATCGCCGGGGAGTCCCGCCTAGTGTCGACGATCAGCGGATAGACCTTGGTCCTCGCGATCAGATCATGCGCAAGCAGCAAATCGGCCGGCGGGGTCCGCCCAATAACGCCGAACCGCAGCGTCGCCAACGCGGGGTCGGCAAGAGACGTCGCACGTATCCCATCGGACGTGCGCGTGACGAGCATATAGCCGGTGCGATACATCGCCGGCGTAGTCGCAGCCTCGCCGCCGCCGCTGGTCAATCCCATAACGACGTCGCAACGCTGTGCAAACAGCGTGTTCCGCAAAAATCCTGACGTTTGTGGATACCATGTGTAAACGACGGCCAAGTTCAGGGACTTGCCAATAATTTCCGCGATCTCATTCTCGAAGCCTTCGTCGCGATCATTGGAGAACGGGAGAAAGCCCGGATCCGCGCAGACCCGTAGTGCATCGCGAGCCACCAGGTCGGGAGGGTCCTGGGCAAAGGCGGGTAGGCCGGCCAACCCGCAAAGAAGGGCGACGACCGACGTGCCCATCCTCCGCATCGGAGGTTGTCCTATTCGCCCATGCGGTCGGGACGGCCACGACCCAGCGCGCCATCCGACCGGGCCTTCAAATAGGCGTAGATGTTGTCCAGGTTGGTAACCACATCCTCGTTCGTGCCGAGTGCCGGCATCACCCGCTGCTGCGCGGTGTTTACTTCTTTTTTGCCGTTGATGACCGTCTCGACGAATTGGTCCTTGGTCAACACCTTGAGGCTATCGACGAGAGACGGAGCATAGGAACTGCCTGCGCCATCCGGGCCGTGGCAGCGCATGCAGGCGTCGCCGTAGTAGAGATAGCCGCGAAATGTCGGTCGATCGATTTTGCCATCTTTGATGACATACGGCGGATCTTCAGCCGGTACCGTCGCGTGCGCGGCCATCGTCACGACGAGGCCGACAAACAGAAACGGCGAAACAAATCGCGACATTTATTGCTCCGTGGACGCAAAGTCTTGTCGACTGTCCCGGATGCAACGCGCACCCAGGACAGCCGTTCCGAACGTCTGCTTTGGTTAGCTGATCGTCAGTTCAGGGCGAACACGGTCAGCACGCCGCCGAGCTGTGTGTAGCTCGACAGCGACTTGTAGGCGCCGACCGCACCGAGGCCCGCTGTGTCTTCGCTGAGACCAGCCGCCATGCCGATCCCGGCCCATCCGCCGACACCCGACAAGACCGCCACGAACTGCTTGCCGCCGTGGCTGTAGGTCATGACGTTCCCGATGATGCCCGACGGAGTCTTGAACTTATACAGTTCCTTGCCCGTCTTCTGGTCAACGGCCTTCAGGTTGCCGTCCAGCGTGCCATAAAAAGCGAGCCCGCCAGCCGTGGTCAGTGCACCGGACCACACCGAGAACGTCTCAGGGTCGGACCAGACGATCTTGCCGGCGCCGGCATCCCACGCGATGAAGTTGCCGAGGTGATCCTCGCCCTTGGGCGGAAACATCGACAGTGTCGCCCCGACATAGGGCTGCCCCGCCGTGTAGGAGACCTTGAACGGCTCATAGTCCATGCAGACGTGGTTGGTTGGCACGTAGAACAAGCCAGTCTTCGGCGAGAACGCCGCCGGCTGCTGGTCCTTCGAACCCAATGCGGCAGGGCATACGCCTTTTGTGTTGTGATCCTGGCCCATATCGCCGGGAGCCATCGCCTTCACGACCTGTGGCACGCCTGTCGCCATGTCCACGTGGGTCGCCCAGTTCACGGCAGGATCATACTTTTCCGCGACGAGCAACTCGCCCGTCTCGCGGTTCAACGTGTAGCCGAACCCGTTACGGTCGAAATGCACCAACGCAGCGGTCTGCTTGCCCTTCACGGGGATGTCGGCGAGGATCATTTCGTTCACGCCGTCGTAGTCCCATTGATCGTGCGGCGTCATCTGATAGACCCACTTCGCGACACCGGTGTCGGCGTCACGCGCGAAGATCGTCATCGACCACTTGTTGTCGCCAGGGCGCTGGACCGGGTTCCAAGTCGACGGGTTGCCGGTGCCATAGTAGATCAAGTTCAGCTTTGGATCGTAGGACGTCCAGCCCCAGGTTGTGCCGCCCCCGAGCTTCCACTGGTCGCCTTCCCAGGTCTTCGTCGACGATTCGGCGCCGACCGGCTTGCCCATCGACGTGGTTTTCGTCGGATCGATCAGCGTTTGGCTATCGGGTCCGACGGAATAGGCCTTCCACGCCAGCGAGCCGTCCTTGGTGTTGTAGGCGGTCATGCGGCCTTGGACACCGAATTCACCACCGCTGATCCCGACGATCACTTTGTCCTTCACGACGGCCGGAGCGCTGGTCATCGTCTCGCCCTTCGCGGGATCGCCGTTGGCGACCTTCCAGAGCTCCTTGCCGGTCTTGGCATCAAGCGCCACGAGATTGGCGTCGGCCTGATCCAGGAAGATTTTGCCGTCGCCATAGGCAACGCCGCGGTTGACGGTGTCGCAGCACATCACGGGAATGACGTTCGGGTCCTGTTTCGGCTCGTATTTCCAAAGAATGCGACCATCATTGTTTAGGTCGAGCGCGAACACCGTGTTCGGAAACGGCGAATGGACATACATCACGTCGCCCACGACAAGTGGATTGCCCTCGTGACCGCGCAGCACGCCGGTCGAGAACGTCCAAACCGGGCGGAGGTCCTTCACATTCGAGGTGTTGATCTGGTCGAGCGTGCTGTATCGGTGATTCTCATAGTTGCCGGTCGGCATCGCCCACTGATTCGGATCATTCGAAAGCTTCGTGAGTTCATCGTTAGCCGAGGCGGGCCGGGCGGAGATCGCCATGGCAACCGCCATGACGGACGCGGACAAACAAAGCGCGGTACGTCGCGATATCATCTTGAACCTCTCCTCGATGCGACCGGATTCGCTCCGGTCATGTTGCTTCGATCACGCTGCCGAGAACTATCTCTGCCGCGCATAGTCATGCAGCCGACGCCAGTGAGAAATTCATGTAGCGCAAGTCATCGGGCGTCAAGGGCACGGCCATCGGACCGAGCGTCGGTTTTGAAGTTGCGGTGCGTTCGAGGAACGGCGCAGCCAAAGGACATCCAGGGCCGATGAATATCGCAGGTCGATTATTAGATCTGCGATTACACGATAGACGACTACTATCAAGTCATGATTGCTGCCCTTTCCGCCGATTTCATCGTTGAGCCTTCTCATCGATGAGTTGATTGGTTCATCCTATCGAGGGTCGATTGCTCGCTGACCGCTCTTGATGATTTGCATGGCGCCGCGCACGATGTATGGACTCGACCTAAGTTGAAGAGGGGAAACGTCTGCCGATGGATGTCCGCGCCGCAGTCGCCTTTGAGGCGGGAAAGCCGCTAAGCATCGAGACCGTTCAGTTGGACGGGCCCCGTGAGGCCGAAGTGCTGGTGGAAATCAAAGCCACGGGCCTTTGCCACACCGATAAATTTACGCTTTCCGGTGCAGATCCGGAGGGAGAGTTTCCGGTGATCCTTGGTCACGAGGGGGCCGGTGTTGTGGTCGATGTCGGGCCAGGCGTGCGAACGCTGAAGAAGGGCGATCACGTCATTCCGCTCTACACGCCGGAATGTCGCGAATGCGACTATTGTCTCAGCCGCAAGACGAACCTGTGTCAAAAGATCCGCACGACACAAGGACGCGGTGTCATGCCGGACGGGAGCAGCCGCTTCAGCTATCATGGGAAGCCGGTTTTGCATTATATGGGTTGCAGCACATTTGCCAATTACTCCGTCCTGCCGGAGATCTCTCTGGCGAAGGTGCGTGAGGATGCGCCGTTTGATAAAATTTGTTACATCGGATGCGGCGTCACGACCGGGATCGGCGCGGTGCTCTTCACCGCTAAAGTCGAACCAGGTGCCAACGTGGTGGTGTTCGGCCTCGGCGGGATAGGTTTGAATGTCATTCAGGGGGCGCGACTTGCGGGTGCCGACATGATCGTCGGTGTCGATCTGAACCCAGCACGTGAAACGCTGGGGAAGAAATTCGGTATGACGCATTTTGTCAATCCTGCCGAGGTCAAGGACGACCTCGTCGGCCACCTCGTCGAACTCACGAGGGGTGGCGCCGACTACAGTTTCGAGTGCGTCGGCAACGTCAAGCTGATGCGCCAGGCCCTCGAGTGCGCTCACAAAGGGTGGGGTGTGTCGACCATTATAGGCGTGGCCGGCGCGGGTCAGGAGATCGCGACGCGGCCGTTCCAGCTGGTTACGGGCCGCCGCTGGATCGGGTCCGCTTTTGGCGGCGCGAGGGGACGCACGGATGTGCCGAAAATCGTCGACTGGTACATGGACAAGAAGATCAATATCGACGACCTCATCACTCACGTCATGCCGCTCGAGAAGATCAATGAAGGCTTCGACCTCATGACACGCGGTGAAAGCATCCGCGGTGTGGTGGTCTATTGACCGCGAGCGATATGTCAGGCCGGCGCCTCGGACGGCTTGTCCACCTCGCAGCGCCAGCGCGACAGCATCCACTTCGGGTGGCCGACAAGGTAGTCACGCGCGGTGAACTCAGCCTGCAAAGTGCAAGCCGCCACCGAGTCGTAGCTCGTAAGTGGGTCGCGACGCTCGACGCAATGAGCGGGGTCGGCCTTCAGGCAGTAGATCACGACAAGGGCGATCATATTCGGTCCATCACGAGTGCGCGCCGCCTCCATGTGGCGCACTCAATCGCCGTCGCAATCCTGTCACTCGCGATTCTTACGGGCGGGCGCGAGGCCCGGGCACAATCCGACGCCGTACCACCGCCGCTGAGCGACGCGCAAAAGGTTCTGTTCCAGACATCGCATCTGGCGAATGTGACAAGGCCGGAGACACTCGAATACCAATTCACGCAGTTGGGGCCTCAGGGCTTCACCGACCGGGTCGCCGTGACGGTGGCGGAGATCCATGACAACGGAACAAAGGATTTGCGGTTCGACTTCCTGACCGGAGAGCGGCGGGTGACCTTCCCCGGCATCGCAAATTTTACCGCGAATCCCGTGCTGATGCTGTTCATGGAGTATGATGTTCGGCAGATGCACGACCAGACTGCGATGGCGGCGGCTTATTTTCGCGACCGGCTTCGGCAGGCGTTCTTGGATGGCGCGACGGTCTCGGAGGGAACTGCGCCGTTCGACGGGCGAACGGTGCCAACGCGGACCGTCACCGTACTACCGTACGCTGGTGATCCGCGACTTGGACGGGTGAAAGTGATTGCGAACAAGAGCTATACCTTCGTGATGTCGCCCGACGTGCCTGGCGGCGTCCTGTCCATCCGCGCTGACGCGCCGGCGGATCCATCGATCGGGGCGCCGGCGCTTGGCAATGCGATCATGTTTGAGGCCGTCCATTCATGAGGCGGTGCTTTTGGGCCCTCATCGGCGCGACCATTTTCGCAGGAGTGGTCCACGCTCGTGCGGAGGAGGTGCGTCCCAAGAACGACTATCCCACGGCGGCTCGTGCCGATTACGTCATCGGCTGTCTCGCCGCAAACGGTATGCGACGCGAGTTGCTAGCGAAATGCGCCTGCAGCATCGATACTATCGCAAATCAGATGACTTACGAGGACTACGATCGGGCCAGCACGATCTTGAGCCTCCAGCAAGGTGGGCTTGGACCACGCGGCGCCGAGTTCCGGGACACCCCGGTCGCCAAGGACGCACTTGAAAAGCTCCGTCGTGCCCAGGCAGAGGCTAATCTGCAGTGTGGCTAGCGCGAGGCCTCAACTACCACCATTCGATATCTCAAAATCTCGTTTGAACACCGTCCGCGCGCTGTCGTCCACCTCGACATGCAGTGGCCCGTCGCCGCGATGATCGAACGAGAATGTGACCGCCGGATCCTCGGACAACGAGATGTCTCCGTCCAGCTCAAACACGTTCCGGTCTCCGTAAGTCACCTTCAAGCTCTGAACATACCGTGCCGGAGTGTAATGGCGAGTGATCGGGTCCATCTGCATACCATTGGCATTTGGATGGCTGACCAAAAGCTCGGCGGTCACGGGCTGATCGGCCAGCACCGCACCTCTCACCCGCAGCCGCATCTGTCCCATGCGTTCCAGCGCAAGTTGCGGGTTGCCGCTCGCCGGGGCTGAGCAGCCGCCTGCCGCCTTAACGAAAGCATCCGCAACGATGAGCCTACCGTCTGCGAATTCTCCGACGGCGTGAATGAGCGTGTATTGGTCGACGCGGAGGCGGGTCCGCAATTCGCGCATCTCGGCGGCAGGCCCGAAGCGGAACGTGCCTGCCAGCGGCGACGGATTGGCATCGACCACCACGTAGAGAGCTGACAGCCTTTCCGTTCCCGAGTAGTTTATCGCGACGGGCACAAGAGCGGCGTCGAGCGCGCGGGCCGGTGCGTCGATCCGCAGCACGCCGAGGCCGGGAGCGATGCCGCGCTCTTGGAAGATCGCATGGCGTAGCTCATCCCATCTCGCGGTCCGTGCTGCCTCGTCGGTCTGGGCGAACGCGGGCACCCATCCCAGCAAATTGGCAACAAGGCCAAAAAGTGCCGAGCGCCGTATCATTCTGCCCTCCCTAATCCCATTCGAGTTCTTTGAACGCAACGGTCGCGTTGCGACCATTGTAGTCGTCGAACAACGCCCAGCGCGAGCGTTCCTCGCGCGCGACCTCCTGTATCTGATCGATACGGCCGCCCCCCGCGATGATTCGACTGACGTCGCGTCGCACGACGCGCAGATAGCGCAAATGGTCGTCAGCGGCGGCAGGCCAGTTCACGCTGACCGGCCCGTGCCCTGGCACCACTTGAGCAGCGGGCATATGGAGTAGCGACTCCAGTTCGCCGATCCAGCCCCGCAGGCTGCCATCGAGCGACGGAATCCGGCCGACAAACAACAGATCTCCGGCAAACCAGGTGCTGGTCCGGTTGTCCAGCGCGGACAGATCGCAACTGGTGTGCGCGGCGGGGTGAGCGCGGAGCGTGAGTATGCGGTCACCAAGATCGATATCAACGCGCTCGCTGACGAGCCGCTCCGGGATGATGACATCGCCGGCCGCGCCCTCGCCGAGCATGCTCTCCAGTCCACGCCGATAGAACTCGCCGCGTGCCAGCAGCGCGGCCGGCAGGGCCGCGTGGCCGATGAAGCTGGGCTCATCGAGACGGAACGCCGCCGCGCCAAACACGTGGTCGGGATGCACATGCGATAAAATGACGTGGCGCACCGGTTTGGCGGTGACCTCCTGGATTCTTGCACGTAAAGCGAGACCGTCATGGAGCGACCCGCCAGGATCGATCACTGCGACGGAGTGGCCACCAACGACGAAGCCGATGTTCGCGATGGCGTCGCCGTTGCTGCTGTCCGCGTCCTCAATGATCCCATGACGGACATGCACGCCGGCCGCGACTTCGGTGGTCGCCACCGCGACGGCACCGGCGGTTGATTGGTTTTTCGCATCGGCCGATCGAGCCGAGCGAGGTGTTGCGCACGCGCAGCACGCACCGAAGATGGCATGGCGACGATGCATCATGGCTGCGGCCGAGTTCGCCACCGCACTTGCCTGCGCGGTGGCGACAGACGGCGTCAGGCCTTGAGGCTGGCGCAGGCGTAGCAGTTGATCTCGCCGCCGAGCGCGATCTCGACGAGCTTCGGGGTCTTCCAGGACATGCGTCTCTCCGTGTTGCGTTTGTCGCGATGTGGTTGATGCGATGTCGATGGACGTCGCCGCGACACCGAATGACATATAAGGCCTCTCGTCAACGAAAACCCCGCGTGGATCGGGGAAGTACGGGAAGTGCGGTGCGCCGGTGTGGCCTTGATGCATTGCGGACGCGTGGCGACCCGACTAGGCTTTGAACAGTAATAAACTGGGAGGGATACATGTCGGACGCGGTAAAAATTCATCCGGCTGTCGATGGCGGGCTACGGGAGGCGTCGGCAAGTTTTTCCGGCGGCACGCTGGTCTGCAAGTGCAGTAGCCGGCCCGTGAAGGTCCGTATCGACACGCAGGTTGCGCACAATCATGTGTGTGGCTGTTCCAAGTGCTGGAAGCCTGACGGCGCAGTCTTCTCGGTGGTCGCGGTCGTTCCGCACGGCAACCTGACGGTGGTCGAAAACGGAGACAAGCTCGCGGTGGTCGACCCGAGCGCCGTGATCCAGCGCCATGCCTGCAAGGTCTGTGGCGCGCACATGTATGGACCGGTGGAGCGCAAAGGGCATCCGTTCGAGGGGCTTGACTTCATTCATCCCGAACTTCTTCAGGAGTCCGGCTGGGCTCCGCCCACGTTCGCAGCCTTTGTGTCGTCAATCATCGAGGCAGGGTGAACCCCGATAGCATGCCAGCCTATCGTCACCGGCTGAAAGACCTGAAGCTCGAGCCCTACGACTGCCTGTCCCCTGGGCTGATGGATTACGTTGCCTCCCATGTCGCGAAGAACGCCGGCGTCACATTCGCGCCGGCGCTCGCCGCCTGATCTCCTGTCGGCCAGGGCGCGCCAACCGCCGCGCCGTGGCCGGCAACCTAGCCAAGCGAGCCCATGGCCGCTGAAATCGCGCGCGCCGTCCTGAGGACCATTTCGCTCAGTTGTGCCATCCGGCCGTCGTCTATCCGCGCCACCGGGCCGGATGCCGAAATCGCGGCGACCACGTCGCCGGTGTCGTCGTGAACCGGGGCCGCGATACAGCGCAGGCCGACGGCGTGTTCCTCATCGTCGATCACGAAACCTGCCGTCCGGGCTCGTTCAAGCTCGTCGCGAAGCGCGGCGGGCGTGGCGATGGTTCTCGGCGTCATGCGCGCCATTCCGTGGCGCTGCAGAATCCTCGCCAACGTCCGCGCCGACGCGCCCGAAAGAATCGCCTTGCCGACCCCCGAGCAATGCAACGGCACCTTCGAGCCTGGGCGGGCGAAGGCTCGCATCATTTGCCGGCACTCGACCTGCGCGAGGTATACGGCCTCGCCCTCGTCCTCGACCGCAAGGTTCACCGTCTCGCCGCTATCCTCCATCAATTGGCGCATATGGGGGCGGGCAAGTGTCACCAGGCTGCGCGTCTTGGTGAAGGCGTTGCCGGCCACGAAGGCCTGCACGCCGACCGACCATAGCCGCGTCTCCGGATCGAAGTGGACATAACGTTCCTGCTCCAGCGTGGTGAGCAGGCGGTGCGCGGTGGACGGTGGCAGCCCCACTTGCTGCGACAGATCGGTCAGGTTCGAACCGCCATCGGCCGCCTCGGAAATCCGGTTGAGCAATGCCAGCGCCCGGACGAGCGACTGGACTTGATCCCCCGACCGCCTCGGCTGCGCCATATAAATTCCTTTTGGAAGGTCTTAACGCTCTGTAGGAGTGGATAAACTAGCCGCGACTTCCACGATACGGAATAGCTTCCACAAACCGACTGCGACCTGGCAAGCTGCTATCTAGAAATCAAGCGTCGGGGAGACACCATGGCCAGGATGCGGGCGATTGAGGCGGCGGTGCGGGTGCTCGAGCGCGAGGGCGTCACGGTCGCGTTCGGGGTTCCGGGTGCGGCGATCAACCCGCTCTACGCGGCGCTGCGGATGCAGGGCTCGATCCGGCATATCCTTGCCCGACATGTCGAGGGCGCGTCGCACATGGCGGACGGCTACACACGCGCCAAGCCGGGCAACATCGGCGTCTGTATCGGCACCTCTGGTCCGGCCGGGACCGACATGATCACCGGGCTGTACACCGCCGCCGCCGACTCCATTCCGATCCTGTGCATCACCGGACAGGCGCCGCGGGCGAAGCTGTACAAAGAAGACTTCCAGGCCGTCGATATCGAGACGATCGCCAAGCCGGTCACGAAATGGGCGGTCTGTGTGCGCGAGCCGGCGTTGGTGCCGATGGTCTTCCAGCAGGCGTTCCACGTCATGCGCTCGGGCCGCCCGGGGCCGGTTCTGATCGACCTGCCGGTCGATGTGCAGATGGCTGAGATCGAGTTCGACGTCGAATCCTACGAGCCACTCGTCGCCTACAAACCTACTGCGTCCCGCAAGCAGGCGGAACGGGCGATGGCGATGATGAACGCGGCAGCTCGGCCGCTGATCGTCGCCGGCGGCGGCATCATCAACGCGGACGCCAGCGATCTTCTGGTGGAGTTCGCCGAGTTGACCGGCGTGCCGGTCATTCCGACGCTGATGGCTTGGGGATGCATTCCGGACGACCACGATCTGATGGCTGGCATGGTCGGGCTGCAGACCAGTCATCGCTATGGCAACGCGACGTTCCTCGACTCCGACTTCGTGTTCGGCATCGGCAACCGCTGGGCAAACCGGCACACCGGATCTGTCGAGGTGTACACCAGGGGCCGCCAGTTCATTCACGTCGATATCGAGCCGACGCAGATCGGGCGGGTGTTCGGGCCCGATCTCGGCATCGTCTCCGACGCAGGCGCGGCGCTCGAGAGGTTCATCGAGGTGGCCCGGGAAATGAGGGCGGCAGGCGTGTTGCCTGACCGCAGCGACTGGGCGGCCGCCTGCCTGCATCGCAAGCGTAACATGCTGCGCAAGACCCACTTCGATACGGTGCCGCTAAAGCCGCAGCGAGTGTACGAAGAGATGAACGAGATCCTTGATCGCGACACCTGCTATGTCTCGACGATCGGTCTGTCGCAGATCGCCGGGGCGCAATTCCTGCATGTCCACAAACCGCGAAACTGGATCAACTGTGGTCAGGCGGGTCCGCTTGGCTGGACCTTGCCCGCGGCGCTCGGCGTGCGGGCCGCTGACCCTGGGCGGAAGATCGTGGCGCTCTCCGGCGACTACGATTTTCAGTTCATGATCGAGGAACTGGCGGTCGGCGCTCAGCACAAGCTGCCTTACCTGCATGTCGTCGTGAACAACTCCTATCTGGGTCTGATCCGGCAATCGCAGCGCGGCTTTCAGATGGACTTCGAGGTCAGCCTCGCCTTCGACAACATCAATGTCGAGCCTGACGGCGACGGAGTGCCTGGCTACGGCGTGGATCACGTGGCGGTGGCCGAGGGCCTCGGCTGCAAGGCGATCCGCGTGAAGAGCCCCAACGAGTTTAAGGACGCCTTCGCCCGCGCCCACGCCCTGATGGCGGAACATCAGGTGCCGGTGGTGCTGGAATTTATACTGGAGCGGGTGACCAACATCGCCATGGGGACCGAGGTCGACAGCGTCAACGAATTCGAGGACATCCTGTGCCTCGATCCCTCACTGTCGATTCGCCGCAGCCAGGACATGGGCGCGGTCGAGCCGCCGAAGCAACTGGAGCCGGCCGCGCGCTAAACCGGCCGAGAGAGAAGAACGTCATGAGCAATATCGGATTCATCGGGCTGGGCATCATGGGGCGGCCGATGGCGGGCCACCTGGTCGGCGGCGGCCACACCCTGTTCGTCCACACGCGTTCGGCGCCGCCGCTTGCGTTGCTGGAACAGGGCGCGACAGCCTGCGCCACCGCGCGGGAGGTCGCCGACCGGGCGGAGACCGTCATCACCATGTTGCCGGACACGCCCGACGTGGAGGCGGTGCTGTTCGGTCCGGATGGCGTGGCGGCGGGGCTGTCGGCGGGCAAGATGGTCATCGACATGAGCAGCATCTCGCCGATGGACACGAAGGACTTCGCCCGCCGTATCGGCGAACTCGGCTGCGACTATTTGGACGCGCCGGTATCGGGGGGCGAGGTCGGCGCGAAGGCGGCCAGCCTGACGATCATGGTCGGCGGCAGCGAGGCCGCGTTCGCGAAGGCGCGTCCGCTGTTCGAGCTGATGGGCAAGAACATCACGCTGGTGGGCGGCAGCGGCGACGGCCAGACCACGAAGGTCGCCAACCAGATTATCGTGGCCCTGACCATCGAGGCGGTGGGCGAGGCACTGCTGTTCGCATCCAAGGCGGGTGCCGATCCGGCCAGGGTGCGGCAAGCCCTGATGGGCGGCTTCGCGGCGTCGCGCATCCTGGAGGTGCATGGCGAGCGCATGATCGCGCGCAACTTCACCCCCGGTTTCCGAATCGAACTGCACCAGAAGGACCTGAATCTCGCATTGCAGGGAGCGCGGGCGTTGGGCGTCAGTCTACCGAACACCGCGACCTGTCAGCAGCTGTTCAGCGCCGCCGGGGCAGCGGGCGGCGGCGGATGGGATCATTCCGGCATGGTACGCGTGCTGGAGCGGCTGGCCTGCCACGAAATCGGCCAGCCCGCCTCCGAATAGCGATGCGCGACCTGTTGAGACAAATGTTCGACGCGGCGGTCGCCGCCGCCGCGCCCGCCCTTTGCGTGCCGCCGCACCTGCCCATTCCGCCACACGGCCGCACGGTGGTGGTCGGCGCGGGTAAGGCCGCGGCTGCGATGGCACAGGCGGTCGAGGCGCATTGGCCGACCGACCGGCCGTTGTCCGGCCTGGTCGTAACCCGCTACGGGCACGGGGTCGGGACGTTGCCCCGCATTGACGTGGTGGAGGCGAGCCACCCGGTTCCCGATGCGGCGGGACAGGACGCGGCGGCGCGCATCCTTGCGATGGTCGACGGCCTCACGTCGAACGACCTCGTGCTGTGCCTGATTTCTGGCGGCGGATCGGCACTTCTTGCGTTGCCCGCGGCCGGTGTGACGCTCGGCGACAAGCAGGCCGTGAACCGTGCGCTGCTCCGCAGTGGCGCCAACATCCATGACATGAATTGCGTGCGCAAGCATCTATCAGGGATCAAGGGCGGGCGTCTTGCCGCCGCCGCCGCGCCGGCACAGGTTGTTTCGTTGGTCATTTCCGACGTGCCGGGCGATGATCTCTCGGCCATCGCCTCTGGCCCGACCGTGCCCGATGCGACGACGCTGGAGGACGCGCGCGGCGTGCTCGCGCGATACGCGATCGCGCCGCCGGCCTCGGTCGCGGCGCGGCTGCTCGATCCCGCCGCCGAGACACCCAAGCCAGGAGATCCGGCCTTCGCCCGCGCGGAGAGCATGATGATTGCCACACCGCTGGCCTCGCTGGAGGCGGCAGCGGCCGTTGCGCGCGCGGGCGGCTTGACGCCGCTGATCCTCGGCGACTCGATCGAAGGCGAGGCGGCCGAGGTGGCGCGGGTGATGGCGGGGATGGCCATGTCCTGTGCACGGCACGGCCTTCCGGCGGCGGCACCTTGCGTGCTGATCTCCGGTGGAGAGACCACGGTGACGGTGCGCGGTCAGGGGCGCGGCGGGCGCAACGCGGAGTTTCTGCTGGGTCTCGCGGTGGCGCTCGACGGACACCCGGGCATCCGCGCCATAGCCTGCGACACCGACGGGATCGACGGCACCGAGGATAATGCCGGAGCCTTTCTTGGACCGGACAGCCTCGCGCGGGCGGCGGCTCTGGGGGTGAGCGGGCGTGGCCGGCTTACTGATAATGACGGCTACGGGTTCTTCGCGGCGCTGGGCGATCTTGTGGTCACTGGGCCGACACGGACGAACGTGAACGATTTCCGGGCCATTCTGGTGGGTGGGTCGTCGTAGCGGAGCCGTCGAAACGATGGCGGCCATGGGAAGATTGCGCAAAGCGGACGGACGCGCCGGCTCCACGCCATGATGAGGACATGATGAACCGACGCCGCCTTCGGCTCACGAGTACAAGACGTCGCGTAGCGTCAGTCGACGCGGCAGGCGTGGTCGAACGTTTTGGCGGCCATGTCGACGCGGTGCTCATTGGTGGCGAGGCGGGGGATCGCCGATGAGGCGGCGCGGAGTCGTATTCGGATTGGCGGGGGGACCGCTCGTGGGTTGCGGCCGCAAGCCCACGAAGGTGGTCGATGTCTCCCCGGCGATTTCGGCGCGCGTTTCGGTGGTGGCGGGTGGCGGAGGGCCGCTCGTCTATGTCGATAGGCCTAGAGTGGCAGACGCTTTCGACCATACTCAGACGAACGCAAGCGAACCGTCGGCTGGCGAGATCCAGCGCGCCATGGTCGACGACCTCGCGGTCCGCTTCGGCATGGACCGAGTTATGGCGACGCCGATACAGCGCTACGCGACGCCTGACTGGCGCGTTTCGTTCGACGTTCTGCGGTTCGACGTAGACGAGGCGGGGCGGGCCGCGCTGGATGCGCGCTGGACGCTGCTCGCCGGTGCCGACGAACGGTTGGCCGCGACGCGGCGGGAGCGCATCGAGGCGTCGGCGGGGGGCGGCGCGGATTCGCAGCACCGCGTCGTTGCATTACGCGCTGCCGTGGCGATCCTGGCGAACCGCATTGCCGACGCGATGGCCACCCCCAGGTAGCTCAGCGGCACATCAGAACCGGCAAGCGAGCGTTCTCAAGGACGTGACGCGTGACGCCGCCCAGGATGAGCTGGCGCAGTCGGCTGTGTGAATAGGCTCCCATCGCCAGCAGATCCGCGCCGAACGCGGCCGCCCCGGCGAGCAACCCAGCACCGACGTCTCGCTCGACCGGCTTGAACGTGGCGAGATCCGCGCGGACGCCGTGAAGCGCGAGATACTCGGCGAGCGGCGCGGCGGTGGGGCCGCGCCGCTGATACTCGTCGGCCGACAGGATGCGGACCGCTTCGGCGCGGCGCAGCCAGGGCAACGCCGCCATCATCGCGGCTGCCGATTCGGCCGTGCCATTCCAGCCGAGGCAGACCCGCGTGCCGATCTTCGCCGGCGCGATCATTGGTGCGATCAACACCGGCCGGCCACTGTCGAAGAGTACCGCATGCAGGGCGTCGGACGACGAAAGATCCTCGCCCGCTTCCGGATGAGGCACCACGGTCAGGTCGGCCAGTCGGGCGAGCTGCGCCACGATGTCCTCCTCGCGCCCGCTCACGACCGCGAAGCTCGCGGATGCCGCGTCGCCAGCAACCGGGCGTTCCGTGATCGGGGCGGCATGTCCGGCGGCGAAGCGATCGAACAACGCGCGGATCGAATCCGCCCGTCGCTGCGCCTCACTTTCCGTCGCGGCGATCATGTCCTCGATCATGGCACCCGAGAGCCCTTCCCCGGCAAGCGGAGCGACATCGCGGCTATCGACCCGGACATGCAGCGCGGCAAGGTGCGCCGAGAAGTCCTCCGCCAGCGTCCAGGCGGCGGCGAGAGCGGCTTCGCCGGCATGCGTTCCGGTCAAAGGGACCAGGAGCTTGCGAATGGGCATGGCGTCCTTCCGGGGTGTGTGCGTCGGGCTCGGGGCGTTAGGGGAACAGCTTCTCCCTTCGCCAGCCACCAGCGCCGTCGCGGAGAAAAACCGAGCGATCGTGGAGGCGGTACGGCATCTCCTGCCAGAACTCGAACCGCTCCGGCAACACCCGATAGCCGGACCAATATCCCGGCCGAGGGATGTCCGGGCCGGGATAGCGCGCCTCAAGCTCGGCCACCCGCCGCTGCAGCTCTTCGCGGTCCGACAGCGGCCGCGACTGCTCGGAGGCGATCGCTCCCAGCCGTGATATCCGGGCGCGCGTCGCGAAATACGCATCGGCCTCGGCATCGGTTACATCCTCGACCGGGCCTTCGACCCGCACCTGGCGGCGCGAGCTTTTCCAGTGAAACAGGAGGGCCGCATGGCCGTTGACGCGCAGTTCGGAACCCTTGCGGCTGGTCTTGTTGGTGTAGAAGACGAAGCCGCGCGACTCGACGCCCTTCAGCAGCACAATGCGCGCCGACGGATAGCCGTCCGCCGTGGAGGTAGCCAACGTCATCGCATTCGGGTCGTTCGGCTCGAGCCGCGCCGCATCGGCGAACCATGACTGAAACGCGCGGAACGGGTCGGTCTCCAGCTCGGTCAGCATCATGGGCGGTACGCCCGCCGCATCGGCGTCGTCCGGCATCGGGATCTCCTGTGTAGCCAACCTATCTTGCCGGCTCCGAAGCACCTATGCCAGGAGGCGGCGCGCGCGCCACAGACCGAGGATATCCGCAATGCCCGAAGGCGACCCAGCGCCCACCCCGCCGCTCGGCCTCGCCGGCGGCCTGATGACGGGACGGCGTGGCCTGGTGATGGGTGTCGCCAATGATCGTTCGCTCGCCTGGGGCATCGCCGCCGCGTGCGCCGCCCAGGGTGCGGAGTTGGCCTTCACATTCCAGGGTGAATCGCTGGAACGACGAGTCCGCCCGCTGGCGGGGGTCGTTGGCTCGGACATCGTGATACCGTGCGACGTCTCCGACGATGCGGGCATCGACGCGGCGTTCGCCGCATTGGCCGAGCGATGGGGCCGGCTCGACTTCCTGGTCCACGCCATCGGCTTCGCGGACAAGCAATATCTGCGCGGGCGCTACGTCGACACGCCCCGCGAGGCATTCCTGCAGGCGCTCGATATCTCCTGCTACAGCTTCACGGCGGTCGCGCGGCGGGCGGCGGCGATGATGGGTCCGGGTGGGTCGCTTTTGACCCTGTCATATCTGGGCGCGGAGCGGGTCGTGCCACATTACAACGTCATGGGAGTGGCGAAAGCGGCGCTCGAGGCATCGGTTCGCTATCTGGCGGCGGACCTTGGCGGCACGGGGATCCGGGTCAATGCCATCAGCGCCGGGCCGATACGCACTTTGGCCGCCAGCGGCATCGGCGACTTCCGCTACATCCTGAAGTGGAACCAGCTGAACGCGCCGCTCGAACGCAATGTGACCATCGATGATGTCGGCGGCGCGGGCGTCTATCTTTTGTCGTCACTCTCGTCCGGCGTCACCGGCGAGGTCCATCACGTCGATTCCGGATATCACATCGTCGCCATGAAAAATCCCTCGGCGCCCGATATCGCCACTGTCGAATAGGCGTGTCCCACAATAGCTTCGGGCACCTGTTTCGTGTTACGACCTGGGGCGAGAGCCACGGGCCAGCGATCGGCTGCGTGGTCGACGGGTGTCCGCCCGGGATCGCGCTCACCGAGGCCGATATACAGCCATGGCTTGACCGCCGCCGGCCCGGGCAGTCGAAATTCACGACGCAGCGGCAGGAGCCGGATGCGGTGCGCATCCTGTCCGGCACGTACGGGGGCCGGACCACCGGCACGCCGATCGCCCTGCAGATCGACAATGTCGATCAGCGCAGCCGTGATTATGCCAACATCGCCGAGCGGTTCCGTCCCGGGCACGCCGATTTTGCCTACCACGCGAAATATGGGATTCGCGATCCGCGCGGCGGTGGGCGCAGCTCGGCGCGTGAGACGGCGTGTCGCGTCGCCGCCGGTGCGGTAGCCCGCCTCGTCCTCGGCTCGAGTGTGCTCATCCGCGGCGCGCTGGTGCGCATCGGGCCGCACGAGATCAACCGCGCGCGCTGGGATTGGGCGTCAGTAGGCGAGAATGCCTTCTTCTGCCCCGACCCGCTGGCCGTCACGGCTTGGGAGACGTTCCTGTCGGAGGTGCGCAAGGCCGGCAGTTCATGCGGCGCGGTGATCGAGGTGGTTGCCGAAGGCGTGCCAATCGGCCTCGGCGCGCCGATCTACGCTAAACTCGACGCCGACATCGCGGCTGCGCTGATGGGGATCAATGCGGTCAAGGGCGTGGAGATCGGCGACGGGTTCGCGGCCGCTGCTTTGTCCGGTGAGGAAAACGCCGACGAGATGCGGATGGGCGCCGAGGGCTTGCGCTTCCTGTCGAATCACGCCGGCGGCATCCTGGGCGGGATCGCGACCGGACAGCCGATCATCGCGCGCTTCGCGGTGAAACCCACCAGCTCGATCCTGACGCCCACTCGCTCGGTCGACGTCGCGGGACACGACGTCGAGGTCTCCACCACCGGCCGTCACGACCCTTGTGTGGGCATAAGGGCGGTACCGGTGGGCGAGGCGATGGTCGCGTGCGTGCTCGCCGATCATCTATTGCGGCATCACGCCCAAGTTTCACGGTTAACGGGCAAACTAACGGCTTCGTGATACTCGCCATTTGGGCGGGTAAGGCACATACTCAGGTCTATGAAGAACACGGCCACGAAGTCTCCGGCCGCTAAACGCATGGCCGGCGCACAGGCGTTCGTCGACATCATCGGCGAACGGACGTGGCGCGCGCGCATTGCGGAGCTGGCAGGTGTTATTCGCCAGCGACAACGCGGCGCGCGAGTGCTGGCGCTTCGGCATCAGGTCGAAATAGCCGTCGAGCGGATGCGGCGAGGCGGGGAGCCGCCAACCGAGCCCATCGATGCGGCCGTCGGCGCACTTCTGACGGAATTGGTCGCCGCATATGGTGGGCTGCCGGTGTGTGGCCGAGCCAAGTTGCGCGATGGGCTGCGCGCGGTGCTGCAAGGCGACGGCACGCCAATCGGCTTCCTCCACGTCGCCCGCACCGCGCGCATCCAGCGCGAGCGAGGGTTCGAGGTTGATTACACGGGGCTGGCCGAGAGCGCGCCGTTCGACCTGCTGATCCGCCGCCAAGGGATCGAGGCGGAGGTGGTCTGTGACGTCGCCTCGGCGGAGGAAGGTCGCGACGTGCATCGAGGTGCGTGGGTACGGCTAGTAGACCGTGTCGATCCGGATCTGCAGGTCTGGCTTGCGGCGCATCCCGGGCGCTATCTGCTTAAACTCACCCTGCCGCAGGGGCTCCGTACCGACCCTGCGCAGGACAAGTTGGCAGCGCTGCACCAGCGTATCCGTGGATTGTTGGAGACCCAGAAGCGCTCCGATTATGACGAGGCGGCGGTGCTGCGGCTCGACCCACTCATGCTCGCTGGTTCGCAAGCCGACGAACTTGGCCTGGTCAGCCGGCTACGCCACGAATTCGGTCATGAGGCGCATCTTGCGGTGACCGCCAGTGCGGGCGGGGTCTTCGTCATGGCGGCGCGTGCCGGGCGAGAGGATGAGGTCGCCGCTGCAATCCGCCGCCGGCTGGCGGCTCTGGCGCCCGCCCGGCTGACAGGGACGCGGCCGGGCATTCTAGCCGTTCTGGTGGAGGACACCGACCGGACGGAATGGATGCATCTGCGTGAGCGGTTGGCAATCGAGGGCGAGGCCAGGCAGTTTCTGACATGTCCGGAAGCGCGCGGCGTGGTCGCAGTGACATGCGCGTCCAGGCTCGAGTTGCTCGGCGACAGCGGTCCGGCGGCGGCGCCAGAAGGCGAACTGCGCTTCCGCAATCCCGCGCACCCTGCCGCTAAGTCAGCGGGGCTCGCCCCGGCTATTCTTTCCGCGGGATAGGATCCTCGACTTCGTCCACTTGAAATACTGTGACTTCCCGTGACTCTCGATCCTCCAACTCACGAGTGGTTGCCACGTCGTAGCGGGCAACCTTTCGCAGACCCAGACGGGGAAGGTAGGAACGGCCCGGGTCGGCGACAAAGACCTCTGCCGTGGCTGCCATTGCCCGTAGCCATGGCATGACATGGGCCGTCATCGGTGCCTCGTAACAAATGTCGCCGCACAGGATCACGTCCCATCGGCAGGTCTCGCCGACCACGTCGCGCCCCAGCACCGTGACGTCGACATTGTTCATGGCCGCATTCGCGGCGATCGCCGTGTCGGCAATGGGGTCGATCTCTGCCGCTTCGACGCTTGCCGCGCCCGCCATGGCGCAGGCGATCGCCGCGAGGCCGCCGCCGGCCGCGAAATCCAGCACGCGCAGCCCGGCCACCCGGGCGGGATCATCGAGCGCCCAGCGGGCCAGCGCCTGACTGCCGGGCCAGGCAAACGCCCAGAACGGCGGCGAAAGGCCATTTTCAGCAAGCCACACCTCGGTCGCCTGCCAGATCGGCGTGATCTCGGTGGCGAGATGCAACGTAATTTCGGGGACGAGCGGCGCCCGGCCAATTAGCGTGTGGGTGCGCAGGAACCCCTTGAAATCCCTCACTGTGCGCCGAGGAAGATCGCCAGCGCGGTCGCTAGTCCGACGTCTCGGTTGGCCCTGAACAGTTTGAGGCAAAGCACGGGATCGCGGGTGTCCAGCAGCCAGGTCTGACGGGCGAGCAGCGCTGCCGGCAGCAGCAACGTCAGGAAGAATATCGAGCTCAGGCTTGCCAGGAAGCCGCAGACAGCGAGCATTCCGATGGCGACGCCGTAGAGTGCGGCGAGGGCCGGTCGCGTCCGGCGACCGAACAGCCGCGCCGTGCTACGCACTCCGATCAGCGCGTCGTCGACCGCATCCTGATGCGCGTAGATCGTGTCGTAGCCGATGATCCAGACGATGGCCGCGAGATACAGCGCGATGGCGGCGGCATCGATATGGCCGGTTGCGGCGGCGTAGCCCATCGGCGCGCCCCATCCGAAGGTCAGCCCCAGCATCGCCTGTGGCCACCACGTGACGCGCTTGGCCAGTGGATAGACCGCGACGAGCAGCAGCGAGGCCACGCCCAAGGCCTGCGCGACGGGCGACAATTGGAGCAGGATCAACAGCGCAAGTGCCAGGAGAGCCGCCAGAAATAGCATCGCGTGGCGCATCCGAACCGCACCGGATGCCAGTGGTCGGCCGGCGGTTCGCGCGACGCGGCGGTCGAGATCGCGGTCCCAGGCGTCATTGACCACGCAGCCAGCCGCGCGCATGAGCACGGCCCCAACCGCGAACAAGGCGATCAGTTGGATCGTCGCGGGCCATGGCGCCCTGGCGAGCAGGATCGCCCAAAGGCCCGGGAGGAATAGAAGCCACGCGCCAATCGGTCGGTCGAGCCGTGCCAGCAGCGCGTAAGGCCGCCACGTCGCGGGCAGCCGCCCGACCCAGCCGTTGGCGACGATATCGGTATGCGCGCTCATGACTTCGGCTGCGGTGCGAAGTCACCATCCGCGATGGCCTCGGCCAGTTCTTTCACGGATTGTCTCGGTGAAACGCGGCTAACCATACCAGTAGGTCCGTTCACCTTCGCAAATCATCGGGTAGAAATGGGTGCCGATAGTCCGCAGGCGCGGTCAGCCGAACAGTTGCGGACTGTTTTCGCGTGGGCCCGCGCCTCACCCACGCCCGCATCTTTTCGCCGGTCTGCATACGGCAGGTCATCAAAGGTCATGGCCGCTCCTGGGTTACAAAATATCAGAAGCAGGCCGGTTCGTCTCGGGCTTCGTCGTCGGCTATGCCCGGGGGTGACATGCCCGCACGCATCCGCCTGTTCGTCGACGCCGCGCTCGCGCCCGGTGCCATCGTGCCCCTCGCACCGGGACAGGCGCATTACCTCGGTCATGTCATGCGTCGCGCGCCGGGCGAAGAGGTCGCACTATTCAATGGCCGCGACGGGGAGTGGGCGGCGCGCATCGTCCAGCTTCGCCGCGACCGCGGCGTATGCGAGATCCATCGCCCCCTGCGCTCGCAAACACCCGAACCGGACGTCTGGCTGCTATTCGCGCCGCCGAAGCGAGACGCCACGGAACTGATCGTCGAGAAGTCGACCGAACTGGGAGTTTCGCAGATCCGACCCGTCACGACGGCACGGACAAATCAGCGCCCGCTTAACCTGGAGCGGCTCGACGCCATCGCGATCGAGGCGGCCGAACAGTGCGAACGTCTGACCGTGCCCCGGATTGTCGATGCCGCGCCGCTGGCCGAGGCATTCAGGGATTGGCCAACCGACCGCATTCTCGTCGCCGCAACGGAGCGGCAAGGCGCGCCGCACATCCGGGCGACGTCCGATCCGGTCGCCCTGCTGATCGGGCCGGAGGGGGGGTTCACGCCGGCCGAACTTGACGTGCTGCATCGCACCCCGTTTATCGTGCCGGCGTCGTTGGGACCGCGCATCCTCCGGGCGGAGACGGCGGCCATTGCCGGCCTGGCGCTTCTGCTGGGTGGCCGCGACCACTGATCACGCCGCCACGCCACGGAACCCGAATGTCCAACCCGTCCGACGCCGATGCGACGCCGATCACTTCGGTGCGCCAACTGGCCGAGCATATCGCCGCCGGCTGCAAGCCGCCGTCGGCGTTCACCATTGGGACGGAGCACGAGAAGTTCGGCTTCCGGACGGGTGATTTTACGCCTCCCCCTTACGAGCCGGGGGGCATCCGAGCGGTCCTTGACGCCATGGCCACCGACGGCTGGACACCGATCCTGGATTCCGGCCAGCCGATCGGTCTGAAGCGGGGTCGAGCCTCCGTGTCGCTGGAGCCGGCAGGCCAGTTCGAGCTGTCCGGCGGCACGGTGTCCGACCTCCACGCGACCGCGGCTGAGCTGTATTCGCACTTCGCGGACGTCCGGGCGGCGGCCGAGCCTCTGGGGCTAGGCTTTGCCCCGCTTGGTTTCCATCCGACGATGCGCCGCGACCAAATGCCGTGGATGCCGAAAGGCCGCTATGCCATCATGCGCAAATACATGCCGCTTGTCGGCACCCTCGGCCTCGACATGATGACGCGGACCTGCACCGTGCAGGTCAACCTCGACTACGAGAGTGAGGCCGACATGGCGCGCAAGTTGCGCGTCTCGCTCGCACTGCAGCCCGTGGCGACAGCGCTGTTCGCCAACTCGCCGTTCACCGAGGGCCGCCCGAACGGCTTCATGTCGTATCGGGCGCATATCTGGACCGATACCGACAATGCGCGCAGCGGCATGCCTGCGCTTTTCTTCGACGAAGGTTTTGGCTTTGAACGCTACGTCGAATGGCTGCTCGACGTGCCGATGTATTTCGTCAGCCGTGGTGGTCGGTTCGTCGACCTCGCCGGCCGCTCGTTTCGCGATTTCATGGCCGGCAGGCTGGAGGTCGAGGGTCTCGGGCCTGCCACGATCGGCGATTTCGACGATCACATGACGACGGCTTTCACCGATGTGCGCGTCAAGCGTTTCCTTGAAATGCGTGGTGCCGATGCCGGTTGTCCCGAAATGATGATCGCGCAGTCGGCATTTTGGGTGGGATTACTCTACGATCAGGCCGCTCTGACCGCCGCGGAGGCGCTCGTGCGGCGTCGCCCTTGGCTGGAATACGCGGTCGCGCGCGCCGCCGTACCGCGCCTGGCGTTGGATGCGCCCTGGGCGTCGGGCGTCCTACGCGAACTCGCCCGAGAGGCTGTCGAGATCGCGAGCGACGGCTTGAGAGCCCGCCGCCGGCTCGATACCGCTGGAGCCGATGAGACGAAATGGCTGGAGCCGCTGCGCGCGATCGCAGCTGGAGCACCGACCCAAGCGCAGGTGTGGCTCGGTCAATTTTATGGTTCGTGGGGCGGCGAAATCACGCGCATTTTCCGACATGCTGCGGTATGACTCTCGACTGACGGTGCCGTTCCGGGCGAGTTACGTCATGGGCGCATTGGTCGAACCGGGCAGGTGAGCATGCAGCGACAGCCAGGCTACACGGGAAACACCCTGCCTTCGGGCCCGGTCATCGTCCGCTTGCGGCTTATCGGCCAGATGGAAGCGTGGACTCTCACGAGCGAAAGCGTGCTGCCGACCGGCCGCAAGACACGAGCGTTGCTGGCTGTGATCGCATTGTCTGCGCCGCGGCCGGTTCTTCGTGGCCGAGTCGCTGAAATGCTCTGGAGCCGCAGGCCCGAGGAGCAGGCCAGGGCCTCCTTGCGTCAGGAAATCCATCGGTTACTCGCCGCCCTTGACCCTCTAGGCGGCGACGTCCTTGCAATCACTCGCGACCATCTGACGCTCCGCCCGGGCGCGGTCTGGGTCGATGTCGACGAGGTGCTGCGCGCCACGCCCTCGCGGCCGGCGACGCTTGGATTGTTCGATGGCGATTTGCTGGAGGACTTGGACGGGGTTGACCCCGCCTTCGACAATTGGCTTGCCGGCGAACGGGAGCGCCTGCGCGACCGAGCTCGCGCTCTGGGCGAGACTCTGCTGCGCGAGCAGACCGAGCCGGACGGAATTATCGCCGCCGCCCAGCAATTGTTGCGGATCGACCGGTCCCATGAACAGGCGTGGCGGGCGCTGATGCGGGCATACGCCACCCGTGGAGACCGCGGGATGGCGATCCAGGCCTATGAGCGATGCAGGGTCGTGCTGGCCGAACAACTCGACGCCCAGCCCTCGGCCGAGACGCAGCGGTTGCTTGGAGAGCTGAAATCCAATCCGGCGATCCGCAACGGCACCGAAGGGCGTGCGGAGTCATTGTCGGCGGAGGTCGCGGTAATCGAGGCGCTGGAAATGTCTCCGGGCACCGTGATGCGACTCGAACAACCGCGTGACTTTCCAGTGTTTCAGAGATCAGAGCCGACGCGGCTGGAAATGCGCGGTGACCTCGGCCGCGGTTCGACGCCGCCCGGCAGGGTCGGGCGCGGCGGTGGTCGAGGTGGTGGTCGGTCGGCGGATGAGCCGGACGAGCCGGGTGTGCCGATCGGTCTGAGGACTGACCCGCGCGCCGAGACGCGTGGCGACGCGCGCGCCGAGCCGCGCACGGAGATCGGGAGGACAGAGTCGCGTTCGTCTTCCGTGCGGGGCGGAGTGCGGGTTGGGGTGTTGCCACTCAATCTGATCGGCACGACGGCGCAGGAAGCCCATCTTTCGACCGGCCTCGCCGACGACATCACGGCGGCGCTGGCGCGTTTCCGGTGGATGTTCCTCGTCTCGTCGAGCGCGCTGGCGCGGTTTTCGACACAAACTCGCGACGAGGCGGCCCTGCGCCGGGCCTTTTCGCTGGACGTCGTGCTCGATGGCACGGTGCAGCGCGCTGGCGAACGCCTGCGGGTGTCGCTGCGCCTGCTCGACTTTCGGGCCGGCAATCAGGTGCTCTGGTCAGGCCGGTTTGATCGTCGAGCGGATGACCTTTTGACCTTGCAGGACGAGATCTCGGGGGAGGTGGCTGCTCAGGTCGATCCGGAAATCCTGCTCCTGGAAAGTCACCGAGCCGCGGGCCGGCCGCAGGCCGAGCCGGCTGCCTACGATCTTATGCTTCGGGCTCTGCCGCTGATTCCTCGTCTCGAACGTCCGGTTTTTCAGCAGGCGGGCGAATTGCTTGGCCGGGCAATCGCGCTCGAGCCGGACTACGCCGCGGCGCACGCTTGGTTTGCCTACTGGCATGTCTTCCTGTTGGGTCAGGGCTGGAGCGAGGACGAGCCGGGCGACGTCATCGAGGCGGGACGCCTGGCCGAGCGGGCCGTGACGCTCGATCCACAGGACGGTAAGGCGCTGACCATTGCCGGCCATGTCCGCGCCGCTCTGCATCGGCGGCTGCGCGAGGCGCTGACCCTCCACGAGAGGGCACTCGCGCTGAATCCGAACCTCGCGATGGCATGGAATCTGTCCGGCCTCACGTGCTCGTATCTCGGCGACCACGACGAGGCCGAGCGGCGGGTCGCTCGCTACAAGCACTTGAGTCCGCTCGACCCGCAGGCGTTCTTCTTCGACGCGACCCGGATTGTCGTGTCACTCATGCGTCGTCGCCACGAACAGGCGGTCGCGATCGGGCGCGAGGTCAGTGAGATGAACCCGGCGTTCTCGGGATCGCTGAAGCCCTATCTTTCGGCGCTTGGCCATTTGAATGATCAACGCGAAGCGGCGGTCATTCGAGCGCGGCTGCTTGCGTTGGAGCCCGGTTTCAACGTCGGCCGATTCCTGGCTGGCACGCCGTTCGAGAACATCGCAGACCGCGACCATTTTGCCGAGGGGTTGCGGCTGGCGGGGATTCCCGCCTGAGCCTCTGACCAATTGGGGGTTCGATACGGGGTCAGCGTGGCGCCGCCCCGATGCCCGTGTTACGTTTTTCTCTGAGCAACAACGGTCGCGTCGAAGCGACCGGAACGGGAGGAACGATGACCAGAGCGACCAGTCGCGTCTTGCTAGGCGCAGTAGTCCTTGGCTTCAGCGTGATATCTGGCTTGGCCCGTGCCGAAAATCCGACTGTCGGCTACAGTGTCGCGACGCTGGCCAACCCCTTCTTCCAAGGCATGACGAAGGGTGTCGTCGCGGGGATGGCCAAGCATCCCGAGCTGACGCTTCTAAACACCAGTGCCAACGGCGACGCGAATACCCAGGCTACCCAGGTGCAGGACCTGATCAACCAGAAGGTCGCTGCCCTTATTCTGAATCCAATCAGCGCGGACGCCATCGTCCCGGTCGTCAAGCTTGCGAACAAGCGCGGCATTCCGGTGTTCACGCTCGACCGCGGCGCCGCGTGCGGCGATTGCCAGGTCAACTTCCTGGAGACCGACAACGTGGCGCTGGGCCGCGAGGGTGCGCAGTTTATCGCCGATCAGTTGAAGGCGAGATATGGCGAGATCCGCGGCAATGTCGTCGATCTCGAGGGGCTGCTGGGCACCACGGCCGGTGATGCGCGTGAGAAAGGCTTCTCGGACGAGTTTGCCAAGCTGTCGGCAGCCAACCCGGGCCTGAAGCTGATCTCCCGACAGGCGGCGGATTTCGATGCCGCGAAAGCATTCAACATCATGACCCAGCTGCTGGCCGCGAACCCGCAGATTGATGCGGTGTTTAACGGCAACGATGACAACGCTGTCGGTGCCTTGCGCGCGGTCAAGCAGGCCAACCGTTTCAAGCCGATCGGCGATAAGGCACATGTCATCATCATCGGCATCGACGGCACGCAGCAGGCGCTGACGGCCATCCGCAATGGCCAGATGGATGCCACGTTGTCGCAGAATCCGCTGACCATGGCGGCACAGTCGGTCGCATACGTTGCGCAGTACCTGAAGGGTGACAAGAACATCCCGCAACACCAGTTCTGGCCGCACATCCTCCTGACCCGCGACAACCTCGATTCCGATGCGGTGAAGCAATACGGGTTGTGGGGAGACGAAGCGGCAAAGTAGGCGACGTGCCGTTGCTTCTGGAAATGCGGGGAATCGCCAAGCGATTCCCCGGCGTCCGCGCCCTTGATCATGTTGGTATCACGTTGGCTCGCGGCGAGGTGCTTGGCCTGGTCGGTGAGAACGGGGCTGGTAAGTCCACGCTCATGAAGATCCTGGCCGGTGTCTATCATGCCGACGAGGGAGAGATTCTGATCGATGGCAAGGCCTTCGCGCCACGCTCACCAGCCGACGCTCTGGCTGCCGGTATCGTGGTCATCCATCAAGAACTTAGCCTCGTGCCGGACCGATCGGTTGCCCACAACCTTCTCCTGGGTCATCTGCCGGCCTGGGCCGGTCTAGTACGCGGCCGCACCCTGGAGCGACAGGCAAAGGCCCTGCTGGCCCGGGTCGGACTCGAGGTCAGTCCGCGCGTCCCGGTGGGCTCGCTTGGGATTGGCGGGCGGCAGTTGGTCGAGATCGCTCGCGCTCTGTCGCGCAAGGCGCGCGTGATCGTTATGGACGAACCGACCGCCACGCTCAGTGCGAGCGAAGTGACATTGCTTTTTCGCACGGTCCAGTCGCTCAAGGATGCTGGCGTTGGAGTGGTGTTCATCAGCCACCACCTCGAGGAAGTCTTCAAGATCTGTGGCCGCGTGACGGTGCTACGCGACGGCTGCACGGTCGACACCCGCCCTGTCGAGGCGTGGACCGAGGATTCCCTCGTGCAGGCGATGGTCAACCGACCGATCACCGCGATGTTCCCAAAACGAGACGTCTTCCCAGGTGACGTGCTTCTGGAGGTTTCGGGAGTCGTCGTGCCGGGAAGGGTGGCCGACGTCGGCTTCTCCGTTCGGGCCGGTGAAGTGGTCGGTCTGGGAGGTTTGATGGGCGCCGGTCGGACCGAGGTGTTGAAGGCGATCTACGGCGCTCAACCCGGCGGGCGGGCCACGGTGCGTATTGCCGGCCAATCGAAGCGCGTGGCGTCGCCGCGCGCGGCGATCCGGGCAGGATTGGCGTTGGTGCCGGAGGACCGCAAGGCCGAGGGCCTCGTGCTGCCGTTCGCGCTGCGCCGGAATGTCGCGCTCTCGACGCTCGGCCGCCTGGCGTGGCTGCGCAGTTTCGTGGCGCGCGGACGTCTCGATGCGCAAGCCCGGCGTGCGGTTGCCGAGTTGCGCATCCGCACTCCCAGCATCGAGACGCCGGTTCGTGGGCTGTCGGGCGGCAACCAGCAGAAGGTTGTGCTCGCTCGCGCCCTGACGACGCAACCGAGAGTCTTTTTGTTGGATGAGCCGACACGGGGGATCGATGTCGGCGCCAAGGTCGAGGTCTACCGCTTGATCGGCGAACTCGCCGCCGCCGGCGGCGCCGTCGTCGTCGCCTCGTCGGATTTGCTGGAACTTCTCGGCCTTTGCGACCGGATTCTCGTCATGCGCGCCGGCCGCCTCACCGGCGAAGTGGCACGAGCGGATTTCAGCCAAGAGCGGGTCATGGCGCTCGCGGCACTGGGATGAGTGGCGTGGCGACGACGGAAACGGGGTCAGCCCGGCGGGGGCTCGCGGCGATCGGGACGGCGATCAACGAGTTGACCATCGTGGTCGCGTTTGCCGGCATCACGCTCTATCTGGCGTTGACCACGCCGGCCTTCCTGACCACGGCCAATCTGCTTTCGATCCTGTTGGCTAGCGCGCTGATCGGCATTGTCGCCGTCGGTGAGACGTTCGTCATCATCACCGGCGGCATCGATCTCTCGGTCGGCTCCGTGGTGGCGCTGACCGGGGTCCTGGCGGGCCTCGCGTTGCAAGCTGGCTTTTCGGTGCCGATGGCGGTGGCGGTGGGGATCGGCTTGGGGACGGCATGCGGGCTGTTCAATGGACTGGCGATCACGTTGCTCGGCATGAGCCCGTTCATCGTCACGTTGGCGGTGCTGTCCATGGCGCGCGGCCTCGCCTTCATCGTCACGGGAGGCAACACGATCTTCGGCTTCCCTGATTCGTTCGACGATATCGGCGGCGGGAATTGGGGCCTCATGCCGATCGCGGCCCTTATCACCCTGTGCGTCTTCGCGATCTCATGGGTCGTGCTGTCCCGCACCGTGTTCGGCGCGTATGTCTACGCCGTCGGCGGCAATCGGGAGGCCGCGCGGCTCGCCGGTATACCGGTCGGTCCCACGCTGGTCGCCGTCTATGCAATCGCCGGCGCGCTGTCCGGACTGGGGGGCGTCGTGCTGGCCGGGCGGCTCGACAGCGCCCAGCCGATCGCCGCCTCCGGCCTGGAATTGAACGCGATTGCCGCGGTGGTGATCGGTGGTGCGAGCTTGTTTGGCGGCAAGGGCGGCATGTTCGGCACGCTGCTTGGCGTGCTTATCATCGGCCTGATCAACAACGGCCTGACGCTAAAGAATGTCCAGCCGTTTTGGGTACAATTCATCCAAGGCGCGGTGATCTTCGGGGCCGTTCTGCTGGACAGCCTGAACCAGAAACGACGCGCCAGGGTGTGAGCAGCTACTTTACGGAAGCCGGATCGACATTGCCCTTCGTGTTGGCCGCCGCGCCGCCACCGGCGTTTCCGCCCTTGGCCTGTTCAACCGCGTTTGGGGCACTGCTGCCCGCACCGGTCGCCGGCGGTCCCGTTACCGGCCCGCAGGCCGCGAGCGCCAATGCCGTTGCCGCCAGGGACGCCCATACCTTCAATCCGACCATAACATTTCCTTGCGCTACAAACATGAGCCGTGGCAAATCTTATCCCTCGGGGAACGTTATGCAAGTGGCTGAGTTCCCAACGAGGCCGCCGGATTGACGATGGCGTCTCATTGAGGACGGATACCGTCGATCAGCGAGGTCCGTCGCGTGTCGCGCATCCGCACATAGACCACCAGCGAGACGGCAATGCAGCCCGTCACATACCAGTCGAACCAATCCTCGCGGCCCGCGCCCTTGAACCAAAGCGCGACATACTCCGCCGAGCCGCCGAAGATCGACACGGTGACCGCATATGGGAACGCCACGCCGAGCGCACGCACCTCGGCGGGGAACAGCTCCGCCTTCACCACCGCGTTGATCGACGTGTAGAGCGAGACGATCGCGAGCGCGGCCAGGGCCAGAATGATCGCGACGGCCGGACCCTCCGAGACCCGCAGCGCGCTCAGGATGGGCACGGTCGCCAGCATGCCGCACACCCCGAAGGCTATCAGGAGAGGTCGCCGCCCGATCCGGTCCGACAATGCCCCGACCACCGGCTGCAGGCAGGCAAACAGGAACAGGGTCACGACCGACACGACACTCGCCTGCTCCCGGGTCAGGCCGGCCGAGTTCACCAGCAGCTTCGGCAAATAGGTCGTGTAAGTATAGAAGGCGAGCGTGCCGCCGGCGGTCAGCCCCGCGACGATCGATGCCGACCGCCGATGCTTCCAAAGGTCCGACAGTGGCTGGCGCGGGGCGGCGACCGCGCGGAACGCCTCAGTCTCGGCGATGCCGCGGCGTAGCCACACGGCGACGACAGACAGCGCGGCCCCGATCGCGAACGGAACCCGCCAGCCCCACGCCTCCAGCGCCGGTCGGTCGAGCATCCACTGCATCGCCAAGAGCGTCAGGCTGGCCAGCAACTGCCCGCCCACCAGGGTCACGTATTGAAAGCTGCTGGTGAAGCCGCGATTGCCCGGACTCGCGATCTCCGACAGGTAGGTGGCGGAGGCGCCATACTCGCCGCCGAGCGAAACGCCCTGAAGCAGTCGCGCCGCGACCAAGATTACCGGAGCCCAAACGCCGGCCATGGCGAAAGTTGGACAGAGGGCGATGACTAGGCTGCCGCCGCACATGAGCAGAACGCTGAGTGTCAATGCCGCGCGCCGCCCGACGCGATCGGCGTAGGCGCCCATGACGAAGCCGCCGACCGGCCGCATCAGGAACCCGAGCGCGAAGATGCCGGCAGCGTTCAGCAACTGCGCCGTGGCGTCGCCCCCGGGAAAGAACGCCTTGGCGAAATAGAGTGAAAAGAACGAATAGACATAGAAATCGTACCACTCGACGAGATTTCCGATCGAGCCGCCGATGACGGAGCGAATGCGGCTCATCTGGCGCGGATCGTCTGATGCGCCGCGAGCGCTGCCATGTCGACGATCTGCGACACCGAACTGTCCATCGCCACGATCTGGGCCGCGTGCGCGAGGCCGATCAGCAACGGCCCGATCGTGCTTCCTCCCCCCAGGCGCGGTGCCAAGCGCGACGTAATCAGTGCCGAATGCAGCCCCGGCATGACCAGAACATTGGCCGGACCGGTGAGCCGGCAGAACGGATAAAGGTCGCGCAACGACATATCCAGGGCCACGTCCGGCGACATTTCTCCATCGTATTCAAAGTCCACGCCGCGCGCGTCCAGCACGGCGACCGCGTCGCGCATCGCCGTGCCGGTCTCATGCATCGGGTTGCCGAAGGTCGAAAAGCTCAGCAGCGCCACGCGAGGCTCCTGGCCCAGCCGCCGTGCGGCCGCCGCGGCACCGATCGCGATGTCCGCGAGCTGCGCCGAATTCGGGCGGCCATGGATCAGCGTGTCCGCCATCAGGATCGTACCCCTCGCGCCGACCATCAGCGTCAGTCCGAAGGCGATCTGACCAGGGGCCGCGTCGATGACGTGGCCGATATCCTCCAGGCACACCGAGGCGGAGCGGGTGAGCCCGGTGATAAGCCCGTCCGCGTCGCCGGTGGCTACCATGCAGGCGGCGAAGACGTTGCGATCCTGGTTGACCATGCGCTGGCAGTCGCGCGCCAGGAAGCCGCGCCGCTGCAGCCGCTCATACAGGAACGATGCGTACGCGCCATTGCGATGCGACAGTTTGGCATTATGGATCTCGATCCCCGTCGCGTCGCCGAGACCGAGTCGGTTCATCGTCGCGCGCACGCGATCCTCGCGCCCGATCAGGATCGGCGTGCCATAGCCGGCGCGACGGAAGGCCACGGCGGCGCGCACCATCTTTTCCTCCTCGCCCTCGGCGAAGGCGACGCGCTTCGGTTCGGCGCGCACACCCTCCATGATGGCGTCCAACGCATTCGCGGTCGGGTCTAGACGCGCCGAAAGCTCGCGCGCGTATTTGCGAAGATCGGCGAGCGGCTTGCGGGCGACGCCGGTGTCCATCGCGGCCTTCGCCACCGCCGGCGAGATGCGGCCGATCAGCCTCGGATCGAAGGCGTTCGGGATGATGTACTCGGGCCCGAATTGCAGCCGCAGGCCGGAGCCGGCGGTGCTGACCTCGTCCGGCACGTCCTCGCGCGCGAGTTGCGCCAAGGCCTCGGCGGCGGCGATCTTCATCGCGTCGTTGATGGTGCGCGCCCGCACGTCCAGCGCGCCGCGAAAGATGTAGGGAAAACCGAGGACGTTGTTTACTTGGTTTGGGTAGTCGCTGCGGCCGGTGGCGATGATCGCGCGCGGGCTCGCCGCGCGCGCTTCTTCCGGCGTGATCTCCGGGTTCGGGTTGGCCATCGCGAAGATCACCGGCCGGTCGGCCATCCCGCGCACCATGTCCTGCGTCAGCGCGCCTTTCACCGACAATCCGAAGAAGGCGTCGGCGCCGACCAGCGCCTCGGTCAGCGTCCGCGCGTCCGTGTCGATCGCATGGGCACTTTTCCACTGATTGAGGTCGGTGCGGCCGCGGAACACGACGCCCTTGGTGTCGCACAGGATCACGTGGTCTGGGCGCATGCCCATCGCCTTGAGCAACTCGACGCAGGCGATCGCGGCCGCCCCGGCGCCGTTGACGACCAGCCGGGTCTCGCGCAGGTCGCGACCCGTGAGGTGACAGGCGTTGATCAGGCCGGCGGCAGCGACGATCGCCGTGCCGTGCTGATCGTCGTGGAAGACGGGAATGTCCATCAGTTCGCGCAGACGGTCCTCGATGACGAAGCACTCCGGCGCCTTGATGTCCTCGAGGTTGATGCCGCCAAAACTGGGCCCGAGATAGCGAACGCATTCGACGAAGTGGTTGATGTCCTCGGTCTCGATGCAAAGGTCGATACCGTCCACGTCAGCGAAACGCTTGAACAGCGCGACCTTGCCCTCCATCACCGGTTTCGACGCCAGCGCCCCGAGGTTGCCGAGGCCAAGCACGGCGGTTCCGTTGGAGACGACGGCGACCATGTTGCCCTTGGTCGTGTAGTCGTAGGCGAGGCTTGGATCGCGGGCGATTCGCAGGCACGGCTCGGCCACGCCCGGCGAATAGGCGAGCGAGAGGTCGCGGGCGGTCGTGATCGGCTTGGAGATGCGCGTCTCGAGCTTTCCTGGCCGGCCGGACGCGTGCAGCGCCAGTGCTTCCTCGGCCGAGACGTGCGCCGTCCGTGGGCGGCCCGAATCATCCATCGCGGCGTCTCCTAGACGGTCCCCGCGGCCATCGTGGCGGCGGGGCGAGATGGCGGCAAGGCGTGGCGGCGGGTGGGTGGGATGCGCACTTATTCAAAGCGGAACGCGCTCGCCCCGGTGGTCAGCGGGTCGAAGGCGAGGCGGTGCAACAGCGGCGGCTGCGCCCGGCTGCGGCAATCCGGGCGGTCGCACAGCCGGCAGGAGATGCCGATGCCGACCGCCGCGCGCTCCAGATCCAGCCCGTCGGCGTAGACCATTTCGCCCACGTGGCTCACCGGGCAGCCGATCGCGATGGTGTGCAGCGGCGCGGGATCGCCCCACCGGCTGCGCAACCCGATGACCGCCCTTGCGACGGTCAGGAACGTCGCCCCGTCGGGCAGCCGTGCCACTTGCACCTGCAACTGCCCGGGCGTGGCGAGGGCTGTGTGGACGATCCAGCGCGGGCATGACCCGCCGTAGCGCGCGAACGGAAAGCCGGCACCCGAGAATCGTTTGGCGACGTTGCCGGCTGGGTCGGTCGCCAGGAAGAAGAACGGCACGCCGCGCGCGCCCGGCCGTTGCAGACTCGACAGGCGCTGGGCTGCTTGTTCGAAGCTGACACCGAACCGCGCGGCCAGCGCATCGATGTCGTGGCGCAACTCGGCCGCCGCCGCCGCGAACGCCATGTATGGCATCAGCACGCCGGCTGCGAGATAGTTAAGGAACCCGACGCGCAGCAGGGCGGCGGCGTCGGGCGAACTCGGCGCCGCCTCCGCAAGCGTCGTCTCGACCGCCGCCCCTTCCTCCAGCAGCGCCAGTTGAAAGGCGAGGTGGAAGCCCCGACTCTCTCGCGGCAACTGCTCCGCAAGCATGAGGCCGCGCGCCGCCGGATCGTATCGCCGCAACGCCCCCTCCAGTGGCCGCACGGAGATGCGCAACCCGTGATGCTGCCGCAGTCGGGCGGCGATGGCGTGATTCGTCTCTGCCGGGCTCGCCGCCAGCGCGGCCACCAGTCGCTCGGCCGCTTCTTCCAGGCGTGGGAAGTAATTGGCCCGCGCGTCGAACACGTCGCGCGCCTCTTCGGTCGGCAGGATGATGCGGCGACCCGACGGCAGGGCGAGGCCGACGGAGTCTTCCTGCGCCACCCGCCATGCCCGATACATCGCAAGGATCCCTGCGGCGGCGGTCGGACTGGCCGCGACCAGGCCGGCGATTTCACTCTCTGGCACTGGTGCCAGCCCGAGGCGCGTGTCGGAGAATGCCTCGCGCAGCTGGACCTCGGTCCGTCGCTCGCTCTGCCCGGACAGGTCGGACAGTTCCACGCGGAGCACCTGCGCGATGCGGATCAGCAGACTCGCGGTCACGCCACGCTGATCGTGCTCGATCAGGTTCAAATAGCTTGGCGAGATCGCGAGAAGCTGTGCCAGCGCCGTCTGACTGAGTCCCTGCGCCTGGCGAAAGCGGCGGATTAACGGGCCGATGGAGGCGCGAGACATTGACTAAATTTACAAAACTTCGCTGTTCGAGGTCACTTCCCGCACATGTTTACTCTGTTCGACGCATCTTTCAAATAGTCCGAGACGAATTGATGTGAAAAATTCACTCTATCCCACGAGCCTGAGGAGTTTCCCATGCGTCCCGAACCCACCCATGCGCCCGATGGCCTGAGCGGCGGTCAAGAGGCCGACCGGTTCGCCGGCATCGTCCGCGACTACACGCCGGAGGACATCGAGCGGCTGTCCGGCAGCTTCCGCATCCGCCACACGCTGGCCGAAAACGGCGCGCGCCGGCTTTGGCATTTGCTGCGCACCGAGAAATACGTGAACACGCTGGGCGCCATGACCGGCGCGCAGGCGGTGCAGCAGGTCAAGGCGGGGCTGCAGGCGATCTACCTTTCCGGCTGGCAGGTCGCTGCGGATGCCAACACCTCGGGCCAGATGTATCCGGACCAGTCGCTATATCCAGTCGATTCCGTCCCGAACGTGGTCCGGCGGATCAACGCGTCGCTGCGCCGCTGCGACCAGATCGCGCGCATGGAGGGCGAGGGCGACGACACGTATTGGATGGCCCCGATCGTCGCCGACGCCGAGGCCGGGTTCGGGGGCGCGCTGAACGCCTATGAGCTCATGCGCGCGATGATCGAGTCCGGCGCGGCCGGCGTGCATTTCGAGGACCAACTGGCCAGCGAGAAGAAATGCGGTCACTTGGGCGGCAAGGTGCTGGTGCCCATCCGCCAGCACATCCGCACGCTGAACGCCGCGCGTCTTGCCGCCGACGTGGAGGGTGTCGCCACCGTGTTGCTGTGCCGCACCGACAGCCACAGTGCGCAATTGCTGACCACCGACGTCGACGAGCGCGACCGCCCGTTCCTGTCCGGCGAGCGCACGTCCGAGGGCTTCTTCCGTATTCAGCCGGGCATGGGTGTGGACTACGCGATCGCCCGCAGCCTTGCCTATGCCCCGTATGCCGATCTGCTTTGGTGGGAGACGAGCGAGCCGAACCTGGAGGAGGCCGAGCGTTTCGCCAACGAAATTGCAAAAAAATTTCCGGGCAAGATGCTGGCCTACAACTGCTCGCCAAGTTTCAATTGGCGCAAGAAGCTGTCGCCTGAGAAGATCGCGTCGTTCCAGGTCAGCATCGGCGCGATGGGCTACAAATTCCAGTTCGTGACGCTGGCCGGCTTCCATAGCCTGAACCACGGCATGTTCGAGCTGGCGCGCGGCTACCGCGAGCGCGGCATGGAGGCGTATTCGGAACTGCAGCAGGCCGAGTTCGCGTCCGAGCCGGACGGCTACACCGCGACGCGGCATCAGCGCGAGGTCGGCGTGGGCTATTTCGACGCGATCGCTTCAGCGGTGGCGGGCGGCGCGTCATCCACCACGGCGATGGCCGGCAGCACCGAGGCGGAGCAGTTTCATGCCGTCGCGGTGATGGACCCGCATCCGCACGATTACGATGCGGGATTGGTGCATGACCATTCCTGGGCGTGCAGCGTGTAGAGTTCGGATAAGCGGGCGCGCTGTTGGGCGGCGCGCTCGGACTGCTTCGGTAAGCAGGAAGGTAAAATGCGTGGGTCTTGACAAGGGCGGCAATAAGAACCGCAGCAACGACCATGATCGCGGGAATATGTGAAAGGATGAACCCGATCGCTTTGGCCGCGCCCGTCTCGCAATTGGAACCGCCATCCAAAAATATCGTCTTCGCCCGCAACCGCAACCCCACCTGTTGCTGGGATGCGACCGGTGCGGCTTGACCGGCGCACGGTGCTCACATTGGTTCTGGCTCTACGAAGTGCTGAGCGGTCGCGGTTAGCCCGATCGATGGACGTCTTCGCGAACCGCGGGGACGAGGCGGATTGAGCTATCGACCAGCGGCCCCGGATGATTCGCACGTCAGACCCTTGTCCAGGCACCCACCTCCGCCCGGCCGATCAACGTGGCGTCCGCCCCGATTTCGGCCATGATCCTGTGCGCCAATGTAGGAACTTCCACCTCTGACGGCACGGCGATTCCGAAGCGCTCCATGGTGGGCAGCAGGGTCGCCACGAGATCGGTCACGAGGCGAACGACATCGATGGCGGCAGGACCCGACGCGATCACCGATTCAAGCTGCATCGTGGCTGGACGAAGGCCGGCGGTGGCGAGCAATGACGCCAGGCGTGGCCCGAGATGCGCCTGAGCGGTCAATTCGATGGTCCGGTTGGCCCAGCCACATGCCCGATCGTAAGTCGGAACGCGCGGCGCGGATCGCGCCCCGTCCCAGTCGAGTTCGTGGAAAAAGACGATGCCGCCAGGACTCACCTGGCGCGCGAGCCTTGCGAGCGTTGTCGACGGGTCCGCGATGAACTGCAACACGTATCGTCCGACGACGGCGTCAAACGGCTTCTCGAAAATCATCTCCGCCGGATCGCCATGTCTGATCGTGACGTGCGCGAGCCCTTCGGCGCGAACCCGACGCGACGCAGTCTCGACAGCGGTCAATGACGTGTCCGTGCCAACGATCTGTCCGCTCGGGCCGACCAGGGCCGCGAGCAGCATGGCGACGTCGCCAGCGCCGGACCCTACGTCCAAAACCCTCATGCCCTCGCCGATGCCTGCGGCGATGAGAAAGCGCCGTGTGATCGGATCGATCAGGCGCGCCTGCGTCGCCAGCCTGTTCAGCTCGGCCTCCGAGTGTCCCAGCACGTAGTCCGCTGTCGCGGCCATGGGAGTGCCCCTTCGTATTACAGGTAGGCAGGGCATAACTATGAGCCCAAAGCGCCGCGATCAATGTCTCATGGAGCCTGCGGTGAAGTGCATCTTCGGACGTGCCGGGGCACCGTCGCGCCCGCAGCGCGGCGGTGCCCTGTCGGCTCAGTAGCTGTCAGCTTGAGCCGGCTGCCGAACGTTCGCCCCCGAGCGGGCGCGCAGCACGATGAGGCCGAAGATCGTCATCGACGCCACGAGCAGAACCTCGCCCGGCCCGATAAGCACCTCGCCCAGATGGTTGCCGAGCAGGATCATCGTCAGCGACGGAAGCATGATCGCCAGCCCCAGCGTCGCCAGGGCGAAATGCACATGCGGCAAGCGGCCCCGTCGTGCCGAAGGAACGACGTGGTAGAATAGTCCGTAGAGCGACATCGAAACCCAGCCGAGAAGGTTCAGATGGGCATGGACCGGAGCCAGGGTGAAGTCCTGGGAAATCCCCATAGCCACCCCGGCGCCCATCCCGACCAGTGCGGCGACCACGGCGACAAGCAGAAATCGATGCGGCAGCGTAGGCATGGCCTCGTCTCCTATGCGAATGTTCAGGCGCAACGGGCCAGACGTGGGCGGGAGGCCACGCCCTCCAGTTCATCCTCCAGCACCGTCGAGAGGCCCCACGCAGCGACCGCGCCGCCGAGCCGGGCGGCCTGCTGCCGGAACGACGGCTCCATCAGGATCCGCCGCAAGGCCCGCCCGATCTCCTCCGCACCAGCGTCGGCGGTCAGGCGAAGCCCGGCGCCGTGCACTTGCAGACGTATGGCGTTGTCGTTCTGGTCGCGGCCCATCGGCATGCACATGACGGGCACGCCGTGACCCAGTGCGCGCATCACCGTGCCGTGCCCGCCATGGGTCACCACCGCGCTGGCGTGCGCCAGGATTTCGTCGTGCGACGCCTGCGCGATCACGATCGCGCCAGGTGGGGCGCGAAACCTTATCGTGTCCAGCGCCGGTCCCAGGGTGACGACGGCGCGCACCGGCAACGTGGCGAGCGCGTCCAGCGTGCGCTGGATCGCCGGCGCCTGGCCCTGGAACGTCGTGCTGAAAGCCACCAGCACCAGCGGACGCATATCGGCCCACGGCCAGTCCGACGTCCAACATTTCGTCCAGTCGGGCGTATCGAGTATCGGCCCGACATAGCGGATGAACGAAGGCATGCGCTCGGCCGGGAAGTCGAACTCCGGGCATGTCGCGAGCAAAAAGCGATCGGCCAAAGCAGGCTGCATCAGCACATCGCCCAGCGGCGACAGGCGCAGGCCGGCGCGCGCTTCGTTCAGCACGGGCAGGGCGGCGTTCAAGAACTCCCGCATGCCCGCCTGCATCCCGGCGGCCTGCGCGTGCTCCTCCGGCGTCTTGGCCGGCGGCACGCCGGGACCGAATGGTGGGATGCCGGGGATCGGCAGATAGCAAAGATTGGCGGCGAGCACGGCCAGCGGGACCTGTGCGGCTTCTGCGGCAATCATCGGGCCGAACATCAGGTCGCTCGACACGACGGCGTCGACCGCTTCGGCGTCGATCGCCGCCAGCACGTCGGCGGCGTGCAGGGCGGCGGGGCCGACCATCATGCGGTCGCGCAGCCGGGCGAGGCCGCCCATCGGACCCGACTCCTCCCAGTCGCGCATCACGTCGGAGTCCGTGGAGTGGTCGCGGCGGTTGGGCGCCAGGCACCATGGCAGGAAGCGACCCCCCGCCTTGCTTACCGCGTGGCGGATCGATTCGTCGCCGAGGACGCGGACGCGATGGCCGCGCGCCAGCAGCCGCCTTGCGGCCCCCAGCGTCGGGGGGACGTTGCCGCCGGCGTCGGAGATCGCGAACAGGAAGTCGCGGGTCATTGTCTTGTCTCCAAAAGCACCTTTTCGAGAAGCCGGGCGATCAGTCGCGTGACTTCGGCGGCGCTGTGGCCGAAATCCCGGCGGAACAATTTCCAGACGTAGACGTCGGTCACCGCGACCAGTTCGTTCAGCAAACGGTCGCGGGATTTCTTGGGCAGGCCGGCCAGTTCGGTCTCGAACGTCTCGGTCAGGAAGGCGCGGTGGCCGGCGCGCCCTTCGTTCAGCATCGGCGTCAGCTCCCGGTGCTGCGACTCCTGCGCCAGCAGCCGAATGATCATGTCGCCCTGGATGTCGTAGTCGGCGACGAGGATGTTGGCGATTTGGGCGACGGGCGCGCCGTCCGGCACGCGCCGTCGGCCGGTGATCTCGGCGTGGGCGAGGGCGGCGGCCGCGGCCATCAGCCCATCCTTGCCGCCGAACAGCCGGATCACCGTCTGCCGCGTGGTGTCGGCGGCGCCGGCCACCGCATCGAGCGTGATTTCGTCAAGCCATTTCGTGCGTAGCATATCGAAGAACGCCCTGCCGATGCGTTGCTGCGTTCGCTCCGTCGCGGCGGCGCGGGCGACCTGGTGGTAGGAGCGGGTGGTGGTCGACGACATTCTGAGTGACCAGCTGTTATTCGGATAACTCCCTGTCACACGGAGACGTCGGAGAGGTCAAGCGCAAAAGCACGTGGCGGCGTTATGAACATGAAAAAGCCCGGCCACCGCAGGATGGTCGGGCTTTTCGTGCGCCAGTCGTCACGCTCCACGTTCCCGCCAATGCGGCCTACGGAACGATCTGATCGTCGGCCCCGGCGAGGCGGCGACGTCAAAGCTCCGCGCCTGGGCGCCTTGTGACGCTCGCCACTTCTTTTGCGCAAAAGCTGGGATCTATAAACCTCAAGTCCGGGATCGGCCCGGGCTTGAGGGCTTCATTGCCCTCTTGACCATTGAAAATTCGGTATTACGGTCCGTAACGCCATGACGTGCCCGTTGCGGTACACTGTAACGGACTGCAATCGAAGCGTCCGGCTATGGTCAACTATAAAATGAAGGAGCGCGTCTTGAGAATCATCCCCAGACTGGCGTTGTCGGCCGTGCTGTATCTCTGGGCGGCGTCGGGGCTTTCGGCCATGGCCGAAAGCCCCGACGCCGCGTCCTCCAACGCGGACGCGGCGCTTGCGAAACTGAATCAGCAGATCGCCACCGGCTTCAGGATCTCGCCGGTCCGACTGGCGATCAACGGCCGCAGTTGGACGGCTGTGGGCTTGGGCAGCTACTTGGTCAATGGAGCGGGCGGTTGCAGCGATTGCCACTCCAACCCGAGCTTCGTGACCGGCGGCAATCCATATTTGGGGGAACCCAAGCACGTCAATTCCGCCAGGTATCTGGCGGGTGGGCAGGGGTTCGGCCCCGGCGTTGTGTCGAGCAACATCACTCCGGACAGTAACGGCAGGCCGGCCGGCCTGACGCTCGCGCAATTCAAGCACGTCATGCGCTCCGGCGAGGATCCGCATGATCCAGGAACTTTGTTGCAGGTCATGCCGTGGCCGACCTATCAGAACATGACGGACTTCGACCTTACGGCGATCTATACGTATCTGCAGACCATTCCGTCCCGGCCGAACAACTATTGAACCGTTGCGGTAGACGGCCGCCCCGCGGCCGTCTTCCCCGTTTCTGAAACCGTCATTGCTTCCGGCCCGCCGCCCCGGCATCCTGCGAAGCATGATCGGTCCCAGCGCCTGCCCGCACGACTGCCCCTCCACCTGCGCCCTGGAGGTGGAAATCCTCGCGCCCGACCGGATCGGCGCGGTGCGCGGAGCGGAGAGCAACAGCTACACCGCGGGCGTCATTTGCGCCAAAGTCAGCCGCTATGCCGAACGGGTCCATTCGCCCGACCGGGTGACGCATCCACTGCTGCGGACCGGGCCGAAAGGCTCCGGCCAGTTCCGCCGGATCGGCTGGGACGAGGCGCTTGACCGCATCGCCGACACGTTCGCCGAGAGGGCCGAGAAATACGGCCCCGAGACGGTGTGGCCTTTCAACTATGCCGGCACGATGGGGCTGGTGAACCGCGACGGCATCCACCGGCTGCGCCACGTCATGCGCTACAGCCGCCAGGGCGGCACGGTCTGCAGCACCATCGCGCAAAAAGGCTGGCAGGCCGGGGTGGGGCGGGTCACCGGGCCGGACCCGCGCGAGATGGCCGAGAGCGACTTGATCGTCATGTGGGGCGGCAATCCGGTCAGCACGCAGGTCAACGTCATGACCCACGTGTCGCGGGCGCGGAAGGCGCGCGGGGCGAAATTCGTGCTGGTCGACCCGTATCGCAACGCGACCGCCGCCGTGGCCGACAAGCACTTGATGCTGCGGCCCGGCACCGACGGGGCACTTGCCTGCGCGGTCATGCACGTCGCCTTCCGCGACGGTTACGCGGATCGCGCCTACATGGCCCAATTCGCCGACGAGCCGGCCGCGCTGGAGGCGCACCTCGCCGAACGTTCCCCGCAATGGGCGGCGGCGATCACCGGCCTGTCACTCGCGGAGATCGAGGAATTCGCGCGCGAATACGGCACGACGCAGCGCAGCTACATCCGCGCCGGCTACGGTTTCACGCGCATGCGCAATGGCGCGGCCAACATGCATGCCGTGACCTGCCTGCCGACCGTCACCGGCGCATGGAAGCATCGCGGAGGCGGCGCGTTCTGGAGCAACGACGACGTCTATCATCTCGACCGCTCGCTGATCCAAGGGCTCGACGCGCTTGATCCCCGCGTGCGCAGCATCGACATGTGCCGCGCCGGACGGGCGCTGTGCGGCGAGGCCCTCGAGCTGGCCGGCGGTCCGCCGGTCACCGCGATGATCGTCCAAAGCACCAACCCGGTGACGATCCTGCCGAACAGCCACGCGGTCCGCCGTGGGTTCGCGCGCGAGGACCTGTTCGTCGCCGTCCACGAGCATTTCCTCACCGACACCGCGCGGATGGCCGACATCGTGCTGCCGGCGACGATGTTCGTGGAGCATGACGACATCTACAAGGCCGGCGCGCACGGCCACCTGCAGATCGGCCGCAAACTGGTCGAGCCGCCGGGCGAATGCCGCTCCAACCACGCGGTCATCTGCGCGCTGGCCAAACGTCTCGGCGCGGTCCATCCCGGCTTCGAGATGACCGAGCTGGAATTGTGCGACGCGACGCTGCGCGCGTCCGGCTGGCCGGGTGCGGAGGCGCTGACCGAACAGCGCTGGGTGGATGCGCAGCCCGACTTCGACGACAGCCATTTTCTCACCGGCTTCGGACATGCGGACAAGAAGTTCCATTTCCGGGCAGATTGGGCGGCGCTCGGCCCGTATGGCGGCCTGCCGTCCTTTCCGGACCATGCGGAAATGATCGACAGCGCGACGGCGGAGCGCCCGTTCCGACTGGTCACCGCGCCGGCCCGCAATTTTCTGAACACAAGCTTCACGCAATCAGCGGTCGGCCGGAAGCGGCAGGGGCGGCCGGAGGCGCTGGTCCATCCGGACGACGCGGCGCGGCTCGACCTCGCGCCCGGCGGCCTCGTGCGGCTGGGCAACGCGCAGGCCGAACTGGCGCTGGAATGGCGGGCGTTCGACGGCGTGCTGCCGGGGACGGTGATCGTCGAGAGCCTGTGGCCGGCGTCGGATTTCCCGGGCGGGGTGGGGATCAACGCCTTGGTCAGCGACGATCCGGTCGCCCCGGCCGGGGGCGCGGTGTTCCATGACACGGCGATCTGGGTCCGCGCCGAAGCCGCCGAGATGGCGATGGCCGCGGAGTGATCCTGCTCGGGTTGGCGGCGATCGCCTGGGTGCTGGTCCATGTCGGCATCGCCGGCACGCGCCTCCGCGACCGTATTGTGGCGAGGCTCGGCGAGGGCGGGTTCATGGGCGCGTTCTCGGTCCTGTCCGTCCTGACGCTGGTCGCGATGGTGTTTGCGTATCGCGCGGCACCGTACGAGCCGATCTGGGTCGCGCCGGAGTGGCTCGGTTGGCTTCTGGTGCTCGCCATGCTGCCGGCCAGCATCCTGTTCGTGGGCTCACTGGCTTCGCCCAATCCGACGGCTGCGGGCGGCGAGCGGGTGACGGTGCCGCATGGGATCACCCTGATCACTCGCCACCCGATGCTGTGGGGCTTCGCGATCTGGGCAGCCGTGCATGTGCTGGGCAATGGCGACATCGCATCGGTGCTGTTTTTCGGCGCGTTCCTCGCCACCGCGCTCGCTGGCATGCCGTCGATCGACGCAAAACTCGCCCGCCGGGATCCGGCGCGGTGGGCAGGGATCGCAGCGGCCACATCGATCATTCCCGGCGCGGCGCTGCTGTCAGGGCGGGCGAAGCTGGGATGGCGCGAGGTCGGATGGATCGCGCCGGTCGGAGGCCTGGTGCTGTGGGCGCTGCTGCTGGGCGCTCACCCGCACGTCATCGGGGTCTCGCCGTTGCCGCCGAGGTGAAGCGTCAGACGAACAGCTTGATGAGGATCGCCGCGACGCCGCCGACGAGAAGGCCGAACATCCACTGCAACAGCAAAAGACGACCGCCCTGCTCGACGATTTTCTTGTCCAAGTTGGAATGCACTGCGCCGATCCGCTGCTCCAATCCCGATTGCACCGCGTCGATCCGACGCTCCAACCCGGATTGGACGACATCGATACGTTGCTCCAACCCTGACTGCACGACGTCGAGCCGACGCCCCAACCCTGACTGCATCGCGTCGAGCCGACGCTCCAGCCGGTCAAAGCCCTGTTCGTGGTCAGCGGCCTGCTCGGCGGCCCGGCGCGCTTTCGCCTCGCCCGCGCCGGCGCTCACCAGGGCATCGTGCATCGTCGTCATGAATCTCATATAGCACGTACCGACCAATCCAGCCAGAAGATGCGCACTGGCAAATAACGTATCCTCGCCCGTTTGGCCCCGCCACGCCGCCCCGGCTAGAGTAAGCCGGTGCGCCGTCCCGCCAGCATTCTCGACCGCTACATCCTGCGGCAACTCGCGCTGGCGCTGGTTGCCGTCACCGCGGGGCTCGTGGCGCTGATTTGGCTCACCCAGTCGCTGCGGTTCGTCGAACTCGTCGTCAATCGCGGCCTGACCTTGCGCACGTTCCTGGAGTTGACCGGCCTGCTGATCCCCAACTTCGTGGCCGTCATCCTGCCCATCACCACGTTCATGGTGGTCCAGTTCGTCTACCAGCGGCTTGCCGGCGACCGGGAGCTGACCGTCATGCGCGCCGCCGGCCTCTCGCCCTGGGCGCTCTCGCGGCCCGCGCTGACCCTGGCGGTGCTCGCCATGGCCGCCTGCTTCGCGCTGAATCTCTGGATCGTGCCCGGCAGTTTTGGCGCGTTCCGGCAATACCAGTTCGAAATCCGCAACCGCGTGGCGGCCTTCCTGCTCCAGGAGGGCGTGTTCACGGCGATCTCGGACGATCTGACGGTCTACGTGCGCTCGCGCGACCGGGACGGCACGCTCAGGGGAATCCTGGTCGATGACGGCCGCAACAAAAGCGCGCATGCCACCATCCTGGCAGAGCGGGGTCGCCTGCTGGCCTCGGGAGGCGCGCCACGGGTGCAGCTGTTCAACGGCACACGGCAGGAGATCGACCACCAGACCGGGCGCCTAAATGTCCTCAGCTTCGCGCAGAACACGATCGAACTGAGTCAGAACGATCGCACCGACGAGCAGCGTTTTCGCGATGCCACGGAGATGTCGATTGGCGAGTTGCTCGATCCGCCGCCCGGACTGGTCTCCGACCGCGATCGCGGGAAGCTCCTGGCCGAGGCGCATCGCCGCCTGACCAGCCCGATCACCGCCGTTGGGTTCACGATGGTTGCCCTGGTGTCCGTGCTGACCGGTGGCTTCCAGCGACACGGCGGCATTCTGCGGCCGTTCCTGGCCGTGGCCGCCATCGTGGCCCTGCTCGCGCTCGGCCTGCTGGCCGTCAACCTGGCGCAGCGGCAGCCGACGCTCGTGCCGCTCATCTGGATCCAGGCCGTCGCCCCCGTCGTGCTCGCCGGCTGGCTGCTCTTCGGCCCTCGCATCGCCGGCGCCTCGCCGACCCTTCCGGCCGCCGTCGAGGCCGCCTGATGACGGTGGCCGCGACGCTGTCGCTCTATATCGCGCGCGCGTTCACGCTGACGGTCCTTGCGCTCGAGGGTGCGTTGTCGGGCCTCGTGTCGCTGTTCGACTTCATCGAGCTGCTGCGCCGGGCCGCGACCAAACCCGAGGCAACGTTCGTTCTCATCACCCAGATCGCGCTGCTGCGCCTGCCTTGGATTGCCATGGAGGTGCTGCCATTCGCGGTCCTGCTCGGCGGCATCATCGCATTCTGGCGGCTCAGCCGATCGTCGGAATTGGTCGTCGCGCGCGCGGCCGGAGTTTCCGCCTGGCAGTTCCTGGCGGCCCCCGTGATGTGCGCGGTGGCACTCGGTGGCATCGCCACGGCGGCGATAAGCCCGCTGAGCGCGGTCATGCGGGCAAGGGCGGAAGCGCTCGACAGCACCTATCTGCGAACCGGCGGGGGCCCGCTCGCGCTGGCCGGGGGACAGTTGTGGTTGCGGCAGGCCGACCGCGGCCTGACCGATCAGGGGGTGGCCATCCTGCACGCCGGAAAGGTCCGGCTGCGCGACGGCGCGCTGACCGGCGACGAGGTCAGCGTGTTTCGGCTGAACGAAGTGGATCGCCTGCTGGAGCGGATCGAGGCCCCGACCGCCCGGCTGACCCCCGGAAGCTGGACCCTCGACCGCGCGCGGGTCATCGCGCCGGGCCGGCTACCCGAATCGCCGCGCGAGGTCGATCTGGCCACCGACCTCACGGTGGCGCGGGTGCAGGAGAGTTTCGCCGATCCGGAGACGTTCTCGGTCTGGGCGCTGCCCGGCTTCATCGCGCTGTTGGAGCGCTCCGGATTCTCGGCAATCCGCCACCGGCTGCATTTCCAGGCGCTGCTCGCCCTGCCGCTGCTGGCCGGGACGATGTGCCTGCTGGCAGCCGGATTCTCGATGCGCACGACACGGCGCGGCGGGGTCGCCAAGATGATCGCCAGTGGGGTCGCCGCGGGGTTCGCATTGTTCGTCGTCTCGAAGATCGCCGAGGAGTTCGGCCAGTCCGGGTCCCTGCCAGCCACTCTCGCCGCCTGGGCGCCGGCAGGCGCTGGGTTGCTGCTGGCGGTCGCGCTCTTGTTGCACCTGGAGGACGGCTGATGCGCGCGCGGGCCGCATGGCGCGCCCTGCTGCTGGTCAGTGTCGGCTGCGGCGTCCTGGCGGCCGAGGTCGGGGGCGGGGCCTGGGCGCAGCTCGCGGGCAAGGCCGGCCCGACCCAGCCGATCCAGCGCGACCAGCCCGTCTACTACCAGTCCGATACCGCGGAGTACGATCGCGAGGGCGGCCTCGTCACGCTGACCGGCCAGGTCGAGATCTGGCAGGGTGACCGGGTCCTGCGCGCCGACCGGGTCACCTATGACCGCAAGACGGCGGTCGCCGCCGCGACCGGCCACGTCGTGCTGCTAGAGCCTGACGGCCAGGTGCTGTTCAGCGACTACGCCGAACTGACCGGCAACCTCAAGGATGGCGTGCTGCGCAATCTCTCGGCGCAGCTCGCGGAGAACGGCAAGCTGGTCGCCAACGGCGCCCGCCGCACCGGTGCGAAGATCAACGAGCTGAGCCGGGTCGTCTATTCCACATGCGATCTGTGCAAGGCGCACCCGGAGCGCGCGCCGCTGTGGCAGATCCGCGCTCGCTCGGCGGTCCAGGACCTCGACAACAAACGCATCGAGTATCGCGACGCGGTGGTCGACATCTACGGCGTCCCGGTGATCTGGCTGCCTTATCTGACGCACGCCGACCCCTCGGCGAAGCGTTCGAGCGGCTTCCTGGTGCCGTCGGCCGGTTCGTCGAGTCATCTCGGGCCGTTCGTCGGGATACCGTACTACTGGGCGATCGACCCGCAATCCGACGCGATCATTACCCCGACCATTGCCGCTCGCAACGGCCCGCAACTCGCGACCACCTATCGCCGCCGGTTCAATGCCGGCGAGGTGAAGGTCAACGGCTCGGTCGCCTATGACGACAAGCAGGCGCAAGCGGCGGTGTTCGCGACCGGCCAGTTCGCCATCGACGACGAGTGGCGCTGGGGCTTCGACATCAACCAGGCGACGACGAGCACCTATGTCCGCGACTACAGGCTCAGCCCCTCGGCCGACCTCCTCGCCAGCCAGATCTACCTCGAGGGGTTCGGTCAGGGGGCCTATTCGCGTCTCGACACGCGCTTCTACCAGGGCCTGACGTCCAACGTGACGGCCTCGCAATTGCCGTATGTGCTGCCACGCTATCAGTACAGCTTCTTCGGCCAGCCAGACGCGCTCGGTGGACGCACGTCGGTGGATGCCGGCGCCTTCAACCTGCTACGCCGCGACGGCACCAACACACAGCGCGCGAGCCTGCAGGTCAACTGGGAGCGACCCGCGGTCGGTGCCTATGGCGAGCTCTACAAGCTGACCATGCACGGTGACGCGGCCGCCTATTCGACCCGGCAGCTCGACGCCCAGCCGAGCTGGGGGCCGAGCAACGCCTCGAGCAGCGCGCAGGGCCAGCCAACCGCGGCGTTCGAAATGCGCTGGCCGCTGATCCGCGACGCGGGCCGGTGGGGCAGCCAGTTGATCGAGCCGATCGTCCAGCTGATCGCCGCTCCCTACGCCTCCGGCTACGGCATCGCCCAGGGGGTCGACGGGGTGAACTACGTGAACTCGCTGATCCCCAACGAGGACAGCCTGGGCGTCGAGTTCACCGACGCGAACCTGTTCTCGCTCAACCGGTTTTCCGGGATCGACCGGTTGGAGGGCGGCCCGCGCGCCGCGGTCGCCCTGCACGGCGCCTGGTATTGGCCGGACGGCGGACTGGTCGACGCGCAGATCGGCCAAGCCTACCGCGTCCACAAGGACAGCGCGTTCCCGACCGGGTCGGGGCTTGAGGACACCGTCTCCGACGTGGTCGGCCATGTCACGGTCTCGCCAGGCCAATACTTCGACGTGACGACGCGGGCGCGGTTCGACAAGCACACATGGCAGCCACGGCTGGTCGACACTCTCGCCTCGGCAGGACCCTCGTGGCTGCGCTTGAATGCGGGCTACCTCTACTCGTCGTACAACTCGTTCGGTTACTACGACGTGCCGCCGACCGGCACGTTCGTCGGCACGGGGCAGCGCGATGAAATCTCGCTCGGCCTGAACACCGCGTACGACCGCTATAGGCTCGGCGCCTATGTGCGGCGCGATCTCGCGAGCGGCGGTTTTGTTTCCGCCGGCTTTAGCGGGAGCTATGAGGATGAGTGCTTCATCTTCAGCACGAACCTGTATCGTCGCTTCACCTCGCTCGAGGGCGACAACGGGTCCACCACGGTGCTGTTCCAGGTCACGCTCAAGACCGTCGGCACATTTGGCTTCAATGCGTTCTGAATGCGCCGCGTTCTGGAGAGTCTGGCTGTCATGACGATCAAGATACTCGCCGCCGTCGTCCTGCTCGGCGCGACGCTCGGGGCGTTTGCGCAGGACGCGCCGCCGCCGCCCGCCTTTGCGGTGAAGCCCGGCGACGCGACGATCGTCGCGGTGGTCAATGGGGACGTGGTCAGCCAGGAGGACGTGAACAACCGCCGGTTGCTGTTCGCCCATTCGACCGGGCTGCCGACCAGTCCCGACGTGCTCGACCGGCTCGGGCCGCAGGTCGCCAAACAGCTGGTGGACGAGCGGTTGCGGCTGCAGGAAATTCAGCGCCGCCATGTGGTCGTCACCGACCAGGAGATCGCCAAGGCCATCGAGGACGTGGAGTCGCGCAACAACATGCAGCCCGGCACGCTGCGCCGCCGCCTCGCCGCCGACGGCGTCGAGCTGCGCACGCTGATCGACCAGATCAGGGTGCAGCTTGGCTGGACCCGGGTGTTGCGCCAGGAGCTTGGCGCCAAGCTGCAGGTGAGCGACGCCGACGTCGCCGAGCGTGAACGTCTCCTGAAGGACCAGATCGGCCAGACCGAATATCGGGTCGGCGAGATCTTCATCCCGATCGACAATCCCGCAAACGCTGATGACGCGCAGAAATTCGCCGACACCGTGATCGCGCAATTGCGCGAAGGTGCCCCGTTTCCGGTGGCCGCCGCGCAGTTCAGCCAGAGCCAGACGGCACTGACCGGCGGCGACCTGGGCTGGGTGCAGGCGAGCAGGCTCGATCCGCAAGAACTGCGCGTGCTCGACGCCATGCCGACCGGCGCGATCAGCAATCCGATCCGGGTGCCCGGCGGGCTGTCGATCATCACCTTGCGCGGCAAACGCGAGATCGGTCGCGACGTCGCGACCGAGGTCAGCATGCGACAAGCCTTTATCGCCTTCGCCAGCACGCTCAATCCGCAAGCGCCGACGCCGCAGCAGATCAGCTCACTGGAGCAGGCCAAGGCGCTGTCCGCCTCGGCGCGCGATTGCGGCGCGATCGAGGCGGCCAATACGCGCTGGGGCAGCGGCCGCGCCTCCGATCCCGGACCTGTCACGCTGGAAAACGTCGCGCCCGCCATGCGCGCCATTCTCGAGCGGCTGGAGCCCGGCCGGGCCAGTCAGCCGCTGGTGGCGCAGGACGGGATCGCGGTGGTCATGGTGTGCGCGCGAGAATCTAAGAACGCCGGTCTGCCGTCGAAGGCGGAATTGCAGGACCGTATCCTCGGCGAGCGGGTCGAACTGACATCGCGCCAGCTGCAGCGCGATCTGCGCCGCCGGGCGATCATCGAGGAGCGCGCCTGACCTCGTCTTCCCGCCCACCGCTGCGCGAGGTCATCTCCCGGCACCAACTCGATGCCCGGCGAAAACTTGGCCAGCACTTCCTGCTCGACCCGCTGATCTGCGCCCGCATCGCCCAGCAGGCCGAACCGCTCGCGGGTCGGCACGTCGTCGAGGTGGGGCCGGGGCCTGGCGGCCTCACGCGGGCGCTGCTCGACAGCGCCGCGGCCAGCGTTACCGCCATCGAGCTGGACCCCCGCGCCGCCGCGGCCGCGCGGGAATTGGCGGAGGGTGAGGGCGGGCGGCTGCTGGTGGTCGAGGCGGACGCGTTGCGGCTCGATCTTTCGACTTTGGTGCAGGCGCCTCGGGTGATCGTGGCGAATCTGCCCTACAATATCGCCACGCCGCTGCTCGTGGGCTGGCTGCGGCAGGCCGGCGCGTGGGAGCGGTTGGCGCTGATGTTCCAGGCCGAGGTGGCCGAGCGGATCGCCGCCGCCCCCGACACCGAGGCATATGGGCGGCTGTCCGTCCTGGCCCAGTTCGTCTGCGATGCGGAAGTTCGCATAAGCCTGCCGCCCGGCGCGTTCGTGCCGCCGCCGAAAGTGTCGTCGGCCGTGGTGGTTCTGACGCCGCGTGCGACGCAGCCGGAACCGGGACTGGTCGCCGCGATGGAGCGGGTGACCGCCGCCGCGTTCGGTCAGCGTCGAAAAATGCTGCGCGGGTCGTTGCGGGGGCTGGGCGGCGAGGGGCTGCTGGCGCGGGCCGGGATCGCGGCGGAGCGGCGGGCGGAGACGCTGAGCGTGTTGGAGTTCGAGCGATTGGCAGTTCACCATCTGAGGCAGGAGCAATGACGATCAGCGACGCCGTCTTTGACGAGCTGCCGCCGCAACCCTATGCCGCCGTTCGCGATCAGGTCCGCGACGGCGATTTGTTGCTGTGTTCGGCGACCGACAACGGATCACGCATCATTCGCTGGGCGACTCGCAGCATCTGGAGCCATGTCGCGATCGCGTTCTGGCTGGCCGAAATCGACCGCGTATTGATCCTGGAATGTGTCGAGCAGATCGGCGTGCGCGCAGTTCCCCTCAGCGACTTTATCTCTCGCAGCAGCAGCGGCAGGCATCCATACCCTGGCAGGATCCTGCTCGCGCGGCATCTGGGCGTGCCCATGGATGCGGGCGCCGCGACGATGAAGGCAATGTCGAAATTCGCGTTCGATCGACTGGGGGACAAATTTTCCAACCTGGAGACCGCGAAGATCGGCCTGCGCATCGCCCTCGGCCGATTGAATATCGCGTTGCCAGGTCGGGTCCAATCGGATGATGAGTATATTTGTTCCGAATATGTCGCCAAATGCTATGCGTGCGCCGGGCTGCCGATCGCATGGGACGGGCTCGGGTTTATCGCGCCCTCCGACATCGCCGACGATCCGCGGATTGTCGGCGTCGCGCAAATCGAGACGACCCAAGCACCTTCCAAGGCCGGCCGCAGTGACAAGGTTTAAGGCCCCGCCCGACGGGCGGGGCCGAGCTGTTAGAGCACCGGGGTGAGCGAATAGCTGGTGGTTGCCCCGCTCGCCGGGACCGCGATCGTCGCGATCGGCTGGTCGCTGATGCGGAACGTCGTTGATCCTCCTTGGATCGCATAGCTCAAGCTGACCGTCGTGCCGGCCGGCGCGGATGGGAATTTGTAGCTGATCTGGACGGTGCACGTGGCACTCGCGCCGGATCGTGTTGCCGGCGCCGTGCCGGATTCCACGATCGAGCCGGACGTGCCGAAGCTTGATGCCGTCACGGAGCATGTGATCGGCGACGTCGAACCGATGGGCGACTGCACCGAGATGGTGAATTTCACGATGAACTTGCCGGTGACGCTCGAAGCGGCGGCCGCCGGGCCCGCCGTGAGAGCGGGCCGGAATGATCCGGTGGCTGGATCCAGATAGCCCATGATGCCGCCAGCAGGCGGCACCGCCGCATAGGACGATGATGCGGCAAGCCCCAACAGCGCGACGGTCGCCGCGCGGGTGAATGTTCTTGGCATGGAAAGCTCCCCCTTTTGTCAGCCAAGCTCCTTTATCGGCGTCGACCGCGCCGGTCACCAGGAACAATGTTTTGAGGCCGGGCAGACCATGATGGCCGCGGCACGCGAATTGCGCCCGCCCGGGGCTCAGCGTTCCAACCGCAACGCCCGCGCATAAACCTCCCGCTTCGGCAGTCCCGCCGCCCCCGCCACTCGCCCCGCCGCGTCGCGTAGGCTCTCGCCGGCATCCAATGCGGCCCGTAGAAGCCCGTCCACCGTCGCGTCATCCATCGCCGTCTCGGTGGCCGGCCCGACCACCACGGTGATCTCGCCGCGCGCCTCGTTCGCCGCGTACCATGTGGCCAGCGCGGAGAGCCCGTCGCGCCGCACTTCCTCGAACCGCTTGGTCAGCTCGCGCGCCACCGCCGCCGGCCGGTCGCCCAGCATGCCCGCCATGTCGGCGAGCGACTCCGCCAGCCGGTGGGGTGCCTCGTGCCAGATAAGGGTCGGTCGCAGGCCCGCCCGCTCGGCGGCGACCAGCGTGGCCAGATGGGCGCGGCGCGCGGCGGCACGCGGTGGGGGGAAGCCCAAGAACACGTATGGGTGAGGCGGCAGGCCAGACAGCGTCAGCGCGAGCACCGCAGCGTTCGCGCCCGGCAGTCCGCCGACTGGCAAACCAGCCGCCAGCGCCGCCCGCACCAGCCGAAATCCTGGGTCCGACAGCAGGGGCGTGCCCGCGTCGGAAACCAGAGCCACCCGCCGTCCTTCGCGCAACAGTCGCAGAATTCCCTCGATCCGGCCCTCCTCGTTGTGATCATGCAGCGGCGAGAGCCGGGCTTTGACCGCGAACGCGGCCAGCAATTTGCCGGTGACGCGGCTGTCCTCGCACAGCACCAGGTCGGCACCGCGCAACACGTCCAGCGCGCGCGCCGTGATGTCGCCGAGGTTGCCGATCGGCGTGGGTACCAGCACAAGTCCCATGGGGAGCCTGCCGGCGAGGTCGATTGGACCTGGCGGGTCGTCGAGATGGGGATCGAGTGGTGCGTCGTCGTGCATGCCTTCTCCTGGCCGCCATCGTAGCACCCTGGGCGCTGGCCGCCTGCGTGGCGCCCGACGACCGCGCGCGGGGCGTGCCGCCAGGCACCTTCCCGGCCGGCTCGCTTCCCGCCAACGCGCCAGCCGGACGCTCCATCGCCCTGCTCGCGCCGCTGACCGGGTCCAACGCGGAGCGCGGCGACATGCTGGTCAAGGCCGCCCAACTCGCGCTGGCCGATCCCGGCTCGCCGACGCTCGACGTGCGTGACACCGCGAGCACGCCGGCCGGCGCGCTGGCCGCGGCCCAGGCCGCCATCGCGGCAGGCGACGGGCTGATCATCGGGCCGCTCTCGACGGCCGAGACATCCGCGGTGGCCGGCCCCACAACGGCCGCCGGCATTCCGGTGCTGGCCTTCACCAACGACGCGAGCCAGGCCAGGGCGGGCGTCTGGACGCTCGGCCTGTCGCCGGGCCAGCAGGTGCGCCGGCTGGTCGGCGCGGCCACCGCGCAGGGCAAAACGCACTTTGCCGCCGTGTTGCCGCGCAACGATTTCGGGCAGGCGATGGGGACCGCGTTGACCAAGGCGACCGAGCAGGCCGGCCTGTCTCCCGCCGAACTCCATTTCCACGACGACGGCAACGCGGCGATCGCGGCCGCCATGCGCGACGCCTCCGGATATGCCAGCCGCCGAGGTCCGATCGAGGCGCAACGGCGAGCGGCAATCGCCCGGCATACCAAGGAGGGACAAAGGGAAGCGGCCGACCTGTCGCGACAGGGGATCCCGCCGCCCTCGTTCGACGCCCTGTTGCTCGCCGACAGCGGCGACCGGCTGGCTTGGCTCTCGACCTTCCTGTCCTACTACGACATCGATCCGCCGGCCGTGCAGGTGATGGGCCCGGCGCAATGGGCGCTGCCGGCGGCACGGGCGGGGGCCTCGATCGCCGGCGCCTGGTATGCCGCCCCCGATCCGACCTCCCGCGCCGGATTCGATCAGGCCTTCGCCGCGAAATATGGCGTGCCGGCGCCGGGCCTCGCGGGTCTGGCCTACGACGCCGCCTCGATCGGTCGCGCGCTCGCGCAGGCGGGTGGATACTCGGTCGCGGGCCTTTGCCGGCCGGAGGGTTTCCCCGGCGTCGACGGGGTGCTTGCGCTGCAGCCCGACGGGACGGTGCGCCGCGCGCTCGCGGTGTTCCAGATTCAATCCGGCGGACCGGTGCAAATCGACCAGGCCCCGAACACGCTGAGCGTTCCGGGCACCTGATGCTGGCGGCGGCGGCGCTGATCGGCGGGGTTCCCTGCGTCGCGCTGGTGGTCCTGATCGTGGCGGGAGAGGCGACGGTCGGGCCCGCACTGATCGCCATTGTCCTGACGATCGGCGCGTCGCTGGCGCTCGCGGGCGTCTGGGTCCGCGACCTGGAGAAGCTGACCCAGACGCTCCGCGCCGCCGCGATGGATGGCGGCGGGCCGACACCCGGCGGGACCCCCGCGATCCCCTCGGTCGCCCGGATCGCCCGGGCCATCGAACGGCTGGCCCGCACCCTGGCCGAGCGCGCGAAGCAGGTCGGGCTCCTGCTGCGCGCCAACGAGATCATCGTCGAACGGCTGCCGGACCTGCTTTTGGTGCTCGGCCGTGATGGCTCGGTGCGCCGCGCCAACGCCGCCGCCCGCACCGCCTTCGGGGCCGACATGGGCGCGGTGGTCCGCCACCCCGATCTTCGCGCGGCAATCGACCTCGCCTTCGCCCGAGGTGCTTCGCAGTCGGTCGAGCTGACGCTGCCGGTCCCGGTCCGGCGCGACGTGAACGCGACCATCCTGGTGCTCGACCCGCCGCTCGCCGATGGCGGCCACGCCATCGCCGTGTTGTCGGACCGCTCCCGCGAGCGTGCGGTCGAACGGATGCGAGCCGATTTCGTGGCCAATGCGAGCCACGAGTTGCGCACGCCGCTCGCCAGCCTGATCGGCTTTATCCACACGCTCCGTGGCCCTGCCGCCGACGACCCGCCGGCGCAGCAGCGCTTCCTCGGCATCATGGCCGAGCAGGCCGAGCGGATGAACCGGCTCATCGACGATCTGCTTAGCCTGTCGCGCATCGAGCTGACCGAACATCTGCCGCCGGCCGAGCGCGTGGACCTGGCCTCGGCGGCCGAGCGCATCGCCGCGGCGTTCGAGCCCCGTGTCGCGGCGCGGGCGATGACGCTGCGCCTGCATGTCGATCCGGATTTGCCGATCGTGACCGCCGACGCCGATCAGATCGAGCAGGTGTTCCAGAACCTGGTGGAGAACGCGGTGAAATACGGCCACGAGCGGGGCGAGGTCCGTATCGGGGTGAGCCACGCGCCCCCGGGCGGGCGTTACCCGACCCGCAAAGGCGTCCTGCTGACGGTCGCCGATGACGGGCCCGGCATCCCCAGAAGCGACGTGCCGCGCCTGACGGAGCGGTTCTATCGGGTCGACAAGGGCCGCAACCGCAGCGAGGGTGGCACCGGCCTGGGGCTGGCCATCGTCAAGCACATCGTCAATCGCCACCGCGGCCAACTCGTGATTGAAAGCGAGGAAGGACGGGGCAGCACCTTCTCCGTCTGGCTCCCCCTCGCCGCCGACAAATAGGATTCCGCTTGATGCCGCCATCACCGCAGACCGCCACGCAACGCCTGGACTATCGCGCGCCCGATTTCCTGGTGGATCATGTCGATCTGCGCTTCGATCTGAATCCGACGGCGACTGTCGTGACGTCCAAACTTACATTGCGCCGCAGCTCGCTCGGCGATCCGACCGCGCCGTTGCGCTTGGACGGCGAGGCTCTGAGCCTGGTGTCGTTGCGGCTGGACGGCGAGACGCTGGACCGCCAGCGTTACGAGGCGGCATCCGACGGCCTGACCGTCGCGGACATGCCGGACCGGGCGGTGCTGGAGGTGACCACGCGCATCGACCCGACCGCGAACACCGAGCTGTCCGGCCTGTATGTCTCGGGCGGCAACTGGTTCACCCAATGCGAGGCGCAGGGTTTTCGGCGTATCACCTTTTTCCCGGACCGGCCGGACGTGATGGCCCGCTTCGACGTGACGCTGGTCGCCGATCCGGCGGCGGCCCCGGTGCTGCTGTCCAACGGCAATCCCGGCGAGTCCGGGATGTTGCCGGACGGGCGGCATTTCGCCAGATGGTCCGACCCGCACCCGAAGCCCGCGTACTTGTTCGCGCTGGTCGCCGGACGGCTGGAGAAGGTGGTCGACCGCTTCACCACGCGCTCCGGCCGCGCCGTCGATCTCGCGATCTGGGTTCGCGACGGCGATCAGGACCGCTGCGGCCACGCCATGGACAGCCTGAAGCGCTCCATGGCCTGGGACGAGGAGGTGTATGGCTTCGAGTACGATCTGGACGTCTTCAACATCGCCGCCGTGTCCGACTTCAACATGGGCGCGATGGAGAACAAGGGCCTGAACGTCTTCAACACGAAATACGTGCTGGCCAATCCGGAGACCGCGACCGACGGCGATCTGGAGGGAGTCGAGAGCGTCATCGCGCACGAGTATTTCCACAACTGGACCGGCAACCGCATCACCTGCCGCGACTGGTTTCAGCTCAGCCTCAAGGAGGGGCTCACGGTCTTTCGCGATCAGCAATTCTCGGCCGATCAGGGTAGCGCCGCGGTCAAGCGCATCGCCTCGATCCGTCGCCTGCGCGCCTCGCAATTCCCCGAGGATTCGGGCCCCATGGCGCACCCGGTACGGCCGGACAGCTATGTGGCGATCGACAACTTCTACACCGCGACGGTCTACGAGAAGGGTGCGGAGGTCGTGCGCATGCTGCACGGCCAGCTCGGCGCCGAGAAATTCCGGCGCGGCATGGACACCTATGTCGCGCGTCACGACAATCAGGCGGTCACCATCGAGGACTTCGTCTCCGCGTTGTCCGACGGCGGCGGCATGGACCTGTCTCGGTTCCTCGTCTGGTACGAACAAGCCGGCACGCCGCACGTGACCGCGAGCGGCGTGCATGACGCGGCATCACGTCGCTACACGTTGACCTTGCGGCAGGAGACCCCGGCCACGCCCGGTCAGCCGGACAAGCGCCCGCTGCCGATCCCTGTCGCGATGGGCCTGATCGATCCCGACGGGCGGGAAATCGCCAAGCGCACGCTCGTCCTGGAGCATGCGTCACAGGATTTCGTCTTCGAGGAGATCGCGGCGGCACCGGTCCCCAGCCTGTTGCGCGGCTTCTCCGCCCCGGTGCGGCTGAGCGGCCTGAGCGAGCCCGAATTGCGCCACCTCGCCGCGCACGACACCGATCCCGTGGTCCGTTGGGACAGCCTGCAGGAATACGCCCTCGGCGTCATGCTGCGTCTGGTGGCCGATCATCAGCGGGGTCGAGCGTTGACGGCCGATGCCGGACTGACCGAGGCGGTCGCGGCCGGTCTGGCGCGCGCCGATGCCGATCCGGCCTTCACCGCCGAGTGCGTCGTGCTGCCGGGCGAGGCGATCGTCGCGGCGCGTATGGCGCAGGAGGATCCCGATGCCGTCTACGCGGTGCGGCGGTTCCTGAGGCGCGAGCTTGGCCTGGCGCTCCGGGATGCGTGGCGCGAGATCTACGTGCGCCTGTCCGCGACCGATCCGGCGCGGCTGGACGGTGCCGCGATCGGCGCGCGGGCGCTGCGCAACGTCTGCCTCGCCTATCTTGCGGCCGCGGGTGAGGAGGGCGAAGGCTTGGCGCAAATCCAGTTCCGCGCCGCGCTCAGGCCGGGTGGCAACATGACCGAACTGCTCGCGGCGCTGCATGTGCTGGCGAATGGCGACTCGCCAGCGCGCGAACCGGCATTGGCCGCGTTTCACGAACGTTGGCGGCGCGACCCGCTGGTGCTCGACAAATGGTTCGCGATTCAGGCGTCCAGTTCGCGCGAGACGGCGCTGGCCGAGGTCGAGGCGCTCTGGAGCCACGCGGATTTCGACCTGCGAAACCCGAACCGCGCGCGGTCGCTGGTCGCGAGTTTCGCGATGAGCAATCCGGTGCGGTTCCACGCCGTCGATGGTGCCGGCTACCGGTTCCTGGAGCGGGCGCTCCTGGCGATCGACGCGGTGAACGGCCAACTCGCGGCGCGGTTGGTCAATGCGCTGGCGAACTGGCGACGGCACGACGCGGGGCGCGCCGCCTTGCAGCGCGAGACGCTGGGACGGCTGCGCGACGCCGGGCTGAGCCGGTTCAGCGCGGAGAAGGTGGAGTTGGCGCTGGGATAGGCGGCGCGCGATCAGGCAACGAAGCAGGGCGCGCGCGCCCTGAGGAGTCCTTCCGCCTGGGTGATGAGGTCGTCGAGGATCGCGGCGGCGGGACGGACCGCGGCGATGAGGCCGATCGCCTCGCCGACGAACACGCCCACCTCCTCGCTGCGACCTTCCCCGCCAGCGGCGAGGTAGGAAGCGCGGCTTTCCTCGGCCTGCGCGCGCTGCTCGTGCTGCCTTCCATCCCAACGCCGGACGAAATCGTTGCGCAGCACGCGAGCGGTGAACTCCCCCGGCCAGTCGACCCCCCGTGCGATATCGGTGGCCACCTGGCGTACCGTGCCGTCGCCGTCGGACGCGACGGCCACGCGCTGATGGTTCGGGTGGATAAGGCATTCCTCGCTGGCCCAGAACCGCGAACCCATCATGACCCCATCGGCGCCGAGCATCAGCGCGGCGGCGAGCCCGCGGCCATCGGCGATGCCTCCCGCCGCGACGAGCAGCGTGTCAGGGCTTTCGCGGGCCAACAGATCGGCGACTTCCGGCACCAGGGTCAACGTCGCACGGGTCGCGCCGTGGCCCCCCGCCTCGCTCCCCTGCGCGATGATCACCTCGGCGCCACAGGACAGAGCCGTGCGGGCGTGCGCAATGCTTTGCACCTGACAGATCAGCGGCACCGCGGTCGCGCGGATCGCGGCGGCAAAGGGGGTGGGATCGCCGAACGACAGCATCAGCGCGGCGGGAGCATGGCGCAGCGCTTGGTCCAGCAAGTCCGGCTTGCTCGCGAGCGACCAGGTGATGAACCCACAGCCGATGCGTGTATTGCCGGCGGCAAGGAACTGCGCCTCGAGCCAGTCGGCATCGCCGTAGCCCCCGCCAATCAGGCCGAGACCGCCGCCCTGCGTGACGGCGGCGGCGAGGCGGCCGCCGGCCACCCCGGCCATCGGGGCCAGTAGGACAGGGTGACCAATTCGCAATTGCTCGGTGAGGCGGGTGCGGAGCGGCATGTCAGTGCGCGTCGGCCCAGGATCGGCCTTGCCCCGTCTCCACTAGCAGCGGCACCGACAGCGTGGCGGCCGCCTGCATCACGCGGCGCGCCACCTCGGCCGTGGCCGCCGCCTCGTCCTCGCGCGCCTCGAACAGCAATTCGTCATGCACCTGCAACAGCATCCGCGCGCTCAGCCTTGCCTCGCGCAGCGCGGCCGGCAGACGGATCATCGCGCGCTTGATGACGTCGGCGGCCCCGCCCTGAAGCGGCGCGTTGATCGCCTGCCGCTCGGCGTAGCCGCGCACCGCCGGGTTCTTGTCGGCGATACCCGGCACCCAGCAACGGCGGCCGAGCGGGCTCAGCACGAACTGATTGGCGCGCGCCTCGTCGCGCGTGCGGTCCATGTAGGCGCGGATCTCCGGGTAGCGGGCAAAATAGGCGCCGATATACTGCCGCGCCTCGCCCGGCTCGATGCCCAGCTGACGCCCGAGGCCGAAGGCGCTGATGCCGTAGATGATGCCGAAATTGATCGCCTTCGCCCGCCGCCGCGTCGCGCCGTCCATCCCCGCCATCGGCACCCCGAACACTTCGCTCGCGGTGCGTGCGTGGATGTCCTCGCCGGCCGCGAAACTCTCCTTCAGCGCCGGGATGTCGGCGACGTGGGCCAGCAGCCGCAATTCGATCTGCGAGTAGTCGCAGCTGACCAGCACGTGCCCCGGCTCGGCGACGAAGGCGCGGCGGATGCGCTGTCCCTCCTCGGTCCGCACCGGGATGTTCTGCAGGTTGGGATCGTTGGACGAAAGGCGCCCGGTGCTGGCCACCGCCATGGCGTAGTTCGTATGGATCCGCCCGGTGCGCGGATGGATGTCGGTGACCAGCGAATCCGCATAGGTCGATTTCAGCTTGGCGAGTTGCCGCCACTCCATCACTCGCGCCGGCAGCGCGTGGCCCTGGTCGGCCAGGCCCTGCAGCACCGCGGCATCGGTGCCCCAGGCGCCGGTCTTCATCCGCTTGCCGCCCTGCAGGCCCATCCGGTCGAACAGGATCTCGCCCAGCTGCTTGGCGCTGCCGACGTTGAACGGCTCCCCTGCGAGGTCCTGGATTTCGCGCTCCATCACCGCCATGCGGGCGGCGAATTCCGTGCTGATGGCGCGCAGTTCGTCGGCGTCGACGCGGATGCCGGCCTGCTCCATGTCGAGCAGCACGTCGGACAGCCGCCGGTCGATTTGCTCATAGAGGGCCAGCGCACGGGCCGGACGCAGGCGGGGCCGCAGCATCAGCCACAGCCGCAGCGCCACGTCGGAATCCTCGGCGGCGTAGGCGGTGGCCCGGTCGAGCGGCACCTGGGAAAACGAGATACGGGCGCGGCCGGTGCCGGTCACCTCGTCGTACGGAATGGGCCGGTAGCCGAGGTGCAGCATCGAGAGTTCGTCGAGCCCGTGGCCGTGCCGGCCGGCATCCTGCGCATAGCTGATCAGCATCGTGTCGTCGCACGGCGCAGGGTGCGCCGCGCCCGCGCCGGTCAGCAGTGCGACGTCGAACTTCGCGTTGTGGAAGATCTTCAGCACGGACGGATCGGCCAGCAGCGGTGCCAGCGCGTCCATCGCCGCGGCGACCGGGATTTGCGGGTCCAGCAGCTCGTGGCGCAGCGGCACGTAACAGGCGCGGCCGGGCTTCGTGGCCATCGAGAACCCGACCAGGTTGGCTCGCATCGGATCGAGCCCATCGGTTTCGGTGTCCATCGCGACCAGGCCGGCCGACATCGCCTCGGCGACCCATTCGGCCAGCTCCGCGAGGGTCGTCACGCAGACATAGGGGCCGAACGGCGCGTCGGGCAGGGCCTGCGCCGGCGGAGCTTCCGGGGCGGCGGAGGGGGACGGGATGGGCGCGTCGGCCTTCGTCAGGCCGAGCCGGGTGACGATGCTGCGAAACCCCATCGCGGCGAGCCAGGCGCTGAGCGTCGGCCCGTCCGGCTCCCTCGCGGTCAAGTCCTCGAGCGGCAGCGGCAGCGGCGCTTCGTCGGCCAGCACCACGAGGCGACGGGAAAGCCGCGCCGCCTCCGCGTGGGTGATCAACAACTCGCGCTTCTTGGACGGCTTCATCGCTGGCGCGGCGGCGAGAACGCCCTCCAGGTCGCCATGCTCCAGGACCAGCTGCGCGGCGCCCTTGGGACCGATGCCGGGCACGCCGGGAACGTTGTCGACGCTGTCGCCCATCAGCGCCTGGACTTCCACCAGCTTCTCCGGCGGCACGCCGAATTTCTCGATCACCTCGTCGCGGCCGATCGGCTTGTTCTTGATCGGATCGAGCATGCCGACGCCGTCGCGTACCAGCTGCATCAGGTCCTTGTCCGACGAGACGATGGTCGACCGCCATCCGGCCTCGCAGGCGGCCCGGACGTAGGAGGCGATGAGGTCGTCCGCCTCCCAGTCCGCCAGCTCGATCGCCGGCACGCCGAACGCGGCGGTCGCGTCGCGGACCAGGGCGAATTGCGGGATCAGCTCGGGCGGCGGCTCCGGCCGGTGCGCCTTGTAGGCGTCGTACATCCGGTTGCGGAACGTGGTGCGACCGGCGTCGAAGATCACCGCAAAGTGCGTGCCGACATGTTCGCGCAACATCTTGGCCAGCATGTTGGCGAAGCCGAACACCGCGTTGACCGGCGTGCCGTCGGCCCGGTTCATCGGCGGCAGTGCATGGAACGCGCGAAAGATGAAGCCGGAGCCGTCGATCAGGACGAGGTGGCGCTGCTCCGGCGCGACAGACTCGGTCAGGGCTGCGGCTTCAATGTCCAGTGTCGTGGCCCGTGCCCTCGCGCAGCACATACAGGCGCGAGCAGTAGGGGCACAGCAGCTCGCGGTCGATGATGCGCTGGAACACCCGGGGGTGGCCCAATGCGCCGCCGCCGCCGTCGCACGCGAAGGTTCGGTCTTCGACGGTGATGATCTCGGTCGGCTGATAGACGGGCGTGTGAGAGTGCGGTGTCAGATTCGTCATGGCGGCCCATTTCGCTGGTCGGGATGCCGCATCCGGCAAAGGGCATGATAGCGATGGCCGCCATGGGTTCAACCTCGCCGAGGCTGGCAGTCGGCCGCCGTGCCGTGCTCGCCGCCGCGCTCGGTGGTTGCAGCACGTCGCGACACATCGGCCCGGTGGCCGATCCGGTCCGGGACGGCGCGTTCCTCATGCCGGACGGAGCGAGGTTGCCGTTCCGTGCCTGGCTGCCGGAGGGCGAACCGGCCTCGGTTGTCCTGGCGTTGCACGGGTTCGGCGATAGCCGCGATGCGTGGGAATTGCCGGGGCCGGTGTTCGCGGCCTCGGGCGTGGCGCTGTACGCCCCCGATCAGCGCGGTTTCGGCGAGACGCCTGGACGGGGTCGCTGGGCCGGGACGGAGCGTCTGGTCGATGACGCGGCGGCGATGCTGCGGCAGCTGCGGACGCTGTATCCCGGACGGCCGGTCGTCGTGATGGGCGAGAGCATGGGCGGCGCGGTCGCGATGGCGCTCGCGGTGCGGCAGCGTCCGGAGGTCGCGGGATATGTGCTGGTGGCGCCGGCGGTGTGGGGCCGGGCGCGGATGAACGTGATTCTCCGCAGCGGCCTGTTCTTGCTGTCGCATGGCGCGCCGGGCGTCATGGTGCTCGACGGCGGCCCGGTGCGGGTGAAGGCGAGCGACAACATCGCCGCCTTGCGACGGCTGTCGCGCGACCCGCTGACGTTGCACGGAGTGCGGTTCGACACGCTGCGCGGCCTGGTGGACTTAATGGACGAGGCCCTTGCGGCCGCGCCTTTGATGCCAGGGCCCGCGCTGTTCCTGTATGGCGGGCGCGACGAGGTCATCCCCGCCGAGGCCACCGCCGCGACATGGCGCGCTCTGCCGTCGGACGGCGTGTCGCGGGCGTTCTACCCGACCGGGCACCATCTGCTGCTGCGCGATCTTGGCCGCGCGACGCCGATCGGCGATGTTCTCGCGTGGATGCGCGATCCGGCCGCGGCTCTGCCGGCGAAGGCGGCGGCAGAGATTTGGTTGGCGGCGCAGACTTGATCGTCAAGAGCGCCGTCGAAGCGGTCGCAATGTTCGCTTCCGGGCATGTAGAAATCGCCAGCCCGACGTATGGCCGAGCCGCATATATGCGACCTCGATCGCCTCGGTCGCATGTTTGGCAAACAACGGTCTGGCAATCGGGAGCCGCCACTCGGCGGCGTGACGATCTAGGCGATCAGCACCGAGCAGCGGACTTTGATGACCACGCCGCTTCGCTCACGGCCACGACGATGACGGATCAAGGCCGCGGCACCCTACGGCCCCGACACGACTCGGTAATATGTCCCGTTCGCCCCGAACGCCGGGCGGAACCAGGAGCCGCCGCAGACATAATATGCGCTGCCGCTGACCGGGGTATAGGTACAGCCGGGCGGCAGGGCCACGAAAACGTCCCCGGGCGCATACATCGGCCCGGGCGGCGGTGGCGGAGCGGCCACGACCACCGTCGTCGAGGGGGGACGAGAGGCGGCCACCGCCGTGGCACCCACCGCCGCGCCGACGGCCAGGCCGGCCGCCGCGGCACCGGCCGTCGACCAGCCGCCGCAATTGTAGCAGCCGGTGCCGTAATACGAGTTCACCACGGCCGGCGGGTGATACACGTTGACGTTGGCGTTGTTGACCGTCGTGTTCGAGTAATGCGTGCCATAAGCGTAATTGCCGTTCTTCTCGCCGGCCCAGTGCCCGTCATTGGTCGCGACCGCCCCGCCATACGAGCCGGTCGCGTAATGCGTGCCATAGGCCGTGGTGCCGTAGCTGCCGGAGTCCGTGTGGCCGTTCTTCTGCGCCGACCAGGACCCACCGCCGGCCTCCACCCCGCCACCGCCGCTGCCCGTCGCATAATGCTCGCCGCTGCTCGTGGTGCCGTACGTGCCGCTGTGTTCGTGGCCATATCCACCGGCCGCCCAGTGTCCGCCGCTGGCCGCGGCCCAGCTGCCGCCGCCGCGCCCGCCGCGCTCAACCCAAGCGTGCGCCGGAGTGGCGATCGAAATCGCGGCCGCCATCGCCGCCACAGCCGGGAAAGAACGAACGGCCGGGCTCATGGCTTGCTCTCCGCGATCGGGGCGTCGGGGCGGGAAAACTCCATGCGCGGGGCCTTGAGCGCCCGCGCCGAGGTGAAGTCGGACTCGGCCACCTTGGGATCGATCGTCCAGTCCGAGAACGCAATCTCGTAATGTGGCAGCTCCGGATCGTTGGGATAGACCGCGCGGATCATGCGCGGCAGCCCGTCCTCGACTCCGATCCAGATCACCGCCTGCACCCGATCGGTCGTCAGGGCGACGATATCGGTCACGGTGTCGCCCACCACCCGTGATTGCCCCACGACAAACGCGCCCGTCAGCCCCTCGGCCAGAGGCGCGTACGGATCGGCGACCAGCACCTCGGCGAACGGGAAATGGATCGCCGCCTTCCGCATCGCCAGCTTCATCGCCGCCTCCAGCGTGGGCGGCGCGTCGCTGATCGCGGCCAGATCCTGGTTGGGGTCATAGGCGATCATCTGATGGCCGTCGTAGAAGAAGTCCGACGCCGGCCCGTCGCCCGGCGTGATGACCCGCAATTTGTCCGGCCGCTGCATCGTCACGTCGGACCGTGTCGCGTAATATAGCGGCTGGCCGTTGCGGGCGGGTGATTCGTAGGTGGTGACGGCGGTGAAGCTCATGGCGCGCGCGGCGGCCAGACGTTGGCTTGTGGCCTTCAGGATGGCGAGCGCCTGGTCCTCGATCGCCGGATGGGCGGGCGGCGGCGGCAGGTCGGGCGGTGTGGGCTGCGCCGTGGCGGGGCCGGCCAACGCGGCGGCGAGCAGGCCCAGTCCCGCGCATCTCGCGATGGTCTTCAATGGTGTCCTCCGCGTCCTCGGTCCAAATCTGACGGCACGCATCTAATGGCTTCTTGCTACCATGAATGAGCGTGGCGCGGTAGCCGCCGCGGTGCTCGGGCCCGCCGCGCGGCGGGGATCCCGCGCGGGGTTCGATCTCGCTGCGACGTGGATTTTGACGATTGTCGGCGCGCTGCCGCTGCTGCTGGCCTCGCCCGCGCCGCTGCAGGACTGGCCCAATCATCTTGCCGGTGCGCACGTCCTGTCGGCGTTGCTCGACGGCGATCCGTTCTGGCGGCGCTTCTACACGCTCAACACGTTCCTCGTGCCGAACGCGGCGGTCGATCTCGGCCTGCTGGGCTTTCGTGCGCTCGGCCTGGGCGAGGCGGCGGCGGCGACTGCGTTCCTGCTCGTGACCTATGCCGTCTTCGTGGGCGGCATGGTCCGTCTGTCGCGGGCGCTGGCGGCGTTCGATGCGACGAAAATCCCGCTTGCGATCCTGCTGTTCTATGGCGTCGCGGTGTTCTGGGGCCTGGTCAACTACGTCCTGGCGCTCGGAGTGATGTGGGGGCTTGTCGCGGTTTGGTTGCGCGTGGGGCGGGCGCGCGGGCGGCTGCTCATCGCGGGCCCTGGGGCGATCGCGTTGCTGTTCGCGCACGCGGTCCCGGCGGTGGTGTTTCCGTTGCTGCTGGGATGCTTCGACCTCGCCCGCTGGCGGGCCGGCGCGCGCCTCCGGTCCTGCCTTTCGGCGCCGCTCGCCCTCGTGGCGGTCGCCGCGACATTGCGGCTTCTGCCGGGCGAGACCGGACATGATCTGGTCGCGGTCTACACCGGTGGCGACTCGATCGGCGCGTTCGTGCTGTGGAAGGTCCGCGTCCTCGCGACCGTGCCGTTCGGCGGCAGTCTAGTGCAAGACGCGGCGACCTTGATCGCGGTGGCGGGGACGGCGGTGGCGATCGGCCTCTCTGCCCGGCTCCGACTGGGGGTCGGCGCCGCGCTCGGGATCGTCGCCTTGGCTCTGTTGATGTTCGCCGCACCCGAGCGGCTCGGCACCGGATCGATGCTGGACACCCGCCTCGCCCCCTTGCCGTTCATGCTCGCGGCCATGGCGATCCGGCTGGACTGGCGTGGGCCGATGGCACGCCCCATCTGCGTCGCCGTCGTTTCGGGTCTGGTGGTCGTCCGGACCTTGGTGATCGCCGCGGAATGGCGCGCCGCGGATCGGGTGTTCGCAGCCTTCGACGCCGACGCCGCCCGGCTTGCGCCCGGGAGCGTCATGATGATGGCCCATGGCCGTCCGCTCGCGGAGCTGTCGTGGACCGACATCTGGTCGCCGCCGATCCAGTCGATCGCGGCCCAGGTCGTCCGTCGCGGCGTGTTCTTCCCCGCCCTGTTCGCCAATCCCGACCAGCAGCCGATCGCGCTGCGCGGAGGGTTCGCCGCACTCGGCCAGCCGTGGGATGTCTCCGACCCATCGCGCCGCGCGGCCAGCCTCGCCGCGCTCCGGCCGCTCTGTGGGGACTATCGCGGCGTCTTCGTGACCGTGCTGTATGGCGCCGTGCCGTTCGAGATCGTGGACGCCTGCGAACCGTGAGGAGACTTGCATGCCGGGCCTCGGAATGATCGTCGTGACCGGCGGAGGCCGCGGCATCGGGGCGGCGATCTGCCGCCAGGTCGCTTCCATGGGACATCCCGTCGCCGTCAACTTCGCCGTGGACGCGGCATCGGCCGCCGCGACGGTCGAGGCGATCCGGGCATCGGGTGGGCAGGCCGAGGCCTTCGCGGGCGACGTGGCCGACGCGGCACAGGTCGAGCGCCTGTTTGCCGCGGCCGTGGCGACGTTCGGGCCGCTCGCGGGGCTCGTCAACAATGCCGGCATCAGCGGGCCGTTCGCCCGATTGGACACTCGCGAGGCCGGCGAATTGCAGCGCCTGTTGATGGTCAACGTGCTGGGCCCGATGCTGTGCGCCCGCGCCGCCGTGCGGCTGATGTCGACGCGGCACGGCGGCCGGGGCGGGGCGATCGTCAACCTCTCGTCGGTGGCCGCGCGCACCGGCGGGTTTCCGGGGATCGCGCCCTACGCCGGCACGAAGGGCGCGATCGAGAGTTTCACCCGGGGCCTTGCCAACGAGGTCGCCGAGGAGGGCATTCGGGTCAACGCGGTCGCGCCCGGCGTGGTCGCGACCGACATGCTGACGGAGGCACAGGTCGAGAGCGCGCGCGGCGGGATCCCGATGCGCCGCGCGGGCCAGCCGGACGAGATCGCGGCGGCCGTCGCGTGGCTGCTTTCGCCCGCCGCGTCCTATGTCACCGGCAGCGTGATCACCGTCTCGGGCGGTCGCTGATTCCGGCTACTGCGACGACTTCCCAGCGGCGTAGCCGGAGTTGTACGACGCCTGCTCGTTCTTCTTGACGTTGTCGTAGACCAGGCCGCCGACCAGACCCGCGCCGGCGCCGGCCACCGCGCCGAGGCCGGCATTGCCGCCGATCGCGCCGAGGATCGCGCCGACGCCCGCGCCGCCCGCCGTCCCGGTCAGAGCGCGCTGCTGCGTGTCGTTCAGGCCGGAACAGCCGGCCAGCAACCCGCCGGCCAGCACGGCCGCGATGATCGCTTTCATCTTTCCGCTCCTCATTTGCAGGGGTATGTCTCGCCGAGAAATCTCAGGATTCCGTCGACCGGAGGCAGCGCCATGACGTCGTTGTGGGTCCCCGCCCATTTCACGAACATCGCGATGCCCTCGTTGCGGTTGGGGCCGGCGGCGGGCGGGCAGAACAGCTTCTTCTTCGCGCGCAGCCCACGCTGCATGTCGACCAGCGTGCTGTAGGTCCCGACCGCGAAGCCGTGGCAGAAATTCTGCGCCGGGGTGTACATCGGATCGGTTTTGTCCGCCCCGCAGAGGGTCACGAGGTCGCCGGTGCTGCGGACCTGAAACGCATCCTCGGGCACCGCCGCGTGAGCCGCGAAGCCCCACAGCCCCAGCGCAACGGTGGCCGCGAATATCATGGCGCGCATGGTTGTCCTCCCGTGTCGAGCCAGCAAACGCTACCTGTTTGAATGCCCTAGCCGCAAGCCGCGTTGGCGCAAACGCTACCTTCCGCCTTCGCACACCTTTTCCATATAAGCCGGGGACTCCTGCTCTATGGCCTATATCCTACGAAAATCGTAGCATCTGGTGTCGCACTACCTCTTTGATCATCTGAAGTCACCTGACGAATCTGCATTCCGCTATCTAGGATATCTGTTGCCGTCATGCCAATCCGCTTAAAGGTCTCTCTAAGGGCGTTCGTTAACTGCAAATCATTGCCTCTCACGTTAATTCCAATAACTAACGTTCCCATGACATTTCCGCGCTGATCCTGCACCAGAAATCCCTCGCTCCTCAGGATCTCAATTATTCTTCCTGCAAAAAAATAACTTTCGCCGTTGTCCGGGCTAGATTCAACGCGCACAATTTTACTTGGGAGTAACCTAAGATAGGAAAATTCGATAATTTGACTATCTTTGATTGTCCTTGGACTTATTCTTTCTAGAATTTTTAGGTTTTCATTTTCAATCTCGACTGTTCTCTTTTGCGCCTCAAGTGCTCGTTCATTGGCTTCAGCAATTGATACATCTTTCAATTTTAGATCCGATGCTAATTGTCTATCTTTTGCTGCGTTCAAGGAAGCCTGAGCTGCGGACAGCTGTTTTCCCCTTGTTACTGCGAAAAACTGCGATGCTACAATGGCGACGCCGATCAAAGCTCCAAAGCCAACTACCCATAAATTTATATTGTTCCACCATGCGACCGCCTGATCCAATTTGTCTGCCTGGATCGCGAGAGACTGAATGTCAGGACTTGCCTGTGCAAATGTCCCAATAGCTGGCTCGCTGATTGTAGATTTCATCGCAACGCCGCCCCGGTTGCCTTGGCCACCGCCGCCACGACTCTCGCGCAGGCCGCCTCGATCTCCGCGTCCAGCAGGGTCCGCTCGCGGGGTTGGAAGGTGACCTCCACGCCCAGCGAGCGCCGGCCCGGCCCCAGCGCCTCGCCGGCATAGACGTCGAACAGCGCGACCGATGCGATCAGCGCCCGGTCCGCGCCGCGCGCCGCCCGCAGGATCGACTCGGCGGCCACGTTCGCGTCGACGACGAATGCGAAATCCCGCCGCAGCGGCTGCAGCGCCGGCAGCTCCGTCTCCGCGCGTCGCCGGCGCTTCGGTTCGGCCACGGCATCGAGGAAAATTTCCGCCGCCACGACCGCGCCCTCCAGCCCCAGCGCCGCCAGGACGCGGGGATGCAACTCGCCGAACGTGGCCAACACGGTCCTCGGCCCCTGCCGCACCACGCCCGACCGGCCCGGATGATACCAGCCGGGCGCGTCGGGCGTGGTGGTCAGCGCCTCCATCGGCACGCCGACCGCGGCCAGCAGCGCCAGCGCGTCAGCCCTGGCGTCGAACGCATCCACCGCGCGGGACGACGCGATCCAGTTCCGAGGCGTCTGGCCGGCGCGGACGATCCCCGCCATGACCCGCTGCTCGGCCGCCGTCTCGCCGAAGAAGGCCGGTCCGATCTCGAACAGCCCAATATCCGGCCAACCCCGCGCCGCGTTGCGCTGTGCGGCCAAAGCGAGAGTGGCGACCGGAGTCGGCCGCAGCTGATCGAGGTCGGCGGCGATCGGGTTCAGCAGACGCAATGCCGGCTCGGCGCCGCCGAACAGCGCGGCGTTCTCGTGCGCCATGAAGCTGAAGGTCACGCATTCCAAAAGCCCCGACGCCGCCAGCGTCCGGCGCGCCACGGCGGCCCGCGCCTGCCTCGGCGACAGCGAGGCGGCCGGCACGGCCGACAGCGGCGGCATCGACACCGGCGGCACGGCGTCCAGCCCGTGCAGGCGCAGCACCTCCTCGACCAGATCGGCCTCCGCCTCGATCGCCGCGCGTCCTTCGGCCGCAGTGGCGGCATGCCGCGGATCGAGTGTGGGGGCGGGATCGAGCGGCGAGCCCGCGGCGACATCGTTGCGCCAGGAGGGAACGGAGACGCTGATGCGCGCGGTGTCGCGCGAGATGATTCCGAAGCCGAGACCGGACAGCGCCGAGGCCGCAAACTCGGGATCGATCGCCGCGCCGCCGAGATCGGCCAATCGGGAGAACCGCAGGCTGGCCTGTCGCCGCCAGTCCGGCTCCGCGCCGGCCGAGACCACGTCGCTCGCTTGCCCGCCGCACAATGCGAGAATGAGCCGGCTTGCCGCCTCGACCGCATCGGGCATCAGCGCGGGATCGATGCCGCGCTCGAACCGTTGACGGGCGTCCGAGGTGATCTGATGCCGCCGCCCGGTCAGCGCCACGCGCACCGGATCGAACAGCGCGCATTCCAGGAACACGTCCGTCGTGGCCTCGTCGCAGCCGGTCGCCTCGCCGCCGATCACGCCCGCGAGCGACTGCACCCCGGCCGCGTCGGCGATGACGCAATCCTCGGGATCGGCCGTGTAGTCTTTTCCATTCAGCGCGCGAAAACGCTCGCCCGCGCCGGGACGCAATATAAAGACGCCGCCCGACACCTTGGCGGCGTCGAAGACGTGCAGCGGGCGACCGAGGTCGAAGGTGAAAAAGTTTGTCACGTCGACCAGCGCATTGATCGGCCGCAGCCCGATCGCGCGAAGCCAGTCGGCCAGCCATTTCGGGCTCGGGCCATTGCGCACGCCCCGCAACGTCCGGCCGAGGATCCACGGGCACGCCTCGGGCATCCGCAGGTCCCAGCGGATCGGGCTCGCGAACGACGCCGGCACGGGCTCGACCGACCAGGGACGCAACGCGCCGATTCCGGCGGCGGCCAGATCACGCGCCACGCCGCGCACCGAAAACGCATCGCCGCGATTGGGGGTGACGCCGATCTCGATCACCGGATCGTCGAGCCCCGCCCATGCCGCATAGGATTGCCCGACCTGGGCGTCCTCGGGCAGTTCGATGATGCCGTCATGCTCCTCGCCGAGGCCCATCTCGCGCGCGCTGAGCAGCATGCCGGCACTCTGTACGCCCCGGATCTCGCCGATCTTCAGGGTCGCGCCGGTGCCGGGGATGAACGCGCCGGGGGGCGCGAACACCGCCTTCATGCCGGTCCGGGCGTTCGGCGCGCCACACACCACGGAGACCAGCCCGTCGCCCGCATCGACCTTACAAGCACGGAGGCGATCGGCGTTCGGGTGCGGTGCCGCCTCCACCACGTGCGCCACGCGAAACGGCGCCAGCGCCGCGGCGCGATCCTCCACGCCCTCCAGCTCCAGGCCGATCGAGGTCAGCCGGTCGGTGATCGCCTGCAGCGAGGCATCGGTGTCCAGATGCGCGCGCAGCCACGACAGCGGGAATTTCATCTAGACGCCCTCGTGCAGCATGGCGGGTGCGAGCGGGCTGGTCCCGTGATGGCGCAGCCAGCGCACATCGCTTTCGTAGAACGCGCGCAGGTCGGGAATGCCGTTCTTCAGCATCGCGACGCGCTCGACGCCCATGCCGAACGCAAAGCCCTGCCACTCGCGCGGGTCGATCCCGCAATTGGCGAGCACCTTCGGATGCACCATGCCGCTGCCGAGGATCTCCAGCCAGTCGCCGCCGCCGCCTAGTTCGCCGGTCCGCCGGTTCCAGCCGATGTCGACTTCCATCGACGGCTCGGTGAACGGGAAATAGCTGGAGCGGAACCGCACCGGCAGGGTCGCGATGCCGAAATAGGCGCGCAGGAAGTCGATCAGGCAGCCCTTCAGATGACCCAATGTCAGGCCGCGATCGATTGCGATGCCCTCGCATTGATGGAACATCGGGCTGTGCGTCGCGTCGTGGTCGGCGCGATAGGTCCGGCCGGGGGCGATGACGCGCAGCGGCGGCGGATTGGCCAGCATCGAGATGATCTGCACGTCCGAGGTCTGCGTGCGCAGCAGCAGCGGCCGGCCGTCGCGGGTGCCGGGCAGGTAGAACGTGTCGTGATCGGCCCGCGCCGGGTGGTGCGCCGGGATGTTCAGCGCGCCGAAGTTGAACCAGTCGGTCTGCACATCCAGCCCCTCGCCGACCGAGAAGCCCATCGCGCCGAAGATCGCCGCCATTTCCTCCATCGTCCGGCTGATCGGATGGATCAGCCCGGTGGGCGCGGGGCGCGGCGGCAGGGTCACGTCGATCCGCTCGTTGGTCAGCCGGGCATTCAGTTCTGCCGCCTCCAGCTCGATGCGGCGGGCCTCGATCGCCGCCGTCAGCTCGTCCTTCAGCCGGTTCAGCGCGGCCCCGCGCTCGCGCCGCTCGTCCGGCGTCGCGCGGCCCAATTCCTTCAGCAGCCCGGTCAGCTTGCCGGATTTGCCCAGCACGCCAACCCGCACGGAATCCCAGGCGCGCAGATCGGCGGCGGTCGCCAGTGCCGCCTCGGTCTCGGTTTTCAGGGCATCGTCGTCGGTCATGGCGGGCGTCCATGTCGTTCAAGCGGGTGAGAGCGGGCAAGCGGGGGAGGGCGGGCGGCCTTTCTGTTCGCGGCGGGGCGATCGCGCAAGCGGCCAGGGCCGACTTGCGCGCCGCGACGATCCACGCGAGCGTTCGCCCGACAGCAGGGAGAACGTTTCAACGATGTCGATCACGCTCGAACGGCCGGCCGCCGACCTCGCCACGCCGAGCAGCGCCGCCACGTCATGGCTGGACACATTCGATGCGGCGCTGCGGGCCGGCGACGCGGCGGGCGCGAGCGCGCTGTTCGCCATCGAAAGCTTCTGGCGCGACCTGGTCGCCTTCACGTGGAACATCAAAACGCTCGAGGGCCGCGACGAGATCGCCGCCATGCTCGACGCCACACTCTCGCGCACTGGTCCGAGCGGCTGGCGGCTCGCGGAACCGGCGACCGAGGCGGACGGAGTTCTTACGGCCTGGATCGACTTCGAGACCGCGGTGGGGCGCGGACACGGGCTGATCCGGCTGCGCGAGGGCAAATGCTGGACATTGCTGACCACGCTCACGGAGCTGAAGGGCCATGAGGAGAAACGCGGGCCGACCCGCGAGGCCGGGACCGCGCACGGCGTGCAGCGCGACCGCAAGAGCTGGCTGGAGCGCCGGCAGGCCGAAGAAGCCGAACTCGGCGTCACGACGCAGCCCTATTGCCTCATTGTCGGCGGCGGCCAGGGCGGGCTCGGCCTGGGCGCGCGGCTGAAGCGGCTCGGGGTGCCGACGCTGATCGTCGACAAGCATCCGCGGCCCGGCGACCAGTGGCGGAGCCGATACAAGTCGCTGTGCCTGCACGACCCGGTCTGGTACGACCACATGCCATACTTGCCGTTTCCCGATCATTGGCCGGTGTTCGCGCCGAAGGACAAGATCGGCGACTGGCTGGAAATGTATGCCCGCGTCATGGAGCTGAACTGCTGGAACTCCACGACGTGCGAGCGCGCGGAGTGGGACGAGGCGGCGCGGGAATGGGTCGTGGATGTCATTCGCGACGGCAAGACGGTCACGTTGCGGCCGAAGCAGCTCGTGCTGGCCACCGGCATGTCGGCTATTCCCAACCTGCCGAACTATCCGGGGATGGAGAGTTTCGAGGGCACGCAGCACCATTCGAGCCGGCACCCCGGCGGCGAGGCGTATCGCGGCAAGACATGCGTCGTGATCGGGTCGAACAATTCGGCGCACGACATCTGCGCCGACCTTTGGGAGAACGGTGCCGACGTGACGATGGTGCAGCGTTCGTCGACCCATATCGCGCGGTCGGACTCGCTGATGGATCTGGCGCTGGGCGGCCTGTATTCGGAATCCGCCATCGCCGCGGGCGTGACCACCGACAAGGCGGACCTGATCTTCGCCTCGGTGCCCTACCGGATCATGCATACGTTCCAGATCCCGGTCTATGCCGAGATGAAGACGCGTGACGCGGCCTTCTATGAGCGATTGGAAAAGGCCGGGTTCCTACTCGACTTCGGCGACGACGGATCCGGTCTCTTCATGAAATACCTCCGTCGAGGCTCCGGCTACTACATCGACGTGGGCGCATCCGAGCTGATTGCCAATGGCAGCATCAAGCTCAAGAGCGGTGTCGACGTGGCCGAGATCACCAAGGACGGCGTCAAGCTGAGCGACGGGAGCGAGCTGCCGGCCGATCTCATCGTCTACGCCACCGGATATGGCTCGATGAACGGCTGGGCGGCGCGGCTCATCTCGCAGGAGGTCGCCGACCGCGTCGGCAAGTGCTGGGGCCTCGGCTCCGCGACGCGCAAGGATCCCGGTCCTTGGGAGGGCGAACTGCGCAATATGTGGAAGCCCACCCGGCAGGAGGCGCTGTGGTTCCATGGCGGGAACCTGCACCAGTCCCGCCACTATTCGCGGTTCCTCGCCCTGCAGCTCAAGGCCCGGATGGAGGGGATCGCGACCCCGGTCTATGGGCTGGGCGAGGTGCACCACACGTCGTGACCAGGCATTTTATTACGAAATAGCAACAAAAAGGCCGCGCATCGTCCGGGTGGGTTCAGGCCCGTTTCGCAAGGGCGGCCGAGGGACTCGTGCCGGCGTCGCATTGCCGGGGCTCGACCTCGGCATTTCCGGCCGCGGCGGCTTCGCCAAGGTCTTCTGGTTCGGATCGCAGGCTCAGGGCATGCGACGACGAAGCGGGAGGCTGTGGGTTTGCGCGCGGGGCAAGGTCCGGCCCGGTCGCCTTCGTCGAGGATTTCGCCCGTTTGGACGGGAACAGGGAGGGCGGCAGGTCCGGCCCGGGCTCCATCCCCAGCATCCGGCAGAGCGGCCTGAGGACCCGACCGGCCTGCGGCCCGGCGTCCAGCAGCGCCACCAGGTCGGGGTCGTGGGTCAGCATGTGCCGGAGCTGAGCGGCGCAGCCGGCGGCGTGATGGCCGAGCCATTCGACCACCCAGCCGAACCGCGCCGGCAGCCGGCGTTTTGGCGCGGCCCTCGCAATCTCCTCCCGAGGTTGGACGGTTCGGGCGCGGTGTGGCCGAGCGCGGAGCCGGCCGGCGCGGTGGCGGGCGACGAGGGATTCGACCCGTCGCATGACGCTGCTGAGATAGGCCGCGAACAGCAGACCGAGCGGAACATAGGCCCAGTATTTCACCGACCGGTCGGCCGCCGCCCGGCGAAGATGCAGCAAGATCGGCCCCAGCCGCTCCGCGAGGTCGGGAGGTCCTATGGGCTCCGGCGGAAAGAGGGCGTGGATGTTATACACGAACGCATACTGAACACATAATGCAAATAGTGTCAACCGCAAAGATACCGGCTGGTGCCCCAGCGGCCGGGTCGACGCCCGAGAGGCGTGCGTGGTCGGCCGTAGCCTGTCCTTGGCTCGGACATTGCCGATAATACGCGTCTTGCCATGATGCCACACGAAAGGCAGCCGGGTGGTGCCTCAGTTTGAAGTTAGAAAGTGATTGTCCATCCCATCGGCACGCCGGCACATTAAAAGCCCGACACAAGTTACTCAGCCATCGTCAGTTTTGCATGCGGCCTCATACTGTTGAAATCCGTCCAAATCGCCTAAACATCTAGACGCCATAATGGAGCCACCGCTGTCCAAGACTCTCCTCTCATCCGGCTACCCGTACGAGTTCGAATACGGGTACTCCCGAGCCGTTCGGGTCGGGACGCAAGTGTTTGTGGCTGGCACAACTGCGCGTGGTTCGGACCTTGATGGGGACGCGTACGTTCAGACCGAAGGTGCTTTGTCGATCATCCGCCAAGCCCTTGCGGAAATAGGGGCAGACCTCCGCGACGTCGTTCGGACTGTGGTATATCTGACTGACATGGCCGACGAGCCTTTCGTGGCGCGCGCTCATGGCAAGACTTTCGGAAAAATCCGGCCGGCCAGCACACTCGTGCAAGTCGCCGGGCTCACACCGCCCGCGGCACGAGTCGAAATTGAGGTGACAGCTGTGACCGGCGAGAACGCCAGCATTGCAGGCCTATCGGCTATACAGGCCTTGAACTATACAATCGTTCGTGTTCGCGACATGCAAGCGATGCGCACTTTTTACGGGCGCACGCTGCGGTTCCAGTTTGTGCGTGAATTATCGCCAGATTGGGTCGAGTACCGTATCGGTCCGAACATTCTGGCCCTGGCGAGCAGTTTTTTGTATGTCGAGAACCAAAGGTTAGACTCTGGCGTAACCGCACTGCAGCTTGCTTTTCAAGTTCCTTATGATTCCGTCGACGTCTGTGCTGCAGAACTCTCGGCAGCCGGGGTCATACTCCTTTCGCCGCCGACTGACCAAATCTGGCGACACCGGACACTCTTTTTCTGCGATCCTGACAGCAACTTAATCGAGATATTTGCAGATTACTAGGATCTGTATGCAGTGCGGTGCTCACGGAAGGTCTGATACGCCGCAGGCTACGCAATCGAATTCATGCAGGACATGGCCGATCGGCTGGCCAACCGGGTGCAACCCACGCCGGATGGGCATAGGGCCCTATCGAAACGCCGTAGAAGGCGCGTTTGGGTCCGCCGTGGACTACGCGCAGATGGTAAAGCTGTATGGCGACGCGCCGGGGCCGGCTGACCGCTACAGCCCGGCCGAATGCACCGGCATCCGCAAGACGCGGATCGAAGGCAACCCGCACAAGGATCACGTCAACACAACCTATGTCGAGCGGCAGAACCTCACCATGCGGATGTCCATGCTTCGGTTTACTTGGTTGACGAACGCCTTTCCCAAGAAGGTGGAGAACTATATCTATGCGCTGGCGCTCTATTTCACATTTTACAACTTCGTCCCTATCCATAGGACACTGCGGGTCACGCCCGCTCAGGCTGCTGGCGTCAGCGATCGGCTTTGGAGCATGGAGGACGTGGTGGCGCTGATCGACGCACGGGCGGAAGCTTAGAAGCCACGCGATCCCTATAAGCCGCGCGCCCGGAAGACCGCCGGGATTTCAAACTGAGACACTACCGGCCGCCGCCGGCACTTGCCTCCGCCTCTGCGATCGCGGCTTTCCTCGGCGAGACGTGCTCTCGATCGGGCGTGCGGAGGGCGGCCTCTTGGCGGTCTATCGGCAATGCCCCATCTCTGCCGCCGAACGGGGACCGACCATGAGCGATAACGTCCTGGATTTCCTGCGCGCCAGCTTCGCCCGACTGGACGACCGGCTCGACCGCATCGAGCGGCGCCTCGACCTCAAGCCGGCGGCCGCATCCTGACGCCGCCCCGCGCCGCTCTGGACGCGATCGGGCAGCTCGACGACGAGGAACTCGATCTCGCCGACGCCGCATTCCAGCTCGCCCGGGTCGATGCCCCGGTCGGGACATGGGACGAAGCGCGCGCGCATCTCTCCGAACTCGCGCGCGACGCGGCCGGGCTGGATATCGGCCCGGACGACCTGCTGGGTCAGGCCGAAGCCTTGGCCGTGCTGCTCGCCGAACGGCACGGTTATCGCGGCGATCGGGAGACCTACGAGGATCGCGCCAACGCCAACCTGATCCGGGTGATCGAACGTCGTCGGGGACTGCCGGTGACGCTGGGGATCCTCTGGCTGCACGCCGCCCGCGCCGCGGGGTGGGAGGGCCACGGTCTCGACATGCCCCGGCATTTCCTCATCGCGCTCGGCTCGCCCCGGCGGCGTCTCGCGCTCGATCCTTTCGCCGGCGGCGGGCCGCTCGACGACGACGACATCCGCCGGCTGATCCACCAGGTGGCCGGCGCCGACGCCGAGCCGATGCCGCAGCACGTCGCGCCCATGTCCGACCGCGCCATCCTGCTGCGGCTGCAGAACAACATCCTGGTGCGCCGGCTGCAGGCGGGCGAGATCGCCGGCGCGATCGCCTGCGCCGAGGACATGCGGCGCATCGCACCCGACCACGCCCCGGCGCTCGAGGCCCGGATCGCCGAGTTGCGCGCGCGCCTCAACTGAGCCATCGCACCCGTCCATTACGGCACGGAGCTTCCCATGGCGTTGCGCGTCGCGGTCCAGATGGACCCGCTGGAGACCATCGGCATCGACGGGGACAGCAGTTTCGCGCTCATGCTGGAGGCGCAGCGTCGCGGCCACGCGCTTTGGCATTACGAAGTGCGCCACATGACGCTCGCACTAGGTCCGGATGGCGCGCGGCTGACCGCGCTCGCGCGGCCGGTCACTGTCCAGCGCGTGCGCGGCGAGCACGCAAGGGTCGGGCCGGAGGAGACGCTCGATCTGGCGAGCATGGACGTCGTGCTGATGCGCCAGGACCCGCCGTTCGACATGGCCTACATCACCGCCACCCACATGCTGGAGCACATCCATCCAGGCACGTTGGTGGTCAACGACCCGGCCAGCGTGCGCAACGCACCGGAGAAATTGCTGGTCACCCACTTCCCCGATTTGATGCCGCCGACGCTGGTGACGTGGGATACCGCTGCTGTTCGAGCGTTCCGGGCGGAGCACCGCGACATCATCGTGAAGCCGCTGTTCGGCAATGGCGGGGCGGGCGTGTTCCTGATCCGCGAAGGCGATCCAAACCTCGCCAGCCTGCTGGAGATGCATGCCGCCCGGTCGCGCGAGCCGCTGATGATCCAGCGCTACGAGCCGGCGGTACGGATCGGCGACAAGCGCATTATCCTGATCGACGGCGTGCCGCTGGGTGCCATCAATCGGGTGCCGGCCGAGGGTGAGGCGCGCAGCAACATGCATGTCGGCGGGCGGCCCGAGCATGTGGATCTGACGGCCCGCGACCGCGAAATCTGCGAACGGATCGGCCCGATCCTGCGCGAGCAGGGCCTGATTTTCGTCGGCATCGACGTGATCGGCGATTTCCTCACCGAGATCAACGTGACCTCGCCCACCGGCCTGCAGGAGGTCGCGCGGTTCTCGGGGACCGATCTGGCCGCCGAGATCTGGAATGTTATCGAGGCCAAGCGCGCCGCGTGACGACACACGCGGCCATGGCCGCTAGGGTGCGCCGCACGTCCGGAGGACATTCATGCGTATACGTCTCGCCGCCAGCCTCGCGGCCCTGCTCGCCCTGTCTTCGGCGGCAATGGCCCCCGCCGCGCGGGCGGAGACGCTGCCGCCGCTGACGGCGGAACAGTCGGCGAGCCTCGGGCGGGCGCTTTTCGTCTGGACGCGCGGCCTGCTGGGCGACTCTGCGGGTTTCACGGCCACGCCGGCGGACGGATTTTACGAGCTCGTGGTCCCGGTCAAGCGGCAGATGACCTCGCTGGGGGCTTCGATGGATGGCGGTCCGGCCACCGCCCACGTGACCCAGGACGCGGAGGGGCGGTGGCATTTCGAGGCGATCGCCTATCCCTCGCCGCTGCGCACCACGGTCCCCGACCCGGCCGGCGGCAAGCCGACGACGACAGTGCAGACGATCCGCGAACAGACCGGCAGCGCGCTGATCGATCCGACTCTCTCCACGCCCTCGCATTGGGAGCTGACGCAAAGCGGCATCGAGCAGCGCGGCGATGCCGGGGCGGAGACGGTGATGAAGGTGGCGCGTGCCGCCACTCGGGAGGAATGGCTGCCCGCCGAACCTGGTCGTGTCGATACCGCGATGGTCAGCCGGGCCGACGAAGTGTCGCTCCAGGCGACCGTCCCCGGTGACGCGGACTCTCAGGCGGAGCGGCCGGTCGACGTCGCGATGCGCCAGGCGACGATCACGTTCGAGACGAAGAACATCGACCTCGACCGGTTCAGCCGATTCACCCGCGACGCTTTGGCCTTCATCGGCGAGATGCGTCCGAAGGCGCAGGAGGCTTTGACCCCAGCGCAACGGACGGCGCTCCACGGCCTCGTGCGTCTCTCCCGGGATCTGGCGCGGGAGGCGAAGATGTCCTTCGTCGCCGATACGCTCGGCGTCAGCGTCGGTGGCCAGGCCTTCGTCCTGCGGCGGATGGCGTTCGACCAGAAGCTCGCGACCCTGGCGGGCAAGATCGATTTGCGGATGCGGCTGCGGATGGAGGGCGTCGAGCCGCCGCCCGGCAGCCTTCCGCCGGCGATGCGTGATCTCCTGCCGCGCGAACTGGTCGTGGCACCATATGTCACGGGCGCGCCGGTCGAGGACATCTACGCGATGCTGGACGAGGCGATCGACCAGTCCTCGGACAAGGACGCGCTGGCCGAAGACGCGCAAGCACGGTTCGCAAAAGCGCCGATCACCACCGGCGTGGATGAATTGTCCTTCGACCTCGGCCCGGCGCGTTTCTCGGCGCATGGCCAGATCGTCGCGAGCGGGGCGGCCGACGCGGACGGCACGGCGGTGATCGAAGCGACGGGCCTGGACGCCCTGATCAAGAAGGCCGGCGGCGACCCGATGCTGAAACAGGGCACGCCGGTGCTGATCTTCCTCAAGGGCATCGGCGAGCAGGCGGGCGAGAAGATCGTCTGGAACGTCGCCTACAAGGACGGCGCGCTGAGCGTGAACGGCACGGATATGTCGGCGATGATTCCCGGGAAGTGAGAGAGCGGACATACGCGCTTTCTTGACGGGGTACGCCCCCGCCCCGACCCTCCCCACAAAGGGGAGGGAGAAGAAAGTCCTGCTCACTCCCCTTGTTCAAAAGCGCCGACGAGGACGATCCAGGCCATGACGATCTAGAGACGTCTCTCGGTGCCCTCGGGCCTCGGCGTGCTTACGCCCGCGTCAGCCGCTCCACCGTCCCGTCGGCCCGCGCGATCAGCGCCTCGTCGGCGATCTCTAGGAACAGCCCGGTCTCGACCACGCCGGCGATGGCCTTGAGATCGCGTTGCAGGGTGAACGGGTCGTGGATCGGCGCGAAGCCGCCGCAATCGAGGATCACGTTGCCGCCGTCGGTGATCAGCGCCTCGCCGCCGATGCCAGGCCGCAGCACGGGCGCGCCACCCATGTCGGTGATCCGCCGCGTCGTGGCGGCCAGGCCGAAGCGGACGACCTCGACCGGCAGCGGCGCGCGCTCGCCCAGCGTCGTCACGATCTTGCCGCTGTCGGCCACCACCACGAACTGCCCCGCAAGCTGGGCCACGATCTTTTCCCGCAGCAGCGCGCCGCCCAGCCCCTTGATGAGCCGCAGCGTTCCGGCTTCGACCTCATCGGCGCCGTCGATCGCGAGGTCGATCGCCGCGTCCGGGTCGGCCAGCGTGATCCCGAGCGCGGTTGCCTGTTTGGCCGTCGCCTCGCTGGTCGGCACGCCGACGAACCGCAAGCCCTGCGCGACGCGCTCGCCGAGGGCGGCCACGAGGTAGCGCACGGTCGAGCCGGTTCCGAGGCCGACCAGCATGCCGTCCTGGACCAACGCCGCGGCGGTCCGGCCGGCGACCTGCTTGGCTGCCTCCACGTCGTTCACGACACGCGCCCCATCGCCCGAAATATACCCATTCTTCACGCTCCCTGCGGCGCGGAACTGGTAGCACGGGCCTCGCATGAACATCGACCGCCTGGCGGGTTTCGCCGTCGCCGCCGTCCTGATCGTCCGCGAGTCGCTGCGTCGCCATCCGCCCGCGCTGAGCCTGGCGGAGCGTCTCGCGGCGTTCCCCCGAAGCGCGCCGGTGAGCGCGCCGGTAACGATCCACTGGAGCGAGCACCAAGTTCCGTTCATCGAGGCCGCGAGCGAGGCCGATCTGGCGGTGGCGCTCGGCATGGTCCATGCGCATCTGCGACGGACGCAACTGGAGGTCATGCGCAAGCTATCGCGCGGGCGGGTCGCGGAGATGGCCGGGCCGCTGGCCGTCGAGCTGGATCGCGCCCTGCGGTTGATGGATTTCCCGCGCGCCGTGCCGGAAATCGTGGCCGGCCTCGACGGGCGCACCCGCGCCTGGGGCGAGGGTTTTTCGCGGGGCGTCGACCACGTGGCGCGGCACGGGCCGACGCCGCCGGAGTTTTCGCTGCTGGGACTGCGATACGAGCCTTGGACGATCGAAGATCTCTACGCGAACGCGAGGCTCGCGGCGGCGGACGTGAACTGGTTCGTGTTCGGCCGTCTGCTGCGCGCCCGCGCCGGCATGGCGGCCGAGACCTGGGCGGCGCTGTGGCCGACCCTGCTGGCCGCCGGCGCGCCGAACCCCGACGCATTGTTCGCGCGGCATGGGAGCAACGCCGCGGCCGTCGCCGGGACGCGCACCGCCAGCGGCGCCGGACTGTTCGCGGCCGACCCCCATTTGTCGGTGGCGTTGCCGAACATCTGGCTCGCCGCCGGCATGGCCTGTCCCGGTCTGAATGTCGCGGGCCTGATGCCGGCGGGCTTTCCGATCGTGGCGATCGGCCGCAACGCGGGACTCGCCTGGGGCGGGACGAGCCTGCATCACGCCGCCTCCGACCTGTTCGACGCGACGAGCCTGCCGCTCACCACGCGGATCGAGACGATCAACGTCCGGCTCGGGCGCACGCGGACCATCGCGTTGCGGGAAAGCCCGCTCGGGCCGGTGGTCAGCGACGGGCTGCTGGTCCGCAACGCGCGTCCCCTCGCGATGCGCTGGATCGGTCACCGCGCGAGCGACGAGATCGGCGCGATGCTGTCCGTGATGCGCGCGCGCACGTCCGACGATTTCGCCGCCGCGTTGCGAGGGTTCGCGATCCCCGGCCAGAACATGCTGCACGCCACGCGCGACGGGCATGTCGGGCATCTGCTGGCCTGTGCCTCGCCGTGGCGCGCCGGGTCGCCGGCCGACCTGGTGCGTCCGCCCGACGCGGCGGCGGAGTGGGACCGCATCGCCACGACCGCTGATTACCCTGATCGGCGTGACCCCGACGAAGGCTTCTTCGCCTCCGCGAACGATGCGCCACCGGCGAGCGTCGTCCCTGCCGGGTTCCTGTTCTCCCCGCCCGACCGCGCGCGCCGGTTGCGGGTATTGCTCGGCGCGAATGGCCCGCGCGATCTGGCCGGGATGGCGGCGACCCAGACCGACGTGCAGGGGTCGACGCAGGCAGCGCGGGCGCTGGCCGACCGGCTGCCGGATCATCCGGCGGCGGCGATGCTGCGGGATTGGGATGGCCGATATGATACGGAGTCGGCCGGCGCCCTGGCGTTCGAGGCGGCGATCGGCCGGTTGATCGAGGCGTTGCCGAAACGCGACGAGGTGGCCGCGATGGCCGTGATCTGGCAGGCGCGTGCGCTGCTGGTGCCGCGCGTCCTGGAGCTGCCCGAGGCGGCGGTGCGGACGGCGTTCGACGCCGCGATGCGGACCGTGCGGCGCGAGACGAATTGGGGCGGGGCGCACCGGATGACGCTGCGGCATTACCTCGGCGCGATCCCGCTGCTGGGGCGGCGATACTCCTACGGCACGTATCCGTCGCCCGGCGGCAACGACACGCTGAACAAGACCGGGCACGCGCCGGTGTGTGGGCGGCACGCGGTCACCTACGGGGCGTCGGCGCGCTTCCTCGCCGATATGTCGGATCCGGACGCCAACCGCGTCGTGCTGCTGGGCGGCCAGGACGGTTTCCTCGGGAGCGCCAATGTCCTCGACCAGGTTCCGTTGTGGCGGGCTGGCGGATATGTCGATCTGCCGTTGCGGCCGGCGACGGTCCGCGCGTGGCCGCACCGGACGGAGCTGCGCCCTGTTTGACGCGACGCCGGCGCTGCGGGTGTGGGCCGCGCGGCGGCTGGCCCGGCTGGCGGCCCAGGATTCTTCCAGGACCCAACGTGAGACGCTGCGATCCCTGTTGCGGCGCGCGCACGCGACGAGGTTTGGGCGCGAGCACGGATTTGCGGGCATCGCCGACGTCGCTGCGTATCAGCGCCATGTTCCGCTGCGCGCCTACGAGGATTTTCGCACCCAGTACTTCCGGGATTTTCCCCATGTCGTGAACGCGACATGGCCGGGTGCGATGAAAACGTTCGCCAACAGCAGCGGGACCAGCGGGGCGGCCACGAAACGCATTCCGGTCAGCGCGGCGATGATCCGCGCCAACCGCGCCGCGGCCTGGGACGTCCTGGCTTGGCACGTCGCTGCCCGGCCGGACAGCCATGTGCTGGGCGGCGCGAACCTGCTGCTGGGCGGCAGCACCGCGCTGGAGCGGCCGGCGCCGGGCGTGCGCGCGGGCGATCTGTCGGGGATCGCGGCGGCGACGGTGCCGTCCTGGCTACGCTCACGCCTGCTGCCGCCCGACGAGGTCGCGCGCATGACCGATTGGGAGGCGAAGATCGCCCGCCTCGCGCCGCTCACCCTCGCGGCTCCGCTGGTCAGTATCTCCGGCACCGCGAGCTGGATGGCGCTGTTCTTCGAGGCGGCCGGAAAGCTGCGGCCCGGCGCGCGGCTGCGCGGGCTGTATCCGCGGCTGGAGCTGCTGGTGCATGGCGGAGTGGGTTTCGCGCCGTATCGCGAGCGGTTCGCCCATTGGATCGGCGGCGCCGACATCCTTTCGCGCGAGGTTTATGCCGCCAGCGAGGGGTTCATCGCGGTCGCCGACCGGGGCGACGGCGAGGGGATGCGGCTGATCCTCGATCGCGGAATGTTTTTCGAGTTCGTGCGGGTGGGCGATCTCGACTCCAAGACTCCCGACCGGCGCTGGGTGGAGGATGCGGAGCTCGGGGTCGAGTATGCGTTGATCGTCTCCAGCAATGCCGGGCTGTGGTCGTATGTGCTGGGCGACACGGTGACGCTGGTGTCGAAGACGCCGCCGCGCGTGTTGGTGACGGGCCGGACATCGTGGTCGCTGTCGGTGGCCGGCGAGCACCTGATCGGCAGCGAACTGGACGCGGCGGCGACGCAGGCCGCGTCAGCCGTGGGGCGTGGTCTGGTGGAGTATGCCGCCGCCCCGTTGCTTCCCGATGCGGGGGACGCCCGAGCCGGCCATCTGTTCGTCGTCGAATTGGACGGCGCGGCGGATGCGGAGGCCTTTGGGCGCGCGTTGGACGCGGCGCTGTCGCGGATGAACGAGGACTACGCGGCGCATCGCGGCGGCGGGTTCGGGTTGCGGCCGCCGCAGGTGCGGATCGTGCCAACGGGCGCATTCGACCGCTGGATGCAGTCGCGCGGAAAATTCGGCGCGCAGAACAAGGTGCCGCGGGTGGTGGGTGATGCGGCGCTGCTCAAGACGATCAGGTGAGTAACGGCTTGCCATGACCATCGACCGCCGCCTTATCGAGAGCGGCAAACATCACCGACGTACCCAGCACGTCCCACCACCCATGAAGCCGGACTTCCAGTAGCCGCCGGCCGCAGAGCAAGCGCTCTGATTTTCGATCTCCTCTCGTATCATCTCCTCCGCTTGTTCGAGACCTTTGTTGATCCGTTCGTTTTCGTCGTGATGCGCGGCCTCGTAGGCGGCTACCTCCGACACCAATCGTTCCGGATCGCCGGGAACGATCTGCGTCACGAACCAGCTATCGCGACCACCATCGGCAAGCACGTAGGCGTGATCCGGCAATTCCCGCATCCTGTAGCAAAAATGGCCGTTGTAGTCGACGCAAATCTGATCGCCGGCGATTTCTGCCGTCGTTGCGGTCGAGAATATGTTGTCCATGCTGTAGCGGGTATTGCCCTTTAAGTACCATATCCTGTACGCCGTCGTTGGTTCGGCGTGGATCGGTCGAGTATAAAACGTATGCTCTCGGAACAGGTGCTGAGCTTCGCCGGCACTTACCCAGCGACCGTCGCTTGTATGTGTCACCGCGCGAAGTGCGACGGCTTCGCGCCGGGTCGCGTTCGCAGGAATACTCGGCGCCACATCCTCGGCTGCTGCACCGGTTCGCCGCCCCGAACCACTCGGGCCGCCCGCTCCACCGAACGCCTGCGACAGCAAGCCCGGAACGGCGTTTGCTACGTTCGCACCCGAGATGCCTTTTCCTGACAGGATGCCCGACAGCGAATCAGCATCCACTGAGCCGTTCGCGGCACATCCCGCCGTGGCCATGCACCCTAGAACTATAATCGATGCGCTGTGTAAATTGAAACACCACGAGCGAAGGTTCACGGCGGGCCTCCTGAAGAATTCGCTTGCCGATGCTTGAAGAGCAAGCGTTACGACCCTGCCGCGGCGAGTGTCAAATCCAAACCTCGTCGAGGCTGCTCGGCGACATTTGGGCGTCAGCAGCCCGGCGGCGTCGCGTCCGCATACCGCGTCCGGGGACCCGCGAACCAGGACGGGATGACCGGCGTCTGCCCCGGCCGTGCGTAGTGGCCGGCGGCGGTCGCGAACGAGATCGCGCCGAGCACCATGTCGCCGACGACCGACGAGAACGACCCGTACCGCAGGCCCGTGTACTCGTGGTCGCCGGCATAGGACAAATAGTTGGTCGGATTGCCGTGCGCGCGCAGATAGCAATACATCGAGCGCGATTCGTAAGGGACAACCTGCGTGTCGTAGCTCCCCTGGATGAACAGGCTGTTGGCCGGACTACCGTGCCCGCCATTGGCCGGCTCCGCCCGGGCGATCGCAGTGTCCGGCAGGGGGGCGGCTGCACTCGACGGCCCGAAATGCGTAGGCCCGAATTGCGAGACGACGAACTGCACCTGCGGGTTCGCGGACGGATTGGTGGCGGCCACCGGATCGCCAGGGCTTGCCACCTTGGCCGAAAGTGCGCCGACTTGCAGAGCGAGCGAGCCGCCGGCGCTGTCGCCCATCGCGCCGATCAGATACGGGTTCACCCGCTCGGGATTGGAGCCGCCGGCGCGGGCACGGACCCAGCGTACCGCCGCCTGGACGTCCACGAGCTGCGCCGGCCACGCATTGCCCGCGCTGCCGTCCTGGAGCCGGTAGCCGACGGAATAGGCGACGAAGCCCCAGGAGGCCCAAATCTGGCACCAGGCCGACGACGATCCGGTGTATTTTGAACCGATCGCATTGTTGCCGGCGATCCACGCGCCGCCATGGATCAGCAGGACCGCGGGATAGGGACCGGCCCACGACCCGCTGACGGGCTTGCAGATTGTGACGGTGTCGAGCAGCGAGCCGTTCGCGGGCCGCGCATAGACGATGCCGACCTGCTCGGACCAACGCATCGGGCCAAGCCGGCCGATACCGTTGTACGACGGATAAGCCGCCTCGGCGCCGGCGAATGGCACGGCGAGCAGACCTACCAACACAAGCCGTCGCCATCCCATCTCGTCACCTCTTTCTGACGATTTCTTCACGTCTAGACAATCCGATGCACTCTTATCAAGGTCATTTTTGGGAAATTAGGCATTTTTTGCGAACTGGCCGGGCGGATGGACACTCCGCCCCAGGCGTGGCAGCAGCCGAGCATGCAGCCCTTCCCTGAGTTGGTCATCGTCATCCCGACGCTCAACGAACGCGCCAACATCACCGAGCTTGTCGTGCGGCTCGACACCGTCCTGCGCGACGTCCCGTGGGAAGCGGTGTTCGTCGACGACGACAGCCCCGACGGCACGGCCGATGTCGTTCGCCACCTGTCGGCCAGCGACCCGCGCGTACGCATCCTGCAGCGACTGGGCCGGCGCGGCCTGTCCTCGGCATGCGTCGAGGGGGCGCTCGCCTCGGCCGCCCCGGTCATCGCCGTGATGGACGCCGATCTGCAGCATGACGAGCGGCTGCTGCCGCGCATGCTCGAGGCCCTGCGCGGCGACCCGGCACTCGATCTCGCGGTGGCCAGCCGTTACGCGACCGGCGGCAGCGTCGGGCAATGGCAGGCCGGCCGCATCGCGATCAGCGACCTCGCGACACGCCTCGCCCGGCTGATCACGAGTGCCGAGGTCGCCGACCCGATGAGCGGGTTCTTCATGATCCGTCGCGAAAAGTTCGAGCCGGCGATGCGCCGCCTGTCGGGCCAGGGGTTCAAGATCCTGCTGGATCTGCTGGCCTCCTCGCCCACGCCGCTCCGGCTGCGGGAATTCGCCTACACGTTCCGGCCAAGGCTGCACGGCGACAGCAAGCTCGATTCGATGGTCGCTTGGGAATACCTCATGCTGATCGCCGACAAGCTGGTCGGCCGCGTGCTGCCGGTGCGTTTCGCCTTGTTCGCGCTGATCGGCGGCGTCGGCGTGGGGGTCAACCTGTTCGTGCTGCGCATCGGTCTGATGGGCGGCCTCGAGTTCTCCCGCGCCGAGTGGATCGCCACGGCGGCCGCCATGGTGGGCAATTTCCTGCTGAACAACCAGCTGACCTATCGCGACCGGCGCCTGCGGGGCGGGCGCGCCATGCGCGGCCTCGTTTACTTCTGCATCGGCTGCACGGTGGGCGCCGTGGCCAATGTCGGCATCGCCGCGGCGGTGTTCGACAGCGGCGGGCGGTGGTGGCTCGCGGGACTGGCCGGCGCGGTGCTGGGCGCGGTGTGGAACTACGCGATCGCCAGCACTTACGTATGGACGCGCGGGCGGGGCGGATAGCGGCGCAGAATGTAGAGCATGAGCAGCATCGCCGGCAGCGAGCAGAGCATCGAGATCGCGTAGAACTCCGTCCAACCGACCCGGGCGGCGAGATAGCCCGAGAAGCCGCCCAGCGTGTGCGAGGCAAACGGCGCCACGGACGTCAGCAGCGCGAATTGCGTCGCGGTGTAGAGCGGCGAGCAGAGCGTCGAAAGATACGAAATGAAAGCCGCGGTCGCGAGGCCGCCGGCGAACGCCTCGGCCACCACGGTCGAATACAGGACGAGATGATCGCCGGGCGAGACCGACAGCCAGATATACATGGCCATTGCCGCCATCTGGAAGAATCCGGTGGCGATCAGCGCGCGGGCCAGCCCCAGCCTGCCCACCAGCCAGCCGCCGAGCCCGATGCCGGCCATCGTCGCGAACAGGCTGAACGGCCCCACGGCGGTCGCCACGGCGGCGCGGTTGAACCCGAGATCGCGATAGAACGGCGCGAGCATCACGCCGGCCATCGCCTCGCCGAGGTTGAACAGCGCCACATACAGCAGGATCGGGACGGCCCCCGGACGACGGAGAAACTCCCAGAGACTGTCGACGATCGCCCGTCCGACGCGCGACAGCGGCCCCGCCTCGCGCGGCGGGAGATCGACGCGCGGCTCCGGCACGGCGAGGGTGACCAGGATGCCGGCGGCCGCCAGTGCCGCGATGCCCAGCAGCGCGCCCCGCCAGCCGACCACGCCGGCCGCCGCGATCACGCCCGCGCCCGACACCAGCATGGCGACTCGGTAGCCCCACACGTAGACCGCGTTGGCCATGCCCTGCTGGTCGGGCGAAAACGTCTCGATGCGCCAGGCGTCGATGGCGATGTCCTGGGTGGCCGAGAAGAAGGCGATCAGCGCCGAAGCCCCGATCGCCGCCAGCGGCGCGAGCGTCGGATCGCCGAGCGCCAGCCACAGCACGCACCCCGCGAGCATCGGCTGCACCAGGAGGATCCAGCCGCGCCGCCGTCCGAGCCGTGCGAACAGCGGCGGCGAGAGCTGATCGAGCACCGGCGCCCAGAGGAACTTGAAGGTGTAGGGCAGCCCGAGATTGGCCATCAGGCCGATCGTCTGCAGCGACGCCCCGCCCTCGGTCAGCCATTGCCGGAAGGTGAAGCCCGACAGCGCGAGTGGCAGGCCGGAGACGAAGCCGAACGCGAACATCAAGGCCAACAGGCGACGGGCATGCGACATGCGGCCTAACATGAGCGAAGCCGTATCCGCGCCGGAAGGGTGCAACCATCGCCCGACCCGGTCGTTCCGTCGCCGATTCCCGTGGGGTCCACATCATGCCGCGTGACATGGAGGTCTCCGCGGCCAACCGAGCCGCCGCCACGTGAGCACTGCCGAGGCGACGTGGGCGATCGCGGCGGCCGCCACGGCCGGGGTCATCACCCGTCCGTTCGGATGGCCCGAAGCGGTGTGGGCAGTGGCGGGCGCCGCGCTGCTGGTCGGCTTCGGCCTGCTGCCCGTGGGCGAGGCGCTGAGCGGCGTCGCCGCGGGGACGGATGTCTATCTGTTCCTGATCGGCATGAGGCTGCTGGCCGAGGTGGCGCGGCAGGGCGGCCTGTTCGACTGGCTCGCGGCACGCGCCACCGGGCTCGCGCGCGGGTCCGGCGCGCGCCTCTACGCGCTGGTGTTCGGCGTCGGCACGGTGGTCACGATATTCCTGTCCAACGACGCCACCGCGGTCGTGCTGACCCCTGCCGTCGCGGCCGCGGCCAAGGCGCGAAGGCCGAGCAGCCGTTGCCTTATCTGTTCGTCTGCGCGCTGATCGCCAATGCCGCCAGCTTCGTGCTGCCGATCTCCAACCCCGCCAACCTGGTCATCTACGGCGCGCATCTGCCGCCGCTGCTGGAATGGCTGCCGCGCTACGCCCTGCCATCGCTCGCCGCGATCGCCGCCACATTCGTGGCGCTGTATCTCGTGGAGCGGCGGGCGCTGCGGCAGATGCTCGCGGCGTCGGTGGCGCGGCCGGCGTTGTCGACCGAGGGCCAGATGGCGGCGGCTGGGGTCGTCGCGACCGCCGCGGCGCTGATGGCCGCCTCGACACTGGGGGTCCCGCTGGGGCTTCCGACAGCCGCCTGCGGCGTCGTCACGATGGCGCTGGCCTTGGCTCGTCAGCCGTCCCACGCCCTAGAGCGCGCGCGCGCCATTCTCGGTGGCGTGTCCTGGAGCGTGCTGCCGCTGGTCGCTGGATTGTTCGTGCTGGTGCAGGCGTTGCAGGCCACCGGGGCCATCGCGGCGCTCGCCGACCAGTTGCGCCAACTTGCGACGCGTTCGGAGATGGGCGCGGCCTGGACCGCCGGAATCGTGGCCGCGATCGGCTCCAACCTGATCAACAACCTCCCGGCCGGGCTGATCGCCGGACACGCGGTGCAGGCCGCGCAGGTTCCCGAGAATGTCACGAGCGCGGTGCTGATGGGGGTCGATCTCGGGCCGAACCTGTCGGTGACCGGCTCGCTGGCGACGATTCTCTGGCTGGTGGCGCTACGACGCGCGGGCTTCGATGTCGGCGCATTGCGCTTCCTCAAGGTCGGCGCGCTCGTGATGCCGCCCGCCCTGCTTGCGGCGCTGGCCGCCCTGCTGCTGGCGTAGCGAGGACGCAATCGCGCGTTTGCAGGGGCGTTCCGATCGGCTAGTGTCCGGCGCGACAAGCCGGCCACGAAAATCGGGAGAGACGCCATCAACGCCGAGCTGCCGCTTCCCGTGCTGGCGTTCGATATCGGTGGCCCGAACAGCATCGCCGCCCTGATTTCCGACGGCCGGATCGTCGATCGACGCCGCGTGTTGACGCGGCGCGGTGCGGGGTCCGGGGCCTGGCTCGATGCCGCGTCCGAGGCCGCGACGGCGTGGCGCGGGCGGTTCCGGCGCGCGGTGATGGTCGAGGCGGACCATGTGGGGACGCCCGATTTGGCCATCGGCCTCGCGCACCGGATGGGTTTTCCCGTCACCTCGCTGCCGGAGGCGCAGGCGGCCGCCTGGAGTGAGCATCGCTTCGGCAAGTCGCCGGGCGGCGAGCTCGTGTTCCTGCTGGCCGGCTGGTCCGTGAGCGGGGCGATCGTGACCAACGGTGCCTTGCTGCGCGGGGCACACGGGCTGGCGGCGCAACTCGGCCGTATCCGCGTCGAGGGCGGCTCGGCCACGGTCGCCGAGGCGGCGGGCGGCGCGACGCTGCTGCGTCGCGGCGCGCAATACGGTGCCCGGGATCTGGAGGGTGTGCTGTCGTCGGCGAGTGCCGGCGCGCGCTGGGCCGCGTTGCTGCTCGAGGATGCGGCGACCGCGCTGGCCAGCGCGGTGGCGGCGGTGCAGCGGGTGCTCGACCCGGCGGTGATCGTGGTCGGCGGCGTGGTCGGCGCGGCCCCCGGCTTCGTCGATCGGCTGCAGGGACGGCTGGCCGAGGTCACGCCGCGCCCGGTCCTGCGGGCCGCCTCGGGCGGGACCGTGGCCTCGCTGATCGGGGCGGCGGATCACGCGGCGCGGCAGGCGGGGATCCTGGCGCTGCCGGCAGGTTGACGCTGCCCTGCTTCGCGGGGGCTTTCGACAAACAGCGACGGGATGGCGAGACGATGCGGCCACACCTTCTTGCGTTCGTCATTGGCATGACACTGGCCGGCGCGACAGCGACGGCCGACGCCGCCAGCTACTATCTAGACCCGTCGGGATCGGACCAAGCGGCCGGCACCTCGCCAAGTGCCGCCTGGGCGAGCCTTGGGCGCCTGAACTCGGTTGCCCTGCGGCCCGGCGATCGCGTCCTGTTGCGGGGAGGCGCGACCTTTCCGGGCACGCTTCGGCTGGGGGCGGCGGACAGCGGCAGTCGCGCGATGCCCGTCCGAATCGGCAGCTTCGGCACCGGACGGGCGGTCATCGCGCCGACCGCCGCGAGCCATGGCATCGAGGCTGTCGATACGGCCGGGTTCATCGTCGAGAACCTGGTCGTGCTGGGCCGCGGGCCGGCCACATCGCGCGCCGCGGGCATCGTGTTCCACTCTCGCAGGAAAGGCCGCGACCGGCTCGACTTCGTGACGATTCGAAACGTGGAGGTGGCGGGCTTCCGGCAGGGCGGGGTCGTGTTCGAGGCGGATGATTTCGCGGGTTTCAGCCACGTGCTTCTGGATCACGTCGTCGCGCACGATGACGGCGATGTCGGCATCAAGTTCGCCGGCCGCTATGTGCAGGTCAGCGAGGGCGATCTGCCGTACTCGCACCAAGACGTGTTGGTGACCGACAGCGCTGCGTACCGCAATCTTGGCGATCCGCAGTCGGACGCCAACACCGGCAGCGGCATCCTGCTGGGGCAGGTCGATGGCGGCGTCGTGGAGTATTGCGCCGCTCATGACAACGGCGGGTCAGGCGTCAACGCGAACGGTGGTCCGGTCGGGATTTGGACCTATGACTCCACGCGGATTACAATTCAGCACAATGAATCGTGGAACAATCGCACCGGCAATGCCAATGACGGCGGCGGTTTCGACCTGGACGGCGGCACCTCGAATGCGGTCGTGCAATACAATTACTCGCACGGCAACGACGGCGCCGGCTATCTGCTGACGCAGTTCGCCACGGCCCGCCGATTTCGCAACAATCTGATCCGTTTCAACATCAGCGAGAATGACGGGCGGGCAAACGGCTACGCGGGCATATTGTCGTTCGCCGACGCGACGACGACAGTCGAGGGATACAAGGTTCGAAAACAACACGATCTACGTGGGGGCCGCCAAGCGGCGAGCCGCCGCCGTGCGCTTCTTCGAGGGGGGAGGCGGCTACCGCGGCACGGCGCTACGAAACAATATTTTCGTCGCGGCCGGTGGCTCGGCGATGCTCGATATTCCGATGCCGGCCGGCATCACGTTCCAGGGCAATCTCTACTGGTCTACCGGCGGGGCACTCGATATCGCATGGGGTGGCCGGCGCTACGCGTCGTTGTCGTCGTGGCGCGCGGCGAGCGGCGAGGAGCGCGTCAGTGGACGCAGTTCCGGGCTGCAGGCCGACCCGATGCTGCGTGCGGCGGGGCAGGGTGGAACGAACGGCGACCCGAGACACCCTGGACGTATCGGCGCCTACCGACTCGGCTCGGGGTCTCCGGCAATCGATTCCGGCCTCGATCTGAAGCAGTTGTTCGCCGAAACGCCCGGCCCGATCGACTATTTTGGCAGCAAGGTCGGCGCACCGTTCGATATCGGCGCGGCGAGCGCGACTCGTTGAGCGAGCCGTCGCCCCCGTCCTATCGCCCCGTGAGAATCCGCTCGACCAACTGTCGCACGGTGGGGACGAAATTGTTCCCATAGAACGGATCGCTGGGCGAAGCGATAGGCATTGTGGCCGGCGAACATCAAGTTGCGTTCGACGGCCGCGTCGTCGTCGCCCGTGTGACCGATATCCTGCAACGTCTTCTGGATGCAGAAGCTCCGCGGGTCGGCCTTCTTACCGGTGGAAAAACTCCGGCTCGTGCTGCTCCCAGTTCGAGAAGCGGCAGGTGCTGAGGCAGCCCATGCAGGCCTGCTGATCGGCCAGGATCTCGGCGGCTTTCTCCGGGGTGACGAAGACCAGCGTGCTGTCCCGGGGTGCGCAGCGCCTCGGTGTGACCCGCCGCCTCCCACGTCCGCACGCGCTGCAGATCGGCCGGCGTCAGATAGACGGTGCGCTTGCGCGGGCCGACCCCGTACTCGGCGACATGCTCGCCCACCACCTCGGTCGTGTAGGCGACCTGATGTTTCGGTCCGCTCGCGCAGTTCGGCGATGAAATCGTTGTTGACCGCCGACGAATAAAAGCCGGTCGGGCTGAAGCGGTTGAGGAAGACGTCGCCCTCTTTCAGCGTCATCAGCCGGCGCTTCCAGGCCTCGCCGATCGGGCTTTCCGTGGTCAGCAGCGGCCTCGTGCCGAACTGGAAGGCGATCGGTCCGAGATCGGGGTTGTCGATCCACCCCTCCCACTCCTCGAGCCACCATACGCCGCCGGCCATGATGATCGGGGTCTCGCCGAGACCCAGCTCCCGCATCAGTTTTCGCAAGGCCAGCACGCGAGGGAACGGATCTTCCGGCCTGGTCGGGTCCTCGCCGTTCGACAGGCCGTTGTGGCCGCCGGCCAGCCAGGGATCCTCGTAGACGACGCCCCCCAGCAGGCTCGCGGCCTTGCTGTAGGCACGCCGCCACAGCGCATTGAAGGCCCGCGCGGATGAGACGATCGGGTAATAATGCACGTTGAATTTGGCGGCGATGTCGCTGAGCCGGTACGGCATGCCCGCGCCACACGTCAGGCCGTGGATCAGGCCCTTGGCACCCTCGAGTACGCCGGTGATGACGCGTTCGGCCGCCGCCATCTCCCACAGGATATTCGCGTGGATCCGCCCTCGTCCGCCGGCGATCTCGTGCGCTTCGCGGGCTTGGGCGATGCCGCCTTGGATCGCGTACGCGACCAGCTCCTCGTGCCGCTCGCGCCGGGTTCGGCCGTGATATACCTGGGGGACCAGTCGCCCAGCGGCGTCGAAGCTGTCGGCGTTGGACCGCGCTGAAGGTGCCCGCGCCGGACCCGGCCGCCCAATGGCCGGCGGTGCGGCCGGTCGAGATCGACACGCCCTTGCCCCCCTCGACCAGAGGCAGCACGTCCACGCCACCCATCTGGATGGTGTCGATCGCCTTCATGGCCGCAAGCTCCCTGGGTGTGCGCCGGTGTCTGTCACATCCGGACACATAATGTCATACCGCCCCGCGCGCCACCGGCCGAAGCCGGGCGCGCGCGGGATTATCGCCTCCTCAGTCCTCGACCGTCTCGCGCGTCCGCTCGCGGCCCTTGGCACCGACCTGATCGGAGATGTCGGTGCCGGTGGCCTGATCGACGACGCGCATCGACAGCTTGACCTTGCCGCGATCGTCGAACCCGAGGACCTTGACCTTCACGGCGTCGCCCATGTTGACCACGTCGCTGGTCTTGTTGACCCGGCCCTGCGCCAACTCGCTGATGTGCACGAGGCCATCGCGCGAGCCGAGGAAGTTCACGAACGCGCCGAATTCGGCGGTCTTGACCACCTTGCCGTTGTAGATGACGCCGATTTCCGGCTCGGCCACGATGCCGCGGATACGGTCGATCGCCGCCTGCGACTTCTCCGGATCGTTGGCCGACACCTTGATCGTGCCGTCGTCCTCGATATCGATCTTCGCGCCCGTCAGCTCGACGATCTCGCGGATGACCTTGCCGCCGGTGCCGATCACATCGCGAATCTTGTCCTTGGGGATGTTGATGACCGTGATGCGCGGCGCGGTGGCGGCCACGTCGTGGCGAGCGCCGGTGATCGCCTTGGCCATCTCGCCCAGGATATGCAGCCGGCCATCGCGCGCCTGATCGAGCGCGACCTTCATGATCTCCCGGCGTGATGGACGTGATCTTGATGTCCATCTGCAGGCTGGTCACGCCGACCTCGGTGCCCGCGACCTTGAAGTCCATGTCGCCGAGATGGTCCTCGTCGCCGAGGATGTCGGACAATACCGCGAAACCCCGGTCCTCCTTGATGAGGCCCATGGCGATGCCCGCGACCGGCCGCAGCAGCGGCGCGCCGGCGTCCATGAGCGCGAGGCTGGTGCCGCAGACCGTCGCCATGGAGCTGCTGCCGTTGCTCTCGGTGATCTCGCTGACGACGCGGAGGGTGTACGGGAATTTGTCCTTCGCCGGCAGGACCGGGTGGATCGCCCGCCACGCGAGTTTTCCGTGACCGATCTCACGCCTTCCCGGGCTGCCCATGCGACCGGCTTCGCCGACCGAATAGGGAGGGAAATTGTAGTGGAGCATGAAGTGCTCCCGGTATTCGCCCTCCAGCGCGGTCGATCATCTGCTCGTCCTGCGCGGTGCCGAGGGTCGCGACACAAAGGGCCTGCGTCTCGCCACGGGTGAACAGCGCCGAGCCATGGGCGCGCGGCAGCACGCCCACCTCGGCGACGATCGGGCGCACGGTGCGGAGATCGCGTCCGTCGATGCGAAGGCCGGTGTCGAGCACCGCGCCACGGACCACGTCGGCCTCCAGCTCCTTGAACAGGCCCTTCGCCGCGTCGGCATTCAGGCCCTCCTCGGTCAGCGCGGCGGCGGCCGCCTTCTTGGCGGCGGAAACGCGATCCTGGCGGACCTGCTTCTGCTTCTCGGTGTACGCCTCGGTCAGCGAGGCACGCGCCAGCGCATCGACGCGGGATTTCAGCGTCGCCTCCTCGGCGGAAGGCTCGGCCAGCGTCCACGGCTCCTTCGCGGCGTGCTCGGCCAGTTCGATGATCGCGGCGATGACCTTCTGGAACTCCGCGTGGCCGTAGGTCACCGCGCCGAGCATGACGTCCTCGGTCAGCTCGCTGGCCTCGCTCTCGACCATCAGCACGCCCTCGGTCGTGCCGGCGACCACGAGATCGAGCGTCGAACGCTCGCTCTGCAGGGCCGTCGGATTGAGAACGTACTGGCCGTCGATCCAGCCGACGCGCGCGGCGGCGACCGGGCCGAAGAACGGGATGCCGGAGAGCGTGAGCGCGGCGGAGCAGCCGATCATTGCGACCACATCGGGGTCGTTCTCGAGATCGTGGCTCAGCACGGTGGCGACCACCTGCACCTCATTGCGGAACCCGTCCGGAAACAGCGGGCGGAGCGGCCGGTCGATCAGCCGGCTGACCAGCGTTTCCTTCTCGGAGGGACGGCCCTCGCGCTTGAAGAAGCCGCCGGGAATCTTGCCGGCAGCAAAGGCCCTTTTCCTGGTAGTTGACGGTCAGCGGAAAGAAATCCTGGCCCGGTTTGGTCGAGCGCACGCCGACCGCGGTGCAGAGCACGATGGTGTCGCCGTAGCGGGCGAGCACCGCGCCGTCGGCTTGGCGGGCGATCTTGCCCGTCTCCAGCACCAGTGTACGGCCGCCCCACTCGATCTCGCGTCGAAAGTAATTGAACATGAAAGGTCCTCGTCGTAATGGGCGACGTGGACGGGGAGCGGCGACTTGGGCGGCATGGGGTCGGACCGCTGTTTGGCAGCAGTCACGGACCATGTGGCCGAAGGCGCCGCGCGGTGCCGTCGTGGCCGCCCGGTCATCCCCCGCCACCATGGCGGGGGAGCGTTTCGTCAGCGGCGCAGGCCCAAGCGCCCGATCAGGGCCGTGTAGCGCGCCTCTTCCTTCTTCTTCAGGTAGTCCAGCAGCCGCCTGCGGCGTCCCACCAGCATCAGCAGCCCACGCCGGCTATGGAAGTCCTTCGCGTGGGTCTTCAGATGTTCGGTAAGGTTGACGATGCGCTCGGACAGCAGCGCCACCTGAACTTCCGGGCTGCCGGTGTCGGCCGCACCCGTGGCATAGTCGGCAACGAGCGCCGTGCGGCGCTCCGCGGTAATCGACATCGTGTGGCTCCTGGGATGGGGTTAGAGCATCCGCTCCGGCTTTAGCCACCCATCATCGAGGCGGCACAGACCGATCACGCGGCCCCCCGCCATGGCGCGCGCCAGCCCCCCATTGGGGTCGGCGGTCCGTGGAATGCGACCCATCAACGCGATCAGGCTCACAGCCTGGCCATGCGACAGGCCCACGGCCTCCACCTCGGTCAAGGCCAGCGCCGGGATGTCGGCCAGCGCGGTCGCGACCGGAAGCAGCAGGTCCGGGGAAGGAGCGGGGATATCCTCCCCGCCGGTCAGTTTGTCCAGCGAAATCGCCTGCGCCTCGGTGAAGGGGCCGACCCGCAAGCGGCGCAGGGCGACGATATGGCCCAACGTGCCACAGGCCACGGCGAGGTCGCGGGCCAGGCTGCGCATGTAGACGCCCTTTCCCGACTCCACCTCGAAGACGGCGGTATCGGCGTCCGAACGTTCGATCAGGTCGAAGCGGTCGACCCGGGCGGGACGCGCGGCCAGGACCGGCGGCGCGCCGGCGCGGGCGAGGTCGTAGGCGCGCTCGCCTGCGACCTTGATGGCGGAAAAAACCGGCGGAATTTGCTGGATGTCGCCCCGGAAGGCCGGCAGCGCCGCCTCGATCTGGTCGTCGGTGGGACGCGCGTCGCTGGTGCCGATCGGCTGGCCGTCCGCGTCGTCGGTGTCGCGCGCCTCGCCGAGCCGCAAGGTGAAGCGATAAATCTTGGTCCCGTCCATCACATACGGCACGGTCTTGGTGGCCGCCCCGAAGGCGACCGGGAGCAAACCGGTGGCGAGCGGGTCGAGCGTGCCGCCATGACCGGCCTTTTGCGCGTCGAACGCGCGGCGGACGCGATTGACCACGTCGGTGCTGGTCAACCCGGCCGGCTTGTCGACGATCAGCCAGCCGTCCAGCGGCCGGCCGCGGGGCTTGCGGGCGCGGCCCATGACACATCCTCGTTTCGCGGAGGCGGGGTCTTAGGCGCGCGATCCGCGGCGCGCAAGGTCGATCGGACCCAGGCGGGCTACGACGAGACCTGCCGGATCCACTCGCCGAGATTGTAGTGGTTCGACACCCGGGCGATCCGCCCGTCGCGGATCGCGAAGAACGCGCCGGCCGGCAGCGTGTACGTCTGGCCGCTCGCCGGGGCGGTATGGCCCGGCACGCCGGGGTCGCTTGCCAGATAGGTCCCGTGCACGGTGAATTCCGCCGCCGCGCGGGTTCCACTCGGTTCGGTCATGACCGTCAGGTCGGCGATCCGCTCGCGATAACTGCGGTCCATGTGCTGCATGAAGGCCCCGAACGCGTCGCGTCCGCGCTGCCGGTCGCCCTGGCTGATTTCGTGCACCACGTCGTCGGTCAGCAGCGCCACGAAGGCCGCGCGGTCGCCCGCGTTGAACGCCTCGTAATACGCGCGGATGAGGCGCTCCGCCTCCGTCATGCGGCGCGTCGCAGGCGCTTGACGAAGGCCGAGATACGATGGCGGCGCAGCTCGGAGCGCGCGGCGGCGTCAGCCGTCATGTAGTTGAGCTGCACGACATAGCGGCGTCCTTCGAACGATTTGTGACCATGCCACGCATCGGGACCGTTTGGAAACGCGAGCAACGTACCATCGGTCGGCGGGACTTCCACGGCGTACGACTCCAGATCGTCCGGCCCGCGCAACAGGCGAAGGCTGCCGCCACGCTGGGACCACTGCGCGTCGGTGGGGTTCAGATACAGCAGGACGGTCACCCGCTTGGCGGTGCTGTCGCAATGGATCCTGCCGTCGCGTGCACGCGCGCGACCGCGTAGCGTGACCATCGTGGGGGCATTCCCGAGGTCGAGACCGAACTTTGCCTCGAGGGCATGACGCAGCGCATCGCCTTCCATCGCGCGCATCAGAGCGGTCGCGTGCGGTCCCAGCCGAAGCGACGAGGTCGGGAACGAGCCGCCGCCGGCGATTTCGGGGAGATCCGCCACGACAGCCTGCAACTCCGCTGGCGGGACGAAATGTCGCACCACGACATGCGCAAACGGCTCCGTGGCGACTGGGGTCGCGCTCAACGCGGAGAGATCGATCGGCATCATTCTTCGCTTGTAGAGGCCGCGTGGGGCCTGCGCAAAGCCCGTCAGGTATGCGCTCCGTGACGCGGGGGCGGTATTGTGTCGGAGGATCGCGGCAGCTGGCATTGCAGGTCGACGCAGCAGGCCGCTGATCGGGTCGCCACATGGATCACGCCGTCTGCGGGCGAGCGCATCCGCGGAACCATTTCTCCTGGGTGTGGCAATAACGGCACGTCGCGGAAGCGGTTCGGGTCATCGCGCTGCGTTGAACATCGTGCCCCGTTCGGCTATGGCCGGCCCGCCAATGCCGCATTGCACAAAAGCCATCGCACCGTCGAATGGGCCGCTTCCGGCCTACCGCGCACTTGTCGCAGCAGGGGAATTGGCGGCCGACCCGGCGCAGCGGATGGCGGCGGAGCGGCTGCAGGGGCTTTGGCGCCTGTTGCGCCATTACGATCCGCCGGCCGTCGTCGAGCCGGCGCGGCGCGGCCTGTTCGAGCGGCTGCTGGGACGCCGTCCGACCGAGGGTGCCGACGAGGCCCGGCCGCACGGGCTTTATCTCGCGGGCGATGTCGGACGCGGCAAATCCATGCTCATGGACTTGTTCTTCGCGTCGGCGGACGTGGCGCGCAAACGGCGGGTGCATTTCCACGCCTTCATGCAGCGCGTGCACCGGCAGTTGCACGAGGCGGCGCGCGAGCATCGCCCGACCGCCGATCCGATCCCGCCGCTCGCGGACGGGATCGCCGCAGAGGCGGCGCTGCTGTGCTTCGACGAGTTCCAGATCGTCGATATCGCCGACGCGATGATCCTGGGCCGGCTGTTCTCCGCGTTGTTCGAGCGCGGGGTGGTGGTGGTGGCCACCTCCAACACGCCGCCGTCGCGGCTGTTCGAGGGACAGCCGGGCCGCGACGCGTTCCTGCCGTTCATCGCGCTGATCGAGCGCAACCTCGATGTCCTCGTGCTGGACGGCGGTCGCGATCATCGGCGCGGACGGGTCGCCGGCCGGGGCGCGTGGTTCGCGCCGGCCGACACGGCGGCCGAGGCGGCGCTCGATTCCGCGTTCGCGGAGTTCGCCGATGAAGCGCCCGCGAAGCCCGCCCGGCTGATGGTGACCGGACGCACACTGACCATCCCGCGTGCCGCGCCCGGTGTTGCGCGTTTCAGTTTTTCGGAACTGTGCGAGACGGCACTCGGCGCGGGCGACTATCTCGCCGTCGCCACGCACTATCCCGCGCTGGTCTTGGACCGGATCCCCCTGCTGGGGCCGGACGCGTACGATGCGGCACGCCGCTTCGTGGTGCTGGTGGATGCGTTGTACGATCACCGCGTGAAGCTCGTCGCGTCGGCGGCGGCGATGCCGGATGCGCTCTATCCAGCGGGCGAGGGGGCCGAGCCGTTCCGCCGCACCGCCTCGCGCCTGGAGGAGATGCGGGCGGCCGATTGGTGGGAATTGCCGCATCTGACGTAAGCCACCGCGTTTGCGTTTGCCGCGCGGCAATACGTCTTCGCTTCCGTCGCGATGGCGCGGACCAGAATGGCGCGGATTTCGGCCGGGAGTGCACGCTCCCGCCCCGTCGCAATTCGGGACAGATGACGCCACCGCCACGGCTGCGTACAAACGGCCCCGGACAAAAAGAAAAGCGGGGAAGCGATGAGCCAGGATCTGACGCGAAGCCTTGACGCGGTGCTGCAGGGCACGGTCTCCGGCCATTCGAGGGTGCCCGGCGTGGTGGCGATGGCGACCGACCGGCACGGGACGATCTACGAGGGCGCCGCCGGCCAGCGCACGCTGGGGCAGGACGGCGACATGGCCACCGACACGGTGTTCGCGATCTTCTCGTGCACCAAGGCGATCACCGGCACGGCGATCATGCAATTGGTCGAGGAGGGGAAAGTCGACCTCGACGTGCCGGCGAAGACCTACGCTCCGCATATCGCGGACGTGAAGGTGATGGACGGTGTGGACTCCGAGGGCCGCCCCATCCTGCGCGCGCCGAAGCGCGAGATCACGACCCGCATGCTGATGCTGCACACCGCCGGCTTCGGCTACGAATTCTTCAGCGCCAAGCTGCGCGACGCCGCCGAGGTCACCGGCCAGAAAAGCGTCATCACCTCGACCAAGGCCGCGCTGATGGCACCGCTGCTGTTCGAGCCGGGCGACGACTGGGAATACGGCATCAACATCGACTGGTGCGGACAGGTGGTCGAGGGCGCGCGCGGCAAGCGGCTTGGCGACGTGTTCGCCGAGCACATCTTCGCCCCGCTCGGCATGAAGGACACAGGCTTCACAATGACCCCTTCGATGCGTGCGCGGGTGGCGGGGATGCATCAACGGGCACCGGACGGCACGTTGTCCGTGATCGCCGGATTCGAGCTGCCGCAGGATCCGGAGGTCCAGATGGGCGGCCATGCGCTGTATGCGACGATCGGCGATTATTGCCGGTTCATCCGAATGTATCTGAACGACGGGATGGGCGAGGGCGGTCGCGTGCTGAAGCCGGAGACGGTCGCCATGGCGGAGAAGAACGGCCTTGGCGACAAGAAGATCCGCCTGCTTCCGGGCGTCATCCCGTCGCTGTCGAACGATGCGGAGTTCTTCCCCGGGCTGTCGAAGAGCTGGGCCTATAGTTTCATGGTCACCGACGAGAAAGCCCCGACCGGCCGGCCCGCTGGTGCGCTCGGCTGGGCGGGTCTTGCGAATCTGTTCTTTTGGATCGATCGGCGCGGCGGCGTGGGCGGCTTCTGGGCGACCCAGATCCTGCCATTCGCGGATGCGGTTTCGTTCACGGGATATATGGATTTCGAGACGGCTGTGTATCGCGGCGCGTTGGCCAAGGCGGCGTAGGCGTCTGCTCGGAGAAACGTCCAAGAGTTCTGACGTTCGCTATTCTCGCTATGCCGTCCGGAAACGGCGGCATCGCGAGGATGTTGGAGCGACCGACCGCCGCATCCGGCGGCTCGGCGATTGCGCTGACCGACGCGATCGCCGGCGCTACAGTGGCCGATGCCATCGATGCGGCCGAACTTCTTGATGTCGATGTAAATCGAATCGACCAGATGCTCTCGTTCGTAACGGCACGTGGAGGGACGATAGAAAATCGGCCGCAGGCTCAACTACAGCAACCCGACGGCTGTCAACTATCGAGATGGAGACGGCACCAATCAACGTCCGCCCGCCGCGCGGTCTGGATCGCCACGAGATGCCAGGATCACCTCCTGGCACCACACTTTCGAAATGTAGGGCTCAGTCCGCGCCTGCACCGGTTGGCATCAGGCGTTGCCAATCGCTCCGGTGCCGTTGGTCGCCCCACCCGCCGCGGCCGCGGCCTGCGCACGCCGGTTCTGCCAGAGCGCCACGAAGTCGATCGGCTGCAGCAGCACCGGCGGGAAGCCGCCCTCGCGGGTCACGTCGGACAGAATGTTGCGTGCGAACGGAAATAGGATGCGCGGGCACTCCACCAACAGCACCGGCTCAAGCGCGTTCTCCGGCACACCAGTCAGCGTGAAGATCCCGCCATACGATAGCTCCGCGAGAAAAACCCGTCCGCCGGACCCCTGTTCGACCGCCTCGCTGGCTTCCGCGCGAATCTCGAGCACGACTTCATAGACGTTCTGGCCGTCCTGCACGCGGCGGGCCTGCACGTCGAGGTTGATGTCGACCCGGGGTGCGGCGCGCAAAGTCGTGTAGATGACCGGCGCGTTCGGGACCTCGAACGACAAATCCTTGACATACTGAATGTTGACCACCAACGGCGGGGCCGCCTGCTGGTCTTGCGGCTGGGTGGGCGGGGTGATGGCGGCCGACATGGTCATTCCTCCAATGGCGCGCGCCGGTAACACAAGCGCGCGGGGGGTGGAAGCGAGCGAGTTCGATTCGTCCTCAAACGGTCCAGTCGATCCTGTCGGGTGCCGGCGCGGTCGGGTCGACCCGCAGCCAGTGGCCGTTCATCACGCTCTCACCGGTCATGCTCAGGATGAAGCCCCAGTGGCTCACCACGACCGTGTCGCTCCAGTCCGGCAACGCCGCCATCTCGGCGCGAAACGCCGCGGCGCGGCCGAATACCGACAGCGTCGGCTCTTCGATCGGCGGCCACCAGACTTCGTCGAGATGGGAGAAATCATGCGCGGGCCAGGCCTGCGCGAGTTTTGTGCGCGGCGAGCCGATATCGCAGCTAAACGCGTAGCGTTCGCGGACGACCGGGTTGATGATGACCTTCGCGCCGAGCAGCCGGGCCAGCGGCTCGGCGGTCTGCAGCGCTCTTGTGTAGGGCGAGGCGATAATGTGGCGCACGCCCATGACCGAAAGCGCCTCGGCGGCGTGACGGGCCTGCGCCCGGCCCTCGTCGGTCAGGCCCGGATCGGGAATGCCGGGGTCGCGGCGCGTCGCGGTGAACGCCTTGTTGAACAGACTCTGGCCGTGGCGAAGCAGGATCACCCCGTCCGCTTAGCCGCCTGCTTCGGCCTGCGCAAATGCCGCGCGGCGTCAACCCGGGCTTCGGTTGTGCGCGCGGCGCGGCGGGCCTATGTCGAAGCGGCGTGTTGGAGGTTGGGCCATGGAGTCCGGCGGGTTTCCCATCGACCTGATCTTGTTCGGCATGATCGCGCTGTTCCTCGTGCTGCGCCTGCGCAGTATCCTCGGCCGCCGTCAGGGCTTCGAGCGCACCGCGCAGACGCCGCTCAGGGCGGCCGCGAGTGGCGGTGGGCCGACCATCGACACGATGGCCGAGGCGCCGTCACCGCCGAGCCGGCCGCTTCCCGACCCATCCTCGCCGACCGGCCAGGCCTTGGCGCGGATGCAGTCGGTCGACCGCTCGTTTCAGGCATCGCGGTTCCTCGACGGCGCCGAAGCGGCGTTTCGCATCATCGTCAAGGCGTTCGCCGCCGGCGACCGGGCGACACTCGCGCCGTTGCTGACCCCCGACACCTTGGCCGCGTTCGAAACGGCGATGGCCACGCGAGAGGCCAACGCCGAGACGCAGCAGACCGAAGTCAAGGCGATCGGTGCCGCGACCATCGAAGAAGCGGCGTTGACCGGCACGATCGCCGACATCACGGTGCGCTTCGTCTCCGATCAGCTGAACCTCACGACCGGGCGTGACGGTGCCCCGGTGGCTGGCACCGACGCGATTACCGAAATCGTGGATCTCTGGTCGTTTCGCCGGGATCTGTCCCAACCCGACCCGGCCTGGCGTCTGACGGCGGCGCGCAGCGCCTGATGCGGGCCGTGCGATCCGGCGCGGCCACGGCCGCGCTGGTGGGACTATGCTTGGGCGTAAGCGGCTGCGCGCCGCAAAAGCCGCCCGCCGTGGTGGCGCGGCCTGCCCAGATAGGATTGAGGCCGGTCGCCTTCGCCGACGTTCCCGGCTGGCGGTCGGATGATCTGACGCAGGCGGTCCGGGCGTTCCTCGCCGCATGCAAGCAGATGGGCGGCGTGGGTCGGCTGGGCGGGGCCGGCGAGGCGGCGCGGCTCGGCGGATCGGCGGAGAATTGGCGGACGGGATGCGAGGCGGCGAAGGGCGTGCCGCCCGGCGACCCGACGGCCGCGCGCTCGTTCTTCGAGGCCAATTTCACGCCCTACGCTGTGTCGGACGCCACGACGGACACTTCCAGCGGGCTGTTCACCGGCTACTACGAGCCCGAAGTCGCTGGCAGCCGCATTGGCTCGGCCGCATATGGCACGCCGCTGCTGTCGCGCCCGCCCGATTTGATGCAGGTCGATCTCGGGGCGTTCGCGCCGGATCTGAAGGGCCGCAAGATCTCCGGGCGGCTGCAACAGGGCACGTTGGTGCCCTATTTCGACCGGACCGAGATCGAGGCGGGCGCGCTGGCCAAACGTCGGCTGGACATCCTTTGGCTCGCCGACCCGGTCGACGCGTTCGTTCTGCAGATCCAGGGGTCTGGACGGGTCCGCCTTCCCGATGGCCGTATCGTCCGGGTCACCTATGCCGGGCAGAATGGCCGCCCCTACGTGCCGATCGGCCGGGTGCTTGCGGATCGGCACGAGCTCAAGCTCGACGCCGTGTCGATGCCGGCGATCCGTGCCTGGCTTGCCGCCCATCCCGATCAGGCCGCCGGCGTGATGAACCAGAATCCGTCCTATGTCTTCTTCCGCGAGGCTCATGAGCTACGCCCCGGCGAAGGTCCGCCCGGTGCGCTGGGTGCCAGCCTGACGCCCGGCCGATCCGCCGCGATCGACCCCGCGTTCCTGCCGCTCGGCGCGCCGCTGTTCGTCGCGACCACGGATCCGCTCGACGGCACGCCGCTCCGTCGGCTGCTGATCGCCGAGGACACCGGCGGCGCGATCAAGGGCCCGGTCCGTGCGGATCTGTTCTGGGGCTGGGACAAGGACGCCGAAACCCGGGCCGGCTTGATGCGGTCGCAGGGCTCGGCCTGGGTGCTTCTGCCGCACAGCCCCGTGGCCCCCGCCGGAACATAGTCCGCCTCTAGCCTCACGAAATGCTATGTTATAGCGTTTCGTCGTGGTCGAGGAAGATGGACGATGCGGCGATGGCTGTTGCTGGCGGCGTTGGCCTTGTTCCCAATTCCGGCCAGAGCCGCCGTCGCGATCGTCGCGGCGGAGAATGTCTACGGCAACGTCGCGAAACAGCTCGCCGGGCCGGAGGCGAACGTGGCCAGCATCCTGACGAACCCCGATCAGGACCCGCATCTGTTCGAGGCGAGCCCAAGCGTCGCGCGACAACTCGCGGGGGCCGACATCGTCGTCGTCAATGGCGCGGGGTACGACCCGTGGATGGACCGGCTGCTTGCGGCGCACGAGGCCCCCGGCCGGGTCGTCATCAGGGTCGCCGACCTGATCGGCCACAAGACGGGCGACAACCCGCATCTGTGGTACGACCCGCCGACCATGCCGGCGTTCGCCCGTGCCCTTACGGCGGCGCTGGACAAGGCCGAACCGAACGACGCCGCCGAACACGCGAAGCATCTGGCGGCGTTCCTCGGCGACCTCGCGCCGATCCACGGGAAAATCGCCGCCATCAGGGCGGCCAATATGGGAGCGCCGGTGACCGCGACCGAGCCGGTGTTCGGCTACATGGCCTCCGCCCTCGGCTTGACGATGCGCAACGAGAAATTCCAGCTGGACGTGATGAACGAGAGCGAGCCGGCCGCCTCCGACGTCGCGGCTTTCGAGCAGGACCTGCGAGGCCACGCGGTCCGGGCGCTGTTCTACAACAGCCAGGCGACGGATGCGGCGGCCAAGCGGCTGTTGGATATCGCCCAAGCGTCGCACGTGCCGGTCGTTGCGGTGACGGAGACCGAGCCGGCCGGCCAGACCTATGTCGCCTGGATGACCGGCCAGCTCGACGCGCTGGAAAAAGCACTGTCCGCCAAACCTTGAGCACCGTCGTCCTCGACCGTGCGCGTCTCGCCCTCGGTGATCGCGTCGTGCTCGACCAGGCGAGCTTCGCGCTGCGTCAGGGCGAATTCGTCGCGCTTCTGGGCCCGAACGGCGCGGGCAAGACCACATTATTGCGGGCGATTCTCGGCCTCGTCGCGCCGCGGAGCGGACGTGTCGAGGTGTTCGGCAGCCCGCCGCGCCGTGGCGACCGCCGCATCGGCTACCTGCCGCAGGTCCGCGCGACGACCCTGCCCCGCGTGCGTGGGCGCGACCTCGTCGGCGTCGCCGCGGGTGCGCGGCCATTCGGGACCGCCGCGGCGGCGCGGGACGTGGCGCGGGTGTTGCGGTTGGCCGGTGCCGAGGCGATCGCCGATATGCCGGTCCACGCGCTGTCCGGCGGCCAGCGGCAACGGCTGATGCTCGCCCAGGCACTGCTGGGCCGTCCCCGGCTGTTGTTGCTCGACGAGCCGCTGATCAGCCTTGATCTGCCGGGCCAGCGCGCCGTGGTCGAACTGGCCGCAGGCTTGTGCCGCGAGTTGGAGGCGACGGTGGTGTTCAGCGCGCACGAGCTGACGCCGCTGCTCGGTCATATCGACCGCGTGCTGTATCTCGGGCACGGCCACGCGGCGATCGGCGCGGTCGAGGAGATCATCACCACGGCCGTCCTGTCGCGCCTCTATGGCGGTCCCGTCGACGTCGTGCGGGCGGCGGGCCGGGTCTTCGTGGTCTCGGGCGACGGGCGCTCCGACGGGCATTCCGATGGTCACGCGCACTGAGATGCTCGACTACGATTTCATGCGTATGGCGTTCGCCGCCTCCGGGATCGTCGCCGTGGTGGCCGGCCTGGTGGGCTACATGCTCGTCCTGCGCGGCCAGACCTTCGCCGGCCATGCGTTGAGCCATGTCGGGTTCACGGGCGCCACCGGCGCGGTCCTGCTCGGCGTCTCGCCGCTGCTCGGACTCTCGCTCGCGACGCTGATCGCCGGCGCGGGAATGGGCTGGCTCGGCGCGCGACTGGCGCAGCGCGACGTGGCGATCGGCATGGTGCTGGCCGTGGCGCTCGGGCTCGGTTTGCTGTTCCTGCATTATTTCACGGCGTTCGCGACCCAGGCGACGGCCCTGCTCTTTGGCAACGTGCTCGGAGTGGATGGCGGCGTGCTGCGCGGCCTCGCCGCCCTGTCGGCGATCAGCGTCGTCGGCCTCGTCGCGATCGGCCGGCCATTGCTGTTCGCGACGCTGCTGCCCGAGGTGGCGGAGGCGCGCGGTGTCGACGTGCGGCTGATCGACACCGTGTTCCTGTCGATCGTGGCGCTCACCACCGCCGCCTGTACGCCGGTGGTCGGCGTCCTGTTGGTGTTCACGTTGCTTGTCGGCCCGGCCGCCGCGGCACAGCTTCTGACGTCGCGCCTGCTGCCCGGCCTCGCGCTCGCGGCCGGACTGGCACTTATCGAGGCCTGGGGCGGGATCACGCTGTCGTGGTACACCGACTGGCCGACCAGCGTGTGGATCACCTTCCTGAGTGCCGCCGTCTACGCGGGGGTGGCGGCGCTCCGTTGAGCGCAGGGAGCGCAAACGCCTTCCATCTCGACGGTCGCCCGTTCGGCGACGAACCCACTCGCGCCCGCCACCTGCGTCAACATCAGATCGAGGTCGGCATCCTCGAGCTCGCGCACGTCATGGCAGGTCCGGCAGATCAGAAAATGCACCGGGTGCGCATGATGCCCCGGCTCCAGGCAGCCGACGAAGGCGCCGAGCCGCTCGACCCGATGCACCAGACCCTGACCCAGAAGGAATTCGAGCGCCCGGTAGATGGTCGGCGGCGCCGCCCCCGGCCGCGAATCCTTCAGCCGGGCCAGCAGATCGTAAGCGCTGGGCGGAATCTCCGCTGCAAGGATCAGGGCCAGCACGTCCCGTCGCAGATCGGTCAGCCGCGCGCCGCGGCGAGAGCACAGATCGGCGGCCGCATCGATGCGCGCCGCGATCGGGTCATTCGCCATGGACGCGTTCATTCACCTAAGATGGACCTCATGTCCTCCGACACCAAGGCGCTCGTCTCCAGACCTCGCGTCGCCCTGTTCGTGACCTGCCTCGTGGATCTGCACCGGCCGAGCGTCGGGTTCGCGGCGCTCCGGCTGCTGGAACGGGCCGGCTGCGACGTCCATGTGCCGCGCACCCAGACGTGCTGTGGCCAGCCCGCCTTCAACAGCGGTGACCGGGCGACCGCGCGCGACTTCGCGCTTTCCATCCTCGATTCGTTCGGCGGCTATGATTTTGTCGTCGTCCCGTCCGGCAGTTGCGGCGGGATGCTGCGGGCGCATCTGCCGCATCTGCTCGATGACGATCCGAATCTGGCCGAGCGCGCCCGTGCCCTGGGGGACAAGACCTGGGAGCTGGTGAGTTTCCTCACCGATGTCATTGGCGTCACGGAGGTCGCCGCGTCATGCGCGGCCACGGCCACGTATCACGACAGTTGCTCGGGTCTGCGCGAACTCGGGATCAAAGCGCAACCGCGCACATTGCTCGAAAGCGTCGCGGGCCTGCGCTTGGTCGAGATGGCGGAGCCGGAAGTCTGTTGCGGGTTCGGCGGCACGTTCTGCGTCAAATACCCTGACATCTCGACGCGCATGGCGTCCGACAAGGCGGCCGACGTCATCGCGACGGGGGCGGACCTGCTGCTGGCCGGCGACATGGGGTGCTTGCTCAACATGGCCGGGCGGCTGTCGCGCGAGGGAAGCGGCGTGCGGGTGCGGCACGTGGCCGAGGTCCTGGCCGACATGACCGGCGACCTGCCCGCGATCGGCGAGCCTAGGTCGCGTGGACAAAGCGCATAAGGGGGATTTCCCCGACGCGGCGAAGCATGATTCGAAGCTGATCTTCATGCGGGAGATCAGCGGTGATCCGAGGCCTTCTGAGCGACGAAGAGTGGGCGTTCTTCGAGCCGTTCGTGATCGAGCGCGGTCCCTTGCGGGGGCGTCCGCCTGCCGACCACCGTCGCACGCTGGACGCGGTGTTCTGGATTGCCCGAACTGGGGCGCCGTGGCGCGATCTGCCGGAAGAACTCGGCAACTGGAACTCGGTGCACCGGCAATACCGTCGCTGGACGGCCGGCGGGCTATGGGACCTGATGCTTGAAGCTCTTGCAGAGGGCGGCGGCAACGATGCCGTGCAGATGGTCGACAGCACAGTCATCCGGGCACACCACTGTGCCGCCGGCGCAAGGGGGGGACTCAAAACCAGGCTCTTGGCCGCTCGCGCGGTGGCTTTTCAACCAAAGTCCATGCCCGGACCAACGCTGAGGGTCTTGCGATCGCGCTCCTGCTGACGCCGGGCGAGGCCCACGACAGCACGGCCTTCACCGATCTCATGGCCGAGCACCGATGCCGATCCTGAGGTCATGCTGGCCGACAAGGGATACGACAGTGACGCCATCCGCGAGGAGGTTCGCGCCCGGGGCGGCACACCCGAGATCCCCACTTAAGAAGAACCGGCACGTCCAGCACACGGTCAACCGCGCCTTGTATGCGACGCGAAACAGGATCGAGCGCTTTTTCAACCGCCTCAAGAACAGCAGACGCGTGGCCACTCGATATGATCATACCGCAAGTAGCTTCCTCGGCTTCGCCAAGCTCGCTACG
>CBDFGB010000016.1:0-170472 GCA_965246915.1 Acetobacteraceae bacterium
TCGATCTGGCCGCGCACGTGTCCGGAAAATTCGCCGCCCCAGAGGCGACCGGCCGCCTGACCGTCGACGAACTCGCCAGTTCGGGCGCCAGGGTGCGCAGGCTGATCGCGGAACTGTCTGGAACCACGGGAAAGGTGGCGGTCCGAGCCACCGCCGAGGGCGTCCGTCTGCCAGGCCCGCAACCCACGTTGATCGAAGCGGACCCGGTCCATGCGTCGGCCGAGGTGACATTGAGCGCCCCGGACAGGCCGGTGTTGTTCACCCTGTCGCATCCGCTGCTCGCGGTGAGCGGCAACGGCCATCTCGTGCCGTCCCTGTCGCTTGCCGCGCACGCCACCGCGCCCGATCTCAAATCCTTCGCGGCGGTCGGCGGCGTGGATCTCGCCGGCAGCACCGCGCTCGATCTTACGGTCACGCAGGCGGCGACGACCGCTTTGACCGTCGATGGGACCGTGACCTTGGCGAGCGGTCCGGGTCCGAGCGCCGCGCTGGTCGGTGGCGACGCGAAACTCGGATTGACGGTCGACCTGGGACCGGAGACGACGATCTCGCGGTTTGCCTTCGACGGCGCGGCTCTGCGTGTCGCGGCCACCGGCCACGCGGGCGAGCGGATCGGCGCGGACGCGACGATCGAACTCCCCGACCTGAAAATCCTCGCGCCGACGGTCGGCGGTCACATGCGACTGCGTGCGGTCGCCGACGGCACGCCGAGCGACATCGCGCTCGATGCCGAGCTCGACGGTGATGTCGCGACGTCGGCGGTCCCGTCGGGGCCGGTCTCGGCGAAACTCCATGCGCGGGGCCTGCCGGGAGCACCCAGCGGCCGGCTCACCGCGGAAGGTCAACTCGACGGCGCTCCGCTGTCGCTTGATGCCGTCGCCGACCGGGCGGCCGACGGCGCCTCGAACCTCAGGATCGACCGCGCGGAGTGGCGCAGCGCCCATGCCGAGGGCGCTCTCGCCCTGGCTGCCGGCGCGACGCTGCCGACCGGCAGGATCTCGCTGCGGATGACCCGGCTGGACGATCTGCGCCGATTGGCTGGAATGGCCCTGACCGGCAGCGTCGAGGCCAGTGTCGAACTGGCCGACAGCCTTGTCACCGCGCGGATTCGAGCGGAACGCGCGGGCATTCCCGGCACATCGGTTTCGCGCGCCACGCTGGACGCGAAGGTCGCGGATCCGCTGGGGGCGGCGAGGATCGATGCAAAGCTGGTCGCGAGCGGAGTGCAATCCGGCGGCACGAACGGCGACGCCACGGTCACCGTCGCCGGTCCGCGCACCGCTCTAGCGATCCGTGCCGACCTAAAATCGGCAGCCCTTGCCGGCGGTCCGGCCTCCGCTTCGGCACGCGCCGTGCTCGACGCGGACAAAAGCGTGGTGGCGCTGGCGGCGCTTGAGGCGACCGCCAGGGGTCAGACTGTGCGGCTGCTCGCGCCGGCGCGCGTGTCGTTCGGCGAGACGGTTGCCGTGGACCGGCTGCGCCTCGGGTTTCGCGATGCCGTGCTGGACATCGCGGGACGCGCCTCGCCGACGCTCGACCTGACCGCCTCGCTGCGCAATCTTCGGGCCGACCTGGCCGCCCTTGCCGACCCGAGTCTGGCGGCGGACGGCGTGATCTCGGCCGACGCGAAGCTGACCGGCACCCCTGCCCGCCCGTCCGGCACGGTGCGGCTGAACGCCGCCGGGCTGCATCTGCGGACCGGTCCGGGCAGCACGCTGCCGCCGCTGACGGTGGTCGCCAACGCGGCTTTGGCAGGACAGCAAGCGCGGCTCGACGCCGCTCTGACCGGCGGCAAGAACCGGCTGACGCTCACCGGCACCGCGCCGATCGATCCTTCCGCGCGGATGGATCTGCGGGCGGCCGGCGGCATCGACCTCGCCGTGCTCGACCCGCTGCTCGCCGCCGACGGAAGGCGGGTGCGGGGTCAGATCACGCTCGATGCCGGCGTGACGGGGACGATGGCGGCCCCGCAGGCGAGTGGCACCGTGCGGCTGACCGGCGGCGAGGTGCAGGATTTTTCACAGGGATTGCGGCTTGATCGGATCGAGGCCCTGCTCACCGCCGCCGGCGACACGGTGCGGATCGACCGCCTGAACGCCCGGGCGGGGTCGGGAACGATCGGCGGCATCGGCAGCATCGGGTTGACCGGCGCGATGCCGGTCGACCTGCGGATCACCGCGCGCAACGCGACGCCTCTGGCCAGCGACCTGCTGACCGCGCTGCTCGACGCCGACCTGAACGTCTCGGGCACGCTGCAGGAGCGGCTGAGCCTCGGCGGCGGTATCACCATCAGGCGCGCCGAGATCCGAGTCCCGGAGCGGCTGCCTGCCAGCATCCCGCTGCTCGACGTGCGACAGCCGGGTGCCAAGCCCCCGCCGCCACCCGCCCCGCCGTTGGTGATCGGGCTCGATCTGCGGATCACGTCGCCCGGCCAGATTTTCGTCCGGGGGCGCGGCATCGACGCGGAGCTGGAAGGCAATCTGCACGTCGGCGGGACCACGGCGCAGCCGGTTCCGGAAGGCGGATTCACGCTACGGCGCGGCAGTTTCAGCATCGCCGGCAGGACGCTGACGTTCAAGACGGGGCTCGTCACCTTCAACGGCGCGAGCCGGATCGACCCGTCGATCAATTTCGTCGCCGACAGCATCGCCGGCAACGTCACCGCGACCCTGACGGTGACCGGAACCGCGAGTGACCCGAAGATCCAGCTGTCGTCGGTGCCGGACTTGCCGCAGGACGAGGTGCTGGCCCATTTGCTGTTCGGCCAGAGCGCGTCGAGCCTCGGCCCGTTTCAGCTCGCGCAGATCGCCGCCGCCCTGGCCCAGTTCAGCGGCGTCGGCGGCGGTGGCTTCGACCCGCTGAACTCGGTACGCAAGGGACTCGGCCTCGATACGCTCTCGGTCGGCGGCGGCGGTGGCGGCGGCACATCGCCCAATGTCGAGGCCGGTCGATACGTGTCGCAAGGCGTCTACGTGGGCGCGCGGCAAGCCACGTCCGGCGGCGGGACGCAGGCGGTCGTGCAGGTCGATCTGCTCAAGGGGCTCAAGCTGGAAAGCACGGTCGGCACCGGCGGCGGCACCGCCCAGGGCTCGGCGCAGAGCGGCGCCGCGTCGCAAGGCACCGGGGTGGGATTGACGTATCAGTTCGAGTATTGAGGCCGCATGGTCACGATCGTCCAAAAGGAGTCGTTGCGCGGCACGGCTCGCCATGTTCGCAATCAGACGTACGAAACCGTGCGCCTTCTGCTCGCGGAGGATGGCGCGGAGGCGACCGTCACTGACATTGTTTTGGCACCCGATGTCGAGGAGACCTATGGCTCCGATCAGCGGATCGAGATCGCATATTGCATCGAGGGCGATGCCGAACTGACCGATCTCGCCAGCGGCGTTGTTCATCGCATCATTCCGGGCGTGCTTTGGGTCGCGCAGCGCGGTGAACGGTTTCGTTTCCGCGCGAGCGTTCCCACGCGTCTCGTCTGCGTCTTCGTGCCGCCGTTCTCCGGTGAGGAGACCGGGTTCGCGCGCGACGCCTGAACCGGCTCAAGCGCTCACAGGATACTTCACGTAGAACACGCTCACGGTCGAGGGCACGTCGTATTCGACCGGAACGAGCTTGGGAAAGAACAGCACATCGCCAGGGACCACGTCCCACGTATCGCCGGCCGAACGAACGGTCATGGCGCCCGCGAACACGTGGATGATCTCGTCGAACGGCAGTTCCCACACGGTCCGCACCCGCGTGTACGTCGCGACCCCGCAGCCGATCGTGGCGCTCACGTTCGGACCGACCAAACGCGCGATGGACGCGGTGCCATAATAGCGGTTGTCGAAGCCCTCGTACGGCTCGAAGGAGCGCTCCACGCCGCGATAGACTCGCACCCCAGACGTCATGGCGGCGGACGTCATGGCGGCCCGGCGAGATCGTCGAGAACGCGTCTCTGCACGGCGAGCGCCACCTGGTCCATCACCGCGGAGAAGCAGCCTCCGTCGAACGCGGGCGAGGCGCGGCCCCGCTGCAACCGGGCCAGGATCCCGAAATCCTGGCTGTTGAGGTGTCGCCAGCCGTCGATCCACCATTGGCGCGCGTCGGCCGCGCCATCACTGGCGACGAACGAGAAATCGAGCCGCTCTGCCGTCGTGTCGGCGGCGGTCGCGTCGAGCGTGATGCTGAACAACTGGTTCGGCATCAGGAAGAACAGCACGTTGGGGTAGAGCAACAGAAACTCACCGCGGTTCGCGAGGTCCGCCGGCAGGTCGGGGAATGACGGGATCGCCCGGGCCCGTGGATCGCCCGAGAAAGCGCTCCGGGTGGCGCTGCAATAGGCTGGCGGTTCAATAATGTCGAAATGATCTTCCGGCCGCGAGTGCCCGACCACCTGCGGGTGGACCCACTCAAGATGCAGCGTATCGACGAAGTTTTCGGCGACCAACTTCCAATTGGCGTCGACCGTGCACGTCTCGGTATGGGCATGCGCGAGCCGATCGAAGTCATACGGCCGCCAGCGGGCAAGCAGCGGCCCGGCCCAGTCGGCGAACGGCGGCGCGGTCCCGGACAGATTGACGAACAGCAGACCGCCGAACGCCTCGGCGAGTCGGACCGGACGCAACTCGAACTGCGTCGGATCGAAGCCAGGGGCGTCACGCCGACCAATCCCGCCGAAATCGGGCGTGGCGCGCAACAGGCCCGCGAGGTCGTAGGCCCAGCCGTGGTAAGGACACACGAGCGTGGGCCGACCGTGGCAGGGTGCATCGAGCAACCGCAGCCCGCGATGGCCGCAGACGTTGTGGAACGCCCGGAGCGTGCCGTCGCGCCCGCGCAGGAGGATGATCGGAACGCCCGCCGCCTCGACCGGCATCGCGTCGCCCGGCCGCGCAATATCGGCGGCGTGTCCGACCGCCAGCCACTGCGCCCGGAAAATCCGCTCCCGCTCCAGCGTCAGGATCGCCGGGTCCCGATACATCGCGTTGGACAGCCCGGTCGCCCGGGTGGCGTCCGCGGCGAGCGATGTCCGGTTTGCCTGCAGCGCCTCGGCCAGGTCCATGAGCCCCTCGTCAGAACACGCATCTCACGAGACACGGGAGATGGAGCGGAGTCCACCATGGGGCAGATTTCGCGGCCTTACGCGGACCCACCGCGTCGCCGCTGCCCGTAGCGGGCCGCGTCCGGCATGCGTCAAACAGACGGACCCGGCCAATATAACTTGACGAACAGCACTGTTTTATGATTTACATCGACTTGTGGACACAAACCCTCAACCCATCGCCGAGAGTTTGGCATCCATCCTGGAGGGGTTGTGCAAGACAATCGCCGTTCGGGCCGCAAAAACCCCACTCACGGCACCGATCTTCATCCTGCTCTGGGGCCGGCTGCGCCGCCTCTCCCAGCGCTTCGCCGCCCTCGTCGCCCGGTTCGAGGCAGGACGCCTCCGCCCCCCTCGCCCGCCTCGACCCGCGCCGGCGCGCCCCGAACACGCCCTGCCCGAGCCGCCGTCCGGAGGCGATCCGAAACAGCGCATCTCTTTTCCGGGGTGGCTCGGCTGGGTGCTGGGTGCCGTCCCGGGGTCCGCCAATTTCGGCGAGCATCTCCGCCATTTGCTGATGCGGCCCGAGATGGCCGCCTTGCTGGAGGCCGCACCCCAGGCGGCGCGAATGCTCCGGCCACTCTGCCACATGCTCGGGATCGAGCCCTGGCACGATCTGCCTTCCGTCCTGTTCCGACCCAAGGTCCGCCAGGCGAGACCCCGCCGAGTAGCAACGCCCAAACCACCCGGAGCCGGCAAGCCTGGTCCGAGCCGGCCTATCTCAGTCCCATCGAGGCTCGGTCGGCCGAAACCCGCGCCGACGAGGCCGACATGGCCCACCCCGGCCGCGCCCACGTCGAGCCCCGGTCTCACCCGAAGTCGACCGCAGGCGGCCCGAGCCTCGTGGAATCTGCAAAATCGAAAAACGCCCACAATGAGCCTGCGGCCCAGCCGTGGCCGTAATGTTACGAAGTAGCAATGTAATGGCCGCTGACTAAGCGGCCTTTGCCTGCTCCACCAGACGGTTCAGGTTGGCCGCGACGTCGCGGGCCATGCGCAGCCGCTCTGGAAGGTTCATCTCCTGGGCGATCGCCAGCTTATGGTCGGGGCGCAGCCGGATCAGCCCGCCCTTGCTCGTCACCCACGACACCAGCCCGGCCGGATTGCCGAACTTGTTGCCGCGGAACCCGACGACCATGCCCTTCGGCCCGGCCTCCAGCTTCTCGACGCCGGCCGCTCGGCACAGCCGCTTCAAGGTGACGACCTGGAGCAGGTTCTCGACCTCCCCCGGCAACGGCCCGAAGCGGTCCACCAGTTCGGCGGCCATCGCCTCGGTCTCCGCGTCCGACGACAGCCCACCGATCCGCCGATACAGGCCAAGGCGCACCGGCAGCTCGCGGACATAGGCCTCCGGGATCAGCACCGGCAGGCCGAGGCCGATGCTCGGAGTCCAATCGCGGTCGTCCGGTCGCCGTTTGCCGCGCTCCTGTCGCAATTCGGCGACCGCGTCCTCCAGCATCTGCTGATACAACTCGATGCCGACCTCGCGGATATGCCCGCTCTGCTCGTCGCCCAACAGATTGCCCGCGCCGCGGATGTCTAGGTCGTGGCTGGCCAGGGTGAAACCGGCGCCCAGCGCGTCGAGCGTCTGCATCACGTTCAGCCGCTTCTCGGCGGCGGCCGACAGCACATGGCTCTGCGGCCAGGTCAGGTAGGCATAGCCGCGCTGCTTGCCGCGCCCGACCCGCCCGCGGAGCTGATAAAGCTGACCGAGGCCGAACATGTCGGCGCGATGGATCAGCAGCGTGTTGACCGCCGGCATATCCAGGCCACTCTCGACGATGTTGGTCGACAGCAGGATGTCGTATTTGCCGTCGCCGAACTCGGTCATGACCCGTTCCAGCTCGGTGGGCGCCAGCCGTCCATGCGCATGGGCGATCCGCGCCTCGGGCACGATCTCGCGCAGCCGATTGGCCATGCGGTCGAGATCCTCGATTCGCGGCACGACGCAGAAGACCTGGCCGCCGCGGAACCGCTCGCGCAGCAGGGCCTCGCGCACCACCACCGAGTCGAACGGCATGATGAACGTGCGCACCGCGAGCCGATCGACCGGCGGCGTGGCGATCAGACTCATCTCGCGCACGCCGGTCAGCGCCAGTTGCAGGGTGCGCGGAATAGGCGTCGCGGTCAGCGTCAGCACGTGGACATCGGCCTTGAGCGATTTCAGGCGCTCTTTGTGGGCGACGCCGAAATGCTGCTCCTCGTCGACGATCACCAGCCCCAGATCGGCGAACGTCACCGATTTCGCCAGCAGCGCATGGGTGCCGACGACGATGTTGATGTGCCCGTCCGCAACCCCCGCGCGGACCTCGTTGGCGTCCTTGGCGGTGACCATGCGCGACAGCTGCGCGACCTTGATCGGCAGCCCCTCGAACCGCGCGGAGAACACCCGGAAATGCTGCCGCGCCAGCAGGGTGGTCGGCACCACGACGGCGACCTGGCTGCCCGACATCGCGGCGACGAACGCGGCGCGAAGCGCGACCTCGGTCTTGCCGAAGCCCACGTCGCCGCAGATGAGCCGGTCCATCGGCCGGCCGGAGGCCATGTCCTCCAGCACGTCGGCGATCGCGCGGCTCTGGTCCTCGGTCTCGGCGAAGGGGAAGCGGGCGCAGAACTCGTCCCACGCGCCCTCGGCCGGCGTCAGCATCGGCGCCTCGTGCAGGCGGCGCTCCGCAGCGGTGCGGATCAGCACGGCCGCCATGTCGCGGATCCGCTGCTTCATCTTCGCTTTGCGGGTCTGCCAGCTCGCGCCGCCCAGCTTGTCGAGGCCCACGCCGGCGGTCTCGGTGCCGAAGCGAGACAACATCTCGATGTTCTCGACCGGCAGGAACAACTTGTCGTCGCCGTCGTACAGCAGCCGCAGGCAGTCGTGCGGCGCGCCGGAGATCGCCAGCGTCACGAGCCCGTCGTAGCGGCCGATGCCATGATCCTGATGCACCACCAGATCGCCCTCGGCGATTTCGGTCGCCTCGGCGATGAACTGGTCGGCGCGCTTGCGCTTGCGCGGCGGCCGGCTGATCCGCTCGCCGAGCAGGTCCTGCTCCGACGAGACGGCAAGGCTGTCCGAGACGAAGCCGCGCTCCAGCCCGAGCACGATCAGGCCCACGACGCCCTTCGGCAACGCCTCGAGCCGGGCGACGTCGTCGGCCGCCTCGGTGCGCATGCCGTGCTCGCGCAGCAGCGCGCCGACCCGCTCGCGTGAGCCGCGGGTCCAGGCCGCCACGGCGATGCGGCGGCCCTCGGCGGTCCATCGATCGGCTTGCGGCTTGAACTGGGCGAACACGTCGATGCCGGCGCCGTGGGCATAGACCGGCGCCGGCCGTCCGCCGCCATCGACACCCTCGGCCCCATCCGGCCGGGCGAACGGGGAGAGGACGAATGACGGCCCGCGCGCGAGCATGGCATCCCACTCGACGCGATCGAGATACAGCCGCTCCGGCGGCAGCGGACGATACGGGGTCTCGCCCTCGCGCGCCGGGCCGCGACGCGCGGCGAAGTGGTCGGCGATCATCTCGAGCCTGGCGGTCAGCACCTCGTCGGCCTGGTGATCGAGGCTGACCGACGCACCCGGGACGTAGTCGAGCAGCGTCTCCATCGCCTCATGGAACAGCGGCGCATAGTGCTCGATGCCGGGATGCTTGCGGCCGTCGCTCACCGAGAGGTAGAGCGGATCGGTCGCCGCCGGCTGGCCGAACAGCTCGCGCCAGCCGGCGCGGAACCGGGCGATGCTCCCGCGATCGAGCGAGACCTCGCTGACCGGGCGCAGCACGAGCCGGTCGCGCGTCTCGGCGCTGCGCTGGGTTTCCGGGTCGAAGACGCGGATGCTCTCGATCGTGTCGCCGAACAGGTCGAGCCGGACCGGCCTGGTGGCCCCGGAAGGAAACAGGTCGATGATGCCGCCGCGCATGGCGTATTCGCCCGGCTCCATGACGGTCGCGGCTCGGCCATAGCCGGCCGCTTCCAGGAAACGAGCGAGGTCGTCGGTGCGCACCGTGCCGCCCAGCGCGAGGTTCAGGCTGCTGCCCTGGAAGACATGTCGGGGCGGCACGCGCTGCACGAGCGCGTTGACGGTGGTCAGCACGATCCGCGGGCCGGACACCGGCTCCAGCAGGCGGGTCAGGCTCGCCACCCGTTCGCTCACGATGATGGGATTGGGCGAAGCGCGGTCGTAGGGGAGGCAATCCCACGCCCCGAACCGCAGGACGTTGATCCGTGGCGCGAACAGCGCCAGCGACTCGGCCAGCCGCGCCATCCGGCTATCGTCGCGCGTGGCATGGACCACGGTTCCCGCCTCGGTGGCGCGGCGGGCCAGCAAGATCGCGTCGAAGCCTTCCGGCGCACCCCAAACGGTCAGTCCGGTCATCGGAGTGCGGCCGCCCGCATCGCCCGCAACATCGGGTTGTCGGCCTCGGGCGGGATGGCGACGCGGCCGATCAGCCAGTCCGCGAGCGCGACGTCGGGCAATTCCATCAGCTCCTCGAGAGCCGCGATCTCCGCCTCGGTGAAGGCGTCAAGACGGGACGCGACGAAGCCGCCGACGAGCAGGTCCGTCTCGTGCGTGCCGCGATGGGTAGCCCGGAACAACAAGCGGCGCCGGCGGCGATGCGCCGGCGTTGGGTCGGGCTCATTCATGCCCGCCTCATATAGCGATCCGCCTGTCGCGCGCCAGTCGGCGGTGAAAAGACCGTCGCACAGCCACCGATCGGCACGCCGCCTGGTTGTCGGACGGCCAACATTTCACTTTGCTTAGATGGACAGTTAATTGTGATTCACGTTGCCGGCTCCCCGTCTATCCAGTAGACGCTGAGTCATGGCCAGCAAAACGATTGAACCGATTCGCCCCCATGCGAATTATCTGACGATCGGCGCGCTGCGTGGCGTGGCGGCTTTGCTGGTCGTGGCGTTTCATGCTTGGTTCACGGTACAGGAGAGATTTGGCGGCGGCGGCCCCGGCGTGTTGGCCCACGGCACCGCGGGCGTGGATATATTCTTCGTCATCAGCGGTTTCGTGATGGTCGTTTCGTCACAGAACCTCGCCCGCCAGGACGATGGCTGGCGCACCTTCCTGTGGCGGCGACTGATCCGGATCATACCGCTGTACTGGCTCCTGACCACGGCAATGCTTGCGATACAGGCGTTGCTGCCCAGCATGATGCATCACGCGCCGGCTGATTTAGGGAATATCATCGCTTCGTACCTGTTCATTCCGTCTCGTGACGGAGCCGGCGAGCTGCGACCGGTGCTGGCGCCCGGATGGACGCTCACGTTCGAGATGATGTTCTATCTGCTCTTTACGTTCTGCTTGTTCATGCGGGTCAGTATTTTTAAGATCGCTACCCCGATATTCGTGGTGCTCGCCGGATTAGCCCTCCTGCGCGAAGACGATTGGCCGGGCTGGACCTTCATGTTCAGTGAGTTGCCGATCGAGTTTCTGCTCGGAGCCGCGGTGGGCCACTTTGCGGTACGGGGCAAATTCATCGGTACCCTTCCGGCGCTGATCGGCCTGGTGGTCGCCGCGGCGGCGTTCATCGGCCTCCCGCCGGGACCTATCATCTCCAATGCACAGGGCGTCGGCGCCGTGTCGTTGCGACTGCTGACCTACGGCGTCCCGGCCACGATCGCGGTCGCCTCGCTGGTCGCTCTGGAGACGCCGGCCCGTGCCTTGCTCCCCAGCTTTGTGCTGGCGCTCGGCGATGCGTCGTATTCAATCTATCTCGGGCACGGTTTCGTCCTCGCCGCGATGGCCGCCATTGCGATCAAGATGGGCGGCGGACACGCCGGCGCATTCATCGCGGTCTCGACGGTTGCCGCCGGCATCGGCGGGCTGCTGCTGTATTTCGTCATCGAGGTGCGCATGCAGAAGACCCTGCGCCGCTGGCTGCTGCGCCCGGCCAAGGCCGCTGAGCGCGACGTGCCTAGCCTCGCCCGCAGCTAGCGATAATCAACCGACGGGTGCCACGAACCGCGCCGAGCTGCCGCGAGGGCCGGGCTGCACCATGAGCTGCGCCGGGATCCGTCCCCGCAGCTCGGCCACATGACTGATAATACCGACCAGCCGATCGCCAGCCTGCAGGCTGGTCAGCACATCCATGGCGGTATCGAGCGCATCCTCGTCGAGCGAGCCGAACCCCTCGTCGATAAACAGCGCATCGATTCGCCGCGCGCCGGCATGCGCCTGCACCGTGTCCGCAAGTCCGAGCGCCAGGGCGAGCGCGGCGCAAAACCCCTCGCCGCCGGACAGCGTGCCGGCGGAGCGGAGCTGACCGGTCCAGTCGTCGCACACCTCGATATCGAGGCCGACGGCCGCCGTCCCCCGAAATGGCTCATCGCGCCGCTGAATCCGATAGCGGCCGCCGAGCATGCGCGAGAGATGGTGATTTGCGGCCGCGAGCGCCTCGTCGAGCACGCTGGCGAGTACGAACCCTTCGAGCGAAAGTTTTCGGTCGTTCTTGCCTGCGATCGTCTCGGCAAGGTCGCGCCGCATTTCCTCGCGCGCCCGCGCCACGTTCAGCATGGTGGCGATTTCGCCGATATCCGACAGCAGGGCGGCTGCCTGACGATGGCGCTCGCCGAGTCGCGCCGCCGTCGCCTCGGCGTCCAGCGCCGCCTGCCGCGCGGCTGCCTCATGCGCGGCGAGATCCGCGAGATCGGGCGGCGCGAGCCCGGCCGCCGCCTCGCGCGCCTGGACAGCCAGCGCGTCGGCCTGCGCGAGGTCGCGATCGAACCCGGCGATCGCGGCGTCCAGGCTCGCCGGCGCGCCCTCATCGAGCCGCGCCGCGCGGGCGGCGGCTGGGTCGTCGAACCCGGCGGCGGCGCAGGACGCCTCCCACTCAGCCAGCGCGAGCCCGGCGGCGGCAGCGGCCTCGGCGTCGCGCGCGGCGGCCTGTTCGGCATGCCGCGTCGCGGCCTCCACGCCCGCCGCAGCTCCGGCCCGCTCCGCAAGTTCCGCATCGAGCCGGGCGGCAAGCGCCGCGGCTTCGGTCGCGGCCGCGGTGGCGGCCCGGGAAAGCGCGGCACCGCGACCAGCCGCGAGCGGGGCCTCGACGCGCAGGGCGGCGATCGCTCCCTGTTCGATATCGAGCGCCTGACGGACATCCCGCACGGCCGCCGCCGCATCGGTGGCCATCTTCGCCGCCGCATCGCGAAGACGCGCCGCCTCGTCGATCGACAGGGAGAGAGCCGGCAGGCGCGCCGCGGCGAGATCGGCCTCCCTGGCGGCGAGGCTCGCTTGCCGGAGGTCCTCGGCAAGTTGCGCCGGGTCGACATTCGGCGGCAGCCGTTCGCGGAGGGCCCGGACTTGCTCCACCGTTCGCGCGAGACGGTCATCGGCGCGCCGGGCCGCGTCCTGCGCCGTCGCGTGGACGGTCCGCGCGCTTTGCTCGCCGGCCACGACCAGGGCCACGTCCGGCAGATCTCCGCCGTCCGCCGCGTGCGGCATCGGGTGGTCCGTGCCGCCGCACACGGGACACGGCGCGCCGGATGTCAGCCCCTCCGCCAGATAGGCGGCGTGATGGTCGCGCAGCGCCGCCTCCGCCGCCGCGCGTGCGGCGATCGCGACATCCAGACGCCTCGCCGCGTCGTCCACCGCCAAGTCGGCGTCAGCCTTGCGCGCGCCCCACCCCTCAAGTTCGGAGGCCAGCGCCGCCGCGGCCGCGAAGTCGTCCGAGAGGTCGCGCGCCCGCGCCAGAACCGCGCGGCGGAGATCGGCCGCCTCCGCCATGCGCGCCGCCTCCGCACGCGCCGTCACTGCCTTTTCATGGGCGGCCAGCGCCTCGATAAACGCCGCCTCAGCCGCCACGCACGCGGTCTCGGCCGCCTCAAGGTCCCTCGCGGCCACGGCCGCCCTGCCCTCGGCGGCCTCCGCGGCCTTGCCCGCACGCGCCTGACCCGCCAGCCGCTCGGCGTCCGCCCTGGCCACGGCGATCGCGTCGCGTCGCGCCGGTTCGTCGCCGAGATTTTCGGCGGCGCGATCGAACCGCGCCGTTGCGTCCGCGAGCCGCTGGCGGGCGGATGCCGCCGCCTCGCGCTCGCGGTCCGCCTGCCCGTTGCTCTGCACATACAAGAGGTCGGCCGCCAATGTGCCGGCCGCCCGACGCGCCGCAGCGAGCCGGGCACGGTCCGTATCGACCATCCCGGCCCGCGCCCGCAGCGCCAGCAGCTTCGTCTCCGCCAGTCGGGCAGTGGCGATGGCGCGATCCGCCTGCTGTCCCTCCACGAGGCGCGCGTTGGCCAGATCGGCTTGGAGCCTCAGCCGCGACGCCGACGCCTCGGCCTCGCGCGCCTGCTCCCGCAGCGCCGCGGCCGACGCCGACGCCTCGGCTTCGGTGCTGGCGCTGGCCTGCGCCAGCAAAATGGCCCGCTGTGCCTCGATCCGCCGCGCCTCGTCCTGCGCGAGCCGGGCGCTGGCGGCGACCCGCTCCTGGACCCGCCGATACAGGCTGGTGCGGAACAGCGTCGCGAGGATCTCCTGGCGGACACCCGGAGCAGCGGTCAGCACCTCGCGGAACCGGCCCTGCGGCAGCACGACGACCTGACGGAACTCCTCGTCGGAATAGCCGAGCAGTCGCTCGATCTCCTCGCGAACCCGCCCCGTCTGCTCCGCGAGCACCGTCGAGGCCTCGCCATCCCGTCGCCACAGGGCGACTCTCGGCGGCACGATCACCGGCTTGCCGCCCCGGCCCGGCCGTTCCTGTGCCGGGCTGCGCCGAAGCCGGTAGTGTTCCGGGCCGAGCGCGAAATCGAGCTCGACCCAGGTCGGGGTGCCCGCGGCCGCGTGCTGGCTGCGCAGTTGGGCGGGCGCACGCTCCCGCCCGCTGCTCTCGCCGAACAGCGCGAAACACAGGGCGTCGAGCAGCGTGGTCTTGCCCGCCCCGGTCGGGCCGTGGATCAGAAACAGGCGCTGCCCCCGCAGGTCGGCGAAGTCGAAGACCTGCTCGGCGGCGAATGGGCCGAACGCGGAGAGCGACAGCCGCTCGGGGCGCATTCAGGCGTCCTCGTCGATCGCCGCCTGGACAGCGACGCGCAACTCGGGCAGCGCCTCGGGCGGCAGCGGAGTGGCCCGTACCGCCTGCCAGAAGGCGGCCACAGCCTCGAGCGGATCGGCGGTGGCGGCCCTGGCCGTATGGTTCGCGGCGATCCCGCCCAAGGCCGGGGCTTCGAAGCGCAGGTCCAGCACCATCGGGTGACGCTCGCGCAAGCGGGCGATCGCATCGAACGGCCGGTCGGTCAGCACCACCTGCAGCCACGCGTCCTTCGCCCCGGCAAGGAGTTGGAGAACCTCGTCGAGCGTGCCGCGGACGACGGCAAGGCGATGTTGCGTGGGCAACGGAATTTCGCGGATCCGCGCCGGGCCGGCGGCACCCAGTTCGATGAGCGTTATCGATTTCGCCTGGCCCGCCTCGGAAAACGAGTACGGCAACGGCGAGCCGGAATAGCGTATGCGACCGCCCGCGAAGGATTGCGGGCGATGCAGATGGCCGAGCGCCACGTAGTCGAACCCGTCGAGATGGGCTGCCGAGACCGCGCCGCTCGCCCCCACGCTCAGCAGCCGCTCGCTGTCGGTCGTCAACCCCCCTTGCACGAAGGCATGGGCCACGACGACGCTGCGCTCGCCGGCCGGGAACTGGCTGCGCAGGTTGCGCATGACGCCGGCGAAGGCCGCCTCGTGATCGGTGGCCGGCGGCTCGTCGGCCAGCAGGGTCGCGACCAGGGCCGGATGGCCGTAGTCGGCGGCGAGGATATGGATCGGTCCGTGCGGGTCGGCGAATTTGATAGCCGCGCCGACCGGGCTGTTGGCGATGAACAGGCCCGCCTCGCGCAGCAGCGGGGCTGCGAAGGCGAGGCGACGCTGGTCGTCGTGGTTGCCGGCGATCAGCACGACCTGCACGCCGAGATCGCGCACCAGAAGGTGCAGAATCTCACCGAGCAGTTCGACGGAATCGCCGGGCGGCACGGCGCGGTCGTAGATGTCGCCGGCGATCACCAGCAGGTCGGGCCGCGCGTCGCGTACTAGGTCGAGAAACGGGCCGAGGAAAAACCATTCCTGTTCGTCATGGAACGACTGGCCGCACAGGCTGCGGCCGAGATGCCAGTCGGCGGTGTGGAGGATTCGCATGACGTGGGTATATAATATGGGCGGTGCGCGACGAATTTCTGCGAGGCACCACGAAACGTCGAGACGCGCCGGAATCCCTCAACTATGGCCCGTCCGTTGTTCGAGCCTAGCAACGACTCGTCCGACGAAGCAGAGCGCCCACGTGGCTTCTACCTGTGCCACATAAGTTTCTGCACGATCCACCGGCAGCTCCTCAACAGCTTTTTCGTGAACCAAGGATTTGCGTAACAATCGTAGTCGCTTCCCTTCTCTCAACGTTTCGTCATCCCCCAGCCCGAATAGACCAAGCTTGTATTCATACTCTTTCTTGTCGTGATTTGCGTCATACAAAATTCTCCCAAATCTATCTATTCCTTCAATGTAAAAAACGGCCTCTAAGAACATGCACGAAAATACTATTGATATTAAACTACACTCAAATGACCTTTGGTCAGGGTCAAATCTCATCACGGAACCAGTGTCGCAGGCTGGGTTCGGACGACGGGCCGCTTCATACAGTCGGATTGCTTCAGCCTCGGCCGAACCGGCGATCAAAAAATATGCTCTTGCGTTTGAGATCATCGGACTCTGATTTTCAGGATAGGTTCGTTTCCTATCCCCAAGTGGCCGAAGGATGGACTGCTAAGGTCGCCATAAAACTACCTCTGAACCCGTGGTAGCGCCGGCCGGATTTGAACCAGCGACCAAGGGATTATGATTCCCCTGCTCTACCGCTGAGCTACGGCGCCATTTGAGGCAGGCGCGGCATACGCCGGGCCGACCCGGGACGTCAACGTCCGCGTCAACGGGCGCAGATCGTCCCGCCGCCGAGCACACGCTCGCCACTATAGAACACGCACGCCTGACCCGGAGTCGGCAGGGCCGCCGCGTCCAACTCGACCTCGGCCCCCGCGCCGTCCGGAATCACCGTGGCCGGGACCGACGCGGCGCGGGCGCGCAGCTTCACGTCGCAGCGCAGCAGGCCGCGCGGCCCGAGCCAGTTCACGTCGCGGAGCCGCAGTCGGCGTCGTCCGCCACCCGCACCCACGACGACCCGCCTGCCGGCGCCGTCCAGCCCGACCACCACACGGCGCGAGCCGTCCGTCGCCCGGGATGCCGGGCCGAGCCGCCGCGCCTGACCCACCGTAAAATGCGCGATCCCGTTATGCCGCCCGACCATGCCGCCGGCCTCGTCGACGATCTCGCCACCCTCGCCCGCCTCCGGCCGCAGCCGGATCACCGCTTCGGCGTAGGAGCCGGAGGGCACAAAACACAAATCCTGGCTGTCCGGCTTGTCCGCGACCGCCAAGCCCAGCCGCGACGCCTCGCGCCGCACCGAGGCCTTGTCCGCGAAACCGCCGAGCGGGAACAGGCTGCCGGCAAGCTGGTCGCGAGTTGTCGCGAACAGGAACCAACTCTGGTCGCGCGCCGGGTCGGCCGCCCGGTGCAGTTCCGGCCCGTCCATGCCGTCGACGCGGCGCACGTAGTGGCCGGTGGCCAGCCGCTCCGCGCCCAGGTCGCGGGACAGCGCCATGAGGTCGGTGAACTTCACCGACTGGTTGCACTTCACGCACGGCACCGGCGTCTCTCCAGCCGCATAGGCATCGGCGAAATCGCCGATCACCGCCGCGCGGAAGCGCGCCTCCGCGTCGATGACGTAGTGCGCGATCCCAAGCCGGTCGGCGACGCGCCGCGCGTCGAAAATGTCGCTGCCGGCGCAGCACGCACCCTTGCGGCCGACCGCCTCGCCATGATCGTAAAGCTGCAGGGTGACGCCGATCACCTCGTGACCGGCCTCGTGCAACAGGCCCGCGACCGTGCTGCTGTCGACGCCTCCCGACATCGCCACAACCACGCGCATCGGCGTGGCCCGGCTATTTCTGCGCGTTGCGGGTGGCCGCCGGCAGCCGCACCACGAGGCCGTCGAGCTGCTTGGTCATCACCAGCTGACAGCCAAGGCGCGACGTCTTCTCCAGCCCGAATGCCAGATCGAGCATGTCCTCCTCGTCCTCCGTGGGCTCGGCGAGCTTGCCGAACCAGGCCGGGTCGACGATCACATGACACGTCGAACAGGCGAGCGAACCCTCGCAGGCACCTTCGATATCGACGTCGTGCTTGTGCGCGATCTCCAGCACCGACAGTCCAAGAGGGGCATCCACCTCGAACGGGGTACTGTCACGCTGGATGAAAGTCATCTTCGGCATGGGCGGGGACCAGTGCGTGGGCGGCGGCCAGGGTGGCCGCGGCGAAACCGACATCGGCGGCGGAGGTAAAGCGTCCTATCCCGACACGCAAGGTGCGCGCCGCTTCATTCAACGTCAGGCCCATCGCGGTCAGGACATAGGACGGCTCCAGCTCCGCCGACGAGCAGGCCGAGCCCGTCGAGACGCACAGCTCGGGGTTGTGCCGGATCAGGTCGGCGGCGGTCGCACTTGGAAATGTCAGGTTCAGGTTGCCAGCGATCCTTGCGCGCGCGTGGCCGTTCAGCACGATTCCTGGAATGGCGCGCGTCAACTGGGTCCAGAGCAGGTCGCGCAGAGTGGCGATCCTCGTCGTCTCGTCGTGGCGCTCGGCGATGGCGATGCGTGCGGCCTCCCCAAATCCCACGACCAAAGGCACCGGCAGGGTGCCAGATCGAAATCCCCGCTCCTGCCCACCACCCGAAAACAGCGGCGTGAGCCGAACGCGTGGGCGGCGGCGGACATAAAGCCCGCCGATCCCTTTCGGTCCGTACATTTTGTGGCCGCTCAGCGAGAGCAGATCGACGCCCGCCACGTCGAGCCCGATCTTGCCGGCGGCCTGGGCCGCGTCGGTATGGAACAGCGCCCCAGCCTCGCGCGTCAGAGCGGCGAGGCGCGAGATATCCTGGATCACCCCGGTCTCGTTGTTGACGGTCATCACGCTGACCAAAAGCGTGGGCGTGCGCAGAGCCGCGGCAACGTCGTCGGGATCGACCAGGCCGTCGCGGCCGATGGGCAGGACAACCGGCTCGAACCCCTCCGATCGGAGGTCGCGGACGCATTCGAGGACGCATTTATGCTCGCTCGCCAGCGTGACGATCCGCCGCCGGGGGTCGCCCATCGCCGATGCGTGCCGGGCGGCACCCTTGATCGCGAGGTTGTTGCTCTCCGTGGCACCGGATGTCAGCACGATTTCTCGTGGTTCCGCGCCGATCAGCGCGGCGATTTGCGCCCGCGCCACCTCGACCGCATCCTCGGCGGCTCGGCCCATCGCATGTTCGGCGCTGTGCGCGTTGCCATGGCATTCGGAAAACCAGGGCAACATGGCCTCGACCACTCTGGGGTCGCAGCGCGTCGTCGACTGATTGTCCAGATAGACCATGCGGGGGATATGGCGTCAGGCCGCGTGGCGCGCCAGCCGTCCCGCCATGTCGCGATAGGCGGCCGCGAACGCCGCCACGTCGTCCCACGTGGCGCTCCAGGGCAGCGACACGCGGATCGCCTGCCCGGCCAGTTCGCCGAGCCCCATCGCGTCGAGCACGTGGCTTCGCGCGACCTTGCCCGAGCTGCACGCAGCGCCGGCCGAGACCGCGACTCCGGCCAGATCGAGCGCGATGACTTGGGTCTGGGCCGACACACCGGGCAGAGCGAGGCATGTCGTGTTGGCGAGCCGGGGCGCCGCGGTACCGATCGCCGTCGCGCCCTGGGCGATCGCCGCCCCCTCGATCGCGTCCCGCAATGGGGCAAGATCGGGTGCGTCCTCGTCGAGCGCCGCCGCGAAACCGGCCAGCAAGGCGACCGGGGGCGTGCCGCCACGAAACCCCCGCTCCTGGCCGCCGCCGGCCACCAAGGGCCTGGGCGCAAGGTCGGCCGCCATCGCCCACGCGCCGCACCCGGCCGGGCCGCCGACCTTGTGCGAGGAGACGGCCAGGCTGTCCGCGCCAAGTGTCGCGATGTCGACGGCAAGCCGTCCCGCCGCCTGCACCGCGTCGACATGCAGCAGCGCGCCCGCTGAGGCGCAGACGGAGGCCAACGCCGCGATCGGGTGGATCACGCCGGTCTCGTTGTTGGCGAGCATCGCGCAGACCAGCGCCGGCCCCCCGCCGCGCAGCAGTCGCGCAAGGTCGTCCGGATCGGCCCGGCCGTCGCCGCCGACCGGGAGGATCGTCGCGCCCGGCGCGTTACGACGGACCGCGTCGTGCTCGGTCGCCACGACGATCAGCCGCCGCCCCTCTCCAAGCGCATGCAGGGCCGCCGCATTGGACTCCGTCCCGCCAGAGGTAAAGACGAGCCGGGACGGCGTGGCCCGCAAACGCGCGGCGATCCGTTCGCGGCCGTCCTCGAGCACGCGCCGGGCGGCGCGTCCGGGTCCATGCACGGAGGACGGATTGCCGCACAACCGCCACGCTTCCGTCATCGCCGCCAGCGCGACAGGCCGCAGCGGCTGGGTCGCGTTTGCGTCGAGATAGATCATCGCGGACCTCGGCCCGCTGCCGCGCTCTGCGTCAACAGTGTGAAGGGCATGCAACAAATCTATTATCAAACGGCGCGTGAAGGACCTATAGTGTCGTGACGGGGTTGGCCGGCGTGCCCCGTCGATGGTCCAGCCGGCATACCATGGCTTCTCCTCATCGAGGTCGACTGTCGCCCCGTTCGGGCGGACGGGGCGCTGACTCTCCACGGACTATTGTCCGGGGGGCGAGACAGACCCATTTCCGTCATGCGGCGTTCACGGTTCTGACCCCGATGCCGATGCGAGAATGGGCTTTCAATCCTGGCGTGCCGGTCCGGCCGCCGGGGTTTCGTGGCCCCGGGCATGGCTCGCCCGGGGGTGGTCGTCAGGTTCGGTTTTCGTCCCGTCACCATCGGGGCATTTTTGAACGGATTGCGGAACACATGCCAGAAGTGATGTTCGCCGGCCCGGATGGGCGGCTCGAGGGTCGCTATCACCACAGCAAGGAGAGCCGGGCCCCGCTCGCGCTCATCCTGCACCCTCATCCGCTGCACGGCGGGACCATGAACAATCGCATCGCCTACGCGATGTATCAGTCGTTTCAGCGGCTTGGGTTCTCGGTGATGCGGTTCAATTTCCGCGGCGTCGGCCGCAGCCAGGGCCGCTATGACGGCGGCATCGGCGAGATCGGGGATGCGGCGGCGGCACTGGACTGGATGCAGACGGTCAATCCGCAGCAGGGCGGGCTGTGGATCTCCGGCTACTCGTTCGGCGCCTTCATCGGGATGCAGCTGCTGATGCGGCGGCCGGAAATCTCCGGCTGGGTCAGCGTGGCACCGCCTGCGAACCACTATGATTTCGGCTTCCTCGCCCCGTGTCCGTGCGGCGGGTTGATGATGCACGGCGACTCCGACGAACTCGTGCCGGAGCCGGCGGTCCGAAAGCTCGTGGACAAGCTGAACACGCAGAAGAACGTGACCGTCGATTACCGAATCGTGCCGGGCGCGGATCACGTGTTCGCGACCCATGCGGAGATCGTGAGCGACGCCGTCGAGGACCATGTGAAGACGGTAATGGCTCGCCGCTCCATGGCGCTCGCCGCGGACTGATCATGTGCCAGTGGCCGGCGCGAGCCAGCCCCTGGATTGCCACTCGGACCGGCGATGACCCGCAGCGACTTTCTGCACGAGGCCGAGGCGCGCGGCTTTATCCATCAATGCACCGACCGCGACGCCCTGGCGGCTGCTATGGGGGCGGGCTCGGTCGGGGGCTATATCGGCTTCGACGCCACCGCCGACAGTTTGCATGTCGGCAGCCTCGTGCAGATCATGCTGCTGCGGCTGCTGCAGCGGCATGGCCACCGCCCGATCGTGCTGTTGGGTGGTGGGACCACGCGCATCGGCGATCCGTCCGGCAAGGACGAAACCCGGCAGATGCTGTCCGACGCGCGGATCGCCGAGAACATGGCCGGCATCCGCCGCTGCTTCGAACCTTACTTGACCTTCGGCGACGGCCCGTCTGACGCGGCGATCGTCAACAATGCGGATTGGCTCGATCCGCTGGGTTGGATCGACCTTCTTCGGGACGTCGGACCGCATTTCACGGTCAATCGCATGCTGACCTTCGACAATGTGCGGATCAGGCTGGAGCGTGAGCAGCCTCTCACGTTCCTCGAGTTCAACTACATGATCCTGCAGAGCTATGATTTCCGCGAGTTGGCGCGTCGCCACGGAGTTCTGTTGCAAATGGGAGGCAGCGACCAATGGGGCAACATCGTCTCCGGTGTCGACCTCGCTCGCCGCACCGACGAGCGCGCCCTCTTCGGCCTTACGACACCGTTGCTGACCACTGCGTCGGGCGCGAAAATGGGCAAGACGGCCAAGGGCGCGGTGTGGCTGACCGCCGACCGGCTGTCCGCGTTCGAATTCTGGCAATTCTGGCGCAACACCGAGGACGCCGACGTGGCCCGCTTTCTGCGGCTGTTCACCGACCTGCCGCTTGCCGAGGCTGAACGGCTCGGCGCTCTTCGGGGTGCGGAGGTCAACGAGTCGAAGAAGGTCTTGGCCACCGAGGCGACGACGCTTGCGCACGGCCGCTCGGCCGCCGAGTCGGCCGCCGAGACCGCGCGTCGGGCGTTCGAGACGGGCGAGGCGGCCGATCTGCCGTCGATCGCCGTGGCCGAGGACGAATTGAGCCGAGGGCTCGCCGTCGTTGGGCTGTTCGTGCAGTCTGGACTTGGGGCGTCGCTCAGTGAAGTGCGCCGGCTGATTCGCGGCGGCGGGGCGCGGGTGAACGACCAGCCCGTCGCCGACGTGGATATGATCGTCGGCCTCGCACATCTTCGCGATGGCGCGATCAAGCTGTCCGCCGGACGCAAGCAGCACCGGCTCGTTCGGCTATCCTAGGCTCGGGAACACATGACGCTCGGGACGGCGATGCGGCATAACAGTGCGATGTCCAAGCGGGCTTTCGAAATCACTCCGGACCTTCTCTTGCGCGCCTACCGGGCCGGGCTGTTTCCGATGGCCGAAACCCGGACCGGCGAGAAGCTACATTGGCTCGACCCCGAACGGCGAGGCATCCTGCCGCTCGATGGCTTCCATTTGCCGCGCCGGCTACAGCGCACGGTGTTGTCCGGCAGGTATCAAGTCACCTCCAACACAGCGTTTCCGGCGGTGATTGCGCTGTGCGCCGAAGCGACACCGGGACGCGACGACACCTGGATCAACAGTGACATCGAGCGGATGTTCAACGCGCTGAACCGCATGGGTCATGCCCACTCCGTCGAGACGTTCCATGACGGCGAACTCGTCGGCGGCCTCTACGGCGTGGCGATCGGCGGGGTGTTCTTCGGCGAGAGCATGTTCAGCCGGGCCCGCGATGCCTCCAAGGCGGCGCTCGTGCATCTCGTCGCTCGATTGCGGCTCGGTGGGTTCCGATTGCTCGACACCCAGTTCCTGACCGCTCATCTCGCGCAGTTCGGCGCAATCGAGGTGCCCCGCGACGTCTACAAGGCGCATCTGGCTGAAGCAGTCCAGGCCAGCGCGCACTGGCGGCCGGAGCCGGACGAGGAGACGATGGTCCTGGAAATCGAGGAACTCGGCGCTCTGTCGCATCCGACCTCGGCATCCGCCGCCCGCTGAGCCGCTGTATCCCGCGAGGGGGTTAAACGTAGGGTCTCGATCGAAGGAGCGAGCCGCGATGAAGCTGCGCCTGATCGCCCTACTGCTGCAATTCGCTCTCGGCGCGACATCCGCCGGTGCGCAGGAGCATCCCGTGACGCGCCCCACGCGCGACGTCGACGTGACGTATGACATGACGGGACCAGGCGGCGCCGAAGCAGGGCGTCTGTCGCAACGGGTTCGTTGGGCGGCGGCGGGGCCTCGGATGCGGGTCGATACGCCCAGCCCCGGGCTTTACGTCGTGATGGACTACGGCGCGCACCTGATGTCGGCGATCCGGCCGGCCGAGAAGATGGTCCTGCAGATCCCGTCGGACGGCGCGCGGCTGGCGCCCTCCGCCCCGGCTGGCGACTATGTCCGACAAGGGGAGCGGATGGTGGCAGGTTTGCCCTGCACCGAGTGGCGCACGCGCGACACCTCCGGCGCGACGACCGAGGCGTGCCTCACCGCGGACGGCGTGTTGCTGCGTGCCCGTATCGGCCAAACCGGGGTCGTGGAGGCCGTGCGCGTGATCTATGCGCCGCTGCCCGATGCAATCTTCGCGGTCCCAGCGGACTTTCGCCGAGTCGCGCCCCCGGGGCAGCGCCCATGATCGCGGCTGCTTACGTCCCGGGAGTGCTGCGCAATCCCGCCGGCAAATTCTCCTGGCTGAAAACCGTGACGCTGATTCTGACGATCCTGCCGGGCGCGTGGATCGCCTGGCGTTGGGGCACGGTGGGACTCGGCCCGCGCGGCGTGAATGCCGCGATGCACCTGACCGGGACTTGGGCGGTCCGCTTCCTGTTGATTTCGCTCGCCGTGACGCCGGCCCGGTTCGTGCTCGATTCGCCGCGCGTGCTGTGGCTGCGGCGCATGCTCGGCGTCACGGCCGCCGTCTACGCGGGCATTCATTTCAGCCTCTATGTCGTGGACAATCAGGGCGACCTGCTGCACGTCGCGTCCGAGATCGCGCTGCGATTCTATCTGACGATCGGCTTCGTGGCACTGCTCGGACTGCTTGCCTTGGCCGCGACTTCGACGGACGCGATGCAGCGCCGCCTCGGTCGCAACTGGAAGCGGTTGCACAAGCTGGTCTATCCGATCGCGGTGCTCGCGATCTTCCATCACTTCCTGCAGGCGAAGGCCGATGTCAGCACTGCGGCGTTCGCGGCCGGGGTGTTCCTCTGGCTGATGCTGTGGCGTATCAAGCCGGCGGCGTGGCGGACCTGGCGGGCGCCGCTGCTGGGATTGGCGGTGCTGGCCTGCCTCGGCGCGGTGGCGATCGAGGCGCTGTGGTATGGGACGACCACGGGCATCAGCGGCTGGCGGGTCCTCGCGGCCAATTTGAACATTTCACGGGGATTGCGTCCGGGCGAGTGGGTCGGTGTTGCGGGGCTGATCGTGCTGGCGATGTCGTTCACCCGGCCACTGTGGCGACCAAAGCCGTCGAAGCGGCGGCGTGCGGGAGGCATGCGCGAGACGGCGAACGCCGAGACAGCAACATAGCGGACAGGTCGTGCGGTCGGCCCGGCTAAAGCGTTTCGGTTATATATAGGTTTGCGGTCAAACCACCATCGACCACGAGGTTGGCACCGGTAATGCCCGACGCCTCCGGCGAGGCCAGGTAGATGAAGGCCGAGGCGACCTCCTCCGGTTCCACCAAGCGCCGCGACGGTGCCCGCGCAAACCCGCCGGGCCGGCCGATGGGGGAGTCGGGGCCGAGGAAGCCCGTCGTCATATCCGTGCGCGTGTAGCCGGGACTGACCGCGTTCACGCGGATGCCGAGCGGGGCGAGTTCGACAGCCATGGATCGCATGAGCGCGAGCAGTCCTGCCTTCGCGACGCCATAAGCGGCGAAAGCGCCATCGACCGCGAGTCCGGCGATCGAGGCGTTGTGCAGGATCACACCGCCCCCTTGTCGTGCCATGTGGCGGCCGGCCGCCTGGCTCATGAGCAACGGCCCTTTCAAGTTGGTCCGGATCACCTCGTCCCAGGCGGCCTCGGTCACCTCCAGGATCGGCGTCTCCTCGCCGCTGATGCCGGCATTGTTCACGAGTACGTCGATCCGCCCCCAACGCTCCATCAGCAGATCAGCGGCATGGCCGACCGCGTCGGGCTCGCCGACATCGCCCACGCTTGCGAACACGTCGTGTCCGGCGGCGCGCAGGATTTGTTCGACTTCGGCCAGCGTGGCCGCGGACCGCCCCAGCAGCATCACGCGATAGCCGGCTTGGGCGAACCCGGTGGCGATCGCCCGTCCCATGCCACGGCCCGCTCCCGTCACGAGTGCGGTGCGGCCGGTCCCGCCGGTCATTGACCGCGAAATCCGGTCAATCGTAGGGCTGCCGCCGAGGCGCTGATCGTCAGCACCAGCAGCACGCTCGCGACCGCGTTCACGGACGGATCAAGCGTCGTGCGCAGCTTGCCCCATACGAATGTCGACAGCGTGTTCCCGCCGCCGAGCGTGAACGAGGCCACGATGAAATCGTCGAGCGACACGGCGGCGCAGATGAGTGCCGCGCCGACGATGGAGGCGCCGAGTTGTGGCAGCATCACCAGCCGGAACGCCTGCCACGCCGTCGCCCCCACGTCGCGAGCCGCCTCCATGCTGGCGTGGTCAAAGTTCCGCAGCCGCGCCAACACGATCATGACGACGAATGGCTGGGTGAGCATGACGTGCGCGGCGATAACCACCGGAACGCCCAGGCCCAGCCCGATGCCGCGCACGAACAGCACGACGATCGCGATCGCCACCACCAGCGGCGGCAGAATGACCGGCAGCGACAATGCCGCGAGCACGGTCTGCGCCCAGCCACCGCCGGCGCGCGACAACGCAATGGCGGTCATCGTCCCGATCGCGGTGGCCAGGACCGAGACGCTCCCGGCGATCAGGAGGCTGGTCAGCACCGCCTGCCGGAATGCCGGGTCCTGCATCACTTCGCGATACCAGCGCAGGCTCAGGCCCTCGGCGAACGAGCCGATGAGCGCGCTCTGACCGAACGAGGACGCCACGACGACGGCCAGCGGACCGAGCATGAACAACAGACAGCCGGCGGCGAAGCCCAGCCACGCGAGGCGACCGCGCATCAGCCCCGCCCGCGGAACAAGAACCGCCAGACCAGCGCCAGCAACCCCAGACTCGAGAACAGGAGGGTGAACGACATTGCCGCCCCCGCCGGCCAGTTGAAGCGGACCGAGAATTCCTGCGCGATGAACTGGCCGAGCATGCTGCCGCTCGCACCGCCGAGAAACATCGGCGTCACGTAGTCACCGGCCGCCAGCAGGAAGGTGAACGCGAACGCGGCGAACAGCCCGGACCGGCATTGCGGGATCACCACGCGAATGATTGTCGCGATCGGCGAGGCGCCGAGATCGCGCCCGGCCGCCAACGTCTCCGGCGAGACATTGCGCAGGGCCGCGAAGATCGGCAGCACGGCGAACGGGAGCAGGAAGTTGACCAGCGCCACGACGACGGCGCCGCGATTGAAGATCAACCAGGGCGCGGGCGTGTCACGGAGCCCCGTTGCGATCAGCAGCCGGTTGATCAGCCCGTCAGCGCTCAGCAGCGATTTCCACGCATAGATTTTCACGAGATAGCCGCCGAACAACGCGATCATCGTGGCGACCAACATCGCCTCGGCGTGCCGCCCCGCGTGGAAGCGCAGGACGTAGGCGAACAGGAAGCCCACCGTGGTGCAGACGAGGGCCACTACGACGCCGACCCCAAGAGTGTAGAGCGTGAGCAGGCCATAGGCGTCGGCCACGCGCCACCACGCGGCCACCCCGAATCCCGGCGTCAGCCGGAAGCGCACGACCGACCAGAAGCTGACGACGAACAGCAGCGCCATCGGTGCCAGCAGCAATCCGGCGACCAGCCCCACCGACGGTGCGGTCAGCGCCACCGTGACGCCACGCCTCATCCCTGCGCCTCCAGCACGCGATGATCGGCAGCACTCCAGCTGAGCGTTACGCGATCGCCACGGCGCAAACCGGTGCGACGGGAGAGGTCGGTGTCGCGCACGACCATCCGCCCGCCGGCCTCGACCGCCACTTCGACGCTGATCGCGTTGCCCAGGAAAACCAGGTCGACCACCACGCCACTCAGCCGCAGCGGATGGTGCTCGCCGAAGACCACGCGCTCGGGTCGGATGATCAGCGTGACCTCTCCGTCCCTCCCCTCCGAGGCGATGGTCGCACCCGCCTCAAGAATGATCCGGCCAGCCTCGCGCCATCCCGGCAGGACGTTCGCCTCGCCGACGAACCCGGCCACGAACAGACTGCTTGGGCAGAGATAGACATCGTCCGGCGAGCCCACCTGCTCCACCCGCCCGGCGTTCATCACCACGACGCGGCTTGCCAACGCGAACGCCTCGTTCTGATCGTGCGTCACAAGGATGAACGTGCCGCCGATCTCGCGGTGGATGCGCCGCAATTCGTCCTGCATCGCATGCCGCAGTTTCAGATCGAGGGCGGCCAATGGCTCGTCGAGCAGCAATACCAGTGGCCGCATGACGAGGGCTCGGGCCAGCGCCACGCGCTGCTGCTGCCCACCCGAAAGTTCCTGCACAGCGCTCGCGGAAAAGCGGTCCAGTCGCACCAGCTCCAGCGCCTCGCCGACCCGGGCGGCAATCTCCGCGTCCGACCTGCGCGCCAGTCTGAGGCCGAAGCCGACATTGCCGGCGACATTCAGGTGCGGAAACAGACCATAGGACTGAAAGACCATGTTGGTCGCACGCTTGTCGGGTCCCAGCCGCGTCACATCCTCGCCGTTGATCTCGATGGTCCCGGTCGTGGGCGCGACGAACCCGCCGACCATGCGCAGCAACGTCGACTTGCCGCATCCAGACGGGCCGAGCACGGCGCAAAAATCTCCGGGAGCGACGTCCAGATCGAGCGGATGCAGGGCCGTGACGCTTCCGTACGATTTGCTCAGGCCCCGCAGCCGGAGCAAAGGCGGCGTGGTGCCGGCGCTACGAATGTCCATGCGCCCCGGCGTCACGCCTTCAGGAATCGCTGGTACTCCTCCTGCGTCTGATCGTGCGTTACGAAATCGCCGTCCCTCTCGATCGGCCAGAACGGATAAAAATGCACCTTTTGGAACAGGCCGGACAGGTCGTCGTAGCGATAGATGTCGCGATTGCTCGCATCGACACGGGCGGCGGCGGCGCGGCTGACGACGGCCTGCGTGAGGCTGGAGGCGATCAGCTCCTGCCCCGCGCTGGACAGGCTTTGCTGCAGCAATTTGTAGGCGAGTTCGGGGTGCGGCGCGCCCTTCGGGATCGCCACGGTGTCGAGGAAGACCATCGCGCCTTCCTGCGGGATGACGTAGTCCAGAACCTTGTTCTTGGCGGCGGCGAAGCCGACCATGGCGTCCCAGCCGATCGCCGAGACGACCACCTCGCCGCGCGCGAACAGATCCGTCGCCTCGCCGTAGCTGGGCGAGAGCGTGCGTGCATGATTGCGCTTGATATCGATCAGGAAATCCACGGTCCGACGCAGCTGATCGATGGTGATGCGCGTGGCCGCCTTGTTGCCGGTCACGATCGGTCCCCACGTGGCGAGCAAACCGGTGGCGTCGTCGACCAGCGCGACTTTTCCCTTGTATTCGGGCTTGAGGCAGTCGTTCCACGACACGGGCCTCGCGATCGCCTTCGGGTCGTAGACCATTGACAGGGTGCCCCAGGTGAACGGCACCGCGTAGAGCTTGCCGTCCTTGCGGATCGGCTCCACGCCGAGGAACTCCGGAAAGATATCCTTCAGCGCCGGAACACGCGATTCGTCGATCGGCTCGAGCAGATCGGCGGCGATCAGGATCGGCACGTGGCCATAGAAGATCGTGATGAAGTCGATCTGGCCAGTCCCACCCGCTTGAAGCCGGGTGATGATCTCCTCGTTGGTCGCGATGTAGGTGGTCGCGAGATTGATTCCGTTATCTTGCAGGAACGCGCCGAGCTTGAGCGGCGTGTCGTAGCCTTCCCAGCCGACCCAGTTCACCGTGGTGGCAGCCTGCGCGCTCTGGCTGCCGATGAGCCCGCCGGCCGCCGCCGCGGCAGCGCCGGCCAGCAACGATCGTCGGTCCATGCCCGCGCGGGACGTGTCCGAGACGGCATCCGTTTGGTTCGCGGTCATCCGGTTTCCCTCCGATGTTTGGCGGCTAGTTCCGGTCGTTGGGTGCCACGCTGAACAGCAGGCGGGCCCCTGCGTCGCTGGTGTTGAAAAACGCGTGCGCGACACCCCCCGGGATGAAGGCGGCGTCGCCGGGCGTCAATTCCCACCAGTTTGGGGAGGCGTCCGGCAGAAAGACGTTGCTGACGCCCTCCAGAGCGTAGAGGACCTTGTCGCCCGGATGGGTGATCAACTCACTTTCCTGGCCGGGATGCAGATCGATGAAACCGGTCGTCAGCATCGACGTCCTGACCACGAGCGCCACACGCAACGGCTTCCTCGCGCCCACGATCTCGTAGAGACACTCGCCCGCACGAGCGAGATGCGCGCGCGCTCCGGCAGGTGGTTTGCCCGGCAGGAACTCGCCGCCCGCCGGCAGCACGCTGTAGGCGGTCTTCTCCAGCGACGGCTGCGCGCGCGCGTAGCTCTCGACCGCCTCCGTCGTCCGCGGCGTCAGGCTTTCGAGGATCCGGCTGGTCTCGGTACCGAAATTGTAGCCCCAGTGCCAAGTGTCTGGCGGGAAGTACAACGTGTCGCCACGCCGCAGGACGTGGACTTCACCGGTTTCCGGGCAGTGAAATGTGAACTCGCCTTTTAGGCAATGGTAGGTCTCGGCGCAGCGATAGACCGTCTTGAAGTCGGGCGAGTTGCCGAACCGTGTGCCGACCGGCATCTCGAACGACATCATGTGGATGCGAGGCGACGAACCGTAAATCCAGTCCGAGACATAGCCCGCATCGGAATCGCCCCATAGGAAGCGCGTCGCGTCGGCCTTCTTGATGAGCGTGGCGCGATCGAAGCTGATACCTTCGGGTCCCTGCGGCACAAGGCGCGTGGCCGTGCCCGTCGTCTCGTTCATTTCTGCTTCTTCCCCGACATCGGTGTTTCCTGCGTCAGCGCGCGCAAACGTTCGACGACGGCCCGCTTCATCGCGTCATCGTAACGCATCAGTCCGAAGTTCTCGGCAAGCCAGAGGCCGTCCACCACCAGCCGCGCCATGGTCGCGGTCACCGGGTCCAAACCATCGGCCTCAATCAGGCTCTGGTGCCGCGCGCCTTGATGGCGGATGGGCTCGAGGCCCTGCTGATGGTTGAGCAGGGCGGTCGTGAGCGACGCGGTGAGCCGGTCACGGCCTCTGGCATCGTCGCCGACAAGGCCGAGGGAGACCGCGAGATAGGCGCGAGTGAAGCGTCCATGAACCGAGCTATCCCTCGCGGCGGCACGAGTGACCGCCGTATCGAACTGATCGATGGCGCGTTCGATCATCGCGGTGGCGAGATCTTCTTTGCTGCGGAAATGATAGAGGATCCCGCCCTTGCTGACGCCGGACGATCTCGCCAGGGCATCGAACGTGAGGTTCTGCACGCCCTGGGCCGCCACCAGATCCTCGGCTGCGTCGAGAATGATCGTGCGCGTATCGCGTTCCAGATCCGCGGCAGTGTTTTGCAACGACGACCCCTCCGAGCGCGACGCTATGCCGTCCGGACGGTCTGTGCAAGGTCGTTCTTACCGCGTCAACGACGGAAGCCGACGTGTGGCGAGCCCTATTTGGGCCCTGAGTGGCTCATCCCGCCCAGATCGTGCAGCCCCTTCTCGGCGGTCCGATTTGCCGGACCAGCAGGATCATTTAAGCAGTCCGAAAAGCCCGGCGTTCCGGGAAACAAGCCTGATTCAACGCATGCACGGTACACTTGATCGGCCGACGGCGGCGCGTGGTCCACTCCACAGCCCGCCAGCATCACGACCAGGCAGACCGGCCATCTCATCGGCGCAGCAGGAACTCCCGACCGACCTTGACCATCGGCTTGCCGTCGTACGCGACGATATCCGCGGTTGCATACGTCTCGCCCCAGGCTTCTGGGATGAAGCTGCCGGTGCCGACCACGTCGATCGGGGCGTTGGCATCGGCCATGGTTCGGCATTTCCCCACGCCAAAGCCACTACTCGCGACGATGCGGACTTTGGGGAACCCCGCCTCGTCCAGCGCCTCGCGCATCCGCCACACGGCGGCCGCCGAGACGCCAGTGCCAACCAAGGTTCGCAGCTCCGTCTCGCTGCGATAGCGGCGGATCGCGCCGGGCGCCTGCCGCTCCAGCACGGCATAACTTTCGGCCGGGTCCAGCCCCTCAAGGAAGCGGCCACCATGCGTGTCGAGCCGCATCGCCAGCGCGCCGGACGCCGCAAGCTCCGGAAAGCGGCGGCTGACCGCGAGCGCGTCGGTGACCTCGCGCCCAAAGTAGTCGACCAAAACCGTCAAGTTTTCCTGCGGGAACGTCTCGAAGAACATCTCCGCCGCGCGCACCGTGCTGCCGGCGTAGCCGATCAGCGCGTGCGGCATCGTGCCTCGACCGGCCTCCGCGCCGAACCAATGGGCGGTGCCGTCGTTGGCGTTGCCGATGAAGCCCAATGCCCCCTCACGCTTTGCGGCCTCGCTGCCGACCGAAGCCGCGTAGGCCATAGCGTCCTGCATCTCGGCGCCCGCGCAATGGCGCGCGTCCATCGCCAGAAAGGCAGTCTTCGGCAACGCCAGGCACATCTGATAGGCGTTCAAGGCCGCGACGCACGCCGCGCCGAGCTTCTGGAGCAGCAGCGTCTCCAGCTCCGACAGATGCATGAAACTGCCGGTGATGTAGCAGATCGGCTCGCCCGCGCCGGTCCAGACGCCCTCGGGGTGCATGATCTCGATGTTGAACGCCGCTCCGCGCTCGGCGCCCACGGCTTCCAACCAGTCGAGCATGAGGCGCGGCGCGGAGATCACCGGCCGGCGCAGGAACACCGCGTAGGTCACGCGGCGGTCGCCGAACCGCGCGACGATCTCCCGCGTGCGGCGGAAATAAACGTCCGTGCGGGCGGCAATGTCCGCCTCCAGCACCGAGGTCGGCGCGTTCACGGAAGCCTCGACGGCCGCGTCGATCGCCGCTTCGCTCAAAATCGTCGCCTCATTGCGCAGCGATCGCCGGCTGCGCGACAGGCAAGCGGCGAGATTTGAGCTCCTCCGACAGCAGGAAGGCCATCTCTAGCGATTGCTCGGCGTTGAGCCTCGGGTCGCAGAAGGTCTCGTAACGGTCGCCGAGATCGGCTTCCGTCAGCCGGTGCGCGCCGCCGACGCACTCGGTGACGTCACGCCCGGTCATTTCCACATGCACGCCACCTGCGAATGTCCCCTCCGCGGCGTGCGCGTCAAAAAACCCGCGCACCTCGGCCAGGATCGAGTCGAAATTGCGGGTCTTCACCTTGCTCGCGGTGCTGATCGTGTTGCCGTGCATCGGGTCGCACAGCCAAACCACCCGGCGGCCAGAACGGCGCACCGCGCGAAGCAACGGCGGCAGCAGGCGGGCGACCTTGTCGGCCCCCATCCGGCTGATGAGCGTCAGCCGTCCGGGCTCGTCTTCGGGGTTCAGCGTGTCGATCAGCCGCAGCATCTCGTCCGGATCGGTTGTCGGGCCGACCTTCAGCCCGATCGGATTCTTCACCCCGCGAAGGAACTCGACATGCGCGCCGTCCGGCTGGCGGGTGCGGTCGCCGATCCACAGGAAGTGGGCGGAGCAGGCGTACCAATCGCCCGTGGTGCTGTCGACCCGGGTCAGCGCCTGCTCATAGGGCAGCAGCAGCGCCTCGTGGCTGGTGTAGAAATCGGTCTCACGCACCTGCGGCGTACTGGCGCTGTTGAGGCCCACCGCCGACATGAAGGCCAGCGTCTCGTCGATCCGGGCGGCGAGGCCGCGATACTGCTCGACGAGCGGGCTGCGGTTGACGAAGCCGAGGTTCCAGCGGTGCACCTCATGCAGGTCGGCATAGCCGCCGCCGGCGAAGGCGCGCAGCAGGTTCATGGTGCTGGCCGACTGGAAGTATCCGGTCTCCATCCGGGCGGGGTCAGGCACCCGGTCCTCGGCGGTGAAAGCCGGGCCGTTCACGATGTCACCGCGATAGCTTGGCAGCGTCTCGTCGCCGATCGTCTCGACATCGCTGCTGCGCGGCTTGGCGTATTGCCCGGCCATACGGCCCAGCTTCACGACCGGCACCGCCGCTCCGAACGTCAACACGACGGCCATCTGGAGCAGAACGCGAAACGTGTCGCGGATGTTGTTTGCGGTGAAATCCGCAAAACTCTCGGCGCAGTCGCCGCCCTGCAGAACGAAGGCGCGGCCGTCGGCAACCTGCGCGAGCGCCGCCTTGAGCCGCCGCGCCTCGCCGGCGAACACCAGCGGCGGGTAGCTCGCCAGTTTAGCCTCGACCACCCTAAGCCGCTCGGGGTCGGGATAGGCGGGGATCTGACGGATCGTCTTGAGACGCCAGCTTTCCGGCGTCCAGGTGTTCATGCCAGGCACGGGGTGCTCTCCCAGGCACAGAGGGGCCGCGTTTATCCGCCGAAACGACGCGGCAGGCCAGAGCGTACTCCGGAGCCTCCTATGCGCCCAACCCCATCTCCGCCGCACCCATCTCCTCGCCTTCCAGGGACTGCGCGTCGCGTTCCGGCTCGGACGGGCTCTCTGCGACGCGGGTGCGGGTGCGCAGCGTCACGAACTCCTCGGCGCTGGTCGGATGGATGCCCACTGTGCGATCGAAATCCGCCTTAGTCGCGCCGCAGTTCATCGCGATCGACAGGCCCTGCATGATCTCGGCGGAGTCGTCGCCGATCATGTGGGCGCCGACCACGACCTGCGTCTGCTGGTCGACGACCAGCTTCATCATGGTCTGCCGCTTGCGGCCGCCCAGCACATGCCGCATCGGCGTGAAGCGCGTGATGTAGATATCCGCCGCGCCGCGCGCCGCCGCCTCGTGCTCGGTCATGCCCACGGTGGCGATCGGCGGCGTGCTGAAGACGGCGGTCGCCACCTTGTCGAGCGACCAGACGCGGCGTCCGGTGCCGAACAGCCCCTCGGCCAGCGCGTGGCCTTCCGCGATGGCGACCGGCGTGAGGTTCATCCGGTTGGTGACATCGCCGATCGCATAGACGCCGTCGACGTTCGTCCGCGCCTGCGTGTCCACGACGATCGCCCCGAAGCCGTCCAGGGTCACACCGAGCGTCTCCAGCCCTAGATTTTCGGTCAGCGGCGTCCGGCCGATGGCCGCGAACACGAGGTCGCTCGGCAGCACCGTCCCGTTGGTCAGCGCGACGTCGCCGTCAGCCGCGACCGAGGCGACCGACGTGCCGCGATGCACGGCGATCCCCTGCTCCTCTAGCGCAACCAGGAGGCAGGCGCGCAGATCGTCGTCGAAGCCGCGCAACGGAGAGTCCTGGCGCATCACGAGGTCGACCTTGCTGCCGAGACCCGCGAAGATGCCGGCGAATTCCACGGCGATATAGCCGCCGCCGAGGATGGTCACCCGGTCGGGGCGCTCCGGCAGGAAAAATGCGTCGTCGCTGACGATGCAGTGGTCCTGGCCCGGAAAATCGGGCCGCAATGGGCGGCCACCAACGGCGACGACGATATGATCCGCAGTGACGCGCCGGCCACCCACATCGAGCGTGTGCGCGTCGACAAAGGTCGCGCGGCCCTCAAACACCGTGGCTCCGGCGCCTTCCAGCAGGCGGCGGTAGATCTCATTGAGGCGCCCGATCTCGACATCCTTGGCGGCGATTAGTTTGGACCAGTCGTGCCGGCCGGGCGTGGTGTCCCAGCCGAAACCGTGGCTGTCGACGCAGGCCGCGCCGTATTCTGCGGCCATGACCATCAGCTTTTTCGGCACGCAGCCGATGTTGACGCAGGTGCCGCCCCAGTGGCGCTCCTCGGCGATGCCCACGCGGGCGCCGTGGCTGGCGGCGATGCGAGCGCAGCGCGTGCCGCCGCTGCCCCCGCCGATGACGAAGAGGTCGAAGTGGGGCCTGGAAGTTTCCCTAGCGTCCACGAGCATGTTCCCCGTAATAAAAACCGAGAACAGCCCCTAGCAATCCGACTAAGGGAGATAGCAAGACTGCTGCAATTTTCTCGAGCCTGTCGGTTTCCAGATATCCGGTTGCGACCATCGCTATGAGGAAAAGCATCAAAAGAATAAAAACCGCGGTCAAGCCGAGGGCGATCGCTCCTCGCACCCATTCACGAGCTTTGGCGGGATCGTAAGGAAGCACTTTCGGACGAGCATCGAGCTTGCTTTGTTCATCTGCATTCTCTTCGTCGAGGTTCGCGTCCGTCACTCAGAACCTGCATCCGGACGGTCCCGTACCAGCTCGGTAGCCGTTCCATTCGGCCGCTGAATGATGATCCGCGCTCGATCCCGCTCGCTCGCCGAGATCACCTCATTGAGGTTGATAGATTCGATCACAGTATTAGCGAGCGACGTCTGATTAACCTTCGCCAGGTTCCTGATCTTGTCGACAATCGCTTTCGGGAGGGTCACGGTGACCTTAACGTCCTCACGCATCAACTCGATCCTTCCGCTACTCTCGCGCCTGCGACGCTATCACGTGTGGCGCCGGCGCGCCGCCCGGAAATCCGCGGCCCGTCCCGCCTTGTCCTCCTGCCGCGCCCGGCCGAAGGCCATCGCATCCGCCGCGACATCGCTCGTGATGACGCTGCCAGCGGCAACGATCGCGCCGTCGCCGATCGTCACCGGTGCCACCAGCACGGCGTCCGAGCCGATGAACGCGCCCTCCCCGATCGTCGTGCGGTGTTTCGCGAACCCGTCGTAGTTGCAGGTGATCGTGCCCGCCCCGACATTCGTCCGCGCCCCCACCGACGCATCACCGATGTAGCTGAGATGGTTGGCCTTGGCGCCTTCTCCAAGCGTCGCCGCCTTCAGTTCGACGAAGTTGCCGACATGCGCGGCCGCGCCGATCTCGGTGCCCGGACGCAGCCGGGCGTAGGGGCCGATCACCGCCCCCTCGCCCACCACGCAGCCCTCCAGGTGGCTGAACGCCCGGATCCGCGCGCCGCTCGCGATCCGCACGGCTGGTCCGAACACGACATTCGGCTCGACGGTCACGTCGGCGGCCAGCACCGTGTCGGCGGAAAAGAAAACCGTCTCGGGCGCGACCAGCGTGGCCCCGCCCTTCATCGCCGCCAGCCGGAGTCTCCGCTGCATCACCGCCTCGGCCTCGGCAAGCTCGGCGCGCGAGTTGATGCCGCGCAGTTCGTCCCAGGGCGCCTCGACGACCGCCACGCGCCACCCATCTTCGCGCGCCAGCGCCACGCAATCCGTCAAATAATATTCGCCGCGCGCATTCTCGCAGCCGACGCGAGACAACCAGTTCGCCATGTCGGCGGCACCGGCGCAAAGCACGCCGGCGTTGCATAGTCCCTCCGCGCGATCCGTCTCGGTCGCGTCAGCGTATTCGACAATGCGCTCCACAAACCCGCCGTGACCGATGATCCGACCATAGCGGCCAGGATCCGGCGGCCGCATCGCCAGCAGCGCGAGGCCCACGTCGCCCGCGCCGCGCCGCGCCAGCAGCCGGCGCAGCGTCTCGGGGGCGATTAGCGGATTGTCGGCGTACAGCACGGCCACATCGCCCGATCGGAACAAATGCGCCGCCTGTCGCGCCGCGTGCGCGGTACCGAGCCGTTCCGTCTGCACGACCACCGTATGGGGTGCGGCGACCGCCGCCAGGGCCTCCGTGTCCGGGCCGACGACGACCACCACTCGCTCGAACACCGCGTCGCAGGCGTCAAGCAAATGCGCCAGCATGGGCCGACCAGCGATCGGATGCAGCGCCTTGGGCAGCGCGGAGCGCATCCTCGTGCCGAGGCCGGCGGCGAGGATGATCGCGGTCGCGCCAGGGTTCATGTGCGTTTCGGTAGCGGGCAGGCGGCATCCGTGTCAAAGCCCGTCCATGCAACGCACCCTTCTCCTCGACCTCGACGGCACGCTCGTGGACTCCGTGCCCGACCTCTCCGCCGCGCTGGCGCGGCTGATGGCCGCGCGGGGCCTCGCTCCGTTCACCTATGCCGAGGTGGCCGCGATGGTCGGCGACGGCGCGCCGGCGCTCGTGCAAAAAGCCTTCGCGGCGCGCGGCGGCACGCCCGATGCCGCCGCCATCCCGGAGTTCCTGGCAGATTATGGCGAGCACGCCGCGGAGGAGACACGCGCCTTCCCGGGCGTGGCAGACACGCTACCGGTCCTTCGGGAAGCGGGCTGGCGTCTCGCGGTGTGCACCAACAAGCCGCTTGCCCCCACGCGGTCGCTCCTGGCGGCCCTGGGGCTGGGTGGCGCGTTCGACGCCATTGGTGCCGGCGACAGTTTCCCGGTGCGCAAGCCCGATCCGGGTCATCTGCTGGCCACCCTCGCGTTGCTGGACGGCTCCGCCGAACACGCCGTGATGGTCGGCGACCATCGCAACGACGTGGTTGCCGCGGCCGGCGCGGGGATGGCCTGCGTGTTCGCGCTATGGGGCTATGGGCCGGCCAGCGCCGCGGACGGGGCAGCCGCGACCGCAAGCCGCTTCGCCGATCTGCCCGAGGTGCTCGGCAACCTCGCGCCAGGCCGATAGGGCGATTGTCGGTCGGCCGTCTGGGTGTACTGCACCATGGGGGACCGCAGGCGCTGTTCGACACGGCCGCCTGAACTCTCTCCGATCGCCACAAGCCGAGCGCGCGGCGCGGCGACGCGCCCGGACGGTTATTCCGTGCCAGGGATCGGTCCGACGTCGCTCGATGTCGCGCGCGTCATACGTCCCGACGCCATGAGTTCACGATGTCATGCGGCATGGCTCGATTCGCATGCGGCAAGCAGGCATACTCCGCGACCATGGGCGAAAGCACAGACGTCGCGGATGAGCCGTTTCTGGCGACCGGCACGGCCGTGCCGGAGCTCCTCACGTTCTCGCTGCGCCGAGCTGCCACGGCCGCCCTGCAGGATCTCCAGGCAGGGCTCGCGCATGCGAATGTGCGGCCCATTCAGTTTGCGATTCTGACCGTTCTCGCCGATCGTCCCGGCGTGCGGCAGAGCCAACTGAGCCCGACGCTGGGGATCCGGCGTACCAATCTCGTGCCGCTCCTGTCCGAACTGGAGGGGCGCGGCCTGTGCGAAAGGCGTCCTGTGCCCGGCGATCGCCGGGCCGCGGCGCTGTTCCTGACCGAAGCCGGGCACACCGTTCGCGCGCAGTGCGCCCGCGAGGCCGCACTCCACGAGACTCGGCTGTGCGGCAGGATCGGACCCGATGGCCGCGAACATCTGCTGTCCCTGCTACAGCAGCTCACCGACCGATCGGCAGGGCCTCCTGCCTCCGACGCGGTGCCGGCAAGCGAATGAGCGGGGCCGCCGGCGGGCTACGCAAAGGGCTGACGAGCTACGGCGATGCGGGATTCTCGCTGTTCTTGCGACGGGCGTTCATCAAGGCGATGGGCTTGGGCGACGACGCGCTCGCCCGGCCGATCGTCGGCATCGCCAATACCGCAAGCGACTACAACCCGTGCCACGGCAACGTGCCCACGCTGATCGAGGCAGCCAAGCGCGGCGTCATGTTGGCCGGCGGCCTGCCGATGGCCTTCCCCACCATTTCCTTGCATGAAAGTTTCTCCCATCCGACCAGCATGTTTCTGCGCAACCTCATGGCGCTCGACACGGAGGAAATGATCCGCGCCCAGCCGATGGACGCGGTCATCTTGATCGGCGGTTGCGACAAGACACTGCCGGCGCAGCTGATGGGGGCGGCCAGTGCCGGGCTGCCGGCGATCGTCGTGCCGACCGGGCCGATGCTGACGGGCCAGTACAAGGGCGAGACATTGGGCGCCTGCACGGATTGCCGGCGGCTATGGGCGCAGCATCGCGCCGGCCGGCTGGACGCGGCGGAGATGGACGACATCAGCGGCCGTCTCGCGCCCACGGTCGGCACCTGCATGGTGATGGGCACGGCGAGCACGATCGGCTGCGTCGTCGAGGCGATGGGCCTGTGCCTGCCCGGCGGCGCGACCGTGCCCGCGACCTTCGCCGACCGGACGCGGATCGCCGAGGCATCGGGGACCGCCGCCGTTCGGTTGGCCCGGACCGGTGGGCCGACCTTGCGCGATCTCATCACGCCGGCGTCCCTTCGCAACGCGATGGTGGTGCTGCAGGCGATCGGCGGGTCGACCAATGCGGTGATTCATCTGACCGCTATCGCCGGTCGGCTCGCCCTACCGTTTGACCTGGACACATTCGACGCGATCGGGCGCGAGGTGCCCGTGCTGGTGGACCTCAAGCCTTCGGGCCAGCACTACATGGAGCATTTGAACGCGGCCGGCGGCGTGTCTCGCTTGTTGCAGGAACTGCGGCCCTGGCTCGATAGCGGGACGGTGACCGTCGACGGCAGGACGCTCGATGCGGTGGCGACGGCTGCGGAGCAGGTTCCAGGTCAGACCGTGATCCGGACCACCGAGACGGCGATCCATCGGGGCGGAGGTCTCGCCGTCCTGCGCGGCAGCCTCGCCCCTCGGGGCGCGCTGCTCAAGCGATCGGCCGCCACACCCGCGCTGCTGCGCCACGAGGGGCCGGCCCTGGTGTTCGACGGGTTGGAGGACATGGCCGCACGGCTCGACACGGACGATTTGCCGGTCACGGCCGAGAGCGTCCTCGTACTGCGCAACGCCGGTCCGATTGGGGCGCCAGGCATGCCGGAAGCCGGCGCGATCCCGATCCCGGCAAAGCTCGCGCGACAGGGCTTGCGAGACATGCTGCGGATCTCGGATGCGCGGATGAGCGGCACGGCGTTCGGCACGATCGTCCTGCACGTCACACCGGAAGCGGCGGACGGCGGCCCGCTCGCGCTGGTGCATGATGGGGACATGGTCAGGCTCGATGCTGACGCGAGGACCATCGACCTCCTCGTCGGTGAGGCCGACCTTGCCGCACGTCGGAGCGACTGGCGTCGGCCAGCCGCTCCCCCCGGCTCAGACCGGGGCTATCTGCGGCTTTTTCTGGAGCAGGTGCTGCAGGCCGACGAAGGCTGCGACTTCCGCTTTTGCCGGCCACACATCCTGTTGGACCCGAGGTGAACGCGGGACAGCGTCCCGCGCCGTGTCAGCCGTGACCCGCGACGTCGCGCGTCTCGAACGATCCGCGCTCCATGCCGTCCGCCGCGGTACGGGCGATGGAGGCAAGTTCCCGATAGAACGCGGCACCGCGTGCGGTGCGGCGGGCCAGGACCCGTCGCCGATCCTCGCGATCCTCCTCGCGGGAGATCAGATCGAAATGCACCAGGCGGTCCATCACGCGGGTCACGCCCGGCCGCGAGATGTTCATCAGCTCGGCGAGGCTGCTGACGGTCAGCGTCTCATCCTGCGTGTAGATCGAGAGGAACGCAGTGAGCTGTCGGGCAGTCAGATCGCGGCCGTCCCGGCGAACCAGCGCCAGGAGCGTGTTTCGCAAAGTGTCCACACGATCGTCCTGGATCACCGAAAAGGTCGGGACCTTCGGCGGCGGCTGCCGAGGCCGAACCCGGAGAAGCGGCTCCGGATGCGGGACGATTTGCGATGCGCTACCGCGGGACAGATGCGTTGAAGCTGGTTTTTGAGACATTCGCATGAGCGCCTTCGATATGAAGTGGCACATTGTGTTCGCCACGCACGATGGATCGCAACAAGATTCTTAACAAATCTTGACAAAAAACGGTGAAGACCCGTTTTCGGGCATGTTGCTGAGCGCCCGGACACTGCCTTTCGATACGGTCGACATGGCGAGATGCCTGTTGGGCAAGCGCTTGGTTCGCGTCGGCCTTGACGACGTCGACCCGTTTGCCCCGGCGATACTCCGAATCGTCGAGACCGAGGCCTACCCGCCCGGTGACGAGGCCGCGCATCATTATCGGCGGATAACAGAGCGTAATCGTTCGCTTTTTCTCGAACGCGGCCGGGCATATGTCTATCGCGCCTATGGGACGTGCTGGATGCTGAACGTGGCCAGCGAGACGGAAGGGATCGGTGCGGGCGTCCTGATTCGCGCCGGCGAGCCCGAGGAGGGGATCGCGCTGATGAGCAAGCGGCGAGGCCCGGCGCCTGTCCGCGATTTGGCGCGCGGACCGGGACGACTCGCGCAAGCCATGGGGATCGACCGCTCGTTCGACGGGGCCGACCTTTGCAGTCCTGGTTCGCTGTTCCTGGCCAGTGACGCGCGCGACGTGGGGCCCGTCGGAGTAAGCGCGCGAATCGGGATCAGCCGGGCGGTCGACAGCCCGTTGCGCTTCTTCATAAAGGGCAGCCGCTTCGTGAGCGGCCCGGCATGGCTGAACGGCATGGGCTGACGCTATATTGGAGAAGATGAAAGATCCGTATGAAGTGCTGGGCGTCCGACGAGGCGACAGCGAGGAGACGATCCGCAAGGCCTATCGCAAGCTGGCCAAGCGGCATCACCCGGACGTCAACGCCGGCAAGCCGGATGCGGCGGAGAAATTCAAGGAAATCAGCACGGCGCATGATCTGCTGTCCGATCCAGCGCGACGCGCCCGCTTCGATCGCGGCGAAATCGACCCGCAAGGCAACGAGACGGCGTACCGACACTCCTGGCGGGACGCCGACGCGGCGGCGCGGGCTGCCCGGGCCGGCGGGCCGCGCGGTGGATTTCCTGGTGGCGGATTTCCCGGTGGTGGTCGCGGCGGCGCGGCACCGGGGGGGCAGCCATTCGATTTCGAGAATCTTGAAGCCTTGTTCGGCGCGGCCTTCGCCGGCGGCCGCCCCGGAGCGGCCCAGCAGCCCGCTCCCGCGGCCGACATACAGTATGCGCTCAGCGTCGACTTCCTAGATGCCGCCAATGGCGCGGTCCGCCGCCTCAGCCTGCCGGACGGGCGCACGCTGGACGTCACCATCCCGGCCGGCGTGCGCGACGGTCATGTCCTCCGGCTGCGTGGTCAGGGACAGCCGGCGCGGGCTGGTGGGGCGGCCGGCGATGCGCTGGTGGAAATCACCGTGTCGCCGCATCCGTTCTTCCGGCGAGAGGGCGACGATGTGATCCTGCGCCTGCCCGTGACGCTGCAGGAGGTGGTGCTCGGCGCCACCATCGAGGTACCGACCATTCGTGGGCCGGTCCGTCTGGCCATTCCGCCGAACTCGGCCAATGGGGCGAGGCTGCGGCTGCGTGACCGGGGAATCACCGGCGGCCATCAGTTCGTCGAGCTTTCGCTGACCCTCCCATCCGAACCGGATCCGGCGTTCAATGAGTTCCTACGGACCTGGCGCCCTGCCCTGCCGCAGGATCCGCGCGCCGAGTTGCGAGGCGACAAGCCGGCTTGAAGCGGCGACTGGACCGGCTGCCGGATTTGCGCCATGGCCTGCCCGAACAGTGAGGACGTCCCATGAGCGACCTGGTTTTCATCGCCTTCGCCAACGAGGAGAAGGCCGAGGAAGTGCGTCAGAAGGTGCTGGAACTGCAGAAAGAATATCTGATCGAGTTGGGCGACGCGGTGATCGCGGCCAAGGACGCGCGCGGCCACGTCAAGCTGAACCAATTGATCAACACCACCGCGACCGGAGCGCTTTCCGGCGCGTTCTGGGGCACGCTGATCGGCTTCATCTTTCTTATGCCGCTTGTTGGCACGGCGGTCGGCGCGGCCTCCGGGGCGCTCGGCGGCAAGCTCACGGATGTCGGCATCAACGACGATTTCATGAAGGACGCCGCCTCCGCACTGCCCCCCGGCGGCGCTGGTCTTTTCCTGCTGATCCGCAAGATGACGGCCGACAAGGTGCTGGCCGATCTGCAGGGGGTCGGCGGCACGGTGATGCGTACCTCATTCGACGAGACCAAGGAACAGATGCTGCGCGAGGCGCTGGCCGGTCACGCAGCCACCGAGCGCGCGGTCGCGCCGCCCGTCTGATCTGCCGCTTTGCGGGCGGCGCGGCACCCGCTCAGGCGGGCCGATGCGCCGCCCAATCCCCAAGATCGAGGGCGATGCGGCGGACGACTTCATCCCAATTCCGCGGCGTCTCCTGGCGATACAACCGCAGGCTCGGATACCAGGGCGTGTCGGCCCGCCCCTCCAGCCAACGCCAGTCCGGCGCGAACGGCACCATAACCCAGGCGGGTTGCCCCATTGCCCCGGCCAGGTGGTTGATTGATGTGTCGACCGCGACGACCAGGTCGAGGCTGGCGATCAGGGCAGCGGTGTCCTCGAAGGTCTCGAGCGTGGCGTCCGGGCTGGCGATCGGGGTGGCCCCCCGCCACTGCGCGAGTTGCGCCGTCGCGGGTCCTTTCTGTAGCGAGACAAGAGTCACACCAGGGACGGCCGCGATCGGTCCGAAGGTCTCGAGCGTCACCGTCCGATTGCGGTCGTTGTTGTGGGTCGGGCGGCCCGCCCACGCGATGCCGACCCGCTTTAGCCCCGGTTGCGCGTTCTGGTCGAGCCAGGCACGCCACGATGCGGACCGCGCGGCCTCTGGCTGCACATACGGAATTGGCGCGGGAATATTATCGAGACCCGTGCCGGCCACGCGCGGCAGCCCCGAGAAGGGGATATAGAAGGCGTATTCGCCGATGCTATCCCAGCGCGTGGTGTAGGTCGGGCCGGGGAACAGTCGCGCCAGCATGTCGTGCAGCTCACCGCTCACCGCGATCGTGACCTCGGCCGCACGGGCGCAGACCCACGGCAAATAGCGGGCGAACATCAGGACGTCGCCGAATCCCTGATCGGCGATCAGCAGCAGTTTCTGCCCCAGCGGCAGCCCCGAGCCGTCCCATTGCGGCCGCATCCCCCATTGCTGGACGAACGCCGGCGGCATCAGCGGCTGCGCGCCAGCGATCTGGTAGCGCCACTCATACTCAGCCCAGCCTTCCTCGAACGCGCCGGTCAGCAACAGTGTCTGACCGAGGCGCATATGCGCCTCCGGCATGTCCGGCTTCAGGGCGATCGCCCGGCGGGACGCCTTGATGCACTCTACTGTGTCCATGCGCTCGTAGCGCAACATCGCCTCGTTGAAATGGCAGACCGGATCGGACGGGGTCGCGGCCGAGGCGCGGCGGATCGCCGCCAGCCCTTCGTCGATGCGGCCGAGCACGCGATACACTTCGGCGAGATTGCAGAGCTGGCGCGGCGCGTTGGCCCCGGACGCCAGCGCCTGCTCCATCTTCGCCGCCGCCTGCTCGAAGCGGTTCTTCTTGAAAGCGACAAAGCCCGACAGGTGCAACGCCTCGGCATGGCGCGGCTCGGCGGCCAGAACATGTCCCAGGATACGGTCGCCCGCGTCGAAGCGGCCCGCTTCGACATACTCGCGCGCGACGGCGAGGACTTCGCCGAGTGGCACCGGCACGGTGGGCATGGCTTGCGGCTGCAATGCGGCGCTCATGAAATTGCTCCGAACGAACAGACGGGCGATCAGGCGGGGGCGTGAAATGGCTTGCCCAGCGCGGCCGGCGCGGACAACGCGAGCCTTACCCGGTCGCGGGAGATCAGCACCAGCACCAAAATGGTCACCAGATAGGGGAGCATCGCCAGCAGATGCGGCGACACCCCGAGCCCAAAGCCTTCGGCCGTGAATTGGGCGATGGTGACGAACCCGAACAGCAGCGCGCCGACCGCGAGCCACAGCGGCTTCCAGGTCGAGAATACGACCAGCGCCAGCGCGATCCAGCCGCGCCCTGCTGTCATATTGTCGCTCCACATCGGCGTGTAGGCGAGTGACAGCGACGCGCCCGCAAGCCCGCTCATCGCGCCGCCGAACAGGATCGCCTTGAGGCGCACACGCCGCACCGAGTAGCCGAGCGCGTGTGCGACGTCCGCGTTCTCGCCCACCGCGCGGAGCACGAGGCCGGCGCGACTGCGATAGAGGAATGCCGAGACCGCAAACGGGAGCACCAATGAAACCCACACCAGCGGATCGAGCAGCAGGATCTGTTGCAGCAGCGGCGGCGCCTCGCTCAGATGCGGCCACAGCGTCCGGGCCATCCCGGTCAGTGGAATGCTCTGGAATGGCTCGCCCAGCAGGGCGGACAGTCCGATCCCGAAGATCGTGAGGGCGAGGCCGGTCGCGACCTGGTTGGCCATGAAATACTGGGTGAGTATGGCGAAGACCAAGGCAAGAGCGGCGCCCCCGGCCATGGCCGCCACGACACCGATGACCACGCTGCCGGTGATCGCCGCCCCGATGAAGCCGGCGGCGGCGCCGACCAGCATCATGCCCTCTACTCCAAGGTTCAGCACGCCGGACCGTTCGGTGACGAGCTCGCCAAATCCGGCGAGAAGCAATGGGGTCGCGGCGCGGAGGGTTGCCACAAATAGGGCGAGTAGCGTCGCCTCCAGCTCAGGCATGTTTCGGTGTCGGGACCGCGACGCGCACGCGGTAGAGGATCAGCACGTCGCAAGCGAGCAGAAAGAACAGCAGCAGGCCCTGAATGACGCCCGTCGCCGCGAGCGGCACCTTCAGGGTCATCTGCAGCCCCTCGCCGCCGAGATACAGCAACGCCATGAGCAGGCTCGCGAACAGGATACCGACCGGATGCAGCCGACCGAGGAACGCCACGATGATGGCGGCGAACCCGTAGCCGGGCGAGATGATGGGCGTGAGTTGCCCAACCGGTCCGGCGACCTCGCAGAACCCGGCCAGCCCCGCGAGGCCCCCGGAGAACAGCAGGCACAGCCAGACGATGCCGTGCCGCGGATAGCCGGCGTAACGGGCGGCGGCCGGCGCGAGGCCCACGACTCGAAGCTGGAAGCCGATCAAGGTGCGGCCGAGCAGCAGCCACGCCACGGGCACCGACACCAAGGCCAATAGCACGCCGACATGCAGCCGCGTCTCAGGCACCAGCATCGGCAGCAAGGCGTCCGCCTCGAACTGCCGAGACTGCGGAAAGCTATAGCCGTCAGGATCCTTCCACGGCCCATGCACGAGGAAGCCGAGAAATTGCGATGCCACATAGGTCAGCATCAGTGTCGTGAGGATCTCATGCGCATTGAAGCGGGTGCGCAGCAGCGCCGGGATCGCCGCCCAGAACGCGCCGCCCGCGATACCGGCCAGCATCATGAGCGGCAGCAGCCAGGGATGGCCCCCGCCGCCAAACGCCAGAGCGCAGCCGCCGGCGGCGATCGCCCCGATGGTGAACTGCCCTTCCGCGCCGATGTTCCAGATTTGCGCGCGCGCGGCCACCGCTATGCCCACCGCGCACAACAGCAGTGGCGTCGCCTTCAACGCCAATTCGGTCAGCCCATCGACGCTGGACAACGGCAGGACGATCAGGATTCGCAGCGCCTCTCGCGGATCGCGTCCCAATGCCGCAAAGAGGATTGCCAGCCCGCCCGTCGCGAGGAAGGCGGCCAGGACCGGCGACGCCAACAGCATCGCACGGTTGGGCGTCGCCCGCGCGATGATGCTAGGCCGCATGGGCCGATTCGACGCCGGCTCTCTCGGCGGCCACGTGGCCGCCCATCATCAGGCCGACCGTCTCGGCGGTCAGACCGGCAACCGGTCGGGCCGCGGACAACGCGCCGTTGAACAGCACGGCGATGCGGTCGCAAATCTCGAACAGCTCCGGCAGATCCTCGCTGACCACCAGGATCGCCGTCCCGGCGGCGGCGAGATCCAGCAATTCCTGTCGGATTGCGAGCGACGCGCCGATATCGACGCCCCAAGTCGGGTGCGCGGCCAGCAGGATCCGCGGATTGGTCCCGACCTCCCGCCCGATGATGAATTTCTGCATGTTGCCGCCCGACAGGCTGCCGGCCGCCGCCTGCGTGCCTTCGGCCTTGACCCGGAATCGCCGGATCACCTCGGTTGCGTATGCTTTTATCGAGGCGGGCCGAAGCCAGCCGCGCCCGGAAAGTCCATTTTGGTAGCAGGTGAGCAGAGCGTTGTCGGCAAGTGACATCTCTGCCACCGCACCGCGCCCGAGCCGCTCCTCCGGCACGAACGCAAGGCCCATGCGGCGACGCTCGGCGGGGCCAGCGTGGCCGGCCGGCACACCGCCGATCCGCACCACCGATTCCGTCGACAGGCGCTCCCCTGACAAGACGGCAAGAAGCTCTTTCTGACCGTTGCCGGACACGCCGGCGATCCCGACGATCTCGGCTTCGCGGACGGCCAGCGAGATGTCGCGCAGGCTCGTGCCGAACGGCTCCTCGGCCGGTAGCGAAAGGCTCGTCACCTCAAGTATGGCCGCCCCGGCACGCGTTACGGCGCGCCGGGCTTCGGGCAATGCCCCGCCGGTCATCAGTTCGGCCATCGCCTGCGGACTGGTTTGGCGCGGGTCGCAGGTTCCGACCACACGGCCGCCGCGCAGTATCGTCGCGGCGTCGCACAGCGCACGGATCTCCTCGAGCTTGTGGCTGATGTAGAGGATGCTGCAGCCCTCGGACGCGAGCCGGCGCAGCACGTCAAACAGCGCGCCGACCTCCTGCGGGGTCAATACCGAAGTGGGCTCATCCATGATCAGAAGGCGCGGACTTCCCAGAAGGCAGCGCACGATTTCCACGCGCTGCCGCTCGCCGACCGAGAGGTGGTGGACGTGACGGCCGGGTGTCACCGACAGGCCGTAGCGGACGGACGTTTCGGAAATACGCGCCGAGAGAGTGGCGATACGATCGCGGGAGACGAGGCCGAGGGCGATGTTCTCCGCGACGGTCAGCGTCTCGAACAGCGAGAAATGCTGGAACACCATGGCGATTCCAAGCGCTCGCGCAGCGTTAGGGTCGCCTATGACGACAGGCTCGCCCTCCCAGTCGATACGCCCCGCGTCCGGCTGCACCACGCCGTTGATGATCTTGACCAGCGTGCTCTTGCCGGCCCCGTTCTCGCCGAGAAGGGCGTGGATCTCGCCCGGCGCGATGCTGAGCGCGATGTCGATATTGGCCCTTGTCGGGCCGTAGGACTTGCTGATGCCCGACAGCACGAGGCGCGGGACAGTCACGTCAATACGCGACCTTGTCGGCTTTGTCGGCCCAGGCACGGAAGGCAACGATCGCTTCATCGCCGAGCAGTCGCATGGTGATGATCCTACGTTCATGCAGCGGACGAGGGATCTCGCGATAGAGAAAGTCGTCGTCGAAACCGACGGCCGCCGCGTCGGCTCGGTCGTTTCCGAACCAAATTCGTTCGACCCGCGCCCAATACAGCGCAGCCAGGCACATCGGACAGGGTTCGCAGGACGTGAAGACCTCGCAACCGGACAGGTCGAACGCGCCGAGCACTTCGCAGGCGTGACGGATCGCCACGATTTCGGCGTGCGCCGTAGGATCATTCGAGGTGGTGACTTGGTTCCAGCCTTCCGCGACGATCTTGCCGTCCCGGGCGATGACGCAACCGAACGGGCCGCCATGACCCGCGAGCATCTTCTCACGGCTCAGCGCGATGGCGCGGCGCATGAGGTCCTCGCGCGTCATAAAGCACAGTCAACGCAGTTCGCGCAGATCGCCAGACCGTCTCCTGGCCCCAACACCTGCTGCTGCGTCGTCGCGGTGATTTTCAGCTGCATGACCTGTGCAGCGACCGACAGCGCGATCTCCGCCGGCAGCTTGCCGCCGACGCCCGGCACCCCGATCGGACACACGAGCGGCACATCCGATAGGCCCTCGTCGCGCAGTCTGCGAGCAAAGCGCGCCCGCTTCGTCTCCGAACCAATCAGGCCGATGAACCGCGCATCGCCTCGTCGCAAACATGCGGCTACGATGCGAAAATCCAAGGCGTGATCGTGCGTCATCACCAGCACGATCGCGCCGGGCGGCAGGTCGGCGACCGCGCCGAGCGGATCGCCTCGCGACACGACATTGCCCGGCAAGACGCCGGCAAACGCCTCGCGATCGTCGATCCAGCATACGCGCACCGGCAACTCGCCGAGAAAACGCACGAGCGATCGCCCGACATGCCCCGCGCCGAACAGCGCAACCAGTGGCGGCGGAACCATCGCCTCGAACAGCACCGTCACGTGCCCGCCGCAGCACTGCCCCAGCGCCGGGCCAAGCGGAAAGTCGCGCGTCACCGGCCCCTCCGGCGGCGCCCGCAACAGCTCGCGCGCGAGATCGGCACACTCATATTCCAGCCTGCCGCCGCCGATCGATCCGTTCTGGGCGTCGCGGGTGACGACCATTTTCGCACCCGCTTCCCGCGGTACGGAGCCGCGCGCGGACAGCAAGGTCACCAGCACGCAGGGCGTCGCCTCCGCCTCATGCCGCGTCAGCGCCGCGACCCACGTCACGGCTGCATCGCCAGCAGGACCCGCTCCGGTGTGGCGGGTGCATCCAGTCTGGCCGCTGCCTGCCGGCCCGCGGCCGCAGCCACGGCATCGCGGAGCGCGAAGAAGACCGACAGACCATGCATCAAGGGCGGCTCACCGACCGCCTTGGACCGGAAGATGGCGTCCTCGCGATTGACGCCGCCGCTCCAAAGCGCGACGCGAAAATCCTCCGGGACGTCGCCCGCCACGGGGATCTTATAGGTGCTGGGCGCGTGCGTCTTCAGATGACCGTGCGGATCCCACCACAATTCCTCGGTGGTCAGCCACCCCATCCCCTGGACGAAACCGCCCTCGACCTGACCCATATCGATCGCTGGGTTGAGCGACCGGCCAGCGTCATGAAGGATATCGACGCGCAGGATGCGATACTCGCCGGTCAGCGTGTCGATCTCCACCTCTGACGCCGATGCGCCGTACGCAAAATAGAAGAACGGCCGACCGCGATGGGTCGCGCGATCGTAGTGGATCTTTGGCGTCGCATAGAAACCGGCCGCCGAAAGCTGCACCCGCGCGAGATGGGCGCGTTTCGCAAGGGCGGTGAACGTCATCGACTGAGCGCCGCCGCCGACCATCCCGTTTTCGAACTTAATCTGGTCCACGTCCACGCAGAATGCCTCGGCGGCCACCGCCGCCATCCGTTCGCGGATTTGCAGCGCCGCGTTCTGGGCGGCCTTGCCGTTGAGGTCGCTGCCGGCAGACGCCGCCGTGGGCGTGGTGTTTGGCACCTTCGACGTGTTGGTCGCGGTGATCTTTACCCGGTCGATGGCAAGACCGAATGTCTCGGCGACCACCTGAGCCACCTTGATGTAAAGGCCCTGCCCCATTTCCGTGCCGCCATGGTTCAGCATGACGCTGCCGTCGGTGTAGACGTGAACCAGCGCGCCCGCCTGATTGAGATGGATCAGCGTGAACGAGATCCCGAATTTTACGGGTATCAGCGCGAGCCCCCGCTTGATGATCGGGCTGTTTTCGTTGAACGCGGCGATTTCGGCCCGGCGGGCTTGATACGACGAACTGTCCAGGATTTCGTCGACGATCGGGTCGAGGACGTTGTCCTCAACCGTCATGTGATACGGAGTGACGTTACGATCCATCGTCCCGTAGAAGTTTCGGCGGCGGACCAGCAGCGGGTCGACGTCGAGGTGACGGGCGATGGCGTCCATGACGCACTCGATACCGAACATTCCCTGTGGGCCGCCAAAACCACGAAAGGCCGTGTTGGAGACGGTGTTGGTCTTGCAGCGATGCGAGACGATGCGGACATGCGGCAGGAAATAAGCATTGTCGGAGTGGAACATCGCCCGGTCGTTGATGCCGAGGGACAGATCCGGCGACATGCCGCAGCGCGCCGCCAGTTCCAGCGTCACCCCGAGAATGCGCCCGTCCTCGCCAAAGCCGACGTCCCAGTCGATCCGAAAATCGTGGCGCTTGCCGGTGAGGATCATGTCGTCGTCGCGGTCGACCCGCAGCTTCACCGGCCGCCTGGTACGCGCGGCCAGCAGTGCGGCGATCACCGCGATCAGCGACGCCTGGCTTTCCTTGCCGCCGAACCCGCCGCCCATGCGGCGGCACTCGCAAACCAACGCGTGATCCGGCAACGCCAGCGCGCGCGCCACCAGATGCTGCACCTCCGTCGGATGCTGCGTGGACGAGTGGACGGTGAGAAAATCCTCCCCGGGGATCGCCATGGCGATCTGCCCTTCCAGGTAGAAATGCTCCTGTCCGCCGCAACGGGCGCGGCCGGACAGGCGGTGCGGCGCGGCTGCGATCGCCGCGTCAGGCTCGCCCCGGGCCATCGTCTGCGACGGCAGCACGAACAGACCCTGCTCCATGGCCTGGTCGACCGTGACGATCGCCGGTAGAATCTCATACTCGATCCGTGCCAGTCGCGAAGCCGCGACAGCACGCGCAATGTTGTCCGCAACCACCGCGAACATAGACTGCCCATGATACTCGACAAGACCGTCCGCAAAGATCGGATCGCCGGGCAGCGAGGGCCCGACATCGTTGACGCCGGGCACGTCGCGCGCCGTCAGCACCGCCACGACGCCTGGAGCGCTGGCGACAAGGGCGAGATCCATTTCGAGAACGCGCGCGTGCGCATGCGGCGACAGAGCGATATAGCCGTGCAGCAGGTCGCGCGGTTCCGGCAAGTCGTCGATATAGAGTGCGGTTCCGGCAACATGGCGCTCCGCGCTGTCATGCGCCAGCGCCTGTCCGGCCACGTTCGTCCGCGCGGCGATCGGCAGCAGTTCGTTCACGCCGCCAGTGCCTTCAGCCGCGCCCGTACTGGCTTTCGCGACGTCTCCAGGAACAGACGACGCAGCAGGTTGCCGGCGACGAGCCGGCGATAGCGGGCGGAGGCGCGGGCGTCGTCGATCGGCGCTATGGCCGCATTGAGTGCCTCGATCCCACGCGCCAAGGTCGCCTCGTTCCAGAGCTGGCCCGCCACAGCGTTCTCCAGCGCCGTCGCCCGTAGCGGCGTGGCCGCGAGGCCACCAAACCCGGCGCGCAGCGACGCCACTCTTCCGTTCTCCAGGCGCAGGCAAAAAGCCGCACAAACCGAGGAGATATCCTCCTCCGGTCGCTTGCTTACTTTGTAGACCCGAAAAATATCACGGTTCGTCGGGCGGGGGATGTCGATGCGCGCGACCAGTTCATCGGCGGCAAGCGCGGTCTTGCGATAGCCGATCAAGAATTGGTCGACCGGGAGCATCTTCATGCCGCGGACAGATAGCGCGACCACAATCGCATCGAGCGCGATCAGCGCGGGCGCCATATCGCCGATCGGCGACGCCGTGCCGAGATTCCCGCCGATCGTGCCGCGATGTCTGATCTGGCGCGAGCCGAGCCGGCGCATCATGCCGCCGAGTTCCGGCCAGTCGGCCGCAAGTGCCGGCAGCGCGTCCTCGTAGCAGGCGGCGGCCCCGATCCGCAGGGCGTCGTCGTCTACCTCGATGCGCCCGAGTTCGCCGACCCGATCAAGCGCGAGGATATCCGGCAGCGCACGCCGCTGCTTCGTCACCCACACGCCAATATCGGTGCCTCCGGCCAGCAGAAGGGCCTCCGGCCGTTCCGCCCGCAGGCGGACCGCCTCCGTGAGGGTTCTGGGGGCGGTGTAGCGGACACCGCCCTCCGTCAGCTCGAGCGATGTAGCTGGCAGCGCGCGCAAGCGCCCGCCCGTCGCCCCGGCACGCACAGCGAAATGGTCGGCGGGCGGTCCGAGCGTGTCGAGGGCAGCATCGATGATCGGACGATAGCCCGTGCAGCGACATAGATTGCCGGCGAGCGCCTCGCAGGCTGTCGCCCGGCTGGCCGGTGCGTCTTCGTGATGGAGCGCAAACAGCGACATCACGAATCCGGGGGTGCAGAAACCGCACTGGCTGCCGTGACGCGCGACCATCGCGCGCTGCACGGGATGCGGCCCGTGCTGCGCATCGGCCAAATGTTCGATCGTGAGAAGCTGCCGGCCGTCCAGGGCTGGCATGAACAAGATGCATGCATTTACTGGCCGGTATCGCATCCCCGTCTCGTGCGGCTCGCCGAGAACGACAGTACAGGCACCGCAATCGCCTTCCGCGCAGCCTTCTTTCGTGCCTCGCAAGCCCTCTGCGCGCAGCCATTCCAGCACTGTGACCGTCGCCGCCGGAGCGAAGCATCGCTCCTGCTCGTTGCACAGAAAGGTAATCCGTGTGCGCATCAGAGCACTCTAGGCACGCCGCATGCCAACGCGAAGCGGCCGGTCGCCCGGCGCGCGGCGGCCGGGGTCAGCGCGAGGCGTGTAGATGCGAGCGGTCGACCCAGGCGAGTTTGAAACCCTTGCCTTCCATGAACTGCTCTATCTTCTTGGGGTGATCGCCCCGCCCCGTCCCATGCAGGAGCCCGAAATGGACTTCCACGAAGACATCCCGCACTTTCGGGTTGTCCAATGTGACGCCCATTCCCGTCAACGCCGCAAGCTCGTGGCCTTCGACATCGACCTTGATGGCGTCCGGCACCGGTGCCTTGCCCTGCGTCACCAGGTCGTCGCCCTTGACGACCTCAAGCGAGACGACGTCGCCATCCGTCTCCGCCCCACCGCCGATTCGCGACAATCCACCTTCGAGTTTGAACGTCGCTGTCCCGCTTTTGTCAGACATGCCAACTGGGACGAGTGTAAAGTTCGGCCGCGCGACGCAGGTTTTCGAGAAGCGGCTGATGGGATCGGGATTGGGCTCGAACCCATACACGTGGCCCGCCAATCCGACCCACTCTGCGAACTGCTCCGAGTAATGCCCAGTGTGAGCTCCGACGTCCCATATCGTCGAACCGGGCCTCATGCTCGCGCGCATCGCGTCGCGAAAGCGAACTTCGTAGGCCGCGCCAGTGGCGCCCATGTAGGATTGGAGCGCTCGGACCACACCGAGTTTTCGAAGAACATCGCGACCCCGTAGGGCGACCGGACTGGTCATGAACGACATCGACGTCTTTTCCTTACATTCCCACGACACAGCTTCGAGCGAAAGAAGATGCCACACAATGCAATGTTACATAAACATACGGATAGATCAAGCTGATCGGGGTCCGGCCGGGTGGACCCCAACCAACGTTCGGCCCTCGACGGCCTGCACGGTCTCTGCCCCGGACCGGCCTACCAGGAATTCCTTTCGATACACAAGGACGTCGGAACCGAGACCGCGGGATCGGTGACGATTGGTCTTACGACCGCCCAAGAGCTACGCTGGTCGCCTTGGTAGCAGGAGTATACGCGGTGCGGATTGGCGTTCCCAAGGAGATTAAGACCCACGAGTACCGGGTCGGCCTGACCCCCGCCGCCGCTCGTGAACTGGTTGGACATGGCCATCAGGTGGTGGTCCAGCACGACGCGGCGGCTGCGATCGGTTTTGCCGACGCCGCCTATGTCGCGGCGGGGGCGTCGATTGCCGCCAGTGCCGGGGCGGTGTTCGCGGACTCGGATATGATCGTAAAAGTCAAGGAACCGCAGCCGGGTGAAATCTCGCTGCTGCGGCCCCATCAAGTGCTGTTCACCTACCTGCATCTGGCGGCCGACCGCGCCCAGACCGAAGGATTGCTGCGCAGCGGCGCAACCTGCGTCGCCTATGAAACGGTCACCGACCGCAGCGGCGGGCTGCCCTTACTCGCCCCAATGAGCGAGGTCGCCGGGCGCATGTCGGTTCAAGTCGGGGCGCATTGCCTCGAAAAAGAGCAGGGCGGTGCCGGCGTGCTCCTCGGGGGCGTCGCGGGCGTCCCGGCGGCGCAAGTGGTGGTGCTCGGCGGCGGCGTGTCGGGGACGAACGCGGTTCGCATGGCGGTGGGCTTGGGTGCGTATGTGACGGTGATTGACCGCTCGATCCCCCGCCTGCGCGAATTGGAGGCGGAGTTCGGCGGGCGGGTGCAGACGCTGTTCTCCACCACCGACGCGATCGAAAACGCGGTGCGCTCGGCGGACCTGGTCATCGGTGCCGTGTTGGTGCCCGGTGCCGCGGCGCCAAAACTGGTGACCCGGGCGATGGTCGCGGCCATGCGGCCGGGCTCGGTGATGGTCGATATCGCCATCGACCAGGGCGGTTGCTTCGAGACGAGCCGGCCCACCAGTCACGCCGAGCCGACCTACGTGGCCGAGGGCGTGGTGCATTACTGCGTCACCAACATGCCAGGGGCGGTGGCGCGGACGTCCACCTTGGCGTTGGGCAACGCGACCCTGCCGTTCGCGATCGCGCTCGCCAACAAGGGCTGGCAACAGGCGCTGCGAGAGGATGTCCATTTGCGGCATGGGCTGAACGTCCATGCGGGAAAGGTCACTTATGCGGCGGTGGCCCGCGATCTGGGTTTGCCGCAGGCGGATGCGGAGGACGTGCTGGCTTGAGATGAGCGTCAGACTGGACAACGCGCGCAGCCGTTCGGCTGACCCGCTCGTCGAAACGGAATTCGACGATGACCGCTAGCGCGTTAGAGAGTGCGCCGGGTTATCTTTTCCGTTGGATGCATAGCAATCAGTCCCGTTATGCAACTGGTGACCGTGAGCGCTATCACGCTCGGAGTGCTATCAGATTGCAGGAACGCTCCGATCCGAGCTCGTTCTGCCGAGTAACGTGTCAAAAAGCCTCTTCGCAGCACTTTTGGTTTGGACGAGGGATCTAAACCTTCGACCCAAGTCTCCCATCTTTCAACAGTTTAGCCGAGCCCCCGCACGATCTCCTCGGTCATCTTCTTCGCGTCGCCGAACAGCATCATCGTGTTGGGGCGAAAGAATAGCTCGTTGTCCACGCCGGCGTAGCCTGATGCCATCGAGCGTTTCACGAACAATACTGTACGGGCCTTCTCGACCTCCAGGATCGGCATGCCGTAGATCGCGCTCGTTTTGTCGGTCTTGGCGGCCGGATTGGTCACATCGTTGGCACCGATGACATAGACGACGTCGGCGGTGCTGAACTCGTTGTTGATCTCCTCGAGCTCGAAGACCTCGTCGTAGGGCACGCTGGCCTCGGCCAGCAGCACGTTCATGTGGCCCGGCATGCGGCCTGCCACCGGATGGATCGCGTATTTCACCTCAACGCCCTCGGCTTTCAGCGTGTCGGCCATCTCCCGCAGCGCGTGCTGCGCCTGGGCAACGGCCATGCCGTAGCCGGGGACGATGATGACCTTGCTGGCGTTCTTCATGATGAACGCCGCATCCTCGGCAGCGCCCGCCCGCACCGACCGATCGCCGGCCGGACCCCCCGCCGCGGCTCCGCCGCTGTCGGTTCCGAAGCCGCCCAGCAGCACGTTGAAGATGCTGCGGTTCATCCCCTTGCACATGATGTACGACAGGATCGCGCCGGACGCGCCGACCAGCGCGCCGGTGATGATCAGCGCCAGGTTCTGGATCGTGAAGCCAATGCCGCAGGCTGCCCAGCCGGAATAGCTGTTCAGCATCGAGACGACGACGGGCATGTCCGCACCGCCGATCGGGATGATCAGCAGGAAGCCAAGGGCGATCGCCAGGACAGCCACCAGCCAGAAAATCGGCTGGCTGCCCGTGGTCACGAAACACACGACCAGCAGGACCAACAGCACGCCAAGGAAGGCGTTCAATTGGTGCTGATAGGCGAAGGTGATTGGCGTGCCCTTCATCAGCGCCTGCAGTTTCGCGAACGCGATGAGCGACCCGCTGAATGTGATCGCGCCGATCGCCAGCCCGAGCGACATCTCGATCAAGCTCTGGGTATGGATCTGCGCCGCCGTGCCGATGCCGAACGCCTCCGGCGCGTTCAACGCAGCGGCCGCCACGAAGACCGCCGCAAGGCCCACCAGCGAGTGGAACGCCGCGACCAACTGCGGAAGCGCGGTCATCTGGATGCGGCGTGCGACCGTCACACCGACGCTGCCGCCGATCGCAATGCCGAGGAAGATCAGCAAATAGCCGTGCGTCGACATGCCGGAGTGGGCCAGCGTGGCCAGCACCGCGAGGCCCATGCCGATCATGCCGAACTGATTGCCGCGACGCGAGGTCTCGGGGTGCGACAGGCCCCGCAGCGCCAGGATGAACAGGACCCCCGCGACGAGGTACAGGAGCGAGGTGAGACTGGCGGACATCGGCGGTCTATTTCCTCTTGAACATCTGCAGCATGCGCTGCGTCACCACGAACCCGCCGAAGATGTTCACGCTGGCCAGCGTCACCGCGATGAAGCCGAACGCCATCGCCCAGCCGGAAAACGCAAGACCGGTCGCCAGCATCGCGCCGACCACGATCACCGAGGAGATGGCGTTGGTTACCCCCATGAGCGGCGAGTGCAGCGCGGGCGTCACGTTCCAGACGACGTAGTAGCCGACGAAGCAGGCCATCAGGAACACCGCGAACAGGAACACGAACGGCTCCACGGCATGCGCCACGGGCTCGATATGGGTCACCGTCATGGCGCGCGCGTCCATCGCGAGGGCGAGCGCGCGATCGGCGAGCGCCGTCGCCTGATCGGCGATCTGATCCGATGTCATGGGGCTCTCCTCAGGCGGCTTGGGCGGGCTGGAACTGCGCGTGGACCACGCCGCCGGCGCGGGTCAGCATCACGCCGCGCACGATCTCATCGTCGGGCGGCAATTTCGGCGCTTTCGCGTCCTTGTCCCAGAAGCTGGTCAGGAACGTGAGTAGGTTGCGGGCATAGAGCTGGCTCGCGGCCACCGGGATGCGGCCCGGCCAGTTTCGCCAGCCGAGCACCCGCACGCCGTTGTCGGTCACCAGCGAGGATCCCGGCTGGGTCGCCGCGCAATTGCCGCCGGCATCGGCGGCCAGGTCCACGATCACACTGCCGGCCTTCATCGAGGAGACCATCGGCGCGGTCACGATGACCGGTGCCTTGCGGCCCATCACCAGCGCGGTACAGATGACAAGATCGTTCTTGGCGACGGTCGCGGCCATCAGCTCGGCCTGTTTCTGGCGGAAAGCGTCGGTCATTTCCTTCGCGTAGGCGCCGGTCTGGGCGGCGCTCTCGGCGTCGTCCACGCCCACGTAGCTCGCGCCGAGCGAGCGGATCTCCTCCTTCGCGGCCGGGCGGACGTCGGTCGCCGATACGATCGCGCCCAGCCGACGGGCGGTCGCGATCGCCTGCAGGCCAGCGACCCCTGCCCCGATAACGAACACCCTCGCCGGCGGCACCGTGCCTGCGGCTGTCATCATCATCGGGAAACCACGCTCGAACGCTGCCGCGCCTTCGATCACCGCGCGGTAGCCGGCGAGGTTCGCCTGGCTGCTCAGTACGTCCATCGACTGCGCTCGCGTGATGCGGGGCAACAACTCCATGGCGGCCGCGTCGATGCCGGCCTGCGCCAGGGAGTCCACAAGCCCCGGCTCGGCGAGGGCGTTGGCTGTGCAGACCAGAAGCGCGCCGCGCGGGATCGCGCCGCGAATGTCGGGCTCGGGCATCTGCACCGCGAACACCACGCCTGATCCAGCCAGCGCCGCCCGAGCGTCAGGAGCGATCTGCGCGCCGGCGGCGGCGAAATCGGCGTCCGAGACGGCTGACGACATTCCTGCCCCCGTCTCGATTGCAACGTCGAGGCCAAGGGCGACCAGCTTTTTTACCGTGTCGGGCGTGGCGGCGACGCGTGTCTCGAACGGACCACGCTCCTTCAGCACCGCGAGCCGCATCAACCATCCTCCTGCGTGGGCGGCGGCAACATGCCCGCCGACTGCCGGTCGGTCAATTGAGCGGAACCAGCCGCAGGCGTAAGGACGCGGGGCTCCTGGGAGTCATCGATGGACGCGCCAGCCGCCACCAAACTCGCGCCTTCGCCCGTGCTTGCCGACATCGGCAAGGTGTTGCCCGGCCACGTCATGACGACGATTTTCGACGTCGGCGCCAATGTTGGCCAGAGCACGCTGGCCTATGCCGTCGCCGCGCCGGCCGCTCGTATCCATAGTTTCGAACCGGTGCCCCGCTCGTATGCCGCGCTGCTGGAGAGGACGGCCAGCCTCGGCCAAGTCAGCTGCTGGAACATGGCACTGGGCGCCTCACGTGGCCGCGCGAGCATGACCGGGCGACAGACCTCGACCGGCAACAAGATCATCGCGACGGCATCTCCAGGAACGATCGAAGCCACGGTCGAAACTGGCGAGGCCTTCTGCGCCTGGCAGGACATCAAGGCGATCTCGTTGCTGAAAATCGACACAGAAGGGCACGATCTCGCAGTGCTGCAAGGCTTCGGCGAGGCGCTGCGCCAGGTGGATTTCGTTCAGGTCGAGGCGGCCATGAACCCCTACAACACGACGCATGTGCCGTTCCGCGACCTGGAGGACCATCTGCGTGCCCACGGCTTCCTATTGTTCCGCTTTTACGCGCAGACCTTCGAGTTTCAGCGGAGCGGCCGGCCGGTGATGCGCCGCTGCGACCCGGTCTTCATCAACGCCGCCCTCGTGGATGTCGAGGGAATCCACTGAGGGCGGCGGCAGCCCAGCCGGACGATTTAGTGGGCCGCGCGCAGCAGGACGTTCGTGCGTGGCGAGCCCCAGCACGCTGGATATGAAAGTGGTCTCTTGCCGCCCCGGCATGGTGCCGGCCGCCTTGCCGTGGCGCCTGCACGCGCGAGGATTGTCCTAATCCGATCTGCTGCGAGGCCTTCGCCACGAGCTCGCCAAGGCACTTGCTCCCGCAGCGCGATATCGGCCTCGTTTCGGGACGGGACCGGGATCAGGCCGTGCTACGCTGCAGAGGCGGCCTTTGGCACGCCCGCCGCAGCCAGCGCCTCCGCCTGTCGCGCCGCCAGCGCATCGGCGTCGAAGTCGGCAATCAGGTCGCGATACATCCGCGACCAGTTCAGTTCCGCGCCCAGCCGAAGAAACACGCTGCCGAGCCCGATCGCGCTGCGGTCCATCAAAACGAATTCCCGCGGTGGCCTTACTCCCCCCACGCGCTTCAGCCCTGCGTGCACGCGCTCGGCCACCTCGCGCCCATACTGCGGATCGTTGGTCTCCTGGATTTTCCGTTCACGATCCTGCATCAGCGGCTCGTAAAGGAAGCGCGCCCATTCGTTCAGCACCTCCATTTTCTCCGGCGTAATGTCCGAGAAACCCCAAGCCGTATAAGCGCCGAGCGCCATCGCGTCGTCATTGGCCTCGACCGCATGGAACAGGTCGATGACGCCCTTGACGAAACGCGGCGGGAACACCCGGATCGCGCCGAAGTCGAGCAGGTTCACGCTGCCATCCGGCCGCACCTGATAATTGCCGAGGTGCGGATCGCCGTGGATGATGCCGTATCGATAGAAGGGCACGTACCAGGCACGAAACAACGATTCGGCGATCCGATTCCGCTCGGCCATTGGCGGATCCTCACCCAACCGGCTCATGATCGCCCGCCCGTCGAGCCACGTCATGGTCAGCAGCCGACGCGTGCTGTGCGATTCGACGGGCTCGGGCACGTGCACCATGGCCTCGTCGGCCAGCATCGCGCCGTACAGCTTCATTTGCGAAGCCTCGCGCAGATAATCGAGCTCTTCACGCAGACGTTCGGCCAGTTCCTCGTAGATGTCCTCTTGCTGGATCGCGTTGTCCATGCGGCGATAGATTGACATGGCCAGCCGCAACTGCCGCAGATCGGCGTCCACCGTGCTCGGCATGTCGGGATACTGAAGCTTGCAGGCGACGTCGCGGCCATCGGGAAGCGTCGCGCGGTGCACCTGTCCCAAGCTGGCCGCCGCGACCGCCTCGTGGGAGAATTTCGTGAACTTCTTCTCCCAGCCCTCGCCGAGTTCGGATGTCATGCGGCGACGCACGAACGCCCAACCCATCGACGGCGCGTTGGCCTGCAGATGCGCCAATTGCTCGGCATATTCCGGCGGCAGCGCGTCGGGAATGGTCGAAAGCAGCTGTGCCACCTTCATGAGCGGCCCTTTCAGGCCGCCGAGGATGGCCTTCAGATCCTCGGCATGCTCCATCCGGTTCGACTTGATTCCGAACGCCCGCGCGCCGACCACGCGCGCCGCAATCCCCCCGACCGCGCCAGACGTGCGCGCGAAGCGGCGGATCTCGCCGAACAGGTTTCCACGATCCTCGGCGGGGGTGGTCAAGCGGGCGTCCTTTCCAACTCGTCGATGAAGCCAGAAATGACGTCGAGCCCGCGTCGCCAGAATTTCGGGTCGGAGGCGTCGAGGCCGAACGGGGCCAGCAATTCCTTGTGCCGCTTGGTCCCACCCGCGCGGAGCATGTCGAGATACTTCTTCTGGAAGCCCGGATGTCCGCCCTGGAAGACGCCATACAGGGCGTTCACGAGGCAGTCGCCGAACGCGTAAGCGTAGACGTAGAATGGCGAGTGCACGAAGTGCGGCACATAGGACCAGAACACCCGGTAGTCGTCATCGAAATCGAAGGCCGGGCCGAGGCTCTCGGTCTGCACCTGCATCCAGATCTCGCCGATGCGGCTGTCGAGCAGCTCGCCGCCGCGGCGTTCGTCGTGCAGCCGCCGTTCGAACTGATAGAAAGCGATTTGACGGACCACCGTGTTGAGCTGGTCCTCAACCTTCCCGGCCAGCATGATACGGCGGCGCTTCGGGTCGCTCTCCGCGTCGAGCAATGCGCGGAACGTCAGCATTTCGCCAAACACGCTGGCGGTCTCGGCGAGAGTGAGCGGAGTGCCGGACATCAGATAGCCCTGCCCGCCGGCGAGGACCTGATGCACGCCATGGCCGAGCTCGTGCGCGAGGGTCATGACGTCGCGGGTCCGGCCGTGGAAATTGACGAGGAGATAAGGATGCGCAGAAGGCACGGTGGGGTGCGCGAAGGCGCCACCCGCCTTGCCAGGCCGCAACGTCGCGTCGATCCACGGCTGGTCGAAAAAGCGACGCCCCACCTCGGCCATCTCGGGGCTGAACGCGCCGTAGGCGTCGAGCACGGTGCGTCGAGCGTCATCCCAGCCGACATGCCGGTCGTCGTCGCCCGGCAACGGCGCGTTGCGGTCCCAGTGCTTCAGTTTCTCCAGACCGAGCCAGCCGGCCTTCATCTTGTAGTAGCGGTGCGACAGCCGCGCGTAGTCGGACGTCACCGCCGTGACCAGCGCGTCGACCACCTCGTCCTCGACCATGTTGGAACGATTGCGGAAGCTGCCCGGACTCGGGTAGCGCCGCCACGTGTCGACGATCTCCTTGTCCTTGGCCAGCGTGTTGGTCACCAACGAAAAGAGCCGGATGTGCTTGCCGAATATGTCGCCGATCGCATGGCCGGCCGCCTCGCGCACCGAACGGTCGGGATCGGACAGCTTGTTCAGGGTCGCGCTGACGGTCAGCTCCTCACCGTGAAGCGGGACGCGCAGGCTGGCCACCGTCTCGTCGAACAGGCGAGACCAGGCCGAACGTCCCGTGACCTCCTTCTCGTGCAGCAGCCTCTCCAGCTCGTCGGAGAGCTGGTGCGGACGGAACACTCGCAGATCGTTCAGCCATGGCCGCCAGCGCGCGAGAATGGGATCCGCGAGCAACCGCTCCAGTACCGTATCGTCGAGGCGATTGAGCTCCAGCGTGAAAAAGATGAGGTGGCTGCTTATCGCGGTCACGCGCTCGCTGATCGATTGATACGCGCGGCCGATTTCCGGGCTCGTGCCGTCGCCGCTGAAGTGCAATTGCGCATACGACATCGCGCGCCCGAGGATTTCCTCGATTGCCTCGTAGTCCGCGATCGCGCTCGCGAGCACCCGCCCGGTGTAGGTGCCGAGGCGGCCGGCATGAGCCTGCGCGAATCCCTCCGCCCTCGCTTTCGCTCCGTCGAGATCGGCGGCGAGCGCCGGGCTGTCCAGCCCCGGGTAGAGGTCGGAAAGATCCCAGGACGGCAGGCTCTGATCGCCTTCGGCAGAGGCGAGCGTCTGTCCGTCCGGCATCGGGTGTACTCCTTGACGCTGAGCGTCTGATGTAAGGTTCTGTCAGGGAACGTCAAAGGGGTGGGAGTGGCCACGGTAAGCGCGACGTCAGGCGACTGGCCCAACCTCGCCGCGATGATGTTTGAGCGGGCCGCCGTGTGGGGCGATCGGCCGATGCTGCGTTGGTCCCGCGACGGCGCCTGGCACGGGATGACTTGGGATCGGTTCGCCCGGCTCGCGGCGGCGGCCGCGCGCGGGCTGCGTGCGGCGGGGATCGCCTCGGGCGACCGGGTGGTGATCGCCAGCGAGAACCGTCCGGAATGGCTGATATCCGAGGTCGCGCTTCTGTCGCTGGGGGCGGTGGTCGTGCCGGCCTACGTCACGAACACGACCGACGATCACGCCTATGTCCTGGCCGACAGCGGCGCGCGGGCGGCCATCGCCTCGACGCCAGCATTGGCCTCGCGGCTCGCGACGGCTGGACCGCTCGATCTGCTGGTGCAACTCGATCCCGCGGCTGTCGCCGGCGCGCGTCACTGGGATGACCTGCTGCAGCGGGCGCACGAGCCGGCCACCGATATCGCGACCGAGGCGTCGCTGATCGGTCCGGAGCGGCTCGCGTGCATCATCTACACCTCGGGCACCGGCGGCACGCCGCGCGGCGTCATGCTGCCGCATCGTTGTCTGCTGGCCAACTGTCGCGGCGCGGTGCGGCTGGTGGAACCTCTGCGCTTCCACCGGGAGGTCTATCTCTCTTTTCTGCCTGCATCGCACAGCTACGAGCACTTGGTCGGCGGCTTCTTCCTGCCGAGCCAGGGCGTCGAGATCGCCTATGGACGGGGCGCGGAACATCTGGCCGCCGACATGCTCGCGGTCCGGCCGACCGTGATGACCGTGGTGCCGCGCGTGCTGGAGGTGATCCGCGCGCGTGTTCTGGGTCAGGTGGCCCGTGGACCGACGTGGCGTCGCGTCCTGTTCGATCTCGCGATCCGGCTCGGCGAGCATCGCGCCGAGGGGGCGCGTCTGGGGCCGGTGGGCTGGGTCGCCGACCGGGCGCTCGATCGGCTGGTGCGGCGCAAGGTTCGGGAGAGGTTCGGCGGAAAGTTTCGGGCGATGATGTCGGGCGGCGCGCGGCTCGAGCCCGACGTGGGACGGTTCTTCCAGGCGCTCGGGATCGCCGTGATGCAGGGGTACGGACAGACCGAGGCAGGGCCGGTGATTTCCGCCAATCCCCCGGACGCCACCCGCATCGACACGGTCGGCCGGCCGCTTGAGGGCGTGGAGGTGTGCATCGCTGAAGATGGCGAGATCTTGGTCCGAGGCGCACTGGTGATGGACGGCTACTGGCAGCGGCCGGAGGAGACGCGGGCGGCGATACGCGACTTCTGGCTGCACACCGGCGATATCGGCACGCTGGACGCGGACGGCTATCTGCGCATTACGGATCGCAAGAAGGACATGATCGTATTGTCGAGCGGCGAGAAGGTGGCGCCCGCGCGCGTCGAGGGCAAGCTGGTCGCCAGGCCCGAGATCGCCCAAGCCGTGGTGTTTGGTGAGGGCGGCGCCGGCCTCGCGGCACTCGTTGTCGCGGCGGAGGGCTGCGACGAGACGGCGGTCGCCGCGGCCGTCGCCGAGGTCAACATGCGCCTCGCGATGCATGAGCGGATACGGCGGCATGCGGTGGTCGACGCCTTCACCATCGATAACCGGCTGCTGACGGCGACGCAGAAAGTGCGGCGGCATTTGGTGATGGCCGAGCATGCGGAGCTGGTCGGCCAGCTCACCGGCTGACGCGCGCTCGAATTTTTGTTGCTTGCCCGTTTCCATGAGAGCAAGGTCGAGTGATGAAAAAGCCGCGCCTGCTTCTGGTGGAAGACGAGTTCTTGATCCGGTTGACGCTGGTCGACGCGCTCGCCGACGAAGGGTTCGACGTCGTCGAAGCGGAGTCCGGCGACGAGGCTCTGGCAATCATCGGCGGCCCGACTCGATTTTCCTTGCTGGTGACGGATGTGCAATTGCCAGGCACCCTGAATGGGATCGCCCTCGCCGATGCCGCGCGCCTGCATGATCCGCATTTGCCGGTGCTGTTCATGACGGGCCGGCCCGATATGGTCAGCCGAGCCGCGGCGACGCCGCACGAGGCGGTGGTCAGCAAGCCGTACGTGCCGTCCGACATCTGCGAGGCGGCGCGACGCTTGCTTGACGCGCTTTAGTCGGCGGGAGGGCGGCGAAAAGACCCTCTCTTCGCCACCGGGAGTTCACCGTGCCGCCGCAATCGCCCGACATGGTTCGCGTGACCAAAGGAGGTCACAATGGCCATACGCAAAACACGCGACGCCGTCTCGATCGGATTGATGCTGGCGATTTCGGCCCTGGTGTCCGGCTGCTTCTACGGACCGCCACCCCGCTATGCCGCGCCTGGCTGGTCCCCTCCTCAGTATGCGTATCGTCCGGCGCCATATGACGGGTATGGGTATGACCACGACCGGAGTCATGGCTATGGACGGCACGCCGAGTGGCGATGACGGCGCGCGGCCGACGAGGTCACGCGGGAGAGTGACGCGCTTTTGCGAGCGTTGCCGTCAGACGACGTTGCGTTCGCGGAGTGGCTGATTTGCGATCACCCGCGCCCAGCCGAGCGGCGCCATGTCGATCGTCTCGTATCCGCCAGTCGCGATCAGTTCGGCAACGCCGCGTCCGACCGCCGGTGAGTGCTGCATGCCGTGGCCGCTGAAACCCGCAGCGTGGATCACGTTGGTCGCGCCGGGATGCGCGCCGACGATGCCGTTGTGGTCGAACAGGTTGACCTCGTAGTAGCCGGCCCACGAACCGCTGATGCGCACCGCCTCGAACGCCGGGACGCGCGCGGCCAGCACGGGCCAGATAATGTCGGTGAACATCGCCTCGTCGACCTCCAACGGCGGCTCGTCCGGATCGGCCTCGCCGTCGACCGGAGAGCGTCCGGTCATGAAGACCCGTCCCTCCGGACGGAACCAGACGCCGCTCGGGTCGATGACCAGCGGACAATTCGGCAGCGCCTCGCGACACGACAGCACATAGACCATGCGCTTGCGTGGCCGGATCGGCAGGTCGAGATCGAGCCACGACGCGACACGACCGGCCCATGGGCCGGCGGCGTTGACCGCGAGGTCGCAGGGTATCGTCGACCCATCATCCAGACGCACGCCGGTCACCTCGTTGCCGGATTGGACGAAGCCGGAGGCTTGCGCGTGAACGTAGACGACGCCCAGCGCCCGCGCCTTACGCCGGAACGCGGCGAGCAGGCCGGGGCCGTCGAACCAGCCTTCCCGCGAGAGACCAAGCGAGCCCTCCGCGATGCCCTCGGTCGATAGCCATGGAAATCGCTCGTGCAACACTTCGGGCGAGCAGAGGAGGACATCCGCGTCGGCGGCGCGCTGAACCGCATGATTGTCACGAAGGATCGAAAGCCCGGCCGTGCTGGCCAGGAACAGATAGCCGCCGAGCCGGAGCGACAAGTCCGGGCGCTCGCCGTCGACTTCGAGCGCGTCCGGCGCGGATCGTAGGAAGTGCAGGCCGAACTGCGACATCGCGATGTTGACGGGCGTGGAGAACTGCTCGCGGATGGAGCTGCAGGACAGCGCCGAGGATGCGCGCGCATAGGTCGGGTCGCGCTCGACGACGGTGACGCGGGCCTGGGTGCCGTAGCGGAGGGCGAGGTGGTAGGCGATGGAGGAGCCGATCGCCCCGCCGCCGACGATGACGACGTTCATGGGTTAGATTTCCTCGTCCAGCCGGCCGGGGCCGAATCTGCAAACCCCGGTCGCGGACACCGACCCACATGTGGCGGCGTCATTGTCGCCAACGAAATAAATGATGTGGTGTTGGCAGGCGAAACTCTTGACGCGATGCCAGGGCATGGTCGTGGCGAGGCTGCTCACGTGCGAGGGGCCCATGTGGGTCCATAATTTACCTCATCACGCCAAAGAAGGCAGGTTCAACCCCTGCCCGCGGGCGCAGGCGACCGCCTCGGCGTAGCCCGCGTCGGCGTGGCGCATCACCCCGGTCGCGGGGTCGTTCCACAGCACTCGCTCCAGCCGCCGCGCCGCCTCGGGCGTGCCGTCGGCCACGATGACCATGCCGGCGTGCTGCGAGAACCCCATGCCGACGCCGCCGCCGTGGTGCAGGCTGACCCAAGTCGCGCCGCTCGCGGTATTCAGCAACGCGTTCAGAAGCGGCCAGTCCGACACTGCATCCGACCCATCGGCCATCGCCTCGGTCTCGCGATTGGGGCTCGCGACCGAGCCGCTGTCGAGATGGTCGCGGCCGATCACGATCGGCGCTTTCAACTCACCCGACGCGACCATCTCGTTGAACGCCAGACCGAGACGGTGACGCTGGCCGAGACCGACCCAGCAGATGCGCGCCGGAAGTCCTTGGAACGTGATCCGCTCGCGCGCCATGTCGAGCCAATGGTGTAAATGCGCATCGTCGGGAATCAGCTCGCGGACCTTCGCGTCGGTGCGAAAAATGTCCTCGGGATCGCCAGACAGGGCGGCCCAGCGAAACGGGCCGATGCCACGACAGAACAATGGCCGGATGTACGCCGGCACGAACCCGGGAAAATCGAAAGCGTCGATCAGACCCTCGTCCTTGGCGACCTGCCGGATATTGTTGCCGTAATCGAGCGTCGGCACGCCGAGGCGGTGGAAGTCCAGCATCGCCTGCACCTGCACCCGCATAGACGCGCGCGCCGCGGCCTCCACCGCGCCCGGATCGCTGTCGCGCCGGCTCGCCCATTCGTCGAGAGTCCAGCCGGCTGGAAGGTAGCCGTTCAGCGGATCATGCGCGCTGGTCTGGTCGGTCACGACGTCCGGCCGCTCGCCGCGCCGCACCAGTTCCGGAAAAATGTCCGCGGCGTTGCCCAGCAGGCCGATCGAGACCGCTTCGCCGTTCGCGCAGGCCTGCTTCACCCAACGCAACGCCTCGTCGAGATCGTTCGTGTGGCGATCGACATAGCCGGTGCGCAGCCGCATCTCGATCCGGCTCGGCTGGCACTCCACGGCTATCATGCTCGCCCCGGCCATCGTGGCGGCCAGCGGCTGCGCGCCGCCCATGCCGCCAAGGCCACCCGTCAAAATCCAGCGGCCGGCGAGGCTGCCGCCGAAATGACGGCGGCCGACCTCGACGAATGTTTCGTAGGTCCCCTGCACGATCCCCTGGCTGCCGATATAGATCCACGAACCGGCGGTCATCTGGCCGTACATCATGAGGCCGAGACGATCGAGCTCGTGGAAGTGCGTCCAGGTCGCCCAGTGCGGCACGAGGTTGCTGTTGGCGATCAGCACGCGCGGCGCGTCGGCATGGGTGCGGAACACGCCGACGGGCTTGCCGGACTGCACCAGGAGCGTCTCGTCCTCGCCCAGGTTACGCAGCGCGGCGCAGATGCGGTCGAATGCCGGCCAGTCGCGCGCCGCGCGGCCGATCCCGCCATAGACGACCAGCTCCTGCGGCCGCTCCGCCACGTCGGGATCGAGGTTGTTCATCAGCATCCGCAGCGCCGCCTCGGTGGTCCAACTGCGGCAGCTGCGTTCGGTGCCGCGGGGGGCGCGGATCACGCGCTGATTGTCGAGGCGGTCGGTCATGTCGCACCTTTCGTGACACGGCCGCCTTGCATGACGAGTTCGGCCCGATTCAGGCCGATCGCATACGCGAGCTCGGCCGGGTGGTCGATCCGCCACAGCACCAGATCGGCACGCTTTCCGGCCGCCAGCACGCCGCGATCGGCCAGACCGAGCGCCCGCGCCGCGTGGCGGGTCACGCCGGCAAGCGCCTCCTCGGGCGTGAGGCGGAACAGGGTGCAGGCCATGTTGAGCACGAGCAGGATCGAGGCGAGCGGCGACGAGCCGGGGTTGCAGTCCGTGGCGATGGCGATCGGCACGCCGGCATCGCGCAACGCGGCCACGGGCGGCGCCTGAGTCTCCCGCAAATAGTAGTAGGCGCCTGGCAGCACCACCGCGACCGTACCGGCCTTCGCCATGGCGTCCACTCCCGCCTGGTCGAGGTATTCGAGATGATCGGCCGACAATGCGCCGTGCCGCGCGGCCAGCGCCGCTCCGCCGAGGTTGGACAATTGCTCTGCGTGCAGCTTCACAGGCAATCCGTGCGCCCGCGCGGCCTCGAAGACACGCTCGACCTGGGCCGGTGAAAAGGCGATGCCCTCGCAGAACGCATCGACGGCATCGGCCAGGCGCGCCGCAGCGGCGGCGGGGATCATCTCCTCGCAGACGAGACGGATGTAGTCGTCAGCCGAGTGTTCCGGTGGGACGGCGTGCGCGGCGAGCAGTGTCGTACGAACGTCGAGCGGGCGTATCGTCGCGAGTTGTCGGGCGGCGCCGAGCAGGCGGAGTTCGGTCTCGGGGGTCAGCCCGTAGCCCGATTTGATTTCGATGGTCGTGACACCCTCGGCCAACAGCGCGCCCAGACGCGGCAGCGCCGCCGCGACCAGCTCGTCCTGGCTGAGCGCGCGGGTCGCCCGCACGGTCGACAGGATACCGCCGCCGGCGCGGGCGATCTCCTCGTAAGTCGCGCCGAGGAGCCGTTGCTCGAACTCGCGGGCGCGACTGCCGCCATGGACGAGATGAGTGTGGCAGTCGATCAGGCCGGGGGTCAGGACCCCGCCCCGGCCGTCGTGAATGACCCGCGCGGCCCCCGGCAGCGCCGCGCGCGGGCCGACATAGGATAGGACACCGTCGGTGATCGCGACCGCCGCGTCCTCAATCAGGCCGTAGCTTTGGCCGCCCATAGTAGCGGCGTTGACGTTGACGAAGACGAAATCGTGCCCAGTGGTCATGCCATAGGATCAGCCAGCCGATCGCGAGAGGCAACCAACGGGATTCAGTTGGTCCGCAGCGCAGGGGCATCGGGCGCAGCGAGCCTCGGCACTCCGGCATCCTAGAATCAGATACGGCCGTCGGCCGCGCTGCTTTCGTTCGGCTCAAGCGCTTTTCGCCACACGACCGAGCGGCTAGGGTGACGGTCGATGGACACCCCAACTCCAAGCCTCTCCGCGCTCGGACGGCGCGCGCGTGACGTTGCCGTCGCGATGACCGGCTGGCCGAGCGTCACGGGGACGCCCGGCGAGGCCGCGTTCCCGCACCGTCTGGCGGAACTGCTGCGCGCGCATCCGTACTTTCGGGATAATCCCGAGCATTGCGACGTGCTGCCGATACCCGGTGACCCGCATGGCCGGGCCAACGTCATGGCGCTCGTGCGCGGACAAGGCGACGCCGTGGTGACTCTGTCGGGCCATTTCGATACGGTCCCGGTAGACGATTATACCGATCTTGCCGGTCTTTCGACGCACCCCGAGGCCTTGCGGGAGGCGCTGCTTGCCCGGCTGGCCACCACGGGCGGTCACAAGCTCGCGCAGGCCGATCTGGCCTCCGGCGATTTTCTTCCGGGTCGCGGGCTGCTCGACATGAAATCGGGCCTCGCCGCCGGGATCGCGGTGCTGGAGGCGTTCGCGGCCGATCCGAACCGCCAGGGCAATCTGCTGCTGATCGCCACTCCCGACGAAGAAGATCGCTCGGCTGGTATGCGGGCGGCCGCCGATGCGCTTCCCGACGTGTTCGCGCAGCTCGGGCTGCATCCCGTGTTGGGGCTCAACCTCGACGCGCTGATCGACAACGGCGATGGCGGCGAAGGACGCGTCGTGGCGCTGGGATGCATCGGCAAGCTGCTGCTGTCGGCGTTCGTGGTCGGCCGCGACGCGCACGCCTGCTATCCACTGAACGGTGTCAACGCGGCGTATCTGGGAGCCGAACTGGTCTGCGCGCTCGAATACGCACCGGAGCTTGGCGAGGAATCTGCCGGTGAGCTTGCGTCGCCACCGACGGCTCTCAGCAGCCGCGACCTCAAGACCGTCTATAATGTGACGACGCCAAGCCGGGCCTGGATCACCTGGAACGTATTGACGCAACGCCGCACTGCCGCCGACGTCCTGCGCATCGCCACCGAACTCGCGCGCGAGGCGACGCAGCGGGCACGAACCCGGCTCGAGGAGCGGGCGGCACGGCTGGAGGCGGGGCCGACGCTGGGTGCCGGCTGGGACGACGTGCCGGTGATCCCGTTCGCGGAATTGCGCGCTCGGTCCGCAAGTCGCGACCCAGGTTTCGTGCAGCGTTTTGCGACCGCCGCCGTGGAACTGATGGCAAGGCCCGATCTCGATCTTCCGTCGCGCTGCCGCGTGTTGACCGAACTGACCTGGGACGCATCCGGCCTCGAAGGTCCGGCGGTGGTGCTGGGATTCGCGTCGATGCCGTACCCGGCAGTGAACATGCCCGACACGCCGCGGTCGCACGCCATGGAGGCGAAAGTGCGGCGGGTGGCGGCACAGGCGTCGGCGCGCCATGGCGTCTCGATCATGCCAGTGCGCCATCTCGAAGTCATCGTCGATATGAGCTTTCTCGGCCAGGTCGACGCGGACGATCTGCGACGCACGGCGGAAAACACGCCGATCTGGGGCAGCAGCATCCGCTGGGATTTGGACCGGCCGGCGACGCCGGGCATTCCGATGCTGAATGTCGGGCCGTGGGGCCGGGACTACCATCACTGGCTCGAACGGGTGCATCAGCCCTACGCGTTCGGCGTGCTGCCGGAATTGGTGCGCGATCTTGCCGCCGCCGCACTGGAGGAGGCGTGAGTCACTTCTCCGTCTTCTCGATCCTTCGCCACGGGCTGCGCAGCAACGCCGGCTGGGGCAAGATGTGGCGCGAGCCGGAACCGAAAGCCCATTACGACGTCGTCATCGTCGGCGGCGGCGGGCACGGGCTTGCCACCGCCCACTACCTCGCCAGCCGGCACGGCATCACCAACGTCGCCGTGGTTGAGAAAGGCTACATCGGCTCCGGCAATGTCGGCCGCAACACGACGATCGTGCGCAGCAACTACCTGCTGCCAGGCAACATCCCGTTCTACGAGCATTCGCTGAAACTGTGGGAAGGGCTGGAGCAGGACATCAACTACAACGCGATGGTCAGCCAGCGCGGCGTCATCAACCTGTTCCACAATGACGGCGAGCGCGACGCGGCGGTGCGGCGCGGCAATGCGATGCGGCTGCACGGCGTCGACGCCGAACTGTTGAGCCGCGAGGACGTGCGGAGACTGCTGCCGTGGGCAGACGTCGACAACCATCGCTTCCCGATCATGGGCGGCCTGTTGCAGCCGCGCGGCGGCAGCGTGCGCCACGACGCGGTGGCCTGGGGCTATGCGCGGGCCGCGGACAGTCGCGGCGTCGACATCCTGCAGAATACCGAATGCACCGGCATCCGTATCGAGGGCGGGCGCGTCCTCGGTGTGGAGACGACGCGCGGCTTCATCGGCGCGGGCCGCGTCGGTCTGTCGTGTGCCGGCAACACGTCGCGCGTGGCGGCGATGGCGGGGCTGGAGTTGCCGATCGAGAGCCATGTGCTTCAGGCTTTCGTGTCGGAAGGGCTGAAGCCGCTGATCCATCAGGTGGTGACGGCGGTTGCCGGCCATATCTACATCAGTCAGTCGGACAAGGGCGGGCTGGTGTTCGGTGCCAATCTCGACGGCTACAACTCCTATGCCCAGCGCGGCAACCTGCCGACCATCGAGCACGTGATGGAGGCCGCGTTGACCTTGATGCCCGGCCTTGGACGGCTGCGGCTGTTGCGGCACTGGGGCGGCGTGATGGATATGTCCATGGATGGCAGCCCGATCATCGACCGCACCGAGATCGCGAACCTCTATCTGAACTGCGGCTGGTGCTATGGCGGGTTCAAGGCGACCCCGGCCTCGGGTGATTGCTTCGCGCATCTGATCGCGACGGGCGAGTCCCATACGGTGGCGCGGGCGCTGCGGCTGGATCGGTTCGCGCGGGGGATGATGATCGACGAACTGGGCAATGGCCCGCAGCCGAATCTGCATTGATGCTGATCCCCTGCCCGCATTGCGGTCCTCGCGGCCACGAGGAATTTTCATATCTCGGCGACGCGACGGTCCGCCGTCCCGCGAGCGACGCGCCCGTCGAAGCATGGACCCGATATGTCTACGTGCGCGAAAATCCGTTCGGCCGTCATAGCGAACTCTGGTTCCATGTCGGCGGCTGCCAAGCCTGGATCATCGTCACCCGCGACGTGCGAACCCACGAGGTCTTCGCCGCCGAGGACGCCCGCGCGTCGATGGAGAAGGCATGACGCGTCTGGCCAGCGGCGGACTGATCGACCGCGCCACGACACTTCGGTTCCGGTTCGACGGGCGGGAGTTCACCGGGCATCCGGGCGACACGCTCGCCTCGGCGCTGGTCGCCAACGGTGTGCGCCTGGTCGGCCGGAGCTTCAAATACCACCGCCCGCGCGGCCTGGTTTCCGCCGGCGCGGAGGAACCCAACGCTCTGGTGGAGCTGCGCTCCGGCGCGAGGCGGGAGCCGAACACACGGGCGACCGTCGCGGAATTGTTCGACGGGCTGGAGGCGGCGAGCCAGAACCGGTTTCCGTCGCTGCGCTTCGACCTGCTGAGTGTGAACCAGTGGGCCGCGCCGTTTCTGGCAGCCGGGTTCTACTACAAGACCTTCATGTGGCCGAAGTCGTTTTGGGAGCTTGTGTACGAGCCGCTGATCCGCCGTGCCGCCGGCCTCGGCCGCGCCGCGGGGCTGCCCGATCCCGATCACTACGAGCGGGCGACGATGCACTGCGACGTGCTCGTGGTGGGTGGAGGGGCTGCGGGATTGATGGCCGCCCTGGTCGCCGGCCGCGCGGGCGCGCGCGTGGTGCTTGCCGACGAGGATTTTCGTCTGGGCGGACGCCTGCTCGCGGATCGTAGAGCGATCGACGGCGAACCGGCGGCGAGCTGGCTCGCCCACGTCGCCGACGAACTCGAAAGCCTGGCGGACGTGAGGATTCTGACGCGAACGACAGTGTTCGGGGCGTACGACGGCGGGATGTACGGCGCGGTGGAGCGGGTCGCCGACCACCTGCCCGAGCCGCCTTCGCATCTGCCGCGACAGCGCGTATGGCATATCGTCGCAAAGCGGTGCGTGCTCGCGGCGGGGGCGATCGAGCGGCCGATCGTGTTCGGCAACAACGACCGGCCGGGCGTGATGCAGGCCGGCGCGGTGCGCGCCTATCTGAACCGGTTCGCCGCGGCACCCGGGCGCCGCGCCGTGGTGTTCGCCAACAACGACGACGCGGCCGCGACCGCGATCGATCTCGCGGAGGCCGGCGTGTCCGTCGCGGCCCTTGTCGACCCCCGACCAGCGCCGTCGGCGGCCCTCCGCGCGGCGGCCGAACGCAGCGGCGCGCGCCTGCTGAGCGGCAGCGTCGTGCGCGACGCGCTCGGCGGGCATGGGGTGCAAGCGGTCGAGGTCGCGTGCGGCGACGGGCGGGTTGAAAAACTCGAGTGCGATCTGGTCGCGGCATCGGGCGGCTGGAATCCGACCGTCCACCTGACCACGCATCTCGGCGGGCGGCCGGTCTGGGACGAGACGATCGCCGCCTTCGTTCCGGGCGCACTGCCCGCCGGCATGGCCGTTGCGGGAGCGGCGGGCGGCGCGTTCTCACTCGCCGACGATTTTTCGTCCGGTGCGCGCGAGGGCGCTTTCGCGGCCGAGGCCTGCGGTTTCCCGGCGAGACTGCCGAACGGACCCGCCGTCGCGGACGAAGCGGTCGCCATCACCCCACTCTGGCGGGTGGGCGGCGCGCGCGGAAAGTCATTCGTCGATGCACAAAACGACGTCACCGACCACGACATCGAACTCGCCGAGCGGGAGGGGTTTCGAGCGGTCGAGCACCTGAAGCGTTACACCACACTCGGGATGGCGACCGATCAGGGCAAGACGTCCAACGTCACCGGCCTCGCGCTGATGGCCGAAATCACCGCGCGAACCATCCCGGCGACCGGCACGACAACCAGTCGGCCGCCGTTCACGCCGGTCTCGATCGGTGCCCTCGCCGGCCACGCACGCGGCCGGGACTTCATGCCCACTCGCCTGCCCCCGACGCACGACTGGGCCGGCGAGCAGGGCGCGGTGTTCGTCGAGACGGGATTGTGGATGCGCGCCAGCCATTACCCGCGCGCCGGCGAGGATTGGCTGGCCGCAGCCAAGCGCGAGGCGGTGGCCGTGCGCGAGGCCGTCGGGATCTGCGACGTCACGACGCTTGGGAAGATCGACGTGCAAGGGTCAGACGCCGCGATCTTTCTGGAGCGGCTGTATACGAACGCCTGGAGCAACCTCGCGGTCGGCCGGGTGCGCTACGGCCTCATGCTGCGTGAGGACGGGATCGTCTTCGACGACGGGACCAGCGCGCGCCTTGGTCCCGAGCACTTCGTCATGACGACGACGACCGCCAATGCGATGCGGGTGTTCCAGCATATGGAACTCGCGCGGGCGATGTTGTTCCCGCGTCTCGACGCGCAGATCGTCTCGGTCACCGAGCAATGGGCGCAGATCGCGGTGGCCGGGCCGCGCTCGCGCGACGTCCTCGCCCAACTTATCGATCCACCGTTCGACATCGCCAACGCCGCTTTCCCATACATGGCCTGCGCCGAGCTGACGGTGTGCGGCGGGACGCGCGCGCGGCTGTTCCGGATCAGCTTCTCCGGTGAGCTCGCCTATGAACTCGCGGTCCCGGCGCGTTTCGGCGACGCCCTGGCGCGACGTCTCATGCAAGCGGGCGAGGCGCACGGGATCACGCCATACGGGCTCGAGGCTCTGACCATTCTGCGCATCGAGAAAGGCCATCCGGCCGGCGGCGAGCTGAACGGCCAGACCTCGGCGCACGATCTGCGGTTCGGCAAGATGCTGTCCACCAAGAAGGATTTCATCGGCCGCGCGCTGGCCGCCCGCCCGGCGCTGACCGATCCGGGCCGCCCGACGCTGGTCGGTCTCGTGCCGGTCGACCGGACGCAAAGGCTCCAGGCCGGCGCGCATCTGCTGCCGCGCGACGCGGCGTACGAGGCGGCCCATGACCAGGGCCACGTCACCTCTGCCGCCTTCTCGCCCGCGCTTGGCCACTGGATCGCGCTCGGCCTGCTCGCCAACGGCCCTGCCCGTGCCGGCGAGGTCGTCCGCGTGCTCGACCCATTACGTGGCGGCGATGCCCTGGCGACGGTCGTCTCGCCGGTGTTCGTCGATCCCGAGGGAGTGCGGCTGCGTGGCTGAGGCGCTGGTGGCGGCCTCGCCGCTGGACCGCGTCCTGCGGCCTGGCCGCCATGGGCGCGCGGACGGTCAGCCCGGCGTGCGCGTGTCGGAGCGGATGATCGTGGGCGCCGCGAGCCTCGCCGCGCGAAACGCCGGGACGCCCGCCCTCGCGGCCGCGTTGGGCTGGGCGTTGCCCGCCACCCCGCGCTGCGTGACGGTCGATGGCCACAAGATCGTCTGGACCGGACCGGGCCGGTGGCTGGTGTTCTCCGCCCACCACATGATCGACGAATTGCGCGAGCGAGCGGGAACCACCGGATCCGTCGCCGACCAGAGCGACGGCCGGGTGATGCTGCGTGCGGAAGGGCCGTGCGTGCGCGACGCCCTGGCCAAGGGCATCTCGATCGACCTCTATCCGCGCGCCTTCGCCATCGGCGACACGGCGGCAACGCCAGCGGCCCATATTCCGGCCCTGCTGTGGCGGGAGGACGAGGACGCGTTCGTCATCACCGTCCCCCGCGGGTTCGCTGGCAGCTTTTCGAAATGGCTTCTCGAATCCTCGCTCGAATACGGCGTGCAGGTGGGATGATCGCCAGCGTCTCCACCCTTACGCTGGAGATTGCCTACGAGGCTCACGGTCCCTCCGACGGCGCGCCGATCGTCTTGCTGCACGGATTTCCGTACGACCCGCGGTGCTTCGACGACGTGGCTCCTCCGCTCGCAACGCGCGGCTTTCGGGTCATCGTGCCGTTCCTGCGCGGATACGGCCCGACGCGGTTCCGTTCGGCGGCGACGATGCGTTCCGGTCAGCAAGGCGCTCTGGCGGTGGACCTGCTGGAATTGCTCGACGCGCTGAAGATCGAGCGAGCCGGCCTGATGGGGTTCGACTGGGGCGGCCGGGCCGCCTGCATCGCGGCTGCGCTGTGGCCCGAGCGGGTGCGCTGCCTGGTCACCGGCGACGGCTACAACATCTTCGACCACGCCGCCTACGCGATCCCCGCGGATCCCGAGACCGAGCACCGGTTTTGGTATCAGTATTACTTCCACACGCGGCGTGGCCGCGACGGGCTGGCGGCAAACCGCGCGGCGCTGTCGCGGCTGCTCTGGCGCTTGTGGTCGCCGGAATGGCCGTTCGACGAGGCGACGCATGCCGCCAGCGCGGCGTCGTTCGACAACCCCGATTTTGTGGACGTGGTGATCCACTCATACCGCCATCGCTACGGCTATTCTTCCGGTGACCCCGCCTATGACGCGATCGAGCGCGCGCTCGACGCGCAACCGGGCATCGGCGTTCCGACCATGTCCCTCTGTGGCGCCGTCGACGGTGTCGGTCCGCCGCCCGCGACCGACGAGGATGCGGCGCAATTCTCCGGACTCTACGAACGGCGGGTCTTGCCGCACGTCGGCCACAACATCCCGCAGGAGGCACCGGAAGCGGTGGTCGCGGCGCTTCTGGAATTGACGGGATCGTCGCCAGCCTGACACCTCGCCTATGACGGCGCGGGGTCGGAACCTTCCGAGGAAGCCGGCCAACGATCCTCGATCTCTCGCATCCTGCGCGCGAGTTCGGTCGGGGTGAGGACGCCTTTCTGAAAAAGGATCACCGAGAAGGCGGCGAGCCATCGTTCATAGTAGCCGAGCCTGCCGATCATCTCGGTGCCGAGCGCTTCGACCCCGCGGCGCTTTTCTTCCGTGTTGATGATCTTGTGGAAGTCGAGAACGTCGGCCAGGGCGTGGCAGCGTTTCTCCCAAGGTGCCAGCTCATGCTCGACGCGCTCGAACGACGCCGACGGCTGCCCACCCACGTCGTTCGGCAGACGGTGCATGAAGTCCTCGATCGTGTTCACACCGCAGGACCCTGTCCGCCGGCACGGACCCGGGTAACACCGATCATCGCATCGCGAGTGACGAGCGCCGCCAGTTCCGCCTCGGTGTGGTCGTCAGTCCCTTCCGGACGGAGCGGCAACACGAGAAAGCGAAGCGCCGACGTCGAGTCCGTGACGCGAATTTGCACGTCGTCGGGGACGACCGTGCCGAACTCGGCGAGCAGTGCACGCGGTGCGGCGACGGCGCGCGCCCGATAGGGTTTCAGCTTGTACCAGTCCGGCGGCAGACCGAGGACCGGGCGGGGGTAGCAGGAGCAGAGCGTGCAGACCACCAGGTTGTGGACGGTCGCGGTGTTCTCGAGCACGACGAGACCCGTGTCGTCATAGAAGGTGATGCCGAACTCCTCGCACGCGCCGCGCCCATCCGCGAGCAGGCGCGCGCGGAACGCGGGGTCGGTCCATGCGCGTGCCACGACCTTCGCGCCCAGAGCGGGCGTCCGCGAATCCAGGACGTCGATCTGACGGGTGATCTCGCCGGGTTCGATGAGCCGCCGTTCGAGCAGCAGCTCCTCCAGGGCCGTTTCAAGCATATCGAAATATCCGGGTCGCGCGATCTCGCCGATCTCGGCGTGCGGGTGGTCGTCGTGGTGATGATCACTCATGGCCTGCGGCCTCCAACCAGGTCTCGAATACCTCGATGTAGAGCTGGTCCAGCCCAGCGCCGGCGTACTCGCGCCAGATCTCGGCCATCGGAACGGCGATCCGGTAGTAGTGTCGCCGCATGCCGGCGTTTCGGCCGAAGCCTTCCTCCTCGTTATCGACCGCCGGCTGGACGAGCCGTTCCACGACCCCAGTCTTGCCACGAAGATAAAGCGGCACGCGGTAGTGCCCGAGCGGGAAGCGTAACGCGACCCGAACCCGATCGCCGGGCCGGAACAGGGGCGTCTCGCCGAGGGCGGCAATCACGCCGCTCATCGCAGTGACACCATTGCAGCGACCCTCCCTTAGACGCCTTCGTAGACCAGTCTCGTGAAGAAGCCTGGGTCGATGACGAAATTGCCGAACGTGGCATCGAACCCGGCCGTCGGTTTGGCCGCCACCGCTTCGTCACGCGAACGGCCCTGCCGTTTGAGCGCGGCGACCTTTTCCCGCGATGCGACGTCACCGCTGCAAAGTCGTCGGCGTAGTGGTCCATGTCATGGCCCTCGCCGATCTGCGTCGAACGGCCATGGCCGCGTCGGTCATGCGCGATGACGCGATAGCCCTTGCCGAGGAAGAACAGCATCTGCGCGTCCCAGTCATCGGCCGAGAGCGGCCGGCCATGGCTGAACAGGATCGGCCGACCCCTGCCCCAGTCCTTGTAGAAAATCTCGGCGCCGTCCGTGGTTCTGACCGTGGTCATCGTCCCATCTCCATCGCCGCTCGGACGACCGGCGGCGCCGCGACGTCACGGCCGGCCAATCGTTCGGTCTAGGAAGTCGTGGATCATCGGCGCCATGACGTCGAGCTTGTCCTCGAGAGCGAAGTGGCCGGTGTCCAGCAGATGCAACTCGGCGTGCGGGAGATCGCGCAGGTACGGGCCCGCCCCGGCAGCCGGAAAGATCTTGTCGTTCTTGCCCCATACGATGAGCGTCGGCGGCTGATGCTCGCGAAAGAACGCCTGGAATTGCGGATACAGCGGCACGTTCGTGCCGTAGTCGTGGAAGAGATCGAGTTGGATTTCACGATTGCCGGACCGGTCGAGCAGTGCCTGGTCATGCACCCAGTTATCGGGACTGATCCGCGACACGTCGCTGACGCCGTCGGTGTATTGAAACTTGGTCGTCTCCGGGGCCACCAGGACGTCGAGCGCCTGACGGCGGACGTCCGATCCATCCGCCCAATATGCCTTGATCGGGTCCCAGAACGCTTCGAGGCCCTCCACATAGGCGTTTCCGTTCTGCACGATCAGCGCGGAGACGCGGTCCGGGTGGAGAAGCGCCAAGCGATATCCGACGGGCGCGCCGTAATCCATGACGTACATGGCGTAACGGGTGGCACCGAGCTTGCGCAGCAGGCCATCCACCAGTGCGGCGTAGTGCGCGAAGGTGTAGGCGAACCGCGTATGGTCGGGTGCCGCGCTCTGTCCGAAGCCCGGGTAATCCGGCGCGATCACCCGGTAGCGGTCGGCCAGCACGGGGATAAGGTTTCGAAACATGTGCGACGAGGTTGGAAATCCGTGGAGCAGGAGAACGACCGGGGCGTCCGCGGGACCTGCCTCACGGTAGAACATCTCCGTCCCGTCGATCGTTGCCGTCCTGTAGTGTGTCACGATCGACGCGCCGCTGGCCGGGGCCTGCGCATGTGCTCGCCCAAGGCCGGCCGCGGCGAGGCCGGCGAGCAGCGTGATGGCGGCCGCCAGGGTGCGTGTCCTGCTGGGCATGTCGTCGCTCCTTCGTGCCGTCCGCCGCCGCGTCACCCGCCGCGCCGCGCCCCGGCGGGCGGTCCGGTGTTGGGGCAATCAGCGCCGCAAGACCTAGCGGATTGCCGCGCCGCCAGGCCTTGTCTATGACCGAGAAGCACCTTCCCACTGTTCGGAAAGCTGGGGCATGGACCGCCTGGAGGCGATGTCGGTGATCGTCGCGGTCACCGAAACCGGAAGCTTTTCCGCCGCATCCCGCCGACTGGGAACGCCCGTGGCGACGGTCAGCCGCAAGGTCGCGGACCTCGAAGCTCGGCTGAACGCCGAGTTGTTTCAGAGATCGTCACGGCGGATGACGCTGACCGATGCCGGCCGGGATTACGTCGACGCCTGCCGGCGGATCATGGAACAGGTCGACGATGCCGAACGTCAGGTCTCCGGCGAATATCGAAGTCCCAAGGGTGGTCTCGCCGTCACGACGCCATGGGGTCTCGGGCATACCCACCTGCTTCCATTGGCCGTCGAGTTCCTCGACGCTTTCCCCGACATCGCCCTGCGGCTGCTTCTCACCGATCGGGTGATCGATACGGTCGACGAAGGCATCGACGTCGCGATCCGGATCGGCAGCCTGCCCGAGAGCAGCATGATTGCGACGCGGATCGGCGCGATCAGGGTCGTGGTATGCGCAAGTCCCGCCTATCTCGAAGCCAAAGGGCGGCCGCAGACGCTCGATCAGCTTCGCGATCACGACTGCATTGCCATCAATCCGGTGGCTTCCGCGAATGCCTGGAGATTCCGTAAGGGCAAGCGCGACTGCGTCATCCCGATCCAGTCCCGGCTGTGCGTGAACACGTCGGAGGCTGCCGTCATCGCGGCGGTGGCCGGCGCCGGATTGACGCGGGTCATGTCCTACAAAATGGACGCGGCGAAGCGCGCCGGAACGCTCGAGCTGGTCCTCGAGGCCTTCGAGCCGGAGCCCTTGCCAGTTCACGTCGTCTATTCGCCGCGCAAGCCGGTGCCGATAAAACTGCGCGCGTTCCTCGACTGGGCCACGCCGCGCCTCAAGACCCGCCTCCTGTTCGGCGACGAGCATCGCTGACAAAGGGACTGGCCGACCCGGAGCCGGCCGATAAACCCCAATGAGTTGTCGCAATACGTTCCGATATCGAAACAAATAGGATGCGGTAAAGTGGCGTGGCGTCGCTGCCGAATTTCAGACGGGTTGGTCAGACAGCCATGCGGGGGTTCGCGATCGGCCGGCCGCCTCGTTCGACGAGGTGGCCATCCCCGTGGAGCGTCCAGATCGCTCTGTTGGATCGTCGGGGCCGGTGCGTGCGGCCAGGGTACGCCCGGTGGTCGACCGGCCGACGCTTGCGGTTCCGATGCGATGACGTCGCCCGGTTGTGGACCGACGTCAGGGATGGGTCCGGACCGGATGGGAACTCTGCCATTTTCCGGCCGGGTCGGCGCGAGAGGGCGTATCGGGGCGGCGGCCGGCGGATCGAACTGCGCGCGTTCTGGCGCGTGGGACGGACCAGGGCCGGACCGTAGGCCTTGGGCCACAACAGCCTCGAACTGTTTCACCACGCGGCGGAGGTAGGGCCGGAGCACCCAGAGCAGGAGCGGTGCCAGTGTCCATCGCCTCGCCGCGTCGGCGCTCACCACCTGAATAAGGTCCTCGATGATGAGGGCGAATCGTGCCGCGAGGTCGGAGCCAGGCGCGGCGGAGGGTGGGGGCGCGGTCACACCGCGACATATGATACAAGCCGCATCGCTTAGCAATTCAAATCTTAAGCTTTTGGCAAAGCATATCCTCGAGTCAGGCCAGAGCGGGCTCGGTCAGCGCTGCGTCGACCAGCGCCTCGCTCTCCCGCCACAGCCGGGCGGTGGCGGCTGGATCGCGCGCCGCCGCATGGGTTCCGGCCACCCGGCCCTTGGCGAAATAGAGCCCGGAGACCGCCGCCCGCTCCGCCGCGAGCGCGGTGCGCAGCGATTCCTGAGCCCCATGTTCCTCGGTCATCAAGAAGGGACTGAGCAGCCGCCATCCGACGCCGAGAAGCCCGCCCTTCGCGCCGAACCGCGTGGCGACCACGCCCGGATGGACGCAATTCGCCACCACTCCGGACCCAACAAGCCGCCGGGCGAGTTCCGCGGTGAACATCACGTTTGCAAGTTTGGACTGCGCATAGGCACGCATCGGCGAATAGTGGCGGGTCGCCATGAGGTCGGAGAACGCCATCGTCCCTCGCAGATGGGCGGCCGAAGCAACGGTCACGACGCGCGAGCCAGCCGCCTCGCGCAGCGTCGGCAGCAGCACGCGGGTTAGCAGGAAGGGTGCCAGATGGTTGACCGCGAAGGTCATCTCATACCCGTCCGTCGAGTTTTCGCGGCGCGTCCAAATGCCGCCCGCGTTGTTGACCAGCAAGTCGAGGCGCGGGTGGCGATCGACCAGCCGCCGCGCAAGATCGCGCACGGCCGCAAGCGAGGCGAAATCGGCGATTTCCGTCTCCGGCGGCGCAGCGCTTGTTCGCTCACCGATCCACCCCGCCGTGGCGCGCAGCCGCTGCGGCGAGCGTCCGACGCAGATCACGCGAAATCCCGCGCGGGCCAGACCGAGCGCGGTCCACTGCCCGATGCCGCTGCTGGCGCCGGTGACCACGGCGACAGGACGATTGGCCGCCTTCTCCATGACACAGAAGTTAGGCCCCCGACGGGGTCGCGCAAGCCATGCGTCGCCGGCCGCCGCTGGACCACGCGCGACCGCACCCCATAAGCTCGGCCGACAATGGAGGCCCGCATGCCCAAGGAAATCTTCTGCGCGTTCGGCGTCGATGTGGACGCGGTGGCCGGGTGGCTCGGCAGCTATGGCGGCGAGGACAGCCCCGACGACATCTCTCGCGGTTTGTTCGCGGGCGAGGTCGGCTCGCCGCGCCTGCTGAAGCTGTTCGAGCGGTTCGGCATCAAGACGACCTGGTTCATTCCCGGCCATTCGATCGAGACGTTCCCCGAGCAGATGGCCGCCGTCGCGGCGGCCGGCCACGAGATCGGCATCCACGGCTACAGCCACGAGAATCCGATCGAGATGACGCCCGATCAGGAGGAGGCCGTGCTCGACAAGTGCATCGAGCTGGTCACGAAACTTTCTGGCAGGCGGCCCACCGGATATGTCGCGCCATGGTGGGAATTCTCGCAGGTCAGCAACGAGTTGCTGCTGAAGAAGGGCATCAAATACGACCACAGCCTGATGCACCGCGACTACGAGCCTTACTATGTGCGGGTCGGCGACAGCTGGACCAAGATCAATTACGCCCAAGCGCCGGAGACCTGGATGAAGCCGCTCATACGCGGCACCGAGACCGACCTGATCGAGATCCCGGCGAGTTGGTACGTCGACGACCTGCCGCCGATGATGTTCATCAAAAAGGCGCCGAACAGCCATGGCTTCGTCAACCCGCGCGACATCGAGCAGCTGTGGCGCGACCAGTTCGACTGGGTCTATCGCGAAATGGACTACGCGGTGTTTCCGATCACCATCCATCCGGACGTCGCCGGCCGGCCGCAGGTGTTGCTGATGCTGGAGCGGCTGTATGCCCACATGATCGCCCATCCCGGCGTGCGCTTCACCACGTTCGATGCGATCGCCGATGATTTCGCGCGAAGGTCGCCGAGAAAGTGAGTTAAGGTGGCGCCTTTTGAGGCGAACGCTGGATAATGTGCGCCTTGTGCGGCAGCCTCGGCGCGACCGATTGGACCGATGGCGTCGCCCCCGACTCGCAATCCGTCGCCGCCCATGATCGCCGTGGCGCGCGACGCGCCCGAGCGGCCGCAGCCAGCCGCGTGCTGCGCACCGTCGGCATGACCCTCGAGGACTGGCAGGGCAGCGCCTTCCTCCTGCGCGGCCGCACCGGAGCCTGCATCCCGGTCAACGGATTGCTCGACCTCTGGGCTGCCGCCGACAAACTCGCGGCACAGAACATCGACCCGCTCGACCCGGCCCTGATTGCACGTCTTGACCGCTGATCCGAGGACGCCGGTCCATGTGCTGACCGGCTTCCTCGGCAGCGGCAAGACGACCGTGCTGCGCCATCTTCTCCGCGACCCCACGCTCGCGGGCACTGCCGTGCTGATCAACGAGATCGGCGAGGTCGGACTCGATCACCAGCTTCTCGGCCTGATCGAGGGCGAGCCGGTGCTGCTCGAGAGCGGCTGTATCTGCTGCACCATCCGCGGGGATTTTTCCGCCGCCCTGCGCCGCTTGCTGTCCGGCGGCATGGCGTTCGATCGCGTGGTCATCGAGACGACCGGGCTGGCCGACCCGACGCCGGTGATCGCCACGATCCTGTCCGACCTCGTGCTGCGCCGCGCACTGCGACCCGGCAGAGTGCTGGCGACAATCGACGCCGTGCATGCGGCGGCCGGCCTCGCGCGCCATGCCGTGCTGCGCAAGCAGGCGTCGGTGGCGGACGTCTTGCTGCTGACCAAGACCGATCTCGCTCACGACCCGGCGATCGGGTATCGGTTATCGGCGGTCAATCCGCTGGCGGCGATCGTGCGCGCCGTCCACGGCGCGGTCGATCCCGTTCTGCTGGACGGCCCGCCGCGCGAACGCGACTGGCTCGGGCTTGCCGACGCAACGACCGTGCACGCCACGGGGTCCGTGCGGCTCAGCCGGACGGCGCCGATCGATTTTCCGGCGTTCGCGGTGTGGTTCAGCCTGCTGGTGCATCGGCACGGTGACCGGCTGTGGCGGGCCAAGGCGGTGCTGGACGTGGCCGGGAGCGAGACCCCGGTCGTGCTGCACGCGGTACAGCACCTGATCCACCCGCCTGAGCATCTGCGGCGATGGAGCGGGCCGCGTCGGTCCGATCTGGTGCTCGTCACCGACGGCCTGGACCCGGACGCGCTGCGCGCTTCGTTCGAAGCCTTCGTGCCGTGAGACGGTTGCCAGTCCGTGCCACGTGACGCACACTGACGTCAGACAAATCGCCGCCCGTATCAACGCGGCGGCAGCACACGGGGAGGATTTCCATGCGCGACATGCTGCCGCCGGCCAACCGGCGCGACCTTCTGGCAACCGGAATGGGGCTGGGTGCCGCCGCGCTGTTCGGCGCGTTCGGCATGAGCCCGGCGATGGCGCAGGAGGCCGCGAAGGCCACCGGCCGCTCCGAGAAGCCGCTGAAGGCCGCGTTCAGCAATGCCGGGTTGCAGGCGACATGGTGCGCGCAGGGCAAGCAGGCCGCCGAATACTGGGGCCAGTTGTTCAACGTCGACGTGACCTGGTTCGACGGCGAGCTGAGCGCGACCAAGCAGCGCGCGGCCATCGACAACATGGCCAGCCAGAAATGGGATTTCGTGGCGATCCAGGCGTTCGGCATCGGCACGCTGACCGCGCCGGTCAAGAAGATGATCGACTCCGGCACGCCGGTGATCGACATGGACACGCTGATCGCGCCGCTCGATACGATCGACGTGCACAGCTATCTCGCGCCGGACAACGAGTTCATGGGGGCCGCGGTGACGCAGGCGCTGATGGAGGCGATCGGCGGCAAGGGGATCGTCACGATGACGCAAGGGGCACTCGGTCATACCGGCGCCCAGGGCCGCGCGCGCGGCTTCGAGAAGGTCATCAAGAATTATCCCAATGTCGAGGTCGTGGACACTCAGCCGGGCGATTGGGACGTGACCAAGGTGGCACGCATCTGGGAGACGCTGCTGACCAAGTATCCGAAGATCGACGCCGCGTTCTTCCACAACGACGACATGGCGCTGTCCGCCTACAACGTCATGAAGGCGCATGGCCGCACCGACATCAAGATCGGCGGCGTGGACGCGATGCCGCCGGCGTTGGCCGCGGTGAGCGACGGGCGGATGCTAGCCACGGTGCGCAATCCGTCCAGCCGCATCCATGGCGGGGCGATCGTCACCGGGGTGGCCGCTGTGGTCGGCGGCGAGAAGACTGGGGCCGGCATTCCGAAGTCCATCGTGACGGACGGGCCGGTGGTGACCAAGGCAAATGCCCCCGGCATGGCGTGGATGCAGGCGCATTTCCTGATCTGATGTCGTCCGTAGTCTTGCCCTTAGGGCCGTCCCCGGACTTGATCCGGGGATCGACCCTGCCACCTCATTTGCGACGAGATGCCCGGGTCAATCCCGGGCATGACACTTTTTGAGCGGCCACGAGCTCCTCGAACTGCGCGGTATCCGCAAGAGCTTCGGGGGCGTGGCCGCCCTCACCGATGTCGATTTCACGCTCCGCGCCGGCGAGGTGCACGGCCTGGTCGGCGAGAACGGCGCGGGAAAATCCACGATGATGAAGATCATCGCGGGCGTCCAGGGTGCCGATGCCGGAACAATGCGGCTCGGCGGCGAGATCGTGTCGTTCCGCTCGGCGCGCGACGCGCTGGCCGCCGGCATCGGCATGGTGCATCAGGAACTGTCGATCGTTCCGGAATTGTCAGTGGCGGAAAATGTCGCGCTGGGCACCCAGCCGGTCAATCGCATCGGGCTCGTGGACTACCGCCGGATGATCCGCGAGGCGCGTGGCCATCTGGAACGGCTCGGCATCGACATCGATCCGCGCGCGGCGATCGGGTCGCTGCCGCTGGGATTGCAGCAGATGGTGGAGATCGCCCGCGTGCTGTCGTCCGGCGCGCGCATCATCATCCTGGACGAGCCCACCTCCGCCTTGTCGCCGCCCGAGGTGGAGCGGCTGTTCGCGCTGCTGCGTCGGGTGCGCGAGGCGGGCACAAGCTTCGTCTTCATCAGCCATTTCCTCGACGACGTGCTGCGCATCAGCGACGCGGTCACGGTGTTTCGCAATGGCCGCCTGGTCGAATCAGCGCCGGTCGCGGCAATAGACAAAGGCTGGATCATTGCCCGCATGATCGGCGCCGGCCACGAGGAGCTCGAGGAAAGCTACACCGGCGATATTTTCCTGCACAGCCGCCCGGACGCGCCCGTCGTGATGCGGGCCGACGGTCTGTCGGTTGCCGGCGCGTTCGCTGACGTCTCATTGTCCGTCAAAGCCGGCGAGGTGCTCGGCATTTACGGGTTCCTCGGGGCGGGCCAGCTCGATCTCGCCCGTGCCCTGTTCGGCAAGCTGCAACTCGACCACGGGCAGGTGTCGGTGGACGGCGTGCCGGCGAGGCTGCGCAACACGACCCAGGCCAAGCGTGCGGGCATCGCCTTCGTGCCGGAGAGCCGACGGGCGATGCTGTTCGCGCTCGAGCCGGTCTACAAGAACGTGTCCATCGCCATCCTCGAGCGCATCCACCGACTCTGGCTGAAACCGGCGGCCGAACGAGAGATCGCCGAGCGGCACGTCAAGTCGCTGCAGATCCGGCCGCCGCTGGTCGATCGGCCGCTGGGCACGCTGTCGGGCGGCAACCAGCAGAAGGTGGCGCTGGCGAAATGGCTCACGCATCCGCCGAAGGTGCTGGTGCTGAGCGAGCCGACGCGCGGGATGGACGTCGGCGCCAAGGACGACGTGCTGCATATCGTCAAGGCGCTGCGCGACCAGGGAATCGGCATCATCGTGGTCTCCGCCGAGCCGGAGACGGTGCTGTCGCTCGCCGACCGGATCCTGGTGATGCGGCGCGGCGCGGTCGCCCACGAATTCGCCGGCGAGGCCGTCAGCAAGGACCGGCTGCTCGCGGCCGCATGAAGGGGTTCGTATGACCTGGCTGCGTCACCAGCTGCGCAACATCGCGCCGTTCGTCACCCTGATCGCGCTGATCGCACTGTTCAGCTCGGCCAGTCCATCCTTCGCGACGTGGGGCAACCTTGCCAACATCCTGCAGCAGATCAGCGTCACCGCGATCATCGCGACCGGCCTGACTTTCGTGATCCTGTGCGCGGAGATCGATCTGTCGGTCGCCGCGATCGCCAACGCGATCGGCATCGCGGTCGCCTTCTTCACGTTGCAGGACAGCAGCGTGAACATCGCCAACTTGCCGCTGCCCGGCGTGCTGGCCATCGTGCTGGCGATCGTCGCGAGCTTCCTGCTCGGCGGCGTCACGGCGTTCGGCGTCACGGTCATCGGCATCCCGAGCTTCATCATGACGCTTGCGATGCTGCAGATCGGGGCTGGCGTCTGCGCGATGCTGGTGCGCGGGCAGATCGCCTACAACGTCCCGGGCCTCATCACCACGCTTGGGAGCCAGTCCCTGGGGCCGGTGCCCTGGATCGTCATCGTCGCGGCCATCGTGCTGCTGGTCGCGCATGTCGTGCTGACCTACACGCGATTCGGCCGCTATGTGTACATGACAGGCGGCAACCGGCTGGCCGCCGAGTATTCCGGCGTCAACACGAAGACGATCATCGCGTCGGTCATGGTCATCTCGGCGGTCTGCGCGGGGCTTGCCGGCATGCTGGGTGTCGCGCGGTTCGGCAGCGCGCAGCAGGACGAGTTCAACGACTATCTGCTGGACAGCATCTCCGCCGTGGTGGTGGGCGGCACGTCGCTGTTCGGCGGCCAGGGCGGCATCGGCAACACGGTGGTCGGGCTGATGGTGCTGGGCGTGCTGAACAACGGCCTGGATCACGTGCGGATCGACAGCTTCCTGAAAATCTTGATCCGCGGGCTGATCTTGCTGCTCGCGCTGATCATCAACGTGTATGCGCAGCGACTGCGGACGCGGTCGTCGTCGGGGGCGTGAGACGATGTCGCAGCGCCTGATCTTCACGCAGTCGATGTGGGCGATGGAGCGGCGCGATCCGGACGGTCGGGAGCGGAATGTCGGCGAGAACCTCGATTTGATCGCGGGCGCTGGGTTCGAGGGCGTCAGCGCCGCGTTCATCGATCCGACATGGGCGGCGGAGGTGGCGCGCGGCGCGTCGGAACGAGGTCTGGCGGCGCTGGCGGAGTGGCAATGTTTCCCGACCACGGTCGACGAACTGAAGCCCGCGCTGGAGTTCGCGGCGCGCTGGGGAGGGCATCATCTCTGCTTGCAGCCGGACGTGCGGCCGCGACGCCTGGTCGACTGCGTGCCGCTGCTGGAAGGCTGGCGACGTCTGGCCGAGCAGTCGCCGATCCCGGTGTGGATCGAGACGCATCGCGACCGCATGACCACGGATTTGATGTTCACGCTGGATTTGCTGGAGGCTTTTCCAGATCTGCGGCTGGTCGCCGATCTGTCGCATTTTCTGGTCGGGCGGGAGTTCGCCATGCCGGTGTCGGACGAGAACCACGCGCTGATTTTTCGCGTGCTGGATCGCGCCTGGGCGCTGCACGGGCGCGTCGCCAGCCGCGAGCAGGTGCAGATCGAGATCTCGTTCCCGCATCACCGGGAGTGGGTCGATCTGTTTCTCGGTTGGTGGGAGTACGGAATGCGGAGCTGGCGGACTCGGGCCGGGACGGACGACGTGTTGGCGTTCGGCTGTGAGTTCGGGCCGCGTCCTTATGCGATCACCGACCGCGACGGCCGCGACAGCACGGACCGCTGGGCGGAGGCGCTGCTGCTGCGGGATCTGGTGCGGGAGCGGTGGGAGACGGTCTACCCCGTCTCAGCCGGTTTGCTAACCGGCTGACCTTCACGCCGCCTCAACCTCTCGATCAATGATCGCGCCCACGGCTTTGCGAGCCATCGCGAGATCGTAGTTGGCTTGCAGATTCATCCAGAACTGCGCGCCCGTGCCGAAGTAACGTCCGAGCCGCAGGGCGGTCTCCGCTGAGATTCCCCGTTGGCCGCGCACAATGCCCGAAAGGCGATTCGCGGGAACCCGCAACTTGAGGGCCAGCGCGTTCGCCGTCATGCCTCGCACATTCAGTTCGTCTGCCAAAGTCTCGCCCGGATGACTGGCGGGCAGCAACAAACCGGCCGGGAACTCAAATATCTCGCCCTTTGGTCGCGCGGCCATTTCGCTAAGCCTCTTTTCAGTGAGGATCCATAATGTGCACTTCGTAGGCGTCGCCATCTCGAAACTTAAAGACGAGCCGCCACTGGGCATTGATGTCTATCGACCAAAAAGCCCGAAGCGGACCTTTCAGCTTGTGCAGCCCAATGCTGTTGAGATTGCCGAGGTCCTCAAGCGATACTGCCGCGTTAAGTTGGTTGGGCCTTCGCAAGGCAAGGCGCTCATTGAGACCCGAAAATCGAGACTTCCCGAGGTCGATGCAGCGTCGCGTATCTGAGCCGAAAATCGACTTGATCACTGTCGTCACCCAGTTCCGTCCGGGCTACGCCTATCATGCTACGTCACGTCACACCTAGGGTTGACCAATTCATCGGTATTACGCCGCGCAGAGCACGTCTTGCATCCTACGCGACGCTTTTTTGTGCCCCCGGCCGCCGCCCGATGCCCAGCCAGCCGTCGATCGTCGCCACCGCCTGCGGGAGGTCGGCGATCGAGTCGATGACCATGTCGGCACCCTCGGCGTTCATCTCCGACGTCGCCCGCGCACGGATCACCGCGCGGTCACCGTCGCTCATCGCCATCAGCTCCTCCGCCGACACACCCGCGATGTTGCCCGTCAGGGCGAGGCCCACCGACCAGGTGCCGGCGTTGCGGCCCTCGGCGACGCCGACCGGCGTGTCGTCGACTTTGACCACCGTCCAGGCCGGCCACACGCCCATCCGCGCCATAGCGAACCACATCATCAGCGGGCTCGGCCGCCCGCCCGGCAGGTCGCCCGCACACACCACCAGCTCCGGCGCGTAGCCGCCGGCGGCAGCGACCGGCAGCAGTTTCTCCATGATCGGGCGGGTGTAGCCGGTCGTGCTGCCAACCCGCACGCCCCCTGCCCTCATCGCCGCCAGCGCCTCGAGCGCGCCGGGAATGAAGGCCGCGTGGTCGAGCACGCTGGCCACGTTCATCGGCTCGAACACGTCGAACACCGCGTCGATGTCCGCCTCGCCCGGCGGCTTGCCGTGCCGCGCCCGCCAGGCGGCGCTCACCTTCGGGGCGTGGATGACCGCGGCGATGTGGTCGCGCTTGGCCATGCCCATGGGCCCGCGCGCATCGGCCACCGCGATCTCGACGCCGAACTGCGCGAAGGCCTTCACGAACGCCCCCATCGGCGCGCGGCTTCCGTGGTCGACGACGGTGCCGGCCCAGTCCAGGATCACCGCAGAAATCGTGTCGGTCATGTCGGCTCCTTTACCCCGAGCCCGGGCACATGCGCGGGAGGCGGCAGGCCAAGCAGGTCGGCGAACGTCTCCTCCGCGAGCGCGAAGGCGGTGCTGGCCCCGGTGCCGCTGGTCACCTGCACCAGCCGCACGCCGGGCAGCGGGGCGGCCATGAAGGCGGGCTCCGGCCCGGAGGGATAGACGCCGACCCAGCGCTCCAGCACCCGGGGGCGCGGAAGGTCGAGCACCGCGGACAGCTCGGCCAGGATGCGTTCGTCGACCTCGTTCGGCTGGAACGGGTCGGGACTGTCGCCGTAGTGGTGGCTGTCGCCCACCACGAGCGACCCGTCGCCGCCGGCCACCGCGATCAGGTGGATACCGTCGGCGAGCCAGGCCGCTTGCTCCGCCTCCAGCCGCGCCCGCAGCGCGCCGAGCCGGGGCGAGACGGCGTAGCCGAGATACCGCACCATGCCGAGGTCGCTCATCACCGGGGCTGGCAAGGGCGTCGCGGGCGCTGCGACCCGCAGCATGTGCAGTTTACACAGCGTCACGCCACGCGATGCCGGCTCGTCCGGGAACAGCGTCACCAGATCCGTGCCGGGACACACCACGATTTGCGGCGCCGAGAACGCGCCGGTCGCCGTGTGGACGCGCCCGGCCTCGATTCCGGTGACCGCCGCACGGTGGAATGTGACGCCATGCGACACCTCCAGCCAGGCGGCGAGGCGCGGGATGGCGTCGCGGCTTTCGACGCGCAACTCGTGGGGCGAATGCAGGGCGGCCAGCACGCCCGGTGCGAAACCCGCAGGCAATTCGTTGTGGCGCAGCAGCCGGCAGCCCTCGCCCATCGGGCTGGCGAGGAAATCCTCAGCGACGGCAACCGCCTCCGGACGCCGAGCGCACATCAGGAGGCCGTGCTGATGCACCGCGATCCCGGCCGGGCCGGAAACCTCCGCCCAGACGTCGCGCGAACGTCGGGCCCGGCGCCACGACAGTCCGGCCTTCTGACCGGTCACCGTGACGAACCCGAAATTGCGGATGGACGCGCCCACGGCCCGCGCCTCGCGGTCGATCACCGCGACGCGCAGCCCGTGCTTCGCGGCGGCAAGGGCATGAGCCAGGCCCACGATGCCGCGTCCGACCACGATGCAGTCGAAGGAACGTTCCATCCGCGGCGGCTTACGGGCTCGCGCGGATGGCGGCAACCATTGGCCGGTAACCTGCGCACGCCCGGCGCGAATTTCTGGCAGCAGCGGGGACTATTTCATGCAAACGACACGACGTGGGGTGCTGACGGCTGGCGGCGCGCTCGGCCTGGGGCTCGCGACCCGCGCGCGGGCCGAGCCCGCGGTACGCGGCGTGGTGGAACTGTTCACGAGCCAGGGCTGCTCGTCCTGCCCGCCCGCCGACCGCCTGCTGGGCCAGCTCGCGCGAGACCCGGCGCTGATCGTGCTGTCGCTTCCGGTCGACTACTGGGACGGCCTGGGCTGGAAGGACACGTTCGCGAGGCCGGAGTTTACCCGGCGGCAGCGGGCCTATGCCCAAGGGCGCGGCGACGGCGAAATCTACACGCCGCAGGCCGTCGTCAATGGCCGCGACCACGCGGTGGGCTCGGACCGGACGGGCATTCTCGCGCTGACCGGCGCGCCCTTGCCGGTGCGGGTGACGATTACGACCGAGGGTGACGGCAAGGTCGCCACGGTGCAGGGGGCGGCGGCCAATGCGGTGCTGATCGTGGTCCCGTTCCTGCGCGCCCGCGAGGTGGCGATCGGCCGCGGCGAGAACGCGCACGCGACGGTCACCTATACCAACATCGCGCGCGGCCTGATCGTGCTCGGCAGCGTGGGCGGCGCGACGCGTTTCCGACTGGACGCGCCGGCCGGAGCGGAGGGCATCGCCGTCCTCGTGCAGGACGGCGGCCTGGATCGGCCCGGCCGCATCCTCGGGGCGGCGACCGCCTAGCCGGGCGGTATCAAGCCCAGGAGGCGCTCCAGCTCCTCACGGGTCTGCGGGTTGTTGTAGGCGGGGGCACCCACGTCGAACGTGCCGGCATGCACCAGCGGGCCGACGACCAGCGCCTCGAATCCCGAATCGGCCACCAGCTTCGCCGCGATGTCCAACGCCGCCGGATCATCACCAACCAGCGGGATCGCCAAGCGCGGCGGCTCCCGCCCCGCTTGGTCCCGGAGCGTTTCCCAGTAGATGCTGTTGAACGCACGGACATAGTGCGCGCCGGGCAGCAGCCTCGCGACCGGCACGCCCGATCCCTGTTTCGCGTCGAGTGCTGCCTGCGCGAACGCACCGTCGCGCTCCGGGTAGGGGTTGGCCGCGTCCATCACCAGCTTGCCCGCCAGCCGCGCCCCCAGCCGCGCTGCCAGCTCCGGCCACAATCCGTAAGGCGCGGCGGTGAACACCGCTTCACCGAACGCCGCCGCGTCCTCCTGCGAGGCGGCCGAGGCGCCGATCTCGGCGGCCAGCGACTCGAGCCGCAGCGGCTCACGCGAGCCGAAACGGATTTGATGCCCCGCCCGCGCCCAGCGCCGCGCAAGCGTCGCGCCGATCTTGCCCGACCCAATGATTCCAATGCGCATGGTCCGCCCCCGCTACCGTCGCAAGAATGGCAGAGTTTCGCGGCCATGCCAGAGCGACGCTCCGTCCTCCCAGTCATCCAAGTGTCATGCGACACGGGGCGCCGGTGCCTGCCAACTGTCGCGATGACGCGCCACCAGACGAAACCATCGCCCGAGGCGGTGCCGGACGACCTTCGCAGCGCCTTGCGCGCACGCCTGCCGGGGATCGGGCTGGCCGCCGACCTTGCGCTCGCGCCGATCGACCATCTGTTCGACGCCGCCCGTTCGAGCCTGCGCTTCGCATCGGGACCTGCTCTCTACTACGCAAATCATCAAACGAGTTACGAGTCGTTTCTGTTCTCGTTTTTGCATATGGCGGCGACCGGCCGGCCGTTGTTCGTGGTCACCCATCCCGGCCTATTTGACAACGACTACGGCGAGCACTGCACCTTGCTGGCCGAGGCGCTGCATCGGCTGCGCCATCCCGCCGCCGGCCTGCTGCGTGTCGCGGCCGTCCCGAACCAGCTCGACTCGGCGCGAAAATTCCTCGTCGAACTTCCAGAACGTCTCGGCGACAGCTCGCTCCTGGTGCATGTCGAGGGTTGGCGGGAAGTGCACGAGGGACAGCGCATCCACCTCATGTCGCGCGATTTGATGGAGACCACGTCGCGGCTGGCGCGTCCGGTGGTGCCAGTGCGGTTCTCCGGCGGCCTGCCGGCGCGCCCGGTGGGCTACAAGTTCCACCTGCCGTATCGCATGGGCCGCTTGCGGGTCGCGATGGGGGCGTCGATCGAGCCTCGCGCCTTGGCCGATGTGCCGGCGTCGCGGCGGCGGCGTCACGTGCTGGACGCGATCAACGCCATGGCGCCGGCCGAGGGCGACTACGCCGGGCGGCCGAACGCCGCGCTGTCGAAACGTTGCCTGCGCCGGCACATCGAGGGCGGGTCGTCGGCACTGAAATGCTTTCTGCTTGAGGCGCTGGAGACGATGGACGATCCGTCCGACGAGACGCTGCGGTTTCGCGAGTTCGTGCAGGGCGGCGTGCTGCCGACGCGCGGCGTGGCGGATCCGGAATGGTTTGCGAAAAAAGCGATGTGGCTGACCGATGGGCGGGGGTTGAAGACGGTCGCGGCGTGACGGACTCGCGTCAGGGCCGCTCGCTCGCCCCCTGCCGCACCATTCGCATATAAGCCTCGAAGTCACGCGCGGTGTCGCGCGGGAAAACGTCGCCCGGTGCCGCCGCGGCGATCCGGTCGAGCCGGAAGCTGCGAAAGTCCTGCCTCAGTTCGCACCATGCGGCCAGCGTCCAGGTGCCACCCCAAAACATGAGGCCCAGCGGACGCACGCGGCGGGACGTCGCCGCACCCGCCACATCGAGATAGGACAAGTCGACCAGGCGTGTGGCGTCGATCGCCGCGTGCATCCGGTCCACCATGTCCCGAACCGCCGACGGCACGTGAAAGGCCGGCGCGTGCAGCCGCGTCTGACCCACGCGCTCGCGCAGCCGCGGCGGCAACACGGCCTCGATCTTGCGCATCGCGCGGACCGACGCGTCGGCCAAGCGCGCGCCGCCCCACGCCTCGGCAATGCGCAGCCCGAGCGCCACCGCCTCGATCTCGGCAGCGTCGAACATCAGCGGCGGGATGTCGAAACCGGCGCGCAGCACGTAGCCGACGCCGGCTTCGCCCTCGATCGGCACGCCCGATGCCATCAGGTCGCGCACGTCGCGATAGATCGTGCGCTCCGACACTTCCAGCGCATCGGCCAGTCGCCGTGCGGTGACCAATCGGCCGCCACGCAGCCGCTCGATCAGCCGGAACAGGCGGTCGGCGCGCCGCATGCGTCAGCCGGTGTGCAGACCGACGCGGTTGCCTTCACTGTCGCGGATATGGGCGAAGAACCCCATGCCCGGTGGCAACGCCGTGCGACCGAGCACAATCTCTCCGCCCGCCGGTTGCACCCGCGCCAAGACCGCATCGAGTGTTCCGTCGCGATTCAGATAGACCATCGTGCCGCCCTGCGACGGCGTCCCAGCGACGAGATTTCCGCCGACGCCGGGCTCCGCATAGGGAAAGATCGCGATGGCCGTGTCGCCCATGCTCTCACGCCGCAGCGTGTCACCCAGGATCGCCTCGTAGAAGCGGATCGCCCGGTCGAGATCTGCCACCGCGATCTCGAACCAGTGGATCGCCGGCCGGCCGTTCGTCGCTTCGTCCATCGTGTCCTCCGTGTCCCGCATCCTTGCGGTGGCCAGGTCGTAGCATCGGCCTCCTGACAGCCTTGTGTCAGCAGTCCGCCGAGGGCGTCGACGGAACGCGGATTGCATCTCGACCCGGATTGTTCGGGGCCGCGCGTCGCGCGAAGATCGCCCGACGTTCCAGGGAGATGCCTTCATGCAGACCAGACGCACCATCCTGCGCGCCGCGGCCCTCGCGCCGGCCGCCGTCGCGGGCCTCGGCTCCGCCGCTCGGGCCGCCGCGCCCTACCGCGTGGGCTTTGTCTACGTCGCTCCCGTCGCCGACGCCGGCTACACTTTTCAGCATGACCTGGGTCGGCGGGCGGTCGAGGCGAAGTTCGGCGGCAAGGTGACGACCAGCTTCGTCGAGAACGTCGAGGAAGGCGCGGATGCGGAGCGGGTGATCCGCAACCTCGCCAAAGAGAACGACATGGTGTTCACCACCTCGTTCGGCTTCATGAACCCGACGGTGAAAGTCGCCAAGCAGTTCCCGAAAGTGAAGTTCGAGCACGCAACCGGTTACAAGCGCGACGCCAATCTGGCGACGTATTCGGCCCGGTTCTACGAGGGCCGGTTCCTGGCCGGGGTGCTGGCCGGCCGCATGACCAAGAGCGGCGTGATCGGCTTCGTCGGGGCCTTCCCGATCCCCGAGGTCATCCAGAACATCAATGCGTTCGCGCTGGGCGCGAAACTGGTCCGGCCCGACGTGCAGGTGAAGCTGGTCATGGTCAGCACCTGGTACGATCCGGCCAAGGAACGCACGGCGGCCGACACGCTGATGTCGCAGGGTGCGGATGTGTTGACCACGCACACCGACAGCCCGGCGGTGCAGCAGGCCGGCGAGGAGCGTGGCGTCTACACGGTCGGCTTCAACTCGGACATGGGGCGGTTCGGCCCAAAGACCTGCCTGACGTCGGTCGTCACGGACTGGTCCGGGTATTACGTGGCGCACGTGGAGGCGGCGATGGACGGCAAGTGGCACAGCCAGGATACCTGGGGCGGGATCAAGGACGGCATGATCGTGCTGGCACCGTTCAATGCCGCCGTGCCGAAGGACGTGGCCGCCGATGTGCTGGCGAAACAGGCGGAGATCGTCTCCGGCAAGCTGCTGCCCTTCGGCGGGCCTTTGACCGACCAGGCCGGCGTCACGAAGGCCGCCAGCGGGAGCGGCCTTGCGGACGGCGACATCCTGGGCATGAACTGGCTGGTGCCGAACGTTCAGGGCAAGGTCTGAGGCCGCCGTCGCGTGATCACGCCGGTTCGAGCAGCGGCAGGATCTCCATCCCGGGCACCGTGACCAGCCCCTTGTCCGTCAGGCGGATCTCCGGGATCACCGAAAGCGGAATGAGGTTGAAGCCCATGTAGGGCAGCGTGCAGCCGAGTGCTGCCCACTCCCGCTTCAGGGCAACGGTCAGCTCGGCCACCTCCGGCGCGCGGCGGTCCGACAACAGGCCGGCGATGGGCAATGGCACGACCGCGCGCACCGCGCCCTCGCGGACCACGGCGACGCCGCCCTGATGTTCACGCACGGCGGCCAACGCCATCCGCATGTCGGCCTCCGTGCGACCCGCGACGATGACGTTGTGCGCGTCGTGGCCGACGCTTGACGCAACCGCGCCTTCGCGCAGCCCGAAATCCTTCAGCAGGCCGTGCGCGACGCCGCCCGAGCTCAGCCCGTGCCGCTCCACCACCGCGACGAAACAAAGATCGTGGCGATCGAGCAGCTCGTCCCACCGCCGGGCGACGCCGAGCTCGACGACTTCGTGAAACAACACGATGCCCGGCAGCGCGGTGCGGATCGTGTGGGCGCGCACCGGGACGGACGGCAGCTCGGGCGTCAGACGGACTTGATCCGGTACGTTGAAGGTATGGTAGGCGGCATCCGGATAGACGTAGCGGGCCGCCGACAGCTGCGCGTCCAGCACCGCGGTGACGCGGCGATCGTGGACGACCAGTTCGCCACCATACCAGGTGCTCTGCGGCGTCAGGTCGTCACTCAGAAGTACGAGGTCGGCGCGCCTTCCATGGCCCATGCCGCCCAGTTCGCCGTCCATCCCGAAGCGCGTCGCGCCGTGCAGCGATCCCATGCTCCAGGCCTGCTCCGGCCGCATCCCGGCGCGCACTGCCTCGCGCACCACCCAGTCGAGGCCGAAGGCGAACAGGTCGTCGGCGTCGCGATCGTCAGTGCAGACGCACACCCGCTTTGGGTTCGCGCCCAGTTCGGTGACCGTCCGTATCGCTTGCGGCAGACTGTGCCATGGCGTCGTCGGAGGCCCGCCTCGCAGGAAGATCCACAAACCCGCTTCCAGCAGGTCGTCGGCGATCTCGCGGTCGATCGCCTCATGGGTGTCGGTCACGCCACTCGCGGCGTAGGCGGCGACGAACTCCCGGCCATAGATGTGGCCACTGACCGGGCGGCCGCGCGACAGGGCGGCGGCCAGGATCGCGTGGCTGCGCTCGTCGCCGGCGCAGACCTGCACGAAATCCATCTTCTCGCCGAGCGCCACCGCCTCCGGCCACGCATCGAAGATCGCGCCGATCTTGTTCGCCGTCAGGTCGCCCCCGGCCGTCTCGAACCGCGCCGAGGTAGCCGGCACGGTGCTGGGCACCGTGAGGAAGATGTTGAGCGGGGCCGCGCGCGCGTCTTCCAGCATCCATTCGATACCAGCACGGTCACAGACATTACCGATTTCGTGACTGTCGCAGAAAATCGTCGTTGTGCCGTTCAACAGCGCCGCCTCGGCGTAGGCACAGGCGGTCATCATGCTGCTCTCGATATGCAGATGCGGATCGACCAGACCGGGCGCCAGCAGCCCCCCTGCGCCATCGAACACGTCCACCCCGTGGCGCGCGCCATGCGCCGCGCGCAGCGCGCCGGATGGCTTGACGGCGGCGATACGACCGCCCTCGATCCAGACTTCGCGATCGGCGAGCACGCGCTCAGTGTAGGTCGACAGAACGCGTACGCCGGCGATGACCGATTGCGGTGGCCGACGCCCGGCGGCGACGGCGGCCAGGCGGATGGTCATGGTGTCCAGGGGGGCCACGGAAAAGCGGTTCACTGTCGTCACCCTTAAGATGTGCGACCCCGGTTTAGCGAGCCGCAGCGGGCCATGCACGCCCACCGTTGGCGAGACGCGATGCCGCCGCGGCAAGGTACGGGGCAGAACAAAGCCGCCGCCGGCAGCGGTTCACGGGTCACCAATAGTTATCTATAAGCATGTCTCTCTTGACGCCGGCTGCATCGCCTCAACCTGATGAAGTCGCGCGAAAGGATCCTCTCAATTTTCCGACGCGCGGCTGTCCAGAGGCGACGTGAAAAGTGATTTTGTCAGAACATTGATGATGTTTTCACTATTGTTAGTCATCTGAGATCGTTTAGCTTTACGGCGGCTCCAATCAATTGCACTAAGCCAAGGAAAGATCATGATGGTGGCACCCTTCACGGCGGAATTGCGTTCATTCGCCCGCCTCCCCGCGCTCGCGGCAATTGTCGCGCTCGTCGCCGCGCTACCGGCACACGCCGACGCGCCACCGAAACCGTGGGCGTCCTCTGGCGGCAATCTCGAGCACACGCGCGCGGTGCTCAGCGAAATCGGTTCGAACCAGCTCAACCCGACGACCGTGAAACAACTCAAGGTCAAATGGACGTTCGAGACGGCGGGCGACGTCTCCGCCACGCCCACCGTCGAGGAGGGCGGGCTCTACGTGCCGGACTGGGGCGGCATGCTGTGGAAGCTCGACCCTAAGACCGGCGACGTGATCTGGAGCCGCAAGCTCAGCGACGTGACCAAAAACCCGAATTCGAAGTCGCGCAGCAGCCCGGCCATCGTCGGCGACGCGATCATCATCGGCGATATGTCGACCGCCCGGGTGATGGCGTTCAACAAAGCGACCGGCGCATTGTTATGGATCACCCGGGTCGACAGCAACGTGGACTCGCTCGCCAGCACTTCGGCCACCGTCTATAACGATATCGTCTATTTCGGTATCGCTTCACGCGAGGAATCGCTTCTGCACCCGCCGACCGGCGGGTTTCGCGGCAGCGTCGTGGCGCTCAATGCGACGACGGGCGCGATCCTGTGGCGGTTTACGACCGTGCCGGCGGGCTATACCGGCGGGGCCGTCGTGCCGGCCCCGGTCGTCGATACCCGACGCCATTCCTTGTATATCTCAGTCGACAACAACTACTCCATTCCGGACGACGTCCACGATTGCGTCGTGGCGGCGGGCGCGGACAAGACGGAACAGATCCGTTGCATGGACCCGTCGAATTACGTCGACGCGATCGTGGCGCTCGACCTCGACACCGGCGCTCTGAAGTGGGGGCGGCGGTTCGAGGGCGCCGACACCTGGACCAAGCAATGCAACGAGGCGGGCGGCTGCGATCAGCCGCCCGGTGCCGACAACGACTTCGCGAGCTCGCCCAACCTGTTCCAGGTTCCCGGCTTCGTCGGCGTGGCGGACGATCATGGCGGGACCAGCAAGGGCACCATCCTGGGGATCGGCGGCAAGAGCGGCATCTACCGCGCCATCAACCCCGAGAATGGCGGGCTGTTCTGGTCGACCATGGTCGGCCAGGGGGGCATCCAGTGGGGATCGGCGATCGACCTCGACACCCACAGCAACATCTACGTCGCGGTCAAGAACGACGCCCGACGCGTCAACTATCTTACTGACTACCACGGCAACACAACCAAATGGACTGGTGGATCCTGGGGCCAGCTCGACGCGTTCACAGGCAAGATCAACTGGCAGATCCCCGCCTATGGTCAGGATCTGGTGAACCCAAACTATCCATCGGCCGCGCCGGCGCCGCTGACGTTCACCAACTATATTTTGTTCGCCGGCTCGACATCGGGATACATGACCGCGATCAGCTCGCACACTGGCTTCGTCCTGTGGAAGTTCCAGAGCGGCGGGACCGTGCTCAGCTCGCCGGCGATCTTCGACGACTGGGTCTACTGGGGCACGGGTTATGGCCGGCTCGGCGGCAAGGCTTACAACAGGCTCTACGCCTTTTCGTTCAAGTAAGGTCGAGGATGCCGCTGCCGCCCGATCACTCGGGCGGCAGCGGGCTGCAGGCCGCGTCGGCGGCGCGGGCGAGCAGGATCATGCGCCGCGCCGACACGGCGGCCCCCGCGAGATCGCCGGCGACATGACCGAGTAACGGATTGGAGAGGGCGGCGCGCACGCCGGCATCGACGGCGAGATTCGTCGCGGCCACCCCGGCGGCGGCGAAAGCGGTGCGCCGCAACAGCGACAGCGTGCCGAAAAATCCCGGACGGACGCCGTGCAGCCCCGCGACCTCCCGCACAAGCCGCGCCCCGCGCCAAGCGACGACCAGTCCGTCCAGTGCCGGTGACGGCATCGCCGCGGTGATCCAAAACGATTGGGTGGCCGCGCGCCGTCCCAGTTCCGCCGCGCGGGCCGAACTGTCGGCGCCAGGGCCGGCCCGCAGCAGCGGCAGGATCGCATCGGGATCGTTGATTGCGCGAACCGATTCACGCATTGCCGCTCCCTCGGGGAGGCTGTCGAGCCAGCGCAGTGCCGCGCGCTGCCGGGTATCAGGATCGGCGAGTTCCGCGCGCAGCCGGTCCACCGTCCCGAGCGTGAAGAGCCCGCGGAGTTCCCGCCAGACGCCCGCGCCGATCAGCCCGAACCCGGCGACGGCGCCGCCGAGCGCGGCCCAGCCGAGGGCCGCATCGCGCGCGAACATGCCGGCGACCATATCGCCGGTCCAGACCAGCGCGCCCTCCAGCACCAGCAGGGCGAGCCCGCCGGCGATCAGCGAGAGCGTACGCGACGATCCGACGGGGCGAGTGGGCAGCGGCGCCGCCAGCGTCGGTTCCAGCCGCGCGATCGGTTGGTTTTCCAGCTCGAAGCGCGGCGCGGTCACAGCAGGTCCTCCAGCAGAAACAGCAGGAGCCGGTCGAGTTCGACATGCGGCACGCCGAGCCGCCCGCCGGACGGCAGCCGCAGCGGCTCGAAATCCGGCAGCGAAAGGAATTCATGTTCCCAGAAACTGGCATCGGGCAGCCGGTCGGGCACCTCGCCGGGATAGGACTTCGCTGCCTGCCCGTTGCGCACCCGGCCGCGCACCGCAGAGACCGGGCGGCCGTCGAGCGACCACGTGATATCCTCGGTGCACCGCATCGAGGCGATGGCGAACGCGCGCGCCTCGGCCGGCGGGTCGGCGATGGCACGCACCAGGCTCGCGAGGTTGCCGCGCTGCCGCTCGCCGACGTGGTCGGATTTGCTCGCGGCATAGGCCACGCGCTGAATGCCTGCGAACCCGGGCAGCAGCGGCGTGAGCCAGGAGAGCCATGAGGTCCAGCCGCCACGCCAGCGCAACGCACCGGAGACCGCCGCGAGGGCGGCGGCCGCATCGGCAAACGCGGCCGGACCCGCGTGCAGCGCGGTCAGCATGTCGGCCAGCACGATGAGGCGCTCGATCTCCGAAAACCCCGGCGCCAGGAGATCGCGACGCACGGCGTCCTGGTAGGCAGCATATCGTTCGGCCAGAAGATCGGCCAGGCCGCCCGATCCGCCATACGGAAACAGCGTGAGCCACGGCGGCGCGGGTCCAGGCGGCGGCATCAGCAGTTTGCCGGGCTGCAGCATCGACAACCCCGCCTCGGTGCGCAGCCGCCGCAGCGCCGTTCGGTACAGATCATGTCCGGCGCGCGCGAGAGCCTCGTCGGCCGGCGCGCGCGGCGGCAGGCCCGCGATGAACGCCATGGCCTCGGCGGCCTCGGGATACGCGGCGAGGCGCCGCAGCGTCGCGGCCGACCATTCGGCGAACCCGACACCCAACAACGGCAGGTCGACGAGCCATTCGCCGGGGTAGTCGAGGAACTCGAGCCGCAGCCGGGCCGGTGGCAGCACCGTCATCGGGCCGGCCCAGCCGATCTCGACGTCCAGCGAGAGCAACGAGACCGCCTCGGTCCGCGCCGGCCACACCGGTGGATCCGCGGCCAGGGCGGCCAGATGCGCGGGCACGTCGAAGCGCGGCAGCGCATCCGCCCCAGACGGCGAGAGTGCTACCCGAAAGGCACGGCCGGCCAACGCCGCCGAAAGCGCCGGCAGCGTATCGATGCCGCGCCCGGCGGCGAGTAGGTTGGCCCCGAGAGAGGTCAGCAATGCGGTCTTGCCGGCGCGCGCAAGCCCGGTGACGCCGATGCGCAAGGTCCGGCGTAACGGCACCAGCCCGCGCGCGGTCGCCCACGGGGTCATTGGCGACGTTTCGCGATGTCAGGCGCGCTGGATGAGCTCGATCTTGTAGCCGTCGGGATCCTCCACGAAGGCGATGACCGTCGTGCCGTGCTGCACCGGTCCCGCCTCGCGCGTCACCTTCGCGCCGGCGGCCTTCATCTTGTCGACGGCCGCGTAGACGTCCGGGAAGCTGACCGCGAGATGGCCAAAACCGGTGCCGATCTCGTAGCCGTCGTCCTGGCCCCAATTATAGGTGAGCTCGAGCACCGTGTGATCGGTCTCATCGCCATAGCCGAGAAACGCCAAGGTGTATTTGCCGCCCGGCACCTCGTTGCGTCGCAGTTCCTTCATGCCGAACAGCTCGGTGTAGTACTTCACGCTCGCATCCAGGTTCTTCACCCGCAGCATGGTGTGCAGATAGCGCGATTGGCCGGTCATGGCGTGGTCTCCGTTCGGGTGGGATCAATTCCGAGCAGGAACAGCCCCGCCCGGTCGGCAGCCTGGATCATGGTCTCGCGCTCGATCAGGATCGCACCGCCAGCCTCGAACGCGATGCCGCGCAGGCCCGCGGCCTGGGCGGCGGCGATCGTCCGAGGTCCGACGGTCGGCAGGTCGGAGCGCCGATCCTGGCCCGGCTTGACGAGCTTGACGAGCACGCCGCCCGCCCCCGGCCTCGCCAATCCGGCGGCGCGGGCGAGCATTGCGTCGGTGCCTTCCACGGCCTCAACCGCGAGCACGATGCCTTGCTGCACGATGGCCGCCTGCCCGACATCGACCGCGCCGAGCGCCCGCACGACGGCCACGCCACGCGCGATGTCGGCCTTCGCCTGAGCGTCCGCCGCGACCACGCCCAGCTGGCCGCGAGGGCCGACGATCTCGGTCAGCACCTCGTGCGCGCCGATCACGCGGAATCCCTCCTCGCCGAGTACCCGATGCACCGCGGCAAGCAGACCATCGTCGCCGGCAAACGCCGCGCGTCCCACCCGCGCCACGATGCGCGCGCCCTCGGCATCCGGCCGAAGGTCGAGCAGCGACGGGCGTTTGACAGGGCCGATCAGCACGAGATCGCGACAGCCCTGCGCGCGTAGGAGCGACAGAATCCTGCCGGCCGCTCCCAGCCGCGCCGTCGCATGGGGGAACCGGCCGATCACCGCCGGTTCAGCATACCCCTCGAGGCCAACCACGAAGACGCGCCGGCCGGAGGCGAGGGCGGCGTCCGCGACACGGCCCGGCAACATCCCCCCGCCGGCGAGAATGCCGAGCGGCGCGTCAGGAGTCATCGTCCCCAGTCTCCGTGGCGACCGCGGCGCGGATCAGTCCGCGCTTGCTGGGCGCGTCCACGAAGTCGAGCATTTGCGCCACGAGCACCTGGTCGTCGCAACGGGATCGCAGATCGCTCACGCGGTCGGCGAACTGGCCCGGTCCCGCGAACAGCGTCTTGAACGCAGCGCGCAGAGCATGGATCTCGCCACGTTCGAAACCACGCCGCTTCAGCTGCACCAGGTTGAGACCGACCAGCCGCGCGCGATTGCCGATCACGCTGCCGAACGGGATGACGTCGCCCTCGACGCCGGATACGCCACCGACCATCGCCCCGCCGCCGATCCGCACGAACTGATGCAGCGCGGCGGCGCCGCCGATCACCGCGCGGTCGCCGATCGCGACATGGCCGCCCATGACGACGTTATTGGCGATGATGACACCGTCACCCAGCATGCAGTCATGCGCCACGTGAACCACCGCCATCAGCAGGCAGTCCGCCCCCACCCGGGTCACGCCGGCACCCGTGACGGTGCCGCGATGCACGGTCACGTGCTCGCGGATCTGGGTGCGTGCGCCGATTTCGGTACGGGTTGGTTCACCGCGATATTTGAGGTCCTGCGGCGCGAGGCCCACGCTGCTGAACGGATAGAGCCTGGCGCCCGCACCGATCCGCGTGTGCCCGTCGACGACCACGTGGCTCGCCAGTTCCACCCCTTCGCCGAGTTCGACATCGGGACCGATTTGGCACCAAGGACCAATGCGCACGCCCCCGCCGATCGTGGCGCCAGGCGCCACGATCGCCGTCGGGTGGATGTCCGTCACCGAGGCGACCCGTCCCCTGGATCGGCGTTTCCGGAATGGGCGACTTGAGCGGCCGCGCTCTCCGCCGATTGATCCATGATCATCGCAGCATAGGTCGCCTCGGCAACGGAGACCTCATCGACGCGGGCAATCGCGTGGAATTTCCAAACGTTGCCGCGCCGCCGCTCCTTTTCGACATGGATGCGCAGTTGGTCGCCCGGCACGACGGGACGGCGGAATTTCGCGTTCTCGATGGACATGAAATAGACCACCCTGCCGCGCGCGGCGGGCCCCAGCGTCTCGACGACCAGGACGGCGGCGGTCTGCGCCATGCTCTCGATGATGAGCACGCCGGGCATCACCGGATGGCCGGGGAAGTGGCCCTGAAAGAAATTCTCGTTCACGGTGACATTCTTGACGCCGATCGCCGACGTCCCCGGGACCATATCGACCACCCGATCGATGAGCAGGAACGGATATCGATGCGGGATCGCCCGCATGATGCCGGCGATATCGACCAGAGCGACGGTCGCGCTCGTTTCGTGTTCTGACGCCACACCGTCCATGCAGGCCTAGCCCTTCGTCCCTTCGTCCTGGGCGACGCCACCCTTTTTTCGGGCCTGCGCCTCCTCCACCAGCCGCTTCAGCGTCGCGACGTATCGGAAGAACACCCGCGCCGGCATCGCTGGGGCACCGGCCACTTCCTGCCCAGCAGGCACGTCGCTCATAATTCCGGCTTGCGCGCCGATCCGCGCACCCTTTCCGATCCTCAAGTGGCCGGTCAATCCGGCTTGCCCGCCGATCATCACGAAATCCTCGACGATCGTAGAGCCCGAAATACCAGCCTGCGAGACGATCACGCACGCCCGACCGACCCTGACGTTGTGGCCGATCTGCACCAGATTGTCGAGGCGTGAGCCGGCACCAACAAAGGTGTCCTGCGCGCTGCCGCGATCGATCGTGGTATTGGCGCCCAGTTCGACATCGTCCTCCAGGATCACCCGGCCAAGTTGGGGCACGGTCACGAACCCGGCCTTGCTCATTGCAAAACCGAATCCCTCTTGCCCCACCCGCGCGCCGGGCAGCAGCCGCACCCGGTCGCCTAGCAGCGCGTGACTGAGGCTCGCGTGGCTCCCGATCCGGCAATCCGTCCCCATGCGGACGCCCTCGCCGATCACCGCAAGGGCAGCGATGCGGCAGCGCGCTCCTATCCGCGCGCCCGGACCAATCACCACCAGCGGCCCGATTTCGGCAGTCGGATCCACGTCGGCGGTCGGGTCCACCAAAGCCGAGGGATGACGTCCAGGCGAAGCGGGCGGCTCAGGATGGAACAGGGCGGCGACCCGCGCCCAGCCGAGATAAGGCTCGGGCGTGACGATCGCCACAGCTCCCGTAGGGACGCGGTCGGCCATAGCCTTGTGGACGATGACCGCTCCCGCCCGAGTGGCGTCCAGCGCGTCCGCGTATCTGCGGTTGTCCAGGAAGCTGACCTCATCCGGGCCTGCAGCCTGGAGCGGAGCCACCCCGATCAGTTGCAGCGAAGGCGTCGCGCTTGTCTCGCCGCCGGCCACCCGCGCCACCTCGGCCACGTCATACGGCCCGCTCCGCGCGAAAAAGCGCGGGTCCCCGGCGCCCGCCCAATCGGTCATGCCGCTACTTCGGTGCGGCGGAAGCGGGCGCGGCCTTTGGCGCGGCGGCAGGCACGGCAGGGCCGGCCGCGGGTGTCGCGGGGGCGTCGGCGGCTGCGGCCAGTTTCGGCGGTGCGACGCCATCGGGTGGAATCACCACCACGGACAGCACCTTGTTCAGCTGCTCGGCGACCTGATCGGTGATGTCGAACTCGTTGACGTTGAGGGCCACCTGCTGCCGGTGCAGCACGAGGTTCATGCCGCGGGATTCCGCAACCTGCCGGATCACCGCGACCAGCGTCCGCTCGATCTGCGCCAGCGCGAACTGCGCCGCCTCCTGGATAATCCGCCCGCGCTCGCGGAATTGCCGCTGCGAGTTGGTGATCCTCTCCTGCAGCTCCCGCTCGCGGGCGCGGCCTTGGTCCTGCGTCAGCTTGGCGCGGTCGTTCACCAGCGCCTGCTGCATCTCGCGCCAAGCGGACTGTTCCTTCTTGGCGTCCTCGTTCAGCTTCTCGCGCCGCTCGCCGATCGCCTTTTCGATCTGCTGGGCGGCCGACGACCCGCGCATCACCTCGGGGACACCCATCACGCCGATAACGGCGGCCGGCGGCGACGCACCCTTGGGCAAAGGCGGAAGATCCGGCATCGGCGGCAGCGCCATCTGGGCCGTCGGCGTGGGGGCGGCTCCGCCATCGTCGGCCGAAACCCCGCTGACCGAGGACGGCGGGGCGGCCGGCTGCGGCGCGGGGGCCGGGTTTGGTCGCACCTGCTGCCGCGGCGCGGCCTTCGGCGGCGCCGCGCCTTTCGGCTGATTGGGGATGAAGAAGTCCTGAGCCTGCGCGAAACGCGCCGGAGCCGCGGAGACCGTGGCCGCGAACAGGCTGGCCAGAAGCAGATGACTGATGCGCACTAGAACCTCGTACCGAATCCGAAGCGGAAGACCTGGGTCTGGTCGAAGGGCTGTTTCACGACCGGATCCGCGACGTCGATGTTGATGAGCCCGAACGGCGTCCGCCAGGAGACACCGACTCCGACGCCCACCCGGGGCGTGGAGTAGTTCGTGATCGGACCGGCGCCGGCGATGGGAGTGACGCCGGTCAGGCTGCCGATGTCCACGAAGGCGCGCCCGGTGAGCCCGATATCCGGCGAGATCGGGAGCGGGAACCGGAGTTCCGTCGACTGCGTCCAGATGAACGTGCCTCCGAGGCTGTCGCCGCCGATCTCGGAGTGCGGACCGGCGCCGCCCGATTGGAAGCCACGCAAGTTGTCGCCACCGAGGAAGAAGTTGTCGATGATCTTCTGATCGTAGCCAAGCGTGAACAGACCACCGACGCCGGCCGAAAACGACACACCCCAATCCGAGTTGCCGGTGAACTGATCCAGCGGCACGAAATAGGTCCCGTCGAGCTTGGTGCGGATGTATCGGACGTTGCCGCCCAGACCGGCGAAATCCGAGCCGGCACGGATCACGTATCCTCGGTGGGGATCGACCGTGCTGTCGCGGTAGTCCAGCGTGACCGTCGTGCCGAGCTGCGACAGCAGCGAATTGCCGGCTTCGTTCTGCACGTAAATGCTGGCGGTCGGCTGCACGTTGTAGATGTCGCGTTGCACCAGCGAGTAGGTCCACGCTTGGCGCAGATGTTCGGTGAACTCGTAGCCAATCCGCACCGACGCGCCGGCGCGGCGCTCGTCATACTGGGCAATGTTCTGGTTGTCGTTCTGGACGTAGAAGATGTCGAAACCGGCAACCAGATTGCGATCGAGGAAGTATGGATCGGTGACCGACAGATCGAGTTCGCTGCGCAGCTGCGCGAGCACGGCGTTGATGCTGGCGTCGATGCCAGTCCCGACGAGATTGCGCTCGCGCAGCCCGATATTGGCCAGGGCGCCAGCGTCGCTCGAATAGCCGCCGCCGATGGTGAGTTCGCCGGTCGCCTTCTCGGCGATGTTGGTGTTGAGAACGACGCGGTCGGGCGCCGAGCCGGGCTGCGAGGCGATCTGCACCGAATTGAAATAGCCCAGATCCTGGAGCCTCTGGCGGCTTCGGCGGACCAGCTCGGCGTTGAAGGCGTCGCCCTCCGCGAGACGGAACTGGCGGCGGATGACCTTGTCCTTGGTGCGCGTGTTGCCGTTGATGTCGATGCGTTCGACATAGACCCGCGGTGCCTCACCGACGTCGAACACCAAGTCGACCGTCCGCTTGGCCTTGTCGCGTGAGATCCGCGGCTTCACGTCGACGAACGGATAGCCCAATTGCTGGGCCGCGACGTTGAGCGCCTCGACGCTGCGCTCGACCGCGTCGCCGTCATACCACTCGCCGGCCGAGACCTCCACGAAGGGCTCCAGCTTCTTTGGATCGAGGCGCGGTAGCGTTGTGTTCACGCTCACCTTGCCGATGCGGTAGCGCTCGCCTTCGCGGAGGTTGAACGTCACGAAGAAGGCCGATTTGTCGGGGGCCAGCTCGGCCGCCGCGTTGGTCACCTCGAAATCCGCATAGCCCTGGCTGAGGTAGAAACGCCGCAGCAATTCCTTGTCGAACGCGATGCGGTCCGAGTCGTAGCTGTCGGTGCTCGCCAAGAATCGCCACCAGCGTGCCTCCCGGCTGGCGACGATCTCGCGCAGCCGCCCCTCGCTGAAAGCGCGGTTGCCGACGAACGCGATACGACTGATGTACGTCTCGTCGCCCTCGTGAATCTCGAAGATGACGTCGACGCGATTCTGATCGAGTTCGACGACCTTCGGCTCCACGGTCGCGGCGAACCGGCCGCGCTTGGCGTAGACGTCGAGAATGCGCTGGCGATCGGCCTGCGCCAGCGCGGGCGTGAAGACCGCGCGGGATCGCAAGGTGAGAGCCGGCCGCAATTGCTCGTCGGTGAGCTTGCGGTTGCCCTCGAATGCGATGCGGTTGACGATCGGATTTTCGGTCACGCGCACGACGAGAGTGCTGCCTTCGCGACGCAGGTTTACGTCGGAGAACAGGCCGGTCGCGAATAGGGTCTTGAGGCTGCGGTCGAGTCGATCGGGGGTGAATGGATCACCCGGCTGAACCAGCATGTAGGAGCGGATGGTCGCGGCCTCGATGCGCTGGTTGCCCTCGACCTTGATCGCGCTGATGACGCCGCCGCCCAGCGGATCGACCAGACCGCCATTGCCGGCCGCTCCGGGAAGGCCCTGGGCGCGCAGCGGTGCCACGACCGAGACGCACGCGAACAGCAATACGAGACAGGCGGCCCACGCCGCCTGGGTCCGAAAGGCACGGGTTCGGATCAACGAGACTTCCCCACTCCAGCCGCGGACTCGCGCGCCGGCCGGACCATAGCCGTGCCGGCACGCCACGGCCATAGCCCGTCGGTCAGGTGCGCCCGATCAGCGTGGCGACCCAGCGCATCAGGCCGAGGTGAGACAAGTCGTTCCAGGTCGCGAAAACAAAGAGCGCAGCGAGCAGGGCGAAGCCGGCGCGAAAGCCATATTCCATGGCGCGCGCCGGGAGCGGCCGGCCACGTACCGCCTCGATCGCGTAGAACAGCAAGTGCCCGCCATCGAGCACCGGCACGGGGAATAGATTGATCAGTCCGAGATTGATCGACAGCACGGCGATGAAGCTGATCAGGCTGGCCAGACCGAGCTCCGCGACCTGACCCGAGAGCTGCGCGATCCGTAGGGGCCCGCCGAGATCATCGGTCCCCCGCTGTCCGGAGACCATCTGCCACAGGCCGCTCAGCGTCTGGACCGTGATGTCCCAGGTTTGCACGACGCCCGCGACGACCGATTGGCCGACCGACAGATGACGGAACTCGGTATCACGAGACGTCACGCCGAGCGTGCCGATGCGCTGGTTTCCCTGGTCGCGAGACTGCGTCGTGACCGGCAGCGCCAGGGTCGCGTCGCCGCGCCGCACGCGCAGTTGCAGCACCGTGTCGGGATGCGACGCGACGATGCCGCGAAGGGCATCGAAGTCGGCGATCGGCTGCCCGTCGATCTGCTCGACGCGGTCGCCAGTCAACAGACCCGCCTTCTCGGCCGCGCTGGCCGGCTGCACGTCGCCGACGACCGGCAGCATCACCGGCTGTCCGGCGATAGCGAACAGCCCGGCGAACAACACGATAGCCAGCAAAAAATTTGCAATCGGGCCGGCGGCGATAACGATCGCCCGTGATCCGACGCCCTTTTCGTGAAATGTCCGGCCCGGCTGCCACGTGGCGCGGGTTTCGGGCGTGGCGTCCTCGGGACGCTCCTGCCCGTGCAGCTTCACGTAGCCGCCGAGCGGCAGCCAGGACAGTCGCCATTGCGTGCCGACGCGGTCGGTCCAGCGCAGGATCGGCCGGCCGAAGCCGATCGAGAAGGCCTCGACATGCACCCCTCGCCACCGTGCCGCGAGGTAGTGGCCCAGTTCGTGGATGAACACGAGCACGCCCAGCACGATGACGAAGGCCAGGATGGAATTGAGCGGCGGCGGCAGGAAATGGAACATGGCGGTGACCTCAGGCGCGCGGCGCGCGGCGATGGGTGGGCATGACGTTCAAGCGGCCGACCTCTGCCGCGTGTCGCAGCGCAGTCGGGCCGCGTCGCGGGCCATGGCGTCGGCTTCGAGCACGCGCGCGATCGTATCGGCCGGGGCCCGGCCGCAGAGTGCCAGAACCGCTCCGGCGATGTCGGCAATGTCGAGGAAGCCGATCCGGCGCTGCAGAAAAGCCTCGACAGCCACCTCGTTGGCGGCCGACAGGACCGTGGGCGCACCGCCACCTTGGCGCAACGCTTCGCGGGCGAAACCCAGCGCGGGAAAACGGTCGAGGTCTGGCGGCGTGAACTCCAGCCGCCCGACCATCGCGAGATCAAGGCGCGGCGCGGCCGTGGCAAGCCGCGACGGCCAAGCGAGCGTGTGGGCGATCGGCACGCGCATGTCGGGACTTCCGAGTTGCGCGAGGATACTGCCATCAACGTAGTGCACCAGGCCGTGGACCACGGATTGCGGATGCACAAGAACGTCGATCCGCTCGTCGGGAAGGTCGAACAGCCGGGCCGCTTCGATGACTTCCAGGCCCTTGTTCATCAGCGTGGCGCTGTCGATGCTGATCTTCGCGCCCATCGACCAGACCGGGTGGCGAAGGGCTGCTTCCGGCGTGGCGCACCGCATTTCGTCGACCGTCGCGGTGCGGAACGGCCCGCCGGAGGCGGTCAAGGTGATCTTCTCCACGGCACCGCGGTTGCCATCGGCCATCGACTGGAAGATCGCGTTGTGCTCCGAATCGACCGGCAGCACCGTCGCGCCGCTCGCGCGCACGGCGGCCAGCATGACGTCGCCGGCACACACCAGCGCCTCCTTGTTGGCCAACGCGACCGTGCGGCCGCCGCGAATGGCGGCCAGAGTCGCCGGCAGCCCGGCCGCTCCGGAGATCGCGGCCATCGTCCAGTCGGCCCCGCGCGACGCCGCTTCGACCACCGCCTCCGAGCCGGCCGCAACCTCGATGCCCGTCCCGGACAGGGCCGAGGCCAGCTCGCGGTAGCGTGCCGGATCCGCGACGACGGCGAGCCGCGCGCCGAGCCGCCTCGCCTGATCGGCTAGAAGCTCGACGCGGCTGCCGCCAACCAGCGCCCGCACGTCATAGCGGCCGGCTCCGGCCGCCAGGAGGTCCAGCGTCTGAGTACCCACGCTGCCGGTGCTGCCCAGAATGGCGACGCTGCGCGGAGGCTGTTCTGTCATCGCGTTCATTTCCCCCAGACTAGGCCTTCCGTCGAGAGCATCACCAGTCCCGCGGCGACGGGCGCGGCGGCGATCAGCCCGTCGAGACGGTCGAGCAGCCCGCCATGGCCCGGAATGAGACGCCCCGAATCCTTCACGCCGCACCGACGCTTGGTCGCGCTTTCAACAAGGTCGCCGGCCTGCGCCGCGATGGCCAGAACCGCGGCGGCCGACGCGCCGGCGAACGCGCCGCCCCCCGCCGCTCCGGCGACCGCTGCTCCGGCCAATATGGCGGCCAGCAGGCCACCGGCCGCTCCGGACCAAGTCTTGGACGGCGAGATCGACGGCGCGAGGCGAGGGCCACCAAGACTGCGGCCAGCGGCGAAGGCGCCGATATCGCTGGCCCACACCGCGCCAAGCAGGAACAACGCGTCGACCGCGCCGGTGTTCGGCACGAGGCGGAGCCATGCCAGGCACGCGCCGGCAACCAGGATCGCCACCGCACCGAGGATTCCACGGCCCGTCGACGTGAAGGCCCCGACACGCAGACCACCCCATTCGATCAGGCATCCGGCGGTCATCACACCTACCAGCAACAGCCACCACACGCCGCCCACCCAGAGGCACAGCAGAACGAACGGCGCCATGACGGCGGCCGAGCCGATGCGCAACCACAGCTCGCGCGTGTCACGTGGTCTCGGATCAGCCCGGTCGGGCACCGAATCTCCGCTGCCTGCCGGCATAGGCGGCGAAGGCCGCATCGAGATGTTCGGCGGAGAAATCCGGCCACAGCACGTCGAGGAACACGAGCTCGGCGTAGGCACCCTGCCACAGCAGGAAGTTCGACATACGCTGCTCGCCGCTGGTGCGGATGATGAGGTCGGGATCGGGAATGCCGCGGGTCGAAAGAAAGCCCTCGAAGACCGTCTCGTCCAGCGCCTCTGGGCCGAGCCGCCCGGCCGCGACCTCGCGCATCGCCGCCCGGGCCGCCGCCAGGATCTCGTCGCGCCCGCCGTACGACAGCGCCACCGTCACCTGCAGCCGGCTGTTGCCGCAGGTCTCTCGTTCGGCGCGTGCGAGTTCGCCCTGGATGTCGGAGTCGAAGCGGTTCCGATCGCCGATGAAGCGCAGACGGATGCCCTCTCTCGCCATCTCGGCCACCTCGTGCCGCAGATAGTGCCGCAACAGGCCGGTGAGATGCAGCACCTCGTCGCTCGGTCGCCGCCAGTTCTCGCTGCTGAACGCGTAAAGCGTGAGCCACGACACGCCGCGGCGGATCGCCGCCTCGATCGTACGCCGGACCGCCTGCGCGCCCGCGCGATGTCCGGCGATTCGGGGCAGTCCCCGGCCGGCGGCCCAGCGGCCATTGCCGTCCATAATGATGGCGATATGAGCTGGCACGGCATCGCGGCCCGCCGCCGAATGCGGTCGAACGGCCGCGAGATCGTGCACCGACATCGTCTGGGGGTCCGTCAGACCTGTTTGATCTCGCGGTCTTTTTCGGCAAGCGCGTCGTCGACCCGCTTTATGTAGCCGTCGGTCAGCTTCTGCACCTCGTCGGACCACGTCTTGGTCTCGTCCTGGCCGATGAGGCTTTTTTTCTCCTGAGCCTTGATCTGCTCCATGCCGTCGCGCCGCACGCCGCGGATCGCCACTTTCGCGCCCTCGGCATATTTGCCGGCGAGTTTCGACAGCTCGATGCGCCGCTCGCCCGTCAGCATTGGGATCGGCACCCGTACGAGTTGACCGTCCGAGGCGGGGTTGAGGCCGATGCCGGCATCGCGGATCGCCCGCTCGACCGCGCCGACGAGGCTGCGGTCCCAGACCTGGACGGTCAGCATGCGCGCCTCGGGCACCGCGACGCTGCCCACCTGGGTGAGCGGGACCTCGCTGCCATACGCCTCGACGCGCACCGGCTCGAGCAACGCCGGGCTGGCGCGGCCGGAGCGCAGGCCCGCGAATTCACGCCGTAACGTCTCCAACGCGCCGTCCATGCGGCGGGCCAGATCCTGCTTGAGACTCTCATGATCCGTCGCCAAGGCTCAGGCCCTCCGGTCAGTCGATCCGCCGCTCGTCAGTTCACATCGAGAAGGCGCACGGCAGTATGGCGCGCAAACAAGCAGGCGGCCTAGCGGGGTTCAAAGATCGTGGTGAAGCTGCCCTCGCCGCGCATGACCTGCGCGAAGGCACCGGGCGCATGAATATTAAACACGACGATCGGCAACCCGTTCTCGCGCGCCAGGCTGATGGCGGCCGCGTCCATGACCCGTAGATCGCGCGTGAGGACCTCCATATACGTCAGCCGCTCGAACCGTGTCGCGTCGGCCACCTTGCGCGGGTCCGCGTCATAGACGCCGTCGACCTGGGTACCTTTGAGCAGCGCGTCGCAGCCCATCTCGGTGGCCCGCAAAGCGGCGGCCGTGTCGGTGGTGAAGAACGGGTTGCCGGTCCCGGCGGCAAAGATGACGACCCGCCCCTTTTCCATGTGCCGGGCCGCGCGGCGGCGGATATATGGCTCGCACACGCTGGCCATCGGAATCGCCGATTGGACCCGCGTCGGCACGTCCCGCCGCTCCAGCGCATTCTGCATCGCCAGCGCGTTCATCACGGTCGCCAGCATGCCCATGTAATCGGCCTGCGCACGATCCATGCCGCCGGCGGCGGCCGATATCCCGCGGAAGATGTTGCCGCCACCGATGACCAGGCACACCTGAATGCCGAGACGGACCACGTCGCCCACGTCGGAGGCGATGCGGGCCACCATGTCGGTGTCCAAGCCATAATCGCGCCGCCCCATGAGGGCCTCACCCGACACCTTGAGCAAGACGCGGCGATAGCTGGTCGGATGATCCATCACGCCACCTCCGTCGGACTCCGTCGCAGCGAGGATCACGCTCAGGGCGTCAGGCCAGCGGCGGCCGCCACCTCGGCCGCGAAGTCGCCGGTGTTCCTCTCGATGCCCTCGCCGAGTTGGAAGCGGACGAAATCAGTCAGCTCGACGCCTTCCTTCTTGGCGACCGCGCGCACCCGGCTTTCGCCGTCGTGCACCCAGACCTGCTCGAGCAGCACGACCTCCTCGTAGAACTTGCGGATGCGACCCTCGACCATCTTGGCGATGACCGAGTCCGACTTGCCGCTGGCCTTCGCCTGCTCGGTCAGAACGGCGCGCTCGCGCTCCAGCGCCGCGGGGTCGACGGCGTCGGTGTCCAACGCCTGCGGATTGGTGGCCGCCACATGCATCCCGACGAGTCGGCCCACTTGCTCCATCGCGGCAAGCTCGGTCTCGCCGGCGACGCCCACCAAAACGCCGATCTTGCCGAGCGGCACGCCCGGCGCCACCGCGCCGTGCACGTAGGTTGCGACCGCTCCGCCGGCGACCGAGATCACTCTGGCGCGGCGAACGTTCATGTTCTCGCCGATGGTCGAGATCATGTGAGTCAGCTCCTCCGCCACCGTGCGCTCGCCGCCCGGGAACGGCGCCGCGCGGATCGCCTCGACGTCCTCGCCAACCGCAAGCGCGATCTTTGCGACCTCGATGACGAACGCCTGGAACGCCGGGTTGCGGGCGACGAAGTCAGTCTCGGCATTTACCTCGACCACAGCCGAACGGCCCGCTGCCGAGGCGACGCCAATCAGGCCCTCGGCCGCGGTGCGGCCGGACTTCTTGGCGGCGGCCGAAAGACCTTTCTTGCGCAGCCAGTCGATCGCAGCCTCCGTGTCGCCCTCGGCCTCCGTCAGCGCGCGCTTGCAATCCATCATGCCCGCGCCCGTGCGGTCGCGCAGGTCCTTCACCAGTGCGGCGGTGATCTCGGCCATGTCGGCTCCTCCTCAGTCCTCGGTCGGTTACGCGGCGGCAGGCTGCTCGACGGGCGCGGGAACCACGGGTGGCGGCTCGTTCTCGGGCAGCGCCTCGACCGGCAAATCCTCCGCGGCCCCGATATCGCGGCCGCTGGCCATCATCTCGGCGCTGATGCCGTCCAGCACCGCGCCGGCCACCAGATCGCAATACATGGTGATCGCACGTATTGCGTCGTCGTTGCCGGGGATCGGGAACGTGACGCCCTGCGGGTCGGAGTTGCTGTCGAGGATCGCGACGACCGGAATGCCCAGCTTGGTGGCTTCCTCGACCGCGAGCTTCTCCTTGTTCGTGTCGATAATGAACAGGATATCCGGCAGGCCGCCCATCTCTTTGATGCCGCCCAGCGCCCGTTCGAGCTTCTCGCGATCACGCGTTCGGTCCAGCACCTCCTTCTTCGTGAGGCCGGTGGTGTCGCCCGCCAACATTTCGTCGATCTGACGCAGTCGCTTGATGCTGCCGGTGATCGTCTTCCAGTTCGTCAGCATGCCGCCGAGCCAACGGTGGTTCACGTAGTACTGACCGCAGCGCTTGGCGGCATCGGCGACATGCTCGGCCGCGGCGCGCTTGGTGCCGACGAACAGGACCCGACCGCCGGCCGCGGTGACGTCGCGCAGCGCGCGCAGGGCCCGGTCCAGCAACGGCACGGTCTGCTGCAGGTCGATGATGTGCACCTGATTGCGCACGCCGAAAAGATACGGCTCCATGCGCGGGTTCCAGCGCCGAGTATGGTGGCCGAAATGCACGCCAGCCTCGAGAAGCTGACGCATGGTAAAGTCGGGCATCGCCATCAGCGTGTCCTTTCCGTCCGTCCGGTTGAGCCTCCGCGGGGCCAGGCCGTGTACGGCACCGGTTCGGCCCATTCGGCCGGAAAGGCGCCCCGCGTGTGGATTACCTTCAGGACCATCCCGAAGGCGGGCCGCGTATGGCTCAACCAGCCGTTTTTGGCAAGCGATGAGCGGGATGACGGAGTGACAGGTCTTGTCGTCTGTCATTCGTCATCCATCTCTGCGTCTCCAGAACGGGAGAACGGCGATGAGCATCGCGACACGACAGCTGGGCCACGGCGGCCCCTTTGTCTCTGCAATCAGCCTTGGCTGCATGGGAATGTCCGATTTCTACGGCCCGGCGGACCGGATCGAGAGCATCGCGACGATCACCGCCGCGCTCGATGCGGGCGTCACCATGCTCGACACCGGCGATTTCTACGGCATGGGCGACAACGAGATGCTCGTGCGCGACGCGCTGGCCGGCCGGCCTCGCGACTCTGTGCAGATCGCGGTCAAGTTTGGCGCGCTGCGTGGTCCAGACGCATCATGGCTCGGCTTCGACGGCCGGCCGGCCGCGGTCAAGAACGCGCTGGCCTATTCGCTGAAACGACTCGGTACGGATTATGTCGACATCTACATGCCCTCCCGCCTTGACCCCGACGTGCCGATCGAAGAGACGGTTGGTGCCGTCGCCGACATGGTGGCCGCTGGATACGTCCGCCACATCGGCCTGTCGGAAGTCGGAAGTGCAACGTTGCGACGGGCGCAGGCGACGCATCCCATCGCCGCATTGCAGATCGAGTACTCGCTGATGAGCCGCGGGATCGAGGCGGACATTCTGCCGACGGCTCGTGAGCTGGGGATTGGCATCACGGCCTATGGCGTGCTCGCGAAAGGCATGATCGCCGGCAGCGCCGTCACCGAGACGGGGGACTTCCGCGGGCACTCGCCGCGCTTTCAGGGCGAAAATCTGGCACGCAACCAGTCGCTGGTCGACGAACTCGCGAAGGTCGCAACTGACCTGGGCCACACCCCGGCGCAAGTGGCGATCGCGTGGGTGCTTTCGCGGGGAACGGACATCGTACCGCTGGTCGGCGCGCGTCGCCGCGATCGGCTGCAGGAGTCACTGGGGGCCTTGGACATCGGCCTGTCCCCCGACCAACTTGCCCGCATCGAGGCCGCGATGCCGGCCCACGCCGTCGCCGGAGAACGCTACCCAGCGTTCGCGATGGCCAACCTCGACAGCGAGAAGGTGGCTGCCTGATCGACACGCGCGAGGCCATCCTGGACGCGGCGGAGGAACTCCTCCGCCGCCACGGGCCGGCCAAGACCAACGTCGTCGACGTGGCGCGCCGGCTCGGCATGAGCCACGCCAACGTCTATCGCCATTTCGCCAGCAAGGCCGCGCTGCAGGAAGCGGTGGCGGCGCGCTGGCTGCATCGCATATCCGACCCGCTGGCCGTCATCGCCGAATCGGGTGGCGATGCGGCGGCGCGGCTGGAAGCCTGGGTGTTGGCGTTGACAGAGGCCAAGCGACGCAAGGTGCTCGATGATCCCGAGATGTTCGCGACCTATCATGCGCTCGCGGAGGCCGCGCGCGCGGTCGTGGATGCTCATGTGACCGAGTTGACGCGTCAGTTGGCCATGATTGTCCGTGACGGCGCGGCCGCCGGCGCTTTCATGGTGCGCGACGCCGGGGCTGCCGCGCGCGTGGTGCTGGGCGCCACGATGCGGTTCCACCACCCGCACTTCGTCCAGGCAGGGATCGACGAAGCCGATTTGCGCGCGACCCTACGCCTCCTTTTGGCGGGCCTACGTTCCGGCGTCGTCTGAGTCCTGCCAAGCAACGAGCTGGCACCGACGCACCTTGACGTAAAAATATTGGAGGTCTCTAATCGGTTCTTATGAGGACCGATTTACATTGTAGACTCAGATTTGCGTTCGACCCGCGGAGAGGCGACCCGTGAGGCGGATGTTCATTTGCGATCCGGTGTGCGTACTGCCGTTTGGTCATAACGCGCCGGCAATGTCATATTTCCGCTCCTTCTTCCGTCCCGATTTCGAGCGCATCGAATGCTGTGTCGGCCGGCCGTTCGATGCGGTCGCTGCGGCGGAACACGACTTCCGCCCCTGTTTCAGCTATCTCTACGAAGAGGTCATGCCGCTTGAAGCGTCGGGGTACACGGAGCCGCCCCAGGCAGCCGGAGCCTGGCCGAGCGATGCCGCCTCCAGCACGGCGAAGGCCGACTACCTGGACGTGATCGCTCGCGACCAGCTTGGACCGGATGATCTGTTCTTCTTACCCAGTGCTGACTTCCATTCCGTTCACGGCCTGATCGCGGCGATCCGCACGATTGCGCCGCGCCAGAGCCCACGTATCCTATTGCGACTGATCGGCGTGATGGAAAATGCCGGCCACGTCGTGGTCGAGCCGCTGCAGCACCTCTGCGCGGCGATCGAGTCGGCGCGCCGCGACGGCTACAGCATTCTCGTCGCCGCCGAGACCCCAGCCTATGCCAGCCATCTCGCGGGCGTGATGAACGATGTCGCTGTGGCGATGCTGCCATACCCGTTGCTCGGCGACATGCTGCCACCGCCGAGCAGTGACCGTTTCGTCGTGGCGTCGGCGGGGTCGGCACGGTTCGACAAAGGCTATCTGGACCTAGCGCCGATCATCCGCGACGTGCGTCGTCGCTGCGATGGCATCGACATTCAATTTCGAATCCAGAGCCTGACGGATCGTCACGTGATCCATCAGCAGAGCTACACCAATCAACTCTATGCGCTGCCCGGGGTCGAGCTTCTGCCGGCGATCCTGTCGGCGTCGGAAATGCGCAGCCTTTATGAGGGCTGTCACGCCGTCCTGCTCCCCTACGATCACGGCGTCTATCGGCTACGAGGCTCGGCGGTCCTCATGGAGGCGATCGCCTATGGTCGCTACGCGATCGGCCGCGCCGATCTCGGTTTCTCGAGCCAGATACAATACTATCAGAACGGGGCGGTTTGCGACACGCTCGAACAGTTCGCGAGCGCCATTATCGAAGTTGCCCGACGGCCCGCTGCTTTGCTGCGGCGACAGCTCGCGCTGGCGCGGGACCGTTATCGCGCCGACACGGCCGGCGCCTATCGGGCGTGGATGGAGAGCTGCTTTGCCTAGCATCCTCTTCGTCGACCACGCATTCCACCGGATCAGCGATTCCAGCCGGTTTTTCGCAGAACTGCTGGCGAGGCGCTTCGCCGTCACCGAATTGTACGTGACGCCGGATGCACGGCTCGATCTCGACTGGCAGGCGATCGCGGGGCATGACATCGTCATCCTTTGGCAGCTCGACTATCTGGCGCCGCTCTTTCTCGCACGCGGACACCGCACGGTCGTCGTGCCCATGTACGATGGCTCCGCAAACCTGCCGCAAGTGCATTGGGCGGCGTCCGGCGGTGCCAGGTTCCTGAATTTCTCCCGCACGTTGCATGAGCGGATCCGTCTGCTGGGACAGCACAGCCTGCTCGCGAAATTCTTTCCGCCGCCCGTCGAGGAGCAGCGGCTTCCGGACTTCGCGGACCTGCGCGCCTTTCTTTGGCAGCGGCGCCCGGAACAGGGGATCAACGCAGGTCTGCTGGGTCGTCTGTTTGGGACGCAGCTGAAATCCGTGCATGTTCACGACGTCCCCGACAGCCCGGCCATGGCAGGACGCTTCGCCCCACCGTCGACGATCGGCCGCGCCCACGTCACGGTGTCAGCATGGTTTGAGTCGCGGGCGGAATACTATGCCCTGCTTGAAAGTTGCAACGTCTTCGTCTGCCCGCGCTCCGCCGAGGGTATCGGCATGGCGATGCTCGAAGCCATGGCGCGCGGGATGCTTGTCGTGGCGAACGATCTTCCGGTCCAGAACGAGTATGTCTGCAACTGGGTGAACGGCGTGCTGTTCAATACCGCCTCACCCGGCGAAGCCGATTTCTCTGAGGCGCCACGGATCGCCCGCATGGGATGGCACACTGTGCGGGACGGACATGGACGATGGCTCGCCTCGACCGATCGCATTCTCGACTTCATCCGCGACGCGCCTCGCTACCGCGCGGCACCGCCCTGGCTGATCGCGCAACTCGACAGGGAGTTGGTCCCGGCGTATCTCGCGGGCGGCGAGATCTATGAGCGATTGTTGATCCGCGTGCTGCCCAGCCTGGCGAACCGACAAGAAGTTGCCGATGACGCTGGTGCCACGGCCCTGCGCATCGCCACGGCACCGCCTCGGCGTCCGCCAGTGGCCGTCGTGCCCGCCATTACCGACGCCGGAGCGCGCGTAAGCCTTGCCTTCGCCAATGGCGCGGCCCGCCCGTTGCTGGGAAGCGGCTGGAGCTGGGATGAGGATTTCGGGGTCTGGATCGAAGGAGCCCACGCCCGACTGTCGTTCGCAGCGGCGCTCGGCTTCCGGGTCGCCAGTCTCGATGTCCGCCTCTCGGCCCTCGCACCGGGCATGTCCGCGAGCGAGACCGCCATTCGCATCACCGTCAACGACATCCACTCGTCGCCGCCGCTCCTTGTGCAAGGCAGCGAAGCGGCCGAACTGCGGTGCCAGATCCTTCCCGAGGCTCCGTTCGACGGCACCAACTGGACCATCGAATTCACGTGCGACCGCGTCCACGAATCGGCAAGCGACCTTCGTCAACTGTCCGTCGCGCTCCTCTCACTCGACATCGAATTCGCGCGCTACGTCGCGCCCATCGAGATCACGGAACCCCCGGCACAGTCGCATGTCGACGACGATCTCCTGCACTGGCCGGTTCCCGTCGTCTCACCACGCAAGCGGGAGCGACCGCCCCCGGCCAACGGCCGGGTGGCCGCGACCCGCAAGCCCAGCGACAGGGTGACCGTATGACGTCCCCGGCGGCCATCTAATGCGACGATATCTCTTCGGGAATGTCATCCTGGACGCGCCGGACAGCCACAAGATCCGCGAGATCCATAGGCAGGACGTGCTCTATGACCGAGGTTTCGGGGCGATCCTGAAACGCCTGTCCGCTCGTGCGCCTGACAGCGTCTTCCTCGATATCGGCGCCAACATCGGGGACACCGCGGCGTTGCTCGCGGCCCACGCCACCAACCCGATCGTCTCGGTCGAGGGGGGCGAGGAGTTCATCACCTATCTGCGGACCAACGCGGCGCTGATCGGCCCCCAGGTCTCCATCGTCGAGCGCTTCGTGCGCTCCGACAGTCTCGCGGAACATCGGCTGCACTACAGCTCCGGATCGGGAACGGGAGCGCTACAGCTCGCCAGCGCCGCCCAGAGCGCGGGCCTCGACGACAGTCGGTTCATTTCGGTACGAGACTTGCTTACGCTGGCGACACAGCGAGGCCCGGGTGTCGGACTCATCAAATCCGATACCGATGGCGTCGATGGCTTCCTCGCCATCGACTATCTGCGCGAGACCGACTGTCCGCTGTTCTTCGAATGCGATACGGTGCATCCGGTCGCCGGGCTGCCTAGTCCCTGGCCGATGGTGTTCGACGCGCTGACGGCACGCGGCTACTCGGTCGTGATCTACGACAATTTCGGGCTGCCGATCTGCGCGGTCCGGGACAATCCCGGCGCGGTTCTGCGCGATTTCTCAGGTTACATTCATATGCAGCACTGCGTGCAGCCCGTGCGTATCTACTACCTCGACGTCTGGGCGTTCCCGCCGTCAGCGTCCGACCTGTTCGAGGACGTCGCGCGAGATCTGCGGGATCGCATGCTACGTCCCCACGCATTCTAGCCGGTTGAGTGGCATGAAAGATCGCAGCGTCCTGTTGTTCGGGCTGCATCGGGGCGGCAGTTCCATCGCCGCCCGGTTACTGCAGATACTTCTCGGCGGAGCGGGCTATCGCGTGGTCGATGACGGTGAACGTTACTACAATGCCGGCTATGTCGCGGACGACATCCCACAGTCGGTCTTCCAGGCACTGGAATCTAGCGGCGTCTGCTACGGACCGTTCCGTGAATATCCGGTCACGATGCACTTGGCCGACATTTCAGCGCTGACCCGGATCATCGTCGTGCGCGATCCACGCGACTGTCTCGTCTCCGCCTATTTCGCCTGGCAGGGTCTTCATGACAGCGCCGACCGGCTCCGCAAGCTCGACCAGCTTCCGACCCAGCGTGACGCTATCGACTCGGTCGACGATTACTGTATCCGCAATGCCTATCACGTACGGGACCGTATCGAGTCATTACGCCTGTTGTGTCTCCACTATCCGGACACGCTGGTGTTTCGCTATGAGGACATCTTTGTCGATCCCGCCCGCTGGCTGCACGTTCTGATTGGGAAGTTGGGCGTCGAGGTGCCGACAGCTTCGGTTGATCAAGCTCGAATCGAGGCGGTGTTCGAACCCGCGTTCGAGGATCCAAAGCGACATCGTCGCCAAGGGCGTCCCGGAGACCATCACCGCAAGCTGTCGCGGCAGACCTGTCTGCATTTGACCGAAGTGTTCGAAAAGCAGCTGACCTTCTTCGCGTATGACGGCGTCCGGCCGGGCATGGCTGCCCGCGGGGTGAGCGCAGACCTCGTTCCATGCTCGCAATTCGATGCGCGCGACGAGATCGCCGCGTTGAAGCGGATCATCGCCGAACTGCAAACGGAGAACGGCTTCAGAATCGACGAGATCGCGCAACTAAAGGCCGAGCTCGAGCCGGCCTTGTCTCAGCCCGAAATGCAGCATTGACCTCGGACAGTCGCCGGACGGTTTCAATCTCGGGAGAACTCGAATGAAGAAAGCTCTAGTCTGCGGCGCGGGAGGCTTCATCGGTGGCCACCTCGTGGCTCGGTTGAGCGCCGAGGGATTTTGGGTACGCGGAGTGGACCTGAAGTTTCACGAGTATTCCGAAACGCAGGCCGATGACTACGTCATTGGCGATCTGCGCGATCCGGCATTCTGCCGCGCCGTGATCGACACGAGGTTCGATGAAGTCTACCAGCTCGCGGCCGACATGGGGGGTGCCGGCTATATCTTCACCGGCGACCACGACGCCGACATCATGCACAACTCGGCGACGATCAACCTTAATGTGCTCGAGGCCTGTCGCCGCCGGTTGATCACCAAGATCCTCTATTCGTCCTCGGCGTGCATCTACCCTGCGTATAATCAGATGGACCCGACCAACCCGAAATGCAGCGAGGACTCCGCCTATCCGGCGGCGCCGGACAGCGAATACGGCTGGGAGAAACTGTTCAGCGAGCGTCTGTATCTCGCTTATCGACGAAACCACGGGATGCAGACTCACGTGGCGAGATACCACAACATCTTTGGTCCGCTGAGCGCGTGGACGGGCGGCCGCGAGAAAGCGCCGGCGGCGATCTGTAGGAAGGTCGCACTCGCCAGGACCAATGAGGATATCGAGATCTGGGGCGATGGTCAGCAGACCCGGTCGTTCCTCTACATCGACGAGTGCATCGAAGGCACCTTGCGGCTGATGCGATCGGGCCGTCCGGGACCCGTGAACATCGGCTCGGAGGAGATGCTGTCGATCGACAATCTGGTGGACCTGGTCGCCGAGATCGCCGGCAAGCGGCTGCACAAGCGCCATGTCGAAGGTCCGCAGGGCGTGCGCGGCCGCAACTCCGACAATCGCTGGATTCGCGAGCAGTTGCAGTGGGCGCCCAGCGGAGCGTTGCGAGACGGCTTGGAGCCGACATATGCCTGGGTCGAACAGCAGGTGCGCCGCAACGCCGCGTAGGGCGGACGCGGCGCCCGGTTCGCCTTCCCCTGTCTCAGTACGGCTGATAGCGTCCTCGGTGGGAGAACGAACAGGAGCAGACAATGGCCGATCGCCTGCGCTTTGGGATTTTTCTGGCACCGTTCCACGCCCCGGGAATCAACCCCACTCTGGCGCTGCAGACCGACCTCGAGCTCGTGCAGTGGCTCGATCGCTGCGGCTATGACGAGGCCTGGTTCGGCGAGCACCATTCGGCTGGATCGGAAATCAGCGCTTCGCCCGAGATCTTCATTGCGATGGCGGCGGAGCGCACGCGCCACATAAGGCTCGGCACCGGTGTCGTCAGCTTATCGTATCATAACCCGCTTTGGGTCGCCGAGCGTATCGTCATGCTGGACCATCTCACCCGAGGGCGGGTGATGCTGGGTGTAGGTCCCGGCTCCCTGCCGACCGACGGCGCGATGATCGGCATTCATCAGTCGCAGACGCGCGGGCTGCTGGAGGACAGCCTGTCGGTGATCATGCGGCTGCTGACGTCGGACGAACCCGTCACCTTCAAGAACGACCGTTGGGACCTGCGCGATGCGCGGCTGCATCTGCGGCCGTATTCGAACCCGCTGTTCGACATCGCTGTGGCTGCCGTCGCCTCGCCAACTGGGCCGAAGCTCGCGGGTCGGCATGGCGCGGGGCTGCTGTCCGTGGGCGCGACGAGTGCCGCGGGCTTCGACGCGCTCGCGCTGCATTGGGACGTGATGGAAGAACAGGCGCACGCGCATGGCCGGACGGTCGACCGGTCGAAGTGGCGGCTGGTCGGGCTGGTCCATTGCGCCGATTCCAAGGAGCAGGCGTATCGCGATGTCGAATACGGGATCGAGCAGTGGTTCCGCTATTTCCAGGAGGTGGCCGCCTTCCCTCAAATGGCCGTTCCGGGCGCCAATGTGGCGGAGATGATTGCCTTCGTGAACGACTCCGGGTTCGGGGCCATCGGAACACCGGATATGTGCGCGGCCCAGATCGAGCGCCTGCGCGTACAGTCGAACGGCGGGTTTGGTGCATACCTCATGCTCGCGCACAACTGGGCCAACCCGATGGCGACACGTCACAGCTACGAGTTGATCGCTCGCCATGTGATGCCGCGATTGCAGGGCCACGCGCAGCCGACGCAGGATGCGGCGAAACGGGCGGAGTCGGCGCGCCCGCAACTGGCGGCCGACCAGGCCAAAGCAGTGGAGGTCGCAACCCAGCGGTATGCCGACGGCAAGGCGGCAACGACCAAGGTCGCGGCGGAGTAGACCCTAAACGCTTTCCACCCGCTCCACCCCCGGTACCGACTTCAGCGCCTGCGCCAGACGGGGCGACACCTGCCAGCCGCCGGGCAGTGCGACCTCCACGTCCTCGCGCGAGCCAAGGCGGGGGATCAGCACCACGCTTCCTCGGCCTCGACCTTCGCGGCTGAGCAACGTGCGGATATGCGGTACCGCGTCCGTGCGGTCGAGCCATATGCGCATGAACCCACCGACCTTGGCCGCCGCCCCGTCCAGTTTCTCCACGTCGCTCGCGGTGATACGCAGGGCGTCGCCCTCGCGCTTGAGATCGGCGATCACCAATAGGGGAACGCCGGGCGCGATAAGGTCGCGGCAGCGTCCTAGGGTCTCGCTGAACAGGGTGACCTCGAAACTGCCCTGGGTATCGGACAGGCGCACCCAGGCCATGCGGCTGCCGGTGCGGGTCGTACGCTCCTTGATGTTGACGACCAGTCCGGCGAGCCGCACCCGCTGGCCGGCCCGTGCCTCAAGGCCGTTGCTCGAGACGACGCCGATCCGGCGCATCGCCGCACCATAGGCATCGAGCGGATGCGCGGTCATGTGAAAGCCGATCGCTTCGGCCTCAGCGGCGAGCCGGTCCAGTTCCGGCCATTCCGGAATCTCCGGGAGCCGGAGCGGTTCAGGCGCGCCTTCGCCGCCCCCGAACAGCGCATCCTGGCCGGAGCCGCGCGCCTCCGCGGTTGCCTGGGCGCGGCGTAGCACCGGCTCGGCGGCCGCGAATGCCCGGGCCCGCGTCGGCTCGATCGTGTCAAATGCGCCGGCACGCGCGAGGCTCTCCAGCGCCATCTTGTTGATCTGCCGCGCATCGACGCGCTCGGAGAATTCCGCGAGTGAGGCGAATGGCCGCGTGCCACGGGACGCCGCCACCGTCTCCATCGCGGCCTTGCCAACCCGCTTCACAGCGGCCAACGCATGACGGATGGCGAGCGTCCCGTCGCCCTGCCGTTCGAGGACGAAGTCGGCTCCGGAGCGGTTGATGTCGGGCGGCAGCAGCGCGATCCCAGCGCGTGCGGCGTCCTGCCGCAGCGCCGCGAGGCGGTCGGTGTTGGTGATCGCCAGGCTCATGCAGGCAGCAAGGAAGGCGACCGGATGGTTCGCTTTCATCCAGGCCGTCTGATAGGCGACCAGCGCGTAGGCCGCCGCGTGCGACTTGTTGAAGCCATAGTCGGCGAAGCGGGCCATGAGGTCGAACACCTCCTCGGCCTTCTCGGGCGTGATCCCGCGCCCGGTCGCGCCGCCGACGAACGTCTGCCGCTGCGCGTCCATTTCAGAGCGGATCTTCTTGCCCATCGCGCGGCGCAGCAGGTCCGCGCTGCCAAGACTGTAGCCGGCCATGCGCTGGGCGATCTGCATCACCTGCTCCTGATAGACCATGATCCCGTAGGTCTCGCTCAGGATGTCGTGCAGTTCGGGGTGCGGCGCGGTCCAGGCCTCGCCATGCTTGCGACGGCAGTAGTCGGGAATGTTGGCCATCGGACCCGGGCGATAGAGCGCGACCCCAGCAATCAGATCCTCGAAGCGGTCGGGGCGCATTTGGCGCAGCACGTCGCGCATGCCCGGACTTTCAAACTGGAAAACCCCACCGGCGTCGCCGCGCGCGAGCATGTCGTACGTCGGCTTGTCGTCGAGCGGCAGTCGGTCCAGATCGACGTCGATATCAAGATCGCGCAGATAGTCGACTGCGCGCTTCAGGATCGTGAGCGTCGTTAGGCCGAGGAAGTCGAATTTCACCAACCCCGCCTGCTCGACGTATTTCATCGAGTATTGGGTGACCAACGAGTCCGACTTGGCGTCGCGGTAGACCGGGACGAGATCGATCAGCTTGCGGTCGCCGATCACCACGCCGGCGGCATGCGTGCTGGCGTGGCGATAGAGGCCCTCTAGCTGCAAAGCGATTTCGAGCATCCGCCGGATCGCCTCGTCATCGTCGCGCAGCGCCTGCAATTTCGGTTCGCCGTCGACCGCCTGCTGCAGCGTCACCGGCTTGGCGGGATTGTTGGGGATCAATTCGGCGACCCGGTTGACCTGTCCATACGGCATCGCCAGCACGCGGCCCACGTCACGGACCGCCGCGCGCGCCTGCAGCTTTCCGAAGGTGATGATCTGCGCGACCCGGTCCGCGCCGTATTCCGCGCGCACGTAATCGATGACCTCGTCGCGGCGATCCTGGCAGAAGTCGATGTCAAAGTCGGGCATCGACACCCGCTCGGGGTTCAGAAACCGCTCGAACAGGAGATTGAACGGCAGCGGATCGATATCGGTGATGGTCAGCGCCCACGCGGCGACCGACCCGGCGCCCGAGCCACGCCCCGGCCCGACCGGTATGCCGCGTGCTTTCGCCCACTGGATGAAATCCGCGACGATGAGGAAGTAGCCGGGAAACCCCATCCCCTCGATGACGCGGAGCTCATAGTCGAGGCGCTCGCCATAGCGTGCCCGTGTGGCGGAGTCGGCCGCGCGTGCGGCCATGCGGGCGGCCAGTCCTTCCGTTGCCAGCGCGCGCAGCGTCTCCGCCTCGCTGCGGCCGGGCCGCACTTTTGGGCAGACCGGCAGCATCGGCTTGCGCGTCTCCACTTTCACCGCACAGCGGCGGGCAACGGCGAGAGTGTTGTCGCAGGCGTCAGGAAGGTCGGCGAACAGCGCACGCATCGCCTCGGCCGGCTTGAACCAGTGTTCCGAGGTCACCCGCCGCCGATCGCTCTCAGCGAGCGTGCGGCCTTCGGCGATGCAGAGCAGCGCGTCGTGCGCCTCGTGCATCGAGGGTGTGGCGAAGAAGCAGTCGTTGGTCGCCACGATCGGCAGCGCGGCCGCGTCCGCGAGCCGCAGCATCTCCGGTTCGATCGCCGCCTCGATCGGCAGGCCGTGACGGTGCAATTCCATCACCGTCCGGTCAGCAAATGCCTCGGCCAACTGCGCGACGAGCCTTGCCGCCTCAGCGGTCTGGCTTTCCCCGACCAGCCTTGCGATCGGCCCCGTCGTGCCGCCGGTCAGCAGCAGCAGACCGGCCGCGTGGGCGGCCATCACGTCGAACGCGAGCTGCGGGCGCTGGCCCGGCTCGGTATCGAGGAAACCGAGCGACGAGAGGCGCTGCAGGTTCGCAAACCCCGCCTCGTCCTGCGCCAGGAGCACGATCGGATCGGGCGGCAGGCGCGTCCCAGCGCGGGCGAGACCGATCTGACATCCGATGATCGGCTGGACGCCTTTCGCCGCGCAGGCTTGGCTGATTTCAAGTGCGCCAAACAGATTGCCGGTGTCGGTCACGGCCACCGCCGGCATGTTCGCGGCACGGGCGAGGGCGGCCAGCTTGTCGGCCTTGATCGCGCCCTCGCTCAGGGAATAGCTGGTGTGGCACCGAAGATGCACGAAGTCGGCGTATGCCATCAGGCGGGGACCACGAGCCCGCCGCGCAATGTCACCACGCGGTCCATGCGCGCGGCCAGCGACGGATTGTGCGTGGCGATCAATGCCGCGAGGCCGCGTCCCCGCACCGCCGCCAGCATTGCCTCGAATACCGAATCGGCCGTGGCCGTATCGAGGTTGCCGGTCGGCTCGTCGGCCAGAAGCACGCGCGGGCGATTGGCCAGCGCCCGTGCGATGGCGACACGCTGCTGCTCGCCCCCGGAAAGGCGACCAGGGACGTGGCGCAGGCGCGCGCCGAGCCCGAGGGTCGCGAGGAGGTCCTTGGCGTGCGCCTCGGCGGCGGGGCGGGGCGTGCGGGCGATCATTTGCGGCAGGACGACGTTCTCCAGCGCGGTGAACTCCGGAAGCAGATGGTGGAACTGGTAGACAAACCCGATCGAGTCGCGGCGCGTGGCCGTTCGCCGCGCGTCGCCCAGCCCGCCACAATCGATGCCGCCCACAAGAACCTGTCCGTCGTCCGGTTGCTCAAGCAAGCCCGCCAGATGGAGCAGGGTCGATTTGCCGGCACCGGACGGCGCGACCAGGGCCACGATCTCGCCGGCCGACAGCGTCAGGTCCGCGCCGCGCAGGACCGCAAGCTGACCGCCGCCGCCGCGATAGGTGCGCGCGATCGCCCGCAGCTCCAGCGCCGGAGGATCAGCCATTCCGTAGGGCTTCGACCGGATCGGTGCGCGCCGCCCGCCAACTCGGGTAGATCGTGGCCAACAACGACAACGCGAGCGCCAACGACACGATCTGCGCCACCTCGTGCCATTCCAGCACGGCCGGAAGCTGCGACAGGAAATAGACTTCCGGGTTGAACAGATTCGTACCGGTCAGGCTCTCCAACCCATGCCGGATACGCTCGATGTTGAGGCAGAACGCAACTCCCAGCAGCGCGCCGGCGGCGGTGCCCGCGACGCCCACGAACGCCCCGCACATGACGAAGATGCGCAGCACCGCGCCGGAGGACGCGCCGATGGTGCGCAGCACCGCGATGTCGCGGGTTTTGTCCTTGACCATCATGATGAGGCTGCTGATGACGTTGAATGCGGCGACCACGATGATCAGCGTCAGGATGAGGAACATGACGTTGCGCTCGACCTCGACGGCGGCAAACAGGCTGTTGTTGGACTGCGTCCAGTCGATCACGCGCGCCGTCTGCGGCATGTCGCGCAACGCCGCGCGGATCTCGCCGTTGACGCGGGCGACCCGGTCCGGATCGCGCACCATCACTTCGATCTGCGTCACCGCCTCGGGCGTCTTGAAATAGATCTGCGCCGCATTCAGCGGCAGGAAGACGAAGCTGGTGTCGGCCTCGTTGAAGCCCACCGAGAAGATCGCGACGACGGTGTAGGCGCGGATGCGCGGCACGGTGCCGAACGCGGTCGCCTGGCCTTGAGGGGAGACCAGCGTGATCGCCTGCCCCACGCCGACGCCGAGGCGCTGCGCAAGGCCCACGCCAATCGCCACCGCGTCGTCGCCCTGGAACTTTTCGAGCGACCCGGCGCGGATGTGGTCCGACACGACGCTCAGCTTGCGAAGGTCCTCGGGTCGGATGCCGCGCACGAGCCCGCCGAACGCGCCGCCCCGGTCGGTGGTCAGCAGCGCCTGACCCTCCACGACCGGAATGACCGATACGACTTCCGGCAACCCACGAATTTTGTCGGCGATCGGATCGAAATCGGTAAGCGGCGGGCCGGCGGAGTAGATGCCGAGGTGGCCGTTGAGACCCAGGATGCGGCCGAGCAGTTCGCCGCGAAACCCGTTCATGACACTCATGACGATGATGAGAGTGGCCACGCCCAGCGCGATGCCGACCAGCGAGAAGATCGCGATGATGGACACGAACCGCTCGCCGCGGCGCGCGCGAAGATAGCGGCCGGCGACCGCTCGCTCGAAGGGGCCGAACATGAGTTAGCTTCCTGCTCGCCGATACCTCTCCCGAAGGCGGGAGAGGAAGCCGGATGCCGCTTCGACGCTCCCTCTCCCGCGCTGGCGGGAGACGGCCGGGGAAAGGGTTATTCCGTGTCGCACCATCAGGCCATATGGGCCAGCGCCGCCTCCAGCGAAAGCTCCTGCTTCTCCCCCGTCGCCCGCCGCTTCAGCTCGACCTTTCCGGCCGCTGCCCCGCGAGGGCCGATGACGATCTGCCAGGGATGCCCCATCAGATCCGCATCGGCGAATTTCACGCCCGCGCGGTCTTCGCGGTCGTCGTATAGCGCCCGCCCCGACAACTTCGCATAGGCGTCCTCGGCCATCGCGTCGCACGCCGCGTCGCCGACCTTGAGATTGACGATCACGGCCGCGAACGGGGCGACGCTGTCCGGCCAGATGATGCCCGCGTCGTCGTGATGCGCCTCGATCAGCGCGCCGACCAGACGCGACACGCCGACGCCGTAGCTGCCCATGTGCGGGGCGACCGCCACGCCGTCACGGCCCGTAACGGTCAGGCCCATCGGCTCGCTGTATTTCGTTCCGAAATAGAAAATGTGCCCGACCTCGATCCCGCGCCCCTCGCGCTTCTCGGCGACGTTGGCCCATGCCGCTTCGTCGTGCTTCTCGTCGGTCGCGGCGTAGGGTGTCGTCACGCTTTCATAGAACCGTTCCAGGTCCGCCTCGGAGGCGTGCGATACGTCCGCGCCGGCATAGTCGTTTCGTTCAAACGACGCGTCGTAGAAGACCTGGCTTTCGCCGGTCGGTGCGAGGATGATGAACTCGTGTGAGAGATTGCCGCCGATCGGGCCGGTGTCGGCGACCATCGGGATCGCCTTGACGCCCAGCCGCTGGAAGGTACGCATATAGGCCAGCATCATGCGGCGGTAGCTGACCACCGCGCCGGCGAAGTCGAGATCGAAACTGTACGCGTCCTTCATCAGGAATTCGCGCCCGCGCATGACGCCGAAACGTGGCCGCATCTCGTCGCGGAACTTCCACTGGATGTGGTAGACGATCTGCGGCAGCTCGCGGTAGCTCTTGATCGACTGGCGGAAGATGTCGGTGATCATCTCCTCGTTCGTCGGCCCGTACAGCAGGTCACGGTCTTGCCGATCGCGGATGCGCAGCATCTCGGGGCCGTAGGCATCATAGCGGCCACTGGTTCGCCACAGATCGGCCGGCTGCAGCGTCGGCATAAGCAATTCCTGTGCGCCAGCCGCGTCCTGCTCCTCACGCACGATCTGGCCGATGTTGCGCAGCACACGCAGCCCGGCAGGCAGCCAGGCATAAATGCCGGACGCCATTTGTCGAACCAGCCCCGCCCGCAGCATCAGGCGGTGGGAGGCGATCTGCGCCTCGGCGGGATTTTCCTTCAGGGTGGGCACGAGGCTGCGAGACAGGCGCATGAGAGGTCCGTGCGTTGGAGCGAGCGGGAAACCTAGGGCGGTTTGCGTGGCGCGGGAACCACGAAAGCCCCTCCTCCGGCCGTCTCCTGAAATGCGAGAAGCGGCGTCCTAAACCCGCAACCCCGTCGTCGGGTCGAACAGCACCGCCTTGTCCATGTTGAACGCGAACGGGACCGTCTCGCCTGGCCGCACCCGAACATCGGCGCGCATCCGCGCCACGACCTCCTTGCCCGCGAGTTTCGTCACCACGAACGTGTCCGACCCGGCCGGCTGCACGATGTCGACCGGACACTCCAAATACTCGACCTGATGCGCCAACCGGTCAGTGCCGTCGCGATCGGTCAGAGCCTCCGGCCGAATGCCGAAAATCAGCTCCCGCCCCTCGCCGGCGGCCGCGTTGCTCGCCCCGTTCGGCAGCGGTAGTGATCCGCCGCCCTCGAACGCCATCCGGCCGGACTGCACCCGCACCGAAACGAGATTCATCGACGGCGAGCCCATGAACTCGGCGACGAACAGGTTCACGGGATTGTCGTAGATCTCCGCCGGGCTGCCCGCTTGCTGCAACACGCCGTCCTTCAGCACGGCGATCTTGGTGGCCAGTGTCATCGCCTCGATTTGATCGTGCGTGACGTAGACGATGGTCGTGCCGGTCGCCTGATGCAAACGCTTGATCTCGCTCCGCATGTCGACGCGCAGTTTTGCATCGAGATTGGACAGCGGTTCGTCGAACAGGAACACCCTCGGCTGACGCACCAAGGCACGGCCCATCGCGACGCGCTGTCTTTGGCCCCCCGAAAGCTCCGACGGCTTGCGATGCAGCAGATGCTCCAGCTGCAACGTCCGCGCGACGTCGGCGACCGCTTTCTTGCGCTCGGCCTTTGGGACGCCGCGCATCTCCATGCCGAACGCCATGTTCCCAGCGACCGTCATGTTCGGATAGAGCGCATAAGACTGGAACACCATGGCGATGTCGCGGCGCGAGGGATGCACGTCACGGACGCTCGCGCCATCGATGCGGATGTCGCCTTCGCTGATCGACTCCAGGCCGGCGATGGTGTTCATTAAAGTCGACTTTCCGCAACCCGACGGGCCGACCAACACGAGGAACCCGCCGCGATCGACGGTAAGGTCAATGCCCTTCAATACCTCGAAGCCGGCGTAGCGTTTGCGAAGGCCGACGAGTTCCAGGAACGCCATCGTCTCACCCCTTCACTGCGCCAGCCATCAGGCCGCGCACGAAATACCGCCCTGCCAGCACGTAGACCAAAAGTGTAGGCAGCGCCGCGATGATGGCGGCGGCCATGTGCACGTCGTATGCTTTCACACCCGTCGACGAATTGACCAGGTTGTTCAGCGCGACCGTCATCGGCACGGATGCGCCTGTGGTGAACGACGAGCCGAACAGGAAGTCGTTCCAGATGTTGGTGAACTGGAAGATGATGGTCACCACCGCGATCGGCCCCGAAACCGGCAGCAGGATACGCCAGAAAATCTGGAAGAACCCCGCGCCGTCCATCATCGCCGCCCGCACAAGCTCATCCGGGAAGGCGACATAGTAGTTGCGGAAGAACAGCGTGGTGAACCCCAGGCCGTAGACGACATGCACCAGAACGAGGCCGCTCGTCGAGTTGGCGAGCCCGATTGTGCCCAACACGCGGGCGATCGGAATCAGTACGGACTGCAATGGGATGAAGCAGCCGAACAGCATCAGCGCGAACACCCAGCGATGGCCGGGAAACCGCCACTTCGTCAGTACGTAGCCGTTCAATGCACCCAGCAAGGTCGAGATCGCCACTGCGGGTATTGCCATGCGGAACGAATTGACGAAATAGCCACGGATGCCGTCGCAGGTCAGACCGATGCAAGCGGTTCCCCACGCCTCCAGCCAGGGCGCGATCGTCGGCGCACTGGGCAACGCCATCATGTTGCCTTCGCGGATCTCGTCGAGTGACTTGAACGACGTCACCAGCATCACGAACAACGGCAGCAAATAGACCGCGGCGAACAACAGCAGCAATGCATAGATCACCGCACGGGCGACGCCGAAGCGCGGTGAGTCGAGCGCCGCGGCGGCCGCGCTCATCGCGTCGGCTCCCGTGCCAGCTCCGAATACAGATAAGGCACGATAATCGCCGCGATCGTCATGAGCATCATGATGGCACTCGCGGCGCCCATGCCCATCTCGCTGCGTGTGAAAGTGTAAGAGTACATGAAAGTCGACGGCAGCTCGGTGGAATTGCCGGGGCCGCCGCCGGTCAGCGCGATGACCAGGTCGTAGCTCTTGATCGCGAGATGCGACAGCACGATGAAGCCCGACAGAAACGCTGGCCGGAGCTGCGGGATGATGATCCGCCAATAGGTCTGGAACGTCGACGCCCCGTCGATCGACGCGGCCCGCAAAAGCTCCCGATCGACTCCTCGCAGTCCGGCGAGGAACATCGCCATCACGAAACCCGACGATTGCCAGACGCCGGCGATGACGACGGTGTAGATCGCCATCTGGGTGTTCACCAACCAGTCGAAGTTGAAACTTTCCCACCCCCATGAATGCATCACGCGATCGAGGCCGAGACCCGGATTGAGAAACCACTTCCAGGCCGTTCCCGTCACGATGAACGAGATCGCCATCGGATACAGGTATACCGTCCGCAGCACGCCCTCGGCACGGATTTTCTGATCCAGCAAGATCGCCAGCAGCAGCCCGATGGCCATCGCAATGAGGATATAGAGCACACCGAAGATGGCGAGGTTGTGGAGCGCGACGCTCCAGTTCGGCGTGTTCCACAGCCGGACATACTGCGCGAGACCGACGAACTCATAGTTCGGCAACAACCTGGACTTCGACATCGAAATGTAGAGCGTCCAGAGGATGAAGCCATAGACGAACACCACCACGACCGCGAAGCTCGGCGCGAGAACGAGACGCGGCAGCCAGTTGCCGAATCTTTCCGCAAGTGCCGGGCGGGGAGCGGGCGCGATCGAGGCGAGGGCTTCGGAGGCGAGGGCGCTGGACATTCTTGGTTCCTCCAGCTCGAGCCGTGAAAGTCCGAAAGGCCGAATTTCAATCGTCCCCACCCCGGCCCTCCCCACAAGGAGGAGGGAGTGGATGTTCTCCCGCCCCCCGTGGGAAGAGCCGGGTTGGGGCGACCTGTGTTACTGCGCGTTCTTGATTCCGGCGACGAGTTCCTTCACGGCTTGATCGCTCGTGATCTGGCCGTTGAACGCCTTGTCGATCACGTCATAGCCCGCGTTCTTCACCGAGGCTGGCGCGCCGTAACCCTGGCTGAAGCTGCCGAGGAGAGTGCCCTTGTCGTTGGCCTCTTTCAGATCGGCGATCGCCTTCTTGCCGCAACTGTCGAAATTTGCGTCGGACACGTCGGTGCGGGCCGGGGCGGACCCTTTGATCACGTTGAAGCGCGACTGGAGGTCGGGATTCTCGATCGCTTCCGCCATGATGATCTCAGCGGCCTGCCGGTCGGCCGGTACCTTGAAGAAGGTGAACATGTCAGCGTTGAACGTGACCACGCCTTGGGTTCCCGGAAAGCGGAAGCAATAATAGTCCTCGCCCGCCTTTTTGCCCGCCGACGCGAATTCGCCCTTCGCCCAGTCGCCCATGAACTGCACACCCGCCTCGCCGCGAATGACCATCGAGGTCGCGAGATTCCAATCGCGGCCCGGAGCGTTCTTGTCGACATAGGTGGCGATCTTGGCCATGCGGTCGAAGACGGTCTTCATTGTGGACGAGCCGAGAGCGGCCGGATCGAGATCGATCAGAGCCTTCTTGTAGAACTCCGGCCCGCCGGTCGACAGCACGACACCGTCGAAGATCACCGATTCCTGCCACGCCTGGCCGCCCTGCCCGACGGCGATCAACCCGGCCGCCTTGATCTTGTCGAGGGCGGCGATCAGTTCGTCGAAGTTGGTCGGCGGCTTGATGCCGAGCTTGTCGAACACCGCCTTGTTTGCCCACACCCAGTTGGTCGAGTGGACGTTAATAGGGGCCGCAATCCAGGTGCCCTCGTATTTCGCAAACCTCTGCAGAGCCGCCGGGATCACCTTGTCCCAATTGTTCTTCTTGGCGACTTCGTTGAGATCCGCGGTGACCCCCTGCTCGCCCCAATCTTGAATATCGAAACCCAGCATTTGCGAGGCGGTCGGCGGGTTGCCCGCGGTGATACGGGCACGAAGCACGGTCATCGCCGCCCCGCCGCCACCGCCGGCCACCGGCTGATCGACCCACTTCACGCCCTTCGCCTGGACGTCCTGCCGCAGCTGATCGAGCGCCTTGGCCTCGCCGCCGCTGGTCCACCAATGCAGCACCTCCACGGTGCCCTGAGCGCGCGCGGCGGCTGTCATGGCGAGCGCCATTGCGGACGCCAGCATCAGGGTCCTAAATCTCATCGCGTTCCTCCCATTAAGTCATTTACGTCTGCGAATTATTCGCGTGAGCTTGAACCACTCACCTCGGTGGGCGTGCATAAACCAACGACCGCGACCCGGGTAGCCCCCTCCCGATCGCGCGATCAGCTCTGAAGATCAAATACCAGCAGCCCGTCCCGGCCGCCGTCAGCGAGGCTGACAAGATGCTCACCGGCGGCACGATGGGCAGGGTGTGCCTGATACGCATCGAGTGCGGCGCGATCGGTGAAGTCGACCACAAACCCGTGCAGGAAGCCGCGCTCCATGCCCTCAAGCTGAAGACACGCGCCGGACATGAACGCGATGATCCCAGGCAGGACGTCGCGCAATCGGCCGAGGCTCGCGAACGCGTCGTCGATCTCGCTCTCAGTGGCGTCCTTGCGAGCTCGCAACAGGACGATGTGACGGATCACCGGTTCACTCCTGCGTTGCCGCGAGACGACAGCACCGACCGTCAGAGGGTTGTCAAGCGGCACGTCATGTTTGTGCGTCGCACAACGGACTGGCGCAATAAAAACCCGTCAAACCGCCCAAGTTGGATTGAATATCCCGTGACACGGACCCGTGGGCGCGCTAGGAACAAGAAGGCCCGCGCGCTCGAGAGCGCAGCGGGCCAAGTTTAGGGAGGAAACGCCAGTCACACGGCAGAACGAGGCAGACGCCTTGTCCTGCCGTGATGATTGGCTGTTTTGCCGACCTCGTCCATCGAAACATGCGCGCAGCGCCAGATTTTTTGCGCGTCGTAGACCGGTTTTGCGCACAAAACGGGCGGCGGCGGCGCGCCCGGGGGCAAGACGCTCCATCTCGCGGCAGCTCAGTGATCCGACGTCGCCAGAACACCATGCCGAAAGCTGAGCACGTCGCTGCGGATCACCGCGATGCAGCCTCCCCAGATCGCCGCCGCGCAGCCTCCCCAGATCGCCGCCGCGACGATCGTGGTGACAAGAACTTTCCGCCATAGCAGAGGTCGCGCCGGCACGCCGCGAAACCCGCCGGGAATTTGGTTCGCCTCCGCGATCGGCCGCGTCCCAAACGGAAGCACCGTGAACAGCACGAGCCACCAGACAACGACATAGAGCATGAATCCTGTGAACCAGTGCATCCCGGCTCACACCCGGAGGAGATGCACGTCCACGAGCGGCCGTTTCTGTAGTCTCCGCCCGAGCGAGCGTCGCAACGCCGCGCGCGCCGCGTCGGCAAGGCCCGCGTCGTCGCGCCGGAGCGCCAGCGGCAGGTCACCGAGTGCCTCACCCATCTCGTGACCGATCCGCCCGATCTCGGCGTCGTCAGGCTCGAACAGGCCTGGAGCGCTGACCCGTGGCGCGCCCCTCAGCTTGCCATGCTCATCAACGGCGAGACTGGCGATAACGACCCCGTTGAAAAGCATCCGTCGCCGCGCCCCCATCACCGCACCCTGCAACGGCACAAGACGCGCGCCGTCCAGCACGAGGCGGCCAACCGGCGCGCTGTCGACGATCTCCGCCTCACCCGGAGCCAATTGAAGGATGTCACCATCCTCCAATAGAATCGGTGTCACCCCCGCTTCCCGCGCGAGCGCCGCGTGAGCCGCGAGGTGGCGCCACTCTCCATGCACCGGAACGCTGAACTTCGGCCGGACCAGCCGGTAAAGCTCCCGCAGATCTTCGCGCGGCGGATGGCCGGAGACGTGGATCGCGTGATCCTCGTCGGTCAGCAGCGTGACGCCGCGGCGAATCAAATTGTCCTGCACGGTGCCGATCGCCCGCTCGTTTCCAGGGATCACCCGGCTGCTGAAGAGCACGGTATCTCCCTCGCCGAGCGCGATCCGGGGATGGCTGTCGGCGGCAATGCGGGCCAAGGCGCTGCGCGGCTCGCCCTGGCTGCCGGTGACGAGCATCAGCAGCCGGTCGTCCGGAACCTCATTGGCCTCGTCCTCGCTCAGGAACGCCGGAATACCCTTAAAGTATCCACATTCACGCGCCGCGGCCTCGAGATTGCGCAGCGACCGGCCGACCACCGCCACCGTCCTGCCCGCCGCTCGAGCCGCAAGCGCCACCGACTCGACACGCGCGACATTGCTGGCGAACAAGGTCACGGCCACCCGGCCACGCAGATCACCGATCACCTCCTCGAGCGCCATGCGGACGTCGGATTCCGACCCGGAGGATCCCTCCACCATCGCATTGGTGCTGTCGCAGATCATCGCGAGCACGCCGCGGTCGCCCAGCCGCCGAAACCCCTCGATATCGGTCGGCGGCCCGATCAACGGATCTGGATCGAGCTTCCAGTCGCCGGTGTGCAAGACCGTCCCCGCGCTGGTCGTGATCGCCAGCGCTTGCGCCTCTGGGATCGAATGCGCGACGCGCAGGAATTCGAGCGCGAACGGGCCAAGGGTCAGAGCGCCGCCCATCGGCATCACGTGGAGCTTGACCTCTTGCAGCAATCCGGACTCGCCGAGCTTGCGCCGCAGCACGGCGGCGGCAAACGGAGTCGCATAGACCGGACAGCGCAATTGCCGCCACAGCCAGGCCACCGCGCCGATATGGTCCTCGTGCGCGTGGGTAATGACCAAGCCCTCGAGCCGATCCCGCCGCTCGGCAAGGAACGCCGGGTCCGGCATCATGACATCGACTTCGGGCAGATCGGCGCCGCCGAAGCCGATGCCGCAATCCACGGCGAGCCAGCGCCCGCCACTGCGATAAAGATTAAGGTTCATGCCGATCTCGCCGGTCCCGCCAAGCGGCAGGAAGGCAAGATCCGGGATCGAGGCGCTCATTGTGTGGGTCCAGAGATGAGATGGGCGGGCGAATGCAAGGCAGAGGGGAGGCGGCAGGCAGCGTCACTCGCCATCCAACAGCCGCACCCGTTCGCGTGTCCATGTGGGGGCCGGGTTACGCTCCGCCAACAGGCGCAGCCCATCCAGGGTCAGGTCCGGGTCGATATGGCGTATAACCATCGTGCCCTCGGCGAGCAATGGTGCCAGGCCGCCGGTCGCGACAACGGTCAGTTTGCGGCCAAACTCGCGCTCGATTCGAGTGATCAGGCCCTCGATCATGCCCACATAGCCCCAGTATATCCCGGATTGCATCGCGGGCACTGTGCTGCGGCCGATCACCGCCTGTGGTCGGCCGATCCCGATGCGCGGCAGCCGGGCAGCGGCGCGGTGCAGCGCTTCGAGTGATAGGTTTATGCCAGGCGCGATGACGCCGCCGATATAGGCACCCTCCGCATCCACCACGTCGAAGGTCGTGGCCGTGCCGAAATCCACGACGACCAACGGTCCGCGATAGCGGCGATGAGCGGCCAGCGCGTTCAGCAAGCGGTCGGCCCCGACCTCGGCGGGCTGATCCATCTTGATCTGAAAGCCCCAGTCGAGCGTCGAGCGAGCGATCAGTGGCTCCACCTCAAACCAATCGCGGCAGAGCCGACGGAGATGATACAGCGCGGCGGGCACTACGGTCCCGATCACCGCACGGGTGATCTCGTGCCGATCCAGCCCGACCAGCCCGAACAAGCTCAGCACCCAGACGGCGTATTCGTCCGAGGTTCGGGCAGGGTCCGTGGCAATACGCCAGTTGCCCCGATAGGCAACGCCGTCGTGGACGGCGACCACGACGTTGGTGTTGCCGGCGTCGATCACGAGCTGCATTCAGGTCTCCCCAGCCGCGAAGGCCCGCACCGTATCGCCCTCGCGCAACAGCAGCCTGCCGTCATCCGCCAACCCTGCAAAGACGCCGTGCCTGATCTCGTCGCCCAGACGCAAGCGGACCGGATTGCCGAGCGCCGGCCCCCTCGCGAGCCACGCCGCCCGCACGACGGCGAACGCTTCCGCCCGCCGGGCGTCCAGGCGCGCGAGCACGCCTCGCGCCAGGATCTCTGGCGGCGGCGCTGTGGGGCCAACGCAGGCTGTGGGTCGATCGGAGAGCATCGGCGCGGTGGCCAAATTCACCCCCATCCCGATGGTCAGCCAATCCATGCGTCCGGCTCCGTCGTCGGCCGCCTCGACCAGCACGCCCGCGAGCTTGCCTTCGTCCAGCAGGATGTCGTTCGGCCACTTAAGGCGTAGGCGGCCCGGGGCAGGAAGCCACGGCGAAAGTGCGTCGGCGACCGCGACCGACGCGAGCAGCGCCCAACCCGGGGCTTCGGACATAGGTGCGACTGGGCGAAGCAGGACCGAAAGATACAGATTGCCCGGCGGTGACTCCCACCCCCGCCCGTGGCTGCCTCGGCCAGCGGTCTGCTGCATCGCCAGGATTGCCAGACCCTCGGGCTCGCCCGCCGCGGCAAGGCTCCGGCAGAGATCGGCGGTCGATGCCAGGGTCTCGTAAACTTGCAACCGCCAGACCGGCGGCGCGTGCGTCACCCGAACAGAACCCTCGCCGCGCGCTCGGCCGCATCCACAACTGGTGCCGGGAACAGCACGAAGAACGTCGTCACGGCCGCCGACGCGCCCAATACGAGGGACAGCGACATCGGACGCGCGTCGAATGCCTCCATCGGCTCATCGAAGAACATCACTTTGATGATCCGCAGATAATAGTACGCGCCAACCACGCTGGTCAGCACCCCGATGACCGCCAGCGCCCACAAGCCGGACTGCACGGCCGCGACGAAGATGAAATACTTGCCCCAGAAGCCGGAGAACGGCGGGATACCCGCCATGCTGAACATGAAGATCGCCAGCGCCAGGGCGAGTTTCAGATCGGTTCGCGCCAGGCCGGAAAGATCGGAAATCCGCTCCAGCATTCGGCCGCGCCGGCGCATGGCGATGATACATGCGAAGACGCCGGCGTTCATGAACACGTATGTCAACAGGTAGATCAGCACGCCACGAACACCGACCGGGGTCCCAGCGGCAAGCCCGATCAGCGCATACCCCATGTGGCCGATCGACGAATACGCCATCAGCCGCTTGACGTTGTGCTGCCCGATTGCCGCCAGCGAACCCAGCAGCATCGAGGCGATGGAAACCAGCACGATCAGTTGCTGCCACTGCCCCAGCATGTGGCCGAACGGCCCGATCATCACGCGTACCAGCAGCGCCATCGCGGCGACCTTCGGCGCGGTGCCCAAGAAGGCCGTCACCGGCGTCGGCGCGCCCTCATAGACGTCGGGTGTCCACATGTGGAAGGGCACCGCGGAGATCTTGAACGCGAGGCCGGCGACCACGAACACGATGCCGACCACAAGCCCGAGCGACGCGCCGGCCGGATTGGTCAGCGCTTGCGCCAAGCGGTCGAACGAGACCGTGCCCGCGAACCCGTAAACGAGCGAGCTGCCATACAGCAGCAAACCCGACGCCAACGCGCCGAGGACAAAGTATTTCAGTCCCGCCTCGGCGGACCGCAATTGGTCGCGGGCGAAGGCGGCCAGCACGTAAATCGCGAGCGACTGCAATTCGAGGCCGAGATACAATGTGATGAGATTGGTCGCGGACACCATCGTCATCATCCCGACCGTGCAAAGGCCGATCAGCACCGGGAATTCGAAACGGCGCAGCTCTTGATGCTCGCCGTACTCCAGGGAGACGATGATCCCCATTGCCGACCCGATCAGGATCAGCACCTTCGCGAAAAAGCTGAAACGGTCCGTCGTGAACTGACCCGCGAAACCGACCCCGTCCGCACCGCCGACCACCAGCACGCCGGTTACCAGCAGCGCGCCGACGACAAGCATGCTGCACGTGAAATAGCTGTCGCGCTTCATCAGCACGCCGACGATCAGTACGGCCATGCACAGGCAGGCCAACACCAGTTCTGGGAGCGCTACGGTCCAGTTCATGGCGACAGTCCCGCGACCGTTCGTGTGACGGCGAGTGCCGTCTGGTGATGATCGACCATCGCACCAACGCTTGCCTCGAAGAACCCTGTGAAGCTGGACGGATAGATGCCCATCCACAGCGTCAGCAGCGCGAGCGGCACGAAGATCGCGATTTCGCGTGGCGAAAGATCGAGGATGCCGCGCAAATCCGCGCGCGTGATCGTGCCGAAGATGATGCGACGGTACAGGAACAGCGCGTAGGCCGCGCCAAGGATCATGCCCATCGCGCCGAACAGCGCCAGCCAGAAGCTGACCTTGAACGAGCCTAGGATCACCAAGAACTCGCCCACGAATCCGGCTGTGCCCGGCAGTCCGACACTTGCCATGGTGAACACCATGAACGTCAGCGCATAGGCCGGCATCCGGTCACCAAGCCCGCCGTAGCGCGCGATTTCACGGGTGTGCATGCGATCATACACGACGCCCACGCACAGGAACAACGCCGCCGAGACGATGCCGTGGCTCAGCATCTGAAACAGCGCGCCGGAAATGCCCTGCGTGTTGAAAGTGAAGATCCCGATCGTCACCACGCCCATATGGGCGATGGAAGAGTAGGCGATCAGCTTCTTCATGTCGGTCTGCGCGAGCGCCACCAGCGACGCGTAGATCACGGCGACGACCGACAGCGCGTAGATCAGCGGCGCGAACTGTGCGGACGCAACCGGCAGCATTGGCACCGAAAACCGCAGGAAACCATATGCCCCCATTTTTAGCAGGACCCCGGCCAGGATGACGGAACCGGCGGTCGGCGCCTCCACATGCGCGTCCGGCAGCCACGTATGAACTGGCCACATCGGCACCTTCACCGCGAACGAGGCAAGGAAGGCCAGGAACAGCCACGTCTGCATCGCCGGCGGAAAATTCGTGCGAAGCAGGGTCGGAATATCCGTCGAACCCGCGAAATACCACATAGCGAGAAGCGCCAGCAGCATGAGCACCGAGCCGGCCAGCGTGTAGAGGAAAAACTTCATTGAAGCGTAGACCCGTCGCGGGCCGCCCCAGACACCGATGATGAGATACATCGGCATCAACACGCCCTCGAAGAAGACGTAGAAGACAACGAAGTCCAGGGCGGCGAACATGCCGACCATCATCGTTTCCAATACCAAGAACGCGATCATATACTCGCGTACCCGGGAATGTACCGACTCCCAACTCGCCAGAATGCAGATCGGCGTCAGCGCCGTCGACAGCAGCACGAACAACACGGAAATGCCGTCCACGCCCATCTTGTAAGTGATGCCGTATTCCGGCAGCCAAGCCTGCAGCTCGACAAACTGGAAGCCAGGGTCGGCGGGGTTGAAGTCTACCCAGAGAAGCAGCGAGAGCGCGAAGACGACCAGGCTGGTCCATAGCGCGGTCCAGCGGGCGTTGGACGCCACCGTCGCCTCGTCGCCACGCACGGTCATGAGGAACACCGCGCCGAGCAGCGGCAGGAACGTCAGCAGCGACAGGATGGGAAATCCGGCGGCGTTCATGCGTTTTGCGATCGAGCATTGTTGCCGGCTCCTGCGCCCGCCCCTCCCCATACCGTCATGCCCGGGCTTGACCCGGGCATCCGTCGCCACGAGGTGCCCGGGTCAAGCCCGGGCATGACGAAAAGGGAATGACCATGCGCGCTCATTCCGCCGCCCTAACTCAAAAACAGCAGGTAGATACTCACCATGGCCACCAGTCCGATGAGCATGACGAACGCATACATCGCGATCGATCCGGTCTGGATCCGCACCGCCTGTGCCGAGGCCACAGCGGCCAGCGACGCAATGCCGTTCGGCATCCCATCAATGATCCTTGTGTCGCCGACCGTCCAAAGCCTACCGGCCAGCATCCGCGCGGGTGTCACAAAGATACGATCGTACAGCTCGTCGAAATACCACTTGTTGAGCACGAAGCGGTAGGCGGCGGGGAATATGCCGACCAACTTGCCGGGAATGCCAGGCTGGAACATGTAAAACCAGTAGGCAACAGCGATCCCCAGCAGGCCGACGACGGTTGGCAGAAAATGGACCAGCACCGGCACGCCCTCGATACCCGCCAGAACCTCGTTGCCGGGGGCCACGCGGATCGAGTCGCCCCAAAATGCTTTCCAGTCATGGCCGATCAACTGGTCATGGAACACGAAGCCCGCGCAGAGCGCACCAATCGCGAGTACGAACAACGGCCCGAGCATCACCGTCGGACTCTCGTGGACATGCTCCATCGTGTGCCGATCGGCGCGCGGCGCTCCGTGGAACGTCATGATGATCAGCCGCCACGAATAGAACGAGGTCAGGCCCGCGGCGAGCAGCGTGCACCAGAACGCATACTGGCCAATGCCCGTCCCGGCCGCCCAGGTCGCCTCGATGATCGCGTCCTTGGAAAAATACCCGGCGAACGGAAAGATGCCGCACAGCGCGAGGCTGCCGCCCCAAAACATCGCGTAGGTGAACGGAATCTTCTTCCAGATGCCGCCCATCTTGCGCATGTCCTGTTCGTCCGACATCGCGTGGATCACCGAGCCGGCCGACAGGAACAGCAGCGCCTTGAAGAACGCATGCGTCAGCAGGTGGAAGATCGAGGCCTGATAGGCGCCCACCCCGGCGGCGGCGAACATGTAGCCGAGCTGCGAGCATGTGGAATAGGCGATCACCCGCTTGATGTCGTTCTGCGCGCAGCCGATCGTCGCGGCGAATAGCGCGGTCGTGCCGCCGATGAACGCCACGAACGACAACGCGGTCGGCGCGAAATCGAACAGCGGCGACATCCGCGACACCAGGAACACGCCAGCCGTCACCATCGTTGCGGCATGGATCAGCGCGGAGACCGGCGTCGGCCCCTCCATGGCGTCGGGCAGCCAGACATGCAGGCCGATCTGCGCCGACTTGCCCATGGCACCGATGAACAACAGGAAACCGATGACCTCGTAGGTGTGGAACGTGGCGCCGAACAGATGGTAGGTGTCGCCGGCGTGCGCCTGGATGTTGGAAAAAATGTCGGCGAACTCGACCGAGCCGAAGGTCGCGAACACCAGCGCGATTCCGACCGCGAAGAACAAATCGCCGATCCTGTTGACGATGAACGCCTTCATCGCCGCGTTATTGGCACTCGGCTTGTAATACCAGTAGCCGATCAGAAGGTAGCTGGCGAGGCCGACGCCCTCCCAGCCGAAGAACAACTGCACGAGGTTGTCGGCGGTCACCAACATGAGCATCGCGAAGGTGAACAACGAGAGGTAGCTGAAAAACCGCCAGGAGCCGGTCTCGTGCATCATGTAGCCGACGCTGTAGATGTGGATCAGCGTCGCCACGAACGTCACCATCGCGACCATGACCGCCGACAACGTGTCGTAGTGCAGCGCCCACGCGACGTGGAAATCCCCCGCCTCGATCCAGCTTCCGAGCGAGACGACGCCCGTCGCCTCGCCCTGGTAGACCAGCGTCACGAACGCCGACACGCCGCAGACGGCGGCGATCACCATGCAGGAAATGGTCAGAAGCTGCGCCGCGCGGTCGCCCATGCCGCGCCCGAACAGCAGCGCGATGACCGAGCCCAGCAGCGGCAGGAACACGGCCGTGGCGTAGAGCATCCGGTCAGCCCCTCATCAGATTGACGTCCTCGACCTCGATCGAGCCGCGGTTGCGGAAATAGATCACCACGATCGCCAGCCCGATCGCCGCCTCTGCGGCGGCCACCGTCAGCACGAACAGCGCGAAGACCTGGCCCACCAGATCGTCGAGCGAAGCGGAGAAGGCGACCAGGTTCACGTTGACGGCGAGTAGGATCAGCTCGATCGACATCAGGATGACGATGACGTTCTTGCGGTTGAGGAAGATGCCGAACACGCCAAGCACCAGCAGGATCGCACCGACCGTGAGATAGTGGCCAAGGCCCACCGCCATCATCATGGGTGATGCTCCACTCTCCCGGCATGCGCTTCGATGGCCGGGACCACCGGCTTGGCAGGCAGCGGACGCAGGATCTGGTCCGTCGCGACGCCGGCGCCGATCGCCACATCCATCATGACCAGCGTATCGGCGGGCGTGCGGGCGACCTGACGTGCGATGCTCTGCCGCCGCGACAACCGCGCGCCCCCTGCCGGCCGATCACGCAACGTCAGCACGATCGCCCCGATCATCGAGACCAGCAGGATCAGTCCCGCGCCCTGAAACAGCAGCACGTAGTCCGTATAGATGATGCGCCCGAGTTGCGCGGTGTTGTGGACGCCAATCGTGTTGGGCGCGAGCCGCAATGCCGCATGATCGGGCGCAAATTTCCAGCCGCCCAGCACGATCGCCAGTTCGACCAGCAACACCACGCCGATCGTCGCCCCCACCGGCGCGTAGCGCTGGAAGCCCTCCCGCAGCTGGGAGAAATTGATGTCGAGCATCATGACGACGAACAGGAACAGCACTGCGACTGCGCCGACATAGACGATGACCAGGATCATCGCCAGGAACTCCGCCCCCGCCAGCACGAACAGGGCGGCCGCGTTGAAGAACGCGAGGATCAGGAACAGCACGGAATGGACCGGGTTGCGCGCGCTGACCACCATCGCCGCCGATGCCAGCAGGATGCCCGCGAAGACGTAGAAGGCGAGTGTCGCGATCATGTCGCCTCAACGATATGGCGCGTCGAGTTCGAGGCGCTTGGCCAACGCCGGCTCCCAGCGGTCGCCATTGGCCAGGAGCTTGCCCTTGTCGTACATCAGTTCCTCGCGCGTCTCGGTCGCGAACTCGAAATTCGGCCCCTCGACGATCGCATCGACCGGACACGCCTCCTCGCAAAGGCCGCAGTAGATGCATTTCGTCATGTCGATGTCGTAGCGGGTGGTCCGCCGGCTGCCGTCCGGCCTCGCCTCCGCCTCGATCGTGATCGCCTGCGCCGGGCAGATCGCCTCGCACAGCTTGCAGGCAATGCAACGTTCTTCACCGTTCGGGTAGCGGCGCAGTGCGTGCTCGCCGCGAAAGCGCGGGCTGATCGGGTTCTTCTCGTGCGGGTAATTCAGAGTGGCCTTCGGCTTGAACATGTAGCGCAACGTGAGCGCCATTCCGCCGAGCAGCTCGACCATCAGCATGCCGCGCGCGGTGCGGTCGAGGAACGCCATGGTCATCTCCTGTTCCGTTAGTCACGAGAACCGGCGGGCCATAGCCCGCAATCCAACTCTCATGCAACCCGAGGCAGCCATCCCATCGCCAGGAGAACACCCGCCGTCACGATCAGCCACGCGAGAGAGGCCGGCAGAAACACTTTCCAGCCGAGCCGCATCAGCTGGTCGTAGCGAAAGCGCGGGAACGTGCCGCGCACCCAGATGAACACGAACAGGCAAAGCATGACCTTGGCGACGAACCACAGCGGCCCCGGCACCCAGTTGAAGGGTGCCATGTCGAACGGGGGCAGCCAGCCGCCGAGGAACAAGATCGACGTCATCGCGGACATCAGAATCATGTTCGCGTATTCGCCGAGGAAGAACAGGCCGAACGACATCGAGCTGTATTCGACGAAGAATCCAGCCACGATCTCGCTCTCGCCCTCCGGCAAGTCGAACGGCGAGCGGTTGCATTCCGCCAGGCCCGAGATGAAGAAGATCACGAACATCGGCAGCAGCGGGATCGCGAACCAGACGTGCCGCTGCGCCAGGACGATGTCATTGAGGTTCAGGCTGCCGACGCACAGCAGGACGGTTACGATGACGAAGCCCATCGAGACCTCGTAGCTGACCATCTGCGCGGCGGACCGCATCGCCCCCATGAATGCGTATTTCGAGTTGCTTGCCCAACCGGCGATGATGATGCCATAGACGCCGAGGCTGCTGATTGCGAAGAGGTACAGGACGCCCACGTTGATGTCGGCGATACCCCAGCCGTCGTTCATGGGAATGACCGCCCAGGCGATCATCGCCAGCATGAAGGTCAGCATCGGCGCGAACAGGAACAGGCCGCGGTTGGCGCCTGACGGGATGATGGTCTCCTTGTTGACCATCTTGATGGCGTCCGCGAACGGCTGCAGCAGCCCGAACGGGCCGACCACGTTCGGACCTTTGCGAAGCTGGATCGCCGCCAGCACCTTGCGTTCCGCGTAGGTCAGATACGCGACGCCGATCAGCAGTGGCACCAGAAGCGCCAGCGTCTTGGCCAGCGTCAGGATCGCGATGCCGATCGGGTTGTCGAACCAGAACATCACTCAGCCGCCACGGCGACCGGCTGGCCGATCTCGGCGATGCAGGCTGCCATGGTCGGGCTGGCGCGGCTGATCGGGTCGGTCTGGTAATACGTTGCCAACCATGGCCGGAACGGCTCGCCGGACACCGCCGCGGTATCGCCGGCCGGCCCGGTCGTGTCGGAAATGCCGAACCGCGGCAGCATGCCGATCCGGCCGAATACCGGGTTCACCTGTTCGAGCCGCTCGCGCAGCGTCTCGATATCGTCGTACGGCAACACCCGGCCAAGCACGGCGCTGAATGCCCGGAGGATCTTCCAGTCCTCGCGCGCATCGCCCGGCGGCGACACGGCGGCGAAGCCGCGCTGCACCCTCCCCTCGGTGTTGACGTAGGTGCCCGACTTCTCGGTGTAGGCCGCCCCTGGCAGGATCACATCGGCACGGGCCGCGCCACGGTCGCCGTGATGACCCTGATAGACGACAAAAGTCGAGGTCGGGATCGCCGCCACGTCGAACTCGTCTGCCCCGAGCAACCACAACAGGTCGACTCCACCGCTCGTCATGGCGGCGACATCCTTGCCGTTCGGACCAGGCAGAAAGCCAAGGTCGAGCGCGCCGACACGAGCGGCCGCTGTGTGCAGCACGTTGAACCCGTGCCAGTCGGCCTTGAGCATGCCGTGCTCACGCGCCAGCGCCCAGGCAGCCGCCAGCACCGCAGCCCCATCAGGACGCGCGAGCGCCGCCTGCCCGACGATCAGCATCGGCCGATTGGCCCCGCGAAGCACGTCCGCGAAATTGCCGAGGCTGACAAAACCCTCGCCGAGCCAGTGGGCGGGATACGTCAGGTCGACCTCCGCCCCCATCGCCCCCACCGCGATACCGCTCGCCAAGTAACGCTTGCGGATCCGTGCGTTCAGCACCGGCGCCTCGATGCGCGGGTTGCAGCCGACCAGCAGCAGCGCGTCCGCCTCCTCGATCCCGGCGATCGACGTGTTGAACGTGTAGAAATCGCGCCGCGAAACGTCCGCATGCGCCCCGTCCTGCCGGCAATCCAGATTCTCCGAGCCCAGCAGCGTGAGAACGTCCTTCAGCGCCAGCATGCTTTCCGCGTCGCAAAGATTGCCGGCGATGGCGCCGATCCGGTCGGCCGCCACGCCTTTCAGGCGATCGGCGATCGCGGAGAACGCCTCGTTCCACGACGCCTTCGCGAGCTTGCCGCCGCGCCGGACCCAGCAGGAATCCAGCCGCCGGCGGCGCAGCCCGTCCACCGCGTGACGCGTCTTGTCGCCGATCCACACCTCGTTCACGTCGTCGTTCATCCGCGGCAGCACCCGCAGCACCTCGGTCCCGCGCGCGTCGATGCGGATGTTGCTGCCGATCGCGTCCAGCACGTCGATGCCGTCGGTCTTGCGCAGCTCCCACGGCCGGGCCGCGAACGCATACGGTTTCGACGTCAGCGCGCCGACCGGGCAGACGTCGACCAAACACCCCGACAGCTCCGACGACAGCGCCATTTCGACATACGTGCCGATCTCGATGCTCTCGCCGCGCGACGTCGCCCCCATCTCCGGCACGCCGGCGATCTCCGACGCGAAGCGGACGCAACGGGTACAGGCGATGCACCGGTTCATGTGCGTCTCGACCAGCGGGCCGAGATACTTGTCCTTCACCGCCCGCTTGTTCTCGAGGAAGCGCGAATGCCCCAGGCCATAGCCCATGGACTGATCCTGCAGGTCGCATTCGCCGCCCTGGTCACAGATCGGGCAATCGAGCGGATGATTGATGAGCAAGAACTCCATCACCCCGCGGCGCGCCTTGCGCACCATCGGGCTGTCGGTATGGACCACCATGCCCTCGGCGGTCGGATAGGAGCAGGATGCGAAGGGTTTCGGCGGCGCCTTCTCGATCTCGACCAGGCACATCCGGCAATTGCCAGCGACCGAAAGTTTCTCGTGGTAGCAGAAGCGCGGGATTTCCTTGCCCGCCGCCTCGCACGCCTGCAGCACGTTGCTCCCGGCGGGAACATCGACCTCGATGCCGTCAACCGTGAGCTTGGTCATGTCGCGCCCCCCCTGTAGGCGAAGACACCCCCTGTGCTTGTCCTGGCCGGGCTTGACCCGGCCACCGACGCGGCGCGACGACCGACGGCCGAGTCATTTCCGACGAATAGTGGCCCGCTTTCTCGCCGGAACGGCGGATGCCCCGCGCCGCGGGTGGCCGGGTCAAGCCCGGCCATGACGGAACAAAAACGGATTCAGTCATCAGCCTGTGGGCCTTTCACGATAGGCAGAGAGCAAATCGCTGACCAGGATTCCCTCGATCGTGACGTCCTTCATCTGACAGTCGACGAACGAAACGCCGCTGAGATTCGCGTTCTGGACGATGCTTCCGGAGAAGTTGACGTCCCGGAACAAGGATCCCGACAGGTTTACGTCGCCGAACTCGGTGGTGGAGAGGTTCACGTCCCAGAAGCGACTACCGACAAGGTTCGAGTTGAACACCTCGATCTTGTCATGCGAATCCTTGATCTCCACGGCCCTACTCCGCCGCCATCGCAAGCGGCCGGCCGCTGCTCGCCTTGTACGCGGCGATGCGCGCCTCCATCTCCGGCCGGAAATGGCGGATAAGCCCTTGGATCGGCCAGGCCGCCGCGTCGCCCAGCGCGCAGATCGTGTGCCCCTCAACCTGGCGCGTCACCTGATCGAGCATGTCGATCTCCGACGGCTCGGCGCGGCCCTGCACCATCCGGTACATCACCCGCATCATCCAGCCCGTACCCTCGCGACAGGGCGTGCATTGGCCGCAGCTCTCGTGCTTGTAGAACTGCGACAGACGCGCGATGGCGCGGATGATGTCGGTGGACTTGTCCATCACGATCACCGCCGCCGTGCCCAGCCCGCTTTTCACGTCGCGCAATGAATCAAAATCCATCAGGACGGTGTCGCAGATGGACTTCGGGATGACCGGCACCGACGCGCCGCCCGGGATGACGGCAAGCAGGTTGTCCCAGCCGCCGCGCACCCCGCCGCAATAGGTGTCGATCAGCTCGCGCAACGGGATCCCGAGTTCCTCCTCGACATTGCACGGCTTGTTCACATGCCCGCTGATGCAATAGATCTTCGTGCCGGTGTTCTTCGGCCGCCCGAGACCCGCGAACCACTCCGCTCCCCGCCGCAGGATCTCGGGGGCCACAGCGATCGATTCCACGTTGTTGACCGTGGTCGGGCAGCCGTACAAACCGACACCGGCCGGGAACGGCGGCTTCAGCCGGGGCATGCCCTTCTTGCCCTCGAGGCTTTCCAGAAGTGCTGTTTCCTCACCGCAGATGTAAGCGCCTGCCCCACGATGCAGATACAGGTCGAAGTCGAAGCCGGACCCGGATGCGTTCTTGCCGATCAGCCCCGCCTCGTATGCCTCGTCGATCGCCGCCTGGAGATTCCTCGCCTCTGCAAAGTATTCGCCGCGAATATAGATGTAGCAGACGTGCGCGCCCATCGCGAACGAGGCGATGAGACACCCCTCGATCAGCTTGTGCGGATCGTGTCGCATGATGTCGCGGTCCTTGCACGTCCCTGGCTCGCTCTCGTCGGCATTCACCACAAGGTAGTGCGGCCGGTCACCCACCGTCTTCGGCATGAACGACCATTTCATGCCCGTCGGGAAACCCGCGCCGCCGCGCCCGCGCAGGCCGGACGCCTTCATCGTCTCGATGATTGCGTCCCGCCCGCGCGCGATGATGCCCGCCGTGCCGTCCCAGTCGCCGCGCGAACGCGCTCCGGCGAGCCGCCAGTCATGCACACCATACAGATTGGTAAAAATGCGGTCGCGATCGTGCAACATCACGTCCTCATATCGAGCAGCGTCGTCGGCCCGCCGTCCGGTGCCGACGTCTGCCGGCCGGTCATCGATCCCGGCTTTGGCAACGTTTCGCCACGCTTGAGCGCCTGCAGCAGCCGCGTCGTGCTTTCGCCGTCCATGTCCTCATAGTAATCGTCGTCGACCTGCAGCACCGGCGCGTTCACGCAGGCACCGAGGCATTCGACCTCGGTCATCGTGAACAGCCCGTCCACGCTGGTTTCTTTCCAGCCCTTGATGCCGGTGACGCGCCGGCACGCGGCGGTCACGTCATCGGAGCCGCGCAACCAGCACGGCGTCGTCGTGCAGACCTGGAGGTGATACTTCCCGATCGGCACCGTGTTGAACATGAGGTAGAACGTCGCGACCTCGTAGACGCGGATAGGCGGCATGCCGAGACGGTGCGCCACCGCATCCATCGCCGGACGCGGCACCCAGGCGCTGCCGCTGGCGCGCTTCATCTGGTCCTGCACCGCGTACAGAGCCGGCAGCACCGCGCTCGCCTGCCGCCCCACCGGATATTTCTGCACCCAGCGGTCGATTTCGGCCGCGGTTCGCTCATCGAACGCAAAGTCTTCCGCGCTCATCGGTCGATCTCGCCGAACACCACGTCGAGCGATCCGATGATCGCCACCGCGTCGGCCAGCATATGTCGCTTGCTCATCACTTCGATCGCCTGCAAGTGGGCAAAGCCAGTCGACCGGATCTTGCACCGATACGGCCGGTTCGTCCCGTCGGCGACCAAGTAGACGCCGAACTCGCCCTTCGGCGATTCGACGACGGTATACGTACTTCCCGCCGGAACGTGAAAGCCCTCGGTGTAGAGCTTGAAGTGATGGATAAGTGCTTCCATCGACCGTTTCATCTCCGCCCGCGGCGGCGGCGAGAATTTCGCATCGGCGATCTTGATCGGACCTGGCCGCATCCGTTGCAGACACTGCCCGATAATCTTCACGCTCTCCCGCATCTCGGCGAGCCGCACGAGATAGCGGTCGTAGCAATCGCCGTGACGGCCGACCGGGATGTCAAACTTCACTTGATCATACATTTCGTACGGCTGCGACCGGCGCAGGTCCCAGGGCACGCCCGACGCGCGGAGACACGGGCCCGTGAACCCCCAGGCCAGCGCGTCCTCGGCGCTCATGATGCCGATATCGACCGTGCGCTGCTTCCAAATGCGATTGCCGGTCAGCAAGTCTTCCAGATCGTCTAGAAATTTCGGAAATGTCGCCGCCCACGCCGCAATCTTGGCATCCAGCCCGACCGGCATGTCGCTGTGCACGCCACCCGGTCGAAAATAGTTCGCATGCAACCGTGCGCCGGACACCGCCTCGTGGAATTCGAGCAGCTTCTCGCGCTCCTCGAACCCCCACAGGCTCGGCGTGATGGCGCCGACATCGAGCGCGTAGGTCGTGACGTTCAGCAGATGGTTCAGCACACGGGTGATCTCGCTGAACAAGGTGCGGATCCACTTGGCCCGCTCCGGGACGTCGATGCCCAAAAGCTTTTCGATCGCCAAGGCGAATGGATGCTCCATGCACATCGGACTGACGTAGTCGAGGCGATCGAAATACGGCATCGCCTGTGTGTAGGTCTTATATTCGATGAGTTTCTCGGTGCCGCGATGCAGCAGGCCGATATGCGGGTCGGCGCGATCGACCACCTCGCCGTCCATCTCGAGAATGAGGCGCAGCACGCCGTGAGCCGCCGGATGCTGCGGCCCGAAATTGATGGCATGGCTGTCAATCTCGACGACCTTGGTGTTCGGTCCCGTCACGTTTCCGGAAACATCGTCGAGCACGGTCTGGCTCATGGCTTCGGCTCCGGCGCAGGCAACCTGGTGCGCGACTCATGCGCCTTCTCGTCGCCCGGCAAGGTCGTGATCGCCTCCCAGGGCGACATGAAATCGAAATTGCGGAAGTCCTGTGTCAGTTTCACGGGCTCGTACACGACCTGCTTGCGCTCATCATCGTACCGCACCTCGACGTAGCCGGTCAGCGGAAAGTCTTTCCGCAGCGGATGCCCCTCGAACCCGTAATCGGTCAGGATCCGGCGCAAATCCGGCTGATTGCGAAACGGAATACCGAACAAATCCCACGTCTCCCGCTCCCACCACGTCGCCACGGGCCACACCCCGCACACGGAAGGGACCGCCTCGCCCTCGGCCGCGCCGACCACCACCCGGATGCGCTGGTTGAGAGACACGGAGAGAAGATTGTAGACGACCTCGAACCGCGGCGTGCGGTCCGGCCAGTCGACGCCGCACAAATCCATCATCTGCTCAAAACGGAAGCGGCTGTCGTCACGCAGCGCCATGCAAACGTCAACGATGGCATCGGCCCGCGCGCCGACGACGAGTTCACCCTTCTGGACTGCGGCCGACAGCACGCCCGGTATGCCTCCGGCCGCCTCGACCAGCGCGTTCGTGGCGGTTAGGACGACCGCCTCAGCCACGAAGGACCGTCCCCGTGCGTCGAATCTTCTTCTGCAGCTGCATGATGCCGTAGACCAGCGCCTCGGCCGTGGGTGGGCAGCCCGGCACGTAGATGTCCACCGGGACCACCCGGTCGCAGCCGCGAACCACGCTGTAGCTATAATGGTAGTAGCCGCCGCCGTTGGCGCAGGAGCCCATCGAAATGACCCAGCGCGGCTCAGGCATCTGGTCATAGACCTTCCGCAACGCCGGGGCCATCTTGTTGGTCAGGGTGCCGGCGACGATCATCACGTCGCTCTGGCGCGGAGAGGCGCGCGGGATGATTCCCATGCGGTCCAAATCGTAGCGTGGCATATAGGCGTGGATCATCTCGACCGCGCAGCAGGCGAGCCCGAAGGTCATCGGCCACAGACTGCCGGTGCGCGCCCAGTTCACCAGTTTGTCCATATTGGCGACGACGAAGCCTTTGCCCTCGATCTCGCCAGTAATCCCGCCAATCACCGCGTCCTGCGCCTCGCCGGGCGGCAGATGCGCTCGATTCCACGCGATATCGGTCTCTGTCGTCTGGCTCATCAGCCTGCTCCTTCGGCGCCGCGGCTCGTCGTCACTCCCAATCCAGGGCGCCCTTGTTCCACTCGTAGATGAAGCCGACGGTCAACACGGCAAGGAAGGCAAGCATCGACAGAAAGCCGAACAGCCCGATTTCCGACAGGCTCACCGCCCACGGGAACAGGAACGCGACTTCCAGGTCGAAGATGATGAACAGAATGGCAACGAGGTAGAACCGCACATCGAACCGCCGGCGCGCGTCGTCGAACGCCTCGAACCCGCACTCGTAGGCCGAGACCTTCTCCGGATAGGGCTTCTGGTGCCCGGCGAGCAGCGAACCACCGATCATCGCGGTGGCAATGACGCCGGCGATGACCATGAACACGATGATCGGGAAATAGCTGGCCAGAAGCTGCGGCATGTCTGTCCCCTTTCTCGCCTGCGCCCGTGCCGGGGTCGCTTTCGCACCGCAGCAAGCATAGGCGGTCCGGCATTCGCGCCATAGAGCCTATGTTGGGTCTGGGCAACCGGCCGGCAAAAGGCTTGCGATACGGAGAAAATGGCGCGAGTGACGGGGCTCGAACCCGCGACCTCCGGCGTGACAGGCCGGCGCTCTAACCAACTGAGCTACACCCGCATCGGCAAGGCGCGCTACCTAAGACCCGCGTGCCCGCAGGTCAAGCCGCCGGGGCGGATTCAGGCGCCCACGCTGCCGGAGTCGGTCAGAACACACCCGCTGATGCGCCAAAGACCGTCCTGGCCTCGCTCCATCATGTAGAGCGCGGTGCGTGCAACGCCGTCCGGGCCCTCGACGTCCACATGCTGGACGACTTGTCCTTGCACCGTCTCGACGACGCCGAACTGCGTGGTGCGCGGGCGGTAGACGGGCTGGTAGGCGTGCCGCACCATCGCAAGGAATTGGTCGGCGTCATTGCCAAACAGGCCCTTGATGTTGGGCGCCGCGAATGCGAACGCTGCCGCCGCGTCGTCGCGACGGAAAGCAGCCATCTGGTCGCGGATCACCTGCACGATGGCCTCGCGGTCGCCCGGCGAGACTGTCGTGGCCTCCTGGGCCAGCAGGGGCCCGGACCACGCCATGGCGATCGACAAAAAGATAAGCCTGAGCGTGCGCATGGGGTCCTCGGGTTTGGAACGCAACACCTCGATGCAAGCCCGCTTCGACCCACTGCTTCAAGACATTCCGCAACCCATGCCCTCGCTGGCTGTTCACGATCTTGAACACGGGAGCCGCGCATGGCACGCACCGTTCGCCCACGAGCTCGGGACGTCCGCATGGGCCAATTTGAGTGGTGGGTCGCGCGGGTGATGACCGGCGCGGCGCTCGCCGTCGCGAGCGGCGCGACCCGTGCGGCGGACCCAGCGACATTGCCGCAAGATCAGGTCGTCGTTCCGGCACCGCAGGTCGATCCGGCAATACAGACACCGCCACCGGTGGCGCAGGATGGCCCCACGACACCCGTAATCCCGCCACCCGGCACGAAAGGCGGCAATCTAACTGTCCTCCCGAAATAGGGCGGTGACGGACGGGAATGGGCGGTGACGGGATCGAACCGCCGACCCTCTCGGTGTAAACGAGACGCTCTACCGCTGAGCTAACCGCCCCCGTCGGACATCCCGGCCATGGCGATGCAGGTATGGTTGCGTGACGCCGGTATCCGGTCCGCGACCTTAATTCACTGCGTCCTTGAGATTTTTGCCGGGCTTGAAGCGCACCGACGTCGATGCGGCGATCGCCAGTTCTTCCCCGGTCCGCGGGTTACGGCCGGTGGACGCCTTGCGGGTCGTCGTCGTGAAACTGCCAAACCCGGTCAGCCGCACCTCCTCCTTGCTTTTTAGCCCGCCTTCGATCGCTGAAAAGACGGCCTCGACTGCCCTGGTCGCCACTGCACGTTGCAGCCCGGTCTCCTCGGCGACTTTTGCCACCACATCGTTCTTGTTCACAGCGCGCTCCTTGCTGCCTCAACATTGTAGACGCTCGCACCCAGTTTACGGTACGAGTCGAACCCCCGTGAGACTGATTGCACTTTTTGCCGGCGGCAAGAGGCGCCGGCGCATCCGCACCGGCGCCGTACGCACTTCATGACAAATCAGTGTGGCAACGAAGCGCCAACTGCGGGTGGCGGCGCCACCACGGCCGACGCCGCCGGCTCGGCTGGTTCCTCCCATTCAATCGCCTCCGGCTTGCGCTGCAGAGCCTGCTCGATGACGTCGTCGACATGCGCGACCGGGATCAGCGTAAGGTTCTTGCGGACGCTTTCGGGGATATCGGCGATATCCTTTTCGTTGTCCTTTGGAATGAAGACCGTGGTGATACCGGACCTGAGAGCGGCGAGGAGCTTTTCCTTGAGTCCGCCAATCGGCAATACCCGCCCGCGCAGCGTGATCTCGCCCGTCATCGCGACCTCGCGTCGCACGGGAATGCCGGTCAACACGCTGACGATGCTGGTCGCCATCGCGATGCCAGCCGACGGTCCATCCTTGGGAGTGGCCCCCTCCGGCACATGGACATGGATATCACGCTTCTCAAACAACGTCGGCTTGATGCCGAATCGGATCGCCCGACTGCGCACATAGGACAGTGCCGCCGAAACGCTTTCCTGCATCACGTCACCAAGCTTGCCGGTGTGCTTCACGTTGCCCTTGCCGGGCACGATGACGCTCTCGATCGTCAGGATTTCGCCGCCGACCTCGGTCCAGGCGAGGCCGGTCACGACGCCGACCATGTCTTCCGACTCCGCCTCGCCGTAGCGGAACTTGTGCACGCCGGCAAACTTTTCGAGGTTTTTGAGCGTGACCATGACCTTTTTGGACTTCTTGGTCACGATCTCTTTCACGGCCTTCCGCGCGAGGTTGGCCAATTCGCGTTCAAGGTTGCGGACCCCCGCCTCGCGCGTGTGATAGCGTATCAGCTCGCGCAACGCCTCGTCGCTCACCGACCACTCGCCGGCCTTGAGGCTGTGCGCTTCATTAATCTTGGCGAACAGGTGACGTTTGGCGATCTCGACCTTCTCATCCTCGGTGTAGCCAGGGATGCGGATGATCTCCATCCGATCCAACAGCGGCTGCGGCATGCGCAGGCTGTTGGCCGTCGTCACGAACATGACGTCGGACAGGTCGTAGTCTACCTCGAGGTAGTGGTCGGCAAACGTGCTATTCTGTTCCGGGTCCAGCACCTCGAGCAGCGCGGACGAGGGATCACCCCGCCAATCCGCCCCCAGCTTGTCGATCTCATCAAGCAGGAACAGCGGGTTGCTGGTCTTGGCTTTCTTCATGCCCTGGATGACCTTCCCGGGCATCGATCCGATATAGGTTCTGCGATGGCCGCGCACTTCCGCCTCGTCGCGGACCCCGCCGAGGCTCATCCGAACGAAGTTGCGTCCCGTCGCGCGCGCGATCGACTTGCCCAGCGACGTCTTGCCGACGCCGGGCGGCCCGACCAGGCAAAGAATTGGTCCCTTCATTTTGGTCGAGCGCGACTGCACCGCCAGATACTCGAGGATCCGCTCCTTGACTTTCTCAAGGCCGTAGTGGTCAGCGTCGAGCACCCGCTCGGCTTCGACTACGTCATTCTTGACCTTGCTGCGCTTCTTCCACGGGATCGACAGCATCCAGTCGAGATAGTTGCGCACGACCGTCGCCTCGGCGCTCATGGGGCTCATGGTGCGCAGCTTCTTCAGCTCGCCCAGCGCTTTCTCCAGCGCTTCCTTGCTCAGACGGGTGGCCTTGATGCGAGACTCAAGCTCGGCGGTCTCGTCCTTTCCGTCCTCGCCCTCGCCCAACTCCTTCTGGATGGCCTTGAGCTGCTCGTTCAGATAGTATTCGCGTTGGGTTTTTTCCATTTGGCGCTTGACGCGATTGCGAATGCGCTTCTCGACCTGAAGCACGCCGATCTCGGACTCCATGTGAGCGAATACCCGCTCCAGGCGTTCGCCGACCTTCACCGTCTCCAGCAATTCCTGCTTTTCGGCGATCTTGAGGTTCAGATGCGCCGCGACCGTGTCGGCGAGTTTCGCCGGTTCCTCGATCTGATTGAGCGAGACCAGGACTTCCGGCGCGATCTTCTTGTTGAGCTTTATGTATTGCTCAAACTGGCCGATCACGGTGCGCCCCAGCGCGTCCAACTCTTTCGGCTCGCCCACCTCCTCGGCGAGCAACTCGGCGAAGACCTCGAAATGACTTTCGGTTTCTTTGAACGCTGAAATCTGCGCGCGCCGGGTGCCCTCGACCAGCACTTTTACGGTGCCGTCCGGCAGCTTGAGCAGCTGAAGGATCGTGGACACCGTGCCGACGCGATAGATATCGTCGGCTGCCGGATCGTCCTGGGCCGCATTCTTCTGGGCGACAAGAAGGATCTGCTTGTCCTCCTTCATCACCGCTTCGAGCGCCCGCACCGACTTCTCGCGCCCGACGAACAGGGGCACGATCATGTGTGGAAACACGACAATGTCGCGCAACGGAAGGACGGGCAGCAGCTCGCCGCGCACCGGCGACGGCGGCTTGCTCTCGCGCTTTGACCGAGCCGGCGTCGGCGGAGTGGGCGGATCGCGTTCGGGGGTGCCGGGATCGGATGGCGCCATGGGGAGACCTCCTCAAGGACAGTCGGCCAGGACCGGGATAGTGGCGAGTCCTCCCAACTATGGCGAGGACGTTAGGCGACGGATGCGAAATCAATTCCCACGAAACAAAATGTGATGGCGGCGCGTGAAATGACGTCGTTGGCATGCGGGAGCCTCGCAAGGCTCCCCAGACATCTCAAATGTTTAAGCCGTGTTCTCCGCGCGACCCTGCCCGTAAACGAAGACCGGTGTTGCCCGGCCCTCGGCGACCTCGCGGTTGATGACGACCTCTTCGATCCCGTCAAGGCTCGGCAGGTCGAACATCGTCGACAACAGGATGCTCTCCATGATGGAGCGCAGCCCGCGCGCACCTGTCTTGCGGGCGATCGCTCGGCGCGCGACCGACCCCATCGCGTCGTCGGTGAAGGAGAGCTTGACGCCCTCCATCTCGAACAGCCGGCCGTACTGCTTGACCAAAGCGTTCTTCGGCTTGGTCAGAATTTCCACCAGCGCAGGCTCGTCCAGATCCTCGAGCGTCGCGACCACCGGCAGGCGACCGATAAACTCTGGGATCAGGCCGAACCGCAGCAAGTCCTCCGGCTCGACCTCGCGCAGGATCGCCCCCGTCCGCCGCTCGTCCACGCTGCGGACCTCGGCCCCGTAACCGATACCCGACCCTTTTCCGCGAGCCGATATGATCTTTTCCAACCCTGCGAACGCGCCGCCGCAAATGAACAAGATGTTCGTTGTGTCAACCTGCAGGAATTCCTGCTGCGGGTGCTTTCGCCCACCCTGCGGCGGCACGGAGGCGACCGTCCCCTCCATGATCTTCAGCAACGCCTGTTGCACACCCTCGCCGCTGACGTCGCGGGTGATCGACGGATTGTCGGATTTGCGGCTGATCTTGTCCACCTCGTCGATGTAGACGATGCCGCGCTGCGCCCGCTCCACGTTGTAATCCGCCGATTGCAGGAGCTTCAGGATGATGTTCTCGACGTCCTCGCCGACATACCCTGCCTCGGTCAGCGTCGTGGCGTCGGCCATTGTGAAGGGGACGTCCAGGATGCGCGCCAAGGTCTGAGCCAGCAGCGTCTTGCCGGACCCCGTCGGCCCGACCAGCATGATATTGGACTTCGCGATCTCGATATCGTTGTTTTTGGCGCCGTGGGCGAGGCGCTTGTAATGGTTGTGAACCGCGACACTGAGCACCCGCTTGGCGTGGGACTGCCCGATCACGTAATCGTCGAGAACCTTGCAGATCTCCTTCGGCGTGGGGACGCCGTCGCGTGACTTCACGAGGTGCGTCTTGTGCTCCTCGCGGATGATGTCCATGCACAGCTCGACGCACTCATCGCAAATGAAGACCGTCGGTCCCGCGATCAGTTTGCGAACCTCATGCTGCGACTTGCCGCAGAACGAGCAATAGAGGGTGTTCTTGGACTCCGGCGCCTTGCTCATGCCTACTCCTCACACCGCGGTCCTGCCCGGGACCGAACGGGCTCGCTGTCACAATCTAGTCCCCGCGCCGAGGCGGCCACAAGCCGAACGGACGCGATCCCCGACACACGCACACGCCAGACTCGCATGCACGAGCTATGCCGGATGAGCCGCCACGCCCATCAGGTGGGCGCTGCTCGCGCCCGGCGCAACCGGCCAGCCGCGCCCGCCGAACGGGCCGGCCGCGCGTGGCTCAGATCTTGCCGTCGCTCTCGGGCGGCAGGGGCCGGTTCTCGACCACCTCATCCACGATCCCGAACTCCCGGCTTTCCTCGGCGGAAAGATAGCTGTCCCGTTCGAGCTTGTCCTGGATAGCCTCAAGGCTCTGGCCGGTATGGCGGACATAGATCTCATTGAGCCGCTGCCGCGTGTATAGGATCTCGCGCGCCTGAATTTCGATGTCCGCTGCCTGGCCCTGCGCGCCGCCGGACGGCTGGTGCACCATGATCCGGGCGTTCGGCAGGGCGTAGCGCTTGCCCTTCGCTCCCGCGGCGAGGAGCAGGCTGCCCATCGAGGCGGCCTGGCCGATGCAAACCGTGCTGACCGGACTGCGGATGAACTGCATCGTGTCGTAGATCGCAAGACCCGCCGAGACGACCCCGCCCGGGCTATTGATATAGAAGGCGATGTCCTTGGACGGGTTCTCGCTTTCGAGGAACAGCAGCTGGGCGCAGACCAGCGCGCTGATCTGGTCGAACACCGGCCCGGTCAGGAAGATGATCCGCTCCTTCAGCAAGCGCGAATAGATGTCGAACGCCCGCTCGCCGCGCGCGGTCTGCTCGACCACCATCGGCACCAGATTGCCGAAAACCTCAACGGGATCGCGATCCCTCATACCCGAAACCTTCCTGATGCGGACGACGCCGCGCTTGGCGCCAGACCCAATGACCAGATGCTAGATGGCTGACAAGCCTTGCCCATCCAGTGTCAGCCGGCCATCCCCGTCATCTGCCCGGGCGCGTCCTCGGTCGGGGCGGTCGTCGCCGCGTCCGAATTGGCGAGTTCCGCCTCGCGCGCGAGGTCCTCCGGTGAGACCACCTGCTCGGTCACCTGCGCCAGCTCCAACACGAAGTCGACGACTTTCTCCTCGAAGATCGGGCCCCGCAGCCCCTCGACGGCCTCCGGATTCTTGCGGAAGAAGTCGAGTACCTGCTGCTCCTGGCCCTGATACCGGCCCGCCTCCGCCCGCATCGCCCGCGCCAACTCGTCGTTGGTCACGGTGATCGCGTTGCTCCGGCCGATCTCGGCGAGCAGCAGCCCGAGCCGCACCCGCCGCTCCGCGATGCCGCGATACTCTGCCTTCAGCGTCTCGTCGTCCTTTCCGGCGTCCTCGGCGTCGGCCGAGCCCTGGGTCCGGTCCGCCTCGATCCGCTGCCAGATCTGGGCGAATTCCGCGTCCACCATGGTCTGCGGCACCGCGAAATCGGCGCGCGCCGCCAGCGCGTCCAGCAACTGCCGCTTGATCCGCAGGCGCGACAGCTGGTCGTACTCGCGCTGCACCTGCCGTGACAGCAGAGCGCGGACATCGTCCAGTCCGTCGAAGCCCAGCGACTTGCCGAACTCGTCGTCGATCGGCGGCAGGATCGCCTGCTTAAGGGCCTTCGCGGTCACCTCGAACGTCGCGGGCTTGCCGGCCACCTCGGCCGCGCCATAATCGGCCGGGAACGTGACCTCGATCGTGCGGCTCTCGCCGGCGCGGATCCCGTCCAGTTGCTCGGCGAATCCGGGGATGAACCCGGCGGCGCCGATCTCGACGTCGATGTCATTGCCGGTGCCGCCCTGGAAGGCCACGCCGTCCAGTTTGCCGGTGAAGTCGATCGCGACGATGTCGCCGTGCGCGGCCGCGCGGTCCTCCTCGATCGGCTCGACCTTGCGCGCACGACGCGCGATTTCGCCCAGCGCCTTATCGATCGTCTCCGCCGACGGCTCGGCCTTCAGCCTCGTCAGCACGATGTCGGCCATGTCCGGCGGCGTGATCTCCGGCAGCAGCTCGACCTCGACGTTGAATTCGAGATCCTTCGCCTCGTCGACGCTGGTGACCTCGACCTTCGGCTGGGTCGCCGAGCGCAGCCCGCGATCGCTGAGCACCTGCTTGGTCGCGTCGTTGACGCTCTCCTCCAGCACCTCGGCCAAAACCGCGCCGCCATAGCGCTTGCGCACCAGGTTGGCGGGGACCTTGCCGGGCCGAAACCCCGGCAGGCGGATGTCGCGGCCGATCTGTGCCAGCCGCTCGGAGCGTTTGCCCTCGATGTCGGCGGCCGGCACGACGATCGTAAAGCCGCGCCGCAGCCCCTCGGAGAGCGTCTCGGTAACCTGCATGTGCCCGGAAAATCCCTATCTTCCGCCCGACCAGGCGGATGGTGGTGCGGGCGGAGGGACTTGAACCCCCACGGCTTGCGCCACCAGAACCTAAATCTGGCGTGTCTGCCAATTCCACCACGCCCGCGGCGCGGGTGTGAGCCTTTGCGGATAGCGCACGGTCGGGGCGGGTGCAAGATCGTGGGGCGCGGCCGCCCGCCGCACCCTCAATGATGCGCGAAAACCTGCTCCATCCGCGGCGCCTCGTGCCACAGTGGCAGCCCCGACGCCACCAAACCGGGAGGCGTGTATCCGGCCGCCGCGACCGCCCCCTCACCCGGAATCCAGTCCGGCGCCGCGAACGACTGCGCCGGCTTCGCCACCGCCGCCATCGGCAGGAACGCGGCCGACGCCAGTTGCAACGCCGCGCCGCCCACCAGCTTGATCGTGTGCTGGTCCGCCTGGACCGCGAAATGGTTGCCGCTCAGCGCGCCGGCCACCTGATACGTCGTCGTCCCCGCCGACCCCACGACAGTCAGCGTCGTGCCGCTGACCACGGCCGAGGAGACCGTCTCGGCGGAGAAGGTGATCGCGTCGCCCAGCGCCAGCCCGCCGATCGCGCCAGTGAACGTCGTCTGCGCGTCGAGTCGCAGAGTCCCCACCGCCCCGCTCGCGAAGGTCACCCCGCGCGAGGTCGCGCCGGCCAGCTGGAGGGTCGAGGCATTCTCGATCCGCAGCGCGCCGCTACCGCTCACGGAGTTGGAGATCTTCAGCACCCCGCCCTTCGCGTCGATCGTGCCGTTGTCGAGCACCGCGCCGACCAGCGTGCCAAAACCCTGGACCAGCCCGGTCGTGCCGATCGTCGTGGCGGTCGCGGTGTAGGTCTGGCCGTCCAGTTTCAGCACGCCGTTGCCGGTGATCGTCCCGGCGGTCGTCGTCGCGGCCAGTTCCAGAGTGCTGCCCGCATCGACCAGCAGAGCGCCCGCGCCCGTTGCCCCGGCGGCAAGTTTCAGCAGTCCGCCGTTGGACTCGATCGTGCCGGCGTTCACGACGGCGCTCGCCAGCGTGCCGAAGCCCAGCACCCTGCCACCCGAGACCACGCTGGCCGCCCCGGTCACGGATAACCCATCCAGTTTCAGCACGCCGCTGTCGAGGATGGTCCCCGCGGTCGTCGCGGCTGCCAGTTCCAGCGTGCTGCCGGCATCGACCACCAGCGCGCCCACGCCGCTCGCCCCGGCGGACAGTTTCAGCAATCCGCCGTTGGACTCGATCGTCCCGGCATTGGCGGCAGCGTTCGCCACCGTCCCGCGACCGAGGATTTTGCCACCCGCCAGCACGCTCGCCGCGCCGGTGACGGAGAACCCGTCGAGTTGCAGCACGCCGCTGTCCAGGATCGTCCCGGCTGTCGCGGCCGCCCCGAGTTCCAGCGTGCTGGCGGCATCCACCACCAGCCGCCCCGCCCCGCTCGCGCCGGCCGAGAGTTTCAGCAATCCGGCGTTGGACTCGATCGTGCCGCTGTTGGCCACCGCGTTGGCGATGGCTCCCGACCCGAGGATTCGCCCGCCGCTGCCCACCGACAGTGCGGCGATGCTGAACGTCCCGCCGGCGATATTGAACAGGCCGCTATCGGCAATCGTGTTGGTGCTGGTGAACCCCCGTCCGCCGAGGACAGCCAGCGTCCCAGCCGCGGCGACGGAGGTCAACGTGCTCTCCAGCGCGGTGTATGTCGCGGTACCGAACTGGATCACCGAGCCGACCCCGTTCAATGTGACTTTCCCGGCGATCGTGGTGGGTGCCGCCTGGTTCAGCCGCAGCACGGCGCCCGCATCGGCCCGCAGCGCCCCCGCCCCGGTCACCGCGCCGGCGAAGGTCAGCGTGCCGCCCTGCGCATACAGCAGCCCGGCACTGGCGACCGGCGGCTTGATCACGCCCGCGCCAAGGATCGTGCCGGTGGCGGACACAGTGAGCGTCCCGGCCGACGCGAACGTGCCGCCGCTGAGTTGAAGGATTCCGTTGTCGGTGATGGTTTTCGTCGTGGTGTAGCCGCGCGAACCCAGGATGCGCAGCGCGCCGGACGTGCCGACGGAGGAGAGGGTGGACTCGAGAGAAGTGTAGGTCCCGGTCGAGGACTTATAGGATCGAACGAGCGAGCCGGCACCGCTCAGGGTAAGGTTGGCGCTGAGCGTCGAGACGGTCCGATCGGTCCCCACATCGAGCGTGGAAGCGCCGGTGACAGAGTATGTCCCGCCGCTTAGGGTCGTCGTGGCGAGGTTTGTGAACGTGACCGCGTAGATCGAGAGGCTGTCGCCGTTGCTGACTGCGATCGTCCCTTGGTTTGAGAAGCTCTGGCCGCCGATCGTGAACCAGCCGGCGCTCGTGCCGGCAAGGATCGTCCCCTTGTTGACGAGGCTGTCCGTCGTTTGCCCACCGGACGCAAGGTAGCCTCCCGCGTAGCCGCTGACGTTGCTGTCCTGCACCACGAGCTTGCTGCCCAGCGTCAGGGTTTCGCCGACCCCGCCGGGATCGTATCCGATCACGCCGTAGCCGTAGTTTCCCTGGCTCGACATGGTGATCGTGGCGTTGTCCAGGGTCGTCGTACCCGCGACCTCCAACTGCGCGAACGCACCGAGCATCACCGCGCCGGCACCCGTGCCCGATGTCCCGGTCAGGACGATCCCGTCCGAAATGTAGACAAACGAATACGTCGCGCTCAGATCCAGGATGCCGCGATAGGTGACCCCATCCAGTGTGCCGCCGGTGAAAGCGTTTCCGCTGGCGCTACCTGTGATGACGCCGCCAGTGATGGTGCCCGCGCTCAGCAGACCGACGGTCCCCAACGAGGTATTGGCGCCGACCACGAGCGTCGTCCCCGTATTCACCAAATCGCCGCCCACATTCAGAGTCGAGCCCGACAGCACCAGGGTCTTCGCCTGCGCGGTGGTGAATCTTCCATACAGATTGACGGTCGATGCGGTGGCGCTGATCGAGCCGATGGTTCCCCATGCCGTTGTGGAGTCGCTGCCGAGTTGCAGTGTTCCACCACCCGTGACCGCGATCTTGCCGGTGTTTGACCAGCCCGCGTACAGGACGACCGACGCGGCCGCGCCAGTGATGGTCCCCGTATTGCTGAAAGTCGTCGACGTGACGGTCAGGACATCGCCGTTACTGGTAGCGATAGTCGCCTGATTGACGAAGTTGTTGCCTCCAATCCGAAAGTAGCCCCCGGCCGTCCCCGCCAGGATCGTGCCCTTGTTGACGAGACTGTCTGTCGTCTGATAGCCTACCGCAATAAAGGCACCTGCGTAACCGCTGAAATTGCTGTCCTGCACGACGAGTTTCGTGCCAAGCGTCAGGATCTGACCTGACCCGTCGGCATCGTAGCCCTGAAGCCCATTGTAGTAGTTGCCGGAATTGGAAATGGTGATCGTCGCGTTGTCGAGGGTCGTGGTTCCCACCACGAAGACGTTGCTGAAGGCACCGATGGTGAGCACGCCGGTGCCCGTTCCAGACGTTCCGGTCAGCACGATCCCGTCGGCGATGGTGACCGACGAACTGCTGGTGGAAACATCCAGAGTGCCACGATAGGTCACGCCGTCCAATGTGCCGCTAAGAAAGCTGAAGCCACTGCCGGCGTCGGCGATAACCCCGCCCGTGACGGTGCCTTGCAGCCCCACGGTCCCCAGAGTGGTCCCCGCGCCCACCACCAGCGTCGTGCCGGTGTTCACGAGATTGCCGGCGATGTGGATCGTATCGCTCGACAAGGCCAGTGTCTTGAGCTTCGCCGTGGTGAACTGCCCGTAGAGGTTGACCGTCGACGCCGTGGCGGTGATCGAGCCAATACTGCCCCACGCCGTCGTGCTGTCGCTCCCGAGCTGCAACGTACCGCCATTGGTCACGGTGATCTTGCCGGTGTTCGACCAACCGGATGACAGGATCAGCATCGCGGCGCTTACGGTTATGGTTCCAGAATTACTGAACGTTGTCGCTTGAATATAGAAGCCGTCGCCATTGCTGACGCCAATCGTCCCTTGGTTGATAAAGCTGTTGCCAGCGACTTGGAAATAGCCGTTTGTGGCGGCCGCAAGGATTGTCCCCTTGTTGACGAGACTGTCCGTGGCTTGTCCGCCGGAGGCAAGATGTCCGCCGGCGTAGCCATTCGCGTCGGCAGTCACCTGCACGACGAGCTTGCTGCCGAGCGTGAGGACCTGCCCGGACGCGTCGGGATCGTAACCCGTCAAGCCGTAGTTGTAGCCATCATACTCCGACATCGTGATCGTCGCGTTGTCCAGCGTTGTCGTTCCGACGACAGTCAACTGCCCAAATGACCCGAGCGCGACGGCGCCGGCGCCTACGCCGGACGTGCCGGTGAGCGTGATGCCATGGGCTACGGTCAATGCGGAAAAGACAGCACTCATGTCGAGCGTACCGCGATAAGTCACCCCGTCGAGCGTGCCGCCGCTGAACGCGAACGGATTTGCTCCGGGCGCGATGACGCCGCCTGTGATCGTCCCGGACTGCAGGCCATATGTGGAACCGACGCCGACCGTCAGGGTCGTTCCGGTATTGACCAGGTTGCCATAGAAGTTCACCGTGCCGCCGGACAGCACAAGCGTCTTGAGCTTGGCCGTCGTGAACTGACCATACAGATTGACCGTCGACGCCGTGGCGGAGATCGTCCCGACGCTTCCCCACGCGGTCGTCGTGTCCGTCCCGAGCTGCAACGTGCCCGCGTTGGTCACGGTGACCTTGCCGGTGTTCGACCAGCCGGCGCTCAGGATCAGGGTCGAGGCATCGACGGTGATGCTGCCGGAATTGGTCAGCGTCGTGCTCTGGATCGAGAAGTAGTTGCCGTTGCTGACGCCAATCGACCCCTGATTTATGAAGCTGTTGCCGCCGATATTGAAGTTACCGGCGGCGGCGCCGGCCAGGATGGTGCCTTTGTTGACGATGCCATCGGTCGCGTAGTTGCTGCCTCCGAGATAGCCGCCCGCATAACCGTTTGAGTCAGCGACGTTCTGGACGACCAGCTTGCTGCCGAGCGTCAGGGTCGCTCCGGTCGCGGTCTGATCCAGAAGTTGTAGCCCGTAGCCCCCGCCGGCATAGTCGGATATCGAGATCGTGGCGTTGTCCAGCGTCGTCGTGCCCACGACGTACAGATTGCCGTAATATCCACCGATCGTGACCGCGCCGGGTCCGGTCCCCGATGCGCCTGTCAGGGCGATCCCGTTGGTGACGTACACCTGACCCGCGGCGCTCAGGTCCAGCGTCCCGCGAACCGTCACTGCATCAAGCGTGCCGTAGCTATAGTTGATCGTCCCGCCGGTATTAGAAATGACCGCGCCCTGAACCGTGCCGCCACTCCCCACGTTCATCGTTCCGGCGCTGATCGTCAGCGTCTTCGCGCCGGCGAATTTCAACGTCCCGCCCACCGTCAGCGACGCTCCTGCGCTGGCCAGTTTCAGCGAATTGACCGAGAACGTGGTGCCATTCTGGACCGTGACCCCATACGTGCCCGCGATCCCGATCACAGCATCCGCCGTCGTGGCGTTCGGCGGCCCGGATGGGGTCCAGGCCCCGGCCGTCGCCCAGTCAGCGTCGGCCGCCGTCTTCCACGAATAGGTCGTCATCGCCCGCCCCTGCCATGCGCCCGCCGGGCGCGCCCTGTGCCCAACCGAACCGTTAACGCCACATCAATGCCGCCGCATCATCAGGATTGATGAGGCCTCCTTGCCACAGGTGCGAAACGGCGTAGGAAGGCCGGCCGAGCGCCGACATCCGGGGACCGAAATGGCTGAACCGCCGATCGTGCTGGACTTGATCTACGCAACACTTGGCGATCCGACGCTCTGGCCGAACGTCGTGGCCGCTCTCGCGAGCCACGCGAGCGCCACCGCCGGGCTGGTCTTCCAGCCCTCGGCCGCCGGCCCCCGCCTGTTCGGCGCCGCCAACATTCCGCTCGCGATGCTCGACGAGTATGGCCGCCACTACCACCGCCACGACATCCTGGTGACCAGCAGTGCCGGGCGGGAGTTGGAACTGGGTACCGGCTTGATCCGCCAGGAGGCGATCCTGCCCCGTACCACGTTCCACCGCTCGCCCTTCTACAACGATTTCCTCGCCCCCAACGGAATCGGCGTGGTCATCAACGCCAACCTCAATCCGGCCGAGGCGCCGCCGCCGATCCTGGCGCTCTATCGCCCGCCCGGGGCCGCACCGTTCTCCGAGCGGGAAGAACGGCGGCTGGCGGCGCTGCTGCCGCATCTGCGCCGGGCGATGCGATTGTCCACCGCCGTCCGCCCGGCCGCGCCCGTCGTGTCCTGGGTGGCCGGGCTACTGGATCAAGCGCCGCACGGCATCCTGCTGCTCGACACGGGCGGGCTGGTGGCGCACGCCAACGCGGCCGGGCGGGC
>CBDFGB010000017.1:0-93208 GCA_965246915.1 Acetobacteraceae bacterium
GAACGCCCGCGCGGTGAGGTTGCGGTCGGCGACCGCATCCCACTTGTTCAGCACGAGCACGCACGCCCGGCCTTCTCGCTCGATCAGCCGGGCGAGCGTCAGATCCTGCTCGTGCATAACCCCTTCGGTCGCGTCGATCACCAGGGCGACGACTTCGGCCATCTTTAGCGCCTCGATGCTGGCGCCGACCGAGAGTTTTTCGAGCAGCTCCTCGATCCGCGCCCGCCGGCGCAGGCCCGCCGTGTCCACCAGTTCGATCGCGGTCCCGTCCGTGTCGCGCAGAAGGGCGGATACCGCGTCGCGGGTCAGGCCGGGTTCAGGTCCGGTGATCATCCGCTGTTCGCCCAGCAAGCGGTTGACCAGGGTCGATTTGCCGGCGTTGGGCCGCCCGACGATGGCGAGCTTCATCGGCCGCTCGTCGCGCTCCGGCACCATTTCCGCCGGCAGCCGGTCGACGATCTCGCCCATCAAATCGGCAAGGCCTTCGTTGTGTTCCGCCGAGACGGCGAGCGGCGTGCCGAGGCCCAGGGAATACGCATCCAGCGCGGCGGCCGTGCCGGCCCGGCCCTCCGCCTTGTTGGCGACCAGGAGCACGGGGCGTCCCTGCTTGCGCAGCCAGGCCGCGAAATGCGAATCGGCCGGGGTGATGCCGGCGCGGGCGTCGACCACGAACAGCACGAGGTCGGCCCCGGCCACCGCCGTCTCGCTGCTGACCCGCATCCGGGCATAGATGCTGTCGGGGGCGGATTCCTCGAGCCCGGCGGTATCGACCAGCCGCACCTCGCGCCCGCGCAGCATGGCGGTCGCGTCCTTTCGGTCGCGGGTGACGCCGGGCGTGTCCGAGACGATCGCCCGCCGCCGCCCCGCCAGCTTGTTGAACAGCGTGGACTTGCCGACGTTCGGCCGGCCGGCGATGACCACGGTGGGCAACACGGCGGCGCTACCGCAGCGCCAGCAGGGTCGCGTCGTCGGTGATCACGAACACCGTCCCATCGGCGACCACGGGGGCGACCGAGGCCGCGCCCGACAATTCCTGCCGCCCGAGGATCTTGCCGGTATACGGGCTGACGGCGATGGCGCGGTCGATGCTGCCGGCGACGATCAGCCGGTCGCCGACCAGGGTCGGGCCGATCCAGCGGATCGGATCGCGCTTCTTCTCGGCGTTGCCGAACGACGGCAGCGGAGTGACCCAGGCGACCGTGCCGTCGGTGCGGTTGATGGCGGCGAGCACATTGTCGGTGCTGAGCACGAACAGCCAGTCGCCGGCCAGCCACGGCTGCTCAGCCGAGCCGATCTCGCGCTCCCACAGGCGCCGTCCGGTCCGCAGGTCGAGCGAGATGGTCAGTCCGCCGAGGCCGCTCGCGAAGACCTGGCCGCTGTCGATCACCGGCCGGCCGGTGATGGCGGGCAGGTCGATCAGGCTGTTGCGGCCACGGGTGGCGGCGAGGCTGTCGGCCCAGGCGACCGAGCCGCCATCGGCGCGCAGGCCGATCAGCTCGCCGGACGCGAAGCCCGCCACCACCACGCCGTCGGCGAAGGCGGGCGATGGCAGGGACAGGATCGTCGTGTCGGCCGTGTTCGCCTGATACGCCCAGTCCTGGCGACCGTCGGCGGCGGTGAAGGCGCGCAATTCGTCGAGGACGGTCGGCACGAACGCCCGGCCGTCCGCGACGGTGGGGGCCGCGCGCGCCGGGGCGCCGAGCGGCGAGCGCCACAGGATCTTGCCGTGGGCGAGGTCGAGGGCGAGCAATTCGGCCCGGCCGGTGGAGGCGAACACCCGGCCGCCGTCGATGGCCACGCCGCCGCCGATATTCGTGCTGCGGTCCTTCTCGCCCTGCGTGTCGGTGCGCCACAGCCGCGCGCCGGTGCGGGGATCGAACGCGGTGATCACCGCGTCGCTGTCCATCGTCACCACGTGCCCCTCGGCGATGACCGGGGTCGCGGTGATCTTCGCGCGATAGCCGCCGCCGGTGCCGATGTCGGAGCGCCAGAGCCGCGTCAGCACGTCGCCCGCCGCGAGATGACCCATCGAATGCGACGGCAGGCCACCCGATTGCGGCCAGGCCGGATTGCGCACCGGCGGCGGCAGGGCGATCTTGCGCTCCGGCGGGTTGTCGATTTGCAGCCCGCGGCTGGCGGCCAGCACCGAGAGACGCTTGCCCGGCAGCGGCGGCTTGTCGCTGCTGAACCAGTCGTCGAATATGCCGCATCCGCCGGCCGCGAGCGGCAGCAGCAGCGCCCCCCGGCGCCCGAGGCCGCGCGTCACGATCCGCCAGCCTTGCTCGCGTCCGGTTTGGTCTCGTTGGCTTTGCCGATCTGCTCCAGCAATCCGCCGGCGCGCTGACGCACGCCCTCGGGTGCGGCGGTATCCTGGGCCAGCAGTCGCAGCGTGTCGCGGGCGGCGTCGACCTGCCCCTGCCGCAGCGACAGCAGCGCCTGCGCCTCGTTGGCCAGGCCGTGCCATGGGCTCGTGGGAGCCGCAAGTTTCTGGAGTCGGGCCGCGACGGCGGCCGGTTCGCCGCTATCGAGATTGTGCAGCGCCCATTGCAGATCGGCGAGATCCCTGAGCAGCCGATCGGCCCCGCCGTCCGCCGCGACCGTATCCCACGCCGCATTGGCGGCCGGCAGATCGCCCGCCTCGGCGAGCAGCGCCGCCTCGCGCAGCCGTGCCAACGTCCGGTAGCCCGACGGCGCGTTCGCCGCGAGTTCGGCGAGTTGCGGGCGTGCCGCATCGCGCGCCGGACCGGCCGGAGCCTCCGCCGCCTTCACCGCCGCGAGGTAGGTCCCGGCGACTTCGAGCGCATGCCGACCCTTGTACCAGGTCCAGGCCTGGTAGCCGGCGACCGCGACGACGACCGCGAACGCGGCGGCGGCCAGCACGCCGCCGTAGCGGACCAGCATGCGCTTCATCCGGTCGGCGCGAAGGTCCTCTTCGACCTCATCGAAAATGTCAGGCAAGTCGATCCTCGGGCTGGTCGATGGGCGCGGACCATAACGACACCGCCCAAGGGGGGCAAACCAACGGCCACCAAGTCGAAACCGGACGCTAACCTTCCCCCACCACGATGCGGCGTGCCGCCATGCTCCGCCTGCGTTCTCCTGCTCGCCGCCCTGCTGCTGGGCGGGTGCCAATCGTTCTACGCCGCAGCGGGCACGTTCACCGGCGTGAACGTCGCCTCGCTGGCGATCCTCGGACGCACCGTCCCCGACGCGGTCGTCTCGCTCATCCGCGACCGGGACTGCTCGGCGGTCCGGCTCGACCAGGGACAGAGCTACTGCGTGCCGCCCGACCAGCCGCCTCCGCCGGAGGAGTTCTGTACCCACAGCCTCGGCACGCCGGATTGCTGGGCGAACCCGGCCTTGCTGCCTGGGAGACCCGTGGCGCTGATCGACACGCCGGCACGGACCGCCGCGCAGATCGAGCAAGGTGCCCATCGCTGGCCGGACCTTTAAGTCGTCGCACGCAGCCGTGATGCGCAATGCGCATGGGCGAGACGATCCCTCTCCTTCTATAGTCGAGGCACGCAGGCCGACGTTCCGAGCGGGCGCGGCCGATCACCATGCGCCACAGGATCGCCATGTCGTCGAAGCAGACCGCGACCATCCCGTTCGTGCCGGCCGCCCCGACCCGGAGCGCCGCCGAGCAGGCCACACTCGCGATCCTGATCGCATTGAGCCTTTCGCACCTGATGAACGACACCATGCAGTCGATCATCCAGGCACTGTATCCGATGTTCCGGGAGCAATACGCCCTCGACTACGGTCAGATCGGCCTGATCACCCTAGCGTTCCAGCTCACCGCGTCGATCCTGCAGCCGCTGGTCGGCCTGTATGCGGACAAGCGCCCGCTGCCGTACTCGCTTGCGGTCGGCATGGGTTCGACCTTCCTCGGCCTGCTGCTGCTCTCGCGCGCCGACAGTTTCGCGATGATCCTGATCGCCGCCGCGATGGTCGGCATCGGCAGCTCGATCTTCCATCCCGAAAGCTCGCGAGTGGCGCGCATGGCCTCGGGCGGCCGCTATGGTTTCGCGCAGGCGCTGTTCCAGGTCGGCGGCAATAGCGGCTCCGCGCTCGGCCCGCTGTTGGCGGCCTTCGTCGTGGTGCCGGCCGGCCAGCACAGCGTCGCCTGGGTCTCGATCATCGCGCTGATCGGCATCGTCGTGCTGTTCAACGTCGGCCGTTGGTATTCGCGCAACCTGCACCTGGCCAAGCCGCGGCCGCGCCGGGCCGGGGAGGCGGCGGCCCCGACGCTGAGCCGGAGCCGGGTGACGTGGTCGATCGCCATCCTGATCGCGCTGATGTTCAGCAAGTTCGTGTATCTGGCCAGCCTCAGCACCTATTTCACGTTCTACCTGATCCACAAGTTCGACGTGTCGGTGCAGCATGCCCAGATCTACCTGTTCGTCTTCCTGGCCGCCGGTGCGGTCGGCACCTTCCTCGGCGGCCCGATCGGCGACCGGATCGGCCGCAAATATCTGATCTGGGGGTCGATCGCCGGCGTGCTGCCGTTCACGCTCCTGCTGCCCTATGTCGGGCTGGCCGCGACCATCGTGCTGGTGATCCCGATCGGGCTGATCCTGTCGAGCGCCTTCTCGGCCATCGTCGTCTATGCGCAGGAGCTGGTGCCCGGGAAAGTCGGGATGATTGCCGGCCTGTTCTTCGGCTTCGCGTTCGGGCTCGGCGGCCTCGGCGCCGCCGGGCTGGGCGCGTTGGCCGACAAGACCAGCATCGACGTCGTCTACCGGATTTGCGCCTTCCTGCCGGCGATCGGCCTGCTCACCGCCTTTCTGCCGGACCTCGACGAGAAGCGCCGGACCGCCTAGGACCGCGCGATGCGGGTCGCGGTCGTCGGACTTGGGTCGATGGGCATGGGGGCGGCGCTCAATCTCGTGGCGCGCGGCCATGAGGTGAGCGGATGCGATCCGCGGGAGCCAGCGCGCGCGGAGTTTCGCGACGCCGGCGGCACGGTGTTCGGTGACGCGGCCGCATTGCCCGACGACCTCGACGCGCTGATCCTGTTCGTTGTCAACGCGGCCCAGGCCGAGGACGTGCTGTTCGGCGCCGGCGACCGCGCATCCCGGCTTTCTGAACAGGCCGTCGTGGTCAACTGCACCACCGTCGCGCCGGACGTCGCCCGCTCGTTCGCGTCGCGACTCGGCGTGCCCTATCTCGACGCACCCGTCTCCGGCGGCGCGGGGGCGGCGCGAGAGGGGCGGATGGGCGTGATGGCGAGCGGCAGCGCCGAGGCCTTCGCCCGCGCCCGCCCGGCGCTGGAGGCTTTCGCCGGCAAGATCTGGGAACTGGGCGACGCGCCGGGCGCCGGCAGCACCGTGAAGATGGTCAACCAGTTGCTGGCCGGCGTGCATATCGCGGTGGCCGCCGAGGCGCTGGCACTCGGCATCCGGGCCGGGGCGGATCCAGAAACACTGTTCGAGGTGATCTCCGCCTCCGCGGGGAGTTCCTGGATGTGGCAGAACCGGGTGCCACACATCCTGGCCGGCGACGACACGCCGCTGTCCGCCGTCAACATCTTCGTCAAGGATCTCGGCATCGTGCTGGATCAGGCGCGCGGCCTGACGTTTCCGCTGCCGCTGGCCGCCGCGGCGCACCAGCTTTTCCTCGCCGCCGCCGCGTCCGGCCATGGCGGGCGCGACGATGCCTTCGTCATCCGCGTGTGGGAGGCTCTGGCCGGGATCGCGTTGCCCGAGAAGCAGCCATGAATGGCCTGCTGCCCGAGTGGGGCCGGATGAGCCGGGCGGAGCGGGATGCCGCCTACAACAATTCGCTCGCGGTGCCGGGCAGTGACGCCGCGCAACGGCTCCGGCTGGAGGCATCGGCGGCATTTCGCGCGGCGCATCCACCGCGTGAGATCGCCTATGGTCCGCACGAGCGGCAGCGCATCGACGTTTTCGGCACAGGCGCGAAAACGCTGGTGTTCATCCATGGCGGGTATTGGCAGCGCGGCGCGCGAGACTGGGTCAGCGCCGTGGCCGAGGGCCCCATGGCGCATGGCTGGTCCGTCGCCTTTCCCGGCTACCGCCTGACGCCGGAGGTCAGCGTCACGGAGATCGTCGCCGACGTGATGGCGGCCCTGGACAGGCTCGCGGAACTCGCGCCGCTGGTGGTGGCCGGCCACTCCGCCGGCGGACATCTTGCGGCGATGGCGCTCTGGCATGACTCCGTGATCGCGGGGCTGGCGATTTCCGGCGTGTTCGAGCTGGGGCCGGTGCGCGACACGTATCTGAACGAGAAGCTGTCGCTGACCGAGGCGGAGGTGCAGACCCTGTCGCCGCTGCGGCTGGCCGCCGTGTCCAAGCCATTGGCCATTGCGTATGGTTCGATCGAGCTGCCGGCGCTGATCGCGAGCAGCCGGGACTTTCACGCCATGCGCGCCGCCGCCCATGCGCCAGGACCGCTGCTGCCATTGCCGAATGCCGAGCACTTCTCGGTGCTCGACGCACTACGGGACGCCGACGGCGCGCTCTGCCGCGAAGTCACGAGGAGCTGAGCGCGACTTTGCTACCACCGCACTTTGTTACGTATACGTAACATATAGATTGCACGTATGCAGTGGCCGTCACGCCGATTTTGAAGCAAGGGCCGGCGGAGTATCGTCAGGTGCCGCTTGATCGCCGGCTCGCCAGTCTCCGAGCACGATCGAAGGACCGCCGTGTTTGCTCGACAGCGGATTGGGTTCGTGAAGGTCATCGCCAGACGATCGCAGGCTCACGGCCTGCGGTGACGGTGCCCGAGCGGCCGCGGGCGCGTCGGGCGTGGCCGGGTCGTGCCTGGTGGCCTTTGCCGCCCGGGACGGAAACAGCGAGGGGGGAAGGTCCGGGCCGGGCTCCATCCCCAGCATCCGGCAGAGCGGCCTGAGGATCCGACCGCCCTGCGGCGAGGCGGCCAGCAGCGCCGCCATCTGCGGATCGTGGGCCAGCATGTGCCGAAGCTGCGCGCCGCGACCGGCCGCGTGATAGCCCAGCCAGTCGATCAGCCAGAAGAACCGGGTTGGCACCCGGGGTTTCGGCCGCCCCCTCTCTCGCGCCGGATCGGGCGTTGCCGTCCGCGGTCGCGGCGGTCGGACCCGGAGCGGGCCCGCGGCGAACCGTCCGGCCAGGGAGGCGAACCGGCGAGCCACGCTGCTGAGATAGGCCGAGAGCAGCAGCGTCACCGGGATCAGCGCCCAGTTCCGCGCGGCGTGCATCGCGGCGAGGTCGCGAAGCCCGTCGAGAATCTGCCCCAGACGGCCCGCAAGGTCGGGTGCCTCGGGCAGCGATCTCGGCACGTGGTTAAAATACGCGTTCACACACGCATCTAGACACATATCGCAAGAGATGTCAACAAGAAAGGCTGCGGTCAGCGCTTCTTCGCGGGCGGGGGCGTGCCGGCACTGGCCGCGGTCGGGCGCTTGCCGTTGGCCTTCACAACCGCGGCGCAGGCGTTGGCATTCGCGTCCCCGGTGCCGAATTGGACCGTGGGGAGCAGCGCGCCCAGCGGGGTGAGCAAAACGCCGAGGGCCACCGCGGCACCGGTTCGCGCGCCGAGTTCGCCGACGTTGGGCATGATGCTCGGCTTCTTCAGCGTCCCGCCGATACCGATGTCGGTCGGCAGCGAGCCGACGCTCAGATGCCGCGATTCCGTGCGCAGGCGGTAGTTCAATGCCTCGCGCACCAGATCGAGGCTGCCGTCGACCGTCACGTCGGCTTCGCTGGTGACGATCAGCAGGGTCTTCGTGTCGAGCTTGCCGTTTTGGAGCGCCAGGTCGGCCACGAAACATTCGAGCTGCGCTCGGTCCGGCAAGCCCAGCGCCGAAAGCAGCGCGTTGCCGAACTGCAGTCCCGACAGGTTGATGATGAGCGCGGAGAGATTGCCACCCGCCAGCATCAGGCGAACCGAGCCGTCGCCGCGGGTGACCAGCGACGCCACTGAGTTGCCCGTCGAATCGAGTTGCGCGCGGCCGCCGAGAAGGCCCGCCCCCTTCACGACGCCCGTCGAGACGAGCATCCGCCCCACATCCACGCGGTCGAATTTTATGTCGGAAGTCAGATGAAACTGCTCGTCGCTGGATGGCGCCAGCGTCAGGTCTCCGGCGATCGTCCCGCGTCCGACGCCGAGGGTGACGGGGTGCAGGCGGATCGTGCCGTCCTCGATATCGAGGACGGCCGCGAACGAGTCGAACGGAATGCCCTTTCCGACGATCGCGTCGCCCTTGTAGCGCACATGGAAATCAGCGGCCTTGATCGTCGGCACGCTGATCTTGCGGGTCGGCAGGAATTGTGAACTGGCCGCCGCCCGCGCCACCTGCTCCTTCTGTTCCGGCGTTTGGCCCGGCGTGGCCGCACGCCCCGGCTCGGAACCCACGAACCCACCGAGGTCGGCCAGGTCGATGCGGCGGCTTTGCAGATCCATGTCGATGACGGGGCGCCCGCTCGTTGGGTCAACGGCGATCACGCCGGCGAGGTCGGACGACCCGACCTTGCCTTGAAACTCGCTCAAGCGGATTTTCCGGTCGGCGTAGTCGAGCTTTCCCGCAAGGTCGAAGTTGGGTGTGCGCGGCAGCGGAAAGCCCAAAAGCGGGCCGAGCAGCGACATGTCGGGGCCGATGAGTTTCAGGGTGACATTGGTGCCTTTGAAATGCAGCGGATCCTCGACGGTGCCCGACAGATCGAGCCGCGTCGGACCGTTGGCGACATGCGCCTCGATCGGATACGGGCTCGCCGCGTCACGCAGCGACAGCAACGCGCCGCCGATCGCCTCGCCGGTGATCGGCTGGCCCGCGTAGGTCCCGTCAGCAGTCGCAACGATCTGGTCCTTGCCGCCCTCGGGGCCTTGCCGCGTCTCGATCGCGATCTTGAAATCGGCCTTCAGCCTGGGATCCACGACATGCACGTGGCCGTCGCGGATCATCACCTGGCCGAGCTTCACGCTCGGACCGTTTGAGTTGGACGACGAGCCGACATCCAACGCATAGCTGGTCCGCCCGTCTTCGAGCCGGATCGCGTTGGCGTCCGGCCGGTCCACCTCGATGCGCGTCAGTACGATTTCGCGGCCGCGGAAATAGGCCACCGCGTCGGCGGTGACCGCCAAGCGGTCGACATGGGCGAAATAGGAGGTCTCGGCAAACCCGTCGGGATTGGCGATCTCGATGTCGTCGAGGATGGCGGTGGGCGTTCGGGAAAGGCGCAGGTCGAAATGGCCGAGCGTGACCTTGCGGCCGATGGCCGCGGAGGCTCGGGCCTCGACCAGCGGGCGGAACCAGTTCCAGTCCCACAACAACACGAGCGCCACGATCGCGGCAAGGACAGCGCCGACGATCCACGGCCAGATCCGCCGGCGGGATTTCGGGCGCGCGGCCCGGCCGGCGGTGTCCGCGATGCTCATGACGAGGCAACGCCTCGATACGCGGCCGGGTTGCGCCGTGGCAAAGCGGCCGGTCTCGGCGATGACCGCAGGGACGCTTACTCCGCACTCTCAGGCTGCAGGACCGTGCCGCCCCATTCGCGCACCACCTCGGCCCGTGCGCCGCGCCGACCGGCCGGGTCGATCAATAGCTCCGGTCGCAAGGTGCGCAGCAGTTCAGTGGGCGAGTCGCTGTCCTCCAGAACCACCAGGTCGACACAGGCCAGGGCCGCCAGAGCGGCCGCCCGCGCCGCCTGCGGTTCCGCCCCGGACACGGCGTGCGACAGCCCGACGACGAGCCGGTCGCAGGCCGCTCGCGCCTGCTCCAGCAGTCGCAAATCGCCCTCGTTCAGCGCCTCGAACGCGCCATGCGCGAACCCGGTGCGCCAGCCGGCGCGACGCCACCGCTCGACCCTCTCGGCGGCGGCCTCGCGCGTGGCGATTTTTCGCGTCGCGGTCTGCGGGTTGAGCGCCGAGAGCAAATCCGCCTCACGCACCACGGCGGTGCCGACCCGGCCGACCACGATCGAGGCCGCGAGCGCCGCCAGACGTACCCCGACCTCGAGACGGATGCCGGCGGCGAGCGAGGCCCCGATCACCGCGAGGATGGTGTCGCCGGCGCCGGAGATGTCGAACAGCTCGGTGGCCGGCGCGCGCAGATGCAGCGGCGGCGCATCGGGGCGCACCAGCGACAGCCCGTGGCCCTTGCGCAGCACGACGATCGCGCCGAACCCATGCGCGCGGCAAAGCGCCTCGCCGCCACTGGCCACGTTCGCATCGGTCTCGCGCTCCAGCCCCGCCTCGCGCGCGACGTTGCGCCAGGGGGTCGCCATGACCGTGAGCCCCGCATACCGGTGGAACGCGCCGCCGCCGACACCGGCGATGACCGGCCGGCCGGCCTGCCGCGCCGCCTCGATGATCTGCGCCGGCACGTCGCCGTCGAGCACGCCCTTGCCGTAGTCGGACAGCACGGTGACCGACGTGGCGGGGATCGCGTCCCGGGCGATCCGCACCAGCCGTTCCACGAGCTTGGGGTGCACTCGCTCGCGGTCGTCCTGATCGGTGCGCAGCATCTGCTGGCCCTGCGAGAAGAACCGGGTCTTCAGCGTCGTGGTGCGGCCGCCCTGCACCAGCAGCCACGGCTCGACGCCGGGCTGCGAGCCGATCAAGCCGGTCAGATCGGAGCCCGCCTGATCGTCGCCGACCAGGGAGACGAAGGCGACAGCCGCGCCGAGCGCGCCGAGGTTGCGCACCACGTTGGCCGCCCCGCCCGGCACCGCGAGTTCGCGTTGCACCGCAAGGACCGGCACCGGTGCCTCGGCGTTGAGGCGTTCGACCTCGCCGTAGATCGTACGGTCGAGCATCGCGTCCCCGACCACCAGAAGGGCCGCGCGGGCCAGCCGGCCGACCGCCTCGACAAGTTCGCGATCCTCGCCGCCGGGGCCGGTCGGCTCGCGCGCGACGGCGTCGTGGCCCGGAGGCTCGATGCTGACAGTCCGGGTCTCGAAGGACTCGGGGTGGCCGGGCGAGGCCGGCGCATGCTCTTGCATCGGTCATGGCGTAGCGAAGCCGGACGCCGCGGACAAGGAACGTCTGCATTCACGCGGTGGTAATCCGCGCGCGGTGATCGTGTCAGGGTCAGACGAAGGATCGAAGATGGCGGGCGGGGCCGACCACCTGCTGCTGGACTCCGTGCGGCGAAGACTGCGCCAGCCGGCCGGCTGGGTCGCCGTCGTGCTGCATCTGTCGCGTCTCACGCCGCCCGCGCCGCGGCCGCATCACCGGCGCATCGCCCGCGTGCTGATGGAGGACGCGGCGCGACGGCATGACGGGACGGTCTTCGCGCTGGTCAACGGCGACCTGCTGCTGTTGTCGCGCATGGGCGACGAACGCCGTCCGGCGGGCACACTGCGGGTCGCCTCGCCGCAGGCCCTGCCGGGCGTGTTGGCCCGGCTGATGCGGGCCGATGTACCCGAACCGCGGGAGCTGGTGAGCCTGTGGCCGCTCGAGACATCCGGAGATGTGATCATGGCATATGCGATGGAGAGGGTGGCGACCGCCGGGACGCTGCAGGCGGCACCCGCGGACCCCCGCTCGCCGCCCGGCGGCCCCGGCGCCGGCGGCGGGATCGATCTGATCGCCGCCACGCTGGCGGGGCCGGACGCCGCGAGCCTGCTGCGGCGACAGGTGGCGGTGCGGGTGAGCGACGAGGGCGTGCTGCCGCTGTTTCGCGAAGTCCGGTTTTCGATGGCCGCGCTCGAGGGGCGGCTCTCGGCGGCCACCCGCGCGGAGTCCGACCCTTATGTGTTCCGCCACCTCGCCGAGCGCCTGGATCACCGCCTGATCGCCCTGGTCCAGCAGGCGCTGAGCCGTGAGGCGCCCGGCCATGAGGCTCTCGACCCCAGCCTGGCCGGCGCACCGCGGCTGCATCTGAATCTGACGTTGGCGAGCCTGCGCTCCGAGGCGTTCGCGCGGCTTGCCGAACAGCTGCTGGGTCGCGGCCTCTCGCTCGGCGTCGAGCTGTCGGTGCTGGAGGCGTGCGCCGATCCCGATCGCTACGAACAGGCCTGCACCGCGCTGCGGCGGCTCGAGATGGTGCTCGTGCTCGACGGCGTGTCGCCACAGACTCTGCGGCTGGCCCGAATCGCCGCGCTCGAGCCGGATTTCGTGAAGCTGTCCTGGTCGCCGCGCATGGCCGAGTCGGCGACGACGACTCCGGGCGCCGAGCAGCGCCTGATCGAAGACCTCGGGGCCGAGCGGGTGATCCTGCACCACGCCGAGACCGAGGCCGCCCTGCGCTGGGGACTCGAGCATGGCATCCGGCGGTTCCAAGGCCGCCATGTCGACGCCATGCTGGGCGCGTTGCGGCTGTCGGCGTGCGGGTTCGCGCGCGGCTGCACGTTGCAGCAATGCATCGGGCGGGCGGCCTCGACCGAGGCAGCGAGCCGGCGCGACTGCCGCAATCCCGAATTGCTCGACGCGGCGGCTCCGGGCCCGCGCGCCGTCGTGCCGACATCGGTGGCGGCAACCTCGCGGGTCGAGCCGGCGCACGTGGACGCGTGATCACGGCACTGCGGCGACGGACGCGCGAGATGGCCGCGGGAGCGTCCGGCCATGACGACGCGCGCGAGCTGGCGCGGCTGGTCGGCGAGTGCACCGCCGCCTCGATCGGCCGTTCCGCCCTGGCGCTGCGGCTGTCGCGGCTGCCGCGTGACCGGGCCGAGCCGCATCATCTGCGGTTGGCGCGCGCGGCCCTCGACCCGCTGCTTGCGGCGGATCGCGCCCGCCTGTTCTCGCTCGACAACCACGATATCGTGGTCGTCTGGAAAGGCGACGCGAGCGCCGCGGTGGCTGCGTGCCGTCGCGAAATCGCGCATCTGTTCGCCGACGATACGACCGAGCGGAGCGCGTCCGAGCTGGGCGCGCCACCGCCGGGCGATCTGGTCCAGAGCCTGACGCTGCCGGACGAGGGGCGCGCCATGCTCGCGATCGTCGAGGAAAGCCTCGCCCCCCACGCGGATAGCGGGACGGTCGAGGAGCCGCCGGCCCCCCCGCTCGATCTCGCGCGCCTGGCCATGCTCGAGCTTTCATTGCAGCAGGCCGATCTGGCGCGGTTCGCGCGAAGGCGGCCGGTCTGCGCGGCCACCCCGCAAGGCGGCTTCGACGTGGCGTGGGAGAAGCGCTTCCTGTCGATCGAGGAACTCACCGCGGCCCTGCTGCCCGACCGATCCGTGCGGGCCGATCCCTGGCTGTTCCGGAGGCTGACCCGCACGCTCGACCGTCGCATGCTGGTGTTGCTGTCGCATCCGGAGGAGCTGCGCCGGGCCGGACCGTTCAGCCTGAACCTCAATGTCACGAGTATCCTGTCGGCGGAATTCCTCCGCTTCGACGCGGCCTTGCCGGCACGGCTGCGAGGCGAGGTCGTGCTCGAGCTGTCGCCGCCCGACGTGATGGCCGACCCGTCGGCGTTCCAGTTCGCGCGCGAGTTCGCACGGGTGCGTGGCTACGGTCTTCTGCTGCGCGGCCTGACCCCGATCCTGCTGCGGATGTTCGCGCGCGAGGCGCTGGGCGTGCAGTTCCTGCAGCTGCGCTGGACCGCCGATCTGGTCGCCCGACCGGCGCCGCTGGCGGACGCCGATCCGTCCTGCGTGGTGCTCGGGCGGGCCGACACGCCGGCGGCGATCGGTTGGGGGCGGTCGCAGGGCATCCGCCATTTCCGGGGGCTCGCCGCGCAGCCGACCTAGGCAATCAGGTCATGCTGTCACGCAACATTGCCCTTGGCGCGGCCGGGCCGTCCGCCTATCCCGGCACCATGATGGAAACCCGTTTCTGGCTGATCCGCCACGCCATCGTGGAGGAAAACGCACGCAGCATGATCTACGGCGACAACGACGTGGAGCTTTGTCCCCACAACCTGGCGGCGCAGCGGCCGATGTATGCCGCCCTCGCCCGCCGCCTGCCGCAGCCGGGCCCCGACGTGACCTGGCTGGTGAGCCCGCTGTCGCGCACCCAGCGCACCGCCGCGGCGATTTTCGACGCCGGCTACCCGAAACAGGCGTGGACGGTGGTGCCGGAGCTGATCGAGCTCAGCTTCGGCCGCTGGCAGGGTCTGGTGCACGAGGCGCTGCCGGCCGAGTTGACGCTGCCGCCGCACGCGTTCTGGCCACTCGCCGGCGCCGAGCGGCCGCCCGGCGGGGAGAGCATGGAGGACGGCATCGCCCGCATGGGGCCGCTGATGGAGCGGCTGGCGCGAACCTACGAGGGGCGGGACGTGGTCACGGTGTGCCATGGCGGGGTGATCCGCGCCGCCGTGGCGCACGCGCTGCGGATCGGCGCCGACAACGCGCTGCATCTGTCGGTCGAGAATTTGTCGCTGACCCGGCTCGACCGGCTTTCCGGGGGCTGGCGGGTCGCCTGCGTCAACGAGCTGCCCGGCGTGTGACGGCAAGACCCACTCCTCACGGCCTCCTCTCCCGGCCCCTTCAGGTCGGCACGCCCTTCAGAGACCCTTCAGCAACGCCGTCGCGGCGAGAATGATCGCGACCCACGAGCAGAACCCGACAATGAGCCCGATGACGGTTCCGCGTGCCGACGCAAGCTCGTGGGTGTAGGCGTCCGCCACCGTATCGGGGGCGCGTCGACAGGTCTCCGCAGCAGCGGGCTGCGTCCGATCGCGCGACGCATGGCGTCGCATGGCCGTCGTCCAAGCCCATTTCCAGAATGTCATCGCAACGATCCACTGACGGAGCGGCGTGGACGCCATTCGTTTGGAGGGGGCTTCTTGAAACGAGCGCGTCTAAGCCGACATTCTCGTGTAACGACAGATCGTTGTGGACCCGCGCCATGCCGCATGCCGTCTCGTCGAGCGAACAACTTTCAGCGCTGATCGAGCGGATTCACGATGTGCCGCTGGCCGAACGAGGGTGGGAACCCGCCCTTGTCGCGATCGAACGCGCGTTCCAGGCGCGCTCGGCGACGTTCTTCCGTCAGGATGCGCAGGCGAGGTTGCTGGAATTTCAGTCGCAGGATCCGGGCGATCCGATCGCCCGTGACTATGGCGCGTACTACGGACAACTCGATCGGCTGCGCCCGGCCGTTTCGCAAGCGCCGGCGGGCACCGTCCTGACGCACGACATGGTCCACCCGTGGGCCGAATTTCAGAAGACCGAGATGTATGCCGACTTCGCAGTCCGGCATGACACGCATCACTGTATCCAGGCCCGATTCGACGAAGGCGCGGGGCAGAGCGGCAGCTATATCGCGGTCAGCCGCAGCGACCGCGCCGGCGCGTTCGGCGCCGAAGACGTGCGCCTCACCGAACTCCTGCTGCCGCATCTGCGGACGGCCGCGCGCATGCGGACACGACTTGCGGCTGTCGAACTGCAACGCGATATGGCCGACGCGGCACTGGACGAGCTGCGCTCGGCGATCTTTGTGACCGATTCGACGGGACGCATCCTGCTCGCCAACCGCGCCGCCGAGGACCTGCTCCGCGCCTCGGCCGCCGTGGGGGTCGCGCCCGGTCGCCGGCTTCGCGCCGCGCAGCCGTCCCAGACCGAGGCTTTGAGGCGGCTGATCGCTGCCGCCGCGATCCGAGGAGGTCGGGGCGGGGCGCTGCGACTGGACTGCGCCGAGGAGGGCTGGCTCGCCGTGTTCGCGAGTCCGCTGGGCGAACAGGGCGGCTGGGGGATTGATCGCGAGCCCGCCGCCATGCTGCTGATCGAGCAGCCTCAGATACCATCGCCGCTTGGCCTGGGTGTGCTGCGCGCGCTGTTCGGATTGACCCGCGCCGAGGCGGCGGTGGCCCGCCTGATCGCCCGGGGCGAGGGCGTGGACGCCGCCGCGCCGGCGCTCGGCGTCGCGCCCACGACGCTACGCTGGCATCTGCGCCGCGTGTTCGAAAAGACCGACACCCGCCGGCAGGCCGAACTGGCCCGCCTGCTCGCACGGCTGGAGTCTCTCGCGCCGGGACGTGGCGGCGGGCCGGAGGGCTGAGTTCGTCAGCCCGCGGCCGGCCAGAACGCATCGTCCAGCGCCTGTTCAAACACCCACGGGCAGGCCCACGGAAACGTGTCGCGTGGCAGATCGGTCTCGCCCTCGGCCCGCAGCACCGCGTCGCCATAAGCGTCCGCCATCGCTTCGTCGCGCGACGCCGCCAGGCTCGGGTTGTCGCGCATGTGCCGGGCGATGCGACGTCGCTGCTCCTCGATCGTCAGCCGCAAGCTGGTGCCGCGACGCTCCGGCTGATGCGCCCATTTCAGCAAATGCAGCAGCAGCACCGCGAGCCGGTTGACCAGCTCGCGCTTTTCCGCGCGTCCCAACGTCTCGATTTCCTCGGCGATGTGGGCGATGTCGGCCTCCGCCACCCGGCCGGCGCGCAACAAGGCCGCCTGTTCGCTCGCCCAGGCGTGGAAATCGCGGTCGTAGGTCGCCCCGCTCATTGCCCCACCTATTGCCCCACCTATTGCATCGTCTCGGGCCCCTTCAGGTCCCGCACGCCGGCTTCCGGCAGGATCCCGAGGCGTCGGGCGACTTCCTGATAGGCCTCCTCGACCTTGCCGAGATCGCGCCGAAAGCGGTCCTTGTCCATCTTCTCGTTCGTCTTGCTGTCCCACAGCCGGCAATTGTCCGGGCTGATCTCGTCGGCGAGCACGATATGCATGTCCTCGTTCTCCCACAGCCGGCCGAACTCGATCTTGAAGTCGACCAACGTGATGCCGACGCCGAGAAACAGCCCGGTGAGGAAGTCGTTGATCCGCAGCGTCATGGCGACGATGTCGTCCATGTCCTGCGGCGCGGCCCAGCCGAATGCGGTGATGTGCTCCTCCGCGACCATCGGATCGCCGAGCTGGTCGTTCTTGTAGTAGTACTCGATGATCGAGCGCGGCAGGCGGGTGCCTTCGGCGAGACCCAGGCGGGTTGACAGGCTGCCGGCGGCGACGTTGCGAACCACCACCTCGACCGGGATGATCTCGACCTCGCGGATCAGCTGCTCGCGCATGTTCAGGCGGCGGACGAAGTGCGTGGGGATTCCGATCTCGCCCAGCCGGGTCATGAGATACTCGCTGATGCGATTGTTCAGCACGCCCTTGCCGGTGATGACCCCCTTTTTCTGCGCGTTGAACGCGGTCGCGTCATCCTTGAAATACTGTACGAGGGTTCCGGGCTCCGGCCCCTCAAACAGGATCTTTGCTTTGCCTTCGTAGAGCTGCCGGCGGCGGGCCATGGGTCTTCCTCTCGCGGGCGCGGCGGTCGCGGCCCGGTCCGTTTGCCTCGCGCCGCGTCCGGCGGGGTGGCGCGGTATAGCAGCGGGGGGGCGACGTGGCCACGGCCGGGCCGGGCATGACGCCACGGTCTGGCCGCGCGGTGCCATCGCGCGGTTGACGCGCCTGGGCGGGGGCCGTAAGCAGCGCGCCTTGTCGCCAACCTGTGCGGTCGGGGATCGCACGCCCTTGTCGGCGGCGGCCACGTCCGCAGCGTCGGAGAGTGTCGTGAAGCGCACCTATCAACCCTCGAAGCTGGTTCGCAAGCGCCGGCACGGCTTTCGCGCCCGCATGGAGACCGTCGGCGGGCGCAAGGTGCTGGCCAACCGCCGCGCGAAGGGCCGCAAGCGCCTCTCGGCTTGACCATGCAGGCGGCGCCGCCCCGCCTGAAACGGCGCGCGGAGTTCCTCAAGGTGGCCGCCACCGGCAACCGGGTCGCCACGCACGGCCTCGTGCTCCAGATCCGCAAGCGCGACGATGCCGAGCCGGCGCGGCTCGGCTTCACGGTGACCAAGAAGGTCGGCAACGCCGTCGTGCGCAACCGCACCCGCCGCCGGCTGAAGGAGGCCGCACGGCTGCTGCTGGCGCGAACACCGGTCGCCGGCGCCGACCTCGTGCTGATCGGACGCGACGCGACGCGGGCGCGGCCGTTCGACGAGCTGACCGACGATCTGCGCCGGGCGCTGCGCAAAGGCGGCCTGCTGCCATGAGCGCCGCCTCCGCCACCCTGCGCGGCGCGGTCGTCGCCTACCAATGGACGCTTCGGCCGCTGATCGGCGCGAATTGCCGGTTCGAGCCGAGTTGCAGTCACTATGCGCTGGAGGCGCTGTCGCGGCATGGCGCGGCGCGTGGCAGCCTGCTCGCGGCGCGGCGGCTGCTCGCGTGCAATCCCTGGAACCCTGGCGGCATCGATCCCGTGCCGCCGCCCCGGACCAAGCGGTGATGGACCAAAAGAACCTGTTTCTGGCGATCGCGATCTCCCTGGTGATCCTGGTCGGCTTCCAATACCTGTTGCCAGCCCCGGTCCGGCCGCCCAGCCCCGCCACGACGAATTCGCAGCCCGCGACCCCGCCCAGGGCCGCCGGCCCGGCCGGCGTCACGCCGCAAGATGCGGGGGTCGCGCCCAGCATCGCCCCGAAGGACATCCCCCGCTTGCGCATCGCCGGCCAGCGGGTCGAGGGCAGCTTCAGCCTGATCGGCGCGCGCCTCGATGACCTCGTGCTGCGCGACTACCGCCAGAGCCTGGCCGCCGACAGCCCGTTGGTGCGGCTGTTCGAGCCGCGCGGCGATGCGCAGCCATACTATGCGCAATATGGCTGGAGTGCGGCTGATCCCGCGCTCAAGCTGCCGGGCAACGACACGCTGTGGAGCGCGTCGGCCCCCGAATTGGTGGCCGGCAAGCCGGTGACGCTGAGCTGGGACAACGGCCAAGGCCAGATTTTCGAGATTCAGCTGGCAATCGACGACGATTACATGTTCACCGCCGACCAGCGCGTGCGCAACACCAGCGACGCCGCCGTCTCGGTGACGCCCTGGACGCGCATCCGGCGCGACCACACGCCGCATGTCGAGGGGTATTACATCCTCCACGAGGGCCTGCTGGGGGTCATCGACGGCACGCTCAAGGAAGTGAAATACGCCGACGCCAAGAGCGAAGGCGAGAAGCATGACGGCCTCGCCTATCATGCCGACGCCACGGACTCCTGGGCCGGCATTACCGACAAATACTGGCTGGCGGCGCTGATCCCCGATCATGCGCTCAAGACGGTGGTGGAGTTCGCCTACACCCAGGCCGGCGCGAACCCCGGCTCGCCCGAGGGCTATCAGGTCGCGTTCCGCAGTGCCGAGGCGCAGACGATCCCGCCGGCCGGCGAGGCGGCAAGCCTCACGCGACTATTCGCCGGCGCGAAAGAAGTGCATCTGCTGGACCACTACGAGCAGACCTACGGAATCCCGGGCCTGTGGAAGGCCATCGACTTCGGCTGGTTCTGGTTCATGACGCGGCCATTCTTCTACGCGATCGACTGGCTGTATCGACACACCGGCAATTTCGGCCTGGCGATCATGATCTTCACGCTCGGGCTGAAGATCCTGTTCTTTCCGCTTGCCAACCGCTCCTACCGCTCGATGAGCAAAATGAAGCTCCTGGCGCCAAAGATGACGGCGTTGCGCGAACAGTACAAAGACGATCCGTCCAAGCTGCAATCGGCGATGATGGGTCTCTACAAGTCCGAGAAGGTAAACCCGGCCAGCGGCTGCCTGCCGATGCTGCTGCAAATTCCGGTGTTCTTCTCGCTATACAAAGTCATCTTCGTCACGATCGAGATGCGCCAGGCGCCGTTCTTCGGCTGGATCCACGACCTGTCCGCCGTCGATCCGACCAACGTCTTCAACCTGTTCGGCCTGCTGCCGTTCGATCCGACGGCGTTTTCCCACCTTCTGCATCTCGGCGCGTGGCCGCTCATCATGGGCGCCACGATGTATTTCCAGCAGAAGATGAACCCGCCGCCGCCCGACCCGATGCAGGCACGGCTGTTCCAGTTCATGCCGCTGATCTTCATGTTCATGCTGGCGGGCTTCCCGGCCGGGCTGGTGATCTACTGGAGCTGGAACAACCTTCTGACCATCGGGCAGCAATGGCTGATCATGCGGCAGACCCGGCTCGCCAAGCCGAGCTTGGCCGAGACCTGACCGCGACCGACGATCCGGCGGCCGCGGAGGCCGCTCGGCTGGAGGCCGGCCGCGCGCTGTTCGAGGGCGAGGGCGCGTTCTTCCACGCGACACAGACGCTGGAGGGATTGCCGCCCACCGCGCAGCCGGAAGTCGCCTTCGCCGGGCGGTCCAATGTGGGCAAATCGTCGCTGATCAACGCGTTGACCGGGCGGCGGGCGCTGGCACGCGTCTCGAGCCAGCCGGGACGAACCCGTCAGCTCAATTTCTTCGACCTGTCCGGCCGCCTCGTGCTGGTCGACATGCCGGGCTACGGCTACGCGCAAGCTGCCCGCTCCATCAAGGAGGACTGGCAGGGCACGATGTTCGCCTTCCTGCGCGGCCGGCCGACCCTGCGGCGTGTCGTCCTGCTGCTGGATGCCCGGGTCGAGATCAAGGATAACGACCGGGCGGTGCTTGATCTGCTGGACAAGGCCGCCGTGACCTACCAGCTTATTCTGACGAAGGCGGACGCGGTGCGGCCTTCCGCGCTCGCCGCCAAACAGGCGGAGGTGGACGCCCTCGCCCGGCGACATCCCGCCGCCCACCCCGTCGTGCTGACGACCAGCAGCCAGACCGGCGCCGGCATCGACCTGTTGCGGGCCGCGCTCGCGGAGCTGGCGACAAACTAGTTTTGGTATGCGCCGTGTCGCCTTGCGTGGGCGATGGCGAATTCGAGCTCGTCCTGGTCGATCGCGTCGATCTGCGCGCGGTGCAGCGTCTTGAACTCGTGGCCGCCGTTGAAGCTCTTGTATCTGACTGGGCGGCCGAAGGCTTTCAGCGCGTTGTACATCACCTCGGACTGGTCGGGCTTGACCTGCGTGTCCTCGGTGCCTTGGACCAGCAGGGTGGCCGCGGTCTCGTCGTGGTGATCGTCGAGCAGCATGATCGTGCGCGGATCGGGCGACCGGGCCCGTCGCTTGCCGGGTCCCCAGGTCGACGGGCCGAACTCCGAGATCACGCATTGAACATGAGGGTTCAGGCCCGGATATAGGTCGGCGTAGTCGCCCGGCACAACGTGCGGCTCGTAGCCGAGATATTCGACGAGCTGCCCGCCCGCGGAGTCGCCCTGCGCGCACACCTCGCGGCGGTCCATCTTGAATTCCGCCGCGTGGGCGCGCAGCCAGCGGATCGCCGCCTGCGCGTCGATGATCTGCGCCGGCCACCACGTCGTGGGGTCATCGGTGATCAGGCGGTAGTTGATGGAGATCGCAACGAAACCGTAGCTTGCCCAAATCTGGCAGTCGGCGAGATTGAGCTTCTTGTCGCCGCCGATCCAGGCCCCGCCATGCACGAACGCCATTCCGGGGAACGGGCCGTTCCACTGTCCGGCGGCAGGCTTCGGCCGACACAGATCGAGGCGGTGCAGACGCGCGGGACCATAGCGAAGATTGCTGGTCACGGAGACCGCATAGGGTCCGGGCGGCATCGCGGCACTCGCCCCGGAAGGTCCGAGGCAGAGCGATGCGAGGAGCAGAAGGGCGTGAGCTGCGGCGAGAATCGGGTTCACGACGTCTCCACTGGGCTTAAATCGGCAGGCTCCGCCGGCGAAGGCGAAGCGCCACATTTGCGGCCGCGCGCGGGCGGCGATCCGCGCCGCGAGCATTCGCCGCGAAAGACATGTTGCTGAGCCGATCGCGCAATGATCGCGCGACGTCCCTTTGGAATACAGTGTTCGTTTGTGACAAGAGTGTAGAATGACGAGAGGTGCCGAGTAATTCCGTGGTCTCTAATGCGGCTCCTCGGAAGCAATACGACAAGACGTCAAACTGCAATAGCAAGACCGAATATCAGTTCAAAGGGTAGGAGCCCAAATCGCGCCTTTATGTTCGGCACCTCTCGGGAAATTTATCGCCCGGGTTAAGGCGGATTGCAACACGATAATGTAAGAAATTTCCATTAATAGCTCGTTACACATCAAGCGGTCTTTGTCGCGACAGTATAGATGCACCGTCATTTGCATGTGCATACCGACGCTATTTGATCGGACACGCCATTCCGGGCGCTCATTCACGCCCAGATGCTAACGTCGGGGTCGCATAACCACGCCGGCGTCGGCTTCGTCGAATTCGACATCGCGGTGCACGTAGGCGCTCATCAGCAGCCCGAAGCCGAGCATGACCATCAGCATCGCCGATCCGCCGTGGCTGACCAGTGGCAACGGCACGCCGCCCACCGGGATCGCGCCGGTCACCATCGCGACATTGACGAAAACATACAGGAAAAAATTCGTCGAAAGTCCGATCGCGACCAGCCGACCATATTGGTGCCGACAGCGCAGGCCCATCAACAGGCCGCCCAGCACGATCAGCAGCAGCAACGACAGCAGAGCGAGGCCACCCACCAGCCCGAATTCCTCGCAGAACACGGTGAAGATAAAATCGGTCTGCTTTTCCGGCAGGAAATTCAGGTGGCCCTGCGTGCCCTCGAGCCAGCCCTTGCCCCACAATCCGCCGGAGCCGAGGCCGATTCGGCTCTGCAGGATGTTGTAGCCGGCGCCGAGCGGGTCGCTTTCCGGATTGAGGAAGGTCTCGATCCGCGCGCGCTGATAGCCGTGTAGATTGTTATAGGCGACCGGGGCGGCGACGGCCACGAGCCCGACCAGCAACAGGACTTTCCACCAGCGCAGCCCGGCGGCGAGAAAGACGGTGAGGCCGACGCAGGCGGTGATGACCGCCGTGCCGAGGTTCGGCTCCTTCAGGATCAGCGCGACCGGCGCCAGGACGGCGATCGCCGGCGGCAGCAGGAACAGCGGATTGCCGACCTTCTCGTGCGACGCCCGGCAAAACCAAGCGGCCAGCGCCATGATCAGCGCGATCTTCATGAACTCGCTGGGCTGCCATTGCATGCCGCCCAGTTCGATCCAGCGCTGCGCCCCCTTGCCCACGTGGCCCATCCGCGCCACCAGCAGCAGCAGCCCGAGCCCGGCCGCGTAAGCCACCCACGAGAGCCGGGCGATCAGTCGTATGTCGATCAGCGCCACGCTGAGCATGACCACGAGGCCGAGAGCGAAGCGGAGCAGATGGCGGTTCGCGTACGGCTCGGGCGAGCCGCCGGCGGCGGAATACAGCGCGATGTAGCCGACGCCGGCGAGTGTGCAGAGCATGAGCACGAACAGCCAGGAGACCTGGAACAGCTTGTGGACCAGGCCGAACGACGTCTCGCGGACCAGCCGGCGTTCGAGCACGCTCAAGGGGTTGCCGCCGCGACGCGCTGCGGGTCGCGGCGGCCGACCGGGTCGCGGGTCAGCACGTCGGCCATGATGTCGCGCGCCAGCGGGGCGGCCGCCTCGGCGCCGGCATTGCCGTGCTCGACCACCACGGACAGGGCGTAACGCGGCGCGTCGTAGGGGGCGAAGGCCACGAACAAGGCGTGCGGCCGCCACTCCCATGGCAGATTCTCGCTCTTGAAGCCGTTCTCGCGCTGGGCGCGAGAGACTCTGCGGACCTGGGTGGAGCCGGTCTTGCCGGCGAGCTGCACGCCCGGGATCGGCAACCGGCCGAGCGGCGCGGTGCCGCCCGGTTCGTTGACCACGGCGAACATGCCCTCGCGCACCGCCCGCAGGCCGCGCTCCGACAGGCCGAGGCTCGGCCAGTCCTCCGGGCGGGAGCCGGGGGCCAGCACACCGCCCACCGCGCGGGTGAGATGCGGCTGCACGGCTCGGCCGGTCGCCAGGCGCGCGGCCATCGTGCACAGCGACAGCGGCGTGATCTGCGTGAAGCCCTGGCCGATCCCGTGCACCACCGTGTCGCCGAGGTTCCAGGGCTTGCCCTGCTTGATGCGCCAGGCGCGGGTCGGCACCAGCCCGCGCCGGGCGCCGGGCAGCTCGATGTCGAGCGGCACTCCGAGACCGAAGCGGTTGGCCATCGCGGCAATCCGGTCCATGCCAGTGCGCCGCGCCACCTCATAGAAGTAGACGTCGCAGGAATTCTTGATGCCGCCGTGCAGGTCGACATCGCCATGGCCGTATTTGCGCCAGCAATGAAAGCGCGCGTCGCCGAGGTCGAGATAGCCGGGACAGTTGATCGGCGTGTACGGCGTGATCGCGCGGGCCTCCAGACCCGCCAGGGCCACGACCATCTTGAACGTCGAGCCCGGCGCATAGAGGCCAGCCGCCGCCTTGTTGATGAGTGGCGCGCGGCGGTTGCTCGTCCAGGCGATCCATTGCGCCTGACTCACGCCCGCGTTGAACAGCGAGGGGTCGAAGGACGGATTGGTGGCCATCGCCAGCACCTCGCCGTTGCGACAGTCCATGACCACGGCCGAGGCGCTCTCCTCGCCGAGCCGGCGCTGGACGGAGGCCTGCAGCGCCGTGTCAACCGTCAGGTGGATGTCCTGACCCTGCTGGCCCTCCTCGCGGTCCAGCTCGCGGATCACCCGGCCGAGCGCATTGACCTCGAGCTGCACCGCGCCGGCCCGGCCACGCAACGTGGGATCGTGGAATTTCTCGACGCCGGCGCGACCGACCCGGATACCCGGCAGCGCCATCATCGGATCGCCCGCCACGTCCGCGTCGTTCGGCGGCGCGACGTAGCCGACGACGTGCGCGAACAGCGGCCCGAGCGGGTAGAGCCGCGAGGTGCCGACATCCACGATGATGCCGGGAAGATCGGGCGCGTTGACCTCGATGCGGGCCATGTCCTCCCATGTGAGGAACTCGCGCACCATGATGGGGATATAGCGGCGGCGTCTGCGGATTTCGCGTTCGATGCGGGCGCGCTCGTGGTCGGGCAGCGCCACGAGGCGGGTGAAATTGTCGAGCGTGGCACCGACGTCCTCGGTCTGCTCGGCCATCAGCAGCGCCCGCCAATTCAGTCGGTTGTTCGCCACCATCTCGCCCGCCCGGTCGAACAGCCGGCCACGCGGCGGCGCGATCAGCCGCGTGCTGACGCGATTGTTCTGCGCGAGGGTCGCGTAGCGCGCGCCGTCGACGACCTGCACCTGATACAATTTCGCACCGAGTGCACCGAACGCGGCGATCTGCACGCCGCCCACCAGCAGCGCGCGGCGCGTGAAGACGCCGGCCCGGCGATGCTCGCGTTTGGGGCCGAGCGTCAACGAGGAGCGGTCCTTTCGCCTGCCATCTGCCGCCCGCGCCCGGTCTCGCGGTGCAGCCGCTTCTTACGCATGCTCCGGCTCCGCCAGCGTGGTGTGCGCCCGCGTCAGCAGTACGGCCAGCGCCGGATACAGCCCGGCCGCGAGCCCCGCCTGAAACAAGCCGGGCCAGGGCGGCAACAGCCGAAACGTCAGCAGCGCGGTCAACGCCCAGCCCAAGGCGGACGTGGCGACCGCGACGCCCAGAAAGCACAGCCACACCACGGCGAAGCCGCGCCGGACCATCTCCCGCCGCCAGGTCAGCGCCACGCCATGCGCGACCAGCAAGGTGAGCACGCCGACGCCGATCGGCGCGAAGCTGAGCAGGTCGACCAGCAGCCCGAGACCGAACACGGCGATCGGCGGCATCGAGGCCGGGCGATAGAGCGACCAGAAGAACACGCAGGCCAGCGCCACGCCCTGTTGCAGTTCGGCCTGTCCCGGCAGGCCGAGCGGGGTCGCCGCGACGAGCAGCAGAATGGCCGTCGTACTGGCCGGAAACGCCCGCCGCGCGGTCATGTCAAGCCGCCGAGACAGGCTGGCGCGCGGCCGGATCCCTGGCAGCTTCTCCGTCACCGATTGCCCCGCACGACGCCCGGGACGAGCATCGCGGCCGGCACCGGACCCGAGAAGCCCGGCGGGTCGATCCGCGTCGAGGGCGGCCTGCTGCCGCCCGGAGGCTTGGCCATCCCTGCCTCGGGCGGCAGCAAGCCACGCAGTCCGTAGTCGAACAGCCGCACGATCTCCAACCGGTCGAGCCGCGCCTGCGGCTCCACTTCCGGCACGCCGCTCGTATTGAAATGCACCACCCCCACCGGCAGGCCGGCCGGAAAGACGTTGGCCTCGGCACTGGTGACCACGCGTTCGCCCTCGGCCGGCTGCACGCCTTCCGGCCAGTACATGAGGCGCGGCAGCGGCCCGTTGGTGCCGGTCATGATGGCCCGCGCGCGGCTGCCCTCCAGCACCACGGGAATGCGGCTGTTGAGGTCGGTGATGAGCAGGATGCGCACGCTGCGGGCGCCGACCTCGGTGACCCGGCCGACCAAACCCCGCTCGTCGAGCGCCACCTGTCCCTTGACGATGCTGTGGTTCGGGCCGGCCGATAGCAGCACGGCGCGCGCATAGACGCCGCCCGTGTCGGCGACCACCCTGGCCGTGACGTAGGTCCCGGCCGGCTCCGGCAGCCAGTGCAATTGCGCCTTGAGCGAGGCGTTCTCGGCGTCCAGCGCCAATGCGACGCTCTGCCATTTGCGCAGTTTTTCGTTCTCGTCGCGCAGATCGGCGTTGTCGCGCGCGAGCGTCACGATGTGCCGGCCGTTGTCGAGCGCGTCGCGAAACCCCTCCAGCGGTCCGGCCAGCAGGCCGTAGATCGGCGCCAGAGAATCGGCGATCGCCATGCGCGCCCGCTCCGCCAGCAGCGCGTCGGCCTTGCCCAGCAGCATCAGGCCGAACGAGGCGGCGATCAGCACCGGCAACGTGAGTTTCGCCAGCGCCTGCCGGACGGGGATGGACAGCCGGATCATCGCCCCACCATAGCGACTCGGCGCGAACCTAGTACATCGTCGTCAGCACGTTGCGCAGGCGCTTCATCTCCTCCAGCGCCCGGCCCGTCCCGAGGGCCACGCATTGCAGCGCGTCCTCGGCCACCACCACCGGCAGGCCGGTCGCATCGCGAAGGACCTGATCCAGCCGGAACAGCAGCGCGCCGCCGCCGGTCAGCACGATGCCCTTGTCGACGATGTCGGCCGCCAGCTCCGGCGGCGTGTTCTCCAGTGCGACCTTGACCGCCTCGACGATGGCGGTGACCGGCTCGGCAAGACTCTCGGCGATCTGCCGCTGGCCGACCTGCACCTCGCGCGGCACGCCGTGCATCAGGTCTCGGCCCTTGACCTCGCGATACGGGCCGTCCTCGCCGTCGTAGGGCAGGGCGGCCGCCCCGATATCCATCTTGATCCGCTCGGCCGAGCTTTCGCCGATCAGCAGGTTATGGTTGCGGCGGATGTAGCTGATGATCGCCTCGTCCATCTTGTCGCCGCCCACCCGCACGCTGCGCGAATAGACGATGCCGCCCAGCGAGATCACCGCGACCTCCGTCGTGCCGCCGCCGATATCGACGATCATGCTGCCGGAGGGTTCGGTGACCGGCAGCCCGGCGCCGATGGCAGCCGCCATCGGCTCCTCGATCAGCAGCACTTTTCGCGCACCCGCGCTTTCCGCGCTCTCCTGGATGGCGCGGCGCTCGACGGCGGTAGAGCCGGAGGGCACGCAGACGATGATCATCGGCGAGGCGAAACCGCGCCGATTGTGCACCTTGCGGATGAAGTGCTTGATCATCTCCTCGGCGACCTCGAAGTCGGCGATCACGCCGTCGCGAAGCGGCCGGATGGCGGAGATGTTGCCGGGCGTGCGGCCGAGCATGAGCTTGGCTTCCTCGCCGACCGCCAGCACCTGCTTCTTGCCGCGCACGTCGGCGATGGCCACCACGCTGGGCTCGTCGAGCACGATCCCCCGGCCCTTGACGTAGACGAGGGTGTTTGCGGTGCCGAGGTCGATCGCCATGTCGGCCGACATCATGCCGAGCAAGCGTGAGAACATACTGGGCCTTTGCGCAGGGACGGGAAGCGGTGGGGCTTAGCCCTCGGTCCCCCCACGGGCAAGGGGCGGCGCGTTCGGCGGTCGCGCGGGAACATGTTTGTGCTGGCATGAAATTTCCGCCTGCTCGCGCGTTACAGCGGCATCGACGCCGCCCCGCGATGGCTCGGGGCGCGACACAGGAGAATGCGGATGTCTGGGAATGTGACGAGAATCGCCGTCGTGGTTGCGACCGTTCTGGCGTTGTCGGCGTGCGGCCGCAGCCCGGTCACGCGCGGCGTGACCGGCGGCCTGCTGGGTGCCGGCGCAGGCGCGGGTGTCGCGGGCGTGACGGGCGGCAATGTGGGCACGGGCGCACTGATCGGTGCCGGCGTGGGCGCGGTCGGGGGTGCCGCGACGGCGCACTGAGGGCAGTTGGGCACCGAATTCAGGTGCTGCCGTCAGCCGATCGTCTCGCAGATGGCCTTTCGCAGCGAGATCTGATCTTGCACGTCGAGCGTTCCGAGTCGCCTGACGATCAGCCTTTGCTCGAGAGTAGCGAACGCCGGCTTGATCGCTGACGGTTTGATCAGGCCGGCAGCGTGCCATTGGGCGATCCAGACTTCGCCCGGCCCGGCGTTTGGGCGAAGCTGACTGGTGACCGCCATCACCACGACGTCCGGTCTGGCTCGGCTATAAGCCGTGTTGCTCACGATGACGGCGGGTCGCTGCTTGGAAACGACTTGGCTGGTGAAGGGAATGGCACGAGCACGACCTCGCCGAACTCAAAGGGCATCGTCAGCGGCGTCGTCCGGATTATCCCAAATCGCGGCGAACGTCGGGAAGCTTGCTAACGCGGCGGCGCGGGTCAACGCACGCTCCTGCTCGCGTGCCGCAATAAAGGCCACGAAATCTTCTACTTCCGCGATACGGTCGGGCGGCAAGGCCCGGATTTTTTCAATCAAGGCCTGCGTGTCTTGCATCTGAGACTCTCGTGTTGCCGGCAGGCGCGTCAAACTGATCTTGTCAGGCGCTCAACGCCTCCGGCGCCGTCCTCGCCCGCTTCACCATCAGCTTGTTCAGCGCATGCACATAGGCCCGCGCCGAGGCGACGATCGTGTCGGAATCGGCCCCCTGCCCGTCCACCAGCTTGCCGTCCTCCTCCAGCCGCACCGTGACCCGCGCCTGCGCGTCGGTGCCATCCGTCACCGCGCTGACCGCATACGTCTTCAACACGGCAGTATGGGCGAAAATGGCGCGGATCGCCTTGAACGTCGCATCCACCGCCCCGTCGCCGCCGGATTCTCCGGCATGCGGCACGCCGTCGATATCCAGCGTGACGGTCGCATGCGGCGGCGTCGTGGTGCCGGTGCGCAGCTCCATCGCAACGAAGCGCACCCGCTCGTGGTCGCGCATCACCTCGTCGTCGACCAAGGCCACGATGTCCTCGTCGTAGACGACTTTCTTGCGGTCGGCGAGATCCTTGAAGCGGCGAAACGCGTCCTGCAACTGATTGTCGCCAACCTCGCCGTAGCCCAGCGCGCGCAGCTTGTCGCGGAACGCGGCGCGGCCGGAGTGCTTGCCCATCACCAGATTGCTGCGCTGCCAGCCCACGCTTTCCGGCGTCATGATCTCATACGTGGCCGCGTTCTTCAGCACGCCATCCTGATGGATGCCGCTTTCGTGCGCGAAGGCGTTGCGGCCGACGATCGCCTTGTTGGGCTGCACGTCGAACCCGGTGACGGTCGCAAGCAGCCGCGACAGCCGCAGCAGATGTTCCGTCACGATCCCGGTCCGCACGCCCACGCTGTCGGCGCGGCAGCGCAGCGCCATCGCGATCTCCTCCAACGCCGCGTTGCCGGCCCGCTCGCCGATGCCGTTGATCGTGCACTCGACCTGCCGCACGCCGGCGCCGATCGCGGCGATCGTGTTGGCGACGGCGAGACCCAGATCGTCATGGTTGTGCGCGGAGAAGATCACCCGGTCGGCGCCGGGCACGCGGGCGCGGATGTCGGCGAACATCGCCGCCATGTCCGCCGGCAGCGCGTAGCCGACCGTGTCCGGCAGGTTGATCGTGGTCGCCCCCGCGCCGATGGCCACCTCCACGCAGCGGCACAGGAAATCCGGCTCGGTGCGGGTCGCGTCCATCGCCGACCATTCCACGTCGTCGGTGTGGTGGCGCGCCAGGGTCACGCTATCGGCCACGGCGGCCAGCACCTCGTCCTGGTCCATTCGCAGCTGATACTGCCGGTGCAGCGGGCTGGTGCCGATAAACGTGTGGATCCGCCGCCGTTCCGCGCCCGACACGGCCTCCGCCGCGCGCAAGATGTCGCCCCGAGCGGCGCGGGCCAGTCCGGCGATCACCGGGCCGCGCACCTCGCGCGCGATCAGGTGCACGCTGTCGAAATCGCCGGGCGAGGCGATCGGGAACCCCGCCTCGATCACGTCGACCCCGAGTTCGGCCAGCGCATGGGCGATGCGCAGCTTCTCGTGGAGGTTCATCGAGAATCCGGGCGATTGCTCGCCGTCGCGCAGCGTGGTGTCGAAGATGATGACGCGGTCGTCGGCGAGGACGCCGAAATTCGGATGCGTGATGGTCATTGCCGTGTTCCTGTGTGCGTGGCGTCGGCCGGGACGGTTCCCCCTGAAGCGCGCGCCCGGTCCTCCCGGGCGCGGGGCGCTCAGGGGCCGATAAGTCGAAGCGGGCAAACACCGGATGGCATCATCTAGCTTTAGACCGCGACGGCGGCGTTGAAAAGCAAGATCAGAGATGATAGATATCGATCATGAATATCACATCCGATCAGATCCGAGCAGCCCGGGCCTTGCTGCGGCTCGATCAAGCGGAGGTCGCGCGCCGGGCTGGGGTGTCTGCGGTCACCGTCCGCCGGTTGGAAGCGGGCGGCGCAGCCGTTGGCGAGGCGACGATGGCCGGTATTGCCGTCGTATTGGAGCAGGCTGGCGCGGAATTTATCGAGGGCGGCGTCCGGCGTGGCCGGCCTTCCCCGGAAGAAGCCGAGCGACGCTACCAGGCGATCCGGGACATCGTGGAGCGCCACCCGTTCGTCGAGGAAAATCCGCCGTTCACGGAAGCCGATCTGTATGACGAGAACGGCGTGCCTGCGTGATCGTGGTCGATTCCTCGGCCCTCGTCGCCATAATCAAGGGTGAAGCAGAGGGTGCGGGCTTTGCGGCATCCCTGGCAAAATCCGGTGGATGCCTCGTCTCGGCCGTGAGCCTGATGGAAACCTCGTTCGTGATCGCCGGTCGCCAAAAGGGGGCGGCAGCCTGGCGATCGCTCGATCTGCTTGTCGCGGATATGGAAATCGTCGCCTTTGACGTCGCTCTCGCGCTTTTGGCGCGGGACGCATTTGTTCGCTACGGCAAGGGCCGGCATCCTGCTGGATTGAACATGGGTGATTGCGCCTCGTACGCGCTCGCCAAATCGCGCGGCCTGAAGCTGCTGTTCAAGGGCGACGACTTCGCCCGCACCGACATCGTGGCGGCCTGATGCGGGTCGTGGTCGTCGGGGCCGGCACCGGCGGTGCCACCTTCGCCGGCACGCTGGCGACGGGCGGGCGGCACGAGGTCGTGCTGCTGGAGGCCGGCCCCGATTTCGGGCCGTTCGACGAGCACCGCTGGCCGTCCGAATTGCTGGACTCCCGTCGCATCCCGCTCACCCACGACTGGGGTTTTCACAACGCCGACCCGTCCGGCCACCGCTATCCGGTGGCGCGGGCGCGGGTCATGGGCGGCTGCTCGGCGCACAACGGATGCGCGGCCGTGCGCGGCCTGCGCTCGGATTTCGACGAATGGGCGCGCCTTGCCGGCCCGTTCTGGCAGGCCGACTCGTTTCTTGGTGATTTCGAAGCAGTCGAGACGGCGTTGCGTGTCCGCACCTATCTGGATGAAGAACTCACGCCGTTCCAGCAGGACGTCCGCGACGCCGCGCTGGCGCTCGGCATTCCGGTCTCCGAAAACATCAACGACATCGACGAGGGTCCGGGCGTCTCGGTCTGTCCGGTCAACAAGCGCGGCGGGGTGCGCTGGAACGCGGCGTTCGCGTTCGTCGATCCGGTGCGACACCGGCCGAATTTCTCGATCGTCGATCATTTCCACGCCACCGAACTGATCTGGAGCGGCGAGCGGGTCGCGGGCGTGCGCGGCCTGCGTCGAGGCGCGCCTTGCGAACTCGCGGCCGATGTCGTCGTGGTCGCGGCCGGCGCCTACGGGTCGCCGGAGGTGCTGATGCGCTCCGGCATCGGCGACGCAGCCACGTTGCGCGCGGCGGGCTTCGTTGCACGACACCATCTGCCGGGCGTCGGCCGCAACTTGCAGGATCATCCGTGCGCCGTGCTGACGTATCGTTCGGACAACGGACTGATCGACCGCACGACCGCGTTCGAGCGCGAGCGTCTGGCCTATGACGAGGGCATCATCGTCAAGGAACGCTCGCCGTTCGCGAACGGGATCGTCGACATCCATGTGTTCTCCTCGGGCGGCCGGCTGCCCGAGGGCGGGTGGTATTGGCAGCTTTGGGTCGGGCTGCTCACCCCGCTGTCCCGCGGCCGTGTGTCGGCGCGCCCGGACGGCTCGTTCGTCATCGAACACGACCAACTCAGCGATCCGGCCGGACAGGATTTGTCCGCGTTGCGCTGGGGCGTCGAGTTCGCCCGCCGTATCGCCGCCCGTCCGCCGCTGTGCCGCGCACTGATCGAGGACGCGCCGGTCGGACCGGTGGACGCCTGGATCCACTCGACCCATGTCAATTACTATCATCCGGCCGGGACCTGCCCGATGGGCCGCGATCCAGCGGCGGGCGCGGTGGTGGATGCCATGGGGCGCGTGCACGGGGTGGCGGGATTGCGGATCACCGACGCGTCGATCATGCCGGTCATCACCGCCGGCAACACGAACATCCCGACCGCCGCCCTCGCGCATCGTCTGGCGCGGCATTTCGACGCCGAGTAGCCGTCCGGTGTGAAGATCGTCAGCTGGAATCTGCTGCACGGCCAGGGCGCCGACGTGCAGGAGATCTCCCAATTGGTCGCGCGGGAAAAGCCGGATCTGCTGTTGTTGCAGGAAGCGACGGTTTCGGTCGAAGCGTTGCCGTCGCTGCTCGGCGGTTGTTTCTCGCGCGCGCCGTTGCCCGGCCGGGCGCATGGCCTGGCCGCCTGGAGTTCGCATCCGTTCGCGGCCCCGGTGGTGCTGACCTTGCCGGCGGGGACGGTGGTGCGGAGGGTGGCGCAGATTGTTTCGTGCGAGGCGTTTGCGGTGGCCAACGTGCATCTGTCGCACGGCCAGACGCTGAACCGGCGGCAGTTGCGATGGCTTGCGCGCTTCATGCCGCCCCGCGCGGCGATCCTCGGCGATTTCAACATGGTGGGGGCGGCACTGCTGCCCGGGTTCTCGGACGTCGGCCCGCGGCGGGCAACCCATGCGGCGGGCGGCCTGTTGCGGCTACGACTGGATCGCTGCCTGGTACGGGGCCTGCGGGCACGCGAGGCTGTGGTGTTGCCGAGGGGCGGGTCGGATCACCGGCCGATCTCGGTCGTTCTGGAGGTGGTCGGGCCTGTCTGAGGTGTAAGGCCCGGCAACGCGGGTTGCCTCCACCCGCTGCTCGCCCCAGGCCCGCCGTTTCGGCGGGCGGCCGCGATGGACGCCTGCGAACCGCCGACAATTGTAGACGTCGAGCCAGCGGATTTGATACAGGTTCGGGTGGTCCAGGGTGCGGGCGATCGAAGTTTGCGCCTGGCTTTTTGCGATCGGTCGCCACGGGAGCATCGCCTTGAGCAAGACATCTGACGAGAGCGTCGGGCGTCGGGACGTCCTGACCGCGGCGGCGGCCGGCCTTGCGGCAGGCAGGCTGGGCTCGATCCTCGGCCCCACGGAGGCTGCGGCTGAGGAGAACCGGCGGCTGCGACGGCGAGGGCGCCGGCGGCCCCGTCTGTCGCCGCCCCTCGCGGCGTTGTACTACCCGACGTCCCAGTCCCCCGCGCAGCCGTTTCCGGAGCAGGCATATCCACGCTTTGCCGCCGCGAGCGGGCAGTGGGGCGTGAGCTTTTCCGGCGGCGGCCCACGCGCATTCGCTGCCGCCCTGGGTCAGATGCGCGGCCTTTTCGCCGCCGGCGCGCTACCGCACATCGGTGCGATATCGTCGGTGTCGGGCGGCACGTGGTTCAACGCGCCCTTCTGCTTCGCGCCCGCCGCCTACAGTGATGCGGCTCTGCTGGGTCCCGTCGTACCCCCGTCCGCGATCACGCTCGCCGGACTGGCGTCGCTCGCCGCGCCCAATCTCGGTGCGGCGCTGAGCCGCCTGACGAACGTTCAGATCGGATTGCTCGCCGCACTGTACATCGGTGAGTATCAACTCGGTTATCTGCCGTTCGACAAAGTCTGGTCGCGCATTCTGAACGACTGCCTGCTCGCGCCGTATGGGCTGGATGATGACGCGACATCCGTAACCTTGAACGCGGCCACGCTGGCGGCCATCCAGGGGCGCAATCCGGGTTTGGCGGCCCCGTTCTATCTGCCGCGCGCGGGCCGGCCGTTCCTTATTGCCGGGGCGACACAGATCTATCCCACAGGCTCGGCCAGCCCGCGATTCGTCAGGCGCGCCGGACTGGCGGGCCAGATCTATCGCGGTTTCGAATACACCCCGCTCTATGTCGGAACACCGCAACTGTTTCCGGGCACCGGTCCGGGCGGTGTCGATTTCGGCGGCGGATTTGTAGAATCCTTTGCGTTCGATACGCCTGCGCCGAGCGGCACGTCCGCAGGGAACGTGGCGCATGTGGCGGCGGCCGCCTATCCGTTCCTGCTGTCGGACGCCATCGGCAGCAGCAGCGCCGCGGTCGCCTCGGTGATCGACGCCCTCACGCAATATTCGGCGGGCTTTCCTCAGTTCAGCGCCTGGCCGATGGTCAACATCGGAGGTGAATCGGCCGCGACCTATAGTTTCGGCGACGGCGGCGTTCTGGAAAACACGGGAATTGTTGCCCTTCTGCGGCGGCGCTATCCGGTCATCTTTGCTTTCGTCAACACGTCGTTCCCGGTCAATTCCACTGACCCGAGCTGCGTCAGCGGCATCGACGGGCAGATCACTCGCCTGTTCGGGCTGATCCCCTCGAACAACGACGGCAATACCCAGAACACACAGGTCTTCTCCACCGCTCAATTCGCCGGTCTGGCGGCGGGTCTGAAGGCGGCCCGCAACGCCGGTCAGGCGGTGGTGCAAGCCAGCGCCTATCCGGTGATGCCGGGCAACACGTTCGGCATCCCGGCCTATACTCCGCAGATATTCTGGGTATATAACGACATGAACATGAGCTGGTTCAACAAGGTTCCGGTGCCGGTACAAAGTCTTCTGCAAAGCACGAATCCGAGCAACTACCTAGGTCGCGTGGACAAAGCGCATAAGGGGGATTCCCCGACGCGGCGAAGCATGATTCGAAGCTGATCTTCATGCGGGAGATCAGCGGTGATCCGAGGCCTTCTGAGCGACGAAGAGTGGGCGTTCTTCGAGCCGTTCGTGATCGAGCGCGGTCCCTTGCGGGGGCGTCCGCCTGCCGACCACCGTCGCACGCTGGACGCGGTGTTCTGGATTGCCCGAACTGGGGCGCCGTGGCGCGATCTGCCGGAAGAACTCGGCAACTGGAACTCGGTGCACCGGCAATACCGTCGCTGGACGGCCGGCGGGCTATGGGACCTGATGCTTGAAGCTCTTGCAGAGGGCGGCGGCAACGATGCCGTGCAGATGGTCGACAGCACAGTCATCCGGGCACACCACTGTGCCGCCGGCGCAAGGGGGGGACTCAAAACCAGGCTCTTGGCCGCTCGCGCGGTGGCTTTTCAACCAAAGTCCATGCCCGGACCAACGCTGAGGGTCTTGCGATCGCGCTCCTGCTGACGCCGGGCGAGGCCCACGACAGCACGGCCTTCACCGATCTCATGGCCGAGCACGATGCCGATCCTGAGGTCATGCTGGCCGACAAGGGATACGACAGTGACGCCATCCGCGAGGAGGTTCGCGCCCGGGGCGGCACACCCGAGATCCCCACTAAGAAGAACCGGCACGTCCAGCACACGGTCAACCGCGCCTTGTATGCGACGCGAAACAGGATCGAGCGCTTTTTCAACCGCCTCAAGAACAGCAGACGCGTGGCCACTCGATATGATCATACCGCAAGTAGCTTCCTCGGCTTCGCCAAGCTCGCTACGATCAAACAGTGGATTAACTTTGTCCACGCGACCTAGCCAATTTTCCCAACTACGCGACCGTGTTGCAGAATTCCGACGAGTTGCTGCTGTTGACCAACCAGCAGATCAATCTGCTGGCGCATATGTGGGGATATACCGTCCAGCAGGGCCTGATGGTCGGCGGGCAGGCGTTCGGGGTGACGCTAGCGACCGGCTAGTTTTGAAGTAACATGGCGAGAATGTTGGGAAATGTGACTCAGTAGCTGTTCTTCTCACTAGCGCGAACGCTCGCCGCGGCGCGTCGCGACTCACCCCGCCCGCGTCTCGTCCAGGTCGAGGCCGAGGCGCCGCAGCACCTCGCGCACCGGGGTGCCCAACGGAACCACCGCGACGTGGCCGGGATCGCTGATGCGCATGCAGCTGATCCCGTCCTCGGGACACACATCGAGACAATCGGTCTCGACCGCGCGCAGCACGCCTTTGAGATCGTGCTTGCGAACGTGCTGCTTGAGCGCCTCCCGCAGCGTCATGTCGCCGTCCGGGCCGAAGCCGTTATCGTGCTTGCCGGTGCATTTGCGGCACACCAGCAGCAGGTCGCGCCACGGGGAGAATTCCATCGGGATGTCGGTCAAGGGCGTTCCTTCATTGCCCCGCAATCTTAGCCGCGCCAATGCCCTCGGCAAACCACGTCCGGCTCAGCGGCGCAGCACCGCCGCCAGCGCCACCGCGAGGATGCACGACCGCGCGGCCACCAGCGCCCGGTCGCCGTGCCGGATCTCGGCGGCAAGCTGCGGCAGCGAGGCAGCGGCCATGATCGCCCCGCCGATGCGCCGCGTAACCGGCGGGGCCATCAGCGCGCCACCCGCCAGTTCCGCCACGCCCGAGCGCCACATGTCGGCGCGCGACCAGCCCCAGCTTCGATAAAGCCGCAGATAGGCGCGGTTGTCGTCGAGCTTGCTCCAGCCCGCGATCGCCATGCCCAAACCGACCAGCGGCACCACTGTCCTCGCCAGGACCATCCGACCACTCCCGCGCTGCATTGATCTCGCGACAACGCGAGGCCACCGCCGCCGTTGCGGCCCGCCCGCTTGTCATGTCATCGCATTGGGCGCGACACTGATAATGGAACGGGAGGCGGCCGCATGCCGAGAACGCCACTGATGGGCATGTTGCGCCGTGTCGCGCGCGACGTGGACCACGAGATGAGACTTTCCCGCGCGGAGACACCTCGAGGCGGTCAACCCGCCCTGCCGAGACGCGCGGTGCTTCGCGGAGCCGCGGCCGCAGCTGCGGTCGGCGCCGTGCCGCTGTCCGCGCTCGCCAAGTCGGAAGCCAGGGTTGCCGTGATCGGCGCGGGGCTGGCAGGCCTGACAGCCGCGTATGATCTGCGGCAGGCCGGCATCCGAGCCAGCGTCTACGAAGCCTCGACCCGTCTCGGCGGCCGCTGCTACTCGATCCGCGATACGTTCGCGCAGGGCCAGATCGCCGAGCACGGTGGCGAGTTCATCGACACCGACCACCATGCGATCCGACGGCTGGCCAAAAGCCTGGATCTGGAGCTGGATGACGTGCTCGCGGCGCAGCCGAAGGGCAGTCAGGCGCTGTATTTCTTCGACGGCCAGCCCTACTCCGTGGCGCAGGCGGCTGCCGACTACGCCCATCTCTACGATACGGTCCAGGATCAGTCGAACCGGCTCGGCGATGTCGACTACAAATCCTCCAACGCCTACGCGAAAGCCCTAGACCGCCTGACGGTGGCCGACTGGGTCGGACTGTATGTGCCGGGTGGGCGGCGGAGCCGGCTGGGCCGGCTGATCGAGGATGCGCTCAGCGAAGAGAACGCCCTCGACAGCGATCAACTCAGCGCCATCCTGCCGCCGCAGCTCTTCGCCCCCGACCCGAAAGATGCGTTCAACCTTTATTATACCAGCTCCGACCAGCGTTTTCACGTGCGCGGCGGCAACGACCAGATCCCCAACCGCCTCGGCGCGCTCCTGGGCGAGGCGATCCAGACCGGAACGGTCCTGACCGCGATCACGCGGCGGACCGACGGGCGCATCCGTCTGAGCCTGCGTCGTGACTCGCACGTGTTCGATCGGGTCTACGACCGGGTGATCCTGGCGCTGCCGTTCCGTGTCATGCGCGACTCCGTGGACTACGAGGACGCCGGGTTCAAGCCTCTGAAGATGCGGGCGATCCGCGAGCTTAGGATGGGCGCCAGCGTCAAATTCCAGCTCCAGTTCTCCCACCGCGTCTGGCGCGACGCCGGCTGCAACGGCGAGATCCGGCGGCGCTCGCCAGCTTTCCAGACGACCTGGGAGGTCACCCGCGCGCAGCCCGGCCGCGAAGGCGTGCTGAATTTCTGGTCCGGGGGGTCGCAGGCGCTGGCCGCCGGCTCGGCCGATGCGATGGACTTGGCCCATCGCTGCCTGAATGACGCAGAAACCCTGATCCCTGGCCTGAAAGCGGCATGGACGGGGCGCATGACGCGCGACGTCTGGCGGAAGAATCCGTGGTCGCTCGGCTCCTATTCCGCCCAATCGCCCGGCTACGCGACGACCGTCTACGGCGTCGAGCCGGAGCGCGAGGGGCATTGCCATTTCGCGGGCGAACACACGGCAGCCGATTACGGCTATCTGAATGCGGCGGTCACGACCGGCCACCGCGCCGCCCGAGAGGTCGTCAAGGCGCTGGCGTGACGGACGGCGCGCTGCTTCTCGCCGGTCTTTGCCTGCTGGGCTACGGGCTTGGCGCGATCCCGTTCGGACTGCTGCTTACCCGCGCCGCGGGCCTTGGCGACATCCGCGCGATCGGTTCGGGCAATATCGGCGCCACCAATGTGCTGCGGACCGGCCGCAAGGAGCTCGCGGCCGCAACCTTGCTTCTCGACGCCGCCAAGGGCGCACTCGCCGTCGTGATCGGCGTGGTCACGACCGGCGCGGTGGGGGCGCTGGTGGCCGGGCTGGGGGCGATGCTGGGGCATCTGTTTCCCGTCTGGCTGCGGTTTCGCGGCGGCAAGGGTGTCGCGACCGGACTTGGGATGACGCTGGCCGCGTGGCCGCCCGCGGGCCTGGCCGCCTGCGGCGTGTGGTTGACCGCCGCGGCGGTCACCCGTGTGAGCTCGCTCGGCGCGCTGTCGGCCTTCGTCGCGGCCCCCCTGATCGCGTGGTCCAGCGACGCGCCACCGGAGATCTTGGCCCTGATCGCCATCGCCGCCGTGTTGGTCTGGGCCCGCCATCACGCGAACATACGCCGCTTGCTGGCCGGCCGAGAGCCGAGGATCGGCGGCGGCACGTGAGCGAGACCGTGGCCCGGATCCGCCTCTCCCGCGCCGAGGGCGTGGGGCCGATCACCTATCGCCGGCTCATGGCCCGCTTCGGCGACGCGCAGGCCGCACTGGACGCCCTGCCGCGGCTGGCCGAGGCCGGCGGGCGCCAAAGCGCCCCAGTCGTGCCGCAGGCCGCGTTCATCCGCGCCGAGATCGATCGGACGGCGCGGCTCGGCGGGCGCATGCTGGTCTGGGGCGACCCGGACTACCCGCCGCTTCTGGCGCAGGCCGAGGACGCGCCGGTCGTCATCTCCGTCCTCGGCGACGTCCGGGCGCTGTCGGCCCGCGCGGTCGCCGTGGTCGGCAGCCGCAACGCCAGCGCCAACGGCCAGCGCATGGCCGAGACCCTCGCGCGTGACCTCGTGCTCGCCGACCTCCTGGTCGTGTCCGGGATGGCGCGCGGCATCGACGCGGCCGCCCACGAGGGGGCGATGCGCGAGGGCTACACGGTCGCCTGCGTCGCCGGCGGACTGGATCAGCCCTACCCGCCGGAGCACGCGCCCCTGCAGGCCCGCATCGCCCAGCACGGCGCGGTGGTGACGGAGGCCGCCATCGGCACCGCCCCGCAGGCGCGGCATTTTCCGCGCCGCAACCGCATCATCGCAGCCCTCTCGCTCGGCGTCGTGGTGGTCGAGGCGGCGATGCGCTCCGGGAGCCTCACCACGGCGCGGATGGCGCTCGATTACAACCGCGACCTGTTCGCGGTGCCCGGCAGCCCGCTCGACCCCCGTTGCCGGGGTGCGAACGACCTGATCCGACAGGGCGCGAGGATCACCGAAACCGCCGACGACGTGCTGGAAGGCCTGCGCCGGCCCACCCCGCTGGGCCTGCGCGAGCCGGCAAGCCCGTATGCCGAGGGCGACGGCGAGGCGCCGGTCGACGCGCCGGCCGAGCAGATCGCCATTCGCGTGCTGCCCAATCTGATGGGGCCGTCGCCCACGTCGGTTGACGATCTCATCCGGCGCTGCCAGTTACCCGCCGCCGCGGTGAACGCCGCCCTGCTCGACCTGGAACTGGCCGGGCGGGTGCAGATGCTCCCCGGCAACCGGGCCGCCCTGCTGATCGAACCGGAGGCGTATGGCCTTCGCCCATAGGACGTCATGACCGCCGTCGTCGTCGTCGAATCCCCCGCCAAAGCCAAGACCATCAACAAATACCTCGGCGAGGACTTCCTCGTCCTGGCGAGCTTCGGCCATGTCCGCGACCTGCCGCCCAAGGACGGCAGCGTCCGGCCGGACGAGGATTTCGCGATGGACTGGGAGGCCGACGAGCGGGGCGGCAAGCAGATCGCCGCGATCGCGAAGGCCATGAAGGGCGCCGACACCCTCTATCTCGCGACCGACCCGGACCGCGAGGGAGAAGCGATTTCCTGGCACGTCCGCGCCATGCTGGACGAGAAGCGGGCGCTGACCGGCAAGAAGGTCCGCCGCATCACCTTCAACGAGATCACCCGCTCGGCCGTCCAGGCCGCGATGGCCCGGCCGCGCGACCTCGACGTGCCGCTGATCGAGGCCTATCTGGCCCGCCGCGCGCTGGACTATCTCGTCGGCTTCACGCTCTCGCCGGTGCTGTGGCGCAAGCTTCCGGGCAGCAAGAGCGCCGGGCGGGTGCAGTCCGTGGCGCTGCGGCTGATCGCCGAACGCGAGGCCGAGATCGAGGCGTTCCGCGCCAGAGAATACTGGACGGTCGAGACGACATTTCTGACGCCGGCCGGAGCGCCGTTTTCCGCCCGCCTGACGCATCTGGACGGCAAGCGCCTCGATCAGTTCGATCTGCCGAACGAGGCCGCCGCCGCCCGCGCGAAAGCCGCGGTCGAGGCTGGCGCGTTCGCGGTCGCGTCGGTCGAGCGGCGGCGGGTCAAGCGCAACCCGCCCGCCCCTTTCACCACAAGCACACTGCAGCAGGAAGCCAGCCGAAAGCTCGGGTTCGGCGCGCAGCAGACGATGCGGCTCGCGCAGCAGCTGTACGAAGGTGTCGACATCGGCGGCGAGACCGTCGGTCTCATTACTTATATGCGCACCGATGGCGTGCAGATGGCGCGCGAGGCCATCGGGTCGATCCGCGACCATGTCCGCGACGCCTACGGTCCCGACTATCTCCCCGCCGCCGCCCGCGAATACGCGACCAAGGCCAAGAACGCCCAGGAGGCGCACGAGGCGATCCGCCCCACGGACGTGGCCCGCACCCCCGAGGAGGTCGCCGCGCGGCTGGAGCCGGAGCAGCGGCGTCTGTATGACCTCGTCTGGAAGCGCGCCGTCGCCAGCCAGATGCAGTCCGCCGAACTGGATCAGGTCGCGGTCGAGATCGCCGACCCCGCGAAACAAGCTGGCCCAAAACTGCGCGCCAACGGATCGATCATCGCCTTCGACGGGTTCCTGAAACTTTATCGCGAGGGGCGCGACGACGGCGCGGAGGACGACGACGACCGCATGCTCCCGCCCATGGCCGAGCGCGATCCCCTTGCCCGCCAAGGCGACGTCGCGGCCAACCAGCATTTTACGCAGCCGCCGCCCCGCTACTCCGAGGCGAGCCTGGTCAAGAAGATGGAGGAACTCGGCATCGGCCGCCCCTCCACCTACGCCTCGATCCTCGCGGTGCTGACCAAACGCGAATACGCGCGGCTGGAGAACCGCCGCTTCGTGCCGGAGGATCGCGGCCGGCTGGTCACCGCGTTCCTGACCAGTTTCTTCGAGCGTTACGTCGACACCGGTTTCACCGCCGCGATGGAGGAGCAGCTCGACGACATTTCCGGCGGCCGCGCGGACTGGCGGGCGGTGATGCGTGCCTTCTGGGAGGAGTTTTCCAAGGCTATCGAGCAGACGCGCGATCTGAAGATCAGCGACGTCATCGACGCGCTCGACCAGGATCTCGGGCCGCATTTCTTCCCCGCCCGCGAGGACGGGACCGACCCCCGCCTCTGCCCCGCCTGCCAGAAGGGCCGCCTCGGCCTGCGACTGGGACGGCACGGCAGCTTCATCGGCTGCTCGAACTACCCGGAATGCCAGTTCACGCGGCGGCTTGCGGTCGAGACCGGCGAGGGCGACGCCGAGACGCTGAAGGAGGGCCTGCGCGTGTTGGGCCGCCACCCGCAGACCGGCGAGGACATTTCGGTCCGCCGCGGCCCCTACGGCGTCTACGTCCAGCAGGGCGAGCAGGAAAAGGACTCCAAGACCAAGCCGCGCAGGACGTCGCTGCCGCGCGGCATGGAGGGCTCCACCATCGAGCTGGAACAGGCATTGGCGTTGCTGTCCCTGCCCCGCATCGTCGGCCTCCACCCGGAGACGAAAGAGCCGATCGAGGCCGGCATCGGCCGCTTCGGCCCGTTCGTGAAGACCGGCGGGGTGTTCGCCTCCCTGGACCGCGACGACGACGTGTTGGTGGTCGGGTTGAACCGGGCGATGGACGTGCTGGCCAAGAAGCTGGCGAGCGTGCGAACGCTGGGGCCGCATCCGGCGGATCGCGAGCCGGTGCTGGTGCGCAAGGGCCGGTTCGGCCCGTACGCGCAGCACGGCAACAAGGTCGCGAACTTGCCGCGCGATGTCGCGATGGACGATTTCACGCTGGACGCCGCGGTGGCGCTGCTGGCGGAGCGCGGCAAGACGGTCGCGGCGAAGGGGCGTGGCGGGAAGGCGAAGAAGGTCGCGGGGAAGGCGGCCGGAACTGCGAAGGTGAAGGCCCAGACCGCGCCGAAGGTCGCTGTGGCGAAGGCGCCCACGCCTGCGAAAGCGAGGGCGAAACCGAAGAAGAAGGCGAAGTTGGTGAGGAAAGCTGCAGGCTGAGGGGATTATGATGATTTAGCGCGATGGCCTATCAGGCTGGTCGCTCCTGTATCACTCTCGCAGCCGGACGTTTGACAGAGCGATACACTTGATGTCCCGGTTAGTTGCACCGGATAGCCGGATAACGTCTGCGCCTTGATCGCGACAACAGTCGCTTATGCGGCTAACGCTAGGAGATCCCTGCGCAACCGGAGGACCTTAATCCTCAACGCCCCTGGCCTCGCAGCCGTCGTCCGGGCGATTTCTTCATAGTCTGTCCCGACGGCTACGTCGGTCAGCAACTGCCAACTTTTGTTGCTAGTATTGCGTCGAATGGCAGCGAGCGCATGGCGGACTTGCAGTACCCCTTCCTGATGAAAGATCGCCGATCGGTAAACGAAGATACAGCAATATTCCGCAATAGCAAGAGGCGATGCAGCACCACCAACCGTGGTGCTGCAGGCCGCAATCAATCAGCTAGCTGGATCCGGTAAGAGTCCGACCATTCCTTCCGAAACCCTTCAAGCACCTTCCGGGCGTCGTCGTTGTTGTTTGACAGCACGGCTTGCGTCCGGGCGAGCGACAGTAGGAGCAGGTCCAGGGCGATGATCGGACCGTCCAGGACGGTGGTCGTGGCAGGCACTTCCCCAACCTCATCGGCGTCCTCGACTACGGCGGCCACGAGGCCCTTCTTGAGCGGCTCGTAAAGCTTGGTGAAGAACGGATGGGCCGTATTGATAGTCATGATGACCCGTCCGAAGTGGTGATCGACATGGTAGAATGGCCAGTACTCATCGTATTTGAATGTGATGATGTATTTCGACCCTTTCACGCGCTCGAAAGCCTCCTCGTCGGTTTCCTCCTCCCGCTTCAGGGTAAGGGCCAAGCCGCGCAAATTCTCATCCCTTTGCGCCTCTTCCTCGGAGGACAGGCTTTCGACCAGCAGCGGCTTCATCTGAAAGCCGTCGTTGTCGCTCGCCTTGCTCTCCGCCGCGCTGCGGCCAGCTTTAAGCTTGGCTGACGCCTGCTCACTCTGAAACCGCTTGATACCCTCAGCGATACCGGCAACTTGCTCGCCGATGGCCTTCTTGATGGCCGCAAGCACGTAACCATTTGGGCGAACCCCCTGCTTGTTAGTTGCCACTCCGAATGCTTCATCAAGCACGCCAGGGAAGTCGATCAGAACGCGGTACCAATTCGCCACGCTGTGCTTCGGAACGATCTCCCGCATGGAGCCAGCAAAGACCTCATGGTCGTTCCGTAGGATCGACACCGTCAACCCGTCAAAGACGCGGAGATCGTTCCTTTGCACCTTGCGGGGCAACGTCAGCCAGGATTCGAACGGCAAAGCGTAGAGCTTCACGGTGACCAAAGCGGTTTCGGTCGCGTTCTCGGCGACTGGGATGGCAACTTCTTTGGCGTCGATAAGGCGGCTTTGCGTGGTCGTGAGGCCGGGAATCCGGGCATGCCGTGCATTCGGCATCCAGTACGTCGGATCGAATATCTCAACCTTCCGGTTGTTGACGTACAGTTTGACGCCTCCGGCGATCACGCGTCGGTAGACTCGGCCCATTTCCTTGACAGCATGGTCGACGAGCGTTTTGGGCTTTGGCGTAGCTCAGTCGATCGCAGCCCGGCAGGAACAGGATCGTTCCGGAGCGTCCCAGCCGTTCCTGAAGGTCGTCGCCGGTAAACGCGAAGAAGTCCTGTTCGTTCTTGTCGGGGAAAACCATGGTTTCGGTGAAGAGTCCGGAGACCTCCTCCGGCAACTCGGTGACCAGTGTGGGGTCAGGGAGATTGACCGAATTCGCGCGAGCGTTGCCGATGTCCTCGACATCCAGGGTCATCTTGTAGAACGCACCGGGCTCTTGCCAGGAGTAGAGGTCCATGACGGGGCTCATGCTGAGCGCCGCCGTTTTCATCCCCATGCCAAAGCGTCCAATACCTTCCCGATTACCGAAGTTCATCGAACCGCCGAACGCTGTGGCCATCTTTAGTACGTTCGGTGACATACCGTGTCCATTGTCGTAGACTGCAGCATCGATCTCGTAGCTGCCTTTCCCACCTTTCTGCCGGAAATAGATACGGATTTCCTGCGCACCAGCCTCAATTGCGTTGTCGACATGCTCGCACAAGGCCGATGTTGTCGTGTTGTAGCCGACGTCCCGCAGGGAAGCGATCAGCGTTTGCGCGAAGAATAGCGGAACGGTCGCGCTTTCTTTTAAAATACGATTCATGACCGTTTTGCCACCTTGGGGCGCATCCGATGCCCAATTTGGTGCCGGCGCCTCGGTCTGGTCGCGTACGTTGTCAGGGGTGGTCAACATGGTGGCTCTCCGTGTTTTGTGGTGCCGACTGTTCGACACCGGGCGAGGCCGATCGTGGCTCTCAATCCCTTAGGAGATTGGGGCACCCGCTCGTTACAGGCTGGAGGACTTTTTTCGCAATTACGCGGCCTGTGCTGCTGCAACTGCCTGAGCGACCGTTTCGGGATTGCGCGCGATCACCATCAGGAGCACGCGCGCGGCGGGATCAGGCCGGCGTAGTCCCTGCTCCCAATCGCGCACGGCTGCGACGGCCAGCCCGAACCGCTGCGCGAAAGCGGGCCGGGTTAGGCCCAATCTGTCGCGGATAGCGCGCACATCGATGTCACCAGGCGGAAGGTGTACGCGCGCTGCGTCCTTGTCGCCCTGTACGATGGCAGCGGCCTCCTGCATCGAGGCAATCAACTCGCGCCCAAAATCGGTGTCCTCGGCCTTGGTCATGGTCCTGCTCCCCGCTTCATCGTTGCCGCCAACGCGGCCACCACCTTGCGCTGTGCCGGGCTGAGGTCGCCTTGCTCGTTCTTGCCGTAAATCAGCAGGGCAAGGATGGGCTGGCTCTCGGTCAGCACGTAGTAGATCACGCGAAATCCGCCGCTCTTGCCCCGTCCCTTCGGCGCGAAACGCAGCTTTCGAACGCCGCCGAGACCGGGCATCACGTCACCAGCCATCGGATCGCCAGCAAGCGTATCAATCAGGTCAGCCCGATCCTTCGCAGACAGCAACGCATCCGCACGACGGCTGAAGATCGACGTTTCCAAAACCGCGTGCAGCATGATGCTTATTACAGCAATGCTGTATGTTTTGTCAACAGCAGTGCTGTAGCTGATGGCTACCTACCCAGCCCTAGCCCGCGCCCCTCTCTCTGCCGCTCGCGGTCCTGCTCCGGCTCTCGCGGCAGCCCTCGCCGCTCCCGCTCCTCCTGCCGTGCCTGCCATCTCGCGACCTCCTTCGCCTGCTGCTCGACCCAATGCTCCCACCTGGCGTTGAGCGTCACCCCCTCGCGCACGTGCACGAAGTGCCGCGCCAGCTCGTCCAGCCCGTCTCGGTGCTCGCGCCCGATGCCAGGCAGCTCCACGCGCCGGCCGCTGCTGGCGGCGCGTGACGCGGCCCGCTCGCCTTAGTCGCCCAACCGCTGGCTCGCGGCGGCAAAGAACCGATCCAACTCGCCGGCTATGCGCGGATCGGCCCGCCCCTTCTGCCAGGCGGCGGCAACCGCCTCCTCCCGCCGCCGCTGCCGGTCGTCATAGCTCTCGCCGTCACGCGGCACCTCGGCCATACCGCGCACCGTCCGCACGTCCCGCAGCACGCCCCGCGCCGCCTTGGACAGGCCGGGTATCTAGATGGCGTCCTTGATCTGCTGCGTCTGCACGCTCTGCACGTAGCTCCGGCGCGCGTGCTCGGTCGTCTCGTGAATGCGCCTCAGGCTGTCCGGCACGGCGCGCAACGCGCGCTCGGCCCCGGCCCGCTGCTCCTTGCTGGCGGCGGAGGCGAGCCAGCCCGTCTTGCCCCGCAGCTCCCCGAATTGCGCCGGGTCGCGCGTGATCTCCTTCCCGGCCTGATACCAGCCGTCCCGCTTGACCACTTCGCCCAGCACCGCGCCGTTGGCCATGACCGCCGCGACAATGCTGCGCTCGTCCAGCGCACGTCCGAGGCTGTCCCGCCCCTGCCCGGCCGGGTCGCGCCAAGCGGGCAGGAACGGGGCTGGCGCGCGGGCCGCCTCCCGTGCCTCCTCGGCCGCGCGCGCCTTCTCCAACGCGTCCAGCTCCCACGCCGCGACCTGCTTGCGGACGTACACCGGATCAACCGGCCCTTCCTTGATCTCCTTCTCGGCCAGCTCGCGCGCGCCGTGCAGCTTGACCTGGTGGCGTTCGGCGTCGGTAAGCCGCACCATCTCCCGGTCGATCTTGGCGCCCATGGCGTCCACGAACTCGCGCCCGGCCGGCGATAGCAGCCCGCGCACCTGGTCGAGCGTGCCGTCCCGCCGCGTGTTGATGGTCAGCACGTTGCGCAGCTTGCGGCCCCGCTCCTCGCGCTCGGCTTCCTGCTTCTGCTCGCGGGTCAGCTCGTCGCGTGTCGGCCAAGCAATCGATGCCGCCCGCACCTCGCCGCGCGCCATCTGCCGGGCGAGCTGGCCGGCGTCCCGCGCCGTCTCCCGCGCGACGAACACCTCGGCACTCTCCCGCTGCCGGGTGAGCGCCACATAGCTCGCCGCCGAGCGCCAATGCTCGGTGTGGTAGAGATACGTCCGGTCCAGGTTCTTGCCCTGGCCCTTGTCGATCGTCCCCGCATAGCCGTGCCGGAAGCCCTCGACGTCGGCGCGCGATTTGGGGTTGGTTCTGCCGACGGACCGGACGGGTGCCGAACCGCTTCAGGGCCGCCCGTGGTCGTACTCGCCCCAGTTAAAATCCGCCTCGCGTGCCGCCGTCTGCTGCTCGCTCGCGATCTGCCGCTGCAACACGTCCTGCCCGTAGCGGGCATAGGCAGCAGCGTCGCCAACATAGAGGCACCCGCACACCAGCGGATCGGCAAAGATGTAGATCTGCTCTCCCTCATGCACCTTCGAAACAAAAATGTTCGGCGGCAGGGTGCGCAGCAACTCCTTGCGCCGCGGCGTGTCAGCCGGCCGAGGCCAGAAGGTCCTCCCGCTGCGCTTCGATCTGCCTCGGTGTCACGCATCCGGCCGACGACACCGGCCTCGCGCGGGCCGGTAGGACGCTTGCTCACGCTACTGCCAACTCTGCGTGCCGGATCGCCTTGGGCCAGTATTCGGCAATTGGCATCGCTGCGGGGTGGGCGGGAAACCAGGTCTCGTTCGAGCCAACGGCGCGGAGCATGGCCAGCCGGGCGGATTGTCATCCCGGTATAAGGGAATCCCGAAATTTTCGAGCGGCACGCTCAGCCTGTTGGCCGGCATCGATCTGATCACCGGCCAGGTGAATGCCAGCATCGAGTCTCGTCATCGGTCGCGTGAACTTGTCGGCTTCCGCAAGACGCTCGACGCCGCCTATCCCGCGGAGACCACGATCAGGTGGCCAAACTACGACTCATGGCTCAACCTCGTCGAGGGCCTCATTTCCAAGATGGCCCGCTCGATGCACATCCGAGTGGGCTCTAAGGCGGAACTGAAAGCAGGATTCTGGCCTACCTCGACGAGATCAATTGTAGTGCCCGTCATCCATGGGTGGACCTACAAGTGCGTCACCAGGCTACCTAGCGGAGTAGAATGCGATTGGCCCGTTGGCGGAAGGAGTGTCCGTATCAACGGAGTTTTTAGTCAGTATATACAATAACTTAGGAAACCGCTGGCGGGTCGGACCACACGCCAGCCCACACACCAGATTGGCGCGCCATCACGTATTCGTGATGCATTGATCTGCTTCGTCTACATCAGCGTCGTCCACGAGCGCGTGAACCATCCTTCCCGTGGAAGGCGGGCGCGCCGATAGCGAGTCGATCATCTCGCTAGAGGGCAACTGAACGCCTTGGCGCTAGGTAACTGTGAGATTCGCCCCCAGAGACGAGCCTGGCCGGCCATGAGCTAACTAGCGCCGTTCAATGATATCGAGAAGGTAGCTTGCAAAGACGACGAGCCTTGCCGCCTCGGGCGGGGAAAGTTCTACGTTTCGATGACTGCCAGGATTCTTCCCATGACCTATCGCGCCTGCGAACAGGAACGTTTCCGCTTGGCGCTCTGCCAACACAACGTCGTGTTCGCGAGTGGACCGCTGTCAGTTTGGAACGCTTTCTGCATGAGCGGAACGCCAACCAAACTGTCCGGATAGCCGGCACCTTTCAGGTTCGCTGCATTACGAGTAGCTATCTCGACTTCTTTGAAGGCTTGAAAAACGGCGACATCGTAATCGCCTCGAAAAAACTGCGGCCAAACCTTCTCTGCGAGGGTAGGATGCAACAGATCGATAGGCAGGATCCGGCCCCTGCGAAATCGCTCAACGTCCTGGCGGGTCCTGAGAGTTCGTGCCCTGCGAGTTGTCTGAAACCATGATGAAGGTTGATCATAAGCCTGAACGACTAGGCCAAAGCTGATCAGGCGCGATATAGCCTCGACGAGCGCTACGGCAACTTGATTTCGAACCCCATGAGGATAATTGGTCCCAACATTATCAAAGAGTTGCGCCATCAACCCTTCAACCGAAAACCTTCCATTCTGTGTAACTCCGGGCACGATCTCTAGAATCACATCTCCTAGATCTTCTGGCTCCAGCGCCACAAGTTCATTAGGATCTGGAAAGATTGTTAGTAGCGTTTGAGGCAAATGCTTTTCCTCTAATCACCCGAAACGCAGCGGTCATCTGCGCTCCCTCGTGGCTGCGAGCCGCCGAGCAACGGTGGGGCATCGTGCCGCACCTTCTCTGCCGTCAGCCTTACCCATTCACCCGCCTCTTCCGACCGCTCAAATGCGGTCAGTGCTGCATGGCATGAAGGCGAGCTTATCGAGTGTCGCGCCGGGATCAAGCTGCGTGCCTGTCGAGTGTCACACCCTTATCGAGTTCCGTGCCCTTGATCGCCGCCATTGCCTCTTCCGAGACCTTCTCGCCTCGTGCGGCGTCACGCTGAACGACCCGCTCCGATTGCCCTGTCTTGGCTGCCGTGTCTGCTGTGAAGCGGTCGGAAGTAGAGTCGCCAACTTGGCGACTCTTCTCTCGTCCATTCCCAACCACTCCGTGTCTCGTCTCAGGATGCAGCGCCTCGTAAATCTGCTTCCGTCGTGCCGTGAACGTTGCCCGCTCAGAGGCCGTCAGTCATCCCCACGCACTGCCGCCCGGGCCGATCGCCCATACGCCAGATCGGGCCCGAGCGATGTAGGCGGCTTGCGCATCACCACGAACCCGGACTGGCTCAGATGCTCGAACAGCCTTTCCGCCGTGATCCGGGCCATCGCCTCCACGGCCGTGTCGACCCGCTTGCGGCCCCGATAGCGCAGAGCGAACGCGAGCGACTGCAGCAGATCGGCAGCCTCCGCCGGTCGCAGCTCGCGGACGTCGCTCCCCAGCACGACGCGGACCGGCGTATCAGGCGGAGGCGCTTGCCCTGGCATGAGCGGACGCTATCCGAGTGGCCAGAACTAAGCAAGAACGCCATGGATTGGCGACCCGACGTGGATTAGTGCCAAACACAGACACCACGGGTCGACGGGCCCGTCCTTTTTCGCCATCGTAAGCCGAGCGTGAGCGCTAGCGCGTAAGTCAACGGATCATAAACGGTCTACCAGAATCAAATTTGGACGGCACGCGACCCGGGAGCCGAAACGCTAAGTCCTCGTGCGCTTCATGCGTTCGCGGTGATCGAACACAATCAGCACGATGAAACAGCCGCCCAACACCAAAAGCGTGCCGCCGCCAATCAGGAGCCAAGCCAGAATGTCCATTTGGGACGCCTCCATTGAGACCGCCAACCGGGTATACAGCGTATCCTACGTGCTTCTCGTCATAGGTGCTATAGCGACAGCAGTGTCAACCATGACGCTTTTTTGGTCGTCTGCCGTCCGCGAAAAAGATGCCGATATCCGGATTTCCACAGCCAATGCGAAGGCCGCTGAGGCGACGCAAAAAGCAGCGGAATTGGGCGTCACACTTGAAGGGCTCGACGCCTTTGTGAAGACACAGAAAACGAAAGCTGACGAGACAATCCTCCGCATAGAACAAAGCCAAAAAGAACTTACCTCAGCGATTGAAGCCGCTAATAAGTATATCGCGCCAAGAAAGCTAGACGCAACCCAAGCTTCTGTTTTTGCAGTTAGTCTCGCAAGATATAAAGGGACATTATATTCAGGAATGATAGGCCCGGGCATCCCAGATGCTGCACTGCTATGGCAGAGTATAGACCGGATGCTACAAGATGCCGGCTGGGAGCGTGCGGCAATCCCCGCGACACTTGGGGCGGTCAATGACACGGCCACAATGGCATACGACCCAGGTACAGGCGTAAGCGTATCGGCACCGTTTGCAGAAGAGGGAAAACCTGAAAGCGGAGCGTCGCCAGTCATCGACGAAGCGGCAAGCGCGCTGGCACAGGCTCTTTCTGACGGCGGCCTAAAAGTCGAGTATTTTCGCGCCACTGGGGCGCCGGAGTTGGGACCTCGAGGCATTATCATCAAGATCGGCGCGAAGGAGCCATAAGTTCCGACGAGGCGGTCTCGTTCCCATGAGACGCCCTTACGGCGCTCAAGCGGCATGTCCTCAGACCCGGCTGCCACGCGCTGCATCGCCTGGGGCAGATGACCGCGGCTGGTGTCGAGTAAACGCCAGTCCGCGTCAAGCAATGGCTGCAAGGCAACGAAGACGGCATGAGACGGGCCGGCCATCGATCGGGCGGTGACCACGAGACAGGGCATGCCATGGATGTCGGCGACCAAGAGGTCGAAGCCGACGTGCCGCGCCACCTCGATCGCTAGACGCTCCATGCCCCACCTTAGGCCGAAAACCGCTCCGGCGCAGGAGCATGTCGCTCGATTTAACCGATGCCCCGTAGCCGCCCCCGGCAGGCTGACACCACCTTAGTCCGCAACCGTCCCGCCGCCCCGGATCCAGTTCAGCCGCTCGCTCGCGTCCAGTGCTTCAAACGCCGCTCGAGACAAGTCCCTTCTCCCCAGCGGGAGAGAGCCGCGCGCGCCTCCGCCAGTCGCGCGCGTGCCACGTAGGATGCGATCGCGATGCTCATAGCTCCCCACAATCAACTCGAGCGCCTCGTCGAAATCCGCCGGCTCACCCATTCGCTCCCGGCTCAGGATCGTGCTGCCATTTCCATCCTTCGCGACGATCCGGCCATCCTCGATGCAGAACGCCTTGCCAAAACGCGACAGAGCCAAATCGGCCGGGATCGTTAACCGCTCGGCGATGTATCGTGAGCCGGCGAAGCAGAGCCCCACACGCTCATTGACCAGAGCGGCCCGAAGTTCATCGCGCTCCTTCGTGATTTCCTCAATGCTCATCGTCAATCTCCTTCCGTTTGCCGCCGCCTAAGCCGGCCGGCCATTCCACCAGCCGTTCGGCTGAGACCACCGCGTCAGTTCCCCGGCATAGTCGCCGATCGGGCGGCCCGCGCCGTGGGATGCGTCGTAGATCACGTGCATGGTCCCGTTCTGCGTCGCGTGGTTCAGCATCGCCGTCGCCGCGTCGTGTTCTTTCTGCGCTGCCGCCAACAATGCGCGCGCCTCATCCGCCTTCTTCGCGGCGGCGAGCCGACGGGAGATGCCAGCGAGATACACGGGCCGGTGCGCGTCGCCACGCGCCGTTATCACTCCATCGTCCGCCTCTCGGAGAGCCAGATTGGCCGCGTCGAGAACTCGCTCGGCAACGCTCAGTTCGCGTGCGGCGGCCTCCAACGCCATCTCGGCCTCCATCGGCGATAAAGACCCAACGCACGCGATCGCCCGCTCGCTCGCTTGCTTGGCCGTCGTATGACCATCCCGTGCGTGTTGAAGCGCGTCCTCAGCTCGCGCCACACGTTCCACGGCGGATTGCCGCCGCTCAGCGGCCTGGCGCATCAGCTCGTGGTCAACAAATTCGTCGAAAGCCGTTCCGATCACGTTGTATCTCCTGGTTAAAGCCGCAGCGTCGTCACGGTCGCCGTGTGCTGCACACCCAGCATCAGGTCGGTAATCGCCCAGACCAGCGCATCAAGCCTGTCGGGGCTTGGCCCGTTGGCCATGGGATCCCATGCGCAGAGCTGGTCTTCCAACTCCGGGAAAAAGCCGACCATGTGGACCCGTCGCTGTTCGAACAAAGCAACGACAGGCTCAGCGCGCACTGCCTTTCCGCGACTGGCTTGGACCATCCTGACCGGCACGCGAGAGGCGACGCTGCGGATGGTGCTCTCGACCATCGCGCCTCCGAAGTTTTGCTCGGCGACGATGCGATCGGCCAAGTGGTCCCGATAGGCCGCCACTGCGTGATATGCCCAACGCTCGGGAGTGTGCCTGCCCGATACGTCCCGCAGCACATACCCATGCCCGTCGCGTCCAACGCCCGCCACAATGATGCCAGTCTCGGCGTTGCCCCGGTTCGATCCGCCCGATGGATCAATCGCCACCACGATGCGTCGCATGGCGATGCTCTGCTCCGGCGAGACTCGGCATGTTTCGATCATGTCGCGCGTCCATAGCGCGCCTTCCACGTCCTCAAGCAGCTCGGCGTCCAACTCTTGTCTACCGAGAGTGGTGCCGCCGTATTTGGTTTGGAGATAGGCGAGCGTTGAAGGATCCAGGTTCGCCGAATTGTCGAACGTGCGCGATCGCGTCACCACAGTCGCCGTGTCCGACAGGACGGATTTTAGCAGCGCATGGCGCTTGGGCGTGGTCGACACCACGCCAGCAGGCGAGTCGCCTTTCGGGCCGGCGATTCGCAGCGCAAATTGAAGATTGGACCAGCATGCTTCCGGGGCGGCCCACGACGTCATCTCATCGCCCCAGAACCCGTCTAGGTTCGGGCCACGAATGCGGTCGGGTTCCTCGCTGGACAAAAGGTGCGCCACCTGGCCGCCTGGCCAGACAATCCGGCGCTGCGACGGCTCATGCTGCGGGCGGTTCCACGGCGGCGAGATCGCCAGCAAGCCGGACTGGCCTTGCACCACATCGCGGCGGAGCGTGTCGGCAGTCGGGCCCAATATGCCGAGGGAGCACCGACGGTCTGACTCGATCTGGCTCCGCACCCATTCGGCCGCGCTCCGGGTCTTTCCCGATCCACGGCCGCCGAGAAGGAGCCATGTGCGCCATGGACCATCCGGCGGAAGCTGATCGGGCCGGGCCCATATCGGCCACGCATATTCGAGCTGCTCCAATTCATCGGGCGCAAACTCCGAAGCGAGCAAAGCGCGGCGCTCGGTCTCTGGCAGCGCCGCCAGACGCTCAGCAAGGGCCGCCGCCACGTCACCCATTCCGACGCGCCTCAAAGCCGGCGAGCGAGGGCTGACGGCTGCCCCGTGTGGGTCTGCATGTGGGCCAGGACCGCTCTACACCGGCCAGAAAGCCTAGACGTTGGACTTTTTGGCCACCAATGGCGGGACGGTGTCTCCGCATCCATGTCATCAACGCCCGTCATGCCGGTTCGACCCGGCTCGGCATGGCGTCGATGGTGAGAGCGGCCGGCGCTGTCATGCGCCCGAGACGTTCCGCAAGCCTGTCTATCAGCGCACCCGCATCCGGTCTCGCGGGCACGTGCGCGACGGCTGCGGCACTCAGCACGGGATGCAGGAAGCGACACGCGCCGAGGGCGGCTTCTAGCCGCAGCGCATCCGGTTTGCTTACGTCTGTCGCTATGGCAATCGCCACCAACAGCGGATCGCGAGCCGTCCCCACAATGTCGGCCAGCAACGCCCGCGCCTCGGTCCGCAGCACCTTGACCGGCGACACGCCTCCACCGGGCTTTCGCCCCGCACCACGCCGCTTGCCACCACGCCCGTCCGCCATTCTGTCTCAGCCCATGCGACTTTGAATTAATGAATAGGCGTTTGGCGTCGGGAAGTTCAAGCCCGATCTCCGCCACAACCACAAGTAATTCCACTCGTCTATGTCAAACCGAGTCAAACAACGCCACCTTCTGGACTGTGAAGGATGTGAACGGACGGTGCATTTCGAGCGTATGTACAACGCGTGTGTGTGTTGGTGCTCTGGTGCCGATCTATATACGCTTGAAATGCGGAGCCCCTTCACATCCTTCACACCGGCCGGTTTGGCGGTCGCAGAATGGTCCGAGTGGTCAAAGGCGGGGGGGGGGATATCCGAGACGCCGTCATTACTCGCCCCACTCGCGGGCTTCGGACCGGTCCGCCGATGGTCTGAGCCTCACACCGAACACTCTGTTGCCGGATCGCGTATGTTCGATGCCGTATCCCCGCGCTTGCACGACCTGCGTGAACCGCTTCTGTGACATTGGCCGCTCGCCGGCCCGTTCCGACCACGCTTTGAAGGATTGATAGAGCACCGTGCTGCCGTCGGCATACTCGTTCCCTGTGTCGCAGCACTCGTCCATCCACGCCTTCATGCCGTCCTCGGTCTCGAAATACTCGGCGGTCGCAGCGGTCACGGCCGGCGGGGCGGCTAGGCCGTCTCGCTGCCACGCGAGGCAGCCCTCGATCGCCCATTGCAGGATACCGGGCCATTCCACTTTCAGCTTGCCCGGGAGATCGCCGTCGCGTTCGGCCGCCGGGATCTGGACGGCGAACGGGATCAGGTTGAAGCGGCGGCGGATGGCCTCATCAACGTTGCGGAGCGCGGGTTTGTGGTTGCCGGCGATGAACAGTTTGAACGCGGGTTGGAACGTGAAGAAGTCCTGTCTCATGAACCGTGCCGTGATCGGGTCGCCGCCTGTCAGGGCTTTGATCTTCGCTTCCGCCCAAGCGCGGCCTTCCTCCGTCTCTTGCGCGGTGACGAGCCGCGCGCCGCGTAGCATCGCGAGCTCGGTAGGGTGGCGGTCCGATCCGCTTGCCTGGAAGGTCTCCATGGTGGCGACGGTCGCGTAATCGTTGAGGACGGCCGCGACGGTGTTGAGGAACGTGCCCTTGCCGTTCGCGCCCGTCCCGTAAGCGAAGAACAGGGCGTGCTCGCGCGTGCTGCCTGTCAGGCTGTAGCCGATGACCCGCTGTAGGTAGTTGCGCAATTCGGCATCGCGGCCGGTGATCCGCTCGAGGAATGCGAGCCAGAGCGGGCACGGGCCGCCGGGCGAGACTGCGGTGATCTTCGTAATGAGATCGGCCGCGCGGTGTTGCCGGAGCCGGCCGGTTCGAAGGTCGACGACGCCACCGGGCGTGTTCAGCAGCCACGGGTCGGCATCCCATACGTCCGTCGTGGTGGCGTGCCGTCTGTCCGCCTTGGCGAGCCGTTCGATGGCCGCCACGGTCTTGGCGCTGGCGATCGAGGGCGAGACCGTCGGGTCATTGCATTCCGCGCTTGCCTGTCGGCAGATCGCGCGGGCGAGGTCGAACGCTCGCAGCGTGTCATCGAAGCGCCAGGTCGCGCCGTCCCAGATCAGCCAACGGCCCCACGTCGCGACGTGCCGGAGCCTTTCGGCATGTTCAGCGGAGAATCGCAACGCCAGGTTTTCGTCGGCGAACTCGGGGGGGCTGGCCTCCGGATGCGCGTCGCGTTCGCCGATGGCGCGGAGGCGCTGCACTTCGGCGTCGAGCGTCGATTGGCGGATGCCCAGCTTTCGGGCCGCCGGTTCGCGTTCGCGGTCATAGGCGATCGGGTCCAGGCATGAGAGCCGGGTCAGCTCGGTCACGTCGGTCGGCCGGTTCGCGTCGAAATCCGTATCGCGCGGGAATGGTCCGTCCATCATCAACCCCCCCCGCCCGAGGGAACGTGGCCAGCGGCCGGATTCTCCATGGCCCACGCGAGCACGGCGGATGCCTCGTCGCGGGTCTTGCCTGCCTGCGTGATGGCGTCACCCAGGCATCGATCCACTTCGGTGCGCGACAGCAACCCGGCGGCGACCAGCCGCGCAAGGCCGCGTGCCTGCGTCACGAGCGTTGCGTGCCTGCTGTTGACCGGCGCGTGCGCCACACGGGCTGAGGCGGCCGTCAGGGCCGCATAGCCATACTTCTGTGCCCCGGCCTCTGTCGGCCTCATGACCGGCACCACTGGGCGTGGTGGTGGCGGGGCGAGGGCGGCGGGCGACGGAATCGGGACTAACGGACGGCCGGGGATGTCGGCGATCCGGCTCGGCAGATGGTCTACGCCGCCTTCGAAAACCGGGGCGGCCGTGTAGATGAGTTGGGCCGGGCGGAACACGCTGGGATCGGCGCAACTGCCGCGTAACCACCGCTGCAGCTCGGGCCCGGTCGCGGGCCGGCTGAGCCAATACCAAAGGCGCATCCGCACGCCCGGCTTGATGCCGTGGCCGGCGCTGGCTTGAGCAATGCAGCGCACGTCATGGAAGGCCGCTGGAAGCCGCCTGATGGCCTCGGCGGCGCATCCAGGCAGATCGTCCGCCCTCAGACCGTCGGGCCGGTCCACGCCCTCAGCGTCCACGGCAAGCCAATGGTGCGCGGCCTCTTGCAGCGTCGGGCTGTCGCCTTCCTGCCGATCGGGATGCACCAAGCGGCGGACGCCACGAACGCGGCCTGGATCGACGATGTTGCCGCGCACGACGGCGCAGTCGGGACGCGGCAACAGCCGGGTCAGCAACGCCCCGACGGAGCCGAGGTCGGCAACCGGTGCAGCGATCAGGTCAACCGTCCGGGCCAGGTCGTAATCCTCGATTGTCCCGTCAGTCCGGATGACCTTGGCGAGGCGGCGGGCGCGCGCCCGAATAATGGTGATGCTGTCGGCGCTCAATGCACAGCACTCCGGCGCGGCGTCTCGGGATGCACGCACCCGGCCGGGGGACGAATGACCACGGTGCTTGGGCAGTCGAGGAAGGCTGCCCATTCAGCGATGTGCGCCGAGTCGGTTTCGATGATCGCCACCCGCCGAACCATCGCAGCGGCATCGACCGCCATCCGGTAGTGATCGGGGTGCGGGCCGGTCCCGTGGACGATGACGAATTGCGGCCGCCAGTAGCGGAGGCGATTTGCACATGCCCAGCCGGTTGGCCCGCGCGCTTCGCTGTGCGGCCAGGGATCATCCGCGACCAAGAGGACAGCCGGCCGTGTCCACCGTTCGGTCTGTCGGGTTGGGAAAGCCGAGTCCGCGGCATGGATGCAGCCAAGGGCGAGGTCGCCCCGTGCGGCGGCTTGCAGCAACGGGAGCATGTAATTCGCCTGCATGCGGATCGCCCGATCGCAGACAACACTGATGGTCGCGCGAGACGTGGCCGTTATGCAGTCGTCCTCGATTCGGTAGCCGGGAGGAGCCGCCTTCATGACGCCACCCGATGCAGGGGGCGGGGCGGGAAGCGGTCGTCACCGGCGGCCCGAATCATCGCTGGCGTCATCGTCTGGTATCGCGTCAAGCGATCCATGATGCACGGCAGGCCGCCGATTGCGTCGGCAATCTCGATCAGCAATTCAGCGGTCGCGCGTGGGCCAAGGCGATGAACGAAGGCAGCGCCGCGCTCAAGGCGCATGCGATCTTGGGGATGCATTCCGAGGCTCCTTAAAGCCCCATCGCGACTTGCAATCCGAACGCCAAATTGCTATCTGCCGTGCGCCGCCAAGCGCTCCGCATTCCGCGATTCGCCGCTCCGGGGTTGCCGCTCCGGGGCGGTTTGCGTGTCAGGCCGCCGCACGTAGCAGCGCGTCTGTGGCGTCGAAGTTGACGAGCGGCTTTTGGCCCAGTCGCACTAGGACGATCTCTTTCGCTGCAGCTCGCCGCCAGATTGTCCGGACTGACACGCCGTAGCGGCGAGCTGCGCCCTTCATGCTTCCGTAGCGGGCCGGGGGAGAAGGCCGTTCCTGAGTTCTCGCGCTGGCGAACTGTTCGGTGTTAGCGATCATTGCACTCTCCGTTTCCTGGCATGACGCTGAAAAGCGCGCTCTGTCATGAGTTCAGAGATGCGGGACCCGGCGACCTCGGCGCAAACGATGGATTGGGAAAACTTTAGCGGCTACTTTTTTCCCACGAGTGCCTTCCTGACCGCCTCATCGTCTCTGTGAGAGCCTGCGAGTTCGAGCAGTTCGGAGACGGCGATGACGAGCGGACTGCTTCGTGAGTTGCGGGTGGGAGCAGAAGTGTTTGCCGCGCGAAAATCATCTTCGATCAGTTTTGCAAAAAACTTTGCAGTTTTATGCCAATTCGAGCGCGGGTCGGAATTTTTGAAAAGAGAAGTTAATTTAGATTTGGACAGCTTCTTGGCGCTTGCAACGAAAGACCGTAGATCTAATATCCCGTTGGCAAGCTCGAGGACATCTCGGCTTAGGCTGTATCCGCGATATTGCGCTTCCTGCAATACTTCGCTGCTGCCTGCAATCAAAACCGGCCCGACTTCAACTATCACCGCAAGAGCATCTAGAAACTGAGCATATGCTGGATCAATCGAAACTTTGGTGGCACCCGAAAGGACCAACCTTCCTTCCGAACGCGACCTGTTAATGAAATGAACCAGGATCCGCTCGGCTCGTTTGAAAGACACCGATTCACCGAAGCGGCGGGTCAGGATTTTCTCGACGCTATCGTTTCCGTCGATGACGGAGGAGGCAATCGCCTCCTCCTCCTTCGTCATGGCAGGCGGCTCTCTTTGCGCCATCCGAGCCCATCCCTCTTAAGACTCTACGTCCCCGCCAAGGTGCAAAAGAACTTCAAATAAAGCTGCGTCGATTACCAAGTGCTCGGCATCTGCCACTTCTTCGAACCGCTGCTTACTTGACGTGCGAACAATATCGCGCAGCACGCACCGCGCCACAATTACTTTCGCCGTCACACCGTCTGACGTTTTTGCTCGCGGTGACTTCAACACGTCGTCGAGTGCGGCAAACCACTCGTCGCAACACTCGTCTATGGCTTCTTGGGTGCAAGAGGTCGCGTTCAACTCGTCCTGCCTCGCAGCCGCGCGCGAGAACCGAGCGAAAGCAGCCAGGGCGTCACGGTCCGTGTATCCCGACCCGATTCGGGTGCGGGGCGCTCTCATATCCACGCCTCCGGCTTGCCGTTCCCGCCTTGGAATGCCATCACGTCTCGCGCCAAAGCGACTGCTAAGTCCTCATGTTTGCCACCGTCTGTGCAGAGACCGAAGACGACCCGCTCAAGAACCCCGGCCTTCGCCTTCAAACCCTCCAAGGTGCGAGCCGGCAGTTCCAGAACAGCCGCAACCGCAATCCACCATTCCGCATTCGCCGTCTCGCCATCCGCCTCGTCGATAAGCCCATCGTCCCAGGCCCGCACCTCGGCGTTGCGCTCCATGAACGTCGCGCACGCCGCGATCAGCGCGGCGTCAAGCGATGCCGCCTCAGCGGTCGCTGCAACCCCGCCGGCTAGTGCGGCGAACGCAGCCCCGACCATCGCCTTGCGGCGGGAGAACGCGGCCATCAGCGCGCCCCCTCAGCCGCAGGGTAATCCACGATCTTCATCCCCTCGGCCAACTCGGAGGCGGCCTGGGACATTGCGTAGGCGATGCAGTCAAGCGCTTCCGCCCAAATGGCTTGCTCTTCCGTGCGCATCGTCTCGGCCATCGTGAGCAGCGCGCAACTTGCCTGCTCCATGCGTCGCCCGGCGTCTCCCGCATACGCCAGGACTGCGTTCAGTGGGTAACCGATAGCCGGCGGTGGGCTATCCTTCGCCTTAGCCTCGTTCATGGTCGTCTCCATGTCCGGGGTTAGGGCGCGGCTCGGGCTGCCACCCGTCCGCGCCCGCCCTTTGCCCGGTGCCGCCGGGCGCGGAAGGGTTACGGCGGAGCCGCAACCAATCTCTCAGCCAGCCCTACGGATCGGCACCACAGTCGCGGCAGACACGTCGTTGCCCTCGCAGAATGCGGCCCAATCGGCCATCAGCCGCCGGCGCTTGTCGAACAGGTCGCCGCGCCGATAGGCCGCCTCGACCTTGCTGCCGATCGCATGCGCCAACGCCTTCTCGACCACGTGCGGCTCGTAAGCAGTCCGCTCACTTGCCCAGTCGCGGAAGGTCGACCGAAATCCGTGCGCAGTCAGATCGGCCCGCTCCATGCGCCGCAGCACAGATGTCAGGCTCATGTCGGAGAGCGGCTTCGTGCCGGCCGCGCCTGGAAACACGAGAGATGCAGGGTCCGGAGAGCCGTTGCGCATGCCGCGTAGCAGCGTCAGCGCCGCGTCTGAGAGCGGAACCCTATGTTCCTTGCCCGCCTTCATGCGGCCGCTGGGAATGCTCCACACCGCCGCCTGAAGGTCGATCTCTCCCCACGTCGCGCCGCGCACTTCGCCAGACCGCGCGGCCGTCAAGACCGCAAATTCAAGGGCCCTGGCAGCCACGCCCTCGCGGCCACGTAGCGCGGCGACGAAGGCAGCCGTCTCTGCCCACGGCAATGCGGCATGGTGCTCGACCGCGCGAACCTTGGCACGGGCGGGGAGTAGGTTTTGGAGATGGCCCCGCCAGCGGGCCGGGTTTTCGCCCCGCCGCCATTCGCGCGTGCCCGCGTAGTCGAGAACGGTCTCAATGCGGCCTCGGAGACGGGCGGCTGTCTCCGGCTTCTCGTGCCACAGTCGATCGAGCGCCGCCATCACGTCGCCGGTGCCGATCGCGGCAACCGGTTTGTCGCCGAAGTGCGGATAGGCGTAGGCCGTGAGGGTGGAACCCCACTGCGCGCGGTGCTTCTCATTCCGCCACGTCGGCGAATGAGCCTTGATGTAGAGCTCAGCCACCGCCCGAAAGGATATGCCGGCAACCGCTTCCTGGCGCTTCGCGGCCCGGCCGGCTTCACGCGCGGCCAGCGGGTCAATTCCATTGGCGAGATGGCGGCGCGCCGCGAGAGCCGCGTCACGCGCCTCGGCCAGACCGATGACGGGATACTCGCCCAACCCCATTGCCCGAGCCCGGCCGTCGCGCGTGTATCTGAACAGCCAAGACCGGGCATCTGAGTTGCGCACCTGCAACCATAGGCCGTCGCCGTCGCCGTATCGCCCCGGCTTCGTCAAGGTCTTGATCCGCGCCACACTCAGCTTGCCGGCCATCAGCCAACCTCTCAGCACACGTGGTGGCCCACACGTAGAGGCTGGCTTGGGGTGGCGCAAGCTGGCGTTGGCTGACACAGCCAATCCCGCGATGCGTTCTAAATCAATGGGTTAACCGTATCGACCGGCATCATGTGGCATCGGCTGACACGGCTGCTGGCGGAAGGAGTGGGATTCGAACCCACGGTACGCTTTCACGCACACACGCTTTCCAAGCGTGCGCCTTAAACCACTCGGCCATCCTTCCTCGCGGGCCATGGTTTAGAACCGCACCGCAAACCCGATCAACCCCCGACCCTATTGCGCCGAGGCGCTGGCCTCCGAGCGTGTGGCCCCCACGCGCTGCGCCAGCGCCGCGGCCATGAAATCGTCCAGCGAGCCGTCCAGCACCGCGGACGGATTGCCCTTTTCCACGCCGGTCCGCAGGTCCTTGACCATCTGATACGGTGCCAGGACATAGCTGCGGATCTGGTGGCCCCAGCCGATATCGGTCTTGGCCGCCTCGGTCGCCGCCGACGCCGTCTCCCGCCGCTGCAGTTCGGCCTCGTACATGCGCGCCTTCAGCATGCCCATCGCCGTGGCCCGGTTGCGGTGCTGGCTGCGGTCGGTCTGGCAGGCCACCACGATCCCGGTCGGGATATGAGTGATACGGATCGCGCTCTCGGTCTTGTTGACGTGCTGTCCGCCGGCGCCGGACGAGCGATAGGTGTCGACCTTCAGGTCAGACGGATCGATCTCGATCTCGATGCTGTCGTCGACCACGGGGTAGACCCAGACGCTCGCGAAACTCGTCTGCCGCCGGGCGGCGGCATCGAACGGGCTGATGCGCACCAACCGGTGCACCCCTGCCTCGGTCTTCAGCCAGCCATAGGCCGAGGCGCCGGACACCAGCAGCGTCACCGACTTGAGGCCGGCCTGCTCGCCCTCGCTCTCTTCCATGAGCTGCACCTTGTAGCCACGCTGTTCGGCCCAGCGCGTGTACATGCGCATCAGCATTTCAGCCCAGTCCTGGGCCTCCGTGCCGCCGGCACCGGCATTGATCTCGATGTAGCTGTCGTTGGCATCGGCCTCGCCAGACAGCAGGCTCTCGATCTCGCGCTGCTTCGCCTGGGCGGCCAGCGCCCGCAGGCCGGCCATGCCCTCGGCGACCATGCCGGCATCGCCATCCGCCTCGGCCATGGCGATCAGTTCGACCGTGTCCCCGACCTCACGCTCCAGCATGCGGACCGCGTCGACACCCGCGGCGATGCGATTGCGCTCGCGCATCAGCGCCTGGGCGGCGGCACTGTCGGTCCACAGCGCCGGGTCCTCGGCGCGGTTGTTCAGCTCGTCGAGGCGGGCGATCGCGACATCCCAGTCAAAGATGCCTCCTCAGCAGCGCGACCGACTGCCTGATCTGTTCGTGCAGGGAATCCGATTCGTTCGACATGATCGGTCACAATTGGGTCATGGTGAGGCGCGGCTCAATAGAGCCCACCCAGCCCGCTGTCCACTCCGGCCGCGGTGGCCGGAGGCGCGGTGCCGCTGACTAGGCTGCCCGGCGCGCCGTCGCCGCCATCGGCCGGACCAGCCCCGACGCCACCATCGGAAGCGCCGGGCGATTGTCCCGGCTTGAACGCGTCGGTGACGGTGCCGAACCCACTTTCCCACGAGGCGACCGTCACATCCGGAGGGGCCGCGAATTTCAGGTTCGGCCGGGTCTTGAGCGCGCCCTCCATGAAATCGTGCCAGATCGGGGCCGCGATATGGCCGCCGGTCTCGTTCTCGCCGAGGCTCGCGGGATTGTCGAAACCGACCCAGACGACGGTGACAAGATCGGGCGTAAACCCGGCAAACCAGGCGTCGTTGAAATCCTGGCTGGTGCCGGTCTTTCCCGCGATCTGCCGGCCAAGGCCCGCGCCGGCGGCGGTTCCGGTGCCACGGGTGACGACACCTTGCAGCATCTCGATCAACTGGAACGCGCTGGCCGGATCGGCGACCGACTTGCGGTTGTCGATCAGCGTGGGCGGCTGTGCCGGATCGTCGCAGCCGTGGCAGGACACGTCCGGCGCGGCCCACAGGATGTGCCCGTCGCGATCCTGGACCGTGTCGATCAGCGTCGGGACGACCTCCCGCCCGAAGCTCGCGAAGCCGCCATAGGCACCGGCCTGACGCACCACGGTCGTCTCGACCGCGCCGAGCGCCGCGGGCAGCACGTGCGGCATCGTGTCGACCACATGAAACCCCGTCGCGGTCGCGGCCACCGCGTCCATGCCGACGCGGTCGGCCACACGCACCGTCACGAGATTGAGCGACTTTTCCAGCGCGACATGCAGCGGCACCGGGCCGTTGAAGTCCAGTTCGTAGTTGCCGGGCCGCCATTTGCCGGCCGCCCCCATGTCCTTCACGAACGGCGCGTCGAGGAACACCTGCGACGGCGAGATCCCCTGCTGGAGCGCGGTCAGATAGACGATCGGCTTGAACGAGGAGCCGGGCTGGCGATTGGCCTGGCTCGCGCGGTTGAACTGGCTCATCTCGAACGACCAGCCGCCAGACATCGCGAGCACACGCCCCGTCGACGGCTCCAGCGACACGAGCGCCCCCTGCACGGCCGGGATTTGACGCAGCAGCGCATGCTCTGGCCGCACCGGCTTGGCGGTCGTGGCGGCCGCCAGTTCGACCATCAGCACGTCGCCCGGCTGTGCGACGTCGTCGATGCGGCGCGGCGCGGCGCCCAACGATCCATCCTTGAGCGGGCGCGCCCACGCGGCGTCGGCCAACGCCATGGGCACGATCCGCGGGCCGCCCGGCTTGTCGCCGGAAGGCGGGTCGACCAGCCCGAGCCTGGCCTCGCCGCCGGCGATCTCGGCCACGATCGCCAGCCGCCAGTCCACCGGCATGCCAGGCGGCCGCGCCACACCGGTCAGCGCCGTCTGCCAATCGGTCTTGGTCTTGGCCCCTCCGCCGAGCCGCGCCACCGGCCCACGCCAGCCGCCGCGCTTCTGGTCGTAGCGCATGAGCCCCGCGCGCAATGCCCGGTCGGCCATTGCCTGCAGGGCGGGATCGACGGACGTGCGCACGACCAGGCCGCCGGTCACCGCGTCCTGCCCGAATTGCTCGACCAGCTTGCGCCGCACGTCCTCCGCGAAATAGTCGGCGCCGCTGACCATATCCGGCCGCTTCCAGGCCGCCGGCACGACCGGCCCGGATTTGGCGGCCGCCGCGAGATCGGGGCTGAGCGCCTTCGTCTCGACCATGCGGTCGACCACCCAATCGCGCCGCGCGCGCGCCGCGTCGGGAAAACGCTGCGGCTGGTAGTTGTTGGGCGCCTTCGGCAGGGCCGCGAGGAACGCCGCCTCGGCCGGGGTCAGGGCATCGAGCGGCTTGTCGAAATAGGTCTGTGCCGCGGCCGCCACGCCATAAGCGCCGGCCCCGAGATAGATTTCGTTCAAGTAGAGTTCGAGGATGCGGTCCTTGGACAGCGACTGCTCGATGCGCATGGCGAGCAGCGCCTCGCGCGCCTTGCGCGACAGCGTCACCTCGTTGCCCAGCACCATGTTCTTGGCGACCTGTTGGGTGATGGTCGAGGCACCCACCGGGCGTTTGCCCTGGCCGTATTGCAGCACGTCGGTCACCCCGGCGCGCAGGATCGCCAGCGGATCGACCCCGCCATGGGTGTAGAAATTCTGGTCCTCGGCGGCGAGGAAGGCGTTCTTCACGAGTGGCGGGATCGCCGCCGCCGGCACGAAGATCCGCCGTTCGGTCGCGAGTTCGGCCAGCAGGCGGCTGTCGCCGGCGTAGACCCGGCTCATGACCCGAGGCTGATAGTCGCGCAGGCCCTTCACGTCCGGCAGGCCGGCGCTGATCTTGCGGTAAAGGCCGTAGCCGACCGCGCCGCCGCCCAGCACGCCGAGCACCAGCACGCCGAGCACGATGCCCTTGAGGCCGCGCCAGATTTTCGTCGCGCGCGAGCGTGGCGGCCGGGCCCGTCGCGGCGGTGTCGCATCGCCGCCCGGCGACGACGGGAGCGGCGGCGTCCGGGACGGTGTCCGGCCCGAGCCGGACGACGGCAGCCTTTCGCCCGCGGTGAGTGGTCTTGTCATGACGGCATCCTAGCGCGGCCAGCGTCGCGCACGAACCGGGAGCGGCCGCACAACACTGTCAACGCGGTCATGTAGGGCGCTGCGGCGTGGCGGCGGCGGTCGTGAAATAGGGAATGCGCGCGAGCATCGCCGAGGCGCGGATCGATTTTGAATCCTGGAGCGACTGCCAGCCCTCGGTCGTGTTGAAGACGAGCTGCACGCCGCCATCCTTCAGCCGGTCGACGATATGCGGGCGCCCCTGCGCGACCTTGTTGACGCGCTCCACCGGCAGCCCGCGCTCGGCGAGCCATGCGGCGGTGCCGTCGGTCGCGACGATGTGGAAGCCCATCTCCACCAGCCCGCGCACGGCCGGCTCGATCACCAGCTTGTCGGTATCCTTGACCGAGACGAAGGCGGTGCCGGCATTCGGCAGCACGGTGCCCGCGCCCAATTGCGCCTTGGCGAAGGCGGTGGCGAAATCGCGATCTATTCCCATCACTTCGCCGGTGCTCTTCATCTCGGGGCTCAGGATCGGATCGACCCCGGGGAAGCGCGCGAACGGAAACACCGCCTCCTTCACCGCGATATGATCGATGTTCAGGTCGATCTTGGGCAGGTCGGCCAGCTTCTCGCCCGCCATCACGCGCGCGGCGATCTTGGCAATCGGCGCCCCCACCGCCTTCGCGACGAACGGCACGGTGCGGCTGGCGCGGGGGTTGACCTCGATCAAATACACCTCGCCATCCTTCACCGCATATTGCACGTTCATCAGCCCGATCACCTTCAGCGCACGCGCGAGCGCATCGGTCTGGCGCTCGATCTCGGCGACGATCCCGGGCGAAAGGCTGTAGGGCGGGAGCGAGCAGGCGCTGTCGCCGGAGTGGACGCCGGCCTCCTCGATATGCTGCATCACGCCCGCGATCACCACATCGGTGCCGTCGGCGATCGCATCGACATCCACCTCGATCGCATCGCGCAGGTAGCGATCGATCAGCACTGGCGAATCGCCCGATACCTGCACCGCCGTCGCGATATAATGATCGAGCTGGGCGGGGGTATCGACCACCTCCATCGCCCGCCCGCCGAGCACGTAGGACGGGCGCGTCAGCACCGGATAGCCGATGCGCTCGGCTGCGGCCAAGGCCTCGTCGCGGCTGCGGGCGATGCCGTTGGCGGGCTGCTTGAGGCCGAGCTGCGAGACCAGGGCCGCGAAACGCTCGCGATCCTCGGCCAGGTCGATCGCGTCGGGCGAGGTGCCGAGGATCGGATGCCGGCATCGGCCAGTTCCTGCGCGAGCTTCAGCGGGGTCTGCCCGCCGAACTGGACGATCACGCCGACGAGCTCGCCGCGCGACATCTCGACATGCAGGATCTCCAGCACGTCCTCGGCGGTCAGCGGCTCGAAATACAGGCGGTCGGAGGTGTCGTAGTCCGTGCTCACCGTCTCCGGGTTGCAGTTGACCATGATCGTCTCGAACCCCGCCTCGCTGAGCGCGAAGCAGGCGTGGCAGCAGCAATAATCGAACTCGATCCCCTGCCCGATCCGGTTCGGCCCGCCGCCGAGGATCACGATCTTGCGCTTCTCGGAAGGCTGCGCCTCGCACTCGGGCTCGCCGAACATCGGCGCCTCGTAGGTGGAATACATGTAGGGCGTCTTCGCCTCGAACTCGGCCGCGCAGGTGTCGATCCGCTTGAAGACCGGGCGCACGCCGAGCTTGTGGCGCAGCGCGCGCACGTCGGCCTCGTTGACCGCACCCGCCATCGCGGTGATCACGTCGTGGACCAGCCCCGATCCCTTGGCCTGCGCCTGCGCATTGCCGGCGAGGTTGGTGGAGTCGAGCGCCAGCCACGCCAGCCGCTTGTCGCTGAAGCCCATCGCCTTCAGGCGGCGCATGCCTTTGGCATCGGTCGGCAGCCCCTCGCGGCACACCTCGCTTTCCGCGCGCACGATCTCGTGCAGCCGCTCGACGAACCACGGATCATATCTGGCGATGCGGCACACCTCGGCGACGGTGAAGCCCTCGCGCAAAGCCTGCGCGGCGATCAGCAGGCGATCGGGGGTGGGCTCGGCCAGCGCGGCCTCGATCTCGGGCCGGGGCGCGCCCTTCAGGCGATCGACGATGTTGAGACCGGCGAGCCCCGTCTCCAGCCCACGCAGCGCCTTCTGCAGGCTCTCGTGGAAGTTGCGCCCGATCGCCATCACCTCGCCGACCGATTTCATCGCGGTGGTCAAGTGATCCGACGCGCCCTTGAACTTCTCGAACGCGAACCTGGGTATCTTGGTGACGACATAGTCGATCGTCGGCTCGAAGCTGGCGGGCGTGGCGCCGGTGATGTCGTTCGTGATCTCGTCGAGCGTGTAGCCGACCGCCAGCTTGGCGGCGACCTTGGCGATCGGGAAGCCCGTCGCCTTCGACGCCAGCGCCGAGGAGCGCGAGACGCGCGGGTTCATCTCGATCACCACCAGCCGGCCGTCGACGGGATTGACCGCGAACTGTACGTTGGAGCCGCCCGTCTCCACGCCGATCTCGCGCAGCACCGCGATGCTGGCGTTGCGCATGATCTGATATTCCTTGTCGGTCAGCGTCAGCGCGGGCGCGACCGTGATCGAGTCGCCGGTGTGGATGCCCATCGGATCGACATTCTCGATCGAGCAGATGATGATGCAATTGTCGGCGCGATCGCGCACGACCTCCATCTCATACTCTTTCCAGCCAAGCACGCTCTCCTCCACCAGCACCTCGGTGGTGGGCGAGAGATCGAGGCCGGAGGTGACGATCTCGATGAATTCGCGGCGGTTATAGGCGATCCCGCCCCCCTGCCCGCCCATCGTGAAGGAGGGCCGGATGATCGAGGGGAGCCCGACGAACTCCAGCGCGGCCAGCGCCTCCTCCACCGTATGCGCGATGCGGCTGCGGGGGCTCTCCAGCCCGATCTTGTCCATCGCGTCGCGGAACTTCAGCCGGTCCTCGGCCTTGTCGATCGCCTCCGCCTCGGCGCCGATCATCCGGCAACCATATTTCTCCAGCGTACCGTCGCGCCATAGAGCGAGCGCGGTATTGAGCGCGGTCTGCCCGCCCATCGTCGGCAGCACCGCATCGGGCCGCTCCTTGGCGATGATCTTGGCGACAATCTCGGGCGTGATCGGCTCGACGTAAGTGGCGTCGGCCATATCCGGATCGGTCATGATCGTGGCGGGGTTCGAATTGACAAGGATGATGCGATAGCCCTCCTCACGCAGCGCCTTGCACGCCTGCGTCCCCGAATAATCGAACTCGCACGCCTGCCCGATGACGATCGGACCCGCGCCGATGATGAGGATAGACGAGATGTCGGTGCGCTTGGGCATTGCGATCAGAATACTTTCGTCTTAAATGATTGCAATGCAATCATCGGAGAACGGGGATGGGCAGCATCACCATCAGGAATGTCAACGGTGCGGTTAAGCAGGGTGCGAGACTGGAAGGCGTAAAGAACGGCCGCTCGATGGAAGCGGAGATCCTGGCGCTGCTCGAACGGACCTATTGCGCCGCGCACGACGAACGCACCGCTCGCATCCTCGCCATGTCTTCGGCCGAGTTCATCGACCATCTGATCGTGACCGCGAACGGGGTGGGTTTCGAGGTTATGGACGACCCGACCGATCCGGAGCGGGATCTGTTCGGTGCTGGTTGACACGAACGTCTGGAGCGAGCTTGCCAAGTCCCGTTCCGACCCGCGCGTCAGCCGGTGGGTCGCGCTCAACTTCGATGCGTGCCTTCTCTCCGCTATCGTGCAGGGGGAGATGCTGTACGGGATCGCCGGATCGCGGGATGAGACGCGCCGAGCCGCGCTCCAGGCATTCCACGACGATCTCGTCCTTCGCATCGCGGATCGCCTGCGGCCGTTCGATACGCCTGCCGCCGCGGCGTTCGGGACGTTGCGGGCCAGATTGCAACGTTCCGGCACGCTGATCGGCGAGCGCGACATGCTGATCGCAGCCCACGCACTCGCCCTCGACGTACCGCTGGTGACGCGAGACGTCGGCGATATGGAAAGAACCGGCGCGATCATCATCGATCCGTGGCAGACATGATCAATTCGTAACAACAAACGAGTGCTATCGCCTTTGTTGCTTTTAAGCCTTGGATCATCGGGCTTGCCTGAGCTCACCCACAAACTGCTCGAACAGATAATGGCTGTCCTGCGGCCCCGGGCTCGCTTCGGGGTGGTATTGTACCGAGAAGGCGGGCTTGTCCGTCAGCCGCAGCCCCGCCAGCGAGCCGTCGAACAGCGAGATGTGGGTCGGCTCCGCGTTGGCGGGAAGGCTGGCGGTTTCCACCGCGAAGCCGTGGTTCATGCTGGTGATCTCGACCTTGCCCGCGTCCGGGCCCTCGCCGACGCGCTTCACCGGGTGGTTGGCGCCGCGGTGGCCCTGATGCATCTTGAAGGTGCGCGCGCCCACCGCCAGCCCGAGCAACTGGTGGCCCAAACAGATGCCGAAGATCGGCTTGGCGATCGCCAGCAGCGCGCGGATCACGGGTACGGCATAGGTGCCGGTCGCGGCGGGATCGCCGGGGCCGTTGGAGAGGAACACGCCATCGGGGGCATGCGCCATCACCTCGTCGAAGGTGGCGGTGGCGGGCACCACCGTCACGCGCGCGCCGGCGGCTACCAGGTTGCGCAGGATGTTGCGCTTGAGGCCGTAATCGATCGCGACGACGTGGGGGCGGTCATCGGGTGTTTCGTTTGGAGCACGCCCCCCGGGCGCATATCCCTCGCCAAGCCGCCACAGCCCCTCGTCCCAGCCGTAGCTCTGGAGCGTGGACACCTCCTTGGCGAGGTCCATCCCCTCCAGCCCCGGCCAGCCCTGTGCCTGGGTGCGCAGCGCCGCCAGATCGAAGTCGCCCTTGGCCGAATGCGCGATCACGCCGTTGGGGGCACCCTGGATGCGGATCGCGCGGGTCAGCGCGCGGGTGTCGATCCCGGCCAGCCCGATGCGGCCGTTATGGCGGAGCCAGCCGTCGAAGCGCTGGGTCGAGCGGAAGTTCGAGGGATCGGTCACGTCCTCGCGCACGATACAGCCGAGCGCGTGGGGGTTGATCGCCTCGATATCCTCGGGGTTCGCGCCGACATTGCCGATGTGGGGAAAGGTGAAGGTGACGATCTGGCCCGCATAGGAAGGATCGGTCATCACCTCCTGATAGCCCGTCATCGCGGTGTTGAAGCACACCTCGCCCACGGCGGCGCCCTCGGCCCCGAAGCCACGGCCCCACAGCACCGCGCCATCCGCCAGCACGAGCACGCCGGTGGCTCCTTCGGGCGCGCGTGTAGGGTTGGCGTCGGCCATGGCGGGCGGGCACTCCTCGATCTTCAGCGATGTCGCTAAGCGGCGTGCGCTAGACGGGGTGGCCGAGCGGGTCAACTCTACCGCACCGGGCCGGATCGGGCTAGGAGCGGGGTTTCGGCAGATGAGAGCGACCATGATCCGAGACGATATCAAGGCGGCGCAGATCGTCGCGATGAAGGGTGGCGACAAGCCCACCGTGAACGCCACCCGCCTGATCCAGGCCGCGATCAAGAATCGCGACATCGAACTTCGCACGGCGTCCGCCGTGCCGGAAGACGATCTGCTGGTGACCGAAGTGCTGCAGAAGATGATCAAGCAGCGGCGCGAATCGATCGATCTCTACGTGAAGGGCGGGCGGCAGGAACTGGCCGACGTGGAGGCCGCCGAAGTGGCGGTGATCGAACGCTTCCTGCCCGCGCAGATGGGCGACGACGAGGCCCGTGCCGCGATCGACGCGATCGCGACCGAACTGGGCGCGAGCTCGATCAAGGACATGGGCCGCGTGATGGCCGAGGTGAAGACGCGCCATGCCGGCGGCATGGACATGGCCAAGGCGAGCGCGCTGGTGAAGGCGCGGCTGGCGGGGTGAGTTAGGTGGGCGTGTGGCGCACGTCCTTCGACTGCGTTCAGCACGAACGGCTGAACGACGAACCCCTCCCGCAATCGGGAGGGGCGTGAAGCTCACCCTTTCGGGGCCAGCGAGCAATGTTCGTTGACGATCGGCCAGGTGCCGTCGGCGGCTTTCTCGTAGACGTCGGTGCAGCGCAGCCTCGCGTCGTTCGCGGGCGTGGCGGTGCTGGTCAGGTCCCACACGCCGCTGACGACGAACGTGTCGCCGTCCAGCACCTGGATGTGGCGCTGCTTCGTCACGGATTTGTCGAGCTTCGCCGCGGCGAAGGCGTCCTGCTGCTTGTCCCAGGTCGCGCGATCGGTGGCGAGCGGGGGTGCGGCGATGTCGAAGCCGACGATGCCGGGGGCGTAGAGCGCCTTGATCCTGGCGGCGTCCATCGACAGCCACGCCGCTTCCGTCGCGTCGGCCAGCTTGGTGGCGTCGGCCTCGCTGATCAGGGGCGCCGCGGCGGCGGGTTTGGCGGTGGCATTCGGTTGCGACTGGCAGCCGGCTAGAAGCGCCGCCATCGCCACCAGCCCGATCGCGCCTGTCCTGCGTGTCGCCTGCATATCCCGTCCCCCCAAGAAATCGTCGATCCGGGATAGTTGCACGATGGCAACAGGCCCGCAACATGCCGCCTTCCGCGTCGCCCCGATCTGCGCTATTAGACTCCCGCGCATGGCGACCGCCGCTCCGGCAACCAGAAACGATCCTCCCGCCCGCCGCCTGTCCGGCGGGGGCCTGCTGTCGCCCGCCTTCCTCGACGAATTGCGCACCCGCACCTTGCTGTCGGGGCTCGTCGCGCGATCGGTGAAGCTCACCAAGGCCGGGCGCGAATATAAAGCATGCTGCCCGTTCCATCATGAAAAGAGCCCGAGCTTCTACGTCAACGACGAGAAGGGCTTCTACCATTGCTTCGGCTGCGGGGCACATGGCGATGCGATCCGCTTCCTGACCGAGGCGCAGGGCATGCCGTTCATGGATGCGGTCAAGGAACTCGCGCAGGCCGCCGGGCTGGAACTGCCCGCACCCGATCGGCAGGCACGCGAACGCGCCGAGCGCGCGAGCGGGCTGATCGGGGTGAGCGAGCAGGCCGCGGCCTGGTATCGCACCCAGCTCGACGGGATCGAGGGGAGCGCGGCGCGCGCCTATCTCGACGGGCGCGGCATCGGCGCGCATGCCCGCGAGGCATTCGGGCTGGGCTATGCGCCCGACGGCCGCAACCGGCTCGCCCCCGCCCTCCCCGGCGCGAAGGAGGAAGAACTGGTCGAGGCCGGGCTGCTCATCAAGCCCGACGAGGCCGAGCGCAAGGCCTATGACCGCTTCCGCGGGCGGCTGATGATCCCGATCCGCGACGTGCGCGGACGCTCGATCGCGTTCGGCGGGCGTATCCTGGGGCCGGGCGAACCCAAATATCTGAACTCGCCCGAGACGCCGTTGTTCGACAAGGGGCGCACGCTCTTCAACCTCGATCGTGCGGGGCCGGCCGCGCGCAAGGCGGGACGCGTGATCGTGGCCGAGGGCTATCTCGACGTGATCGCGCTGGATCAGGCGGGCATCGCCGAGGCGGTCGCCCCGCTCGGCACCGCGCTGACCGAGGCGCAGATGGCGCGGCTGTGGAGCCTCGTCGACGATCCGATCCTGTGCTTCGACGGCGACGCGGCGGGGCGCAAGGCGTCGTTACGCGCGGCCGAGCGCGCGCTGGCGGTGCTGCGCCCGGGCAAGACCCTGCGCTTCGCCCTGCTGCCGCCGGGCAAGGATCCCGACGATCTGGTGCGCGAGGGCGGCGCCGCCGTGTTCGAGGCGGCGATCGCCGTCACCGTGCCGCTCGACGTGCTCCTCTACACCAGCGAGCGCGACGCCCACGACATGGCCCGGCCCGAAGCTCGCGCCGGGCTGCGCCAGCGCTTGCAGGAACTGGCGGCGACATGCGGGGACAAACTGGTGGGCGAGGAATATCGCCGCTCCTTCACCGGGCTGTTCTTCGAGGATTTCGGCTGGAAGAAGGACGAGCGCCGCACGATCGCGTCGGCCGCGATCCGGACCGCCGCGCCCGAGGCGATCGGCAATCTGCGCGAGCGTTTCGTCCGCGCGATGCTCTACGGCCTCTCGCGCATGCCCGCACTGATCGGGCCCAATATCGAGCGGATCGATGCGCTTGCGATCGACCATCCCGATCTGCGCCGCTGGCGCGATGCGCTGGTGGATGGCGCCATCCGGTCCCCCGCCCTTGATAGCGACGCCATCGCCGCCATATTGGACGCGGCCTTGCTGCCCGAGGCCTTGCGGTACGATATGCAGCGGGACTTGCGTTTCCCCTTCGTCGATGGACATGCGGCGCCCGAGCGGGCCACGGGCCAGCTCGAAGGGTTGATCGAGACGTTGTGCGCCGAACGCGAGCTGGCCGATCATCTGGCGGTGCTCGATGCGGGCGCGGTCGCGGCGGCGGTCGGGCAGGACGAAGGCGGCTTCCTGGCCGCCGAGGCGGAACGCGCGAACGTGCGCGAACAGAATACCCATCTCCTCGAAGCGGCCTTCCGCCTCGGTGAGCCGGTCGAGCAATAGGTCATAGGGCGATACATGGCGAAAACGAACACGGTCGAGGCGGATGGCAAGGCGGATGGCGGCGATGCGCCCCTGCTCGACCTCAACGAGGCCAATCTCAAGAAGCTGATCGCGCGCGCCAAGAAGCGCGGCTACGTCACCTATGACGAGCTGAACGAGGCGCTGCCGCCGGACCAGATGTCCTCCGAGCAGATCGAGGACGTGATGGCGGCCATCAACGAGATGGGCGTCAACGTCGTCGAAAACGAGGATGCGGGCGAGGATACCGAGGCGCAGGCCCAGCAGCAGGCCGACGACGATGCCGCCGACGAGGCCGATCCCGCCGCCGAGACCGGCGAGACCTTCGTCATCCCGCAGAAGAAGGAGACCGTCGACCGTACCGACGATCCGGTGCGGATGTACCTGCGCGAGATGGGCGCGGTGGAGCTCCTGAGCCGCGAGGGCGAGATCGCCATCGCCAAGCGGATCGAGGCCGGGCGCGACACGATGATCCAGGGGCTGTGCGAAAGCCCGATCACTTTCAACGCGATCATCGACTGGTCGACCCAGCTCAACGAAGGCACGATGCAGCTGCGCGAGATCCTGGATCTCGACGCGATGGTCTCCAAGGGGCCGACCGCCGAGCAGGTGGAAGGCGCCGAGGACGATACGGGCGAGATCAGCGAGAAATCGGCCGGCCCCTCGTTCAAGGAAGAGGACGAGCCCGAGGAGGCGCCCGCCGCCGTCGACGAGGACGAGGAGGCGCTGACCGAGCGCCGCGCGCCCCGCCCGGTGGACGACGACGACGAGGACAATACGCTCAGCCTCGCGCAGATGGAGGAGCAGCTGAAGCCGCAGGCGCTGGAGCGCTTCGCGACGATCACCGCGCTCTACCAGAGCTTCGGCAAGGTGCAGGCCGCGCGCGTGGCCGCGATGCATCTGGGCGACGATTTCCCGAAGGCGCAGGAAGCCAAGTACCAGCAGCTGCGCGAGGACCTGACCGCCGAGGTGGAGAGCGTGAAGTTCCACGCCGCCAAGATCGAGCATCTGGTCGACCAGCTCTATGCCTTCAACCGGCGCCTCACCGCGCTGGGCGGCCAGATGCTGCGCCTGGCCGAGCGCCACAAGGTGCCGCGCAAGGACTTCCTCGATCGCTATATCGGCCACGAGACCGAGGAGGGCTGGCTCCAGTCCGTCGCGAAGCTCGACAAGAAATGGGCCGCTTTCGCGGGCGAAGAGGAGGATGCCGTCGAGCGCATCCGCGCCGAGATCGGCGAGATCGCGCAGGCCACCGGCATGGCGCTGATCGAGTTCCGCCGCATCGTCAACATGGTGCAGAAGGGCGAGCGCGAGGCGCGCATCGCCAAGAAGGAGATGGTCGAGGCGAACCTGCGCCTCGTGATATCGATCGCGAAGAAATACACCAATCGCGGGCTGCAATTCCTGGACCTGATCCAGGAGGGCAATATCGGCCTGATGAAGGCGGTCGACAAATTCGAATATCGCCGCGGCTACAAATTCTCGACCTACGCCACCTGGTGGATCCGGCAGGCGATCACGCGCTCGATCGCGGACCAGGCCCGCACGATCCGCATCCCGGTGCACATGATCGAGACGATCAACAAGCTCGTCCGCACCAGCCGTCAGTTCCTCCACGAGACCGGGCGCGAGCCGACCCCGGAGGAGCTTGCCGAGCGCCTCTCGATGCCGCTCGAAAAGGTCCGCAAGGTGATGAAGATCGCCAAGGAGCCGATCAGCCTCGAAACCCCGATCGGCGACGAGGAGGACAGCCACCTCGGCGATTTCATCGAGGACAAGAATGCGGTGATCCCGGTGGATGCCGCGATCCAGGCGAACCTCAAGGAAACGGTCACGCGCGTGCTCGCCTCGCTCACCCCGCGCGAGGAGCGCGTGCTGCGCATGCGCTTCGGCATCGGCATGAACACCGATCACACGCTGGAGGAAGTGGGCCAGCAATTCTCGGTGACCCGCGAGCGCATCCGCCAGATCGAGGCGAAGGCGCTGCGCAAGCTCAAGCACCCGAGCCGCAGCCGCAAGATGCGGAGCTTCCTCGATCAATAACCATCATCGGCGCTTGCCCGGCGGGGGTGGTCTCCTGTCGGGCGGCGCATATCCGGGGGGCAGCCTATGCGTTCGCTGATCGCGGCAGCAGGATATTCGGCGATCGCGCGCGGCGTGCGCGTGCCGAACTCGCAACGCGTCGCCGATTATATCCAGCAGAGCCGGCTGATCGACCTGCTCGACCGGCTCGACATCAACCTGTTCCTGGATGTGGGCGCCAATCGCGGCTTCTTCTCGAAGCATCTCCGCCAGGCAGGCTACAAGGGCGTGCTCTGCTCGTTCGAGCCCGTTCCCCGTGATGCCGAACAGATTCGCGGCTTCGCGCAGGGCGACGACGAATGGCACGTGTTCGAATGTGCGGCGGGCGCGGAAGAAGGCAGCGCCGCCTTTTCGGTCTATGGCAGCGGCGACGAGACGGTGTTGAGCTCCTTCCTGGAACTGCGCGACAACGATGCCACGCGCCAGACCATCAACGTTTCGGTCCGCCGGCTCGACGTGCTGCTCCAGCCGCTCCTCGCCACGATCCCCTCGCCACGCATCTTCCTGAAATGCGACACGCAGGGCTTCGATCTGCAGGTGGTGGCGGGCGCGGAGAAGATGATGCCGCTGGTGCAGGGGCTGCAATCGGAAGTCTCGGTCCAGCCGCTCTATGCCGGCATGCCGCATTTCACGGAATCGCTCGCGCATTACGAGACGCTGGGCTTCGGGCTGATGGACCTGTTCGTGGTGCATCGCCTGCCGGACGGGCGCGTGCTGGAATATGATTGCGTGATGGCGCGGCCGGAAAGCCTCCGCTGACCGCCGCCGGTGCAAACGGATAACGTCGCATAAACCCTGTCTTTACGTGCTCCGGTATAGGTCTGCGGCCTACGCACTGGCGATACCCAGGACCGGAGCGGACCATGCAATTTTCCCCGATCAACGACGATGGCCCGGCTACGGGCGATCTCCTCGTCTCGCTGGTCGCCGGCGAGGGCGCCGGCAATCATTCGTGGCTGCATTCGGCCGCGCTCAATGCCGGCCCGCTCGCCTCGCGCAACATCGCCGACCTGCTCCAGCTCGTCGGGCTGCTCCACGGCTCGTATCCCAGCCTGATCGAGACCGTCGCCGAACAGAATCTGGCGACCGAGCTCGACATGTGGCTGGGCGAGGCCGGCGCGGGCTTCGCCGACGAGCGTGACTATATCGCGCGGCTCGCGGTCGCCGCCGGGCCGCCGCCGGGTACGCCGGGCGAGGCCGCGACGGTCGCCGCGATGCTCGCCCAGCGGCAGGCCCTGCACATGATCGCGCGATCGGATCGATTCGGCTGCGCGATCGGCGCGGCCGCGGCGCTGATGCTCGACTGGATGCCGATCCGCGCGACGCTGGATACCGCCGCCGCGCGACTGGGCGTGACCCCGCCGCCCTTCGGCATGCCGGGCGAACTGGCGGTGGCGGAGACGCTGTCGCTGCTGTCGCCCCGCCAGCGACTGGATCGCTCGCTCGCGTTCGGCGCGCGGCAGGTGCTCCAGCATCATCACGGGCTGCTCGACCTGCTGGAGACCCGCGCCGGCGCCCGCGAGGGCTGAGGGGGGCGGCTAAGGTAAGCTGCTATCGTCCCCCCGGCCTTAAGCCGGGGTCCCGCTCCTTCGGCGAACCGGGCGGGTAGCGGGCCCCCGGGTCAAGCCCGGGGTGACGGATCGGCCGGGTACGCCCGGCTCCCCGGATGCATCATCGCGGCGCCGTCCAGCCCTTGGCTTCGCTCGCCTCCGCCCGCTTCGTGCGGCGATCGTAGAGGCACAGCATCTGGCCCGGCTGGTTCTTCAGGAAGCGCTGGCGATAGCGGCCGGTGACGAGGAAGGCGGTCCTGCCCGCCACATCGCTGAAGAGGATCGGCCCGGACGCATGCGCCGCGGCAAGCCCCGCGACGCGCAGGCAGGCGGTGCGCGCCGCCGTGTTGCCCGCAGACCAGGCGGCGGTGGACGAGGCGGCGGCCGGCGTTGCGGCCAGCGCGACGATCGTGAGCATCAGGCGCATGCGCGGGTCTCCGTGGCGGAAGCGGGGCGGTGCAGCACGCCGCCGGTGAGCGGTCGCGCCACGCCGGTGGTGCCGGGGAAGCTGATCGGCAGGCCGCGCAGGCTGCGAACCGCCATATAGGCGAAACCCTCCGCCTCGGTGGCATCGCCATCGGCGCCTAGCGTCTCGATCGGTTCGGGCACGAGCCCGCATGCCGCGCCGATCATGCGCATCAGCACGGGATTGCGCCGGCCCCCGCCCGCGACGATCAGGCGCGTCGGGCGGCCCGGCATCTGGCGGAGCGCGAGCGCGATCGTCTCGGCGGTGAAGCGGGTGAGCGTCGCGGCGCCATCGGCCGGGGCGAGGCCGCGTGCGGGCGCGATCGTGAAATCGGCGCGATCGAGCGATTTGGGCGGGGGCGCGTCGAACCAGTCATTGTCGAGCATCGCGGTCAGCACGGTCTCGTCGACCGTCCCCGCGCCCGCCAGCGCGCCCTCGGCATCGAAGCGCGCCCCGGTCTCGGCGGCGACCCAATCGTCGATCAGGCCGTTGGCAGGCCCGGTGTCGAAGGCGACCAGATCGTCGCCATGTCCGATCCCGGAGCCGATCCCGGAGCCGATGCCGGAGCCGATCCCAGCACCGACCCACGTGAGATTGCCGACCCCGCCGAGGTTCAGCACGGCCAGCGGCTTCGGCAGGCCCGCCGCCAGCGCGCGATGATAGACCGGCAGCAGCGGCGCCCCCTGCCCGCCCGCCGCCACGTCGGCCGCGCGCAGGTCCGCCACCACTGCGATGCCGAGCGCGTCCGCCAGCCGCTGGCCGTCGCCGATCTGCCACGTCCAGCCTTCGGCGGGGCGATGCGCGACGGTCTGGCCGTGGAAGCCGACGACGCCGATCTGCGCGGCCGGCACCTGCGCCCGTGCGAGCAGCGCCCGCACCGCCTCGACATGGAGATCGGTCAGGCGACGCGCGACGGCATCGATCGCCGGATGCGGCGCGGGGCGCGGGAGGGTGAGCGCGAGGCGGGTGATCTCGCTCAGCCGGGTGCGGTCGGCATCGGCATAGGCCGTACCGTGGAACGCGATCGGGCGGACATGCGCGACCCCGTCAGTCTCGATCAACGCGGCATCGATCCCGTCGAGCGAGGTGCCGGACATCAGGCCGACGGCGAGGATCGGGTTGGGCATGGCGGACATCCTATCCGCGGGGAACGGGCGAAGTCGAGGGGTGGCGCCGGCTGGGGACAAACGGGCGCAAGAGGGACTTGATCCGGAAGGCCCTCCCGTCCGCCCCCGACCTCGTCCCATCCCCCGCCCCGCCTCCCGAGGTGGAGCTTCGCCCCCTCCCATGCTAGGCGCCGCGCCGACATGGCCGAATACCGCTCCGAACTCCTCCGCTCGCTGTCGGCGCGCGGCTATATCCACCAGGTGACCGATGCCGCCGCGCTCGATCATCTCGCCACCACGCAGGTGATCCCCGGCTATATCGGCTTCGACGCCACCGCGCCCTCGCTCCATGTCGGCAATCTCGTGGGGGTGATGCTGCTGCGGCGGCTCCAGCAGGCGGGGCACAAACCGATCGTGGTGATGGGCGGGGGCACCACCAAGGTGGGCGATCCCTCGGGCAAGGACGAGGTACGCAAGCTGATCGACGGCGACGGCATCGCGCGGAACATCGCCGCGATCCGCCGTATCTTCGAACGCTTCCTCACCTTCGGCGACGGGCCGGCCGACGCGATCATGGTCGACAATGCCGCGTGGCTCGACCAGCTCGAATACATTCCGTTCCTGCGTGATGTCGGCCGCCACTTCACGATCAACCGCATGCTGACGTTCGACAGCGTGAAGCTGCGGCTGGAGCGCGAGCAGCCGCTGACCTTCCTCGAATTCAACTACATGATCCTCCAGGCCTATGATTTCCTGGAATTGTCGCGCCGCGCCGGCTGCCGGCTGCAGATGGGCGGCTCCGATCAGTGGGGCAATATCGTCAACGGGATCGAACTCGGCCGCCGTATCGACGGCGCCGAACTCTATGGCCTGACGAGCCCGCTCATCACCAAGAGCGACGGTAGCAAGATGGGCAAATCGGTCTCGGGCGCGATCTGGCTGCACGAGGACCAGCTGCCGCATTTCGACTATTGGCAATTCTGGCGCAACACCGACGATCGCGACGTCGGCCGCTTCCTGCGCCTGTTCACCGACGTGCCGCTCGACGAGATCGCACGGCTGGACGCGCTGGCGGGCGCCGGGATCAACGAGGCGAAGAAGGCGCTGGCCGATGCCGCGACGATGCTGTGCCGCGGCCCGGGTGCGGCGACGGTGGCGGCGGCGACCGCGCGCGCGACCTTCGAGGAAGGGGGAGCCGGCGAAGCGCTGCCCCGGCTGAAGGTGGAGGGCGGGCGCATGCCGCTGGTCGTGGCGCTCACCACCCTGGGCCTCGCGGGCTCCAACGGCGAGGCGCGGCGCAAGATCGCCGAGGGCGCCGTCCGCCTCAACGACATCGCGATCCGGGACGAACGCTACGAGGTGGTGCTCGATCAGGAGACGCCGGTGAAGCTGAGCCTGGGCAAGAAGCGCCACGGGCTGCTGGAGCGGGGATGAGCCGATGATCGTCGATGCCGCGCCACGCCTGACCACGATCGTCCGCGAGGTCTGGCGCCCGCTCGCCGCCTTGTTCCTTTGGGACGTGGCGGTCACGGCATTCTACTATATCGCGCCGTTCAATGCGCCGGCGCTGCCGCTCACCCTGTTCGGCTCGGCGCTGGCGCTGTTCCTCGGCTTCCGCGACAATTCGGCCTACCAGCGATGGTGGGAGGGGCGCGTGCTGTGGGGCGCGCTCATCAACGCCTCGCGCAACCTGGCACGTGGCGCGACCTCGTTCCTGGCCGGCGACGACGAGGTGCGGCGCGATCTGCGGCGCACGATCGTCCTGCGCCAGATCGCCTATGTCCATTCGCTGCGCTGCCAGCTCCGTCGCCAGCGACCCGACGAGGATGTGCTGCGCTTTCTGTCGCCTGCCGAGGCCAATGAAGGGCTCTCCACGCAGAATGCCGCCAACGGTCTGCTCGACGGCACCTCGCGCCGCATCGCCGAGGCGCAGCGCGCCGGGTTGATCGATACGATCCAGCAGGCGCATCTGGAGGGCGTGCTGGTCGATATCGCCAATGCGCAAGGGGGGATGGAGCGGCTGAAAAACACGCCCCTGCCCAATCAATATCGCTTCCTGCCGACCTTCTTCACCCGCTTGTTTTGCACTTTGATCCCGATCGGGCTGGTCGAGACGCTGGGGCTGGCGACCCCGGTGGGATCGACCATCGCGGGGCTGATGTTCCTCGCCATCCTCCAGATCGGTGACGATCTCGTCGATCCGTTCGCTCATACGGTGCACGACGTGCCGCTGCTGGCGATGTGCCGCACGATCGAGATCAACCTGCTCCAGACGATCGGCGACGAGGCGCCCGCCCCGCTCAACCCGGTGCGCGGCGTCCTGTGGTGATGCCCAAGCATCCGCATATCCTGAACGCCGCCTCCAACCTGCTCGGCATCGCGCTGCTGATCATCGCCGGGCTCCACGTCTCCAACCGCGCGCGCACGACCTTCGCCGACGAGGTGGCGTGGATGGCGGCGGTCGCGTTCGCGGCGAGCTGCCTGCTCTCCTACGGCGCGATGCGGGCCGAGCCGGCGGGCGAGCGCTACGAACATCTCGCCGATCTCACCTTCCTGGCGGGGCTCGTGCTGCTGTTCGTCGCGGTGGTGGTGCTGGCGATCGATTGACGGGCAAGCGGCTCAGGCGTGCCGATCCACCATCAGGCCGGGTGCGGCACTGCCGGTCGCCGCTCCCGTGGCCGAATAGCCGGATGCGGCGTGACGAATGCCCGCCGCGGCATCCTTCGCATCGACGAACTTGCGCCGATCCGCCGGCGTGCGCGAGGGATCGGTCGCGGCGTTGATATTTTCGGGGCCGGATTGCGGGTGCGCAGGATCGATCCGCTTGGTCGCGAGCGAGACATCGGCGCAACTGCGGCAGGAAAACCCGTTGACCGAGACCGGGCTGCTATAGATTGCGCTGACCGCCATATCCGACGTTGTACCGCATCGGACCTTCAGACCCGTTAACGCGCGCACGCCCAGGCTCGGGCGGCGCGAAGAAAAACCGCAGGCCGCACCTCCGCTCAGCCGGAACGGAGCAACCCCACCGCCGCATCGCGCTCGAACAGATAGAGGGCGATGCGTGCCGCCTGGCCGCGCGTGCCTTCCAGCCCGCCGTCGCGATCCACCAGCAGGCGGGCATCGTCTGTCGCGGGCTGGATCAGGGTGGCGGTCTGTTCGGGGGTGGCGATGCGGAAGGCGGCCTCGCCCGACTGGCGCGTGCCCAGCATCTCGCCCCCGCCGCGCAGGCGCAGGTCCTCCTCGGCGATGCGGAAGCCGTCGTTGGTCTCGCGCAGCAAGGCAAGCCTCGCGCGCGCGGTCTCGCCCAATTGCCCGGCGGTGCGCAGCAGCAGGCAGACCGAGCGCCCCTCGCCCCGCCCTACCCGCCCGCGCAACTGGTGGAGCTGGGCGAGGCCGAAGCGATCGGCATGTTCGATGATCATCAGCGTGGCGTTGGGCACGTCGACCCCCACCTCGATCACCACCGTCGCCACCAGCAAGGCGAGCGTCCCCGCCTTGAACGCGGCCATCACCGCATCCTTCTCCGCCCCCTTCATGCGCCCGTGGACGAGGCCCACCTTGTCGCCGAAGCGCGCGCGCAGGGTGGCGGCGCGATCCTCGGCGGCGGCGAGATCGGAGGTCTCGCTTTCCTCCACCAGCGGGCACACCCAATAGGCCTGCCCGCCCCCCTCGACATGGCGGCCGACGCTGTCCGCGACCTCGCTCAGCCGCTCGTCGGAGATCACGCGCGTCTCGATCGGCTGGCGCCCGGGAGGCATCTCGTCGAGCCGGCTCGTGTCCATCTCGCCATAATGGCTGAGCGTCAGCGTGCGCGGGATCGGGGTGGCGGTCATCGCCAGCAGATGGGGCGGGTGCGCGGCCTTCTCGGTCAGCAGCAGGCGCTGGGCGACGCCGAAGCGGTGCTGCTCGTCGATCACCGCGAGGCCCAGGCGGCGATAGGCGACCGCCTCTTGGAAGATGGCGTGGGTGCCGACGAGGAGGTCGATCGATCCGTCCGCCAGCCCCATCAGGATGCCCTCGCGCACCCGCCCCTTGTCGCGCCCGGTGAGCACGGCGAGGTTGACGGGCACGCCCGCGAGCAGGCGCGAGAGGCTCTCATGATGCTGGCGGGCGAGGATCTCGGTCGGTGCGAGCATCGCCGCCTGCGCGCCGCCCTCCACCGCGATCAGCATCGCCATCAGCGCGACGAGCGTCTTGCCCGCGCCGACATCGCCCTGAAGCAGGCGCAGCATCGGCGCCGCCTGCGCCATGTCGCCCTCAATCTCGGCGATCGTGCGCGATTGTGCGCCGGTGGGGGTGTAGGGCAGCTTCAGCGCGGCGCGCAGCCGCCCGTCGCCTGCGAGCGGCACGCCGCGCCGCCGTCGCGACGAGGCGCGGACGAGCTGGAGCGCCAGCTGGTTGGCGAAGATCTCGTCATAGGCCAGCCGCTCGCGCGCCTTCGCATCTGCCGGATCGGCATGGATGCGGGCGAGCGCCTCCCGCCACGGGGGCCATTGGTGGCGCGCGCGCAGGCTCGGCTCGATCCATTCGGGCAGGTCCGGCGCGCGCTGCATCGCCTGGCCGATCATCGCGGTCAGGCGCTTGTTGGAGAGGCCCTCCGCCAGCCCGTACACCGCCTCGCGCGGGGGGAGCGCGGCGGCCTCCTCGGCGGTCATCACGTCGGGATGGACGATCTGGAGCCACGGATCGTAGCGTTCCAGCCGGCCGGAGATCGCCTTCGCTTCGCCCAGCGGCAGCAGCTTCTTCGCATAACCCGATCCGCCGCCGAAGAAGACCAAAGCCACCGCATTGCCCGCGCCATCCTGCGCGATCACCCGCGCCGGGGCGCGCGGCGATCCGCCGAACTTGTAGTCGACCGGCGTGACCATGGTCGTCACCACCTGGCCCACATCGTCCTCGTCGAGGAGCGCCACCTGCTTGCGGTCGATCCACGTCACCGGCAGGTGGAACAGCAGATCGCGCATGCGCGCCAAGGCCAGCCGCGCGAGCGGGCGGGCGAGCGTCGGGCCGACGCCTTTCAACGCCGCCACTTCGGCGAACAGCGGATTGAGGATTTCTGGCCGCATCGCTAGGACGCTACCGTACCCCCATCCCGTCATGCCAGCGAAAGCTGGCATCTCCCGCTATCGGCCACGCTTGCAGCACGAGATGCCGGCTTTCGCCGGCATGACGATCAGAGAGTTTTCATGGACCATCCCACCCGCCTCAAGCGCCTGCGCTTCCGCGCCTGGCATCGCGGCACCAAGGAAGCGGACCTCATGCTGGGGGGCTTCTTCGATGCGCGCCACGAAGGCTGGAGCGAGGCGGACGTCGATTGGTTCGAAGCGCTGATGGAGGAGCAGGACGTCGATATCATGGGCTGGGCGATCGGAACGATCGCGGTGCCGGATCGCTGGCGCGGGGACATGATGGAGCGGATGCGGATGCTGGATTACATTCCGGTGGAGCGTTGAGGATCGTCTTCTCCCGTCCCGCCTGCGGGCGGGGTCGGGGGTGGGCCGTCACGGCTTCGACCGACGCCATTATCCGCGCGCCCCAGCCGCTGCCGCCAGCGGGAGGGGGGTGTTGAGCACCGATCTCGCCCGCATCCTGAAGGCCTCGGAAGCGCTCACGCTGGCCGGCGTGCCCACGGGGTTCCTGCCGTGGCTGATGGCGGATTTCGCGCGCGCGGCCAAACCTGTCCCGGGCAAGGCCGCAGGCCGCGCCGAAGGCGGCCGCGCCATCTTCTTCGCGCCCGACGAAGCCGCGATGCGCGCGGTGGCGGACGGCGCGCGCTATTTCGCGCCCGAGCTCGATATCCTCGCCTTCCCCGCGTGGGACGTGCTGCCCTATGATCGCGCCTCGCCCTCGCTGCGTTCCACGTCGGAGCGGCTGGCGGGGCTCGCCGCGCTCCAGGCGAAATCGGCCCGGCCGCAGCTGGTCGTCACCACCGTCAATGCCGCCACCCAGCGCACGCTAACCCCGTTCCGCGTCCGCCAGCTTTCCGCGACGCTGGCACCGGGCGAGCGGATCGATCGCGATGCGCTCGCCGAACTGCTCCAGGCCAATGGCTATGTCCGCGCGGATACCGTGCACGAGGCAGGCGAATATGCGGTGCGCGGCGGGCTGGTCGATCTGTTCCCCAGCGGCGAGGCGCAGGCGCTGCGGCTAGATTTCTTCGGGGACGAGATCGAGAGCGTCCGCCAGTTCGATCCCGAGAACCAGCGCACGATCGCCAGCATCGACGGTTTCACCCTGCTGCCCGCATCGGAATTCCTGCTGGATGCGGAGGGCATCAAGCGCTTCCGCACGCGCTATCGCGAGAAATTCGGCGCCACCGCGACGGGCGATCCGCTGTATCAGGCGCTGTCCGAGGGGCGCAGGCTCGCCGGGATGGAGCATTGGCTGCCGCTGATCGAGGATCGGCTGGCCACCCTGTTCGACCATCTCTCGCCCGACGACATATTGGTGCGCGATTCGGGGGCGGACGGCGCGATCGATGCGCGCTTCGAGGCGATCCGCGATTATCACGAGAATCGCGTACGGCATCGCTCGACCGATCTCGGCAGCTATCGCCCGCTCGAACCCGCGCAGCTCTACCTGACACGCGGGGAGTGGGACCAGGCGGTAGCCGATCGCCCGATCCACGTGACCACCCCCTTTCACGAGCACGAGAGCGCCCGCGTCATCGATTTCGGCGTGGAAGGCCCGCGCGATTTCGGCCCGGAACGTGCCGCGAGCAGCAACATTTACGAAGCGGTGGTCGCGCACATCCGCGACCTCGCCCGATCGAAGCACAAGGTGGTGCTGGCGAGCTATTCGACCGGCGCGCGCGAGCGGCTGCGCGGGCTGCTCGCCGATCATGGCCTCGATTCGGCGATGCTGGCCGAGGATTGGCACGATGCGCTGGGCCGCGCCTTCAAGCCGGGCACCACCGCGCTGGCGATATTACCGCTCGACCATGGCTTCACCACGCCCGACGTGGCGCTGCTGACCGAGCAGGACATGTTGGGCGACCGGCTGATCCGCCGCCAGAAGCGCCGCAAGTCCGCCGACGCCTTCCTGGCCGAACTCGCCGCGCTCTCGCCCGGCGATCTGGTCGTCCACACCGATCACGGCATCGGCAAATATGCCGGGCTGACGCAGGTGCCCGTCTCGAAGGTGCCGCACGATTGCGTCGCGCTGGAATATGCGGGCGGCGACAAGCTCTACGTGCCGGTCGAGAATCTCGAAGTCCTTTCGCGCTACGGCAACGAGGAGGGCGGGACGCTCGACAAGCTCGGCGGGGTCGCGTGGCAGAACCGCAAGGCGCGGATGAAGGAGCGCATCCGGGAGATCGCCGGCGAGCTCATCGCGACCGCCGCGCAACGTGCGCTGCGTGCCGCCGATGTCGCCCAGTCCGATACCGCCTATGCCGCCTTCGTCGATCGCTTTCCCTATGAGGAGACCGACGATCAGGATCGCGCGATCGGCGATACGCTGGAGGATCTGGCGGCGGGCAAGCCGATGGACCGGCTGGTGGTCGGCGACGTGGGCTTCGGCAAGACCGAGGTGGCGTTGCGCGCGGCGTTCGTCGCGGCGATGGCGGGGATGCAGGTGGCGGTGATCGGGCCGACCACCTTGCTCGCGCGCCAGCATTACACGACGTTCGCCGAGCGGATGCACGGCTTCCCCCTCGAAATGGGCCGGCTCTCCCGCCTGGTGCCCGCCGCCGAGGCGAGGCGGACCAAGGAAGGTCTGGCGGACGGCACGGTGGATATCGTCGTCGGCACCCACGCGCTGCTGGCCAAGGGGATCGAGTTCAAGCGGCTGGGGCTGGTGATCGTCGACGAGGAGCAGCGCTTCGGCGTGACCCACAAGGAACGGCTGAAGAGCCTGAAGGCCGACGTGCACGTGCTGACGCTCACCGCCACCCCGATCCCGCGCACCTTGCAGATGGCGATGTCGGGCCTGCGCGAGCTTTCGGTTATCCAGACCCCGCCGGTCGATCGGCTGGCGGTGCGCACCTATGTGGCGCCGTGGGATCCGGTGGTGATCCGCGAGGCGCTGCTGCGCGAACATTATCGCGGCGGGCAAAGCTTCTTCGTGGCGCCGCGGGTGAAGGACATCGTCGATCTGAAGGAGTATCTGCGCAAGGAGGTCCCCGAGATCCGCTACGTCGTCGCCCACGGGCAGATGGCCGCGACCGAGGTGGAGGAGCGGATGAGCGCCTTCTACGACAAGAAGTTCGACGTGCTCGTCTCCACCACGATCATCGAAAGCGGGCTCGACATCCCGTCGGCCAACACCCTCATCATCCATCGCGCGGATCGCTTCGGGCTGGCACAGCTCTACCAGCTGCGCGGGCGTGTCGGCCGGGGCAAGACGCGCGCCTACGCCTTCCTCACCACGCCGCCCAACCGGCAGGTGACCGAGACCGCGGAGAAGAGGCTGCACATCCTCCAGAACCTCGATTCGCTGGGCGCGGGCTTCCAGCTCGCCAGCCACGACCTCGACATTCGCGGCGCGGGCAACCTGCTCGGCGACGAGCAATCGGGACATATCCGGGAGGTGGGCTTCGAACTCTACCAATCGATGCTGGAAGAGGCGATCGTCGAGGCGAAGGCGGGCGGGATGGCCGACGCGCGGCGCAATCGCGAATTCAGCCCGCAAATCTCGGTCGACGCGCCGATCATGATCCCCGACGAATATGTCCCCGATCTGGACCTGCGCATGGGGCTGTATCGCCGCATGAACGAGCTGGAGAACAAGGAGCAGATCGAGAGCTTCGCCGCCGAGATGATCGATCGCTTCGGCCCCCTGCCCGAGGCGACGCAGAATCTGCTGACCGTGATCGAGGCCAAGCTGAATTGCCGCAAGGCGATGGTGGCGAAGCTGGACGTGGGGCCGAAGGGCGCGCTCGTCACCTTCTTCGAGGACAAGTTCCCCGATCTCCCGGGGCTGCTCGCCTATGTCGAGCGGCTGAAGGGCACGGCCAAGCTGCGCCCGGACAGCAAGCTGGTGATCCAGCGCGAATGGGGCGACGGCGCCAAGGGGCTCAACGGGGCCTTGCAGCTGTCGCGGGGGCTGGCGAAGATCCTGGCGTAATCCCCGCTCATGCTCCTGCGCAGGCAGGAGCCCAGGGCTTCGAACGGCGACGCCCGCGGCTCTGGGCTCCTGCCTGCGCAGGAGCACGACGGCCTATGCAGTGCGGACGCGCACCCGCTTCATCACCAGATACAGCCCCAGGGCCGCCAGCGTCACGCCCACGAACCCCGCAATCTCCTCGGGCTTGGCGAGCGCCACCAGCGCCACCATGCTCACCATCCCCAGCACCGCGGCGGGCGCCAGCAGGCGGAACGACAAGGGCGTGCCCAGCAGCGCCACCCCGCGCCGCCGCAGCAGCAGGGCGGCGAGGCAGGCGAGGAAATACAGCCCCGCCGTCCCCAAAGTGGACCAGATCGCCAGCCGCACGAAGCTGCCCGTCGCCGCGAACAGGAAGGCCAGCCCGGTATGGAACCAGATCGCGACGAAGGGCGTGGCAAAGCGCGGATGCGTGCGCCCCAGCGCCGCGGGCAGCCAGCCGTCGCGCGCGAAGGCGAACAGCACGCGCGGCGCGCCGAGGATGTCGCTGCCGATCCACGCCAGCCGCGAGAGCGCGCCACCGCCCAGCACGAGCAGGCCCAGCGCGGGGCTGATCTCGCGCGCGCCCGCCGCAAGCGGCTCGCCCGATCGCGCGAGCGCCCCGCCCAGCAGGCCCTCGGCCACCAGCTGGATCGCCACGTAGAGCAACAGCACGAACAGCATCGCCAGCATCGTCGCGCGCGGCACGATGCGGCTGGGCTCGCGCACCTCGCCGCTCGCCGCCAGCGGCGTCTCCATCCCGCAGAAGGCGAACAGGGCCAGGATCATCGCATCGGCGAAGCGCCCGCCCGGCACCGGCACGATCGGGCCTTGCGGCACGGCCCGCCCCATCGCGATCCACACCGCGCCGAGCCCCACGAAGAGCAGCAGCGGCACCAGCTTCACCGCGGTGCTCCACGCGATCACCGTCGCCGCCTTGCCGGTGCCGCGCACGTTGAGGAGGCCGATCCCACCGAACACGATCGCGAGGATCGCGAGGCGCGGCCCCGTCGCCCCCAAGGCGGGCTGGAAGCTCGCCAGCGCCTCGCACAAGGCCGCCGCGATGCCGCCGCAGGCCAGCACGCTCGCGATCCACAGGTAGAAGCCGGTCAGGAACCCCGCCATCGGGCCCAACGCCGCCTCGACCGTGCCATAGGCCCCGCCGGAGGTGGGCACGCGGCTGCCGCCCTCGGCGAAGCAGATCACCACCGCGCCCATCGCGATCGCGCAGGCCAGATAGGCGTAGAGCGCATAGCTCCCCGCCGCCGCCGCCATCGCCGCGGGCAAGGCGAAGATGCCCGCGCCGACCACGCCGTTGACGATGCTGCCCGTGAACGGCCACAGCCCGACGCTGCGCACCAGCCCGCGATCGCGTGACGTTTCCTCGATCGCGATGTCCACGCGGCACGGTCCCCCAGGCTGAACGGGCAGCTTGCCCTACGCGACGGACGGTCGCAACCATGCGGTAACCCGTTTCTGCCATTGCGTGCGGGCAGGTTTGCGTGGCATCCCCCACGTCTGAATTCTGGAGGGTGCGTGGAAACGATCTACGATTGGGTGACGGTCGCGGTGTTCGCCGGCCTGATCGTGCTGTTCCTGCAGCGCTCGTCCACCGAGGGGGAGCCCCAGGATTCGATCTGGCAATATCTGGTCGCCTCGATCGGCTGCGCGCTCGCCAATTATCTCGGCAACAACAAGAGCGGCGACATTCCCTATCACGATGCGCTGGCGATCCTCGTGCTGGGCGGCACGGTGGGCTACATCGTCTACGCGCTGAAGCCGTTCAAGCGGCTGGGGTGACCCGCCGGTAACAGGATCGGGATTGACGCCGACGGGCGGGCGGCCCGATCCGCCGCGCCCGACCCCTCCTTCCATCCGAGCGTGATGACGGGACCCTTATCCGCCCGTGCCGAGCTTGTCGAAGCATCGTTCTTCCGAAGTCGTTCGAAGAACAGGGCGACGCTTCTACACGCTCAGCGCGGACGGTGGTTGGTCGATCCGACCTTACGTCATCCAGCTTTGGCGCTTCCCCCGTTCGCCCTGAGCGACATCGAAGGGCGTGCCGCAAGCGTTATCCGCTGGGGCACATGCTTCGACTTCACGCAGCACGAACGGGTGAAAAAGGGTCTTTCGCCTCCCTCAAAGCTGCCCGTGGCAGTGCTTGTACTTGTTGCCCGATCCGCACGGGCACGGGCTGTTGCGGCTGACCTTGCCGGCCCATTCCGCCGGATCCTCGCCCAGATCGACGGGCATCATCGGCGGCGCCATCTGGAGCGGGGGCAGGCGCGTCGAGACCAGCCCCATGCTCGCCGCGTCGCGATCGTAGGTATCGTCCAGCCCGGTCAGCGGATCGATGTGGGTCGTAACGAAATTCGGCATCGGCGGCAGCTGCGGCATCGGCGGGCGCACCTCGAAGCGCACGTTGGCGAGCGTGCGCGTCACATCCTCGCGGATCGAGGTCAGCATGCGCTCGAACAGCGCGAACGCCTCCTGCTTATATTCGTTGATCGGGGTCTTCTGCGCGTAGGAGCGCAGGTGGATCACCTGGCGCAGCGCATCGAGCGTCGAGAGGTGATCCTTCCAGTGATGGTCGAGCAGCTCCAGCAGCACGCTCTTCTCGTAGCCCGCCCAGCTGGACTGGCCGATCTGCTCGACCTTCTCGCCCATCTGCGCGTCGCTCATCTCCTGGAGGCGCGTGGTGATGAGCTCGGGCTCGACCATCGATTCCTTGAGCCAGTCGTCGATCGGCGCCTCCAGCCCGAGCACGTCGGTGACCCCCGCCTTCAGCGCATCCACGTTCCACTGCTCGGGATAGGAGCCCGGCGGGCAGGCGGCGCCGACGAGCGCATTGACCGTCTCGGCGCGCATGTCGGCGACGACATCGTCCACCGCGTCCGCATCCATGATGTCCGCGCGCTGCTCGTAGACCACCTTGCGCTGGTCGTTCATCACGTCGTCATATTCGACGACCTGCTTGCGGATGTCGTAATTGCGCGCCTCGACCTTGGTCTGCGCGGTCTGGATCGCGCGGCTGAGCATCGGACTGACGATCGCCTCGCCATCTTCCAGGCTCTTGTTCATCATGCGCGCGAACAACGTCTCCGATCCGAAGATGCGGAGCAGGTCGTCGTCGAGGCTCAGGTAGAAGCGGCTGAGCCCCGGATCGCCCTGGCGCCCGGCGCGGCCGCGCAGCTGGTTGTCGATGCGGCGGCTCTCGTGGCGCTCGGTGCCCAGCACGAACAGCCCGCCGGCAGCGAGCACCGCTTCCTTCTCGGCGACGATCTCGGCCTTGATGCGTTCGGCGGCGGCATCGAATTCGGGCGTCCCCATTTCGAGATCGCCATGCTCGTCGACCAGGCGCAGTTCGAGATTGCCGCCGAGCTGGATGTCGGTGCCGCGGCCCGCCATGTTGGTCGCGATCGTGACGGCATTGAGCCGGCCGGCCTGTGCGACGATGTGCGCCTCATGCTCGTGATAGCGCGCATTGAGCACGTTATGCTTCACGCCCTCGCGCGTGAAATATTCGCTGAGGAGCTCGGATTTCTCGATCGAGACCGTGCCGACCAGCACCGGCTGGCCGGTTTCCTGCTTGCCCTTCACCGATTTGGCGATGGCGGCGAACTTGTCGCCCATGTTCTTGTAGAATTCGTCGGTCTCGTCGACGCGCAATATCTCCACGTTCGTCGGGATGGTGACGACGTTCATCTTGTAGATCTGAAAGAATTCGTGCGCTTCTGTGGCGGCTGTGCCGGTCATGCCGCCGATCTTGGGATACATGCGGAAATAATTCTGGAAGGTGATGGAGGCCATCGTCTGGTTCTCGGGCTCGATATTCACGCCTTCCTTGGCTTCCACCGCCTGGTGCAGCCCGTCGGACCAGCGGCGCCCGTCCATCATGCGCCCGGTGAATTCGTCGATGATGACGACCTTGCCGTCCTTTACGATATAGTCGGTGTCGAGCTTGAACGCGACGTTGGCGCGCAACGCCTGGTTGAGGTGATGGACGACCTGCGTATTCTCGAAATCATAGAGGTTGGCGCCCTCCAGCAGCCCCGCCGCCTCCAGCGCGCGCTCGATCCGCTCGGTGCCGTCCTCGGTGAGGATCACCGATTTCTGCTTCTCGTCATGCTCGTAATCGCCCTTGTCGATCAGCTTCACGACCGCATCGACCAGCTTGTACAGCTCGGACTTGTCCTCGGTCGGGCCGGAGATGATGAGCGGGGTACGCGCCTCGTCGATCAGCACCGAATCGACCTCGTCCACCACCGCATAGGCGAAGGGGCGCTGCGTCATCTGCGCGCGATCGTATTTCATGTTGTCGCGCAGGTAATCGAAGCCGAACTCGTTGTTCGTGCCGTAGGTGATGTCGGCATTATAGGCGTCGCGGCGCTGCTCGTCGGAGAGATTGGGGACGATCACGCCGACCGTCAGCCCCAGGAAGCGGTAGACCTGCCCCATCCACTCGGCATCGCGCCGCGCGAGATAGTCGTTGACCGTGACGACGTGGACGCCGTTGCCCGCCAGCGCATTCAGATAGACGGCGAGCGTGGCGACGAGGGTCTTGCCCTCGCCGGTGCGCATCTCGGCGATCTCGCCGCGGTGGAGCACGATGCCGCCGATCATCTGCACGTCGTAATGGCGCTGGCCGAGCACGCGCCGCGCC
>CBDFGB010000018.1:0-84205 GCA_965246915.1 Acetobacteraceae bacterium
GAGGTGGCCGACGTCGATCTCTCCGCGACGCACGCGGCAGAGACGCTGCAAAAGATGCCGCGCGTGCGCGCCCACGTCGACGAGGCGCTACGCCTCTATCCTCCGGCCTTCCTGATCGTCCGCGAGGCTCTCGGGCATGACGTGGTGGCTGGCATCGACGTGGCGCCGGGCACGGTGGTCAGCATCGCGCCGTGGGTGCTGCATCGCCACCGCAAGCTGTGGCGGGACCCGGAACGCTTCGATCCTGAACGCTTCATGCCGGACGCGATACCGCCGGACCGCAGCGTCTACCTCCCGTTCGGAGCCGGCCCACGCATCTGCGTGGGCGCGCAATTCGCGCTGACCGAGGCGGTGCTCGTGCTCGCGCGCCTGCTGAAATCCTTCCGTCTTGAGCTATTGGGCGGCCAGGATGTCCGCCCGCGTGGCCTGGTCACCACGCAGCCCGACCGCCCCGTCCGCTTCCTTCTGATGCCGCGGCAATAATCGGAGCGTCCACCGCCGTCCGGCATGCGAGCACCAGGGACTGCTACCCCGGAGCTACGCGATGCTGACCCTGTTCGACTACCTCCCCTCGATGAACGCCTGGAAGGTGCGCTGCCTGCTGAGCCATCTCGGCACACCGTACCGAACAGAGTTCATCAGCATCTTCGAGGGCGAGGGCCAACGGCCCGACTACCTGGCCATCAACCCCACTGGAGCGGTCTCGGCGATCCGGTTCGACGATGGCCGCAGCTTGGCGGAATCCAACGCGGTCCTGTGGTTTCTCGCCGGCGGCACCGTGTTCCTGCCCGACGACCCGTTCGCGGCGGCCAAGGTCCAGCAATGGCTGAGCTTCGAGGCCGACTACGTGCAGTCGACGGTGGCGACGCTGCGCCACTGGGTCATGACAGGCAAGGCGTCCGCCCGGCCGCCCGCCCTGCTCGAGGCCAAGCGCGCCGGATCCGAGAAGGTCCTCGGCATTCTCGACCGGGTCCTGGCGACGATGCCATTTCTCGCCAACGGCACCTACTCGATCGCCGATATCGCAGTGTTCGCCTACGTGCATCGCGCGGCCGAGGCCGGCCTGCCGCCCCTGGAGCGCTTCGCGCACCTGAGCGCGTGGTTCGGTCGGGTGCGGGCGCAGCCAGGCTTTTTCGGGGAGACGCACGACTATGCGATCGACCCGTTCTCGGTGCGCCGAGCTGGCTTGACCCGAGGCCGCGCGGCGTCGGCGGCCTTTACACTCCCGCAGAAGGAATCATGTGCGCCCCTGAAAAGGATCGATATTCCAACTTGGCCCTTTTGTTGCTTTGTATCTGTGAGTGAGACATTTGTCTTATTTGACACAGACGGAGCCAGGCGCCATGAAGACAGTTCTCCTCGCCGCCCTCCTCTCGCTCGCGGTGGTCGGCCCTGGTTGGGCGAACCCCGGGCTCGGCGGCAGCGGACTCGTCAAAGTCGTGTTCGCGTTCAAGGACGCCGCCGACACCAGCGAATTGCGACAGGTCGGGCAGAGCGGTGTGCTGTTCAACAATCAACGCGACGCGCCGGGGGCGACCGTGACCTTGGGGTCGGCGTTCGGGACCATGCAGTTCCGGCTCGACGACCTCACGACCGGTGTGTCGTTCCTCAATGACGAGGCGGATACGGGCTTTGGCGGCGACGGTCGGATGCATGCGCGGTACGGCCGGAGCGCCGCCGATTTCGGAGTGACGTTCTCGGCCGCGGCCAACGCGGCCATCAGCGATCTGGGTCCGAACGTGACCTTCGTCGGCTTCGAGGATCGGCGGCTCGGCGATTATGACTACAACGACCTGATCTTCGCCTTTTCCAACATTCAGGCAGTGCCAGAGCCGTCCAGCCTCGGAATCCTCGGTGCCGCGCTGCTGGGCGTTCTCGCCGCATGCCGCCGCGCCCGGCGCTCTACCGCCCCATCTGCCGCAGCAGGTCGATCTGCCAGCGCATCTCCTCGACGGTGAGCGGGAAGTCGATGCCGTCGAGGCTGCGCAGCACCGCGCCGGGCGCGATCCGCCCGACCAGGGATTGCAGCACCACCGCCGTCTCCATCGAGAACTGCGCGAGCCACACCAGGCTGACCATGCCCTTGGCACTGCGCAGGCTGGCGGCGCGGTCCACGACCGCCACGGGAACCTCGGCGGCCACCGCCAGCATCGCCGCGCAGAGCCGGGCATCGCCGTGCCCGGCCGCGACCCGGATCGCCGCCTCGTCCAATTTGCCCGCGACTTGCAGGGCCCGCGCCTGCGACAACGCCTCCTCCGCGCCGGTCTCGGCGCGGCGGGCCGGGACCGTTTCCCGATCGGCCAGACGCTGCTTGAGGTCGCGCGTGATGTCGGCCGGCAAATCGGCGCGCGCGGCCAGCACCGCCAGAAGATGCGTCGTGACGACCTCCGACAGCGCGGTCGCGGCGCGGCCCGACAGCTTGGGGCGGCGGACCATCGGCTCGTGCCAGCTCTCCTGCCCGGCGGCGCGGACGGCCAGCGCGTCCAGCGCTGCTTCCTGCAATTGCGCGGAGCCGTTCTCCAGCAGCACGCGGATCGCTTCGGTGTCGGCGCCCTCGGCGATCGCGCCGGCCACGTCGGACGGCAGGCCGGAGCGGGAGGCGATGGCCGCTGCCGCGACCGGTGTCGGCGGACGGGCCAGCAGCGCCAAAAGATCGGTCGAGGTGAGCACAGGCGACAGTCGCAGCACCGGCTCGCTGACCGGAACCGCGGCGTCGCGCGCGAGCCGCAGGATCAGGTCGCGTGGCGCTTGCGGCATGTCCTTGACCAGCTCGGCGATTGCCCGGCGCACCCGCTCGGCCTCGTCCTCGACCAGCACCCGCAACGTCGCCATGGCCTGCTGGCGCAGCTTGATCTGGCCGCTGCTGCTCATCCCTGGGATCAGCAGCGCGAGCTTGTGGCCCAGAAGCTGCCGCACCCGCATGTCGGAATCGCCGGCCAGCCGGGCATCCACGCCGTCGGGTGCCGATGGGTTGAGCGCCACGGCCGCCCGAACCGTGACCCGCCCGTCGGCGGCGAGGCTACGCAGCGTCTCGGCGCTGGTGTCCGGGCTGGCCGCGAGGCGGACACACGCGTCCTCGTCGCCCGCGCACGACGGCGGGGCGGACGACGTATTGCTCCGTGCCGCAAGCGTCATCGCGGCCTACCACGCTTCCACTTGCGAGACGCGCCATTGGCCTCGCCCGGAGCGCTTCACGTCGTACATGACTTGGTCCGCCCGATGGATAAGAGAGTCGAGATCCTCGCCGCGGCCGGGCCAGCGCGTGGCGATGCCGATCGACAGGGTCAAAGGAGGCAGCGGCGCCACGCCGGCCGGCGGGGCGGCCAGTCCAGCGGTGACGTTGGGCGACTCGACGCGCAGCATCTCGGCACGTTCGGATGCGCTCAGTTCCTCCATCCCGTCGAGCCACACGGCGAACTCATCGCCGCCGAACCGCGCGACGAGATCGATGCCGCGCACCGCGGCGCGCAGCAGATTGGCGATCCGGCATAGCGCTTCGTCGCCCGCGTCATGACCGAGCGCGTCGTTGATCCGCTTGAAGTAATCGAGGTCGACGAACATCAGCGTGCCGGGCAGGCCGTCGCGGTCGAGCCGGTCGATGCGGCGCGTCACCTCCTCGAAAAATGCCCGCCGGTTCAACAAGCCCGTCAGCGGATCGGTGCGCGCCTGCCGCGCCATTTCCTGCTGGATCGAGTCGTGCTCCAGGATGACCCGAGCGATGCCGGAGGCGGAGGTCACGAGCGTCAGGTCGTCGCGATCCCACGCCCTGCCCCCCGGCTCCCGCCAGAGCGCCAAGGCCGCGCGTTGGCCGAACCGGGTCTCGCAGCCGCAGGCCAGGATCAATCGTCCGTCGGGCCCGACGCCTTGGGCTGGCGCCGCGTCGTCGCTGGCGACCAACAGATCGCGCGCGGCTTCAGCCATCGCGGCCGGACCGTGGCCGACCTGATGACGCAGAATGGGGACGTCGTCGGGCTGCTCGAGCACGGCCAGACCCTCCGCCCCGAGCGCACCGCCGAGCGCCTGCAGCGCCGCCTGCATCATGCGCGGCGCCATGACCTCCTGGCGCATCCGCCACAGAATGTGGTCGATCACCTCGCTGCGGCGCAGGCTCGCCGCGCGGGCGTCGTCACCGCAATCCTCCTCCGTCACGTCCTGCGCGACGCCGCGCGCGCCAAGCAGCCGGCCGCGCGCATCGCGGATCGGCGCGGTGGCAAAGGACAGGCACGCGGTCGACCCGTCGCCGCGCCGCAGCCAGGCGCGCCGGCCGCGCGCTTGGGCGATCGGACGGAAAGGATTGAAGCCCGTGGCGGTCTCAGGCTCGGCCAGCAGCATGCCGGCTGGGCGGCCGAGCAGCTGATCCGCAGACCATCCGAGCACGATATCCGGTGCCAGAAGGCAGAACCGCCCGCGCCGATCCGTCTCGAATGCGAGGTCGGCCCCAAGCAGCACCAACTCGCGCCACCGATGCCGGCTGCCCAGTAGGGCGTCCTTCATCGGGTCGAGACGCGGGCCTGCCGACGGGGCGGGCGGAGGTAGGGGGGCGGCGTTGCGGCGGGAGAGGCCGATCGGCGCGGTGGGCTTGGTCATCGCTGTTCCCGCACGAGCGCGGACCCTTTTCCGGCGCTGTCGCCATTCCACGGGATCGGCATGAAGGTCGGGTTAGCGGGCGGGCGAACCGGTCGCGCCGCCAGCCTCAGCCGGCGCGGATATCCACCGGCTCGGGCAGATCGCGGAACTCCTCGTCGTCGGCGTCGCCGGCGAGACAGGTCAACACCGCGAAGGTCGCCGCGGCGAGCGCGGTCAGGGGGTGATGCCATGTGTCGGCATGCAACGTCACGGCATGCTGCCCGTCGGCCACGAACGCCGCCGCCCGAGCCAGGTCCGGACCGCCGGCCGCGCGGTGCGGTGCCACGAAAATCAGCCAGCCGGCGTCGCCGCACGGGATGAACGTCTGCGAGGAGAAGCGGTGCCGCTCCATCACCCGCGCCGCGACCGGCCAGGCGGTGGCGGGGGCCGCGAACCAGGCCAAGGATGGGGTGGCGATGCCGGGCCGCAGGTTGGTGGCCGGCGTCGGGGCCACGATCGTCGCGCCATTGGCGGCCGGCCGCGGGGTGAGCAGTCCGAACGGGGCGAACCCGGCCGCGTCCAGCCGCCGGGCGATCAGTCGCACGCGGCGACCCAGGCGGCGGCCACGGCCTCCAGCCCGCGGCGATCGTCTTCGCCGAAGCGATCGAGGCGCGGGCTGTCGAGGTCGAGCACCCCGAGCAGCGCCAGGTCACGCAGCAGGGGCACGACGATTTCGCTGTTGGACGCGCTGTCGCAGGCGATGTGGCCAGGGAAATCGTGCACGTCGGGCACCACGATCGTCCGACGCCGCGTCGCGGCGGCGCCGCAGACGCCGCGGTCCAGCGCGATGCGGGTGGTCGCGGGCCGGCCCTGGAACGGCCCGAGCACCAGCCCGCCTTCGCGCAGCATATAGAATCCCGCCCAGTTCAGATCCGGCAGATGAGCAAAGATCGCGGCGGCGCAGTTGGCCGCGTTCGCCGTCGCGTCACGCTCGCCCTCGAACAGCCCGGCCAGGTCGCTGAGCAGGTCGTCGTAGGTCCGCGTCATTCGGGTCCGCCGTCTTGCCGCGTCAGCCGCGCCAGCGCCCCACTGCCCGCCTCGGCGGCGGCCTTTTCGAGCGCGCGGTAGCTCGCGACGACCTCCTGGCCGGCCGGCGTCAGCCGCGTCCCGCCCCCGCCGGGCCCGCCCGCCGCGGTGGTGACCAGCTTCGCGCCGGTCGCGCGGTTGAGATCCTCGACCAGTTCCCAGGCGCGGCGGTAGCTCATTTTTAGCGCCCGGCCGGCGGCTGAGATGGAGCCGGTGCGCGCGATCTCCTCCAGCAGCCGTACTTTGCCAGGCCCGATGCGGGCACCGGAATCTAGATCCACGCGGATGGAGAGTTTCGTCGGCACGGCCAAGCATTGGCATGGCGGGGAGACGGCGATCAATGGCGCGCGTCTCCCATCGGATGACCCGAAACCAATCCCAAAGCGCCGCGAAGCCCCACTCGATACGCCTCGTCGAACGACACCCCGCGCGCCTGCCAGCGCCGCGACTCGCCCTGCCACGCCGCATCCCAGTCGGCGATCCAGCCATGCTCGGCATCGCTCCAGCCCAACTCGCCATGCAGCGGCATCACGTCCGAGCCCTCCGCGAGGCCCTGCGCCGCCTCGGCGGCCGACGGAATTCGCAATGGCATGCCCACCCGATCCGACGCCGCCGCAAACGCCGCGCGATGGTCCGCGCCACGCGCCCCGTCGGCCGCCAGCACGAACAGCAGCACCGGCCCGCGCACCGTGACCAACGGCACGACCGTCGGACGCGGCCCCTCGTGCGGCGCGCGGCCCAGCTCGCGCAGCGCCGCGTCTAGACGCGCGGGATCGAAACGGACGGTCAGCCAGAACGGCCGGTCGGAGCTGCCTTCCTCGTCGCGGTGCGGCAGCCCGCCCATCCGATCGACATAGTCGTAGTCGGCGGCCAACCTGTCCGCGTGCAACGAGGACACGCGCGGGTCCTCGAGGATGGAGGCGTCGCCCGACACTTTTGCCAGCACGTCGGCCAGACAGGCGGCCATTCCTGCCGGGCGGCTGCGCATGTCCGTCCCGGTGACGATCGTGCGGCCCTCGTAGCGGTCCAACGGCGGCCGCGACCATGAGTCCGCGCGGGCGAACCCCATCATGCAGACCAATGCGACGAGGATGCGAAACATCACCCGCTGCCCCGTGTATTCACATACAGCGCATAGACGGACTGGCTCGCCGCCATGAACAGCCGGTTGCGCCGCCGCCCGCCGAAACACACGTTCGCGCAGCGTTCCGGCAGGGCGATGCGGCCGATCGCCTCCCCCTCGGGCGAGAAGACCATCACGCCGTCCAACTCCGGCCGCCCCATGCCCCAACCGCACCACAGATTGCCATCCTCGTCGACGCGAAATCCGTCCGGCGTGCCACCCTCGCCGGCGTCGATCAGGGTCCGCCGCCGTACCAGCGACACGCCGCCATCGATCACGTCATAGGCGAGGATGCGGCGCGGCGCGGACCGGCTCTCGACGACATACAGCGTTCGTTCGTCGGGCGAGAAGGCGAGTCCGTTTGGCCCGGCGATCTCGCCATCCATGACCCTGGCCTCGCCGGTGGCAGGATCGAGCCGATACAGATTGGCCGGCAATTCCTGCTCCGCGCGCTCGCCCTCATAGTCGCCCAACAGACCGAAGGGCGGGTCGGTAAACCAGATGCTCCCGTCGCGCGCCACGACCACATCATTGGGCGAATTCAGGCGCTTGCCTTCGAACCGGTCGATCAGCACGGTGATCCGGCCGTCATATTCGGTGCGGGTGACGCGCCGTCCGCCATGCTCGCAGGAAACCAGCCGTCCCTGCCGGTCGCGCGTATGGCCGTTGGCGAAGTGCGAGGGGCGGCGGAAGACGCTGACGGCCCCCGTCTCCTCGTCCCAGCGCATGACGCGGTCGTTCGGAATGTCGCTCCACAACAGGCACCGCGCGTCGCCGAACCACACCGGCCCCTCCGCCCAGCGCATCCCGGTCGCCAGCCGCTCCACCGCCGCGAGCGGCAGCCGGTATTTCCCGAAGCTCGGATGGAGGATGTGCACGGCGGGATCGGGGTAGAACTCCGCCGGCCGCCACGTCACGCCAAAACCCCGCGCGGCTCCGGCGCCGGCAGCGCGCCGCCGTCGCTGTCGTCCTTCAAGAAGACTCCGGACCGCCCGGCGGCGCGCGCCGCCAGCAGCAGCCAGGCGATGCGGCGGGCGGCCTCGCCTGGCGAAAGGCCGTCCGGCTGGATGTTGGAGATGCAGTTGCGGTCAGCGTCGGTGGTCACGCCCGGCGTCGGCGCCCAGGTCAGATAAGCGCCGAGGCTGGCCGGCACCGACAGGCCGGGCCGCTCGCCGATCAGCACGACCACCGCGCGGGCGCCGACCGCGGCCGTCACATGATCGCCGAGCGCCACCCGCGCCTGCGTCGCGATGACCGGGGCCGCGACGACGAATCCCGCCGCCTCAAGCAGCGGGCGCAGGCTCGCCCAAACCGCCGGACCGCTCGCCTCGACGGCGGCCGGCGACAGCCCGTCGGCCAGCACGATCGCGATCTCGCCGGTCACGCCGTCCAGCGCCGCCCGCCCGAGCCGTCGTCCTAGATCGGGCCGGCGAAGATAGGTCGCGCGATCCGGCGCTTCGCTCGCCACCACCCTTGCGTCGGGCACCGCGGCGAGAAGGGCCGCCACGTCGAGCGGGCGATGCACCGCGTCGCGCGCGCGGGCGTGCGCGAACGACAGCGCGAGAACCTGGTGCGTCGGCAGGCTGACGCCGCTTCGCCCCAGCGCCACCCGCGCCGGCGTCAGGCGGCGGACCTGACCCCAGGGATCGACGGCGTGCGTCACGCCACCATCGCCGCGATGAGCCGATGCGACGCCGAGGGTGGGATGAGCCGCCCGTCAGCGCGCGAAATGTCCATCCGTTGCAGCCACGCCTCGAACTCCGGCGCTCGCCGCAGCCCGAAGATCTCCCGGACATACAGCGCGTCATGAAACGATGTGGATTGGTATCCCAGCATCACGTCGTCCGCCCCCGGCACGCCCATCACGAACGTCACCCCCGCCGCCGCCAGCAACGTCAGGCAGGTGTCCATGTCGTCCTGGTCCGCCTCGGCATGGTTCGTGTAGCAGACGTCGACGCCGAGCGGCAGGCCGAGCAGCTTGCCGCAGAAATGATCCTCGAGCGCGGCCCGGATGATCTGCTTGCCGTCATACAGATACTCCGGGCCGATGAAGCCGACCACCGTGTTGACCAGCAGCGGCCGGAACGCGCGCGCCACGCCATACGCCCGCGCCTCCATCGTCTGCTGATCGACGCCGTGATGCGCGTTGGCCGACAGGGCGGATCCCTGTCCGGTCTCGAAATACATCGCGTTGTCGCCGACCGTGCCGCGCCCGAGTGCCGCCGCCGCGTCGCTCGCCTCGCGCAGCAGCGACAAGGTCACGCCGAAACTCGCGTTGGCCGCCTGGGATCCGGCGATGGACTGGAACACCAGGTCGGTGGGCACGCCCTGGTCCATCAGCTCCATGGCCGTAGTGACGTGGGTCAGCACGCAGGACTGGGTCGGGATCTCCAGGCGAGAAATGATCTCGTCCAGCATGCGCAGCAGGCGGGCGATCGCCGCCGGCGAATCGGTCGCCGGATTGATGCCGATCACCGCGTCGCCGCTGCCGTACATCAGGCCGTCCAGGATCGAGGCGGCGATCCCCTTCGCGTCGTCGAACGGGTGGTTGGGCTGCAGCCGCACCGCCATCGTGCCCGGCAGGCCGATCGTGTTCCGGAATTTCGTCGTCACCCGGCATTTTCGCGCGGCGAGGATCAGATCCTGGTTGCGCATCAGCTTGCTGACGGCGGCGGCCATCTCCGGCAGCAACCCACGCGCCAGTGCGGCCAGGCTCGCCTCGGTGGCGGCGTCCGACAGCAGCCAGTCGCGAAATCCGCCGACCGTCAGTTGACGCACCGCGCCGAACGCGGCGGGGTCGTGGCCGTCGACAAGCAGCCGCGTCACTTCGTCGTCCTCGTAGGGCACGACGGCCTCGTCGAGGAAGGTCGAGAGCGGCAGATCGGCCAAGGCATGCCGGGCGGCCACCCGCTCCTCGGCCGAGGCGGCCGCGATCCCCGCGAGCTGGTCGCCCGACCGAACCGGGGTCGCGCGGGCCAGGAGATCGCGCAGATCCGAGAAGACATACGTCGTCGCGCCGATCGCGTGCCTGAACCCCATTCCTGCGTCCCCGCTGCCGCCGCAGCGTGGTCCGAACGGTTCGGCACGTGCAAGCCCGTCCCGAGCCGGGGATCGGCGCACGACCAGGATGTGCCGCTCCACCACGACGGACGCGCGCGGCTTGTTGATTGACCGAACATCTCGAAGCGATGTCAGGATCATCGTGAGGCGACCGATCCGGTGTGAAACGGACGGGCATGCATGAGGAAGCGGCGGATGTCCGAGTTCGACCCCGAGCCGGCTGCGGACGCTCTGGCCGAAGCCAGGAGGACCCGCCGATGGCTGGCGCGCCTGCCCGGCGCGCCATCGAACGCGGCGCAGGCCTATGCGATCCAAGACCGTGTGGCCCTCAGTGCGGGGCCGATCACGGGCTGGAAGGTCGGCGCGGCCTCGGCGACGGCGGAACCGTTCCGGGCACCGATCCACGCTTCGACGTTCTTCGAGGATCGCCACCTTCCGGCCGTCCTGTTTCACCTCGTCGGCGTCGAGGCCGAGTTGGTCTACCGCTTCGGCCGCGACCTGCCGCCGCGCGACAGCCTCTACACCGAAAGCGAGGTCATGGATGCCGTGGTGGCCATCCACCCCGCCATCGAAATCGTGGACACACGGTTCACCGTATTCGGGGAGGCGGATTCGTTCAGCCAGCGGGCTGACCAGCAGAATCACGGGGCACTGGCGATCGGTCCGGCGTTAGCTGACTGGCGGGGCGTCGATGCCGTGCGACAGCCCGTGAGCCTTCGGCTGAGCGGCGACGTCGCCCATCAAGGCATCGGCGGCAATTCCGCTGGCGATCCGATCCGTCTGCTTGTCTGGCTGGCCAACATCGGCGCCGTGCCCCTCGGCGGCCTCCGCGCCGGCCACGCCGTCACGACCGGATCGTGCACCGGCACGATCTTCGCGCGAATCCCCGTCACTGCGCGCGCTGATTTTCGCGGCGTCGGCGCCGTGGATATCGTGATCGAGTGATGTCGGGTACCGCCCAAAGCGAGACCGCCCGAGTCTGGCGACACCCCTCGCGTGGCGGGGTTCGCCCATCGCAATCGTCTGGAAAGAAGGACGCGTCATGGCCGGCTTGCAGAGCATCGACCCGGGCTCGCCCGACATCGTCGGGCCCGAAATCAGCTCCGCCGATCTGTACAGAGCGGCCTGGGCGGCTTCGCTGGGAAGCGCGCTCGAGTATTATGATTTCGCGCTTTATAACTTGGCTTCCGCTCTCATCTTCGGCCCGCTGTTCTTCGCCTCGGCCGATCCGACGACGGGCATGATCGCCAGTTTCGGCACGTATTTCCTGGGTTTCGCGGTGCGGCCTGTCGGGGGCGTCATTCTCGGCATCTACGGTGACCGACTCGGCCGCAAGTTCGTGCTGACCGCCACCATCCTGTTGATGGGCGTGGCCAGCACCGCCATCGGCCTGCTGCCCACCTATGCCACCGCGGGCATCTGGGCGCCGGTGCTGCTGATCCTCTGCCGCCTGCTGCAAGGCCTGGGCGCGGGGGCGGAGCAGGCCGGGGCCGCCGTGCTCATGGCCGAATACGCGCCGGCCAAGCGCCGCGGATGGTTCGCCGCGCTGCCGTTCATGGGCATCCAGCTCGGCACCGTGCTCGCCGCCATGGTCTATTTTCTCGTCCTGCGCCGGATCGACAATCCGGCGGACACCTGGCTGTGGCGCGTGCCGTTCCTGCTCAGCATCGTCATCATCGGCGTGGCGCTCTGGATCCGCGTGAAGCTGAAAGAGTCGCCGACCTTCTCCAAGCTCAAGGCGCGCGAGCAGGTGACGCGGAACCCGCTTGCGGTGCTGCTGGCCGGTTCCCGCCGCACCGTGTTGACCGTGGTCGGCCTGCGCATGGCGGAAAACGGCAGCTCGTCGATCCACCAGTCACTCGCGATCAGCTTCATGGTGGGCGTCGCTGGTCTTTCGAGCCAGGTGGGCACGGTGGCGCTGCTCGTGGCCGGTCTGACGGGCGCGGTCGTCGTGCCGCTCACCGGCCTGCTCTCCGACCGTGTCGGCCGGGTGCCGGTCTATCGTGGCTTCGCGCTTTTTCAGCTCTTCGCCGCCTTTCCAACCTGGTGGGTGCTGAGCCAGGGCGACGCGACCCGCAGCGTCATCGCCATCTCTGTCATCCTGGTGGCGGTCTGGGGCATGTTCGCCACGCAAGGCGCGCTGCTACCGGAACTGTTCGGCTCCACTCACCGCTACATCGGCGTCGCCGTGGGACGGGAGATTTCGGCAGTGATCGCGGGCGGCATCGCCCCGCTGGTCGGCGCTTTCATCATCGCGCGGACGCAATCGATCTACGGCGGCACGAAGGACGCGGCGCTGCTGGCCTGGATCCCGCTCGCCGCCTATGTGGCCCTTCTCAGCCTTGTTTCGGTGCTGACGACGTTGCGCATGCCGGAGCCGCGCGGGCGCGATCTCGACGATCCGAACGACGCGGGCGACATGCCCGTGCCCCGCATGGCCAGCCGGCCATGAAGCGCTCGCGGACGTGCCGCGCGACGGGATGGCGCGACGCCGCACGCGCTCATCTGCGGCCGCGGGCCGCGGCAGATTCTTCTTGGCAAACCGTTCGGTCTGTGTCATTTCACGACTTGTGACCGTTTCCCCCACCCCTGCTGCGCCCGGCCCCGACCTCGCGGCGCGATTCGCCGTGATTATCGAAGCTTTGATTGAGGACATCGCTAGGGCCGCCGGAAGCCGATGGGGCTTGACGCCGCTGCTTCTCCTTCTGGTTCGTCCCTATCTCCGCGGCATCGCGAAAGACTTCGCGGCGGTGGTCGCCACGGCGCGACGAGCCGCCACGGACCAACCCGACCCCGGCCGGGATGAAGCGGTGCCGCTCTCCGCCACAAACCCGCTCGTACAGCGGCCCTCACGGGGCCGTACGCCCCGGCACCGAACGCCGTCCGGCAAAGCGCTTCAGGACTCTCCGCCGCCCGACCTGGAGCGGACCGACCAGTGCGACCCCTCGTCAGCGCGGCGGACAGTCCCGGATATCCTCTCCGTGGATGCCCCCGCGACCTGGAAAGACTCGCAAGGGCGCTACCCCATGGCGCGGCTGCACCGTGACCAATGGCCGCCCATTCGACTCGACGATTTTACGGGAGCCTGTGGGACGCCAAAAGCCACGCACGCCTAATTTGTTGCGATATCATAACATAAAACCAGGGTGTCGGGGGTTGCCGGCGCATTGTCGCGCACGCTCGCCGGGATGCCGGGAGTGTGCCTTGGCGCTTCCGGTGGGGGCGCGCTAGGACGGGGCGATGCGCTACCTCCACCACCTGCCGCTGTCGCCCTATTGTCGCAAGGTCCGGCTTGTCCTCGCCGAGAAACGCCTGCCGTTCGAGCTGCGCGTCGAGAAGGTGTGGGAGCGGCGGGACGACTATTTGCACCTGAACCCGGCCGCGACCGTGCCGACCCTGTTGGAGGACAGCGGGCTCGTCGTTCCCGACAGCAGCGTGATCTGCGAATACCTGGAGGAAGCTTATCCCGACACGCCCCTGCTGGGCACGAGCCTCGGCGACAGGGTCGAGGTGCGGCGGCTGGTCGCCTGGTTCGACGGCAAGTTCGCGGTCGAGGTGACGGAAAACCTCACGGGCCAGAAATACATCAAGCGGCTGGCGGGCCGGGGCCATCCGGACGCGGTGGCGCTGCGGGTCGGGTATGCGGCGCTGAAGGAGCATCTGCCCTATCTCGGCTGGCTCGCCGAGACGCGGAAATGGCTGGCGGGCAGCTCTATCTCTCTGGCGGATTTCGCCGCTGCCGCGCAATTGTCGGTGCTGGATTTTACCGGCGACGTCGACTGGACGCTGAGCCCGGCGGCGCGGGAATGGTATGCGCGCATGAAATCGCGGCCGAGCTTTCGCGCGCTGCTGAGCGACCGCGTGCCCGGCATGGCGCCGCCGATGCACTACGCGGATCTGGATTTCTGAGTTCGTCCGTTGCGATGCCGCCACGACCTTGAAGTTAGCCCCTCCTTCACCCCGCCCCTCGAAACTCCCGCGAGACAAAGCGACTGAGCGAAGGGACGATCATGGGAGCCGAACCAGCCCTGCGGCTGGACAACAGCCGGATCGTGGAGAGTTCCGACCGCGCCATCGCGTTCCCGGTCGTGGCACGGATCGTCGCCCTGCTCGACGTCGCCCTGCTCGCCGCGGGCGCGGCCCTCGTCGCGAGCTTTGTCGGGTCACCCCTGCCGACGGGCACGACCATCGTCGCACTCGCCTTGTTCGTGCACGCCACGGCATTCCTGCTGCGCACCCGCGAAGCATACCGCACCGACCATCTCGGGCGGTTCGCGCGGGCGCTGCGGATCGTCCTGGTCGTGGTGATCGCCGCGACCGCCTGGCTTGGCGCGATCTGCGGATGGCTGCTCGACATGCCGGCGACCGGCGTGAGGTGGGTTTTGCTGACTGCGGTCATGAGCATCGCGCTCCTGACAAGCAGCCGCGCGGTGCTCGGCGTCCTTATCAGAAAATGGCGGGCGAGCGGGCTTCTGTCCCGCCACGTCGCGGTGATCGGCGCCAACGACTACAGCCGCAGTTTCATCGAGACGGTGCGCGCCGACCCGGCCTGCGGCTTGTCCATCATCGGGGTTTATGACGACCGGCTGAACCGGGTGGCCGCCACGCATGCCGCCATTCGGGTGAATGGCAATGTCGGCAACCTGATCGCCGATTCACGGGGACGGCGCATCGACGCGATCGTGGTCGCCCTCCCACTCACCGCGCATGACCGGATTGCCGACATCCGCCAGCGTTTGTCGCCCACGGTGGCCGATATCTTCCTGACGGCCGACACCGCTGGCCTGCGCTACGAAGGCCGCGATTTCGAGGCGCTGGGCCGCAATGGCGTCATCCGCGTCGGCAGCCGTCCGCTCAGCGACTGGGACGCGGCCGTCAAGGACGCGTTCGATCGCGTTTGCGCGGCTGCGCTGCTGGTCGCGCTCTCACCGCTGCTGCTGACGATCGCCGCCGCGGTCCGGCTCGACAGCCCCGGGCCCGCGCTGTTCCGTCAGCCCCGCATCGGTTTCAACAATCGCCCGTTCAGCGTATTCAAGTTCCGGTCCATGTATGTGCACATGGCCGACCTCCACGCCGACCGGCAAACCACCCGAGACGACCGCCGCGTGACGCGCCTGGGCAAATTCCTCCGTCGCAGCAGCCTCGACGAATTGCCGCAACTGCTGAACGTGGTGCGCGGCGAGATGTCGCTGGTCGGACCCCGTCCGCACGCGGCGAACACCAAGGCGGAGAACCGGCTGTTCGACGAGGTCGTCGCGGACTATGCGCTCCGCCATCGCATCCGGCCGGGCATAACCGGCTGGGCGCAGGTGAACGGCTGGCGTGGCGAGACCGCGCGGATCGAACAGATCGAACAGCGGGTCGCCCACGACCTCGCTTATATCGAGAACTGGTCGATGCTGTTGGACCTAAAGATCCTCATGATGACGGCTGTCGTCGGTTTCGGGGGGAAGCAGGCCTACTGAGGTTTCGCCTCCCCCCGAACCGTTTTGAGCTATGCCGTCTGCGGCTCCTTCTCGGTGCCGCCCTCGTCGGCCTCGCCGCTCTCCGGCTTCGGCAGCGCCGGCAGTGCGGCCTCGACGATCTCGAAATCGAGCTTGCCGTCCTTCATTGTGACCTTGACCGCTCCACCCTTCACCAGCTTGCCGAACAGCAATTCCTCGGCGAGCGGCTTCTTGATGTGCTCCTGGATGACCCGGGCCAGCGGGCGGGCACCATACAGCCGGTCATAGCCGCGATCCGCGAGCCATTCCTTGGCCGCGCTGGACAGCTCGATCGTCACGTTTCGGTCGGCGAGCTGTGCCTCCAGCTGCATGACGAATTTCTCGACCACGCGCCCGACGATCTCCTGCGTCAAGGCGGCGAACGGGATCACCGCGTCGAGCCGGTTGCGGAACTCCGGCGTGAACATCCGCTTGATCGCGTCCTCGTCCTCGCCGGTCCGCGCCTCGCGCCCGAAGCCCACGGCCTCCTTTGCCATGTCGGACGCGCCCGCGTTGGTCGTCATGATGAGGATGACGTTGCGGAAATCGACGGTCTTGCCGTTGTGGTCGGTCAGCTTCCCGTGGTCCATCACCTGCAGCAGGATATTGAACAGATCGGGATGGGCCTTCTCGATCTCGTCGAGCAGAAGCACGGTGTGCGGATGCTGGTCGATCGCGTCGGTCAGCAACCCGCCCTGATCGAAGCCCACATATCCCGGCGGCGCGCCGATGAGGCGGCTGATGCTGTGCCGCTCCATGTATTCGCTCATGTCGAAGCGGGTCAGCTCGATGCCGAGCGTGCTGGCGAGCTGGCGCGCGACCTCGGTCTTGCCGACGCCCGTCGGGCCAGAGAAAAGATAGTTCCCGATAGGCTTCTCGGCGTCGCGCAGCCCGGCGCGGGACAGTTTGATCGCCGCGGCGAGCGCCGTGATCGCCGCGTCCTGGCCGAACACCATCGACTTCAGGTCGCGCTCGAGGTTGCGCAGCGTCTCCTTGTCGTCGGTCGACACGCTCTTGGGTGGGATGCGAGCGATCTTGGCGACGATGTCCTCGACGTCCTTCAAGGTCACCGTCTTGCGCCGCTTGTGCTCCGGCTGGAGCATCCGCGACGCGCCGACCTCGTCGATCACGTCGATCGCCTTGTCCGGAAGCTTGCGGTCGTGGATGTACTTCGCCGAGAGTTCCACCGCGCCGCGGATGGCCTCGTCGGTGTAGCGGACCTTGTGGTGCTTCTCGTAGTTGGTCTTGAGGCCGCGGAGGATCTGCACCGCGTCGTCGAGCGAAGGCTCGTTCACGTCGATCTTCTGAAAGCGCCGGACCAGCGCGCGGTCCTTCTCGAAGTAGTTGCGGAATTCCTTGTAGGTCGTGCTGCCGATGCAGCGCAGAGTGCCCTGCGCCAGCGCGGGCTTCAGCAGGTTGGACGCGTCCATCGCCCCGCCACTGGTGGCACCCGCGCCGATCACCGTATGGATCTCGTCGATGAACAGAACGGCGGCCGGCTGGGCCTCGAGCTCGGTCACCACGGCCTTCAGCCGCTCCTCGAAATCGCCGCGATAGCGGGTGCCCGCCAGCAGCGCGCCCATGTCGAGCGCATAGATCGTGCTCTTGGCGAGCACCTCCGGCACGTCGCCCTCGACGATGCGCTTGGCCAGGCCCTCGGCGATGGCGGTCTTGCCGACGCCGGGATCACCGACATAGAGTGGATTGTTCTTCGTACGGCGGCAGAGGATCTGGATCGTCCGCTCGATCTCCGAGTCGCGGCCGATCAGCGGATCGATCTTCCCGGCCTGCGCCTTGCGATTCAGATTCACGCAATAGGTCCCAAGCGCGTCCTGGCCGCGCTTGTTCGGCTTCTCCTCGCGCTCGCCGTCACTTGCCTCCGGTGGCGTGCCCTGCGCGGCGCGTGGCTGGCCCCGTCCGGGGGCCTTGGCGATGCCGTGGCTGATGAAGTTCACCGCGTCGAGCCGCGTCATGTCCTGCGTCTGCAGGAAGTAGACGGCATGGCTCTCGCGCTCGCTGAACAGGGCGACCAGGACGTTGGCCCCGGTCACTTCGTCGCGGTTGGAGCTCTGGACGTGGATGGCAGCTCGCTGGACGACCCTCTGGAAGCCGGCGGTGGGTTTCGGCTCGGCCGCCCGTTCGGTCGCCAGGCCCGCCAGATCCTTGTTCAGGAACTCCGTCAGCTCGCCGCGGATCTTGTCGATATCGACGCCACAAGCTCGCAGAACCGTGGCGGCATCGGTATCGTCGAGAAGACCGAGCAAAAGATGCTCGAGCGTCGCGTATTCGTGCCGCCGCTCGCTGGCCAGCGAGAGAGCCCGGTGGATCGTCTGTTCGAGGTTGCGGGAGAGCATGGAACGACGCTCCTTATGGCTGCGAGGCTCGGCGCCGCGACCGGCGTCGACAGATGATAGTTGGTCCGACGCGACAGCCCGGCAAGCCGGCGCGGATCGCGTCCACCACACGCATTCTTTCGTGCCTTGCGACGAAGCGCACGAAGTTTCTTGTCTCGGTAACTTAAAAATGGTGGCGGCAGCCTACACCCCGCCGAATGACGGAGGCCCTTGGATCTAGACGACCGTTGGAGCGACGGAGCCCGTCCTGCCGCGCGCCGAACCGTCCCGCGATGAACCACCGTATCGTTTTCGGACGATCCGGCCGCCGGCGCGCGCTCGGCTCATTCGCCGCCGCTTAGTCCTTTTCGATTGTGCACTGCAGGGGATGCTGATTCTGCCGCGCGAGATCCATCACCTGCGTCACTTTCGTCTCGGCCACCTCGTAGGTGAACACGCCACACACGCCGACCCCGCGCCGATGCACATGCAGCATGATGCGGGTCGCCTCCTCCCGGCTCTTCTGGAAAAACCGCTCGAGGACGTGCACGACGAACTCCATCGGAGTGTAGTCGTCGTTCAGCATCAAGACCTTGTACATCGCGGGCTTGCGTGTCCGGGCGCGGGTCTTGACGACGACGCCAGTGTTTGGACCGTCCGTGCCGTTATCGACGCGCCCATCCTCGCGCCGGAAGCCCGTCGACCGGACCGCACCATGTGGACTCGTCAGACGCATCATCGGCAAACCGCTCGTCCTCTGCTGCACGGAGCCCGCCGGCGACGGCAACTCCACGCCCGGCGTCGCGGCACGACATCAAACAGGAATGGCGGCATCCGACATTCCAGTCGCGAATGTTGGCGCGACGGCATGCAAAGTTCAAGGGAAAGGCCCCGACCAGCCATCGCGCTCACGCGCGTGGCCGGCCGGGGCCTTTGGCAATGACCGGGCGTGACACGGCCGGTCGATGTCGATGGTCGGCGTCGATGCTCAGTTCGGGCGCGCGAACTTCTCGATCGCGCCGAACTTCTCGGTCGCCACCGTCAGTCTGGCGGTGATCGGCGCCATCGCCTGCTCGGCCAGCTTCATCGAAGCATCGGTCAGGCGCCCGGTGTCGGCCACAACCTTCTCGAGCGAGGCGCGAGCCCGCGTGCTCTGGATGTCGAAAGCCTCCTTCACGGACTTGGTCCCGGCAAGCGCCTTCAAGGTGGCCATCGTGTGGTCGAACTGCGCCTGCGCGCTCTCGACGAAAGTACGACCGAGGTCCTGCATGCCGGTGGCCCAGATCTGGCCAGACTTCATGACGGCCTCGACATTGGCCTGCCCGTGATTGATGAATTCTTCCGTCGTGCTCATGGTGATGTCCTTGGTTACTTTTTGGGTTTCAGGGATCTCGGTCGTTGAGGCGCGCGTCGCCTCCGTCGTCGTCATGGCCGCGTTCGGTTCTGTGGACCCCCTCGGGGTCGGGGAGATAGCCTCCGGCGCGACCGTGGCCGCCACGGGCGCCGACGCCTTGGAGGCCGCGGGCCTCGCAGCGGCGATCGCGGCGTGCCGAATGTCCGGCAACGCCGACGTGACCGCCGCGATGCTGGTCGCCGAGGCCTGGCCCACGATCGGCTTCGCGGGCTTGGCGACAGACGGCGCCGACCGTACCGGAGGAATCGTTTTGCCCACTTGCTCGTTCGGGTTCGTCTGCTCGTTCGATATGTCAGCCGTCATGTTGCGCCTCCCCCATCCTGTCCGCGTTCGCGTTGTGCATCGCAGCAAAGTGCACATAGCGACGCGGAGCGGCGGCCTCAAGGGTTTTATGGTGCACCGCACAAAAAACCTTACGGGGCTGCATTCCACGGGGCGAGTCGCTCGGCCTCTTGCGCCCGAACCGCCGCGGCCGCCGATCGAACGTCGCCCGCCAACCCTCTCATCCCGCTCGCTTACACGCGGCAGACGCTGGACAACGCAACGCCCGGCGGCGATGATCCGGCCATGCGTGGCCCCAGAAGACCGGTGACGATCGCGTCGGGGCGGGGCCTGTGCGTGCTTGCCGCCGTGGCGATCGGCCTGGTGGCGTTCAGCCGCCCGGCATGCGCCCAGATCGGCTCCGAGCGCTACAGCTCCCTCGTGATGCGCGCAGATGACGGCGGCGTGATCTCCGCGATGAGTCCCGACGAGCCTCGATTTCCCGCGAGCCTGACCAAAATGATGACGCTGTATATGGTGTTCGAGGCATTGCGCGACCGCCGAATCGATTTGCGCCAGGTCGTGCCGATCAGCCTTCATGCCGCGTCGATGTCGCCGTCCAAGCTCGGATTGGTGCCCGGCAACCGGGTCGATGTTCAGCAGCTCATTCTCGGATTGGTGACGAAGTCGGCCAATGACGGAGCCGCCGCGCTGGGTGAAATGCTCGGCGGCGACGAGGCGCGCTTTGCCCAGATGATGACCCTGCGCGCAAGGGCGCTCGGCATGAGCCGCACCGTGTTCCGCAACGCGTCGGGCCTGCCGGACGCCGATCAGATCTCCACCGCCCGCGACCTCGCGCTGCTGGCGCGCCATCTGATCGAGGACTACCCCGACGAATATCGCTATTTCAGCGTCCCCCAATTCGTCTTTCGCGGCCGGGTGATCCCGAACCACGACCGCCTGCTGCAATCCTACCCCGGTGCCGACGGCATCAAGACCGGCTACACGGAGGCGTCTGGCTTCAACCTCGTCACGTCGGCGACCCGCGGCGATGTGCGACTGATCGGTGTCGTGCTCGGTGCCGCCCGGCCAGGCGAGCGCGACCAGCATATGGCCGCCCTTTTGGACACCGCCTATGAGCAGCTCGGCGTGCCGATCGCGCCGCGCCGCGAGCCTCCGGGACGCCTGAATCTGATCTCGAATGCACAGGCGGCGGGCCTCGCGTCGCTCGCGCTGCCAGCGGGACTGACCAAGCCCCCGCCACGCAAGGCATTCGCGAAGCCGCCGCCGCGGCCTGCGAAGGTTCAGGCCAAGGCCCCGGCCAAGCCGGCTGCCGTCCGCGCCGCCAAACCCGCCCCAGCCGCCAAGGCGCTCAAGGCACCGTCGCGCGGACGGGCGGAAGCCAAGCGAGGCGCTGACGGAGCAGGTTAGCCGCGCGCAAACCCTTGCACGCGGACGGTGTGTTGCGCATCTTCGGCCGATCCGGAGAGCCTGTCGCCGGTCGGCGAGCAGGTTTTCGCAATCTCAGGGAGAGCAACCCTACCATGGACGGCAGCGCCGACGCCCGCCGGATCATCCTGCATCGCCCGGACGAATTCGTCGGTATGCGAAATGCCGGCCGGCTGGCCGCCGAGACGCTGGACATGGTGACCGACCACGTCCGCCCGGGCGTGACGACCGACCGCCTCGACCGGCTGTGCCATGACTTCATCATCGCGCATGGCGCGACCCCGGCGCCGCTGCACTATCGCGGCTACCCCAAATCGATCTGCACCTCGATCAACCACGTCGTCTGCCACGGCATCCCAGGTGAGCGGCGTCTTGAGACCGGCGATGTGCTGAACATCGACGTGACCGTCGTCCTCGACGGCTGGCACGGCGACAGCAGCCGGATGTATTGCGCGGGCCCACCCTCGACGCGGGCCAGCCGGCTGATCGACATCACGTACGAGGCGATGATGCGCGGCGTCGCCGCCGTCCGGCCGGGCGCCACGCTGGGCGATGTCGGCCACGCGATCCAGGTCTTCGTCGAGTCCAATCGCTGCAGCGTGGTACGCGATTTCTGCGGCCACGGGATCGGCCGCAAGTTCCACGAGGCGCCGAACGTGCTGCATTTCGGCAAGCCGGGGGAAGGTCCGCTCCTGCGCCCTGGCATGTTCTTCACCGTCGAGCCGATGGTCAACGCGGGTCGAGCGGAGGTCAAAGTGCTTGAGGATGGCTGGACCGCGGTGACCCGCGACCGCAGCCTGTCGGCGCAGTTCGAGCACATGGTCGGGGTGACCCCGGACGGGGTCGAGGTGTTCACCTTTTCCCCGGCCGGGCTGCATCGGCCGATCTTTACGTCGTAGACCGTAGCGGATCCGGCACAGATTGTCGGATCAAGCTCATTGATGTTGGTTTGACGGCCTTTTCGCTTCGCGGGTCCCGCGGCGCTGTGTCAGGGTCTCGTCGATGCCGAAACCCCCCCGGCCTGCCAAATCGGGGCTTGCCGCAACGGGGTTCGCCGAACAGGCCGGCCTGCTGGAACAGGTGGACCCCCCTACTCCGGTCCCAGCGGCTGTCGGCGTCGACGGGCACCGCGCGCGCATGCGCGCGCGGTTGCTCGCCTCCGGGCCCGAAGCCCTGGCCGACTACGAAATCCTCGAGATGATGCTCTACATCGCGCTGCCGAGGCGCGACACCAAGGCCCTCGCAAAACACCTCCTGGAACGATTCAAGACGTTTACCGGCGTCGTCGCCGCACCGATCTCCGAGTTGCGTCGGGTCGACGGCATTGGCGACTCCGGCATCGCATCGCTCAAGACCGTGCACGCGGCCGCCCTTCGACTAGCCCGTGCCGAGGTGATGAAGAACCCCGTCCTCATGAATTGGGACGCGCTGATGGACTACCTCAACGTCGCCCTCGCGCGTGAGCGCGTCGAGCAGTTCCGCATCCTGTTTCTCGACCACCGCAACCGGCTCATCGCCGACGAGGCGCAGACCCGCGGCACGGTCAACCACACCCCAGTCTATCCGCGCGAAGTGGCCAAACGCGCGCTCGAGCTGAATGCCAGCGCGCTGATCATTGCCCACAACCACCCGAGCGGCGATCCGACCCCCTCGCCCGCCGACATCCATATGACCCGCGAGATCGCCGACGCGGCACGGGCCGTCGCCGTCACGCTGCACGACCACGTGGTCGTGGGCAACGGCGCCTGGATCAGTTTCCGGCGGGAGGGGCTGCTGGGCTGAGCCCGTTGGGATACAGCGCCTCGAACACCTCGTGGCCGCCATCCCAAATCAGCTTGAGGGCGACGTAGAAGACGATCAACAGGCCGATCCAGGCGATCCAGCGGTATTTCTCCAGCAGACGCGCCACGAAGCTGGCGGCCACGCCCATCAGCACGACGGAGACCGCGAGCCCGGCGATCAAGACCCACATGTGGTCCTTGGCCGCGCCGGCCACCGCCAGCACGTTGTCCAGGCTCATCGAGATGTCGGCCAAGAGGATCTGCAGCATAGCGGCGCGCAGCGTCTTGGGTTTTTCCGTCTCAGCCGACGCATGCCCGCCGCGCGGCCGGCGCAGTTCGCGAAACATCTTCCAGCAGACCCACAGCAGCAAGACGCCGCCGGCCAGCAGCAGGCCCACGATCTGCAGCAGCTGTAGCGTGAACAGGCCCATCACGATGCGCAGCACGGCCGCCGCACCGATGCCCACGATGATCGCCGGGCGCTTCTGGTGGGCCGGCAGGCCGGACACGGCGAGACCCACGACCACCGCGTTGTCGCCGGCAAGCGTGATGTCGATGAGCAGGACCTGCACGAAGGCGGTCAGCTCGGAGATCAGCGTCGACTCGTCCATCGTGGCCCCTGTCTCCCGGCCGGCCGCGTTGCCGGGCATCCTGCAACGCCTTAAGGGAGGAGCATGGTTCCGCGCTACTCCCGACCCGAAATGGCCGCGATCTGGATGCCCGAGAACCGCTATCGCATCTGGTTCGAGATCGAGGCTCTAGCCGCCGAGGCAATGGCCGAGCGCGGCACGATCCCCGCCGAAGCGGCGCGAACGATCCGCGAGAAGGGCGGCGCGCGCCTCGCCGCGATCGGCCCCGAGGATGTGGCCCGCATCGACGAGATCGAACGCGAGACGCGCCATGACGTCATCGCCTTTCTCACCTGGCTCGCCGAGGCGGTCGGGCCGGACAGCCGCTATGTCCATTTGGGCCTGACCAGCAGCGATGTCCTGGACACCACTCTGTCGGTCCAGCTGACGCAGGCGACGGACCTGCTGCTCGAGGATCTCGATCGCGTGCTGGCCGCGCTGCGCGCCCGCGCGTTCGAGCACCGGCACACGCTGACGATTGGGCGGAGTCACGGCATCCACGCCGAGCCGACCAGCTTCGGCCTCAAGCTCGCCGGGCACTGGGCCGAGTTCAGCCGCAACCGCGCCCGACTGGTCGCGGCGCGGGCGGAAATCGCGATCGCGGCGCTGTCGGGCGCGGTCGGCACTTACGCGCATGTCGATCCGTCCGTCGAAGCCCATGTCGCCGACAAGCTGGGATTGGCCGTCGAGCAGGTCTCGACCCAGATCATCCCGCGCGATCGGCACGCGGCCTATTTCGCGACCCTCGGCGTGGTCGCCTGCGCGATCGAGCGGCTGGCGACGGAAGTGCGGCATCTGCAACGGTCCGAGGTGCGTGAGGCGGAGGAGTTCTTCCACCCCGGCCAGAAGGGCAGTTCGGCGATGCCCCACAAGCGCAACCCCGTGCTGAGCGAGAATCTGACCGGCCTCGCGCGGCTGGTGCGTTCAGCGGTGATCCCGGCGATGGAGAACGTGACCCTCTGGCACGAGCGCGACATCAGCCATTCCTCGGTCGAACGGGCGATCGCGCCGGACGCCACGGTGACGCTCGACTTCGCGCTGGTGCGGCTCGCAGGGATGATCGAGCGGCTGGTTATTTATCCGGAGCGGATGGCCGAGAACCTCGAAGCCCTCGGGGGCGTGGTGCATTCCGGCGAGGTCCTGCTGACCCTCGCCCGCGCCGGCCTGTCGCGCGAGGAGGCGTATCGGGTCGTGCAACGCAATGCGATGGCGACCTGGACGCGGCTGGGCCAGCCGGACGGTGTCGGCTTCCGGGCCAACCTGGAGGCCGATCCGGACGTGGCAGGGCGGATTGAGGCCGGAATGCTCGACGAGGCAATGGACAGCCGCGTGCACCTGCGGGAGGTCGACCGAATTTTCGCACGGGTGTTCGGCGAGCCGGCCGCATGAACGTGCGCCCCCTCGACGCGCCCGACCGACCTATGTTCCGGGTCTCCGACGATCCTGAAACTGACGTCGTTGCACGAATCGGCTTGGATCTGCTGCGACCGTACACGAGTCGAAGGCGTGGCGATTCACACACTGGCTACCGTGTCGTTCGTTCGCCGAGGATCAACACCCTCACGCCAGGAGACGAGCGGCGCTCGTAGGCCACATGACAGGAACGCCGTTGAGCGCGATCGCCCCCCGCCAAATCAAGTCGGACATACTGGGTGCCGAACAAACGCAGGCGAAGCACTCGGCCGTCGATGCGAACGGGATGATCCGCCGGGTTCCGGTGCACGACGTGATCCTCCGCCCGACCCGGCCAGTTGCTCACGAGGATGGCCACGTGACGGAGGTCGCCCGGGCAAGCTGGGACGTGATCGGCGAGCCGATCGTCCAGATCCATACGACGACGACCTTCCCTGGCCGCCATCGCGCCTGGGGACTGCACCGGCGCAGTACCGACCGCCTGTTCGTCGTAAGCGGCCTGGTCAAGCTCGCGGTGTTCGATGGTCGCGTGGACTCACCGACCTTCAGATGCGTGACGGAGGTCATTCTCAGCGAGAAGAACCCGGGACTGCTGATCATCCCGCCCGATCTCTACCATGGATGGAAGAACATCGGCGTGACGGAAGCCGTGGTCATCAACATGCCGACGGTCATGTATAACTACGACGAGCCCGACGCCCTGGACCTGCCATGGGACTCCGAGGCGGCCGAAAGCCTGATCCCCTATCGGTTTTGATACTCGTCGATCGGACCCACGTCGCAGTGGAGCCGCGTGTCACCGTTCTGCTCCCGACCCATAATCGTGCGGACGTGCTGGGCGTTGCCATCCGTTCGGTCCTGTCCCAGACGATGGCGGATTTCGAATTGCTCATCGTCGGCGATGGCTGCACCGATGGCACGCGCGACGTCGTCGCCTCGTTCTTGGACCCTCGCATCGTCTGGTTCGACTTGCCGAAAGCCCCGTTCAGCGGCTACGCGAATCGCAACATCGCGCTTCGCCAAGCCCGCGGCCGGTACGTGGCCTACGCGCAGCACGACGATATCTGGTTTCCCGACCACCTGGCACTGCTGCTGAAGGCGATCGAAATCGCGGGCGCCGACTGGGCCTACAGCCGCCCGCTATGGGTCGGACGGAACGCCGCCATCGTCCCGTCGCCCGTCAACCTCACATTGCCCGATGAGCTCGACTTCTTCATGACGATCGGGAACAGCGTGCCGTCCAACTGCGTCCTGCACACCCTCGGCGCGCTTCAGAGGGTCGGCTACTGGCCGGAGGACGTGGCGAATTTCGCCGACTGGAAATGCTGGCAGCTGATGATCGCCTCGAGCGCGACACCGAGCGTGGGCTACTGCCGATCAGCGACATCGCTGCACTTCCCGACGATCATGAGCACCCAGATCAGCATGCCCGAAAGCGCCTTGCGGGAGAGTGCCGCGTCCCCCTGGTGGCCCCCAATCCTGCGGTGCCCGTGCCCGCCCACCGAACGCGCGGCACAGGAGACGCTCTGGCGCGCACTGCGCGACGGCGGCGACGCATGGCTCGCCGCCATCCGCGACGCGGCGGACATGGTCGTCGATCACGTCGCCCTGACGACCATGCGACAATGGCAGCCGCTCGCGGAGCGCGTAGCCGTGGCGGAGCGCGAAACCGCACGATATCGCGCGGAAGCCGAGGCCATCCGCGCCGACCTTGCCGCGCGAACAGCCGACGCGTCCCACGCGCGCGCGGAGTCCGAGGCCGCGAGCGCTGCGGCCGATGGCGCGATCACCGAGGCACGAAATGCGCGCGAGCTCGCGCAAGCCGCCGCCGAGGATGCCCGGCGGGCGCGAGCCGATACGGCCCAGCATCGCGCGACGCTGGACCTGTTGCATCGGAGCCGATCTTGGCGGCTAACGGCTCCATTGCGGGCGGCCGTCAACGCCCTGCGCGGCTGACCCATCGGGTCACCCGAATTTCCCGCTCTTCGGAAACCCGGTCGGCGGCAACCGGCCCGCTTGCGCCCGAGCGCCGATCCACTCGCCCAGCGCCGCCTCCGTGCGGGTCCGCTCCCCCAGCGTCCACGTGAGGCCGGCGGCGAGCGTGAACACCCGCACATCGGCCAGCACGCCGTCGCGATACTTTTGCAACGTCACCCCCGCGCCGCGCGCCATGCGCGGGACCTGGTCGAGCGGAAACACCAACAGCTTGCGGCTGGTGCCGATGACCGCGACGTGGTCGCCCTCGGCCGGCACGCAGACGGCGGCGCGCTCGCCGTCGCGAAGGTTCAGCACCTGCTTGCCGGTCCGCTTCTCGGCGACCAGCGCGTCCGGGGTGGTGACGAAGCCGCGCCCGGCATCGGAGGCGACCAGATAGGCCGCATCGCGCAGCACGAACAACGCGACGACATTGTCCTCGCCGCCCATGTCGACGAGCACCCGCACCGGCTGCCCGTCGCCCCGCCCGCGCGGCAGGTCGGCCGCCCGCACGGTGAACGCGCGCCCGTCGGTCGCGAACACGCACAACCGGTCGATCGTCTCGCAGCGCACCAGCAGACGCGCCGCGTCTCCCTCCTTGAACTTCAGCTCCGCGCCGTCCGCGGCGTGCCCCCGCACCGCGCGCAGCCAGCCCTGCTTCGACAGCACCACCGTGATCGGCTCGCGCTCGACCAGCGCCTCGGCGACGATCGCCACGTCCGACGGCGCGCCCGCGATATCGGTCCGCCGGTCACCAAGCCTCCCGCCGCCGAATGTCTTGCGGGTCTCCTCCAGCTCGCCGGCGATACGCCTCCAGCGCAGCTTCTCGCTATCGAGCAGTGCCGCCATGTCGCGTTTCTCGCGCGTCAGGGCCGTGTGCTCCTTGCGGATCGCCATCTCCTCCAGCCGGCGCAGGCTGCGCAGGCGCATGTTCAGGATCGCCTCGGCCTGCATTTCACTGAGCGAGAACGCGGCCATCAGCACCGGACGCGGCTCGTCCTCGGCGCGGATGATGCGGATCACCTCGTCGATGTTGAGGAACACCGACAAGAACCCGTCGAGCACCTCCAGCCGCTTCTCGATCGCCGCCAAGCGATGACGCGTGCGGCGGATCAGCACCTCGTGGCGATGATCGAGCCACGCGCGAAACACCTCGCGAAGGCCCATGACGACCGGCGTGCGATCGGCGCGCAGCACGTTCATGTTGAGCGGGAAACGGGTCTCCAGCTGGGTCGCCCGAAACAACGACTGCATGAGGACATCCGGCTCGACAGCTCGGCTTTTCGGCTCCAGCACGAGGCGGACGACATCGGTGCTCTCGTCGCGCACGTCGCCCAGCAGCGGCAGCTTCTTCTCCTCCAGCAGCGCCGCGAGCTGTTCCAGAAGCCGCGTCTTCTGCACCTGATAGGGGATCTCGGTGACCACGACCGACCACGTCCCGTGCTTGCCTTGTTCCACCGACCAGCGCGCGCGGAGCCGAAATCCGCCGCGGCCCGTTTCGTAGGCGGCTGCAATGGCGGAAGCGTCCTCGACGAGGATTCCGCCGGTCGGAAAATCCGGGCCGGGCATCAGCGCCAGCAGCTCGCCGGTGGTCGTATCGGGATTGGCCACCAGCGCGAGAGCGGCGGCGCACAATTCGCCCGCGTTGTGCGGCGGGATCGAAGTCGCCATGCCGACCGCGATGCCGGCCGCGCCATTGGCCAGAAGGTTCGGGAAGCCGCCGGGGAGCACCAGCGGTTCGCTCTCCTCGCCGTCATAGGTGGGCCGGAAGTCCACCGCGTCGTCGTCGATGCCGGCGAGCATCGCCCGGGCGACCTCGGTCAGCCGCGCCTCCGTGTAGCGCATGGCCGCCGGGTTATCGCCGTCGATGTTGCCGAAATTGCCCTGGCCCTCGACCAGCGGATAGCGGACCGCGAAATCCTGCGCGAGCCGGACCATCGCGTCGTAGATCGAGGAATCGCCGTGCGGATGGTACTTGCCCATCACGTCGCCGACGATGCGGGCGCATTTCTTGAAGGCGGCGGCGGGATCGAGCCGCAATTGATGCATCGCGTAGATCAGCCTTCGGTGCACCGGCTTCAGCCCGTCGCGCACGTCCGGCAGCGACCGCGCCATGATGGTGGACAGCGCATAAGCCAGATAGCGCTCCGACAGAGCGTCGATGAGCGGCGTGTCTTCGATGTTTCCGGCGAGATCGTCAGGCATGGGCGCTCTCCGCGAGGGCGGTCACGCGGTCGTACAGCGCGACTCGCGCGGGCGGCAACGGACGGTGCTGGTGGCCGAACGCGTCGCGCGCCAGGAAATGCCCGGTCAGCCGCAACCCGTCCCGCCAGGTGGCAGCGTCGGCGGAGGCCGCCGGGTCGCGCAGGAACGCCGGCAGCGGCAGCAGGCGCGCGCGCCATCGTCCCGCCGCATCCCCGCGGACCGCCCGGCCGGTGCGTGGGGAGACAAAGACCAAATCCTCCGTGGTCCCGGTGATGGCGCATGACGAAAGATCGAGCCCGTAGCCGAGATCCGTCAGCAGCACCGCCTCCCACCGCACCGCGGCAGCAGGCTCGGGACGGGCCAGCAGCCGCACGAGATCGCCGAACACGCGCCCGTGCGGTTCACGCTCCGGCAGGCCGCCGGCCGCGACCGCGCAGCAGGACGCGATGACCGAGAGCGCCAGCGGGTCGTCAAGCGCCAGGGCCGCCGGCTGATGCACCGCCTCGGCGGTCAGGCTGCCGAGTTGGTCGGACAACCGCGCGGCCCAACGCGCCTGCAGCAAATTTCCCGGCTGCCAGGTCGCCGCCCGGGCGCGAGAAAATCCGCCGCGAACAAGGCCGCGCGTGACGCCCTCGTGTTCCGAAAACACAGTGGCGACCGCGTCGCCCTCACCGTACGGCCGCGCGTCGAGCACGGCGCAAGGCGCTTCCCACTCCATGCGCCCAGATGCGGCGCACGGCCGACGCTGGCAAGGGGCCTACATCGCGCGGTCCGGCACCGTCACCCCGATCATGTCGCCGTCGCGCACCAACCCGGCCAATTCCCCGGCGCTCCACCCCTCGGTCCCGGCGGGACGCAGCGGCAGGACCATCCAGCGATAATCCGCGGTGCTGTCCACGACACGCAGCCGCATGGCCTCGGGCAGAACGGTTCCCCATTCGGCCAGCAGCCCGCGCGGGTCGCGCACCGCCCGCGCGCGATAGGCGGCCGACTTGAACCAGAATGGAGGATAGCCCAGCACCGCGCGCGGATAGCAGCTGCAGAGCGTGCAGACGACCAGATGGTGCAGATCCGCCGTATTCTCCAGCACGCCGAGCGGCGGCAGGCCGCGCATCGGGATGCCCGCCTCCTCCGCCGCCGCCGACCCGTCGCGCAGCAGCAGCGCGCGATAGGCCGCATCGGTCCAGGCCCGCGCCACCATGCCGGCCCCACGCGCCGGCGTGGCCGCATCGGTGCTGGCGATCCGCTCAGCGATCTCGGGCTCGGTGACGTGCCCCTTCGCGGCGAGCACCGAGCGCAGCGCGCGTAGAATACGGTCCGCATCCTCCCGCCAATCCAGCTCCGTCATGGCGAGAGCCTCACGCACATGGGCGAGCCGATGTTCACCCGCGAAACCGGGTCGGACAGCAGCCCGGTCTCGGCGTCCCGGCGATGCACGGTCACCTCGTGCGCATCCTGGCCGGCGACCAGCACAAACCGCCCGGTCGGATCGAGGGTAAAGTTGCGCGGCGTGCGGCCTACCGCGCGATGGCCGATGAGCTTCAAGGTGCCCTCCCTGTCGACGGCGACGACCGCGATGCTGTCATGACCGCGGTTGGAGGCGTACACGAAACGCCCGTCGGGCGCGGCATGAATGTCGGCGGCGTGGTTCACCCCGGAAAACCCGTCCGGGAGCGTCGTCTCGGTCGCCAGCAATCGCGGGTCGCCGCCGCCATCCCACGCGAACGAGGTCACGGTATTGTCCAACTCGCCGCTGACCACCGCGAGACCCGGCCGCACCCAGTCCAAATGGCGCGGCCCAGTTCCCGGCGGCATCACGGCCTCCCCCGCCTGCATCAGGTTGCCTGTGGCGGAATCAAACCGATACGCGATCAGCCGGTCGAGGCCGAGGTCGGCAACCAGCATGGCGCGCCCGTCCGGCGTCGCGAGGACGCAGTGCGGGTGCGGCCCCTCCTGCCGATCCGGATTGGGGCCCGGGTTGGCCCCCCGTCCAGAATGCGACACGCCATGCACGAACGGACCCACACCGCCATCCTCGGCGACCGAATGCACGCTGATCGCCAAAGGCTGCCGCACGCCGTCCGGGCCGAGCCGGTAGTTGACCACCAGGATCCAGCGACCCGACGGGTCCTGGATCGCCTGCGCCGCGATGCTCCCGCCCGTGGCCTGCTTGTTGATATAAGTCAAGACCCCGTCGGCGCGGATGCGATACGCGGTGACCACGCCCTCGTGCCACTCGTAGACTTCGCTGGTCGCATACAGCGTGCGGCCGTCGGCGGCGACGACCAGAAAACTCGGGTTGTCGACGCCGGTCGTCTCCGACAATGCGGTCAGCGCGCCGGTGTCCGGATCGAACGACAGCACGGCGATCCCTTGCCCGCGCGACTTCCCCTCATAGGGCGCCGCGCGGTTCAGACAGCCGACGAAGGCCAGCACCCTATGCTCCGGCCAAGGCCTGCGTCAGGTCGGCCAGAATGTCGTCGATATGCTCGAGTCCGACCGACAGCCGGACGTATCCGGGGGTCACGCCGGTCGAGAACTGCTCCTCTACCGTCAGCTGGGAGTGCGTGGTGCTTGCCGGATGGATCGCGAGGCTGCGCGCATCGCCGATATTGGCGACGTGGTAGAACAGCTGCAGTCCATCGATGAACCGCCGTCCGGCGTCCGCGCCGTCGGCCAGCTCGAACCCGACCAGACCGCCATAGCCGCCGCGCAGCAGCGCGTCCGCCCGCCGCCGCGCCTCGCCGCTCTGCAGGCCGGGATAGATCACGCGGGTCACCTTGGCATGGCCGGCCAGAAAATCCGCGACCCGGGCGGCGTTCTCGACATGCCGCTGCAGCCGGACCGGAAGGGACTCGAGGCCCTGGATGGTCTGGAAGGCGCTCAGCGGCGACACGGCGGCGCCGATGTCGCGCTGCAGGCTGACGCGCGCGCGCAGGATGAAGGCAATCGGCCCGAGCGGCTTGGCCGCCTCGATCCAGTTGGCACCGTGGTAGGCCGGGTCCGGCTCCGACAGCAGCGGGAAGCGCGTCTTGTGCTCCTCCCACGGAAAGTTGCCGCCATCGACGATGACACCACCGATCGTCGTGCCATGGCCGCCGATGAATTTCGTCGTCGAATGGACGACCACCGCCGCCCCGTGATCGAGCGGCCGGGCCAGGATCGGGGCCGCCGTGTTGTCCATGATCAGCGGAATGCCCAGCCTGCGGCCGATCGCCGCGACGTCGGCCACCGGAAACACTTCCAGCTTCGGATTGGGCAACGTCTCGGCGTAATAGGCCCGGGTCCGCTGGTCGCTCGCGCGCGCGAAGCCGTCCGGATCGGCCGGATCGACGAACCGCACCTCGATGCCCAGCCGCTTGAACGTGTTGGCAAACAGCGCCCAGGTGCCGCCGTAAAGATCAGTGGAGCTGACGATGTTGTCGCCCGCTTGCGCCACGGTCAGCACCGCGAAGGTCGACGCCGCCTGTCCGGAGGCGACGGCCAAGGCGGCCACACCGCCCTCGAGCCGGGCGATCCGCTGCTCCAGTGCGTCGGTCGTCGGGTTCATCAGCCGCGTGTAGACGTTGCCGAGTTCCTGCAACGCGAACAGGCGCGAAGCATGCGCCGTGTCCTGGAACTGGAACGAGGTGGTCTGGTAGATCGGCACCGCGACCGCGCCCGTGGTTGGATCGGCGCGATAGCTGCCGCCGTGCAGCACGATCGTTTCCGGATGCTGCGTGCGGTCGGCGAGCCGGATCACGGGCGGGACATTTGTATCGGGCATGCGAATGGGCTCCTGTGTCAGGGAACGCCGTTGTCAGGGAACGCGTCTGGCGAGACGGGGGCGAGCAAATCGGCATGGTGGCGGGCCGCCACGTCGGGATGCGACCGCAGCCGCCCCTTCAACGTGTTCTGCCCGACCTGATGGAACAGCGGATTTTTCGGGTCCCGCTCGAACCCGGCCGCCTGCGCCGCAAGGTCGGGCGGCAGCGTCAGGGCCGGTACGGTGGCGTCGAGCCGCGCGCCCAGGAAGAACGCGAGCGAGATGCGGTCACGCCCCGCCGGCGGGCTCACCACGCGATGCACGGTGGCGCGCAGGAACCCGTCGGAGGCAAGTTCCAGCAACTCGCCGATATTGACGACGAAATGGCCCGGCCGGGGGCTCGCATCGATCCACCCGGACGCGCCCTCGACCTGCAAGCCGCCCTGCCCGTCTTGGCAGATCAGCGACAGCAGGCCGCTGTCCTTGTGCGCGCCGACCCCCTGATCCCCCTCGCCCGCCTCCCGCCCCGGATAGCGGATGATTTTCACGAGCTGATGCGGGCTGCCGTCATAGATCGGCGCGAAGGCGTTCTCATCCTGTCCGAGCGCGAGTGCGAACGCCCGCAGCAGCCGGACCAGGACCCGGGTCACCGCCTCCTGCCATGCCAGCACCGTCTCGCGAAACTCCGGCAGCGCCGCCGGCCACTGGTTCGGGCCTTGCAGCCGGGTCCAAGCCGGCACGCCCGGCCGCCGCGGCACCGCGTCCCGCTCCGCGCCGATATCGATCTGCTCGCGCCAGTCCGGTTTGCCGCGCGTGATCTCGCCGCCGGCCCGCGTATAGCCCCTGAAATGTGGCGAACGAACCATCTCGACCGCCAGCTTGTCGTCGAGCGGCAGGTCGAAGAATTGCCTTCCCAGCGCGACGGTCCGCTGGTTCAGGGCTTCGGGCACGCCATGGCCGGTGACATAGAAGAAGCCAACCTCCCGCGCCGCGCGTCGAAGCCGATCCAGGAATTTTTCGCGTTCCACCGGCCCCGCGTCGAAGGCTGCAAGATCGAGGATCGGCAGGCCCGTCACCGCGACGTTCGTGTCCATGGGCTCCTCCCCGCGTAGCGCTTGCACTCGAATGAAGCATTCACGCTTAGGAATGTCTACTCTGCCGATTTCACGACAGCTAGACGTTTTATCCGTCGCTCGAGCCGGGCGGCGTATCCCAGACGTTCTGGTAAACCGCCGCCAGCGGCAGCTCGATCCCAACTTCCGGCAATGGGATCGCGCCCTCAATGACGACTCGCCCCACCCAGTCGTCGCCCGCGCGTGAGAGGACGGTGGCCGCCGTGCGGTCCTGCTCCAGCATGACGTAATGCTGGATCGGGCGGGTCCGCCGACGCAACGCCTGGCTGGCCTCCCAGTCGAGAAACCGGGCCAAGCTCCATCGCAGCGGTCGTTGGGCGAAGTACATAATCGATAGTATCATTCGCTCCCTGGGCTCGTCGATGTTGCCGCCCCGCCGCGGGCGCATTAGGCACGGTCGAGCCATTCCCGAAGGAACTCCGCCCGCCATGCCCTCGCGCGACGTGAAGAAAGTCGTCCTCGCCTATTCCGGCGGCCTGGACACGAGTGTCATCCTGCGCTGGCTGCAGACGAATTACGGCTGCGAGGTCGTCACCTTCACCGCCGATCTCGGCCAGGGCGAGGAGCTGGAGCCGGCGCGGCGAAAAGCCGAAATGTTCGGCGTGAAGGAGATCTTCGTCGACGACCTTCGCGAGACGTTCGTGCGCGACTTCGTCTTCCCGATGTTCCGCGCCAACACCGTCTACGAGGGCCAATACCTGTTGGGCACCTCGATCGCCCGCCCGCTGATCGCCCAGCGGCAGATCGAGATCGCCGAATTGGTCGGCGCCGACGCGGTCGCCCACGGAGCGACCGGCAAGGGCAACGATCAGGTCCGTTTCGAACTCAGCTATTACGCGCTGAAGCCGGACGTGAAGGTGATCGCGCCGTGGCGGGAATGGGATCTGACCAGTCGCACGAAACTGCTGGAGTTCGCCGAGGCGCACCAGATCCCGGTCACGAAGGACAAGCGCGGCGAGGCCCCGTTCAGCGTCGATGCAAACCTTTTGCACTCGTCGTCGGAGGGCAAGGTTCTGGAGGATCCGGCGATCGAGGCGGACGAGGCCGTCTATCAGCGCACCATCCGCCCGGAGGACGCACCCGACCGCGCCACGGTCATTTCGGTGGGGTTCGAGTGCGGCGACGCGGTGTCCATCGATGGCGAGGCGCTGTCGCCGGCGAATTTGCTGACCCGGCTGAATGCGCTGGGCCGAGACAACGGCATCGGCCGGCTCGATCTGGTGGAGAACCGTTTCGTCGGCATGAAGTCGCGCGGCGTCTACGAGACGCCGGGCGGCACGATCCTTCTCGCCGCGCACCGGGGCATCGAGAGCATCACGCTCGATCGCGAGGCCGCGCATCTGAAGGATGCGATGATGCCGCGCTATGCCGAGCTGATCTACAACGGCTTCTGGTTCAGCCCGGAACGGCGGATGCTGCAGGCACTGATCGACGAGAGCCAGCGTCACGTGGCGGGGACGATCCGGCTGAAGTTGTACAAGGGCAACGTGAGCGTGATCGGCCGCGAGAGTCCGCACAGCCTGTATTCGATGAAGCACGTCACGTTCGAGGACGATGCGGGCGCGTATGACCAGGTCGACGCGGGCGGGTTCATCAAGCTGCAGGCGCTCCGGCTGCGCCTGGGGGCGATGGCGGGGCGGAAGGGCGGGGGGACGTAGCGAAGGCGTCAAACAAATGTCGGCTGGTAGAATGACGTCTCGACGGATGTTCAGGTAGTCTCGGTCACGCTGACGCAGATGACGGCACGAGCGTGTTTGCTTAAATTGCGCGGGCGGCACTGCCCTGCCGAAGAATTTCCCGGAGCTCGGCCACGGGCTCAGGCCCAATTCCGTAGCCCCTGTCGCGCTGGGATGGGGCAGGACTGTTCGCAGCAGTGAGCCGATGTCGCGGTAGCCGCGCACGCGGATGTCGCGCAGGGCCGCCAGCAGCATCATCTCGACCGACTTGAAGCACGAGACCATTGCCTGTCGGGGATAGGCGGCGAGAGCAAATGAAAACAGGATTCCAAGCGCCTGTTCCTCCGCCGCCTGGGTGTCCACGTCCTTAGATATGCCGGATAATACCTTCTCGGTGGCGGTCACGGCGGCGAGCAAGGCGTCTTCCATCCCGGCTGCAACGGCAGATTTCATGCAAAGGTCGATATAGAAGACGGGACTGTGGGCCAGCGGCGCGGTCTTTTGCCGGTCGGAGATATGCACCATCGTCATTGCATGGGCGGCCATATCGCCTAGCGTCGCGATACAGCCCCGAACTACGGCCTCATTCGGATGCTTCGCGGCGTCCTCGCAGATGGCCTTGATGTTTTCGTAGATGGGGCCGAGCACGTCGTCGATGTCGCTCACCCCAATAGGCATTCCACCGCTCCAATCGGGCAACAGCAGCATGCTGTCGCGCCGCGCCTCGGCGTAAGTCTTGCCGATTTCGGCCATGGTGCGGACGATGGCGTTGACCGCATGGGTGTCACGCCGTGCGATTGCCCTGCGGGCGAATTCCTCAAGCTGCGTGGTCCAGACGTTCAGCGCGTTCGCCAGCTTCGACTTGGAATAACAGGCGTACCGGAAGGCTTCGATGTTGATGTCATCTCCCAGTGCAACACGTTGGATGCGGACAAGCCGCTCAACTCCGCTCCTGGTTTGTCGGACGTATCGGCTGCATTCATTGCTTACCAGACTGAGCGCTGTCGCCGGGTCGAGCAAATCCAGCGCACGGCTGTAGAATGCGCGCAGCGCGTCCAATGACGCGCCCAGCAGGACGAACTGCCCGGCAAGCGCGTATCGGGGGCTGAGCGAAAATGTCCAGCCTGCGCCGAGCAGCAACGAGGCCAGCGCCGCACATGACAGCAGCGCAAAAGCGCCGAGCGTTGTCGCGTCGCGCGCGTACAGCTTGAGGATGGCGGAAGAGAAAACGTCGGCAGCCTTCTGGGCGGGCACGATGGAAAGAGACAGAACCAGCGCGAGCGCGGTGCCGATGATACCCGCGCTCGCCAGATGCACCTCGCTCGCCTTGAGCGCGGCGCTCGTCGCCACAGCTTCCGGCAGGGTGAGCGCGAACAGCGCCGCAAGCAGCAGCCCTACGGCCGTTGCTATCCACCTAGTTGCGAAGGTCACGGCAGTGCGCACCGTCACATGCGCCTGATTGCGCACCTCGAGGAGCGCCAGACGCGTGCGGAGAATGTTGCGTTTCCTCGCGACGCGAAGTTTACGCCGAAACAGGCGATATCGCGCCTTCGCCGCGTGCTTGGTTCTTTGGGCGAGAAGGGACAGGCGTAGAAGCCGCATGAGAATGCTCACGTCAGTCCCTAGGCGTGGCTTTCCCCTGTCCCTCGGTCCAGACTTCGGCGAGCTTCGCCATGAGTGCATTGAACAGACGAGGCGGGAGAAACCCGTAGGCGTAGGTGTCGCGCGATCGGGGAACTGAGCGCAGGTCGAAGCCCGGCCACGTGAATTCGTTCACCTCGTCGACCACAACCCATGAGCGGTCGGCATCGAGGCCGAGGTGACGTTTCACCGCAGTGGGCAACTCTATCGCAGTCGCCGGATGGTCGGGTGGGCAGTGCGTCACGGGCGCCACCCGGACCATCGTGGAGCCGTCGGCTGCTTTCTGCGCCGCGAGGACGACGACGCAGGGGCGGTTCTTGACGCCCTCTTCCCGACCAGCCCTGTGTTCGTGATGCCATAGATACGCGTAGGAAACAACCATGCCAGGCTGCGGTTCGGGAAACGCCATATTTGGACAGGCTATTCCTTGTCCAACAGTGCGTTGAGGTGGTCGTGCTCGGGGGCCATGCGGCCGGCCGCCATCTGCTCGATTTCTTCCTTCGTCATATCGACGACGGCCCGGCTGCGCCGCGCATAAGCCCGAAGGCGTTGCAGCTCCTCGAACTCGACGGCCGACACGAAATAACCCGTAGCCCGGCCATGGCTGGTCACCGCCACTGGCTCGCGCTGGGCGATTTCCCGGTATTGCCCGAAGTTGCGGGTGAACTCGGTCGCTGGAACCTCACGCATAGCGCCTCGCTTTCTATACGCAATTTACGCATTTTGTGCGAAATTATCAAGGTGATCGGGCGACAGCGATGGGCAAGGCCGCCGAACCAGCGGCATAGCTCGCTACATGTCGGACGTCGGCACGTGCCGCGCATTCTCCAATCGGGCGATCACCGATTGCATGTATCGAGCTCCCCGGCGAGGAGCGGTGCCTCAAACCTTCCTCGTCGAAGCCCCATAAATCTCCTCGATCGCCTCGCCCAGCGCCGCATCGAACTCCGCCTCGCTCATGGAATGCCGCAAATCGCCGATCAACGCGCGCGAGAAACTCGCGATCATGCCGTGGTTCTCAGCCAGCCGACGGCACGCGTCGGCCCGCGTGTACCCGCCAGACAGCGCCACCACCCGCATCACCCGCGGATGCGCGATCAGCCCCGCATACAGATCCGGCACGTCCGGAATCGTGAGCTTCAGCATCACCTGCCGCCCCTCCGGCAGCGCGTCGGCATGGCGGCTCAACTCCGCAAGCAGGATCGCCTCCGCCCCCGCCTTGTCCGGGCTCTTGATGGAGACTTCCGGCTCGATGATCGGCATCAGCCCGTGCGCCGCGATCCGCGCGGCCACGTCGAATTGCTGCGCCACGATCGCCGCGATCCCCGCCTGCGAGGGCAGATTGATCACCGAACGCATCTTGGTGCCGAAAATCCCGAGCCCGACCGCACGCGCCAGCAATTCATCGAGGCCAGAAATCGGCTTCATCAACTGGACCCCGTCCGCCTCGGCCTCCAGCCCCTTGTCGACCTTCAGGAACGGCACGATGCCCCGGTCCTGCCAAAGATACGAAGGCACCGCCTTGCCCTTCGCCTGTCCGTCCATCGTGCGCTCGAACAGGATCGCGGCGATGACCTTGTCGCCGCTGAACGCCGGCGCGGTGATGATGCGCACCCGCATCTCATGCACCAGCCGGAACATCTCCGCCTCGCCGCTGTAGGCGCTCTCGGGAATGCCGTACAGACGCAGCGCCCCCGGCGTGGAGCCGCCGCTCTGGTCGAGGGCGGCGATGAAACCGCCCTTGCCGGCCATCTGCGCCGTCATCGTCTCGTCGGCCATTTTCCTCATCCTCGCTCGGACCAGCGCCGACGACCTAATGACATGGCCCGCAAGAGGCGTGCAATCGCGCGGCAGTTACGCGGCCGGACCCCGCCAGGCCGGCGCGGGGCGGACCGTGCGCCGGATCAGCCGCAGGATCCGGTCCTCGGACGGGCGCACCACGCCGTCCGCGCGGGCGACATGCTCGGCGCAGGCGACAACCAGCCGTGCCTTCGGATGGCCGGCGATGCGGCGCAGCGTGGCCACCGCCTCGTCGAGTCCGTCCTGGCCCTCGATCTGCCGCAGCCGCAGGTCGAAGCTCGCGGCCGCCTCGCGCGCGCAGGTGCCTCCCAACAGCCCTGCGTCCGCGAGCCAGGCGACCAGTCGCTCCCGCTCGGACGCCTCGACCCAGCGGTCCGACCGCGCGACGCAGGCCGCCGCCGTGACGGCCGCGACCATCAGCAAATGCGCGTCGGCTGGATCGGAACTCATCTCGCGTTGTTTGGCGCGCGGCGTCTTGCGTCGATCCCGCCGGGCGATGACAACGTCGCAACCCGAGGCGCTTGACGGCGTGCGCGCGCATGCCAAGAAGCAGACGACGCCACAACCCGGGAGGCCGCCATGCCGTTGGACGCGATCGATCTCACGCCACGCATCGTCGAGGCCAAGGCGGCGCTGCGTGCCCGTCTGCCCGCCTACCGCGAGGTTTTCGCCGAGGTGGCCGACGCGCTCGGCCGGGAGGCAAACGACATCGCAGGCCGCCTCGCCGATGGCGACCCGGTCGTCCCCTCGGTCGAGTTCGCCGACATCGAGGCGGGTCGGGTGCCCGACGAGACGGTGGCAAAAATCCGCCGCCATGGCTGCGCCATTGTCCGCGGCGTGTTCCCGCGCGCGCAGGCCGAGGCCTGGGACCGCGCATTGCTCGACTACGTCACGCGCAACGATTACATCGAACGCGCCAAGGACAAAATGGGCCTCGACAAGTATTTCTCGCAGCTTAAAAGCGGCCGTCCGCAGATTTACGGAATCTACTGGTCGAAGCCGCAGGTCGAGGCGCGCCAAGGCCCGACGCTTGCCGCCGCGCGCGCCTGGCTGAACGGGCTGTGGGACGCGGCCGGTGCCTTCACGCCAGACCGCGAATGCACCTATGCCGACCGCATCCGGCAGCGTGAGCCGGGCGACAACACGCTCGGTCTGTCGGCGCACATGGACGGCGGCTCGGTGGAGCGCTGGATCGACCCGTCGTATCATGACGTCTACCGCCATGTGTTCGATGGCGATTGGCGGGCGCACGACCCCTGGGACGGCGCGGGGCGGACCGAGACGAAGGAAATTCCCTCCCCCGCCGTCTGCCGCATGTTCCGTACCTATCAGGGCTGGACGGCGCTGACGCCGCAGGGGCCGGGCGACGGCACGCTGCAGATCGTGCCGATGGCCAACTCGATCGTCTACATGCTGTTGCGCGCCATTCAGGACGACGTGCCAGAGGGTGAGCTGTGCGGCGCGGCGGCCGGCCGGGCGCTGCGCATGAACGAGCAATGGCACGCGCCGCTGCTGCGCGCGATGGTCCCCATCCCGCTGGTGCAGCCGGGCGACACGGTCTGGTGGCACCCCGACGTGGTCCACGCCGTCGAGGACGCCAATCGGGGGACCGGCTACAGCAGCGTCATCTACATCGGCTCCGCGCCCGACTGCGCCAAGAACCGCGCCTTTCTGCCCTTGCAGCAGGAGGCATTCCTCGCGGGACGCAGTTCGCCGGACTTCGCGCCCGAGGATTACGAGGTCGATTTTGCGGGCCGCGCGACGGAGGCCGACCTGTCGCCGCTCGGCCGCCAGCAGATGGGTTTTGCTCCCTGGTAGCTCGCCGCTCGCGGGCGCTCATGCAACGGTGATTGCAGCCGCCGCCCCCTACCCGGCCCCTCGCCACGAGGGGGACGGAGCAAGTTATTCTCCCTCCCCCTCGTGGGGAGGGACGGGTTGGGGGGTCTGGTTCACACGCGATATTGCGGTCATCCTGGCAGCAACAGTCCTTGGGTGGATACTGCTGCTATCCTCGTCATTCGCGAGGGCTAACGACAGCGAGCTCCTCGACCGCCTGATTGCCGCCTACCCGGAACAACTCGCTGGCCGCTCCGGCTCGGTCCTTCTGTGGCGCGACGGCACGGCCATGGACGCGGACGACGGACGCCCCGACAAGACTGCGGCCGAAGCGCTGGAGAACGGTTCGCTGCTCGACCAGCTCCGCCCCGACCCCGCCGACCCCGGTCGGATTCGCAACCGCGCGTTCTTCGACAAACTCTACGGCGATTGCCACGACGGAAGCGTGACGCCAAACCTCGTGCGGGTCGTCTGGCTGCCCAAGACCTATGGCCGCGCGTTGCAGGTCACCTCGGTCGCCGGCGTCGCGGGCGAGGTCGCCGCCATCTCGCGCGAACTCGACGAGTTGCCCGAAGACGAGAAACGGTTCGCCTATCCGCCCGGCGGAACCTACGCCTGCCGCACCGTGGCCCACACCGATCGGCCGAGCATGCACGCCTGGGGAGCGGCCATCGACATCAACACGTCACTGACGAGCTACTGGGCGTGGGGCGGCAAGCGACGCGACGTGCCGGCGTCGGTCACAAACATCTTCCGCCGGCACGGCTTCATCTGGGGCGGCGACTGGGCGCATTTCGACACGATGCACTTCGAGTATCGCCCGGAACTGCTCCCGGACTACGTCGCGAGCCGATCGAGCGCGGCCAGCAACGCATCGCCCATCCCCGTCGTGCCGACCGCGGTGCAGCCCGGCGCCATCACGTCGGGCGTGCGCAGACCCGACGCCAGCACCTCGGTGCAGGCCCGCTCGACCAACGCCGCGTCGTCGGACAAGCCGAACGAGTAACGCAACAGCATCGCGAAACTGAGCGCCTGCGCCAGCGGGTTCGCGACCCCCCTGCCGGCGATATCCGGCGCGCTGCCATGGATCGGCTCGTACAGCGCATGCCGCCGCCCCGCCTTGTCCAACCCGCCAAGCGTGGCCGAAGGCAGCATGCCGAGGCTGCCGGTCAGCATGGAGGCGAGATCCGACAGCAGATCGCCGAACAGGTTGGTGGTCACGATGACATCGAACTGGCGCGGATTGCGCACCAGCTGCATCGCGCAATTGTCGGCGTACATGTGCGACAGCGCGACATCCGGGTAGTCGCGCGCGCCGAGGGCCGCGACCGTCTGCCGCCACAGCAGGCCGCTCTCCATCACGTTGGCCTTTTCCGTGCTGCACAGCCGCCCCTGCCGCGTGCGCGCCAATTCGAATCCGACCCGCGCGACACGCTCGATTTCCTCTGTCGTGTAGACCTCCGTGTTGACGCCCCGCTTGCTGCCATCAGGAAGGGTTTCGATGCCGCGCGGCTCGCCGAAATAGATCCCGCCGGTGCTCTCGCGCACGATCATGAGGTCCAAGCCACGCACGACGTCGGGCTTCAGGGTACTCGCGTCGATCAACGGCTCCAGCACCAGCGCGGGACGCAGATTGGCGAACAGCCCCAGGTCGCGGCGCAACGTGAGGATTGCAAGTTCGGGCCGCTTGTCGAAGCCGAGACTGTCGTAGTGAGGCCCGCCCACCGCGCCGAACAGCACCGCGTCGGCGTCCTTCGCGGCCGCGACGGTGGCCTCCGTGATCGGCACGCCGCGCGCGTCGAGCGATGCGCCGCCGACCAGGTCTTCCGCCACGTCGAAGGTCACCACCTTCTTCGCATCGAACCAGTCGATGACACGGCGCACCTCGCGCATCACTTCGGGACCGATCCCGTCGCCGGGCAGAAGCAGCAGACGCTTGTTCGATGCCATGATGTCTCGGACTACGACTGATTGGGGTCTACGGGGGCGGACCGGGGTCGTGCAGGGTGGTCGGCCGAATGGTCGCGGTCGCCTCGACGTGCTGCTCGATACAGGCGCCGGTCAGCCGGTCGCGACAGTTCGTGTTGAAGGCGACCCAGGCATTGACCCAGTTGTTGTTGAACACGAATTGCTGGATGGCGATGGCCGAGAACACATCGGGATGGGCGATCATCTCGTCGGCGCAGGCGGCGGCGCGTCGCTGTTGCGTGTCTCGGACAAGCTGGGTCAGCGGAACGCGGTCGAGCGCCCGATCGTGCGGCCGCGCCAGTTGCTCGCGGATCGCCGGGACGAGATTGGACGAATCGAGCGCTGGCTGCGCCATGCACAGATTGATCGCGTCCTGCCTGGTGACCTGCGCAAGCGCCGGGTGCGCCGCCATGAGCCCCAATGCCGCACATGCCGCACATGCCGCGACGAGCTTCACTGGCACACATCCACCCACCGCGCGCCGGTGAGTTCGGCCATACGATCAGGCGCGATCCGAAGCGCCGCGCGGATGCCACCCGCCGCCGGAATGACCTCGTCATGCGCACGCAACGACACGTCGCAGCAGACGGGAAGCGCGGCCAACAGTCCGAACGGGCAGACCCCACCGACCGGATGGCCGGTGATCGGCTCCACCTCCGCAGCATCGAGCATCTTGATCCGTCCGCCAAATTCCGCCTTGGCCTTGCGGTTGTCGAGCCGCGCGAGCCCGGCTGTTACCACCAGGATCACACCATCGGGCACGCGCAGCGAAAGCGTCTTGGCGATGCGGTCGGGGTCCACCCCATGCGCCGCCGCGGCCTCGGCCACCGTCGCGGTGCTGACATCCAGCTCGACGACGGCCAGATCAGGTGCGCGCTCCGCCAGGAATGCCCGCACGGAGTCCACGCTCATCAGCCGGTCACGCGAGTGCGGGATGCCAGGGATGGTCGACGTCGCGCCGCGCCTCGAAGGCGTCGATGTCGGCGGTGTGGCGAAGCGTCTGGCCGATCTCGTCCATCCCCTCCAGCAGCGCGTGTCGCTGATGCGGGTCGACGTCGAACGCGATCTCGTCGCCGCTGGGGCGGATCACCACGCAGCGGTGCAGATCGACGGTGATGCGTGCATTGCCGCCGAGACGGGCATCGTCCATCAACTCGTCGCACACGTGGCGTGGCAGGCGGATCGGCAGGATCCCGTTCTTGAAGCAGTTGCCATGGAAGATGTCGGCGAAATCGGGTGCGATGACGCAGCGTATGCCGAAATCCAGCAGCGCCCAGGGCGCATGCTCGCGCGACGAGCCGCAGCCAAAATTCTCGTGCGCGATCAGGATTTTAGCGTCCCGATACGGCTTCTGGTTCAGCACGAACTCCGGCCGCTCGGCCCCGGCCGCATCATAGCGCATCGCGTCGAACAGGTGGACGCCGAGACCGGTGCGCTTGATGGTTTTCAGAAACCGCGCCGGAATGATCTTGTCGGTGTCGACATTGGCCAGCGGCAAGGGCGCTGCGATGGCGGTTAGGGTGGTGAACGGCTGCATCACGGACCGTAGTACCACTTGAAGAATGCCAGCGCGCCAGCGAACAGAGCCGCCCCGGCGCCCAGGGACGCCACCACCACGCTCGACAGCGTGGCGATCACCTTCCACGCTTCCCAGCGCGTTTGCTCGACCTTCAGTGCTGTGTCGGCTCGCATCATCTCGATCCTCACCACACGTTCATCACGGTCACTCGGATATAAGTCGTCCGCGGCCTCAGACACCGACCAGCTCGCGCACGTCGGCGAGCCGTCCCGTCACCGCCGCCGCCGCCGCCATCGCGGGTGACAGCAGATGCGTCCGCCCGCCCGGACCCTGCCGCCCCTCGAAATTGCGGTTCGACGTGCTGGCGCAGCGCTGGCCCGGCGTCAGCTTGTCCGGATTCATGCCGAGGCACATCGAACACCCGGCCTCGCGCCACTCGAACCCCGCCTCCATCAGGACACGGTCGATCCCCTCCGCCTCGGCCTGCTTCTTAACCAGGCCGGAGCCGGGAACGACCAGCGCCCGCACGCCCTCGGCCACGTGGCGGCCGCGCGCCACGGCCGCGGCCGCCCGCAGGTCCTCGATGCGGCCATTGGTGCAACTGCCGATGAACACCACGTCGACCGCGAGGTCGGTCAGCTTCTGGCCGGCCCGCAGCCCCATGTAGTCCAGCATCCGCAGCAGCTGCGCGCGCTTGGCGTCGTCGGCCGACTCCGCGGGATCGGGCACGCGGCCGGTGACCGGCAGAACCGCCTCGGGGCTCGTGCCCCACGTCACCATCGGCGCGATCTGCGCGGCGTCCATCGCCACGGTCCGATCGTACGTGGCCCCCGGATCGGACCGCAGCGTGCGCCAGTAGTCCACCGCGCGATCGAAATCCTCGCCCTTGGGCGCGTAGGGCCGACCCTTGATCCATGCGAACGTGGTGTCGTCCGGCGCCACCATCCCGGCCCGCGCCCCGCCCTCGATCGACATGTTGCAGACGGTCATCCGCCCGGCCATGTCGAGGGCGGCGATTACATCGCCAGCGTATTCGATGACGTGCCCGTTGCCGCCGGCCGTGCCGATCCGGCCGATGATCGCGAGTGCGATGTCCTTTGCCGAACAGCCGAAGCCCAGCGTGCCGTCCACCTGCACGCGCATGTTCAGCGCCGGCTTCTGCAGCAGCGTCTGGGTCGCCAGCACGTGCTCGACCTCGGACGTGCCGATGCCGAACGCCAGCGCCCCCAACGCGCCGTGTGTCGACGTATGGCTGTCGCCGCAGACGATGGTCATGCCCGGCAGGCTGATCCCCTGCTCCGGGCCGACGATGTGGACGATGCCCTGCCGGTCGTCCAAGACCGGGAAATAGGGCACGCCGAACTCCGCGACGTTGGCCTCCAGCGTCTCGACCTGCAGCCGGCTCTCCGGTTCGGCGATCCCGTCACGCCGGTTGCTCGTCGGCAGGTTGTGGTCGGCCACCGCGATCGTCGCATCGGGCCGGCGCACCCTGCGGCCCGCCACGCGCAGACCCTCGAACGCCTGCGGGCTGGTCACCTCGTGAACGAGATGGCGATCGATATACAGGATGGCCGTCCCGTCCGGGAGCAGGCTGACGACGTGGGCGTCCCACACCTTGTCGAACAGCGTGCGCGGACGGGCGGCACTCATTCGCTGGCGACGTCCGCGGGGCTTTCCGCCGGCGTGGCGGCGGCCGCGGCCGGCGCGACCGAGGTCGTGTCACGCGCCCGCTCGGCGATGCGCGCCGACTTGCCGCTCCGGCCGCGCAGATAATAAAGCTTGGCGCGCCGCACGTCGCCGCGCCGCACCACCGCGATCTCAGAGATCGTCGGCGCATACAGGGCGAAAACGCGCTCGACCCCCTCGCCATAGCTGATCTTGCGGACCGTGAAGTTGCTGTTGAGCCCCTTGTTGGAGCGGGCGATGCACACGCCCTCGAACGCCTGAACGCGGGTGCGCTCGCCTTCGACGACCTTGACCGAGACGCGCAGCGTGTCGCCGGCCACGAATTTCGGGATGGGGCGTATCGCCGACAGACGCGCGACCTGCTCGGCCTCGTAGGTCTGGATGATGTTCATGGTCGTGGTCCTTCTCTCGATTGGGTCTAGGGGCTGGCCAGGGTTGGCGCAATCCGCGCCGGCGCGACACGCGCGGCATTCAGACCAGCCCACAAATCGGGGCGCCGCTCGCGGGTGATCGCCTCCGCTTCGGCCCGCCGCCACGCGGCGATCGCGGCGTGGTGGCCGGACAGCAGCACCGGCGGCACCGCACGGCCGTGCCAGTCGGAGGGGCGCGTGTAGTGCGGGTATTCCAGCAGGCCCGCGGCGAAACTCTCGTCCTCGGCGCTCTCCGCCGCGCCCATGACGCCGGGCAGCAGCCGCACGCAGGCGTCCAGCAAGATCAGCGCGGCCGGCTCGCCGCCCGACAGCACGTAGTCGCCGACGCTGAGTTCCATGAGGCCGCGCGCCTCGATCACCCGCTGATCGATGCCCTCGTAGCGGCCGCACACGACAACGACGCCCGACCCGGTCGCCAGATCGCGGACATGCGTCTGGGTGAGCGGCAAGCCGCGCGGCGTCAGGCAGATCGCCGGCCGGCCATCGCTGACCCGGCCAAGCGCCGAATCCAGGACATCCGCGCGAAGAATCATCCCCGCCCCGCCGCCGAACGGCGTGTCGTCGACGTTGCGGTGCGGCCCGACGCCGTGCGCGCGCAGGTCCACGGCCTCCAGCGACCACGCGGATCCGAGCGCCCGCCCCGCCAGTGAATACCCGAGCGGTCCGGGAAACATCTCCGGGAACAACGTCACGACGCTCGCTCGCCAGGTCACGACGCCACGACCTCTGACGGCGGCATGACGGTCATCCGTCCCGCCGCCATGTCGATGCTCGGTACCGCCGCTCGCGTGAACGGCACCAGAAGCGCTCCGATCTCCAGGCTCGCGCCCGCGCCATAGTCGTGCACCGCGGCAACCTGACCGAGCACCTGACCGTCCGGTCCGACCGCCTCCATGCCGACCAGATCGGCCAGATAGAACTCATCCTCGGCCGGTGCCGGCAGACGTTCGCGCGGCAGATACAGCCGCAGATTGACCAGGCGCTCGGCCGCCGTCCGATCGGCGATCGGCGCCCGCTTGCCGCCGACGATTTCGGCCACCTCGCATATGCCCGCGCCCTGCGGCCGCAGGCTGAACCAGCGGCCGCCGTCGTCGCAGAGCGGCCCGTAGGCGAACAGACCCTCCGGCTCGGCCGTGTAGGCGTGAACCCGCAACAGGCCCCGCACGCCATGCGGTCGGCCGATCACGCCCAGCAAGACACGCGCGTCGGTCATCAGCCCGCGGCGGCGGCGGCCTTGGCGCGCTCTTGCGCCTTCTTCTTCGGGGCGGCCTGGATCGGCTGCGCGCGCTCCGAGAGCTTTGGCATCGGCGCGAGGCCGGCATTGCCCAAGAACCGCGCGACCCGATCGGTCGCCAGCGCGCCCTGGCTCAGCCAATGGGTGATGCGCTCGCCCTGCAGCCGGATCCGCTCGGCGTGCTCGGCCGGCAGCATCGGGTTGTAGCTGCCGACCTTCTCGATGAACCGGCCGTCGCGCGGGCTGCGGCTGTCGGCGACGACGATGTGATAATACGGCCGCTTCTTGGCGCCGGCGCGGGAGAGGCGAATTTTCAGGCCCATGCGAAGTGTGTCTCCAATAAAGGTTCAGTAAGGGCGGCGATTGCCGGGCATCAACGCGGCCAGACCGCCGCGCATCAGACCCTTCTGCCCCAGCTTGTTCATTCGCTTCATCATGCCGGACATGTCGTCGAACTGCTTCAGCAGCTTGTTGACCTCCTGCACGCTCGTTCCCGACCCGGCGGCGATGCGCTTCTTGCGGCTCGCCTTGATGATGTCCGGGGTCCTGCGCTCCTTCGGCGTCATGCTGCCGATGATCGCCGCCTGCCGCGCCAGCATGGTCTTGTCGAGATTGGCACCCTCCAGCTGCTGCTGGATCTTGCCCGCCCCCGGCAGCATGCCGACGATCGACGACAGGCTGCCCATCTTGGTGATCTGCTTGAGCTGCTTGGCATAGTCCGCGAGGTCGAACTGCCCGCGCGCCATCTTCTTGGCGAGCTTCTCGGCGTCCTCCTGGTCGATCGTCTCGCTGGCTTTCTCCACCAGCCCCACGACGTCGCCCATGCCGAGGATACGGCCGGCCACGCGCTCCGGATGGAACTCCTCCAGCGCGTCGATCTTCTCGCCCGAGCCCGTCAGCTTGATCGGCGCGCCGGTGATCGCCCGCATCGACAGAGCCGCACCGCCGCGCGCGTCGCCGTCCATGCGGGTCATGACGATGCCGGTCACGCCCACCGCCTCGTGGAACGCGCGGGCCGTGTTGACCGCGTCCTGGCCGGTCATCGCGTCGACCACCAGCAGCGTCTCGGCCGGATTGGTGGCCGCGCGCACCTGACGCACCTCGTCCATCAGCGCCGCGTCGATCGACAATCGGCCCGCCGTGTCGAGCACGACGACGTCGAACCCCTCGCGCCGCCCGGTGTCCATGGCCCGCGCCGCAATCTCCAGCGGCCCCTGGCCCGCCACGATCGGCAGGCTCGCCACCCCTGCCCGCTCGGCGAGTTGCGCGAGCTGCAGCTGTGCCGCCGGCCGCTGCACATCGAGCGAGGCCAAAAGCACCTTCTTGCGCAGCCGCTGGCTCAGCCGCAGCCCGATCTTGCCGCACGTCGTGGTCTTGCCCGACCCCTGCAGACCCACCATCAGGATCGCCAGCGGCGCGGGAGCGTTCAGGTTCAGCGGCACGGCGCCCGCGCCGCCCAGCGCCTCGATCATCACGTCGTTGACGATCTTCACGACCTGCTGGGCCGGCGAGACGCTGTCCAGCACCTCCTGCCCGACCGCCCGCTCCCGGATCTTGGCGATGAAGTCCTTGACGACCGGGAGTGCCACGTCGGCATCCAGCAACGCGAGGCGAACCTCGCGCAGGGCTTCCATGACGTCGGTCTCGTTCAGCGCCCCGCGTCGCCGCAGGCCGTCGAACACGCCGGTCAGCTTGCCGGAAAGGGACTCGAACAAGGGACCTCAACGCAAAACGAGCCGGTGCGCGACACTCGCGGACCGGCGGAGGAGGGTGTATGACCGTGCTTGGTTGGGGCGTCAAGGCGATGCGCGGTTCGACCGCCTGACGCGACGGCTGACAGGCTTGGCGACGACGACTCGACCGTGCTTCGCGGCCGACCTTCGGGCAAACATCGCAAACCTTATTGACACCATTTGCATTATGTGTTCAGTATGCGTTCGTGTATAACATCCACGCCCTGTTTCCGCCCGAGCCCATAGGACCTCCCGACCTCGCGGAGCGGCTGGGGCCGATCCTGCTGCATCTGCGCCGGGCGGCGGCCGACCGGGCGGTGAAATACTGGGCCTATGTTCCGCTCGGTCTGCTGTTCGCGGCCTATCTCAGCAGCGTCATGCGACGGGTCGAATCCCTCGTCGCCCGCCATCGCGCCGGCCGGCTCCGGGTCCGTCCGTCCCGGCCGCGGACGGTTCAACCGCAAGAGGAACGGGAGAAGGTCGCGCCAAAACGCCGGCTGCCAGCGCGGTTCGGCTGGGTGGTCGAATGGCTCGGCCATCACGCCGCCGGCTGCGCCGCGCAGCTCCGGCACATGCTGACCCACGACCCCGATCTGATGGCCCTGCTGGACGCCGGGCCGCAGGCGGGTCGGGTCCTCAGGCCGCTCTGCCGGATGCTGGGGATGGAGCCCGGGCCCGATCTGCCCCCTTCGCTGTTTCCGCATCGCGTATCCAAAGCAACTTCGGCCGAACCAAACTCACTCGCGCCACAGCGGTCACCCAATCGGTCATCGCACGCATCGAGCCCGCGATCTCGACTCGAAGACCCTCGCGAAGGCGCCGCCGCCCCCTGTGCGAGGGTCGATCCCCCGGTCACGCCCGAAGGCTCGCGGCACCTTCCCCGGGATGCACAACGGGCCTGTGAGAGTGGCACCTACGCCCCCGTCGTCTCGACCGCCGCCCTTCCAAAACCGGCCTGAAGCCCGCCGGGAGTCGCCCGCCAAATTCATTACGATATCATTATTACAATCCGGCGGGCGAAGAAGCGCGCAACCACCTGCGGCACGGAGTCTCGATCAGGACATGCGTCGCAATCGCGATCGCCAAAAGGCAGACCAGGAACAGGGCAAGCTCGACTTCCGCACTCAGCGAAAAGCGTGGCCTGACGAACCGTATCCACGCGGTATAGGCCGGGAACTGCAAAATATAGAAGGCGTAGCTGGCCTCGCCCAACAGGATCACGCTCGGCCAGCGCAAGACAGGCAGGTCGGCTGTCGCGAGACCGCAGAGCGTGAGCGCGAAGACTGGCGCCAGCAGACCGCTATCGAAACTGAGCCAGAACCCGTGCCCGGCCGCCACGTCATGTCCTGACGTGACGACCAACAGGGACAGGGCGACGCCCAGCAACGTCAGCGCGGCCCCCGCCCCGCGGCCCGGGCGGTAGCGCCGGACGAGCTCGGCGCCCGCCATGCCGATCAAGAAGCTGTTGAGATGAAGCAACGGAAAATAGTGCAACAGGTCGTGCATGCGCGACGGGAACGGGATCGGACCCTGATTCACGCCGACCATGAACAGCGCTTGCGTGATGGCCCAGCAGAGCGCCGCGACCCCGCACCACGCCCACGGACCCAGCCGTGTCGCCCGCACGATGAGGAACGGGAAGACCGCGTAGAAGAACGCTTCGACCGACAGCGACCAGCCTGGTGAATTTAGCGCGCCCGCGAAGCCCGGCACCCAGGCCTGCATGAGGGTCGCGCTCAACAGCCAGGCGGCGGGCTCGAGGAGAGGCGACAAGCCCAGAGCCGCGCCTTCGAGCGCCAGCGCAATGACATAGACGGGATAGATGCGGGCGAACCTGTTCCGCCAATAGCGGACCGCCGCGCCACGACCCTGAAGATCGCCATGCACGGACGCCATGACGAAGCCCGACAAAGTGAAGAACCACGTGACCGCGAGCGGACCGTCGCGAAGCAATGCGCTCGCCCATGGACCTGCGAGCGCGGGGATCGATCCTCCGAAATGGAACAGGACGACCACGACGCTCGCGGCGAAGCGCGTCGGCGTCAGCTGCACCAGCAGTGGCCGAGGCACCGCCCTCACGCGATCGGGCCTGACCCAAACGCGATGGCGCGCTAGCGCACCGACGAGAAGCGGGTGGGTTGCAGGAACGAATTCGTCACGTTGGCGACGATCGGGCCGGCCTTCTCCGTCTCGGCGCGGGCGGCGATCCATTCCGGATCGGCGAGGAAGGCGGCCCACTTCGTCTCGCGCTCGGCCATCGAGTCCCAGGCAATCAGATAGGTCAGCTCGTTGTTCGACGCGCCGACCACGGTCGTCCAGAACCCCGCCTGCCGGATGCCGTGCTTCTCCCACAGCGCGAGGGTGATGGTCTCGAAACGCCGCAGCAGATCCGGCAGCCGGCCGGACGGCGAGGTGTAGACGCGCGACTCGTGGATCACGGCACGGCTCCCGGAGCGATGAAGCGGATCAGGCGACGGTTTGCAGCACGCCCACGATTCGCAACGACACGCCCTCGTAGCCGTCCAGTTCGATCGTCAGCGCGCCGGACTCCGGCAGGTCGCCGATAACCCGGCCCTTGATCATGTCGACGATCGGCCCGGCCTGCACGTTCGGCAACGAGATCACGTCGTGGACCGGATGGGGCCCGAAATTCAGCGCCGTGACCTGGGTGCCGCGCGCGTCGGCCAGTTCGTGGATCATGACAAGAAGGCTGGGGGCGGTCACGTCGGGTATCGCCACCTGCCGGCTCGCCGCCAGCCCATAGGCTTGCCGCACGCTCATCAGATGCTTCAGCTGGCTCGCGAACGAGTCCGGATGCTGCAACTGGTCGGTCAGCGAGCCATACAGCATCCGCGCGCGCGGCAGCCCCTCCGACGAGCCGGAGGCGGCGGGATTTTCATCGACAAGGTCATACGCGCCGCGCTCGATCCATCGCGTGTCGCCGTCGGCCATCAGCGGCTGCACCGAGGCGACCGATACCGGCAGCGCGCCGACCAGATCCCACCCCGACAATGCGAAGACGCCGGGCTGAAAGGCGTTGTACATCACCAGCAGGATGTGGACCTTCTGGATGAGCGCGCGCTGATCATCGGTGATCGTCTCGAGATCGCGGATCCCGAGCGTGGCGGTGATGAGGCTCGCGGTCGTGCAGGCGACGCCGTTGGTCACGAAGCGGAGGTTGTACGGCGCGTTCTCGCCGGTCAGCCGTTCGTACATCGTCTGGCGGATGTGCATGCGCAGCAGCCTGCCCTGCCAAGTCTGGCCCTGAAACGTATAGATGTCGTGTTCGTGCAGCGTCCAGAAATGCACCAGCTCCAGGGTCAGCTCGTCATGGTTCTGCAGCGCGTGGATGAGACAGGCCGGATCGATCTTGTACTCGTGCACGGTGCGCAGCATGAGGCGCAGGAACTCCGTGTCGCCAGTGACAAGCGCGTGCTGATAGGCCGGCCGGGTGATGAAGTCGTACGACAGGTCGGCGCCGCCATGCGTCATCGCGGCGATGTCGTCGACGGTCAGGTTCAGCTCCTGAAAACTGAACCCGCCCGCCTTGCGGATCATGCCCGCAAGCAGCTGGTTGCCCACCAGCGACAGCGGGTGGCTCTCCGACCATGCGAGCCCGCTCGCCCGGGATTCGACGCCGAGGAACCCGTTGGCGTCGAGCCGCAAGCCGACCGCGCCCAGCGCGTCGATCGAGTGCAGCGCGTCGCCGATGATCATCTGCTGTGCCGCGAATGTGGGATCGAGCCAGTTGAGCGAGGGCTGGCCCTCCTTGAAGTAATGCAGATAGACCCAGCGCCGCGTCGTGCCGTCGACGCCCTCGATCGGGCCGGTGGCACTCCAGTCGGTCTCCTTGATGCCCGGCTCGAAGAAGATCACGCGTTGCAGCTGGCCCACGATGTAGCCGCGCTTCTTCAGCGCATCGACCGCGGCGGGCGAGAGGTTGACCGCCTCGCGGCCCTCGGCCACGTCCGGCAGCATCTCCCAGTCGTCGGGCCTGATCTCGACCATGTGGTAGATGCCGGGATAGTCGCCGTAGCCCATCTCGGCGAGCCGGAAATCCGCACCCTTGCCGGTATGCGCCGGCACCACGTCGTCGATGACCACCGCGTTATGGGCGGCGGCCATGCGACTGACCGCGATAAACTCGTCCTGCGTGCCGAATTTCGGGTCGATATCAAAGCCGATCCGATCGAAGCTGCCGTCGATGGTCGACGTATACTCGCGGCCGCGGATCCCGCCGGCACGCTTCATCGGCCCGGTATGGATGCCCTGCACGCCGATCGAGGACAGCGCTTGCCACAGGGTCGCGCTGCCGAGGGCGGCGAGCACGGAATGGCCCTTGCCGGTAATGATCGCCGGCGGATAGGCGGTGAACCACACCGAGGCGATCGCCGACGCCGCGCGCGGCCGGGCCTCCGCGTACGGGCGCTGCCAGAGGCGGCTCTGTCCCGCGTATTTGAGGGCGCGAGTCTTGGCGTTGTGCAGCATCGACTGGTCGACAAGCCATTCGACGTAATCGGGGTCCGGAACCGTCATGCATCCTGTTTCAGTTGTCGACCGTCACGCGGCCGCGGGCTGGCAGCCGCGGGATGCGGCGCGCAGCGTGGGGCAAACGGGTCGCCGCGGGCGCGGTTTCGTGCCCGCCTATGACGCGGCACGGCGGGAGGGGGCGACCACGTTGGCGATCACCTCGCCGAACGGCCCGGCGTTGCGGGCCGGGCCGAGGTCGTTCCCCGTCGTCGCCCGCAATGGCAGCAGCGGGAACACCAGCTCGGCGAAGCGGTAGCACTCCTCCAGATGCGGATAGCCGGACAGGATGAAGCGGTCGATCCCGATGGCCATGTAGTCGCGCATCCGCGCCGCCACCTGGTGCGGGTCGCCGACCAGCGCGGTGCCGGCCCCGCCGCGCACCAGCCCCACGCCGGCCCAAAGGTTCGGGCTGATCTCGAGCTTGTCGCGCCGGCCGCCATGCAGCCGGGCCATCCGCTGCTGGCCGACCGAGTCGAAGCGCGAAAACGCCGTCTGCGCGATCGCGATCGCCGCGTCGTCGACATGGCGGATCAACTCGTCGGCCGCCCGCCACGCCGCCTCGGCGGTCTCGCGCACGATGACGTGCAGCCTGATGCCGAATTGCAGGGAGCGGCCCCGCGCCGCGGCGGCGGCGCGGACTTGCGCGATCTTCTCGGCGACGTCGCCCGGCGGCTCGCCCCAGGTGAGGTAGACGTCGACATGCTCGGCCGCCACCGCCTGCCCCGCGTCGGACGAACCGCCGAAATAAAGCGGCGGATGCGGCGATTGCAGCGGCGGATACAGCAGGCGGCCGGCCTCGCAGCGAAAATGCTGTCCGGCGAAGTCGACGGTCTCGCCGCGCAGCAGCGCGCGCCAGACCGTGAGGTATTCGTCGGTGGCGGCATATCGTTCGGCGTGATCGAGCCATACCCCGTCACCGTGCAATTCCACCGGATCGCCGCCGGTCACCACGTTGACCAGCAGCCGGCCGCCCGAGAGCCGGTCGAAGGTCGCGGCCATCCGCGCGGTCATCGACGGCTCGGACAGGCCGGGGCGCACCGCGACCAGAAAGCGCAGCCGTTCGGTAAGCGGGATCATCGTGGACGCGACGACCCAGGAATCCTCGCAGGATTTGCCGGTCGGCAGCAGCACGCCGAAATAGCCGAGTTCGTCGGCGGCGCGCGCGATCTGACCCAGATAGCCCAGGGTCACATGCCGCGCGCCGATCTCCGAGCCGAGATAGCGCCCGTCCCCATGGGTCGGCAGGAACCACAGGACATCCGCCTCGGCGGCGCCGCCCGTCGATGTCATTCGAACTCTCCTCGGGATACACGCTTGCCGATCGTGTATAACGCTGTATCACGAAGGAACACGCCCGTGATAGGGCGTCCGCGTCGAGGGGTGCGATGGCGATGATCCGCCTCAATGCGTTCGCGATGAATTGCGTCGGGCATCAATCGCCCGGATTGTGGACCCACCCACGCGACCGTTCGAGCGAGTACAACACCCTCGGCTATTGGACGGAACTCGCCCGCACGCTGGAACGCGGACTGTTCGACGGCATCTTTCTGGCCGATGTACTCGGCGCCTATGACGTCTATGGCGGCAGTGCCGACGCCGCGTTGCGGACCGCGACGCAGATCCCCGTCCACGACCCGCTGCTGATCATCCCGGTCATGGCGCAGGCGACGACGCATCTCGGCTTCGGCGTGACCTCGACCCTGACATGGGAGCCGCCCTTTCCGTTCGCCCGGCGCATGTCGACGCTGGATCACCTGACCGGCGGACGCATCGGCTGGAACATCGTGACCGGCTATCTGGCCAGCGCCGCTCGCGCCATGGGCCGCGACGGGCTGACCGCGCATGATGCACGCTACGACCTCGCCGAGGACTACATGCAGGTCGTGTATAAATTATGGGAAGGCAGCTGGGAGGATCGGGCGGTGTCGCGCGACCGCGGGAGCGGCGTGTTCGCCCGGCCGGAGTTCGTCCATCGGGTCCGCCACGACAGCGCGCATTACCAGCTTGACGCGATCCACTTGGCCGAGCCGTCGCCGCAACGCACGCCTGTGCTGTATCAGGCCGGCAGCAGTCCGCGCGGCCGCGCCTTCGCCGCCCGTCACGCTGAATGCGTGTTCGTCTCCGGCCCGTCGCCGAAAGTCGTCGCGCCCCGTGTCGCCGACATAAGACGCCTGGCCGCCGAGGCGGGACGCGATCCGGCCGCGATCACCGTATTCGCCTTGGCCACGATCATCGTTGCCGAGACATCCGCCGCCGCGCGGGCACTGCTCGCGGAGTATCAGCACTACGTCAGCCACGAAGGCGCGCTGGTGCTGATGTCGGGCTGGACCGGCGTCGATTTGTCCGCCTACGCGCTCGATCAGCCGATCCGCCATATCGAGAACGATGCCGGGCGCTCGGCCATGGACAACATCACCCGCGCCGATCCCGACCGGGTCTGGACGGTGCGCGACGTGGCCGAGCATGTGGCGATCGGCGGCATCGGGCCGTTGTTCGTGGGCGACGCCGTCGAGGTGGCCGACGAGATGGAGCGCTGGGTCGCGGCCACCGGCATCGACGGCTTCAACCTCGCCTACGTCGTCTCGCCGGAGACGTTTTCCGGCGTCGCGGACATCCTGGTGCCCGAGCTCCAGCGCCGCGGCCGCTTCAAGACTGCGTACGAGCCGGGCACGTTGCGGGAAAAACTCGGCGGTTCCGCTCGCCTGGCGTCGCCGCATCCGGCCACCATCCATCGCTTTCCTCGCGAGAAAACGCCCCATGAATGACGGTCCAGAGCCACGCCCCAGCCCGTTCCCGGTCGCCCCTCCAGCCGCGCCCGCGCACCGGATACGCTCCGACGCGGAGGCGATCGCCGCTGCCCACCGGCTCGCCGAGACCTTCCGCCCGGGCGCCGGCAAGCGGGATCGCGAGCGGGTCCTGCCGCTCGCCGAGTTCGACACCTTTTCGGCCAGCGGCCTCGGCGCCATCACCGTCCCGCGTCGGTGGGGCGGCGTTGACGTATCGAATGTCACCCTGGCCGAGGTGATCGCGATCATTTCCGCCGCCGACGCCTCGCTCGGACAGCTGCCGCAGAACCAGTTGGCGTTCTGGCGGATGCTCGACTTGACCGAGGCGGACGCCGTCAAAGCGTGGGTCTATCCGCGCGCGCTCGACGGCTGGCGGTTCAGCTCGGCCACGGCGGAGGCCCACAGCAAAGCCGCGAACGACCTCACCGCGCGCAGCCGCCGCGACGGCGACGGCCACGTCGTCTCCGGCCGCAAGGGATATTCGACCGCCGCGCTGTTCGCCCACTACGCGACGGTGCAGGTGTTGAACGAGGACGGGCGGGGAACCCGCGCGATCATTCCCAATCATGCGCCCGGACTACAGGTGATCGACGACTGGTCCAGCTTCGGACAGCGCACGACGGCGAGCGGCACAATCCTGATGGACGACATAAGGCTGCCGAACGACCACGTGTTCGAAACTCACGCGCTGACCCAGCGCGCCACACTGTATGGCCCGACGTCGCAGATCATCCAGGCGGCCATCGACATGGGCATCGCCCGCGAGGCCCTGGCCGAGACCATCGCTTTCGTGCGGACCAGGTCGCGCCCGTGGATCGACGCGGGCGTGGAGCGCGCCAGCGACGACCCGTTCACGATCGCAGCCGTTGGCGACCTCGCGATCCGCGTCCATGCGGCCGACGCGATCCTGCGACGCGCGGCCGAGGTGCTCGATGCGAGTACGCTCGACGTGACGCCGGACACCGTGGCCGCCAGTTCGGTCGCCGTGGCCGAGGCCAAGGTGCTGACGACGGAGGCGGCGTTGTTGGCCAGCAACCGGCTGTTCGAGCTGGCGGGCACGCGCTCCACGCTCGCGGAGTTCATGCTCGACCGGCACTGGCGAAATGCGCGCACCCACACGCTGCACGATCCGGTCCGGTGGAAGTTCCACGCGATCGGGAACTACTATCTCAACGATACGCCTCCGCCTCGACACGCCTGGATCTGAGGCGCGACGCAGGTTCCGTCCGGTGGGCGGGTCGTGCTATGGGCGCGCCGGGCCGGGTTAGCACAGCGGTAGTGCAGCGGTTTTGTAAACCGAAGGTCGGGGGTTCGATCCCCTCACCCGGCATTCCAAGTGACTGATTTCCTTTAGCTTATTTTCGCCGCTCCGAGATCCTTCCAACTTGGCCCGAACGGCGACTCCTCGTTCCTTCCAACTGACACTTTCAGTCCCGCCGCGGCTCCGCTCCAGCTTCGCCATGGCCGCCTCCGCATAGGTGTCGTCCGGCCGGACGTAGACCGCGACCACCTCACGCGTGGAATGGCCCGTCACCGAGCGAATTTCGTCGTCTGTGGCACCGGCCGCCCCCAGGGCCGTAGCCAGCGTGCGTCGCAGATCGCGGAACTGGAGATCGTGCGGCAACCCGGCCGCGGTGCGGATCTCGGCAAATAGGTGTTGAAACGCACTCTCGTGGTACGGCCGGCCTGTCGCCTCGTTGATGACCACCACGTCACCCCGGGTCTCGACGACGTCCAGCATGGCCCGAAGTTCGCGCGGCGCCGGAATGCCGATCTCCTTCCCGGTTTTCGCCTGGCGCAGCCGGATCGTCCGGCCGTCATAGGCGGACCATGCGAGCGCTCGCAGATCGGCCGGACGCTGCCCGATGCACCACCCGAGCATGACCGCCAGCGCCATGGACGGCCGCTGCGCCGCGACCGCTGCGGCGCAAAACGTGTCCCGCTCGGCCAAGGTCCAGACCCGGGACCGCGACGCGCCGGCGGCTATGCGCATCCGCAAACATGGGTTGGCCGCGATCCATCCTTCGTCGCAGCCGAATGAAAGCAGGCGCCGCAGCGCCGCGACGCTGTTCCGGCTCGTGTGCGCACCGTGCTCGTCTCGCTCGGCCCGATACCATTCCTTCACGGTCTTGCGCGTCAGCGCCCTGACGGGCTTCTCGCCCGCCCACGTAAGGGCGGCCTGTATGTGATAGCGGTAGTCGCTCTGACTTCGCGGACCGAGGCGGCGATATCCATCGTCAGTCTGGAAAAGATCGTTAAGCGAATGCAGCCCATCCTTACGTTGCGGCCGTAGCGGCGTGACCCCGAAGGGAGTGACACCACCTCTCCGCCATGCGTCCAGGGTCGCATTCAATGCCTGCGCAGCCTGAATCGCCTCGCAAAGGTCATTGGGCAGCCGCCGCGTGAGGAAGCCGGCGCGGACCAATGCGGCCGGGGGCTGCCAATACCATAGCGTGTGGGCCTTCTGGCGTTTTCCTACCAAATGCCTGACACCGATTTTCCTCACGCTCGCCCGCTCCGCTATGCCCGCGGAGAACCTACACCGCGCACACCTGTCCGAGAACGTGCGCCGGCAGCATATTGCGGAGTGGGTCAGGTTGACGGACGATGCGGCGCAACCTGCGCCTCATTGCAAAGCCGGACAGAAGCAATTTCGGCCCAAGTTGGGCCGAAAGGTCGGAGCACCTCGCCGAGTGGGTCAGGCTGACGGAGAAGGTGGCTCAACTTGAGCCACCTTTGGGAGATCGCCGCGTGGAGCAGGCTGACGGATAAACCGGCGCAACTTTCGCCGATATTCCTAAAGGTTCTGCGCAACCTGCGCAAAACCCAAAGGGCGGTCGTCCTGGCGTATTCTCCGCTGCCGTCCGTGAACTCGGCATCGAACGAACGAGGCCCAGCGCGCCGTCTAAAGGATTTGCAGCTCGAATCGCGTCGCGCCGGCAACGCCGGAGGCGGGATGATCGACAAGCAGGATGCCTGAGGGCCGCGCGCCGCAGCCTCCGCACCGGAGCCGAGTGACGACACGATAGACGGTCTTCGCCGGCGGGAAGCGTCGCAGAGGCAGGGTTCCGGCTCGTTTGCACGCGCATCGGACGTCTAACCAGTAGGCGGATAGGCCGCCGCATGTGGCCTCCAGTGCGTCAATCGAGGTAGCCGGATGCCCCATCCCTGGAGCCTAGGGCCGTCGGGGTGAGAGAACAAGACGTGAACGATGTTCATTCCGGGTAAAGTAGCTTGTAGCCCTTTCCACTACAGTTTGGTTCATAGGAGTGTAGCCCTTTCCGCTACCACGTTTTAGTGAAACACCGCGCAGTAGATTACGCATCGTCTGTCAGTTATAGTGTGTCGAACACCACCTGATAGAGAGGCTAGACCATGCTCAACACCATGAGCCATAGCGAGCGCCGGCATGCGAAGCCGGTCACGAACCATACGCCGGACCAAATCCGATACCTCCGCCAGTCGTTCTCTGACGCGAAGGACGAGCATCTGACCGCGGCGCGATGCGGCCCACACGGCGGCCCGCCCGCCACGCCCTACGCATGGGCCAAGGAGTGCGTGTATTCGTGGGCAGATGCCCCGTTCACCCGAGCGGCGGATTCGACGACCTACGGCAAGATCTATACGTGCCCGCTGGCCGGCTCGGTCCAGGCGGATGCCGCGAACCATCAACGCTTCGATGGCCAGCCTGCAGTTGTCGAGACGGTCCCGCTAGGCCGCTGCGGCGTGACGGGCGCGTGGTGCTGGGGCGATGCGGTCGTGGCGCTGCTGTCCGACGCGAACCTTTGCGACCAGGTCCTCCGGATCGTGGTGCGCCGCGGCGATCGCCCCGACGCGGGCATCTTCATGAAAGACGGTCGGGTCAGCCGCTTCTGCGCCGACGCGGACCAGCTGCACCTGGACGCGCTCGATGCACAGGGTCATTGCGCGGAATGGACGTTCGTCGGTGGGGCGGTCCTCGCGGCGTTGGCTCGCGAGTTGGCCGCGTCATGAGCGGTGCCCCGGCTGTTGCGCGCGCGGCCGGGGCAACCGTCCTGGAGCGCATGCTTGCCGTTGCGGCGGAAGGCTATCCCGTGTTTCTCGGGCGACTCGTATCCAAGCCGGGCGGCGGGCATGACAAGAAACCCGCGATGAAAGGTTGGCAGAAGCGCGCCACTCGTGACCCCGAAGCCATCCGGCGCATGTGTGCCGAGTATCCAAACGCGACGTTGATATGCGTCCGGACTGGCGAGACCTCTGGCATCGATGCAGTCGACGTGGACCCGCGTAGCGGAGGTGACGTCTGGGAGCGAGACAATTTAGATCTCCTACCCACTACGCGGGTACACAAGACGCTTTCGGGTGGATCGCACTATATCTATCGGCATGCGTCGGGCGTGCATAACACGGCCGGAGCGATCGCGAAGGGAATCGACACGCGCGGGACAGGCGGATTCATCGTCTGGTGGCCTGTCTGCGGGGGCAGCGTCCGCGTCAATGCTCCGGTATCCGAGTGGCACGAAGACCTTCGCGCTCTTGCCGTGAGGAAGTCCGAACCAAGCCCCATTTTGGCGCCACTACCATCCGTTGTGACCACGGACGAAGCCCAAGCCATCTTGCAAGACGCATGCATCGTCATGGAGTGCGCGGCGAGAGGCGAGCGATATGCCGTTGCGACTAAAATAACGTGGGAGCTGGCACCACTCGCCATCCGCGGCGATCTCGACCCAACAGAAGCCGAAGAAGCGATCGTCGCCGCTGCGGAGGCTGCCGGCGGCGAGGACATGAACAAGGTTCGCGTTCTGTGGCGGGGCGCCCTCGAAAAGCGAGATAAGAAGCCCTGGATCGAGCCGCCCCCTCCCGAGGAGGACTTTGGCGAAGGCACGGATGGTTCGCCTCTGTCCGGCGATCGCGAACCGGAACCCGTTACCGATGGTCATAAGCGGGGCAGCATGCTTGATCGCATGCTCTCGCCGGCACAGTGCGAGGACGGTCCGCGGCGGGAGTACATCATCAAGGGGCTAGCCGCGCGTCAAGACTTGTCCGTCATCTTTGGTCACCCCGGATCGGGCAAAAGCATCATAACGCCGCATATAGCTTACGCGCTCGCGCAAGGTCGCAATGTGTTTGGGCGGCGTACACGCCAAGGCCGAGTCCTTTACATCGCTGCTGAAGATTTCCATGGCATGTGCGCGCGGATCACCGCGCTACGGCGAAAGTATGGAGATGCGGAGGACTTCCGCGTTGTTGGCTGTGGCAATCTGAACGAACAGCGCGAACGGGATGACGTGAAGTCCGCCGTCACTGTGTTCCGACCAATGCTAGTCGTTATAGACACGGTCGCGACCGGATGGGCGGGCATGGACGAGAATGACAACTCCGATAAGGGAATGGGCGCGGTTGTAGCTTTCGGAAAGGCTCTTACAGCGCTCGGCCCTGCCGTGATCCTCGTCCACCATCCCGCCAAGAATGGCGACACGCCTCGCGGGGGCTACGTCTTAGAAGGAGCGGCAGATCTAAGCGCGCGACTTGACGTGAAAGACGACTCAGGAATCGTACAGGTTTACGCGCTAAAGAACCGTAACGGTGCGTCGATGCAAAACATCATCGACTTCCGCTTTGAAGTCGTCGGTCTCGGGACTGACGAGGACGGCGACCCGATCACGACGGTCCGGTGTGTCGAGCTAGAGGCGGGCGAGACGGCGAAGCGCAGCAAGAAATTGGCGCCCGCTGCCGCAGCTGCGTTGCATGAGCTGCGGGCGCTGGCCTTGGACCGCAAAGACGGACGGGTCGCGGAGTCCGAATGGCGGGCCGCCTGCGTCGAAGGGCGTCGGGTTAGCGCGATGGAAGACGCGGCCAGCCGCGCGAAAGCGTTCACCCGCGCCGTGACGGCCCTAACCCGTAGCGGCATCGTCGGTTCAAGTTCGGGCAACGTCTGGGTTATCGAGGGCGCAAGTGCCTCCCTTGCCGATCTCGTCTCGGGATCTCCAGAGGAGGACTTCGCATGACCGGACAACTGGACAAGATCGGACATGTCCGGGACAAGTCCGACATGTCTACCCGCCAAAGCGGCGGTCCCGGCCGGACAGACACGGACACCCCCCTTAAGGGGTGTCTTGTCCTGTCCGTCCGTCCGATGGCCCATCTATTTGAAGGGGAAGGACGCAAACCATGAACCAGAACGTTCCCGCGGCGCGCTGCCCCTGCGGACGCGACTCGCAAGCGAAGCGGCAAGGCTGCGAGCGGTGCGCGGATGCCCCGAAGTCCAGCCGGGCGAGCAAGACCGATCGGCGCTGGACGAGACACGGCCGGAAAGCCAAGGCGAGCCGCTACTACGCGTCCTGAAGGGTTCAAGCCATGAATCAAAACCAAGCCGCCCGCATCAAGGCTGCCAAGACGCGCACCTATATCGCGCGGACCATGGCAGCGTTACCCGCAGAAGACCGATCCCCGTTCAAGGCTGCACTGGACGGCACCCGCGATGCGTTCGAAGTCTGGGCACTCGCGCCCGAACAGAACCGCCCGGCCGTGCTCCTGGCGTTCTACTTGAACCACTGCCCGCCCGATCGCTGGCGCGAGATGATGCGGCTTCAATGGTTGCAGGCTCATCGTGCGTTGTCCGATGCTGCCAAGGCCGCGGGAGTCGACCGGGTTGAACTGTTCCGCGCCGCGCAATTCGCTATCCCAGCGGACTTGCCCGAGACGTTGACCGTCTTCCGCGGAACCGTGGGCATCATTCCGCGCGTAGCGGCAACCGGCCTCAGTTGGACCACTGACCGTGCTGGCGCTGCCTGGGTGGCATGCGGGCTGTTGCGAGCGAGAGGCATCGACCCGAGCAAAACGCCATGCGTGCTCCGACGCGACGTCCGCCCATCGGAGGTGCTGTTCTTTGAACCGCGGAACGATGCGCTCCAACGCATCGACGAGATCGTCCTGGCGCCCGGGCCGGCAAGGGTGGATGGCACACCGGCCGATTGGCGCGCGTTTGCCGCCGAGTGGGAGGAAGGCGAGTTGGCGCGGCCGATCGTGAGCGACGAAGTCCGTGAGGCCATCGCTACAGCGAGGCGTAGGCTGGGCGTAGCGGCCTGAGACATGCTGCGCACCTCTCGCGGGCCGCACGGCGCGTGGCGCGAACGTGGAGGCTGCAGCGTGGCACTGGAACGATGGAGGGGAGGGTTAAGCGTAAAGCGAGTTAGGCGGCGTAACCGTGCCAGTGGTCCATTTTCACCGAGAACAAAAATTTGAGCCCCGACCCTTCCGTGTTAGGTCAATAATCCTGTCCTGATCTAAGACTATCGCAAAACGCAGATCGGAAAAGCGTCGGGCGCATAGTGTTGCTCTGTAGCGGAAACCACTACGTTACTTCACCGCGCAGTAGATTTTCTTTCGTCTTGACGTCATAGTCAGAGTATGAGTTACGCTATACACGCCAGCGCGACGATGACCATGCGAGACGTGGCTTTTGCCAGCGGGGTCGGCGCGCGTCGGCTTTGGGAGCTACGTCGACACGGCTTGGAATTGTCCGCGGACGATGTCTCGCGCCCGCGCGGCATCCATGCGCGATTCACCGAGGCCGATGCTGTAGCCGTCGCGATCCTGGAAGCGACGATTCGCGCTGGCGATCCGCCATCGCGCGCGCTCCGTCTCGTTGGACATGTGCTCCGCATGATCGGCGGCGCGTACCGCGATAGCCGGGCCGCAGATCTAACCGTGATGTTCGCGAATCTCCGGCTGACCGTCCCCTGCACGACGATCGAGATTCGCCTTGACGAGATCGCCCGCGGGGTCGCGTCGCGCATCGAATCCCTCAACCTCATAAGGCAGCAATCCCAATGACCATCCGTGAGATCCAGGCGAAGCGCAGTGCTGTCGCGACAGAGATGCGCAGCATTCACGCCGGCGCGGCGGATGGCGCCCTATCCTCCGAGGCACAAGTCCGGTGGACAGCACTAAGCGATCAGGCGGAATCGCTTGCCGCCCAGGAACAGCGCGCCGCGATGTTGGACACCCTCGACCGCGCGGCGACAGGACAACCCCTTGACGCAGCTTTCGACCGCGAGCGTGACCGCGTGTCCCTCGGCGATGCGATCCGCGCCGGCCTCGGTGCTACCGATCACGGTGCGGGCCGTGCGCGCGAGATGTCCGCGGAGATGGCGCGACGGAGCGGGCGCAGCCCGGAAGGCATCCTGTGGTCCATGGGCCATGAGAAGCGCGTGAGCACCGCGGCTGGCAGTGCGGCAAACCTGATCGCCACCAACCTGCAGGCTGCGAGCTTCATCGAGCGGCTTTATGCCGCCACTCGCGTGAAGCAGCTGGGCGCCACGGTGCTTTCCGGGCTTCAAGGCAATGTGGATATCCCCCGCCTAGCCGGCAGCACCACGGCTTACTGGATCGCCGATAACGCTGCAGTGACTGCCTCCGACGCGACCTTCGACAAGGTCTCGCTACGACCGAAGACCGTAGGCGTGCTGTCCGAGGTGAGCCGCCTCACGCTGCTACAGTCCACGCCCTCGATTGACTCGCTCATTGAGAGTGACATGGCCCGCGTCCTGGCGCTGGCCTTGGACGCCGCGGCTATTAGCGGACCCGGCACGGGCAATCAGCCGACCGGCATCCTTAATACGGCGGGAATCGGGAACGTCGCCATGGGCGCCACCGGCGGCGCCCTGACGTATGCCGCGGTCGTCGACCTGATGGGCGAAATTCAGGACGACAGTGCGGATGCGGGCGCGCTGGCGTTCCTCTCAAACCCCAAGGTCCGCCGGGCTGCTGCCAAGTTGACCACGACCTACAACGAACCCTTGACCGAGGAGGTGGTGTGGCAGTCGATGCCGCGGCAGTTCACGACCGCAGTTCCGTCAAACCTTACGAAGTCGACGGCTACCGGCTTGTCCGCTCTGATCTACGGCAACTGGTCAGATCTAATCATGGGCATGTGGAGTGAACTCGATATATTGGTGAATCCTTACGAGTCGACCGCTTACCCGAAAGGGAACGTGCAGATCCGCGCCATGGCAACCATGGACATCGCGGTCCGGCATCCGGAGTCGTTCGCCGCGATCAAAGACATCGTAGCGTAGGACTGGGGACGTGGCATCGATCGTCGGCACCGGCACGCTATCGGCGATCGGCCCCGGTGAGGCCGTGCGTATCTCTGGCGTGTTCAACGTGAGCATTACGACCGCGTCGACCGTCGCGCAGCTGGGCATAGAGCGCAGCTTCGACAATGGGTCGACGTGGCTCCCGCTGTCGGTTCTCCCCCCGACGGGCAATCAACCCGTGGCGATACAGCTAGGCGTCCCGGGCAGCATCGTCCTGACCGAGCCGGAGGGCGGCACTCTGTATCGCGTGGTCGCGCGAGCCGACCTTGGCAGTACGACGGTCGCGACTCCGATTACCTGGAGGATCTCGCAATGAGCATTGAGCGACGACATGCGCCGTGCGAGTTCCGGGCCGCGGCGGCCGGGACGAAGCTGGAGGGTTACGCGGCCGTGTTCGCCAGTCCGGCGCGGATCGGTCAGTTCGTGGAGTCGATTCGCGCGGGCGCGTTCCGCACGACGTTGGCCAACAAGACGCGCGACGTCCTGGCTCTCGTAGATCACGACTCGACACGCCTGCTCGCCCGCACGTCCAGTGGCACGCTGCGGCTTGCGGAGGATACGCGCGGCCTGCATTTCAGCCTGGACATCCCCGACACGACGCTAGGCCGCGACGTCCGCGCCCTGGCCGAACGTGGCGACCTAGGCGGCATGTCCCTAGGCTTCGATCTAGTACCCGGCGGCGACTTCTGGGCCTCAAAAGACATCCGAGAGATTCGCGCGGTGCGGCTGTTCGAAGTCAGCGTCATCAACGCATTTGCGGCCTACCAAGCGACAAGCATCGCCATCCGCTCCATCGCTCGCGCCGCCGCGGATGCCCGCATACGTGAGATGCGGCTCGCGTCGTTATGAGCGCAATGGGCCGTCTGTTCCGGCGCAAGCCACGTCCGTCGCCAGCGATCGAGCATCGCGTGATGCAGTGGCCTGCAGCGACGCTGGGCGGCTTGAACGCGCGTAGCGTCGACACGATCGCCGCGAGCAATCTGACCGCGTATATCGCCTGCATCGACCTCATATCGAAGGCTGTAGCCGGTCTACCGGCATCGATCATGCGCGACGATGGGCGGGGAGGACGTGTCCCGGCGCCGGGTGCTCCGGCATCGCGACTGCTGACGCGACCGAGCAAGCATCAACCGTGGCCCTCGTATATCTCGACCGTGGTCGGGTCCCTCCTCGAACATGGCAACAGCGTCTCCTTGATTCAGACCGACGGACGCGGCAACGTGACTGGTCTTGTGCATGTGCCGTATGCTTGGCTCGCGCCGGTCATTCTGCAGAGCGACGCTGGCGCGCGGCTCGCGTTCGATCTGCGACAGATCACGGCGCAGTCGACCTTGCTCGGGATTCCGCGGCGCATGATCTCGGGCGAAGATTGCGTACACGTCATGATGGGCAGCGCGGACGGCATCGTTGGCCGCGGGGTCCTGGAGCGCGCGCCACGGCCGATTCAAGCCGCGCTAGAGATCAACGAGTGGGCCGCGCAGTTCTATCGCAATGGCACCGCTGCAACCGGAGTCGTCTCGCTCCCTCCGAACATCAGCAAGCCCGGCATGGACCGGCTTGAAGCGTGGTTCACGGACAAGTACACCGGCATCGACAACGTCGGCCGTCCGCTGTTCCTGGACGCCGGGTCGGAGTTCACACCGCTCTCGGCCACGTCAGTTGAAGCGCAAGTCCTGGAGTCGCGCCGGTTCGCGGTCGAGGAGATATGCAGGCTATTCGGAGTCCCGGTGGAACTGGTCATGAGCGGAACCAGTGCGCCAGCCAGCTTGACCCCTTATCTCGCGGCCTTCGCAACGATGAGCGTGGGGCCGCTGGTCCAACTGATCGAATGGGCGTTCGACGATATCCTCCCGGTGGGCGAGCACCTGTTCCTTGATACGGCTGGTCTGGTTCGTGGCGATTGGACGGCAGTGGCAGCTGCACAAGCCGTACTCGTGCAATCAGGCATCGCGACCGCGAACGATGCCCGCCGGGCAATCGGCCTCCAGCCGCATAAGGACGGTGATGCGCTCCGCGTCGGCTCACCGCCGTCATACCCCGCCGACGCGACCGGCTCGCCGAGTCTGGCCCCGAAACCCGGGCCGGGCGGCAATCTACCCAATGTAGGTACGCACCAGAACGAAGGCCGCGGCTAGCAAAATGCGTGCGATGTAGCCGGAGATGCTACTTGCGCAATGATCGGAAGCCGGTCCAGATGGCGTCGGTTCAACCGAGGGAAACATACAATGCCCAACGATACGATGTTCCTGGCACGCGCCGCCCGTGAGGCCGAGGACGCGATGAACACTGCGCCCGATCCGGCAGCGCTCCAGCGGTTTATGTCGGAATGGTCGAGGCTAATGCGCAAGCTGGCGACGCGGCCCGCCCGGACGATGGCGGAGGCTCATGCCAAGGCGGAGGCGATACGGGCCACGGTCCAGGGGAATGACTGGCAGTCTCGTTTTGTGACCGGGTTGATCGACGACGTGAAGCGAATTGCAGGGGTGCGGGCAGGCGGGGCTTAGGCGCTCGTCGCGCAGTCGGCGGCCCGGGGATTTCGGTGGCCCGAGTCCCCGGGCCGATCTACGCAATAGGTTCCATCCGTCTCCTCACCTTACGCCTACCGGACCAACACATGAGGTCCGGAAATGACAACGATGCACTCCATCAGCCTTGCAATCCTGATCCTGGAGATCGTCAAGATGTTCCTCGAATTGCGACGCTGATGGCAGTTCAAATCCTTCCAACTAGCTTTTCCCGCCTCGCGGTTTGCTGGCCTTGTGAGTTGGAAGGTTTACGAGGCTTTTATCCGACTGTTCGCTTTTGTAAACCGAAGGTCGGGGGTTCGATCCCCTCACCCGGCATGCCTACTCAATCCTCAGTATTCCTAGCGTCTCGCCGCCCTTGACCTCACGGCCGGGCGCGCAGAGCCACCTTTGAATACGCCCGGCGGCGCCGGCCACGACGCTGATCTCCGTCTTCATCGATTCGATGATGGCAACCGCCTGGCCGGGGAACACGCGCTCGCCCACCGTCACGAGAACCTTCCAGACGATCCCCGGCACCGGGGACGCAAGGGCGGCGCAGCCGGTGGGGATGTCATCGGTGGCGACATCGGCTGTCTCCGCCGGCTCGAACCGGTCCAGTCCGCGCGCCGTCCAGTCCTGGCGTTCCGCCTCGAAGGCCGCCTGCTGGCACGCCCGCGCGACGGCGATCTCAGCCGCATGCCGGGCCAGGAACGTGTCGTACGCGACGGTCTCGAAGGCCGTCTCCTCAATACGGATATCGTAGCGGCCGTGCGGAAACGCCGCTCGCGCATCGAGAAGTTCCTCCTCCGAAACCGGAAAGAACCGGATCTGGTCGAAAAACCTCAGCAGCGGCCGCTTCGTGAACGCCGTCGTCCTGCGCCAGGAGTTCCAGACCTGGATGGTGCGGCCGAACAGCTGGTATCCGCCTGGCCCCTCCATTCCGTAGATGCACATATACGCCCCGCCGATCCCCACCGCGTTCTGCGGGGTCCAGGGCCGGGCTGGATTGTATTTGGTCGTGACCAGCCGGTGCCGAGGGTCCAGCGGCGTGGCGACCGGCGCGCCCAGATAGACGTCGCCCAGCCCCATCACGAGGTAGCTCGCGTCGAAGACGATCGCGCGCACGTCGTCTTCCGACGCGAGGCCGTTGATGCGGCGGATGAACTCGATGTTGGACGGGCACCAGGGCGCGTCGGCTCGCACCAGATCCTGATACCGCAGCATCGCGAGCCGCGTCTGTGGATCGTCCCACGACAGCGGCAAATGGACGATGCGGCTCGGGATCTTGACGTCGGCGGTAGACGACAGGCCCGCCTCGATCCGCGTCACGGCATCCAGCAGGTATTGTAGCGACAGCGCCGCCGGATCGTAATGCACTTGGAGCGATCGGATGCCGGGCGTCAGGTCGATCACGCCCGGCAAGGCTTCGTCCTTCAGCGCGTCATGGAGCAGCTGCACCCGAAGGCGCAGGCGGATGTCGAGCATCAGCGGCCCGTATTCGATCAGGATGTTGGCGTCCCCGGCACGACGGACGACGACGCTCGTCTCGCCGTCGATCCGCAGCAACACGGGATCGCCCGCCGGCTGCGACGCACTGTCCGGCGGGCCAAGCGACGGCGTCGCCAGGCGTCGGAAGCGGACCGTGTCGCCGGGCCGAAGGTGCCCCAGCTTCCACAGATCCTCGCTTGCCACCACGGCCGGGCAGACGAATCCGCCGAGGCTCGGCCCGTCCGGCCCGAGGATGATCGGCATGTCGCCGGTGAAGTCGACCGCCCCGATCGCATAGGCGTTGTCGTGGATGTTCGATGGATGCAGGCCCGCCTCGCCACCGTCGCGACGCGCCCATCGCGGCTTCGGGCCGATCAACCGGATGCCGGTCCGGGCGCTGTTGTAGTGCACCTCGTACTCACGGCCGAACAGATCGGCGATGTCGTCCGGATGGAAAAAATCCGGCGCGCCGTGCGGCCCGTAGAGGACGAGGAGATCCCACGCGCCGGTCAGCGGCGCGGGCGGCAGCGGCGGGCTTTCGACAGGTGGCTGATCGTCGAGCCGCAGCACATCGCCGACCCGCAGAACGCCGGTGGCATGGCCGCCAAACCCACCCAATGCGAAAGTCGCGCGCGAGCCCATGAAGACGGGGGCCGCGATCCCGCCCCGCACCGCGAGCGTGGCGCGCATTCCGCGGCCCTCGATCGCACCGATCGTCAAGATTTCGCCACGCCGGACGCCGAACGCCGTGTCGTGCGGGACAACCGCGCCGTCGACGGTGGCCACCATTACCGCGCCGCAGATCGCGACGAGCGCGTCCGTGTCGAACCGCAACGTCGGGCCCGCCAGCGTCATCTCCAGCGCCGCCATCTCGGGCGGGTTGCGGACCAGCGCGTTGGCGCGGCGGTGGCTCCAGGGGTCCATCGGCCCGCTGGGCGGCACGCCCACCGCCCAGGCGCCAAGCCGCCCGGGCAGTTCCTGCACGCTGCTTTGGGTGCCTGGCGACAGGACCGCGACCGCACGTGGCGCGAACGCGACGGCCGCGAGCGTGGCGGTCGTCATTTTCGCGTCGCCGAACGCCGGCACGTCGAGGATCGTCGCCAGATAGTCGAGGTTGGTTTCGACACCCCAGATCGCGCTCTCCGTCACGGCGCGTCGCAGGTTCGCGACGGCCTCGGCGCGTGTGTTGCCGCGGCCGATCAGTTTTGCCAGGAGCGGATCGTAGTGGGGCGTCACCTCCACGCCGGTTTCGATCCAGGTCTCGACGCGCACATTCGGCGCCCATCGCACCTCGGTCAGCAGCCCGGTGCTGGGGCGGAAATTCTCCGCGGCGTTCTCCGCATAGACGCGCGCCTCGATCGCATGGCCGCGCGACATCAGCCGGTCCTGCGGAGGCAGGTCGAATTCGCCCGCCGCGTGCCGCACCATCCATTCGACCAGATCGACGTCGAACACGTCTTCCGTCACGCAGTGCTCGACCTGCAGACGTGTGTTCACTTCCAGGAAGTAGAACGCCTCGGCGTGCGCGTCGTACAGGAACTCCACGGTCCCGGCGCTCGCGTAGCGAGCTCTTCGACACAGCGCGCGCGCGGCCTCATGCAGCGCCAAGCGCACCCTGTCCGACAGCCCCGGCGCGGGCGTCTCCTCAATGACCTTCTGATGGCGTCGCTGCAACGAACAATCGCGGTCGCCGAGGCTGACCACGCGACCCTCGCCATCGCCAAAGATCTGCACCTCGACGTGGCGAGCCTGAGCGACATATTTCTCGAGGTATACGCGCTCATCGCCGAAATTGGCCCGCGCCATCCGTTGCACGATCGTGAACTTCTCCACCAGCTCAACCGCGTCGCGGCAGACCTGCATGCCGATCCCGCCGCCGCCCGCGGTGCTCTTCAAGATCACCGGAAAACCGATGGTATCCGCCGCCTCCCGAGCCGCCGCGGCGTCGGCGAGGACCGGGCTGCCCGGCAGCAGCGCGACATCGCTCGCCACGGCCAGTTCGCGCGCGGTATGCTTCAGGCCGAACGCGCGGATCGTATCGGCCGAGGGGCCGATGAAGCGGATGCCAGCCGTCTCCAGGGCTTCGGCGAAGGCGGGCCGTTCGCTCAGAAATCCGTAGCCTGGATGAACAGCTTCGGCGCCGGTCGCGCGACAGGCATCGACGATCGCCTCGATGCGCAGATAGCTCTCGGCCGCCGCCGACGCGCCGATCGCCACGGCCTCGTCGGCCGCCAGCACCGGCGGGGTAAAGCGGTCGGCCTCGGAATGCACCGCCACCGACGCGATACCCATGCGTCGCAGGGTCCGTCCGATGCGCGCGGCGATCTCGCCCCGGTTGGCGATCAGAACCTTCTTGAACATCTCGCTCGACGGCCGGTCAGCGCGCGTCCCACACCAGAATGCGGATCGGCGTCGGATTGAATCCGTTGCAGGGATTGTTCACCTGCGGACAGTTCGACAGCACGACCAGCACATCCATGTCGGCCCTCAGGTCCACGTGTCCGCCCGGGTCGGACAGGCCGTCGACGATCGCCAGTTCACCGTCCGGGCTGATCGGCACGTTCATGAAGAAATTGACGTTTCCCACGATATCGCGTTTGCCCATGCCGTGACGGCCCACTTCCAGCAGGAAGTTCTCGCGGCACGCATGCAGGTATTTCGTGTCGTGGCCAAATCTGACCGTGTTCGCCTCGCACGAACAGGCGCCGGCCGACGTGTCGTGCCGGCCACAGGTGTCGCCAACCACGGTCATCAGCACCCGGCCCTCGTTGGACATCAACCGCGTGCCGAGCCCGACATACGCCGCCCGCTGCGCCAGCAGCGTGTCGTGCGCGCTGTAGCGTTCGCCGTAGTCATTCGCATTATAGAACAGCGCATCGACCGCCTGTTGGCCTTCAAGGTCGATGATGCGCAGGGTCTGGCCGGCCCGCAGCACCGAGGACCAGGGCGCGCGAGCGGGCACGACGACGTCCAGCACCGCGCCGGCGGCATCCAGGGCCATCAGATCGCTCCATCGGTGTTTTGGAATCCTCGCACCGCCTCGTCGCTCAAATTGCGGCACTCGTCATCCACGCCGGGCGGCGGCGCCTGCCAAAGAATCGCCTCGACCGAGCCGGCCGCCTCGGCATCGGGCGACAGTGGATGCGGGCAATTCGACAGGGCGACGAGAAGATCCATCTCGGCGCGCAGATCGACATGCTGGCCAGGCCGGAGCACGCCCGGCTCCCACGCGAGCGTGCCGTCGTCGGCCACCGCGACCGGCGCGAAGAACGTCATGCAGGGTGCGATGTCGCGGCGGTCGAGGCCCTGTTTGCCGGCCGCGAGCCGCAGGTTGTCGCGCGTGTTGCGGCCGCGGCCGCCGCCGCCGCCGCCAACCAGCGCGTCATGGCGCCCGCACGTGTCCCCCACGATCGAGACGAGCACCCGACCCATGTCGGAGAACAGGACCCGTCCCCGGCCGAGGCGCGCGGTCCATTGCAGCTTGACGGTGTCGCCGGCATTGAAGCGCTCCGTCGTGTCGTGCGCGTTCCAGAGCATCGCGGCGATGCCCGATGTCGCATGCGTGTTCACGAGCCGAAGCGCCTGACCGCGCAGGATGCGCGCCGACCAGTACCAGCCGGACGGCACAACCTCTTGTCGAATCACGCGATCGGCCGTGAAATGATCGGCCACCTCCCGCGCGGCGAGGGTTCGCGACCGAGCCGTGTCACGCAACTGGGTGTAGCGCTGGCGGTGCTGCTCCGGCGTCATTCGGTCAAGTTGCATGCGAACCTCCTGCCGCGCGCTTGCGCGGCCACACATCGATGTCATAGGTCGGACGCGCGCCATACCGCCACGCGGCATCGCCTTGTACGTCCGGCCGCTCCAGCGCGATAACCCGCGTGCCGAGCCGGAACGCCTCGCTGAGATCATGCGTGACCATCACGACCGTCATGCCGACCTCGCGCCACAGAGCCTGCATCAACGTGTGGATCTCGATCTTGATGCCGGGATCGAGCGCACCGAACGGCTCGTCGAGCAGCAGCACCCGCGGCTTGCGAAACAGCGCCTGCGCCAAGGCCAGCCGCTGCTGCATGCCGCCCGACAACTGCGCCGGATACTGGCGCTCGGCGTGCGACAGCCCAACCTCGGCGATCAGCGCCCGCGCCTCGGACGCCAGCGCCCGCCTCGCCGCACCGAACAAGCGACCGAAGCCCGCGGCCTGGAATTCGCGACCCAGCATGACGTTGCCCAGCACGGTCAGATGCGGGAAAACAGAATATCGCTGGAATACCACGCCGCGCTCGGCGGTCGGCTCCCGCGGGATCGGCTTGCCATCGATCAGCACCTCGCCGCGGGTCGGCCGCTCCTCGCTCAGCAGCATGCGCAAAAGCGTGGTCTTGCCGCATCCGGACGGACCGACCAGCGCCACGAAACTACCGGCGGCGATTTCAAGATCGAGCCGTTCCAGCACGACGCGGTCGCCATACTCCTTCCACACGCCGCGCACACTGATGGCGCTCACGAATGGCCGGTCGGGAGGAACCAAGGAAAGGCCGCGCGGCGCAGCCCGCCAAGCCCGAGATCGAGCAGGAACGCGAGCAGCGTGATCCAGGCGACATACGGGAGAATGACATCCATTGCGAAGTAGCGTCGGACGAGAAAGATGCGATAGCCGAGCCCACTGTCGGACGCGATCGCCTCGGCGGATATCAGAAACAGCCAAGCAGGCCCGAGCGACAATCGGACGCTGTCGAGGAGCCGTGGCAGAGTCTGCGGGATCACTACGCGCCATGCCATCTGTAGTGAGGTAGCGCCGAGCGTCTGCGCCTTGACCATCTGCTCGCGAGGCAATTCGAGAACGCGCGCCGCGAGATCGCGGATCAGGAACGGGGCGGTGCCGATCACGATCAGCACGATCTTCGACGTCTCGCCGAGCCCGACCGAGATGAACAGGATCGGCAGCACCGCCAAAGGCGGGATCATCGACACGACGTCGACGAACCGGCCCAGAAGGGACCGGGCCACCGGCAGCATCCCGATCAAGATGCCAATGAAAAACGCCAACGCCGCGGAGCATGTCAAGCCGATGAGCAGCCGATACAGGCTGGCGACGGTGTCCGACCACAAAAGGACGTCGCCGGTGCGACGATCCTCGGCGAACGCCACGCGCCCGATCGCGTCGAGCAGCGACGCGGCGGACGGCAGCAGCTTGTCGTCCGGATTGAGCGACAGCCGCGCCGACGACGCGAACCAATACGCCGCGATCGCCAATGCGAACGGCAGAACCGGCAGGAGGAGGCTGCTCGCCGCGTCGGGTCGCCGGTTGATCAGCCGCATCGCTAGAGCTGTCCGGCCGCCGCCATCGCCATATAGGTATCTTCAAAGCGGAATTTCACGTTGGCCGGGTTGCCCTGGACCCTGCCGCCCGGAAAGCCGATCCCGACGACGTCGGCGGATTTGGCGCTGTCGCCCATCAGCCCGTGCTCGAAAAGGAAGTCCGAGACCAGGCGCATGGTCGTCGGCAGCGCCGCGCTTCGCGCGAAGGCGACGGCATCGGCCGGCGTCACGAACAACCGTGTGGTTTTCAGCTGCGCGTCGAAGCCGGCCAGATCGGTCCCCGACAGCTTGCCCATCTCGGCGCGCGCCGCCCGGCCTGCGTCGTTGTCGCCCGTCAATACGCCCAACGTCTCGAACCACGCGCCGGTCAGCGCCTTGGCGAAATCCGGATTGTCTCTCAGCGTCTCGGTGTTGACGATCGCCAGATCCATGATTTCGCCTGGAATTTTCGACGAGTCGAAGACCGCGTGGGCGGACGCGTCCCCCAGGATCTCGCCGACGATCGGCTGCCACGTGACGACCGCCGTCACGTCGGCGGTCTTGTAGGCGGCTGTCATATCGGCGTCCGACGTATTGACGACCTTGACGTCGCGCTCGGCCATGCCCGCCGATTGCAACGCGCGAGCCAGCAGGTAGTGGGAGACCGAGAACTGCACCAGATTGACCTTCTGGCCCGTGATATCCGCCAGCGCGGCCTTGTCCTTAAGGATCAACGCGTCGTTGCCGTTCGAGAAATCGCCGATGATCACGGCGGTCGAATCCACTCCGCCAACTGCCGGGACCGCCACCGTGTCCATGTTGGTGATCGTCAAGGCGTCGAACGCGCCGGCCGTGTACTGGTTGATCGATTCCGCATAGTCGTTGATCTGCACGACATCGATGGTGATACCGTATTTGTCGGCCCATTTCTTGACGATGCCCTGCTCGGCCGCGTACGGCCACGGCATCCAGCCCGCATAGATCGTCCAAGCGAGCTTGAAGTGCGTCTTGGCCGCCGCACTCGCCGGTGCGAGCGCCGTCAGATACAAGGCCGCCGCGAGCGCGGCCACAACCCGTACAATCATCTCAATCCCTCCCACCCGTGAATTGGTGGCCATGGCGGGATGCGAATTCCGTGCCGAAGGGCTACGCTCCCCACGGTCCCGAGCATAAGCGGCACCGCGCGGCCCTACCGTGGCGGCGATTGCGCAAAACCGCGCCAGATCTCGCATCCTACGGCGACGCGAGCCGGACCACCCGCAGGGCGAGTTGCTCGCAGCTGTAACGCAGCGAAATGCCCTGCCCCTTCGCATCGTCCACGAACGACGTGCGCGAGGTCGTGAATGCGATGACGCCACGACGGCCCGCCGCCTCCTCGGCGTCTCCGTCGGTTGTCGGGTTCGCAGTTCCCAGGCGGGCGAGCGCGCGAAGCCGCAGCGTCACAACGTCGGCGTCGACCAAATGCTGATCGACGCAAAATTGAAGGAGCCCGAGTTGATTGCGCTCCGACAGGTATCGGGCCTGCGCGATGTCCGCCGACGCCGATACCGCGGACGAGGCCGCCCCGAGAAGCACGCCGAGCGCGAGCAGCAATGCTGCTGCCATGACGGTCCACTCCCTTCCGATTGGGCCACGAACCTGACCAGGTCCAAATTTATCAGAACGAACGCCAGCGAACCAGCACGGCGAACGACGGGCTCGGCGTTCATCCTTTGGCGATGAACGCACGGGCATGATCCGCGCCGGCACAAAAACGGTGTGGCGCGATGATGCTCAAGAACCCCACGTACTACGACAATATCAATGTGCCGCTGCTCGACGCGATCCCGCCCGAAGCGTCGGTCGTGGTCGAGATCGGTTGTGGCACCGGCGGCCTCGGGGCGGCGTTCAAGGCGCGGCATTCGACGTGCCGTGTCTACGGGGTGGAACTCCATGCCGCCTCCGCCTCCATCGCCGCCGAACGGCTCGACATGGTGCTGTGCGGCAATATCGACGCGCTCGACTTGTCATTCCTGCAGGGACAGGTCGATTGCCTCGTCTACGGCGACGTTCTGGAACACCTCGTCGATCCATGGGGCGTCCTGACGCGCCACCGCGCCCTTCTTTCGCCGCACGGCTCGGTCGTCGCCAGCATTCCAAACGTCCAGCACTGGAGCCTGCTCGAGCATCTGCTCCGCGGCGGGTGGACCTATGGCGACCACGGCATCCTCGACGACACGCATCTGCGCTTCTTCACCCTGGCCAGCATCCATGCGCTGTTCGACCGCGCGGGATACTCGATCCGCAGCACGATCGGCCTGCTCGCCTCGCCCACCCAGGCGGCCACGTTCGTCGCGAAACTCGCCCCGGCGCTCGACGCCCTCGGGATCGATCCGGCGCAATTGGAAAAGACCACCAGTCCGCTGCAGTTCCTCGTCGCCGCGTCGCCACGCTAGGCCCGCGCCATGGCGGCGTTTCATGTGCTGCACTGGATTCCCGATCCACGACTGCACATTTTCAATGGCTATAACGAGGTGATCGAGACAGTCGTCTGGGGCCTGCGGGCGCTGGGCCACGACGTGACCTATGCGGTCAACTCGTTGCGTCAGGGCGCGGTGCCGCTGGTGTTCGGCGCGCAGCTGATGCCGCGCGGCATGCTGGCCGCGTTGCCGCCCGACGCGATTCTGTACAACCTCGAGCAATTGCACGGTCTGCGCGCGACCGGCCGGGCCCTGGACGACCTCGCGTGGGCGGCCCGGCGCTTCGCGACTTGGGATTACAGCACCGCCAACATCGACGTCTGGCGCGAGTTGGGGATCGAGAGCGTGGCGCATCTGCCGATCGGCTACGCGCCGTGCCTGTCGAGGATCGACTCGTCACCAGCGCGCGACATCGACGTCCTGATCTACGGCGCGCCGAGCGCCAGCCGGTTGCAAGTGCTGGCCGAGCTGTGCGGACACGGACTTTCGGCGATGTTCTTTTGCGGCCTCTATCGGGAGGCGCGCGACGCGCTGATCGCTCGGTCGCGGCTCGTCCTGTGCCTGACGAGCAATGCGGCCTCCTCGATCTTCTCCGTGGTCAGGGCGTCCTACTTGCTCGCCAACCGCAAGGCGGTGATCGCCGATCTCGCCTCGGCCGAGCGCGATATCGCCAACGGCGTCGCCTTCGCCCGCCGCGAGGACCTGGCGGCGGTGTGCGGCCACTATCTCGCCCACCCGAAGGCGTTGCGTTCGCTCGAGGAGTCGGGGTTTGAGGTCATCTCGCGACGCGACATCCGTCCAATGCTGGCCACCGCGCTGGACGCGGTACGCAGCCACGCCGCAACGCACTCCACACGTCATGAGGAATACATTGGACCCGCTCGTCGAGAACCCGCTCATCACTGAGATCAGCGTCGGAGCCGCCGCGCCCGGGTCGCGGCAGGCGGCGGAACCGGTGCGACGCGGCCTTGTGGGCGCGGTGCGGCGGGCGCTGGATCAGGCGCTGGCCGGCACCGTGCCGATCGATCCCGATTTGCTGAAGATCGGCGGCATGTCGGGCCGGAAATACCGGATGTTCATCAACGCGCTGGTGCGCGACCTGCCGGACGCCCGCTATCTGGAAATCGGATCCTGGGCTGGCTCCACGCTGTGCGCCGCGATCAACGGCAATGACGTAACCGCCGTGGCGATCGACAACTGGTCGGAGTTCGGCGCGCCGCGCGCCGCGTTCTGGGCGCATCTGACCCGGTTCCAGACCGACCAGGCGCGCGTGCGGTTCATCGAGGCGGATTTCCGCGCCGTCGACTTCGCCAGGTGTGGCCGCTTCAACGTCTACCTGTTCGACGGCCCGCACGAAGCGCAGGATCAGCACGACGGTATCATGTTGGCGCAGCCGGCACTCGACGACGAATTCGTCCTGATCATCGACGACTGGAACTGGCCGCGCGTGCGCGCCGGCACGTTCGAGGCTCTGGATCGCGTGGGGCTCGAGATCGCGTTCATGATCGAGATCCGCACCAGCCTTGATGACGGGCATGCCTGCGTCGCCTTCCAGGAGAGCGACTGGCACAACGGCTACTTCGTTGGCGTGATCCGCAAGCTGGCCGGCTGAAAAAGTCGCGAACCCGATCGGCGTTGGCGGACACGCCCGACCAGGTCGACCTACAGCTGCGTCACGGCCCGGTGCAAGGCCGCGACTTGGTCGCGCCAGTTCCAACGCGACATGGCACGTGCTCCCGCAGCCCCTCGGCGCGCGGCCTCCTCGCGATCCGCCCAGGCGGCCTCCAGACGGTCGACGATCTCCTCGACATCGCTCTCGCCCCAGCCTTCGGTGCCGGCGGATCCTGCCGGCACCGGCCTCTGGCGCGTCAGCACATAGGGCGCGCCGGTGGCCGTCAGATCGCGATGCCCGGTATTGTCCGACACGATCGTCGGCACGCCGCAGGCCATGGCCTCCATCGCCACCAGGTTGGTGCCCCCCTCGCACCGATTGGGGAACAGCGCCACATCCATCTCCCGCAGGACGCGGCCCATCAAATGGTTCGGCACGCTGCCGACATCGATGAACTGCTCGGGGCGCAGGCCGTTGGCGACCGCCCACGCGGTCACGTCGCAGCGCCCATCCGAGCCGAGCGTGACCGGTGCGAGACTCGCGTTGACGTTGACGGTCAGCGCGCACGCCGGCCAGGGCGAATGCCATCCGGTGACCAGCACCGCCTCATTATGACGCGCGGCGAAGCGTCGAAACGCCGCCAGCACGAGATCCTGCCCTTTGCGATATTCGAGCTTCCCGCCGCTGAACACGGCGAACTTGCCGGCCAGCGCGCCGGCCCGTGGGGCGGGATGAAACAGCGACGGGTCGATCCCTTGGATCACCGTGGCGACATTGGCGGCACCGCCGCCGCGCAACACCTCCTCGCACCAGGTCGATCCCGTCACCATCACATCGTATTCGCCGCAGGCGGACGCGGCGTCGGGCAGCCGCGTGTCCTCGAAGAAGATCACGCCGCAGGTCGCGCGGCCGATACGGCCCCCGGCACCAGGCCGAATCGAGCCCGAAAACCCGTTGCCGAGCGAGTGCAGCACAATGCCCTCAAGGCGGTCGCCGGGTGGCCTCGCCTCGACCTCCAGCCGCATCCGATCGGAATCTACAAGGTTCTGCGCGATCGCGCCAAGCCCCAAGCAGTCCATCCCGCCGAGACTTTGTAGATCGATCGGCGAGAGGGAATAGGCCCGCGCGCCTGCGGCGGCGGGCCAGTGACGCAGCAGGTTGAGGCCATAGATCCCCCAACCGAACAGCGTCGAGACACCCCATTCAAAGTACAATTGCTGCTGCAATTCGTCTCCGTTCGACACGACACTCCGTCCGGACGTAGCGCGAGAATGTGAACGCGCAATGAATCTCGGTCGCGGCCGAATCCAGTGCTCACGCTAAGGCTTCCGAAAGGCCGCCACGCCACCATGGCCCGCCGCCAGAATGGACGGAGCGCGCGACCACGTGAATCAGACCCTGAATCCGCGGCTTTCCCCGCACCTGACGGCGCTGCGATGCCTGTTCCTGCTCGCCGCGCACCATGGCGTCGTGGTGCCGCCGGACGCGCTCGCCGGCGCCGATCAGACGGACGGCGTCGCGGCCCTGATGGGTGTGATACGTGGGGTCGGCCTGCGCGGCCGCGTGCTCTCGCGCCGCAAATGGCTGGAGCTGGTCGCCCTCGGCAGCGCGTTTCCGGTCATGGCGGAGCGTCGCGACGGCAGTTGGGTCATCGCCGCGAGCCCGGTGCAAGCCGACGACGGGTCGCTGACCCTCGCGGTGCTCGATCCGCGCCGCGAACAGGCCGGCATCGTCATGATGCCGCGCGAGGATTTCACCGCCGACTGGACCGGCCGGCTCCTGCTCTGCAAGCGGACGCGTCCGAATCACGCGGAGTCACATCGCTTTGGCTTGCGCTGGTTCCTGCCGGAGATCGCCCGCAATCGCGGAGTGCTCGGCCATGTCGCCCTGGCCGCGACCATGTCAAACGTCATCGCGTTTGCCACGCCACTGTTCTTCAACGTGATGATCGACAAGGTGGTGCCGCACCATAGTGCACACACGCTGGTCGCGATTGTGATCGCCTTCGCCGTGGTCGTGCTGTTCGACGGGCTGTTCGGCTACGTGCGTCAGATGATGATGTTGTTCGCAAGCAGCCGGATCGACGCGCGGCTGGCGGCGCGCACCTTCGCCCATCTGCTGAGCCTGCCGATGCCATTCTTCGAGAGCACGACCGCCGGCGTGCTGCTGCGCCATATGCAGCAGACCGAGGCGCTGCGGCAATTCTTGACCGGCAAACTGTTTCAAACCCTGCTCGACGCCTCGGCCCTGCCGCTGCTACTGATCGTTCTGTTCATCTACAGCTTCAAGCTCACCCTCGTGGTGCTCGGCTTTGGCTGCCTGATCGCCGCGTTCATCGGCGTCATGATCCCGGTCTTCCGCGGCCAGCTTGAGCTTCTGTACGAGGCGGAGGGCGCGCGCCAGGCTGATCTGGTGGAGACGATCCATGCCATGCGCGCGGTCAAGTCCCTCGCGCTCGAGCCGCTGCGCCAGCGCTCCTGGGATGAGAAGGTGGCGCTTGCCGTGCGTCGGCGAGCGGGGGTCGGTCGGGTCAGTGCGGTCGCCGTAGTGCTGACCAACGGGCTCGAAAAGTTGATGCAGATCAGCCTCCTCGGACTCGGCGCGCTCGATGTGTTCGACGGCAGGCTCAGCATCGGGGCGCTGGTCGCGTTCAACATGCTATCCGGCCGGGTGACCGGACCACTCGTGCAGATCGTAGCTTTGATCAACGACTACCAGCAGACCGCGCTGTCGGTGCGCATGCTGGCGACCGTGATGGACCAGAAGCCGGAGCGCGAGCCGAGCCAGCAGGGCATCCGGCCGCCGATCACCGGGCGGATCGAGTTTCGCGACGTGACGTTCCGCTATGACGGAAGCGCGACGCCGGCGCTCGACCGCGTGTCCTTCTCCGTCGAAGCCGGGCAGATGATCGGCGTGGTCGGACGCTCGGGATCCGGCAAGACGACGCTGACCCGATTGCTGCAGGGTATTCAGACCGCGCAGCTCGGGACCGTCCAGCTGGACGGCATCGACATCCGCCACATCGACCTGCCGCATCTGCGGCGGGCCGCCGGCATCGTGCTGCAAGACAATATCCTGTTCCGCGGCACCTTGCAGGACAACATCGCCGCGGCCCGGCCGGAGGCGAGCCTCGACGAGGTGATGGAAGCGGCTCGCCTGGCCGGCGCCGATGAGTTCATCGAGCTGCTGCCGCGCAGCTACGCGACACCGGTCGAGGAAAACGGGGCGAACTTCTCCGGCGGCCAACGGCAACGCATCGCGATCGCCCGCGCGCTGCTGCTGCGGCCAAGATTGCTGCTGTTCGATGAAGCGACAAGCGCCCTCGACCCCGAGAGCGAGGCGGTGCTGCAGCACAACCTCGCCGAGATCGCGCGGGGAAGGACCACGGTGATCGTCTCGCACCGCCTGTCGGCACTCGTGCGGGCGGACGCGATCCTGGTCCTGGAGCGCGGTGCGATGGCCGATTTCGCGCCGCATGCGACGTTGCTGGAGCGTTGCGGCATCTATCGCAGGCTCTGGGACCAGCAGACGCAGCACATGCGATGAGCGCGGCCTGGCTCCGAGCTCCCGGCGGCTGGCGGCCATGGCGAACCGTCGCCCGGCGTTCGGCTACGGCGAGCGTGCTGCCGGAGGCCCTGGCGTTCCTCGATCCGATCGATCAGATCTGCGAGGAACGGCCGCCGCCTTTCCTGCGCGCCACGCACGCGCTGGCGGCCGCGCTGTTCGTGTCCTTGCTCGCGGTCGCAGCCCTCGTGCAAATCGACGTCGTGGTGACCGGCGTCGGTCGGATTGCCACCGACACAGCGCCGATCGTGCTGCAACCGATGGAGCGGGCGATCCTGCGGGAGATGAAGACAAAGCCCGGTGACCGGGTCGCGCGCGGCCAGGTGCTTGCCACGCTGGACCCGACGTTCGCCCGCGCCGATCAGGCCTCGCTATCCGGTCAGCTGCGGGCGCTGCGGGCGCAATCACGGCGACTGGAGGCGGAGATCGCGGCAACCGCGCCCGAGCCTGCGCGGCAGGGCGATTCGGATGACGCCTTGCAAATGGCGCTCTATCGAGAGCGGCAGGCCGAATACCGCTCGCGCCTGATGGTGTTCGACGAGGATCTCGAGCGCCTTCGCGCCAATCTGCGGACCACCGAGGAGAATCGGGCGGCGCTGGAGCGCCAACTCGAGATCACGCGATCGGTCGAGACGATGCGCAAGACCCTGCTCGCGCAGCAGACCGGATCGCGGCTGCAATATCTTGACGCTGTGGCTTCGCGCATGCGCGCCGAGCGCGAACTTGCCGAGATGGCCAACCGGCTGCCGGAGCTGCGGCATGGGCTGGACTCCCGGGCGGCCGAGCGGCAGGGATTCGTCGATGGCTGGCGGCGCGAGCTATCGGAATCCCTGGTGGCGGCGCGGGCCGAGATCGCCAAGCTGGTCGAGGCGGTCGCGAAGTCGTCTCGTCTGAACGACCTGGTCGTGGTGACCGCGCCGGAAGATGGCGTGGTGCTGGACGTCGCGCAGCGCTCGGGCGGGTCGGTACTGCGCGAGGCTGAGCCGCTGGTGACCATCACGCCGTCGCACGCCACCCTGATCGCCGAGATCATGATCGGGTCGCGCGACGTCGGCTACGTGCTGCCCGGCGCCGCGGCCGAGATCAAGGTCGATGCCTTCCCGTATCAGCGACACGGGACGCTCAAAGGTCATCTGCTGTCGGTGAGCGAGGAATCGCGGTCGAGCCCCGACGGCGCGGAGTCCCTGCATCGCGGCCGGGTCGGACTGTCCGACACGCGGCTCGACCATGTGGCACCGGACGGCCACCTGTTTCCCGGCATGACACTGACGGCGGAGATCAAGATCGGCACGCGCAGCGCGCTCTCCTACTTCCTGACGCCGATCACCCGCGGCTTTCGAGAGAGCCTGCGCGAGCCGTGACGCCGCGTTTGTTCGCTTCACCGTTCCGCAAGACATTCCTGCGCATCTGAGTCCAACCGAAGTAGTTGGAGTGTCGCGCCATGGCGTTGACGAGCACGCAGTTTGCCTCGCTGACCACGACGGCGATCGCGGCGCTGACGACAACGAACATCGCGGATCTCTCGACATCGAACATCGCGATCATGACGACGACGCAACTCGCGGCGTTGTCGTCGACGCAGGCGGCGGCCCTGCTCACCACTCAGATCGCCGCGTTTAGCACCACACAAATCGGGGGTTTGACGACGACCGATCTCGCGGTCCTGACCACCACTCAGCTCAGCGGCCTCACGACGCAGGCG
>CBDFGB010000019.1:0-29377 GCA_965246915.1 Acetobacteraceae bacterium
TGCGGGCTCGCTAGAAGTCGGCGAGACGGTGCGGCTGGGCTATGTCGACCAGAGCCGGGACACGCTCGATCCGGACAAGAGCGTCTGGCAGGAGATCTCGGGCGGCACCGACGTCCTATACATCGGCAAACGGGCGGTCCCCTCGCGCGCCTACGTCGGCGCGTTCAACTTCAAGGGGAGCGACCAGCAGAAGAAGGTCGGCATCCTGTCCGGCGGCGAGCGCAACCGGGTGCATCTGGCGAAGATGCTCAAGAGCGAGAGCAACGTCATCCTGCTCGACGAGCCGACCAACGACCTCGACGTCGACACGCTGCGGGCGCTCGAGGAGGCGCTGGCCGATTTCGCCGGCTGCGCGGTCATCATCAGCCACGACCGCTGGTTCCTCGACCGGCTTGCGACCCACATCCTGGCGTTCGAGGGCGACAGCCATGTCGAGTGGTTCGAGGGCAATTTCCAGGATTACGAGGAAGACAAGCGCCGCCGCCTGGGGGCCGACGCGACCGAGCCGCACCGGATCAAGTACCGCCCGCTCGTCCGCTGAGACATGCGAGGTGGGCAACCCGTTCTGGTGCCTCGCGACCGGGCGGCTGACCCTGCGTCCGGTCTGGGGGGGCGATCTGGAGGATCTGGTCGCGCTGAAGGCCGATCCCCGGGCGTTCGGCATGCTGCTGGGCGGCGTGCGCAACCGCCAGCGCGCGACCGAGGAACTGGCCGAGGAGATCGCGTTCTGGGGGCGGCACCGGGTTGGCATGTGGACGGTCCGGCACCGCGCGACCGAGGCGATGGTGGGCGTGACCGGCATCATGCTGCGCGCCGACGGGCGGGGCATGGCGCTGCGGTTCACGCTGCGTCCGCAGTGGTGGGGCCGAGGCTTCGCGAGCGAGGCGGCGGGCGCGGCGTTGCGCTACGCCCATGAGCGCGCCTGCCTGCCGCGCGTCGTCGCGGTGGCGCGGGAGACCAACACCGCGAGCCGCGAGGTGTTGGGCGCGATCGGCATGCGCGAGCACGCCCATTTCGTCCAGCACGACCATCGGATGGTGTTGTATGAAAGCGTCTCGGCAGGCGGAGACGCGCGAGGAGGGTAACCACGATCCTTCCGCCGTACGACCGTCCCGCCAGCGCCGCGCCCGGCGGAGATTCGGCAACTGATCGGCGATCATAGCCTATTGCCTACAAATAACAGTTCATTGCTTCGCGCGAGCGAGCTAGGGTGCGTGTCGCCGGGGGGCGTCTGCAAGGAGAACCAGGATGCCGTCGCGCGCCCGTGGCCATAGATCGTCCCCCGCCGAAATTCTTGCCGGGGACATCCCTTCGGAAACGGCGGTGGTCTTTCGACTGCTGACCGACCATGCGAGCGACATGATCGTGCGCAGCGATCTGGATCTCACCCGGCACTATGTCTCCGCGGCCTGCCGAGAGATTTTCGGCTATTCGGCCGAGGAGATGCTCGGCGAGAATATCATGGACATCATCCATCCCGACGATGCCCCGGCGATGGAGGCGACGCAGCGGGCGCTGGCGGCGGGACAGGACCGGGCGACATCCGTCTATCGCGCGCGACACAAGGCGGGGCACTGGGTCTGGCTCGAATCGCGCGCGGCCCTGGTTCGTGATGCAAGCGGCCAGCCGTCCGAACTGGTCAGCATCGTGCGCGACGTGACCGCCGCCCGCGAGGCGGCCAGCCGCGAAGCCGAGGCGGCCTCTCGCCTGCGCGCAATGAACGAGTTGATGCGGCGAGCCGAAGCGATGACTCATGTCGGCCACTGGCGCCTCGACCTCGTCAACCCATCGGTGTTCTGGTCCGACGAGGTCTACCGCATCCACGGCTGGTCGCAGAGCTGCGTTCCTACGCTGCAAACCGGGCTCGAGTGCTATCACCCCGAGGACCGGGCGGACGTGGCGAACATCGTGGCCGAGACGATCCGCACAGGGGTCGGGTTTTCGTTTGAAAGCCGTATCGTGCGGCCCAGCGGCGAGGTGCGCCACATCTTGTCGCATGGCGAGGCCGAGCGCGACGAGGACGGGTCGATCGTCGCGTTGGTGGGCACGTTCCAGGATATCACCGAGCGTCACCAACTCGCGGCCGATCTGCGGCGGGCGCAACGCCTGGAGGCGATCGGCCGCGTCGCGGCGGGCATCGCCCACGACTTCAACAACGTTCTTCAGGGCGTCATGGGCGGGCTGGAGCTGATCCTCGATCCGGCGATTTCCGACGCCGAGCGGCAGGGGCATGCCGCGACCGCCATGAGTTCGGCGCGGCGTGGCGCAGCAATCACCCAGGGGCTGCTGTCCTACGCTCGCCAGCAAGCGTTGCATCCCCGCCGGGTGGTGCTGCGGCCGCTGCTGGAGGAGTTGCGCAACCTCCTTGCCCCGTTGCTGCAGGGCAGGATCGAGCTGCGGATCGAATGCGACGCGAGCTGCCCGCTCGTCGAGGTGGACCCGGACCATTTGCAGCGCGCGTTGCACAATCTGGCGCTCAACGGCATCCAGGCGATGCCGCAGGGCGGCGTGTTGACCCTTCGGGCGGCCGGCGCGCGCGGACGCGTGCTGATCACCGTGTCCGACACCGGGCTGGGCATGGACGCGGCCACGATGGCCCAGGTGTTCGAGCCGTTTTTCACCACCAAGGGCTTCGCCGGCACCGGTCTTGGGCTGTCGATGGTGCAGGGTTTCGCGCGGCAGTCCGGCGGTGACGTCTGGCTCGACAGCGTGCTGGGGCAGGGGACGACGGTCGAGATCGGCCTGCCGGCGGTCGCCGCGCACCACGATGACCCGGACGCCGGTTTCGCCGATCGCTACTCGTTGCGAGTGTTGCTGGTCGACGACGTCACCGACGTGCTGGTGGTGACCGCGGCGTTTCTGCGCAGCGCCGGGGTCGAGGTGGTGGAGGCGGCGAGCGGCGACGCGGCGCTGTCGCTCATGGCGTCGGCCGAGCGGCTGGATGTGCTGATCACCGACTATGCCATGCCAGGCCTGAATGGAATCGATCTGATCCTGCATGCGCGCGAGGCGCGGCCGGATATCTCCGCGCTGCTGATCACCGGCTACACCGAACTCACGAGCGTCGCGGGACTGCCGGGCGGCGTGCATGTGCTGCGCAAGCCGTTTCCGCGCGCCGAGCTTCTCGAGGCGTTGCGCCAGACGGTGGCAGGCGTCGGGATGATGGCGGGATTCAAAACGTTCTGAGCGTTCGCTTACTTGGCGACCGGCACCGAGGATAGCCCACGATCCCCGATCGTTTGTCGTGCTGTACAACACGCGTTCGGGGGCCGCGCGATCGGCGGATATGCCGCCTCGCGCGGAGGGGATTGAGACGCCGCCGCCACCGCCGGATGGCGTGTTTAATAAATCGTTCAAGTCCACCATTGTGGACAGTCACCCGGGCGGTCATACTATCGTGATGCCGTCTTGCGGCGGTCGCGGCGATCGTCGGGTTCACGACCCGGCATCGGACGCGCAACGGTCGAGGGACGAATGCCGGGCGTGGCGTTGCTAGAACGGAACGATAGGAGGCGGCTGACACGCGTGGACCGTTCGCACCAGATGTCGTTCCGCAACAAGCGGGCGCCGCAGCCGCCCGACGAGTCGCGCTTGCTTCCCACAGGTGATGGTCGCCGCGCACGGCTTTCGCGGGAAAGTGGTGCGTTACGACCAGGCCCGCATGCGACATATGCGGGCCTGAAAGCCCATGCGACGGTGGCCGACACCGCCGCCGGCCCCGCCCAGAGACGTGCGGCGCTCGTTCTGTGCCTGGCGGTGGCCGCGGTCACGATCGGGCTGCTGCCGTTCGCGAGCGAGCGCGGGCCGGTGCTGCCTGGTTTCATCCTGATCAACCAGACCGCGCTGGTCGTCGCCTACGGGCTCAGTGCCTGGGTTCTGTTTTCACAGTTTCGGCGGGGCCGTACGTGGCCGCTCCTGCTGGCCGCGAGCGGTGCCCTCTACACGACCGCCATCGTCGGCCTACAGCTTCTGAGTTTCCCAGGGATCGTCGCCAGCGGCCGGCTATTGGGCAGCGGCCCCGAAACGACGACATGGCTTTGGACGTTCTGGCATATCGGGCCGCCGGTCTGGGCCGTGATGTATGCCGTTTCGTTGCGCCGCGGCCGGCCAAGACCGCTCTCGCCGACGATGGCCCCGCGGGCTGCCGTGGCCGGGGCCGTTGCGGCACTCGGGATCGCGGGCCTGGCGGCGTTCGTGGCGACCGCCGGGCTCGTCTGGCTGCCGCACCAAGTGACGGGCGACGACTACACCGACCTCACGCGGTCGGGCGTCGGACCCATGGTGCAAGTGCTCACCGTCCTCGCGCTCCTCGCGGTGTGGCGGGCGACGCGGGGCGGCCGGACCGTGCTGGAGCTGTGGATCGCCGCATCGCTTCTGCTTCTGGTATTCGACAACATCCTGACGATGGCCGCGGGCGCCCGCGGCACGAACGGCTGGTTTGTCGGCCGGATCGAGGCGCTGGTCTCCGCCTTCGTGATCCTGTGGGCCTATTTGCACGAAGTCGACGCCTTGCGGGCCCATGCGGAAAAGGCGGCCGATCAGGTCGCCCGGACGGGAGACGCATTGCGTCAGGCGCAGAAGCTGGAGGCCGTGGGCCGGTTGACGGGCGGCATCGCGCACGACTTCAACAATCTCCTCATGATCATCACGAGCGGGCTCGAGATGATCCGTCGTCGTCCGCACGAGCCGGAGCGCGTCATCAGGATGGCGGATGCGGGGATCGCGGCGGCGGAGCGCGGCGCCCAGCTCACCCGCCAATTGCTGACGTTCTCCCGACGCCAGCACCTGCGACCCGAAACCGTCAACGCGAACGCTTCGCTGATCGAGTTCGAACCCTTGGCGCGACGCGCCGCCGGCGACGGCGTGACGATCGAGTTCCACCTTGATCCGGCCTTGCACCCGATCAGGATCGATCGGGGCGAATTCGATTCGGCGGTGCTCAATCTGATCGTCAACGCGCGCGAGGTGTTGCAGACGTCTGGCGGCCGTATCCGCGTGAGTACTCGAAACGCCGAGCGCGTCGAGCAACCGGACGGGCCGAGCCTGGACGGCATGGCAGTGGGCCAGTACGTGGTGATCTCGGTCGCGGACGACGGTCCGGGGATGGACGAGTGGACCCGGGCGCAGGCGTTCGAGCCGTTCTTCACCACCAAGGAATTCGGCAAGGGCTCGGGCCTCGGGCTCAGCCAGGTCTACGGCTTTGCGCGCGCGTCCGGGGGCACGGCGGAGATCGCGTCCACCTCCGAGAGCGGAACGGTCGTGGAGATATGGCTGCCGCGCGCCGCAACTGCGCAGGCGCCGGGCGGGGTGCCAGCGAGTCAGGCGTCCGTTTTGCGCCGGGCCGACGAGGGCGAGACGGTGCTGGCGGTCGACGACGAGCCCGCGTTGCTGGCCACTCTGGTGGAGAACCTTGCCGATCTCGGCTATCGGGTCATTCCCGCCCGCAACGCCGCCGAGGCATTGGACCAGCTGCGCAGCGATCAGCGCATCGATATCCTGTTCTCCGACATCGTCATGCCTGGTGGAATGAACGGCGTGCAACTTGCCGTGGAGGCGAGCCGGCTTCGTTCCGGCCTGCGAGTGTTGCTCACCTCGGGCTACACCGACGAAGCGCTGGCCAGCGAGCACAACATTCCGGTCGACGTGCCGATCATCACAAAGCCGTATCGACGTTCGGAGCTCTCGGAGCAATTGCGTGCCGCGCGCTCCGCCATGGCGCTGCGCCACCCGGCGGCGAGCGCGGGGCATGGCGATTGAGCGCGGGCGCCTTGGCCGGCCGTAGGGTCGACAGCCACCCGGGCGACGTCTATCCCCTCGTCGTATGACCGACATCGTTGCGAAGGGTCGTGACCTCTATGCGGCGCTGGCCGTCGGCGATGTCGCCACGCTCCGGCGATTGCTGTCGGACACGTTTCAGGGCCAGCTGTCGGAGGGCCTGCCGCACGAGCTCGGGCGGCGTTATGATGGCCTCGAGGCCATGACGGCGGATGGGTGGGGCTCTGTCGGTCTATGGTTCGACATGCGTCCCGAGGTGCAAGAACTTGTGGATGGCGGCGATGTCTTGATCGGCCGAGGCGATTATGTCGGAGTCGCGAAGCCGACGGGCAGACCGGTCCGGGCCGCGTTCGCGCATTTCTGGCGCTTCGACGGCGAGCAGTTCACAGGTGTCGCGCAGATCACAGACACGGGAATGTGGCGCGACGCGTTGGACGGTGAGTGAAGAGGCAGCGACCGGCGTTGACGATGCTTCTGGTTGTGTGGGTGGCGTCAAGCGGCAGGAGCGTCTCGCGGTGGAACTTACATCACCGCCGAGTTTCTGAGCGACGCGGCGGGCGCTCGGCTTCAAACGCCCGAAAGCACTCCCCCTACGGCCGCCCGTGGTCGTATTCGCCCCAGTCGAAATCGGCCTCCCGCGCCGCGGTCTGCTGCTCGCTGGCGATCCGCCGCTGCAGCACGTCCTGCTTGTACCGCGCATAGGCCGCGCTATCGCCGACATACAGACACCCGCACACCAACGGGTCCGCGAAAATGTAGATCTGCTTGCCCTCATGCACCTTCGAGACGAAGATGTTCGGCGGCAAGGTGCGCAGCAACTCCTTGCGCCGCGGCGTGTCGGCGGCCCGGGGCACGAATCCGGCGGACGCCAAAAGGTCCTCCCGCTGCGCCTCGATCTGCCTCGGTGTCACGCATCCGGCCAGCAGCAGGGCCGGCCCCAGCACCATCGCGATCACAAGGCGCTGCAGCATCGATTCCCTCCCACTGTCACTGCGTCGAGCGTCGCAGACAAGTGTCGCGGCGCGCAAGCCGCCTCCCGGTCCAGGGAGAACGCGTCGCGATCCGCCGCCGGGTGATGATACACTCCGCGCCGCAGGAGAGGTGCGCCATGGACGACGTGACCACCGTGCCCACGCGGCACAGGCTGAATGTCGATGAGTACCATCGCATGGCCGAGGTCGGCATTCTCGGCGAGAACGACCGGGTCGAACTGATCGACGGGGAGCTGATCGACATGTCGCCGATCGGCCAGGGCCACGCCGCCGTCGTGTGCGGGCTGACCGAAGCGTTCGTCCTGGCATGCACTGGCCGGGCGATCGTCTCGCCGCAAAACCCCGTTCGACTGGATCGAACAAGCGAACCGCAGCCCGACCTCGCTATCCTGCGCCGCAGGGCCGACTTCTATGCCACCGGCGAGCGGCCCGGCCCCGCCGACGTGCTGCTGCTGGTCGAAGTGGCGGACAGCTCGCTGCGTTTCGACCGCGCCGTGAAACTGCCGCTCTACGCGCGGGCCGGGATCGCCGAGGTGTGGATCGTCGACTTGAACCGCCGAGTGATCGACGCCCATGGGATGCCGGACGGCGGCGGATACCGCGCGGTCACGACGCACCATGTGGGCGAAACGCTCGCGCTCGCGCTGGCGCCCGAGATCGTCGTGCGGCTCGACCTGATGTTCGGCTAAGTACCGCCGCGAACCGGCAGGAGGGTGCGCCGTGGATGATACGACAACCATGCTGACGCGCCGCAAGCTCGACGTCGATGCCTACAGCTTATGGCCGAGGACGACCGGACCGTGAAATTGCCGCTCTATGCCGCGGCCGGGATCGATGCGGTCTGGATCTTGGACCTCACGCGGCGCGTGCTGGAGGCCCACCGCGCACCAGCCGGCGACGGCTACGACGAGATGGCGACCGACCGGCAAGGTGATCGCCTCTCGTTCGCGGTGACCCCGGACATCGCCCTGACCCCCGACGTGGTGTTCGGCTGAGGCCCGGCCGGTCGGCGCCAGCGAGGCGGCGCGCGAAAAAGCCCGTCCCGCGCTAGGTTCGTCGCCATGGTGCATCGCTCCCAAAAGACCCATCGCAAGACGCCCGGCCGCCCTCGCTTCGCCGCCCGTCAGACGCTGCCGGAGTCCGGCGTCGTGCAGATCACCGGCATCGACCGCGACGGCGACGCGCTCGCCCGTCCGGTCGAATGGGCGGGTGATGGCCCGCCGCCGCAGATCTTCATGGCCGCCGAGCCGCGCGGCCGCCCCGCGCTGACCCCCGGCGAGCGGGTTCTCGCGCGTCTGCGACCGATCGGCGGCGGCCGCTACGAGGGCCGCACCCTGAAGCGCTTGACCGAAACGCCCGGCCGGGTCGTCGGCATCTTCCGACCCGGCATCGAACGCGGCGGCGTCGGGCGGGTGATACCCACGGACCGCCGCGCCCGTGCCGAATGGCTGGTCCCCGCCGGCGAGGACCTCTCCGCCGAAGCCGGCGAGATCGTCAGCGCCGAGCCGCTCCCCTCGACCGGCTTCGGCCTCAACCCCGTGCGGATCACCGAGCGACTCGGCCGTCAGGGCGACGCGCGTTCGGTCAGCCTCATTGTCATTGCCACGCATCAGATCCCGACCGCATTTTCCCCAGAGGCACTGCATCAAGCCGAGCGCGCCCGGGCCGCGAGCCTCGGAAAGCGCGAGGACCTGCGGGACATCCCGCTCATCACCATCGACGGTGCCGACGCGCGCGATTTCGACGACGCGGTCTATGCGGAACCCGATGGCGATGGTCATCGTCTCGTCGTCGCCATCGCCGACGTTGCCCACTACGTCCGTCCGGACACCGCGCTCGACCGCGATGCCTGGACGCGGGGCAATTCCTGCTACTTCCCCGATCGCGTCGTACCGATGCTGCCGGAGGCGCTGTCCAACGGCTGGTGCAGCCTGCGGCCGGACGAGGACCGCGGGTGCCTGTTCGTCGACATGCGCATCGACGCGGCGGGTCGAAAGGTCGCGCACCGTTTCGGCCGCGGCCTGATGCGCAGCGTCGCGCGCCTCACCTACGAACAGGCGCAGGCGACCCACGATGCCGGCGGCGATGCGATCACCGCGCCGCTGTATGCCGCGTTCCGCGCCCTGCTGGCCGCCCGGATCGCCCGCGGCACGCTCGATCTCGATCTTCCGGAACGAAAAGTCACGCTGGACGACGCTGGCAAGGTCGCCGCCGTGGAGCCCCGGCCGCGCCTGGACAGCCACCGGTTGATCGAGGAGTTCATGGTGCTGGCCAATGTCTGCGCCGCCGAGGAGCTGGAGCGGCTGCGCCGGCCCTGCATGTATCGGGGTCACCCGCCGCCGTCCGACGACAAGCTGGACTCTCTGCGCGACTTCCTTCGCCCGTTCGGCGTCTCCCTGCCCGCCGGCCGCGACATTTCGCCGCGCGACCTGGATCGCGTGCTGCAGAAAGTCGCCGGGACGGAGGAGGCGCCGCTGGTCAACGAGGTGATGCTGCGCAGCCAGAGCCAGGCCAGCTATAGCCCCGATAACATCGGCCATTTCGGCCTGGCACTGTCCCGCTACGCGCATTTCACCAGCCCGATCCGTCGCTACGCCGATCTGCTGGTGCATCGCGCCCTCGTCACCGGGCTGAAACTCGGTCCCGGCGGCCTTGGACCCGACGAGGCGGCCCGCATGCCGGACACCGCCGAGCAGATCACCGCGACCGAACGCCGCGCGGCGCTGGCCGAGCGCGACGCGATCGACCGCTACCTCGCCGCCTTCATGGCCGACAAGATCGGTGCCCGTTTCGCCGCGCGGATTTCGGGCGTGCAGCGGTTCGGCCTCTTCGTCACCGTTGCCTCGAATGGGGCGAGCGGACTGGTGCCGGTGTCGTCGCTCCCCGAGGATTTCTGGATGCACGACGAGGCGGCGCAGACGCTGACCGGCCGCCGCCACGGCGTCGTGCTACGCCTGGCGCAGGAGGTGACGGTGCGACTGCAGGAGGCGAACCCGCTGACCGGCGGCATGATCTTCGCCCTCATCGCCGAGCCGCCGCCCCAGCGCGACACGGCTCGCCGCGCATGAGGATGGTCCTGCTCGCGACGCTGTTCGTGGCCGCGCTGCCGCTGCGGCACGCGCAGGCCGAGCCGTTCGTCGCCGGCGCCGCACTGGATCAGGCGCTCGTCGCCGACGTGGTGGCGGCCGCGTTCGCCTTCATGACACCCCGCACCCTGGAGCCGATTGCGGCTGGTCAGCTCGATCTCTGGGGATTGCGCGGCTTGGCGACGTTGGACCCGCGTCTCGCGCCCGAGCTGCGGGACGGCGAGGTGCGGCTGTCGCTGCTGACCGACCCGGAGCCGCGCGTGCTGCTGGCCCGCAAGCTGCCGTCAGAGGGCGATGTCTCCGCCTGGGGCGAGCTCACGGCGATGGCGATCCGCGCCGCTTGGGACGTCTCGCAGCCGGTGCGCCGGGTCGGCACGAACGGCGTGCTGGAGGTGTTCTTCGACGGTATCTGCAACCATCTGGACCCCTATACCCGCTACGCGACGCCCGGGGAGGCCAACGCCGACCGCGATCTGCGCGCCGGTGTCGGCCTCGAATTCGGATCGCGCCGAGGCGGGTTCGTCGTTACGGCGGTCGATCCCGATGGCCCCGCGGCGGTCACCGGGATCCGGCCGGGTGACATCCTGCTCGCCGTCGGCGGGCAGGCGCTGACCGGGTTGAACGAGAGCGACGTGGCCGAGCTGCTTGCTGGGCCGGAGGAGGCAACCGTCACCCTGCGCCTGCGCGGCCGCAACGGGCGGGTCCGCGATGTCGAGATCGCCCGCGAGGTGCAGGTGCCGCGAACCGTCGAGACCCGCTGGCTCGGGCGGCTGCTGCTGCTTCGCATCGCCGCCTTCGCGCCAGACACGGGCGCAAGCGTGGCCCGCGCCCTCGCGCCGGCCGAGGCGACGGTGCCGAAACAGCGCCGCCCACGCGGCATCGTCATCGATCTGCGCGGCAATCGCGGCGGCCTGCTGCGCGAGGCCGCCGCCGCCGCGGAGGCGCTGTTGGAGAGCGGCGGGATCGTGGCCGTGACGGTCGGCCGCGATCCTGCGGCGAACCACACGTTCCACGCCGGCGCCGAGGACCTCGCTCGCGGCCTACCGGTCGTCGTGCTGGTCGACGGCGCCACCGCGAGTGCCGCCGAGGTGATGGCGGCCGCCCTTGCCGATCAGCATCGCGCGGTCGTGGTGGGCAGCGCCACCGTGGGCAAGGGACTGGTCCAGGCGGTCCTGCCGCTGCCGAACGGCGGCGAATTGCTGCTGACCTGGAGCCGGGTGCTGGCCCCGCTCGGCTGGCCGATCCAGGGGCTCGGCGTGCTTCCGCAGGTCTGCACGAGCCTGGGGCAGGACGCGACGGACGCCCAACTCGGCGCGCTCGATCGCGGCGAGCAGCAGATGGCCGAGGAATTGGCGCATCATCGCGGCGCCCGTCCACCGATCGCCTCGCCGGAGTTGCTCGCGGTTCGGGCCACCTGTCCCGCCGCGGAGGGCCGCGACGCTGACCTGGCCGCCGCGCGTTTCCTCATCGAGCACCCGGACGCCTACAACACGGCCTTGCTTGGGCCGCCGGACTCGCCACCTTGACGCGAACGTGCCGGATCGGCACACACGCCGGCTGTTTCCGAGGACCCGACCATGGCCAAATCCAACACCATCCAGATCAAGCTGGTCTCCACCGCCGATACCGGATTCTTCTACGTGACGAAGAAGAACGCCCGGGCGCAGACCGGCAAGCTGGAGTTCAAGAAGTATGATCCCGTGGCGCGCAAGCACGTCGCGTTCAAAGAAGCCAAAATCAAGTAAGCAACACGAACGGCCAAGCGTCCAGATCGACCAGGCGCTGCGGCATCGTCGGCCAAGATGGGATCTTCTGCGACGCCCGGCGTTGCGCTAACACGCTTCGCCCAGCGAGGGTCGCTGACGCAAAGATTCGAGGAAGTATTACATCTCGATGACAACATACTCGGAATCCGGCGCCCTCAAGGCTCCGTCGCGCGGCCACGGTGATCGCGCGGAACGCGATCCGACGCCGAACCCATGGATGTTCTTTCGCCGGTGGGTGGCCAACCCGCTGCAGATGGGATCGGTCATCCCCTCGTCGCCCGCTTTGTGCCGCCGCGTGGTCGCGCAGACCCGCCGCGCACCGGATGAGATCGTGGTGGAGCTGGGCGCCGGCACCGGCGTGATCTCCCGGGCGTTGCTCGATGCCGGCATGCCGCCCGAGCGGCTGTTCGTGGTGGAGATCGTGCCGGACATGGCCAGCCATCTCCGCGAGGTGCTGCCGGCCGGCGTTCAGGTGATCGAGGGCGACGCTCGGGCCCTGCCGTCGCTCCTGCCGTCGCAATGGCAAGGCCGCATCGGCACCGTCGTCTGTGGAATCCCTCTCGTGCTGCTGCCCGTCGCGCAGCAGCGGCGTTTCATCGACGCGATCGAGGCGGTGGCGCCCGGCCGCGGCTTCTTGCACTACAGCTATTGCGCGACCTCGCCGTTGCCCGCGCCGAAACATTCCCTCACCGCCAAGCGCGAGGCCTGGACGCCGCTCAATTTCCCACCGGCGTCGGTGTGGCGCTATACGCCGCAGCGGGCATAGCCGCCGGCCTCGGCCGACCGGCGTCGAGCACCGACCCACCCCGCGCCGACGGCCACACGCCCTCAGTGCGTGATCATCGGCTCCAGCGTCCCGGCCTGCTCGATCCATCCGGTCACTTGAGCAAGCGAGGGAAGCTGCCGCACCAATTTGCGCGCCGCATTCACCTCGCCCAATCTTTCGGCGAGATTGGCGGCGACGCGGGTCTTCAGTTCCTTGACGGTGTCGACGCCAGCCGCCTCCAGCAATTCGGACCACTCCTCGCCGACGCCTGAGAGCCGCATCAGATCGGCGAGATTTGCCCACTTCAGCAACTGCGCTTCGCTGAGGCCGGTCGCGCGGGCGACCGCCGCCCGGCCCTTGCCGCTGCCGCAATGTGTCAGCAGATCGGCTGTCGTCCTGATGTCCGCCGCCGCCAACTTGGCCGCGATAGCGGCGCCGATGCCTTCGATCTTCTCGATCGGATAACTCATCGCCGCCGCTCCGCTCAGATCGTGATAAAGGACTTGATCTTCTGGAAGACGCCGTCCGGCAGTGCCTTCTTCGAGACGAGCTCGTCGAGCGTGCGGTACGGGCGGTTCTTGATGATCGACGCCGCGCGCTTGTCGCCAATCTGCGGTATCGTATCGAGCTGCGCCTGCGTCGCCGTGTTGATGTTGATCGGCGCCCCCACTTTGGCCGCCGCCGGAGCGGTGGCGGTAGGTGTCGCAGGCGCGGCGACTGCCTTTGGAGGCTTGATCGCGGTGACCGGTGGCTGACCGGGCAGCGCCGTCTGCGCCCACCCCGGCGCAGCGATCGAGACGGCCAGACCAAGCCCGAACGCGATGTGTGAAAGCCGCATCCTGTTGCCCCAGTTCTTCTGCGTTTTTCTAATGTATGCCGAATCGTATACTTGGCGCTACACCGCTGCATTATGCGCGTTCCGCCCGGAGCCGCAATAACATCCTGGCGGGGCTTGCGTCCGTTCGAACGAGCACGCGGTCTATGATCGGTTCTGGCTGATCGGCGAGGGTTCGCCTCGTGCTCGCCCTACCGAGTTCCGAACTGCGCCTTTCCGAACAGGATATCGCGTTCCGCCTCGCTCATCGGCCCCTCGCGACGGTTCTGTGCCAGGATTTCCACGCCGCGCTGCACCGCGGGACGGGCGGCGATCGCATCGTGCCAGCGCTTGACCGACGGATACTCCGCCAGGTCGATCCCGCGCCGCTCCGGAGTGCGGACCCAGGGAAACGTCGCGATGTCGGCGATGCTGTAGTCGGCGCCTGCCAAGTATTCCGCTTCGCCCAGCCGCTTGTCCAGAACGCGGTGCAGGCGTTTGACCTCGTTGCTGTAGCGTTCAATCGCGTAGGGCAGCTTCTCCGGCGCATAGACGGCGAAGTGATTGTACTGGCCGAACATCGGACCGACCCCACCCATCTGAAACATTACCCATTGCAGACAGATATATCGCTCGCCGAGATCCTTGGGGATCAGCCGCCCCGTCTTTTCCGCCAGATAAATCAGGATCGCGCCTGACTCGAACAACGCGAATCGCTGCCCGCCCGGCCCCTCCGGGTCGACGATCGCCGGGATGCGGTGGTTCGGCGTGATCGCCAGGAATTCCGGGCGGAACTGCTCGCCAGCGCCGATATTGATCGGCACCACGACGTAGCGCAGCCCCAGTTCCTCCAGCGCGATATGCACCTTGTGCCCGTTCGGGGTGGGCCAGCTCCAGACTTCGATCGGGGCGGCGTCGGTGGGCGCCGCCCGCATCGGCTCCGCTTCGACAAGGACCGCTTCGGCCAAAACTGCTTCTGTAGCGGCCGCGTCGGACATGGGACGTTCTCCTGCTGTCGCCCCGGTTCGGTAGCACCGACGGCCGGAGTGGTCACCACTCGAACACCGCCTCCGCGCGCAGGCCGCCGGAGCGCTTTGACTCAGCGGCCCGCCACTCCTGCACGGACATGAACCGCTGGGCCAGGAAACGGTAGGTGAGGTTGATCAACGAGCGACGGGCGACCGGCTTCAACTCCGCCTCGTGCTGCCAGCCCTCCAGCACTGGCGTCCAGGCGAGCCGCGAGCGATGCAGCCAGTCGCGGTTCGAACGGATATACGTCCGCAATCCCTCCGCCCGGCGAAGCGCCACGACGATGTCGGCGGTCTGCTGCTCGACGTCGGCGAAACGAGCGCCGATGCGCTCCAAGGCGGTGCCCGCAAGCCGTCGCGATTGCGTCAGCTCATCGCGCTGCATGCCGGCCGCGCTGTCGAGCCGGAGCTGGTCGAGGCGCGCGCCGAGCCGTCTCACCCGTTCCAGCAGCAGCTCCCTGCATGCCTCGATGAACGCGAGCTCGGCGGCAAGCCGCTCCAGCGCCGCGGCGGCTTCGGCCGCGGACGGCGCGCCGATCAGCGGGGCCAGAGCCTCCAGCGCCATGGGCAGGTCGCCCGGCCGGTCGAGCGATGCGGTCCACCGCAGGACGCAGGCCCGCAGACGGATCCGTGCCGCCTGCAGATGGCGCGTATCCGGCTCCCAGCTCGCCTCGCCGGTGAGGACCTCGGCCGGCAGGCGGTCTCCCAATTGGAGACTGACGACATAGTCGAGCGCCTCGGCGACGAGCGCCAACATTCGGCCGTCGTCGCTGTCGTCATCGATGCCAAGCTCGCGTTGAAGCGCACGAAGCGGAATTGCCACCGGTCGCCCATCGAGCGGAACGATGGCGATCGGCACGCCATCCGTCTCGCTGCGTTGGAACACCAAATCGCCCAGCAACAGGAAGCCACGATGCGCCAGAACGCATCGGCCCGGAGTATCGTCCATAAGATCCTGGCTACAGCAGGCCGGTTAGGAGTTCGTAACGTGGCCGCGGACCGGCCTCGATTTCACCTCGCGTTCATCATGCTCGCGCAGCCTGAGACGGCGATCACGGGCGGAGGCGACATGCTAGGCGATGAGACGCAGGATAGCGGCGGTGCTCCATCCCGGTTCAGGCTGGCCCCCGATCGACGTGCCCAGACCGCGGAGCAGCGTAGCCTGCGCCGCGACCTCACGACCGCCACCGCGGAGGGCCAGTTCCTCCTGCATTTCCAGCCGCGCGTCCCGTTGCGCCTTGGCCGGACGCCGTCGGCCGAGGCGCTGCTGCGGTGGCCGCACCGCAAACGCGGCATGATGTCGCCGGCGACGTTCATCCCGATGGCTGAGCAGACCGGTCACATCGTCGAGATCGGTGGTTGGGCGATGCGCCACGCCTGCCGGGAGGCGGCGGGCTGGTCCGCGGCGATCGGCGTCTCCGTCAACGTCTCCGGGCGGCAACTCCGCGAGGGGATGCTGGCGGGCCAGGTCTCGGTAGCGCTCGCGGAATCCGGCCTGGACCCGGAACGTCTCGAGCTGGAGTTCAAGGAGGCGATGCTGATCGACGCGGACGTCGAGATGATGATGACGTTGTCCGCCATCCGTGATCTCGGCGTCGGCCTGTCGGTCGACGATTTCGGCTCCGGCTACGCCAGCATCGCTACGCTCAAGCGGCTGCCGCTGACCGCGGTGAAACTGGACCGCAGCCTCGTGCGCGGCGTGCCCGAGGACGGGGAGGACACGGCGATCGTGCGCGCGCTGATGACCATAGGCCATGCGATCGGACTGACTGTCGCCGCCGAGGGCGTCGAGACCGAAGCGCAGCGGGATTTCCTGACGCGCGCCGGCTGCGACGAGGCGCAGGGCTATCTTTTCAGTCAGCCGGTGCCGGCGTCCAGACTGACCGAGGCGCTGGCGGCGGCGTCAGGTCGTGGCTGACAGCGCCGTGTCGATGGCGGTGGCAAGGCGCGGGCCGCCTGGTTCGTCGCGTGAGGCGTACAGACTGGCGATGCGCCCGTCCCGGCCGATCAGCACCTTGCAGAAATTCCAGCTCGGCTCCCAGTCCTGGGTCTGCTTGACCCATCGGTAGAACGGATGCGCGTCGGGTCCGATGACTTTCGTGATGCCGGCCATCGGGAAGCGCACCCCGAACGTGCTCTCGCAAAACGCCTTCACCGCGCCGTTGGAGTCCTTCTCCTGGTTGAAGTCCTGGCTGGGTACGCCGACCACCGTCAGGCCGTTGGGCGCGCGCGCCGCGTGTAGAGCTTCCAGGCCCTTGTACTGCGAGGTGAAGGCGCAGAAACTAGCGGTGTTGACGACGAGCATCACCCGGCCGCGGAACGTCGCCAGGTCGAGGGTTCCGCCCTCGATCGCCTCGAACGTGAATTGCGTCGCGCGCGTGTCGGCGCGCGCCGGGGCGGCCGTGGCGCAGGCGAGACCGGCGAGCATCGTGCGACGGGCGAGCGGCATGACAAGCCTCCACGGTACGATGAGCGAGATGGCTCACCAATCCGCTTACGCAACCCGCCCGAAGACATGTCGCACATCAAACGTCGACTCGTTCAAGCGAGATCACTTCGATGGGAGATGGATGGACGCGCGAGGTTGGGGGCCCCACGCGATCGCCGTTGACGGCCAACCCCATGGGTCGGTGGCGGCGTTTGTCGGTGATATCCCTCGCACGGCGACGACCAGCCTATCGCTGAAGCGCCGCCCGCAGCACTTCGGGCGGCGGCTCGGTCGGGCGCTCCGGATAGCTCGGCTCCCAGCCGCCACCCAGCGCCTTATACAGTGCGACGAGGTCCGTTGAGATCGACGTGGTGCTGGCCGCAAGCTGCTGTTGCGTCGCGAGCAACGCCCGCTGGGTGTCCAGCACGTTGAGGAACGTCGCGAGCCCTGCCGAATACTGCTCACGCGCCAGGCCGAGCGCCCGCTGGTTCTGCGCGACGGCCTGTCGCAACGACGCCTGCCGCCCCTGTTCGGCGGCATAGGCCGTCAGCGCGTTGTCGACCTCGTGCAGCGCGCCCAGGACGGCGCGTTGATACGACAGCGCCGCCTCCTGCCGCTGCGCCTCGCGCAATTCCAGCGTCTGGGTCAGCCTGCCGCCCTCGAAGATCGGCAGGGTTACGCTGGGGCCGAACGAATACGTGTTGGCCTGCGCCCAGCTGCCGAGCGATGCGAACTGCACCGCCTGGATCGCGGCACTGCCCGACAAGGTGAAGCGTGGAAAGAAATCCGCCGTCGCGACGCCGATATTTGCGGTGGCGGCATGCAAGTTTGCCTCCGCCTGTCGCAGATCGGGCCGGCGGCGCGCCAGTTCGCTCGGCAGGCCGACCGGCACGCGCGGCGGCGCCGGGGGGATCGCCCGGGGCAGATCAAGTTCGGCGGCGAGGGACTGTGGCGGCTCGGCGAGCAATAGTGCGATTGCGTTGCTCGTTGCTGCGACCTGGGCGTCGAGATTGGGGATGTCGCTCCGCGTGGTCTCGACCTGCGCGGCCGCGTTGGCGACGTCGAGGTCGCTCGACAGGCCGCCGGCCGCGCGTTGCCGCGTGAGGTCGAGGCTGCTTTGCGACGAGGCGAGGTTTTCGCGCGCGATGCGCAACCGCTCCTGCAGCCCGCGCAGCTGGATGTAGTCGCGCGCCACCTCGGCCTGCGCGGTGACCAGCGCATCGCGCCTCGACTCTTCCGACGCGGTCAGCTGGGCCTTCGCGTTCTCGACCGTGCGGCGCACCCGGCCCCACAGATCGAGTTCCCACGACGCATCGAACCCGTACTGATACAGGTCGAACGGGTTGAACAGCGCGGTGTTGGGGGATCCGCCGGTGCGGCCGCCCAGTCCGTTCGTTGCGGCGCCTGGCGCGCCCCCGCCGGCACTGCCGCCGAATATCGACAGCGCCCCTTCCTTGCTCTGCTGCTCGCGGGTGTAGGAGGCATTTCCATTGACCTGGGGATAGGCCTCGGAGCGAGCGACACCCAGCGAGGCCCGGCTCTCGGCCAGCCGGATGGTCGCCAGCCGCACGTCGAAATTCGCGGCCGTGACCCGCTCTTCCAGGGCGACCAGCTGCGGGTCGCCGAATGTCCGCCACCATGTCGGGTCGACCGGCTCCCCGACCGGCAGGCTCGGTCTTTGCACAGCGGCCGCCGGGCGGGCGCTCGGCGTGATCCAGCTTGCCGGCGACCACCAGGGCCTCGGTGGCTCGAACTCCGGGCCGACCGTGCACGCGCCGAGCCCGCAGGCGGCCATCGCCGCCGCAATCCTGAACCCGTGTCTCATCCCGATCGTCCCTGTGTGCCAACCCGGAAGGGGCAAACGCGCCGGCCCGGCATCCGTTTTGCGCTGCAGCATGAACCGGCTGGCCAGCCGCCGCCCGATCTGCCATCCACCACTCCATTGAAGGCCCGAACACGGGGAGCATTGATATGACGGCGACGGAGACGGTCCTGGCGCGGCTGGCGGCCACCGAGGACGCGGCGCAGGACCGCTGGCTGGATTGGCTGCGTATCCCGAGCATTTCCGCCCAGCCGGACCACGCCGGCGATTGTCGCCGCGCCGCCGAATGGGCGCGCGATCAACTGGCAGCGATCGGCTTCACGGCCGAGCTTCGCGAGACAGCGGGCCTTCCGGTCGTGTTCGCCCGCCATCCCGGCCCCGAAAACGGGGCCAGCGACGGGCCGCATCTCCTCTACTACGGTCACTATGACGTGCAGCCAGCCGATCCCGTGGAGCTTTGGACCAGCCCGCCCTTCGAGCCGGCGATCGTCGAGGGCAAGCACGGGCCGCGCGTGGTGGCGCGGGGCGCGGTGGACGACAAGGGTCAAGTCGCGATGTGGCTTGCCGCGTTCCGCGCCTGGCATGAGGCGACCGGGACGATGCCGACGCCGATCACCGTCCTGATCGAGGGCGAGGAGGAGATCGGCAGCGCCAGCCTCGAACGCTTCCTCGCCGACAACGCGGCCGATCTGCGCGCCGACATGGCGGTCATCAGCGACACCGACATGTGGGACATCGATACGCCGGCGATCTGCACCAGCCTGCGCGGTCTGGTCTATGCACAGGTCGATCTGCAGGCGGCCGCGCGCGATCTGCATTCCGGGCTGTTCGGCGGGTCGGCCTCGAACCCGATCAACGCGCTGACCCGCGCGCTCGGCGAGCTGCACGACGCGGACGGCCGAGTACAGCTCGACGGGTTTTACGACGGGGTCGCGGAGGTCTCGGCCGAACAGGCGGCGCAATGGGAGAGGCTCGGCTTCGACGAGCGCGCGTTCCTCGGCGCGGTCGGTCTTTCCGCGCCGGCCGGCGAGCGCGGGCGCGGCGCGCTCGAGCGGCTGTGGGCACGACCGACCGCCGACATCAACGGCATCTGGGGCGGCTATGCGGGGCCGGGCAGCAAGACGGTCATCGCCGCCAAGGCCGGCGCGAAAGTGAGTTTTCGTCTCGTCCCCGGCCAGGATCCGGCGCGCGTGCTGGCGGCGTTCGAGGCTTTCTTGCGGGCCAGGCTCCCGGTCGACGCGACGCTGACCGTGCAGCCGCTCGGCCTGTCGCCCGGGTTCTCGGTGCCGTCGGAGGCGCCGCTGGTTCGCGCGGCACGGACCGCCTTGGAATCGGAGTTTGGCAGGCCCGCCGTGCTGGTCGGCGGCGGCGGTTCGATCCCGGTGGTCGAGGCGATGAAGCGACTGCTGGGACTCGACACGCTGCTGATGGGCTTCGGGCTGCCCGACGACCAGATCCACAGCCCGAACGAGAAGTTCGAAATCCGCTGCTTTCGGCACGGCACGCGCAGCCATGTCCGGCTGCTCGGCGAACTGGCGGGCTGAGGCGATGGCCGACCCGATCATTCTCGCGCTCGACCAGGGCACAACATCCACGCGGGCGATAGCGTTCTCCGCGCCCGCGCTCGTGCCGCTGGCCAGCGCGCGACGCGACCTCGTGCAGCATTTTCCCGCGTCGGGCTGGGTTGAGCACGACGCCGGCGACCTGCTGGACCACAGCCTGATCGTCCTGCGCGAGGCGTTGGCCAGCAGCGGCCGCGCGGTCGCCGACGTCGCCGCCATCGGCATCACCAACCAGCGCGAGACCGTGGTGTTGTGGGATCGCGTCACCGGCCGGCCGGTGCATCGCGCGATCGTCTGGCAAGACCGTCGCACCGCGCCGATGTGCAACGCGCTGCGCGAGGCGGGCCACGAGGCGCTGGTCTCCGCGCGCACCGGCCTCCTGCTCGACCCGTATTTCTGCGCCACGAAACTTGCTTGGCTGCTGGACAACGTGGCCGGCGCCCGCGCGGCGGCCGAGGCGGGGCGGCTGGCCTTCGGCACCGTCGATTGCTGGCTGCTGTGGCACCTGACCGGGGGGCGCAGCCATGCCACGGACGCCACCAACGCGAGCCGTACTCTGCTGTACGACATCCACGCAGGGCGCTGGGATCCCGAGTTGCTGGATCTGTTCCGGATCCCCGCGAAAATTCTGCCGGACGTGCGCGATTGCGCCGGCCCGTTCGGCATCAGCGCGGCGCTCGGCGGATCGACGCCGGTGCTCGGCATCGCGGGCGACCAGCAGGCCGCAATGGTGGGACAGGCCTGCCTGTCGCCCGGCATGGTCAAGTCAACCTATGGCACCGGCGCATTCCTGCTGCTGCACACCGGCACGACGCCGGTCGCCTCACGCGCGCGGCTGCTGACCACCATCGCTTGCCGCCTGGAGAGCCGTACGACCTATGCGCTCGAAGGCGCGATCTTCGTCGCGGGTGCGGCGGTGCAGTGGCTGCGCGACGGTCTCGGGATCATCGACGACGCCGGCCAGACCGGCGCGCTGGCCGCCGCCGCGGACCCTGCGCAGGACGTCTACTTGGTGCCGGCCTTCACCGGCCTCGGCGCGCCGCATTGGGATCCGGCCGCGCGCGGCGCGCTGTTCGGCCTCACGCGCAACACCGGCCCGCGGGAACTGGCGCGCGCGGCGTTGGAGGCCGTCGCGTTCCAGACCGCCGACCTGCTGGAGGCGATGCGCGACGACTGGGACGCCGCCGCCGCCGCCGCCGCCGGCACGGTGCTCCGCGTCGATGGCGGCATGGCGGCGAGCGACTGGACCATGCAGCGCCTCGCCGATCTGCTCGGCGCGCCGGTCGACCGGCCGGACGTGACCGAGACCACCGCGCGCGGAGCCGCGTATCTCGCGGGGCTGGCGGCCGGCATCTGTCCGCAGCCGGACGCGTTCGCGGTCAGCTGGACGCTCGAACGGCGGTTCGAGCCGGCGATGGACGACACCACCCGGACCGAGCGTCTCGCCGGCTGGCGCGACGCGGTGCGGCGCACCCGCACGAATTGATCGACGGAGCATTTTTGATGGCCGACACCGAGCTGACCGCCGCCCCCCTCCTCGTCGCACCGGTGCTGCGTGATTTCGTGGCGACCGAAGCGCTGCCCGGCACCGGGATCGAGGAAGCGGGGTTCTGGCACGGTCTGGCCGCATTGATCGCGGAGCTCTCGCCACGCAACACCGCCCTGCTCGCGCATCGCGACGCGCTGCAGGCACGCATCGATGCCTGGCACGAGGACCGGCGGGGCCAGCCGGACGACCACGCCGCGTATCTGAAATTCCTCGCCGACATCGGCTATCTGCTGCCCGCGCCGGCCCCGTTGGCGGTCACCACCGCGAACGTGGATCAGGAGATCGCGCGCCTGGCCGGGCCGCAGCTCGTCGTACCCGCGAGCAACCCCCGATACGCCTTGAACGCGGCCAATGCCCGCTGGGGGAGCCTATACGACGCGCTTTATGGCACCGACGCGATCGCCGAGAGCGATGGCGCGGAGCGAGGTCCGCCGTTCAACCCGGTGCGCGGCGGCCGCGTCGTGGCGCGGGCCAAGGCGTTGCTGGACGAAGTGGCGCCGCTGCTCCGCCATAGCCACGCGGAGGCCACCTCCTATCGCATCGAAGGCTCGAGCCTGCTCGCCGACACCGAGGCCGGGCCTGTCGGCCTGGCCACCCCTGCGCAGTTCGCGGGCTACGTCGGCGAACCCGGCGCGCCATCCGCCCTGCTGCTCACGCACAACGGCCTGCATTTGGAGTTGCGGATCGATCGGACGCATCCGGTCGGAGCGACCGACCCGGCGGGCCTCGCCGACATCGTGATGGAGGCGGCGCTCAGCACCATCGTCGATCTCGAGGACAGCGTGGCGACCGTCGACGCCGGGGACAAGGTCGCCGTCTACCGCACCTGGCTCGGCCTGATGCGTGGCGATCTCTCGGCCGGCTTCGAGAAAGCCGGCAGGCGGATGGTCCGCCGGCTCGAACCCGACCGTGTCTACACGACGCCCGACGGCGGCCAGCGCGTCCTGCACGGCCGCAGCCTTTTGCTCGTGCGCAACGTCGGGCATCACATCCGGACCGACGCGGTGCGCGACATGCAGGGCCGGGAGACGTTCGAGACGATCCTCGACTGCGCGGTGACCGCGCTGATCGCGCTGCACGACCTTCGCAAGCTCGGCAGCGGCCGCGCCCATGGCCGCCGCAACACCCGCGCCGGCTCGGTTTATATCGTCAAGCCCAAGATGCACGGACCGGGCGAGGTTGCCTGGGCACGCGACCTGTTCGCCGGCGTCGAGGCGATGCTGGGCCTCAAGCCCGACACGCTGAAGATGGGGATCATGGACGAGGAGCGGCGGACCAGCGCCAACCTCGCCGCCTGCATCGCCGAGGTCCCAAGCCGGATCTTCTTCATCAACACCGGCTTTCTCGACCGGACCGGCGACGAGATCCACACGTCGATGCGGGCCGGGCCGATGGTCCGCAAGGAGGCGATGCGCTCCGCCCCGTGGATCGCCGCCTACGAGGACGGCAACGTCGATGTCGGCCTGGCCTGCGGCCTGCCGGGCCATGCGCAGATCGGCAAGGGGATGTGGGCGGCGCCCGACCGGATGGCCGACATGCTCGACAAGAAGGTCGGGCACCCGCAGGCCGGCGCGAGCACCGCCTGGGTGCCGTCGCCCACGGCGGCCACCCTTCACGCCCTGCACTATCATCAGGTCGATGTCGGCGTCCGGCAGGCCGAACTCGCGCTGCGACCGCCGCCGCCCGTGGAGCGATTGCTGACGATCCCGCTGCATGACGGGCGGAACTGGTCCGATGAGGAAATCCGCCAGGAGATCGACAACAACGTCCAGGGGATCCTCGGCTACGTGGTGCGCTGGATCGACCAGGGCGTGGGCTGCAGCAAAGTGCCGGACATCCATGATATCGGCCTGATGGAGGATCGCGCGACCTTGCGGATCAGCAGCCAGCATATCGCCAACTGGCTGCTGCACGGCGTGGTCAGCGAGGCCGAGGTGCTCGAGGCCATGCGACGCATGGCGGTCGTGGTCGACGGCCAGAATGCCGGTGACCCACAGTATCGGCCGATGGCGCCCGGCTTCGACGGTGTGGCGTTCCGGGCCGCGCGGGATCTGGTCTTCGACGGCGCGCGTCAGCCGAACGGCTACACCGAATTCATCCTGCATGCCCGCAGGCGCGAGGCGAAGGCCGGCCCGCGGGTCTGAGCCCGAGGCCGGATCATGTCGCGCAACTGGGTGCTGGCGATGGCGGCGGCCGCGGTCTGGGTCGGCGCCTACGGCTGGTATTTCATCGGGATCGGCAAGCTGCGCGCGACCTGGCGCCGGACGCTGCAACGGATCGGCGTGCGGCGCGGCGACGACGCGCCATGATAGCGGCGGGCATCCTGTCCACGCTCGGATTCACGTCCGGCTCATCTTTCTCGTCCAGCATGGACTGATCGGCACAGGAGCCCATGATGATTTCCTCGTTGGTCGCCTCGACACTGCATCACACTTTGACCGGCCGGGTGCCGCCCAATCCCACCCCGACCGCTGCGGCTGGCCAGGGCAACGCGGCCCCGCCGGTTCGCGGCGGCTCGATCGCGAGCGATATCGGTCAGCTGACGACGGACACGCTGACTCTTCTCGGACTCGGCGGCGGCGGCACGAACGCCATCGGCGACAAGGCGGCCAAGGCCTACGCCACGTGCCCAGGCTGCGGAGGATAGGACACGGCGCGCGATGTCTTCTGGCGATATTGATAGACGACTGAGTCATTTCAAAGAAGACTGAGGAGAACCGAGAACATCGCCGCTGGAAGCGAGCACGCGATCGGACGTCCAGGGCCATGGTCAGATGCGCGGCGGCCGCCGTCGCCTCCAGATGACAGACACCCGTACTGGCCCTAATGTCTCGAGAGGCTGCCGCTCAGGACATACGAATGCGTCGAAGCGCTACCGACGGCCCCGCTCATCCCTTGCTGACCATCAGCCGGTCGCTCCAGATCCTCGCCGTCGTGCTCCTGGCCCTCATCGTCGGTGTCACTGCGCAGCAGTTGTTCCGAATGCGAGATGGACGCATCACCGACACCGAACGGCAGATGATGCGCCTCAACATGGTGTTCGCCGAACAGACCGGCCGCGCCGTGGAGACCATCGACCTCATCATGCAAAGCCTGACCGAAACGCTCGAGACGGCGCGGGCCGACCCGCCCGTCGAGCCGACAATGTTTAACGATCTGATCCGTCGGCGCATCGACGGGGTGCGGCAAGCCCGTGATATCGTCATTGTGGACAACGATGGCGCCATCGAGTTCGCCTCGCGCCCCAACATCGATCCCGCATTCCGCGACGCCGCCATCGCCGTGGCAAGGGCGGCCGCTGTCATGCCGGGCACTCAGCTGCGGATCAGCGAGCCGATCCGCGGCACCGACGGAAGCTGGACCGCGCTCATGAGCCGGCGCATCGAGAACCGTTCCGGGGCCTTCGACGGCGTCGTCGTGGCCTTGATGAACCTGCAGTATTTCGAGGACTTCTACAAAGCGGTCGAGCTGGCCGAGAACGGCGCCATCGTGCTGCATCGGCGCGACGGCACGGTGCTGGCGCGCTACCCGCACAGCGAGACCATCATCGGCAAGAGCTTCGCCGAGTTGCCGCCGTTCAAGGAGGTGCTGGCCCACGCGATGGCCGGTACCACCATCATGGACAGTCCTGTCGACGGCAGCCGTAGGGTCCTCGCAATCCGGGCGCTGAAGGCGTTCCCCCTCGCCGTCAACATCTCGGTCGAGGAGAGGATGGTGCTGGAGACGTGGCACCGGCAGGTGCTGCTGTTCGCCGGCGGGGCGCTGGTCGCCAGCGCCATCGTCGGCGGTTTGCTGTTGCTGCTCGCCCGCCGTTCGCGCGAGATCGAGACGCTGGTGGCCGAAACGCGGGGCGCGCGCGACTTGGCCGAGCAGACCAGTCAGCGGCTCCGCGAACAGATGGAGGAGCGTGAGCAGGCCGAGGCGGCGTTGCGCCAGGCCCAGCGGATCGAGGCGGTGGGTCGCCTGACCGGCGGGGTCGCGCATGACTTCAACAACCTGCTGACCGTCATTCTCGGCAATATCGACCTGCTGCTGAACGGCGGCGGACTCACCGAGGCGACGTCCGAACGGCTGATGACGATCCGCGGGGCTGCCGATCGCGGCGCCACGCTTACGTCGCAACTGCTGGCCTTCGCTCGCCGGCAACCGCTGGTCCCGCAGGCGGTGGATCTCAACGCCGTGATCTGCGGCATGCAAGATCTGCTGCGAAGCGCGTTGCGCAGCACAATCCGGGTCGATCTCGCACTCTCACCCGACCTGTGGCCCGCCATGGTCGATCCGACGCAGGTCGAACTGGTGGTGCTCAACCTCGCAATCAACGCGCGCGACGCGATGCCGGAGGGCGGGCGCCTCGCGATCACCACGGCGAACATCCGGCTCGGCCCGCCGCAGCGGCCGGAGGAGCCACCGGGCGGCGACTACGTCGACATCGCGGTGGCCGATGAGGGGCACGGCATGACGGGCGAGGTACTGGCCCGCGCGTTCGAGCCGTTCTTCACCACCAAAGCGACCGGCTCGGGCTCCGGCCTCGGCCTCTCGCAGGTCTTCGGCCTCGCCCAGCAATCCGGCGGCGGCGTCCGCATCGACAGCACGCCCCGCGCCGGAACCACGGTGCACGTCTACCTGCCGCGCGCCGCCGCGATGGCGGCCCGCCCGGCAGTCCCGCCGCCATCGTCCTTCGTCGGCGGCACGGCGCGGGTGCTGCTGGTCGACGATGATGATGCGGTGCGCGACACCACGGCGGTCACGCTGGAGCGTCTGGGCTATGTGGTGATCCAGGCCGATGGCGCGGCCGCCGCGCTGCGCATCCTCGACGCCGCGAGCGACGTGCACCTGCTGCTGACTGACGTCGCCATGCCGGGGGTCAGCGGGCCAGAACTCGCGCGTCAGGCGATGCGCCTACGTCCCGGCCTGCCCGTGGTCTTCATCTCCGGCTTCGCCGATCCGGAGCAACTGGCCGGGGAGGCCGGCATGCAGCGTTTGGTGCGCAAGCCGTTCCGTGCCGCCGCCCTGGCCGCGCAGATCGAGCGGGCGCTGGCGGAGGCGAGCGTGGCGGGAGGGTAGCGCGGCGGGTCGTCAGGTTGCCGGCGGCCAGGCCAGCATTGCCCGCGCCGCGACACGCATGAGTTTGTCCCTCGTCGCGCCATCGCGGGCGAGCGTTGACATGCCCTGGATCAGGGCCGAGACATGCCCTGCCAGTGCATCCGCATCCATGTCGGCCGCAAGCACGCCAACGTCGATGTCGCGCGCGATCCGGTCCCTGAGAGATGCTTCGATACCACGCCGGATGGCCGCCAGCCGGGCCTCGACATCGGCCGCGTCGGCAGAACAACTGATCGCAGCGCTCGCCAGCAGGCAGCCCGAAGGGGTATCGGCGCCCGTGAACCCTTGGGCCGCGGCACTCAGCAAGTCCAAGGCCGCGTCCCGCGCGGTGGCCGCCCCGTCGATGATCGAGCCGGACGTCACGGGTCCCGACAAATAGCGGTCGACCGCTTCGAAAAACAGCCGCTTTTTGTCGCCGAACGCGGCGTAGAGGCTGGGGGGCGTGATGCCCATCGCGGCCGTCAGGTCGGCGAGCGACGTTGCCTCGTAGCCATGCCGCCAGAACAACAGCATTGCCTGTTGCAAAGCGGCCTCGCGATCGAATGACAGCGGGCGCCCCGGTCTTCGTGGCGCGGGGACAGGCTTTTCCATAGCAATCGATATTAAATCATTGACCTCGACCGGCAAGAGGGATATCGCGATTTCATATCAGTCGCTAGGAAATACGTTCATGTCGATGTCGGATTATGTAACGCTCGGCCGTTCCGGCCTTGTCGTCAGCAGGCTGGCGCTTGGGACCATGACCTTCGGCACCGCCAGATGGGGCACGGACGAGGGCGCTTCGCGGGGAATCTTCGACGCCTATGTCGAGGCGGGCGGCAATTTCGTCGACACCGCGGATGTTTATGCCGGCGGGCGGAGCGAGGAGATGCTGGGGCTTTTCATAGCCGAACGCGGGCTGCGCGAGCGCATCGTGATTGCCACGAAGGCGGGCTTCGCCACCGGACAGAGTTTGCTCGCCGGCGGCGCCGGGGCGAGGCATCTTCATGCCGCGCTCGAAGGCTCGCTCCGGCGGCTGCGCACCGATCACGTCGATCTATTCTGGTTGCATGTCTGGGACGCCGTCACGCCCGCGGAAGAGTTGCTGGAGACCATGCACGGGCTGGTCCGGGCGGGAAAGGCCAGATATTGGGGGATGTCGAACGCGCCGGCCTGGTACGTGGCCAAGGTGGCGACGCTTGCCGCCGCACGCGGACAATGCGGGCCGATCGGGTTGCAGTATTTCTATTCGTTGGTGAACCGCGACATCGAGGACGAGCACGTGCCACTCGCGGCCGAGTTCGGGATGGGCCTCGTGCCGTGGAGTCCGCTGGCCTACGGGCTGCTGACCGGCCGGTACGATCGAGCGGCCGTCGAGGCGACCGGACCCCGGGCGGCCGGACTGCCACGCGACCCGGCGCTGGCCGACGAGAGGCGGTCCAAGGACGACAAGCGCCTGGACGGCTCGAATCCGTTCGGCGATACGCTGTTCACCGAGCGCAACTGGCGGATCGTGGACGAGGTGCGCCGTGTCGCCGGCGAGACGGGCGAGACCGCGGCTCGCGTCGCGCTCGCCTGGGTCGCGGGGCGGTCGGGAGTTGCCTCCACGCTCATGGGTGTCAGCCGCGTGGAACAGGTCGCGGACAACGCCGCGGCCCTGACCGTCCGCCTATCGCCGGAGCATCGCGCGGCTCTTGATGCCGTCAGTGCGGGCGAACCCCGGATGCTCTACAGCCTGTTCACGCCGCCGCTGCGCCAACAGGTCGTGTTCGGCGGCAGTGCCGTTCGAGCGTGGCAGGACATGGCGGCCCAACCCCTGAATTAATCTGCGCGACGCCACCTCAGTCTTCCTCTTGGTCGGCGAAGGCCGGCGACCCACGCCTTTCGTGCCGCAGGTGGAACCTGAGCGGTTCGGACGTGGTCTGATTTGGCATCAGATCGTAAACGCTGGCTGAGCGGCGAACGCACTGGTTTCCTGCTGGGGGTCGACGGGGAACAGGTTGGGCGTCTGATCCGGCGGCATCCTCCCCTTGATGGCGGCGACCAGCCTGGTGACGCTGCCGCCGAACTTGCCGTTGGCCCAGACGCGCTTCAGCATGCCGGTGAAGGCGCCGTTGAACGTCCCGTCGCTCGAAAGCTGATTGTCCTGACAGCCGGAGATCAGGAGACACGCGGCCCGCACCCGATCCGCGGCGTTCGCAAGCGTCGGGTCCGAGAGGATGGGGTCGTAGAATGCTTTGTTCGTCAAATAGGTGCGCTGCGCAATCTCGTCCGGCATCGCACGGGTGACCGGAACATCCGCCAGTGCGCGCAGAGGCGCGATCAATCCGGCGGAAACACCTGTCGCGCCGCCCTCACGCGCGAGCGCGAACGCGCTTGCGGCGTTGTAGGCTTGCAGGACGAGCTGATTATTGATGACCGTTCCGCTATGACAGCTATCTGACAGCACCAGCACGCGCACGCCGGGCTTGAATTTCGTGAGAAGGTCAAAAATCTGATCGTATATCATTTCTTCGTCGAAAAGACACCACGTCTCGTCCGACCCGTCGTCCTCGTCGTAGTTGAGGTCCTTGATTTGACCACCATGGCCCGATAGGTGATGAGGCAGATGTCGCCACTTTCCAGCCGCGCCGCGGCTTCGATCACCCAGTCGGAGACGCTTTGCAGCGTCGCTTGCGCAGTGAGCAGCTTGGTGGCCTCGAAGCCG
>CBDFGB010000020.1:0-75169 GCA_965246915.1 Acetobacteraceae bacterium
TCGCGCACCGTGTAGCGAGGGCGTCACGCGCCGTCTATGAGCGGAGGACGTGGACGAGGACGACGGGAATGGGACGTGCGGGCAAGGCGTTGGCGTTCCTGGCGCTGGGGTTGGCGGCGATCGTCAATCTCGGCCTGGCCACAGCTTTGCTCGACCATGCCGCGATCGACCTGCAGGCGGCCTGGACGTCGCTCTGGCTGCTGGCCGGCCCCGGACGGAGACTGGCGGTTGCTGGGCGCGTGGCGCTGATGGGGGGCGCCGTGGTCGGAGCCACGGTCACCGGTGCCGCGTTGCTGCTGGGCAGCGCCGCCGCAGCGTTGTTGGGGTTGCCGCGCCGCTTGCTGCGGATGCTGCTGCTCGCGCCGGCGTTGACCCTCGTGCTGACGGGGCTCCTCGGCGCATTGTTGCTGGTGGGCGAGGGCGGACCGATCGCCGCGGCGCTGGCCGGCTTCGCCGCGGCAACGCGACCGCTCGGCGCGTCATGGAGCCTGGCCGTCATCCTGCTGCCCACAGCCTGCGCGACCGTCGAGGCGGCCGCGCGGCGGCTCGATGATGGCGGCATGGGCGCGCTGTCGACGTTGGGAATGGCGCCGTGGCGGCGGTTCGTCACGGTCGCGCTGCCGACCGTCGTGCCGGCCGCCGTCCGGTCCGGCGTGGCGATATTTTGCATGGCCGCGTGCGTCCTGTTCGCCGCTGCGTGGCCGGTCCCGGCGCGGCAGGACGCGGTGGCCGGACTGGCCTCGGGCCTGCCGCTTTCGGCCCTCATGGCGCTCGCGTTCTGCGTGGCTGCCGTTTTCGCGGTGATCACCGGGCTGCTTGGCCGCGACCCTCCGTCGTAACGGGGTAAGAACTATCGCCGTAGCGGGGCGCGGGCGAAGCGCGGGAGCGCGAACACCGCTACCAGCAGCGGCGGGATCGCGGAGGCGAAAATCCACGGCGCGGCCGCGCGCGCCACGGTCGGCGCCATGCCGTCGGCCACGCCAGAAGCATTGGCGACCAGCCCGCACAGCGCCGCGCCCACCGCGTAGCCGATGCGCTGGACCACCGAGGGCGCGGCCGCGGACAGGTCTCGTTCCGACGACTCGCCCAGCGAGACGATGCGGCGCACCAGCGGCGGCCACGCGAGGCCCATGCCCACGCCCTGTAGCGCCACGCCGATTGCCATCGCGACCATCCATCCGGCCGGCACGCTGACCGCGAGGCTGGCGGCCCCCAAGGCGACCACGACGCAGCCCATGGCGATCGGCGCCCGATCGGACTGCCCGGCCACGCCGGCGAGCAGGATGGTCGCGAGACTCCAGGCGATCGCCTCGCCCGCCATCATCAGCCCCGCGACGAGCGGATCGATCCCGAACCCGACCTGCAGAAGGAGCGGCCCGTAGGTCCAGAACGCGCAGGTCCCGACCGCCAGTCCAAGGACCATCAGCAGCCCCGCGCCAGCCGGCACCCAGGGCCGCACGATGGATTTCGGCATCAGCGCGGCGGTGGAGCCCGCATCGACGCGCGCCGCGACGAGAATGACCACGATGCCGGTGGCGGCCGCCGCGCAAGCCGAAGCGAGCCCGCTCAGGGTGCCGGCCCAAGAGATCAGCAAGGCACCCACGGTTAGCCACGCCAGCGCGCGAAAGTCGCCCCGCGCCGACGACATGGGCTCGCCGCGGTCAGCCGGCAGTCGCGTGCCCAGCACCAACAGAACCGCTGCCTGTCCAGCGAACGACCAGAACGCGCCGCGCCAGGAGCCGAATTCCGCGAACAACCCGCCGATCAGCGGGCCGCCGAACGAGGCCGCTGCCCAAATCGCCGCGACCATGGCCATCAGCGCGCTCCAGAACCGCTCGGGGAACATCCGCTCGATGGCGACATAGCTCAGCGACAGCAGCAGCCCGCCGCCCATGCCCTGGACGAGCCGTCCGGCCAGCAGCACCGCCATGTCGGGTGCCGCCGCCGCGGCGATGCAGCCGAGCAGGTAGGCGGCCGCCCCAGCGAGCAGCGTGCCGCGCAGACCCAGCAATCGCCCCATCCGGCCGGCGACCGCGCCCATGACGATGCCGCCGATCTGGTAGAGCGAGACCGTCCACGAGACGTAGGCCGTGCCGCCGATATCGGCGACCACGCTGGGCATCAGCGTCGCGGTCACGAGCATGTCCGCGGCGTGCAGCCACACGCCAAGGCACAGCAACAGGAAACGCCCGAGTAGCCCGCCTGCGAGAAGTTCCCGCCAGACCGAGGGAGTCGTGACGCTCAGGCGATCAGGCCCCGCCAGGTGGCGGCCAGCACGCCTTCGCCCACCAATACCCCGCCGGCGGTACGATTGACCGCGCGCTGTGTTTCGGGACAGCGGGTGAAGCGGCGCAGCGAGGCGGCGGCGAGGCTGTAGCTGCCGTCGACCGAGCCGCCGACCACCAGGATGGTCGCCGCCAGCACCGCTGCCTGTCGCGCGAACGAGGCGTGCGGGTCGATGAACTGCGGCAGGAAGACCATGAAGAACAGGACCGTCTTCGGGTTGAGCACGGTCGTCAAATAGGCGTGCACGAACATCCGCCCCATGCCGGTCGGCGGCGGAGCCGCCGCGTCTTCGGCGACGATTGGTGCGCGCCACAGCTTGATGCCCAGGAACACCAGATAGGCCGCGCCGACGATCTTGAGGATCAGGAAGGCGGTGGCCGATGCGGCGAGCAGCGCGCCGACCCCGAGCATGGCAGCCAGCATGCAGGTCGCGTCACCGAGCGTGGTCCCGGCAACCACGGCAAAAGCGCTGCGCCGCCCTTGCGACAGCGCGTAGGAGGCTATCATGAGGACGACCGGCCCGGGCGTCAGCGCCATGACGAAATAGGCAACGGTGAAGGCGAGCCAGAGGGTGAGGTCCATGTCTTGTCTCCGGTGACACAATACCCTAGCTTTTCTGTCAGGAGAACGCCATGCTGGTCGCCTCGCGCACGAACCTCTCGCCCGAGCGTCAAGCCTCCCCCTCTACGGCGAAGGTGACTCGCGAGGAGGCCGCTGCCGCGTTGCGCGCGGCATTCCGCCTCTTTGAGCGGTGGGAGGTGACCGACGCGCAGGCCCGACTCCTGCTCGGCCAGCCGAGCCCCAGCACCTTCTACCGCTGGAAGCGCGGGGCGATGGGCGCGCTGCCTGCCGACACGGTCTGGCGGCTCGGCGACCTCATGGGTATTCATAAGTCGTTGCGGTTCATGTTCACCGAGGCGGAACGCGGATACGCCTGGATCAAGCGCCCGAACGGGGCGTTCGGCGGCGGCTCCGCGCTCGACCGGATGCTGGGCGGCAGCCCCAGCGATCTGTCGTCGGTTCGGGCTTATCTGGACGCCGAACGCGCCGGTTGGTGACGCCCGTCGCACGCGTGGCGTGGCGGCCGGCGCACCGGCTGATCCGATCTCTCTATCCACCTGTTTGGCTGTTCGAGGACATTTCCGATCCCGCCGACTGGGACCTCATCGCGAACGCGGAGGCCAAAACAAATCCGCGGGTACGCGACCAGATCGGCGACCTGTCGTTGGTCCCGATCGAGCGCAGAGTCGCCGGGCCGACCGCGAGCCTGGTCATGGGCGCGTTCACTCATGCTTCGCGCGATCGCCCGAGCCGTTTTTCGGACGGATCGCATGGCGTCTGGTATTGTGGCGATCGGCTGGAGGTGGCCCTCGCGGAGACGGCGTATCACTTCGAACGCTTCCTGCGTGCCACGGCTGAACCGCCAACGCAGGCGCAGTATCGCGAGCTGCTGGCCGATGTGGATGCGGCGGCCTGGGACCTGCGCGGCGACGCCGCGCCGGGCGTACTGGACCCGGATGACTGGACCGCAGGCCAGGCGCTCGGCCGCGCGGCTCGTGACGCGGAGGCGGATGCGATCGTCTATCCCAGCGTCCGATATCCGGCGGGTCTGGCCTGCGCGGTGCTGCGTCCGGACAAAGTGCGGCTGCCGGTGCGGCAGGGGCGGCATCTGCTGTATCACTGGGACGGAGCAAGGATGGACCGCTGGTTCGATTATGGCCGCGAACAATGGTACGGATGGTCGCCGGCTACGCCCCGCGCATCGCCCGTTCCACCCGCGCCATGAATCGATCGCGCGAGGCGGCGGTCGAAGCGTCCATGTTGTAGTGGGCGAGATAGGTCAGCTTTGCGTCCGACGCGAGCAGGCGGCGCAGGCCGCGGGTCAACACCGCCCTGCCAGGCTCGCGCATGTAGAATGTCATGAACCACCAGGGCGAGCCATAGGTCGTCACGACCACGAGTCGGCGGATGTTCGTCAGGCGTGGAATGATCGCGCCGCCGCCGGGTTTCAACTCGAACGCGACGCCCGGCGCCCAGATACGATCGAACCAGCCTTTCAACATCGCTGGCATGCCGTACCACCAGGTCGGGGCGCAAATCACCAGCGCCTCGGCGGCGCGCAGCCGCGTCACGTCGGCCTCGATGCCGATCAGGTTCGGACCGATGTCGTGATAGGCTCGGCGCTCCCGCGGAGTCATGACCGGCTGAAAATTCTCGGCATACAAGTCCCAGTCGTCGACGACATGGCCGGCGGCGATCAGCGCCGCGACGATCGCCCGATGCAGCGCGCCATTGTAACTTTCCGGTACAGGATGGGCGTGGACGACGAGCACGCGCATCAGATCGCCGCCAGTTCCCGGCCGACCCGGGCGATGAACGCCGCGCGCCGCGCCTCGGTGGCGACGTTCATGTGATACAGCGCGAGGTAGCGCACACTGGCACCGCCGGTGAACCAGCGGAAAAATCGCACCATCTGCGCGCGCGGGATGTCGCCGATGCCGAACGCGACCTGCCAGCGGGCCGCGCCATAGGTCGTGACGACGACAATTCGCTTGATGTTGGTCAACAGCGGCGCGGTCTTACCGCCCGCCAGCGCGAAGGCGCCGCCCGGCACCAACACACGATCGAAGTATCCTTTGAGCATCGCAGGCACGCCGTAGCACCAGACCGGGAAACAGAAGACCACCGCCTCCGCCCGGAGCAGGCGCGCGAGATACGAGGCGATCGGCTGTTGATTGCGGGTCTGGTCGTGGTAGGCGAGGCGCTCCGCACGCCGTAGCACCGGGTCGAACTCTTCGGCATACAGGTCGCAGTCGTCGATCTCGTGGCCCCGCGAGCCCAACGACGTCAGCACAGTCGCGTGCAGGGCCGCGCAAAAACTTGTCTCGACGGGATGGGCGCGGATGACCAGCACCCGCATCAGGCGCGCTCGTCCCATCCACGCATCTTGCCCGGATTGGCGAGCCCGAATGGATCGGCCAGCCGCTTGAAGGCCAGCTGTGCCGGATCGGTCGTCTTCATGCCTCCGTCCTCGAGGATGAAGGTGTGCGGGTTGAAGATCGGGCAGTCCGCGGCCTCGTGGATGGCGATGATCTCCTCCAGGCGGGCCGCATCGGTGAAGCGCACGAGTTGCAGCCCGAAGGCTTGCGCGCGGCCGCCGAGCCGCACGAATTCGAGATGCATCGGCACCTCGTCGCCGAATTTCTCCAGCATCGCGGCGATCTTCTCGACGTAGTCGTCGCCACCGAACAGGGTTTGCAGGTAGGTGACGCCCTTATCGACCTTGAGCGCCTGCAGGGTCGTGTGGTTCCAGGTATATTCATACAACGGAACGTCGCCATCCGCCTCCACCTCCCGTTCCGGCTTGCGCAGAATTTCCCTGCCACCGTGCTCGGCGAGCAACTCCGAGAACGGTTGCAGGCTGGCGGCGGCGACCATGAACAGTCCGAGACTGTCCCCTGCCGGCACACGGTCGGCGAGTGCGCGGAAATACGGCGCCACGGACGCGGCGACGGCCGTGGCGAGGCGTTTGGAGATGCCGTCGGCGCAGGTCAGCGCGTGGCAGAATCTCGCGAGCCGGAGAAAATCCGCGAAGGTGACGGCGACGTCGACCCAGGGCTGCGCGGGCGCCATCGCGATATCGAGTTCGGTGATGATGCCGTTCGTGCCGTAAGCGTGATGAACGCGAAGCACCTCGTCGCCGCGCAGACGTAGCACGCGAGGCGTCGCCTCGAGCGTCACGACGCGGGCGGCGAGCAGGGTGCCGCGGTCGCGAAGTTGGCCGAACTGGATCGAACCCACTCCGCCCGAACCGCCGGCCACGAAGCCGCCGATCGTCGCGGTCCGCCGCGTCGAGGGAAACATGCGCAACTCCCAGCCCCGTGTGCGGGTGTGCGCCTCGATGTCGATCAGTCTCGCGCCCGCGCCGACCGTCAGCGCGCCGTCGGTCAACGCGCCGATGGTCGAAAGGCCGGTGACGTCGAGGATCACGCCGCCCCGCAGCGGCACCGCCTGTCCGTAGTTGCCGGTGCCCGCGCCACGCACCGTCAGCGGGATGCGCTGTTCGACGCAGCGGCGCGCGACGGCGAGCACGTCGGCTTCGTCGCGCGGCTGGACCACGATATCGCCGGCCATGCCGCGCAGTTGGTCCTTCAGGATCGGGCTGTACCAGAAGAAGTCGCGCGACTTCTGGCGAACGAGGGCGTGGTCGAGTTCGTACGGAACGCCGTCGAGGGAGCGGGCGAAGACTTGCCAGTCGGTCATGGGAGGATCGGGTGTGGACCGACATCCCCACCCCGTGCCTCCCCACGAGGGGGAGGCAGAAGGATCTGCTCGCTCGCGCGACATACCCCGTCCAACTCTCGAAAATCCGGCAAGGTCCTATCGATCTCGACGCCGCCGCGGAGCACCGTCCTCGCCCCGGGGCGCGCCAGCAGATCCCAAAGGTTACGCGCACGAAACAACACCAGATCCGCGGGCGCGCCGACCGCGATCCGTGCAGGCCCGAACCCGGCGACCTCGGCGGGTGTCGCGGTCACCGCGCGCGGCCAATCGCCGAACGGGTGATCCAGATGGGCGATCCGGGCGGCTTCGCGAAACACCTCCATCACGTCGTGATCGCCGTAGGCGTAGAACGGGTCACGGCAATTGTCGCTGGCGACGCTGACCGGGACGCCCGCCGCGCGCAGCTCGTGCAGCAGCGTGATCCCGCGCCAGCGCGGCGTGCGGCCAGCCACGCGATCCTGAAGATACATGTTGCACATCGGCAGGCTGACCACCGCGATGCCGGCCTCGGCGACCATCGCGATGGTGCGCGCGACGTCTGCGGGAGGCTGCAGCGACAGGCTGCAGCAATGGCCGACCAGAATCCGACCCGGGAAGCGCCGCCGCAGCGCGGTGGCGGCAATGCGGGCCAGTGACGCCGCAAGCGGATCGTTGCTCTCGTCGACATGGAAGTCCAGATCCAGACCCCGCGCTTCGGCGACCGCGAAGACCCGGTCGAGCAACTCGTCGAGGTCGGGCACCATGAACGTCGCTCCGCCCATCACGCCGCCGGAACGGGCGACCAGATCGCCCAAGCCCTCCAGCCAGCCGGCATCGCGCGCCATGTCGATGCTGAACAGCGACACGCCCTGCAGCGCGATCCGCCCGGTCCACTCCTCGCGAAGCTCGCGGAACACCCCCCAGGAGATGTCGGACTGCTTGCCAATCGAATCCAGGTGCGTGCGGATCGCCCGCGTGCCGTGCGCGTGGGAGCAGCGCAGGCCGAACGCGAAACGGGCACGTACGTCGTCGGCGGTCCAGCGCGCCTCGCGGTCGGCACCCACGGTCGCGAGCGCGGCCGCGAACGTGCCATCCGGATTCGGCGCGCGCGGAAATATGTGACCCTTGTCGAGATGCGTGTGCAGATCGACGAAGCATGGCCAGACCATGCCGCCGTCGAGATCCGTCCCCTCGCCGCCGCCCGGTGGCAGGATCGCCGCGATGTTTCCGTCCTCGATGGCCAGATCGACGCGCGCGGCCTCGCCGTCGCCAGGCGGCGCATCGGACAAGCAGCGCAGCAGCGTGGCGTTGCGAAGGATCATCGTTCGCGCCTCACGGCACTCTCGTGCCAGCTTCGCAGCAGCAGGTGTTGCACGGCGGCGACCGCGAGAAAGATGGTGATGCCCAGCACCGACAGCAGCAGCAGGGCCGCGAACATGCGCGGAATGTTCAGCCGGTTGCCGCTCTCGGCGATGCGCCAGGCGAGGCCGGACGCGGTCCCCGACCCCGCCACGAACTCGGCCACCACCGCGCCGATCAGCGCCAGGCCGCCGGCGATGCGGGCACCGGCCAGCAGATACGGCAGCGCGGTCGGCAGTTGCAGCCGCGCCAGAAGCTGCCAGCGGGTCGCGCCATGCAGTTGAAACAGGTCGCGCAGATTGTGGTCGACACTGCGCAGTCCCAGGGTGGTGTTGGAGAACACCGGGAAGAACCCGACGATGGTCGCCAGAATGAGCAGCACGCGATCCAGGTGGTCGACCCCCACCCAGATCAGCACGAGCGGCGCGATCGCCACGACCGGCGTCACCTGCAACGCGACCGCGTACGGAAACAAGCTGATCTCGATCAGCCGGCTCTGCGCCGACAGCACCGCGAGGCTCACCCCGGCGAAGACCGCCAGCACGAAGGCCATCAGCGTGATGCGCAAGGTGATCCACAGCGAGCCCATCAGGCTGGGGAAATCGGCGACCAGCGATCGGCCGATAAGGCTTGGCGCGGGCAGAACGAATTTCGGCACCGCCAGCGCCGCGACAAGCACCTCCCACAGCACGAGCAGGCTGACGCCGAGCAGCAGCGGCACCGCGACGCGCATCCACGGCTTGATGGCCCATTCCGTCACGCGCCCGAAACCCCCATCGCCGCCCGCAGCGCCGCCGACGTCACCCGGCAGAACTCGTTGTACTCCGGACCCGTGCGGAACGTCTCGTCGCGCGGATAGGGAGCCGGCACGTCGACCATGGCATGCAGCCGGCCCGGCCGGGCGCTCAGCACCGCGATACGGCTCGACAGGTAGACGCTCTCGTACACACTGTGGGTGACGAACACGACGCTGACGCCCCGCCCCTCCCACAGCCGCAGCAGGTCGTCGTTGAGTTTCAGGCGGGTGATCTCGTCGAGTGCCGCGAACGGCTCGTCCATCAGCAGCACGCGCGGCCGCGTGACCAGCGCGCGGGCGATCGAGACGCGCATCCTCATGCCTCCCGAAAGTTCTCGAGGGAAGGCGCGCGCCACGTTGCCCAATCCCACCCCGTCAAGCGCCTCCATGACACGTGGCTCCGCCTCGCCGCGAGACATGCCGGCAAGGCGGAGCGGGAGGAACACGTTGTCGAACACCCGTGCCCAGGGCATCAACGTCGGCTCCTGGAACACGAAACCGATATTTCGCTCCGGCCGGCCCTGCGCGTCGTGCATCGCCTTGGGCCAGTCGATCATGCCGGCCGTTGGTTGGCCGAGGCCGGCGATGAGCCGCAACAGGGTCGACTTGCCGCACCCCGACGGCCCGAGCAGCGACAGGAATTCGCCCTCCGCGACCTCGAGCGTGATGCCCTCGAGCGCCCGCGTGCCGCCGGCGAAAACCTTCCCGACACCGACGACGCGCACGAGCGGCGAGGACGCGAGCATCAGGGCGAGTCCCGCAGCCAGGCGTCGAGGTCGAACGCGCTGACTTCGGCCAGCAAGGCCGCGAGACGCGAGCCGGCGTGGTCGATCAGCCGACGCCCGTCGGCCTCGGTGGCCAGCGTGGCGTCGCCCAGCGCGCCGGCGGGATTGAGGTCCTGGGTCTGCCAGCCGAACCCGACCGCGCCTTCCGGCGTCAACGCCGCAAATCGGTTCTCTTGACGCATCCATGCGCTGCGGAAATTCTCGGCGCGCGCCATATCCACGCGTGCCGGGGCGGCGGCGAGCATCATCGACGTCTCCACGCGGCCGCCATGAATGCCATGCGGGTCATTCAGGTCGGGCGGCGCGAGGGCGAACCAGCTCGCGGCGACCGCGAACATGCGCGCCTCGATGCGCAGCCGGCGGCAAACCAGATCGACGATCTGCGGCTGGCCGCCATGGCTGTTGAACAAGACGATCCGCCGCACCCCGGCGCGGGCCACGCTGCGGGCGATCTCGGTCCAGAAGGCCAACATCGTCTCGGCCGAGCCGGTCAGGGTGCCGGGATAGGCGCTGTGCTCGACCGAAAGCCCCACCGACTGCATCGGCAGCACCAGGACCGGCAATTCCGGGGCGCTCCGCACCAGCGCCGCCGCGACGATCGCCGCATTCAGGGTGGCGTCGACCGCGACCGGTAGATGCGGCCCGTGCTGCTCGATCGCCGCGACCGGAAGAACCGCCACGGTGTTGTCCGGCAACGCGGCGAAATCAGTCCAGGCCAGGTCCTGCCAGAAGCGGCTGGGAAGCGTCATGAATCCTCTCGACGGCGACATCTCGGCAGGCAAGGCTCATGCCATGATGATCGATCGCGCGCGCTTCGACCATGACGGCTACGTCGTGCTGGAGGGCTTCAAGTCGAGGTCCGACATTGCCGGCGTGCGCGCCCGCGCGGCCGCCATCGTCGAGGCGTTCGACCCGGCCGAGAGCCGGTCGGTTTTCACCACGCAAGACCAGGGCGCGCGCACGGATCGATGGTTCCTCGACAGCGGCGACAAGGTCCGCTGCTTCTTCGAGGAAGACGCGTTCGACGATGCCGGCGCGTTGCGGCAGGCAAAGGCGCTGTCGATCAACAAGATCGGCCATGCGATGCACGACCGCGATCAGGCGTTTGCCGCGTTCTCGCGCGGCCCCGTTCTGGCGGAGGTCGCGGCCGCGGTCGGGATGGCGCGGCCGCTGATCTGGCAGAGTATGTATATCTTCAAGCAGCCCGGTATCGGCGGCGAGGTGCGCTGGCATCAGGACGCGAGCTTCTTCGTCACCGACCCGATCACCGTGACGACGTTCTGGTTCGCGCTGGAGCGCGCCGATCGTGGCAATGGCTGCCTGTGGGTCGAGCCGGGCGGCCATCGCGGGCCGCTTCGCGAGCGGTTCGTCCGCGAAAGCGACGCAACTCGGCTGGAGACGCTCGATGCGACGCCGTGGCCCACCGAAGCGACCGCCGTTCCGCTTGAGGTCGAGGCGGGAACACTGGTCGTCTTTCACGGCAAGCTGCCGCACTACAGCGCGCCCAATCGATCGGCCGTCTCGCGGCACGCGTATACGCTGCACGCGACGGACGCGTCGGCGGCTTACGCGGCCACCAACTGGCTGCGGCGAGACGCCGCCGATCCGCCGCGGGGGTTTTAGACCGCGACACCGTCGCGGTGACGGACCCTAAGGGCATGTCGCACGAACGCGATCCCCAGCCCTGGGAACAAATGGCCGGCCCCGGCGTGATGTCCTCGCGACCTTCACACGGAGCTACCCCATGCGCACGACAATCCTGGCCCTGGCCGGATCCTTCATTCTCGCCGGCATTCTCGCCGGAGGCGCTTTCGCGCAGACCACGGGCACGACGGACACCAGTTGCGGCAAGCCGCCCTGCGCCACCGCCGCGCCGGGTGGGACCAGCGGGTCGGGTCCCGCCGCGGTCCGCAACGCGCCGGTCGACAGCCCGGTCGGCACCGGCTCGGGCAGCAGCGGTGGCAAAGCGTCGGGCAAATAGCCCGCCGCTAGTCGACGAACGCCTCGACCTCGCGCCGCCGAGCCAGCAGAAAGGCGTCGGCGGCGAGCTGGAACGGGGCCGCGTCCACCTCGCTCCGCCCGGCACGAAGCAATTCGGCGAAACGGGCGTAGATTGCCTGATACTCGCGTGACGGTTGGGCCACGGTTTCGACGCCGTCGAGCAGCAGCCGAGTTCCCCCGTCGGCGAGTTTGAGCCGTGGGCCGTCAGCGATGTCGGCCTCGATCTCCCACACCTCACCGCCCTTCTGTCGCCAGTCGAATTCGGCCCGATGATCCGGACCGTCGAAGACGAGCGACGCGGCGATCGGAGCGTCGGCGTTGGCGGGGAATGACAGTTCGGCCGCGCGAAGAAACACCGGCGTCGGCATGATCTTCGTGACGATCGACAGCGCGTTGATCCCTGGATCGAACACCCCGAACCCACCCGCCTCGAAAATCCAGCGCTGGCCGGGATGCCATTTGCGGACATCCTCCTTCCAGTTGACGAACAGCCGCGACACCGCACGACCGCCCAGAAGGCGCTTGGCCGCATCGACCGCCGCGTTGTGCTGCGAATGCCATGTCGTCATCAGCACGAGGCCGGCGGCCGCGGCCAGCCGCACCAGATCGGCCAGCTCGCTGATCGTCGCGGTCGGCGGCTTTTCCAGCATCACGTGCTTGCCCGCCGCGAGCGCGTCGCGGGCGATGGCATGGCGTGCCTGTGGCGGCGTGCAGATCGCCACCGCCGTCACCTCCGGGATCGCCAGCAATTCCGCGTGGTCACGCACCGCGAACGCCGCGCCGGGCGCCGACAGTCCGCGCTGGCTCGACACCGCGATCAGGTCGAACGCGTCGCTTTGCGCGATGACCGGCAGATGCTGGTCCTGGGCGATCTTGCCCAGCCCGATCACGCCCACGCCAAATCGTTGCGTCACAAAGACCTCCCCGCTCGCCGCGCCCGCGCTGCATGCGGCGCGGCGGTCGGATTGTCGAGGGTCGCGGCTACCGCCCGATCATGGCGGACCGCGCGGCCATTGCCGAACGCGCGGCCATTGCGGAGCGGGCGGCCATCGCGGAGCGTCCGGCCATGGCAGAGCGTCCCGCCATGGCGGAACGCGCGACGGGGTCGCCACCCTCGCCGGCCGCCGAGTCGTCGGCCGTTTCGGCCGCGATCAGGATATCCGCGAGCAGGCCGGTGGTGATGTCGATTCGCACGCCCATGTCGATCTCGTGGGCCGGCCACATGAGCACGCCCTTCACGAAGGTCGCATCGGTGATTTCGATCCCGAGCGTGGCGAGGTCGGCATCGGCACCCACCGGCTGGCCCGCGCCGTGGACCACGAAGACCACGGGTACCGCGAGCTTGACGTAGCCCCCCTGAAAGCTGAACCCGTAGATGCGGGCAAGGCTTCGCGACGCCGGCGATCCGGTGGGCGGGCCGTCGTTGCCCGGCCCTTCCGCGGCGCTGTCGGCCGGCGACAGGGTCAGACCGGCGAAGGGGCGACCGAACAGGCGGATCACCCCGCCAGCGGTCAGCGACTCGGCAAGCGTTTCGGACATGGCAGTCTCTCCTCTCCCGTTGCGCAACACTAACGTACGCCGACGCCTCCGGCCAGACCCGTTACGCAGCCCGGTGCGGATGGGTCATCAATCGCCTGGTCCTTGCGATCTCATGCGTGCCGCCGCAGCGGCAGGCCAGCGGCGGGGCGGCCTCGATCCGGACCAGATCCGCGCGAAAGCGCACCGGACGCGCCAGCATGTAGGGGCCGGGGTCGATTTCGCGTTCGTGGAAGTTGCCGACCAGCGCGCCCAGCATCGAGCCAAAACCCTGTAGCGCGATGCTCTCCAGGAAGCGGGCGGCGACGCGGTCGAACGTCAGGGCGTCCGGCGACAACGTGGTCGCGACGTGGCAGAGCGCGCGGGCGACATGATCGCGCGCCGCGTCGAGGGCCGCGTGGAACCCACCGGACAGACGGGCGAACGCAGCGGCCGTCGCGGTCTGCAACCGACCCATCGAGGCCTCGACCTCGGCGCGCGACCAGCCGCGCGGATCATCGTCCGGTGCGATCAATCCGCGCCGCACCAGCCCATCCTGATAAAGGTCGACCAACACGTCGAACAACGCGCCGGTCAGCGGTTCGGCCACCGCGTGGGCGTTGCGGTGGCGGCCGGTCGGATCGTTCCAGCTCAGATCGGGATTGAGCGTCACATCCGCGACATCGGCCATCACGCGGGTATTGTCGGCGATCCGGATCTGCGCGTGCCGCGACGTCTCGCCAAGCCGGCTGACGAGGTTCAGCACATAAAGGTTGCCCCGGGTCTGCGCCATCAGGCGGCGGCGAACAGAACGGAAATGTAGCGCGCCGAGCAGCGCCGAAAGGTCGGAGAAGCATTCGTGGAAGGCCAGAAACTCGCGCCCCAGCCGCTCGGCCGGCGGCACGCCCATGAGACTGAACAGCACCGCGTGACCCACCTCGTGCGCGACGATGTCGTGGTTGAGCGCGAAGGGCTGCCATTCCCCGTCGCCCGCGGGCCAGACTCCGGTTTCGAGGAAGCCGGGGCCGCATTGCGCATTCTGCCAGGCGACCAACGGGACGAGTTCGAGGAGCGGGAAGTCCTCGGCATGCCACCACTCAACGCGATGACCGAGGTAGTGCTCCCAAACGTCGAGCGTCCGGCGGACCGTGCCAAACAAATGCGCCGCGAGAAATTGCGGCATGTGCGGGCGCAGATGATCGAAATGACCGGCCGCGTTGGGTCGCGCGGGAGCATGGTGCGGGGCCGGGCACGGCGGGGCGGTGTTCGGCGGATCATAGGGCTCCAGCTTGCGGATGGCGTCGGCCACATACATCGCATGGTCGCGCGGACCGGGCAGGAGGCTGCCGACCGGCGATGAGACGGTGACCAGCTCCGCCCGCATTCCCTCGTCATATTGCGGGTAGAGCAGGAACCGGGTTCCCCGATGAACGCCGCGCCGGATCATCGCGCGCCGCCCGAGAGCCGCAGCAGATCCAGCATCGCCGTGTGCAGACCCGGCGGATCGGGCACTGCGTCCAGGGCCGCCTCCTCGTGCATCAGCCGCGCCAGACCGGCGGCATCGACATCATTCTGCACCAACCATGCCTGAATGTCTTCATAGCGGACCAAAGAATGTTCGTGGCGAAAACGATCGAGGGCGGCGCGGGCGGCCGCGTCGTCCGCTTCGGCATCGGCGAGCGCCGCAAGCCGGCCCAGCGCCTGCCGCCGCAGCCTCCGCCAGCCCGCCGGATCGCGCTCCAGCATGTCGGTCAGCACCGGCGACGGGGCGGCACGCGATTGTTCCGCCACGAAACGCTCCCACGTCAAGGTCCGAGCGAAACGAAATCCCGGCGAAAATGTTGCGGGCCGGACCGGCAGCGCCGCGAGCATCGCCCGCGCGTCCGCGGCTTTCTGGCGCACCGGGTTGGCGGCGATCCAATCCCGGACGGCCAGGGGTGCCGCCCGCGCCAGGGCGGCGACGCCGCGATCGGGGAACGGCAGCGCCTTCATCGCGCGCGCGAGAAACGCGCATTGCGCCTCGTCCAGAACGCCGGCCGCGACGGCCGCGCGCAGCGTCGCGCGTAGATCCACCATGGCGTCCGACAGGGCGGCCCCGCCGGCGGCCGGCGGCGCGTGGACGACGGCCACCTCGTCGTCATCCTCGAACGGCTCGTCGAAACCGGGCCAGACGCCGTCGCGGTATGCTTCGTAGATGCGACCAATTCCGACCATGCCGAAACCGTCCAGCTCGGCCGCCCGCAGCGCCCCCATGCTGGCCGCGCCGAACACGTGGACGCCCCGATCGAGCGCCCACAGAATTTCCCGGTGCCAGACCGCCGGCACGTCGAGGAACACCCCGTCGATCAGGCCGATCACGGTCGGGCTTAGGTCGCGTACCGCCCGATAGAGGTCGCCCTGCCGCGCCGGGGGCAGCGTCGTCACCGAAGCGACGTCGCCCGCCGGCAGGGTAGGACCGACGAAGACCACGGCGCTCATCGGGCGTTGCGGGCGCGGGGTCCCGGCACATACTCGCCATCAGCGTCGGTATGCCCGCCCTCCAGGCCCGGCACGACCACGCGGACCACGCGGGCCGGATGCAGTTCGGGGCGGCTGAGATCCACCCGAGCGACCTGCCGAACCCCCGCGCCGGCCAGCGCCCGCAGCACGTCCGCGATCTCCGCGCCCGCCGTGCCCCTCATCGCCGCGAAAGGCCCGCCCGGACGCGCGGCCGGTAGCGAATGCGCCTTGCGATCCGGCGCGTAATCCGCGTCCGAGAAATCGTCGCGCGCGCCGGAGATCACCGTCAGGCGCGACTGCGCCGCCTCGGTCAGCGCCCGGAACAGCGCCGCGTCCGGATCGGCATGACAGCCGGCGCCGAGTTCGGGCGACAACCGCCCGGCTGCGTCCGCCAGCAACACCAGGACGGTGGAAACGCCGACATCGGACGTGGCGTCCCAAATCGTCACCGTGGCGCCACGCCCTGCGAGGCGGTCCAACAGGGCGCGGCTGGCCTGGCCGTCGACGCTGAACGGATCGACGGAGGTGGCGGCCCGCGAGGCGGCCGGCCGGGCGCGCCAGATCGCGACCGCGTCGCGCTCGATCACCTCATGCAAGGCATGCCGAGTCGCCGCCTCGACGGTCAACCCGGCGCCCAGTCCGTTGGTGCTGGCCTGAAAACATGGCTCGCCTGGCACCGGCGGCCACGTCCAATCCGCCGCGACCAGTTCGCGGGGGACCCACACCTTGCCACCCGCCAGGAGATCCTCGCCCTCGACCCACAACAGACGGCGCGCGAGCGGATCTCCCCCGCCGCGCGCGCGCGGGAGGGCGGCGATGTCTAGGACCGCGCCGCGTTCCGCCATGTCCTCGGCCGTGCCGAGCGTCAGCGGCAGATCGATCCGTTCGGCGCTGGCGCACTCGATCGCCTCCATGACCGCGCCCAGCTTGGCGGCGTCCAGGGTCGCGCCCTTGCCCTGATGCACCGCGATCGAGCGAGAGTTCGGGCGGATGGCGGCCGCGACCGGCACGCCCAGTGTGTCGAGCCCTGTCAGGACGGCGATCCGAGTGATGCCCGCGGCGGCGAGCGCCGGCCGCAGCCGGGCGAGAATGTCGCCGGGCGGCTCGGGGCCGTGCGATCCGGAGAAGGGGGAGAAAAAGGCGTCCGGGTTCATGCGAACCGGTGGATTTGGCTCTTACACGCAGCGCCGGCGCGGGACGCAGCGCCCCCACCCCGGGCCTCGCCACAACGGGAGGCACGGGGTGGGAGGTTCGGCGTCCACGCACGAGAAACGCACTCCGGCCCGCGCTCAGGCCACGATCGCCGCCAGTTGCGAGGACACCGCGTGCGCCGCGACCAGATCGGGACTGCCGTCATAGCCCTCGATACGTGAAAGGATCGGCAGCAGCCGCTGGCGCGCCAGGTGCGGCTCATTGCGCCGCACATCCAACGCAGCGGCCCCGGTCGCGGCGCGCAACGCCAGCATGGTGACGCCCTGCTCCTCGGCGATCGCCTGTGCCTCGTCGAACAGCGCCAACGCCGCGTCCGCCGCGGCATCATCCATGCCGAGCGCTGCCTCGGCCCGCATCCGCCGCAATTCCGAGCGCCAGAAACTGAGACCCTTCTGGGCATACTCCGCCTCCGCCGCAGCCAGGAGCGTCGCGGCGCGCTCAGGCTGCCGTGCGGCGATCATCGCCTCGGCGAGCAGGCAGACATAGATCGGAAAGTCCTCCATCGTGCCGGTCGCCTGCTGCAGCGCGAACCCCTCCTCGAGGGCGCGGAGGCCAGACGCCGGGTCACCTCGCAGTGCTGTCGCCCAGCCGTGGAAGATCAGCCCCTTGCCGCGCGCGTCGGCCATGCCGTGCTGGCTTCCCAGGCTCACCATGTCGGCCGCCCGATGCAGCACCGCCTCGTGGTCACGCCGGAAGACGCGATGCAGCAGTTGCATGTCGCGGGCATGGGCGATGCTGCCGAGGTGATCGATCTCCGCCGCCCACTGCAACGAACGGGCTTCCTCTCGCATCGCCTGAACCGGCCTGCCCTGCATCCAGAAGACTTGGCACAGCTCGCCATGGGCGCAGACCTTGGCGTCGTGATTGGCATACAGCCGGGCGTGGTGGCGGCAGTCCTTCTGATCGTAGATCGCCAGACCGGCCGCGACATGCTCGCAGCAGCGGGTGTAGTCGCCGGCGAAATACAGGCTCGCCCACGAGCAATGATGCGCCTGCAGCATCAGCTCCGGATCCTTGCGCGCGCGGGCGCGGCTGAGCATCGTGCTCGACCTGTCGCGCTTGTCATGGAAATCGCGGGACTGGAACCACCAGCCCCAATAGATCGGGAAATGCGCCGGCGTCTCCGGCAGGCCCTCGCACAGCGCGTTGGCCTCGGCGTAGACCTCGCCCGCCTCGGGCGACCCTGCGCCCTTCAGCGCCATCAGCGCCGGTCCCAGCAGCGCGAGCATTTCCAGCCGCGCCTCGGCGGCGGCCCGGCTGTCCTTGGCGCGCGGCAGCGAGGCGACCGCGCGCCGCAGCAGCCGCGTGGCCTCGGTGAGCGCCGAGCGGGCGAGGCCGCGCCGCGCCGCTTCAAGCCAGAATGGCGCGGCGGCCAGCGCGTCCCCGCCCTCCGTCAGATGCAGCGCCAGCCGTTCCGGCTGCTCGGCCACCGAGTGGCGCTCGACAGACTGCAAAACAGTCGCGACCCGCAGATGCAGCGCCTGCTTGCGGTCCCGCACCAGACTCTCGTAGGCGGCGTCGCGCAGCAGGGCATGAGCGAAGGCCAGCACACTGGACGCGCCCTCATTGCCCGCTTCAGATCCCGCGAACACGCCGGCGCGAATGAGCGTCTCGATGGCGTTGTCGAGATCGGCATTGCTGGTGCCGAACAGCGGCAGGCAAACTGCGGCCAGCGACTCGCGCCGGCAGACGCGGCCGAACACCGAAGCCGCCTGCGCGATCTCCTTGGCCGGGCCGGTGCGATCGAGCCGCGCCATCAGCGCGGCATGCACCGTGGCCGGCACGACGCCGCCGAACTCGGCCTCCTCGTCCTCTGGATCGGCGCTGCGGCGGATCGCCACGGTGCGCAGCAGCTCCTGGGCGAACAGCGGCACGCCTTCGGCGCGCCGAGCGATGCTGCGCAGCACGCCCGACGGCATCGCGTGACCGTCGAGCATGGCGCTGACCAGCCGCAGCACCTCCAGCTCCGGCAGCGGCCGTAGCGGCAACACGCTGTGGGTCGCCGGCAAGGTCATCTGCTCGGTGCGCAACTCGTCACGCGCGGTCAGCACGAGCAAGATACGCTGCCCGCCCACCTCGGCGGCGATCCGGCCGACCAGATCAAGCGAGGTCGGATCCAGCCAGTGCATGTCCTCGACGACCAGCCGCAAGGGCTGGCGCTGCGCGACCGCGGAGGCGGCGGCCACCAGGGCGCGCAGAGTGTCCTCGCGTCGCTGCTCCGGGCTTGGCGTCTCGGCCGCCCGCGGGTTCGCGGGGAAATCCAGGCCCAGCAGCTCCGCCACGACCGGCAGCGTCGCCTCGGGCAGGCCGAGGGTCGCGAGCCGCCGCAGCCGCGCCGGGCCGCCCGCCGCCCCCCCACCGCCGGTGAGCCGGCGCAACGCGGCCACCACCGCGCGCAGCGGCGAGTCGGTATCCAACGCGGAGGCGTGGATCTGCACGGTGGCCCCGTCGTCGCCCACGCAACTGTCGAGGAATGCGCGAACCAACCGCGACTTGCCGATGCCGGCCTTGCCGACGACCAGCACGGCACCGCCCTCGCCCTCACGCGCCCGCGCCCAATGGCCCTTGAGGTCGGCGAGTTCTCGGTCGCGACCGCAGAGCGGCGCCTGATGCGGCACCGAGGCGACGTCGCCGATCGGCCGCTCGCGCAGGATCCGCCATGCCCGGTGCGGCAGGTTCAGCCCGCGCAGCTCCTGCGCGCCGAGGTCGGCGGCGACGAACCGGCCGCGCACCCGCGCGTGCGTGGCCTCATCGACGATCAGCTCGCCGGGTCGCGCCAAGGCCTGCAGCCGGGCGGCTAGATTGGGCGCCGAACCCACCACCGAATGCTTGTCCACTGCGCTGTCGCGATACAGGTCGCCGATCACCACCGGACCGGTCGCGATGCCGATGCGAACGCGCAGCCTCTCGCCGTAGGAGGTGGCCAGTTCGCCGACGCTGCCGGCGATCTCCAGCCCGGCGCGAACCGCGCGCTCCGGATCGTTCTCGTTGGCCATCGGATAGCAGAAATATCCGAGCACGCCGTCGCCGACGACGCGGGCGATGTAGCCCCCGAAATGGCCGATGTGGATGGCGCACAGCTCGCGGTAGCGAACGAGCAGGTCGAGCATGTCCTCCGGATCAATGCGCTCCGAAAGCTGCGTGTAGCCCACGAGATCGACAAACATCATGCTCAGCGGTCGCCGTTCCGCATACGTCTCCTGGGTGATGACCGCGGCCGGCGGCGGCTCACCGGCCTGCGCGGCCGCTGCCCGGTAGAACCGTTTGCGCTCGCCGATCGTGAGCCCGAGTTCCCGTAGATCGTCGTCGGTAAGTTCCGGCAGGAGGTCGCGCGTGATGCCGTGGGCGCGGAACGCCGCGGCCCGCCCTTCCAATCCGATCGATTTGAGCCAGTCCTCCAGCGCCGTGGTCCTCGTCCGATGAGGCAGGCCGTCGGCACCGATGTTTCTGGCAAATACAGTGGTGACACAAGCAGGCAGCCCGGATCAAAACGAACGACCGGCCACAACACAATGTGTATCGTAATGACCGAGCGACCCGTTACTTGCCGAAGACGGGTCGCCACCGCTTCAGAACAGGCAGAGTTGTGCCTCGGCCATACCTGGGCGTGGTCCGGTAGTGGGCGGCCGGAATTGGGAGCAGTCGAGCTCCATCCGATTCTCCAACCCCCATTGCCGTGCCGCCCGCGCGAAACGGCGGGCCAACAGGTCGGCATAGGCCCCTGTCCCGGAAAAGCGTTGGCCGAACCGGCTGTCGGACAGCGCCCCCGCGCGGGTCTGGCGGATCAGCTCCAGCACGTGTTTCGCACGGTCGGGGACGTGCTGCTCCAGCCAATCGGAGAAGATCTGTCGCAACTCGTGCGGCAGCCGCAGCAGGACGTAGCCGGCCGTGCCCGCCCCGGCTCGGGCCGAAGCCTCGAGAATCTTCTCCAGTTCGGCGTCGTTCAGGCCAGGGATCATCGGCGCGGCCAGCACCCCGGTCGGCACGCCGGCCGCCGTCAGTTCGGCCACGGCCTGCAGCCGCCGCGCCGGCGCGCTGGCCCGTGGCTCCATTCGGCGCGCCAAGGCCGGGTCGAGCGTGGTGACCGACAGCCAGACCCGCACCAGGTTGCGCCCGGCCATGCGACGCAGGATGTCGACGTCGCGCAGCACGCCCGCCGATTTCGTCACGATGCTGCAGGGATGGCCGGTCCGCTCCAGCACGCCCAGGACCGCGCGGGTCAGCTGCATCGTCCGCTCGATCGGCTGGTAGGGATCGGTGTTCGAGCCGAGCGCCAAGGGCCGCGCGACGTAGCCGGGCTTTCGCAGCTCCCGCTCCAGCAGTTCGGCGGCGTCTGGCTTGTATAGCAGTTTCGTCTCGAAGTCGGTACCGGGCGAGTAGCCGAGATAGGCGTGGGTCGGGCGGGCGTAGCAATAAACGCAACCATGCTCGCAGCCGCGATAGGGATTGACCGCGCGGTCGAAGCCGATATCGGGGCTGTCGTTCCAGCTGATGATGGTGCGCGTGGAATCGCGGATCACCGTGGTCGGCAATGGCGGCAGTTCCGCGAGCTCGGCCGCCGTCAGCGCCCAGCCGTCGTCGAATGGGGCGACAGCTCGCCGATCGTAGCGGCTGGCCGGGTTGATCGTCGCGCCACGGCCCTTTCGCACGCGGCTGCGGCGTGGCTCGTCGCTGATCGGCGGTGGTTCGGGGATATCGAACGCGGCAACTTCAGCCGGGTCGATCTCCCGCCGCAGTTCGGTCGCGTCCATGCCTATGTTCCCCCTCCGTTCAGGGGTCACTCTCCGGCAGGCGTCAACCGGCGTCAAGAACATTAAAAGAACGAGCGGGGGCAAGCCGATATCTTGTCCACTCGCGGGAGGCTGGTGATCCGGGAAGTGCTCACGTGCGTCATCCCCACGCTGAACGCGGCGGCCCACCTCCAGCGCACGTTGTCCAGCCTCGACGGCACGGCGGACGAAGTGGTCGTGGCCGACGGCGGCTCGCGCGACGCGACGGTGGCGATCGCGCGCGGCCACGGCGCGGTCGTGATCGAAGCGCCGCGCGGTCGAGGTCCGCAAGTGTCCGCCGGTATCGCGGCTTCGCGTGGCGCGTGGCTGCTGCTGCTGCATGCTGACACGCGCCTTTCCACAGGCTGGCGCGCCGCCGCGAGCAGCTTGATGGCAGACGGCGGCGACCGCGCCGGGTATGGCCGGTTCCGCCTCGACTCCGACGACCCGGCAGCGCGCCGGCTGGAGCGGCTGGTCGGCTGGCGCTGCCGGACGTTCGCTTTGCCATACGGTGATCAGGGACTTCTCATCTCGCGCAAGCTACTGGACGACGTCGGCGGCGTCCGGCCTCTAGCGCTCATGGAAGACGTGGATCTCGTGCGACGGCTCGGACGCATGCGACTGACAGCGCTCGACGCCGATGCCGTCACGTCGGCGGAGAAGTGGCGGCGCGAGGGCTATCTGGCCCGGTCCGCACGCAATTTGTTCTGCCTCTCGCTCTACTTCGCGGGCGTGCCGCCGGCGGCGATCAGCAGGATTTACGGATGAGGGGCGATATCGTCGTGATCTTCGCCCGCGCGCCGCGCCTGGGCACGGTCAAGCGCCGCCTCGCAGCCGAGATCGGCGAACATGCCGCGCTGCGTTTCCATCGACGGATGCTGACGCGCACGGTAGGCCTGGTCATGCGGGACCGCCGGCACGCGTGGGTGCTCGCGACAACACCGCGCGGCGCACGGATCCCCGGGCTGAGGCCGGAGCGGCAATCGAGTGGCGATCTCGGCGCACGCATGGCGGCCGCCTTCGCCCGCCGGCCGCGGCAAAGGACGGTGCTGATCGGCTGTGACATCCCGGGCCTGTCGGGCGACGACCTGGCCGCCGCGTTCCGCGCGCTGGGGCGGGCCGACGCAGTGTTCGGACCGGCACTCGACGGGGGCTATTGGTTGGTCGGGATTGGGCCTCGGCGTCCGGCGCACCCGTTCCGCCGTGTCCGGTGGTCGAGCGAACACGCGCTGGCCGATACGCTGCGCAATTTCGCCCACCGAAAGGTCGAGATGCTGCGAACGCTGCGTGATGTCGACGATGCGGCGGACCTCGCCGCACTCGGCCTGCTAGCGTGACAAGTGTTCCTGCAAGCGCGGCATCAATTCGACCAGATTGCAGGGCCGGTGCCGCGCGTCGAGCTGCCATACCAGGATGTCGTCCCAGGCGTCTCGCACCGCGCCGGTGCTGCCCGGTAGGGCAAACAGGTAGGTGCCGCCGGCCACGCCGGCCAGGGCGCGGGACTGCATTGTGGACGTGCCGATCTTCTGGAAGCTGAGCATCCGGAACAGCTCGCCAAAGCCCTCGATGCGCTTCTCCAGCACGCGGTCGAACGCCTCCGGCGTCACGTCGCGCCCGGTGATCCCGGTGCCTCCGGTGGTGATGACAGCATCGACCGCCGGGTCGGCGATCCAACTCCGCAGGACCGCCTCGATCGCCGCCGCGTCGTCGCGCACGATGCGGCGCGCCGCGACGCGATGGCCGGCCTGAATGATGCGATCGAACAGCACGTCGCCGGATGTGTCGTCCGCCGCGGTGCGCGTGTCGGAGACCGTCAGCACGGCGATCGATACGGCGACGAACGCCCGCGTCTCGTCGATGCGCGCCATCAGTGGATCACCCGCGCGAGCCGTTCGCCGGCGGGCTCGCCGACCGCCCGATAGCGGGGCCAAACGCCGTGCGCGAGATCGTCAAGCGTGGGCGTCGGCAGATGCAGCCGGTCGGCGAAGATCCATGTGTAGGACAGGACGCGTGGCACGAACGCACGCGTTTCGTCGGACGGGATCGCCTCGATGAACAGGAACGGGTCGTCCAGGTCGTGAATGGTCGCCGCCCATTTCTGGAGATTGCCCGGCCCTGCGTTGTAGCCGACCAGCAGGCGGATCAGGTCCCCCGCAACCGCCGCGTGACCTGACAGGTACGAGACGTAGCGCTGACCGAGGTCGAGATTCACCGCAGGATCGTGCAATTGCCGCGAGAACCGTGCGGTTCGTCCGTCTTGGCCCGGCGCGTTGCCGGCCGTGATGAAGCTCGCCGTCTCTGGCCGAATTTGCAGAATACCCCGCGCGCCGGCCGAGCTGACCATCGTCGTGTCGAAATTCGATTCCGTCCGGGCGAGCGCATAGACCAGCGCGGGGTCGACACGATATCCGCCATCCGGGCGCAGCCGGGGGATCCGGAACCGAGTCGCCTCGCGCGGCCGGCCGTCCGACGCCTGCACGTAGTCGGCGAGTTGCGAGGCCAGTTCCGGCAAGCCCGCCCGTTCCGCGACAAGCATGACGGCGCGGGCCAGCGGAGCGCTGTCGCGCATTCGCGGCCACAGCAGCCGAAATTCGGCCTCCGCCCGACGTCGCTGGCCGACCTGCAGCAATGCGAAGGCGCGCAGGCCCGGGCCGGTGGCGGCGATCGCCTCGACATCGGCCTCGCCCAGGGTCTCCCGCCCTCCCCGGTCGCGCTCGCCCGGTGCCGCGCCGGACGCGAGGCCCAACATCCGCCGCGCGATCTGACCGTGGAACGTGTAGGCCTCGACCGAGGCACGGCCGAGCCAGGGCGCATGATTGGCGGAATCACCGATCGCCAGATGCGCCCGCGCCGCCCAGAACGCAGAGGCCGCGCGCAGCGACGACGTACCGAGCGGCGCTCGCCACGCCCGCTCGAACAGCGCGCGGGCAGTCTCCGGGCGGCCAAGTCGCCAGGCCGCGAGGCCGCCGACATAGCCGCCGAGCGAATGGGTTCGACAGCCCTCGGCGGGCGGTCGGCCACAGGCACGCGCGGCGGCGGCGCCAAGCACGAGCGCCTCTTCGTCATGGCCGAGGGTGAACAGGATTCGCGCCGCCTCCCCCTGCAAGATGGAGGCATAGCTGGGCGAGAGGCCGTCGGTTCGCGCCAACAGACGGGTCACGCCCGCGGCACCCCGGCGACGAGCCGTCTCCGCGACGTCGCGGTCGAGCGCCGGGTAGCGGGTGACGGAGATGCTGGGCGGCTCCGTCTCCTCGGGGACCGGCGGCGGGCTCGCCGCCTCGACCGGCGGGGCAGTGGGTAGCTCCTCGCGCGCCGGCGGCTTGGGTGCGCGGACGCCCTGCGGCAGACGGACTAGCAGCAGCGCGTGGATGTCGCCGGCATCGGGGAGGTCTGCATGCCGATCCAGCCATGCCCGCAACTCGTCGGCCTGCGGACGCGTGAATCGGCCGAGATAGCGGTCGGCGAGGATGTGCCCGACCATTGCTGCGCCAAGCAGCGTCGTCATGTCGAGTTGCGCACTCTCCCGCTCGGCGGCCTGGATCGCGCCCCGCGCCTGCAGCTCGAAGGCCCGTCGGACGCGTGTCGCCTCGCTTGGTTCCAGAGGTTCCGGCAGCGGCACGCCGCCAGCCGAGTTAGGCCCGACGGCGATACGCGGGATAGCCATCGCGCGGTCATTGGATTGTCCGAAGGACAAGTATTGCCCCACCGCTGGATGCGCGGCCGCCGCCAGGAAAGCGGCACTGGCGACGAAAGCGGTCGCCGCAGGAGAACGGTGGGTGATTTGGCCGGCTTGGCGCATGGCGCGCCGTCGCTACACACGCTCCCGATGAGACTCAAGCGGGCAAGACAAGACGAGTCTCATGCCTGTAGACGGACGAGATGTGAACAACGCGTTACGCGGCGTCGCGTATTCACGAACCTGTTACTTCATCCATCCTGCGGCGCAACAATCGAACGTCGGACCAGGCCTGTGCTTTCTGCTGAGGCTGCTTCAGAAGCACCGCCGGATTGACGGTCGCGAGCACCGGAACGATCAGATCCGGCTCCGCCAGACGTGCCTCGCCCCAGCGTCCGCGTCTTGCTGACGGCCCGATCAGCGCCTTGGCCGGAAGGCTGCCCAGCGCCAGCACAAGGCGCGGCCGCACCAGCCGCGCCAGCTCGCGCAAGAACGGCAGGCAGGCCGCGATCTCCGTTTCCGATGGCGCGCGCCCGCCGGGCGGCCGCCAGGGCGCGAGATAAGCCCATATGGTCTCGGCCGGATCGACACCGATGCTGCCGAGCATCCGCCGGACCAACCGCCCCTCCGGGCCGACGAAGGGGCGACCGGACCGGTCCTCTTCCTCCCCGGGAGCCTCGCCGATGATCAGAAGGCTGCCGGGACGGAGGCGATCCGCGCCTTCGGGCCGCACGAGATGCGTCGCGGTGGCCGCCAGCCCCGCGCCCTCGAAGACCTCGAGGGCCGATGACCAAGCCGCCAATGTCGCGAACGGACCGACGGAAGGCGGTTCGACCGCCGCGCGGCGGCGAAGTCGCGCGCCTTCGTCCACTGATACCCGGCCGGACGCCGGGTCCGGCTCGTCCGACCGAGCCGGCGACCCCGGATCGCGAAGACGCCGCAGCGGCGCCACGTCGAGCGCCTCGTCGGCGCCCCACTCGACCTGCAGCGTGAGAGCTCGTCGTGCGTCCATGACGCGAGCATCGGGGCCAGCCGCGTCGATCACAACCGGAAGCCGATCACAACCGGCATCGGTCGTCGGGTGCGCGAGGCCTGGCATGGCGCGGCCTATCGCCCGCTGATAGGCTGAGTTACATGGATCCTGTTAGACACGGTGCCCGCACGGCGCGGCGCGCCATCCTCCTGACCCTCTCGCTGCTTTCCGGCTGCGCGGCGGCCGGTCCCGGGCAGCAGAACCCGGGCGACGCGGCGCGGGCGCGCCGGGTCGCCGACGAGGCGACGTTCGGCGATGCCGGGGCGTTCCTGACCGGCCGGGCGGCCGGCCAGCAGGGCGATCTCGACATCGCGGCGGCAGCGTTTCTCGAGGTTCTAAAGAGCGACCCGCGCAATTTGGAAGTGCAGCAGCAGGCCTTTCTCGCCTGTCTGCTGGTCGGCCGGCCGGAAGCGGCGAGCCTTGCGCAGAGCCAGCCCAACAGCCCGGTCGCGCAGATGCTCCTCGGCGACCGCGACGCGAAGGCGGGACGATGGGCCGCCGCCGAACGCCGCTTCGCCGCTCTGCCGAGCCAGGGAATGACGCAGATCCTGCAGCCGCTGCTGGTCGCCTGGGCACAGGCCGGCGCGGGACGCACCGATCAGGCGCTGGCGACGCTGCGGCCATTCGCGGGCGGCGACCGCTTCCGCGGCGTGTACGTCTTCCACGCCGCCCTGATCGCCGATCTCGGCCAGCGAGACGGGGAGGCGACCCGGCTATATGCCGCCGCGCGCGCCGAATTCGCCTCGCCCAATCTTGCGGTGACCCGCGCGGAGGCGAGCTGGCTGGCTCGCCACGGCGACACCGCGGGGGCGATGCGCGCACTGGATGCCCTCGTGGCGGGCAGTCCGGATTTCGCGATCGTATTGCCGGGCCTGAAGCGGACGATCGCCGAACCGCCGGTACGCTCGGCGGTCGCCGGCATGGCCGAGGCCTACGTCGCGCTGGCGGCGTCGCTGCAAGGACAGGACGCGGCCGAGCCGGCGGCACTCTTGCTGCGCCTGGCGCTCGACCTTCGCCCCGACTTGACCGGCGGCAAGCTGCTGGCCGCCGAGGTGGACGAAACGGCGCGTCGTACGTCCGTGGCGCTCGCGACGTTGCAGGGGATCGGCGCGGAGGATCCCCTGGCCCCGCTCGCCGAACTTCGCCGCGCGGCGCTGCTGCAGCGGTCCGGCCGTCCCGATGAGGCGCTCGCGGTCCTGGACAGGCTAGCCGGGGCGGCTCCCGACCGGCCGGAACCGTGGCTGATGCGCGGCGGCATCCTGCGCGCCCAGCATCGCTACGCGGAGGCGGCCGCAGCCTACGGCGAGGGCATCAACCGCATCGCGGTGCCGCGGCGCGAGAATTGGGGGTTCTTCTTCGAGCGCGGCATCGCCTATGAGCGTGCCGGCCGCTGGTCCGAGGCGGAGGCCGATTTCGACCATGCGCTTTCGCTGTCGCCCGATCAGCCGAGTGTTCTGAACTATCTCGCCTACTCCTGGACCGAGCAGGGCCGAAACTTGGAGCGTGCCCGCCAGATGATCGAGCGCGCCGCAGCGTTGCGGCCGAACGACGGCGCCATACTGGACAGCCTCGGCTGGGTGCTTCTCAAGCAGGACGATGTCGTCGGCGCTGTTCGCAACCTCGAACGCGCGGTCGAGCTGGAGCCGGAGGACGCGACGATCAACGGCCATCTCGGCGATGCCTATAACGCCGCAAAACGCAAGCTCGAAGCGACATATCAGTGGCGCCGCGCGCTGGCGCTCAATCCGGATCCGGGCGAGTCGTCACGGATCGCTGCGCGGCTGCGCGACGCCGGAGAGCCGGACCCGGTGGTCGGCGAGCGGGCGACACCCAAAGTCCAGCCGTAGCCCGGCCTTGCCGTGCCGGGCAGCGAGGCCGCCCCCGCCAAGGTCAATCTGTTCCTGCACGTCGTCGGACGCCGACCGGACGGCTACCACCTGCTGGACAGCCTCGTGGTCTTCGCCTCGGTCGGCGACTGGATCGAGGCGCGCGAGGCCGCCGTCTGGTCACTGGACATCGTCGGCGCCCACGCGGCGGGCCTCGGTGCGGGGCCGGACAATCTCGTCAGCCGGGCGGCCGCAGCACTCGCCGCGCGCGGCGATCTCGGGCCGTTCCGCCTGACGTTGCGAAAGGAACTCCCCGTAGCGTCGGGCCTGGGCGGCGGCTCGGCCGATGCGGCCGCGACCTTGCGGCTGCTGCGGCGGCTCGGAGGCCTCACAAGCGACATCTCCGACGTGGCCGCGAGCCTCGGGGCCGACGTGCCAGTATGTCTGGCGGGTCGCCCGGCGAGGATGAGCGGCATCGGCGAGACCCTCGCCTCGGCGCCGCGCCTGCCGCGTTTTGGCCTGGTGCTCGTCAATCCCGGTGTCGCGGTCAGCACGGCCGCCATGTTCGCCGCCCGCGACGCCACGTTCTCAGCGCCCGCGACGCTCCCCGAGGCCTGGGACGACGCTGGCGCCATGGCCGCCGACCTGCGACGACTTCAAAATGACCTTGAGCCGCCCGCTCGCACCTACGCCCCTCCGATCGGCACGGTGATCGAGGCGCTGGCCTCGACGCCCGGCTGCCACCTGGCGCGCATGAGCGGCTCCGGTGCCACGTGTTTCGGCCTGTTCGACGACCCCGACGCGGCGGCGCGCGCCGCCCGCGCATTGTCCCGCCCCGGATGGTGGTGTTGGGGCGGGGCGCCGGCCGCTTGAAAGCGTCGCCGCATCGGGCGGCGGCGGTCACATCGCCGGTCGGCTTGCCGGCCGGCCGGCCCCCCGGTATGCGTCATGGCCGTCGATGGGGTGTCGCCAAGCGGTAAGGCAGCGGACTTTGAATCCGCCATCCGGAGGTTCGAATCCTCCCACCCCAACCATCGCGTTTCCGTCTCCTATTCCTTGCATACCCGCAAAGCCGACGCGTGGCACGGGGTTGGCCGGCAAATCCGTGTCTTTGCTGCCACAGGGCGTGTCGTCGGCGACGCTGACACCCTCGAACGTCTGTTTTTGTCCCAACACCGTCCGAAAAAGTCAAGCCCGGTTGGTTCCGCCATGCGACTTACGACTGAACGGCCGAGCCATTGTTTTTTGAACGCTCGGAGTTTGATGGTTTGGCGGGCACCCGGGTGGCGTGATCGCGTGCAACAAAGGATGATGACAATGAAGTTTCGGCTCGGTCTGCTGACCCTCACGGCCTTGGCCCCGCTTGCGGCGCATGCCCAGCCGGTCGATGGTATCTACATCGGCGGCGGCGCCGGCTTCGACTATTTGAACTCGGTCAACGGCAAGAACTTCACCCTCCCCCGCCCGAGCGCGAACGGCGTGATCACGCCGTCGCTCGACGTGCCGGGCGCGAAGCTCGAATCGAAGGGCGGCTTCGTTGGCCTGGGCAGCATCGGCTACGGTCTGGGCAACGGCCTGCGGCTCGAGGTCGAGGGCAATTATCGCCAGAACCACACGAAGGTCAGCGGCTCCGGCCTCGTCAATGGCGGTGCCGACTTCCGGCAGTGGGGCGTGATGGCCAACGCACTGTATGATTTCGACGTCGGCCTCGGCTTCATGGTGCCATATGCCGGTATCGGCTTCGGCTACATCCAGAACTCGCTGCAGAACGGCCGCCTCTACACGACGCTGCCGAACGTGAGCCAGGTCGGCATCGACTTTACCGACTCCGCCAAGGGTTCGGCCGCCGGTCAGGTTATTCTCGGCGCGGCCTTCCCGCTGTCCTATGCGCTCTCGCTGACCACCGAGTTCCGCTTCATCGGTCAGTTCTCGTCGCAGAGCTACAACGGCTCCAGCACCGTGAACGGCGTCCAGAACGGCAGCCTGGCCGGTGCCAGCGTGAAGTTCGACGCGCCGACGAACGAGAGCTTCCTCATCGGTCTGCGCTACGCCTTCAATGCCGAGCCGCCGCCGCCGCCGCCGGCGCCTGCCCCGGTCGCCGCCCCGGCCCCGGCCCCGGCCCGCACCTACCTCGTGTTCTTCGACTGGGACCGCGCCGACCTGACCGAGCGCGCCAAGCAGATCATCGCCGAGGCGTCGGCCAACGTCGCCAAGGTTCAGCTGACGCGCATCGAGGTCAACGGCTACACCGACCTCTCCGGCACGCCGGCTTACAACCAGCGCCTGTCGGTCCGTCGCGCCGAGGCGGTGGCCGCCGAAATGGTCCGCAACGGCGTGCCCAAGAGTGAGATCGATATCCACGGCTTCGGCGAGAGCAACCCCCTCGTGCCGACCGCCCGTGGCGTTCGCGAGCCGCAGAACCGCCGCGTCGAGATCATCTTCAAGTAAGCCTTTCGCGTTTCGCCTGTCGCATGCGCCCGGAACCTTGTTCCGGGCGTTTTGCTTTTCAACGCCAATCGATCTATTCACGTAACGCTCATAGTCCTCGTAAGAAGGCGAGTTTTCATGACCACGCACTCATTGCATCGCCGTATGTTTGCCTGTGGCTTCGGCGCGCTCCTGCTGGCTGGCTGCGTCTCGCAGCAGAAATACGATGCTCTCCAGGCGCTCTACGACAAGATGCAAGCGCAGTTGAACGGCGAGATCGCCGCCGATCAGGTGACGATCACGAAGCTGGACGGTCAGCTCAAGGTCAGCATGCGCGACGAGATCCTGTTCCCGGAAGGCGGCTACACGCTGAGCCCGAAGGCCAAGGCGACACTCGACAAGATCGTGCCGTCTCTGCAGGGCCTGCAGAACACCCGGATCGTCGTCAACGGCTACACCGACAGCCTGCCGATCGGGCCTGCCCTCGCGGCGCGCGGGATCGCCGACAATCTGGAACTCTCATCGCGGCGGGCCGACAACGTCGTGACCTACTTGAACAACCAAGGCGTCAGCCCGACCCTGCTGTCGGCCCAGGGCTTCGGAGCTACCAACCCCGTGGCGGCAAACGATAGCCCCGCCAATATGGCAAAAAACCGCCGCATCGAGGTCACCCTGGTTGGTCCTGGCGACTGATGCGGCGTCGCCGCTTGCGTACTGCGGACGCGTGTTACACTGTTTCGTGATCACGGTCGGCGCCGCGCCAGGCGGCCACGATCACGAGAGGGCGGGGGATGAGCGAGATCAGCACGGGAGCCGGGGCCGCGCTCATGCGACGGCGGCGGCGGATCCCGATCATCTGGATCATTCCTGTTCTGGCGATCGCCATCGGCGCGTGGCTCGCCTGGGACACGGTCTCGAGCCAGGGCCCGACGATCACCATTCAGTTCCAGAGCGCTGAAGGCCTGACGCCCGGGCAGTCACAGCTGAAATACAAGGAGCTGACGCTCGGTACGGTCAAAAGCCTCACCCTCACACCGGATCGCAGCCGCGTCGTGGTGACCATCGCAACGGTGCGGGAGGCCGCCGACCTCCTTTCCGATCGCACGGTGTTCTGGGTGGTGAAACCCCGATTGTTCGCCGGGACGCTCAGCGGGTTGAATACGCTCATTTCCGGCTCGTATGTCGCAATGCTGCCCGGCAAGGCAGGCGGTCGGACGCAGCTCGACTTCATGGGGCTCGAGGACCCGCCAGTACTCATCTCCGATGTGCCGGGACGTACATTCCTGCTCAAGGCCGATCGGGTCGGTTCGCTGAATCTCGGCTCGCCAGTGTTCTTCCGCGACCTCAATGTCGGCGAGATACTTGGCTGGGACCTTGGCGACATGGCCGAGAACGCGACGGTCCACGTCTTCGTGCGTGAGCCGTTCGACAAATACGTCCGCACGACCTCGCGTTTCTGGAATGCCTCGGGACTGAACGTGAAGCTTGATGGCGGCGGCATCGATGTCCAAGTCGAGTCGCTGAAAGCGCTGATCCTGGGCGGCATCGCGTTCGACACGCCCAACGCGCAGAGCTCTCCGGTCGCCGCGAGCGACCACGTCTTTCCGCTTTACCCGAGCCGCGACGCCTCCGACTCCGCCGTCTATACAAGGAACGTTCCTCTTGTGTCGTATTTTCCCGGGTCGATCCGTGGCCTTTCGATCGGCGCGGACGTGCTGTTGCACGGCCTCAAGATCGGCCGCGTGACACAGGTCGCGCTATCCTATGACCGGGCCACGGATTCGATCGTGGCACCGGTGCATTTCGAGGTACAACCCGAACGCTTCCTCGGTGTCGGCAAGGAAGTGTTTAAGGACGTCGCCACGGGCGTCAACGAACTGGTTCGGCGCGGCCTGCGCGCAAGCCTGAGCAGCGCCAGCCTGATCACCGGGCAGATGCTGGTTTCGCTGGAATTCGACCCGCAAGCGCCCGAGGCGACGGTCACGATGGAAGGCAAGAGTTTCGTCCTGCCTGCCGTCGAGGGAGGCAATTTCTCCGGCCTGCAGGCCGCCGCGACCGAACTACTGGGCAAGGTCAACTCAATGCCATTCGCCCAGATCGGCCATAGCCTGCAGGCGATCCTGCAGGGAGTCGAGGGGGTCGCCGGCGGCCCGCAGCTCAAGCAATCTCTCGCGGCGCTGACCGCGACGCTGACCAGCGCGCAGGAGACGTTTCGCAAGGTCAATGCCGGGATCGGCCCGCTGACGCAGCGCCTGCCGGACATCGCGGCCAACCTCGACGGCACAATGAAGAGCGCAAATCAGTTGGTCCAGTCGCTCGATGCCGGATACGGCGACAACACGAAGTTCAATCGGGACCTCGGGCGGCTGATGGTGGAACTCAACGACGCCGTGCGATCGGTGCGCGCGCTGGCGGATCTGCTGTCGCGCCACCCCGAGGTCCTGGTGCGTGGCCGCACCAATACAGGTCTAGAGTGATACGCCGCCGCGCGCTGCTGGTCGGTGCCGCGACCGCGGGCCTCGCCGACTGCGCCTCGCCCAATCCGCGCCTTTATACGATCGCATCCATCCCCGGCCCATCGGTCGGCGGCGGTCCCGCCATCGTGCTGCTGCGAGAGATCGGGCTCGCCCGCTATCTGGAACGCTCACAGATCGTCCGATCGTCGGAGGACTACCGTCTCGACGTGCTGGCCAATGATTGGTGGGGCGAGCCGCTTGGCACGATGCTGAGCCGCGTGCTGGTCGCCGAATTGTCGCAACGCCTTCCCGACAGCGTCGTCTATGGGGAGAACGGCGCGGTCACCACGGCGCCGGATGCGACGATCGAGTTGAATATCCAGCGGTTGGATCAGGATGCCTCGGGCAGCGTGGTACTGGTGGCGCAGGCGGGACTCCTGCGGCACGGGCGTGTGGCGCCGATCACCAAGACGTTTCGAGTCTCGGTCGCGCCCGGCGGTCCGGGCGTCAGCTCCGAGGTCGCGGCGATGAGCGCCGCGGTCGGACAACTGGCCGACAGCCTGGCCGCCCTGCTGCGCGGATGACTCTGCGGGAGTGTCCCGGCTGCGGACTGCTACAAGCCGTGCCCGAGATTGCGCCGGGCATGGCCGCGATTTGCGAGCGGTGCGGAACCGGGCTCGCGAGATGGCGCGCCGATCCGGTGCGCCGCAGCCTCGTGCTGACCGCAACCGCGCTGGTGCTGATGGCAATCGTGTGCAGCACAACACTCATGACGGTGGAGACGGCCGGGATCACCATCAGCGCCCACCTGTTCTCCGGCCCGCAGGAACTCGCGCAGCGGGGGCTCACCTCGCTCGGCCTTGTCGTGCTGTTCACGACCGTTATCGCGCCGATCGCCCGCAACCTTGCCCTTCTCTATGTGCTGCTGCGGTTGCGGTCGCGACGGCCGCCCGCGCATCTGCGCCGGATCTTCGTTTGGGTCGAGCGCATTCGGCCCTGGTCAATGATCGATGTGTTCGTCTTCGGCGTGTTCGTCGCCTACGTAAAGCTGGGTGACCTGGTGACACTGCATCTCGGCGTAGGGGTCTACGCGCTCCTGGCGCTCACCGTGGTGCTGATCTGGGCCGACACGTCGCTCGATCATGAGGTGGTCTGGCAGCGCCTCGCGCCCGCAGAGAGCCCGCCGGTACTGCGTCTTGCGGCGAGGCTGCGGGGTTGCGAGACCTGCCACCTCGTGCAGGAGCCCGCGGCACGCTGCCGGCGCTGCCATTCACCGTTACACGAGCGCAAGCCGGACAGCCTTTCGCGCACCTGGGCACTGCTGATCGCCGGGATCATCCTGTATGTCCCGGCCAACCTGTATCCTGTGCTGACCGTGGTGCAACTCGGCGCCGGAGCGCCCAGCACCATTTTCGGCGGGGTACGCGAACTGATCACCGCCGGCCAGTATCCGCTGGCCGCCCTGGTGTTCTTCGCCAGCATCGCGGTGCCGATGCTGAAGATGGCGGGCCTTGCCTTCATGTTGGTGACGACGCAGAGCGGGCGCTCGCTGTGGCTGCGCGACCGGACGCGGCTGTATCAGTTCGTGCAATGGATCGGCCGGTGGTCGATGATCGACATCTTCATGGAGGCGCTGCTCGGTGCGCTCGTGCGGTTCGGCACGGTCGTCACCATCGAGCCAGGGTTCGGCGCGGTCGCGTTTTGCGGCGTCGTGCTGCTGACCATGTTCGCGGCCGAATGTTTCGATCCACGGCTGATGTGGGATGCGGCGGCCGGCAGGGTTGACAGGTCGCACCCCGCGGGGCCTTCCACTCAACCGGCATGACCGGCGGCACCATCAGAGCGGGCAACGCGAGCGGCATTCCCGCGGCGTTGCGGGATTTCGGCGTGGACATCGCGCCCTTGCTGAAACCATTTGGCCTGCCAGCCGACCTGTTCGACGATCCCGAGCGGGTGATGCCGTATGCGGCGTTCGGCGGCCTGCTTGCTCGCTGCGCCGAGATCACCGGCTGCGCGCATTTCGGGCTGCGCGCCGGCATGCGCGGCGGGCTAGGCTGGCTCGGCCGGGTCGGCTTCGTGGCGCGAAACTCGCCCAATGTGCGCGCGGCGTTGCAAAGCGTCGCGGCGACGCTGCATCACTGCGACACCGGCGGCGAGGCGATGCTGCGCGGCGACGTCGAGGAAGCCTCGCTCGCCTATTTGATTGCCGGACCCGAGCCGGAGGGGGCGGAGCACATCGCCGATTCGGCCACCGCTCTGTCGTTCAACATCCTACGCGAATTGTGCGGTCCGGACTGGCGGCCCTCGGAGGTGGCGCTGGCGCATCGGCGGCCGACCGACACCGGGCCGCATGCGCGCTTCTACGGTTGTCCCGTGCGGTTCGGCGCTGAAGACAACGCGGTCACGTTTTCGGCGCGATGGCTGGACCGCGCGATCCCTGGAGCCGAGCCGGAACTGCGCCGCATCCTTCTCGCCGACCTCGCGCGCGGCGAGGCAAAGCGCGCGGTCCCGTTCGCCGACGACGTGACCCGGGTCATCCGCACGATGCTGGCCTCGGGCGACTGCTCGGCTGCCGGTGTAGCGCGGCTGTTCGGCATCACCGAGCGTTCGCTGTCACGGCGGCTGCTGCGTGACGGCACGCACTACAAGGTGCTGCTCGACGACGTTCGGCGCGCCAACGCCCGCCGGCTGCTGGAAGACACGGAAATCCCGCTCAGCGAACTCGCGGGCATCCTCGGCTATTCGGAGGCGAGCGCATTCACCCGCGCGTTTCGCCGGTGGGAGGGCACCTCGCCGGCCCGCTGGCGAGTAGCGGGGCAGCGCCGCGCGCCGGCCGGGTTGGACGCCTGATGCCAAGTGGAATTCTGGCGGACTTGCGCGGACGCGGCATCACCTCGGTATGTTCGGCACATCCCAGTGTGATCGAGGCCGCGGTGCTCGAGGCGCGGGATCGCGATGGCGCCGCCTTGATCGAGGCCACCTGCAATCAGGTCAACCAGGAGGGCGGGTATACCGGCCTCGATCCGGCCGGCTTCCGCGACCTCGTGTTCTCGATCGCCGATCGGGCCGGTCTCGCACGCGAACGTATCATTCTGGGCGGCGATCATCTTGGCCCAAACCCTTGGCGCTCGCTGCCGTCCGAGGAGGCCATGCGGCGGGCCGAGGCGATGGTGGCGGCCTACACGTCCGCCGGGTTCGCGAAGATCCATCTCGACACGAGCATGGGATGCGCGGACGAGCCAGCCGCCCTGTCAGACGAGGTCACCGCTTGCCGAGCCGCGCGGCTGGCGGTTGTGGCCGAGGCGTCCGGCGCCGCGCCCGCCTATGTCGTGGGCACCGAGGTGCCAACGCCGGGGGGCGCGCTGGAGAGGATCGCGCATCTGGAGGTCACCAGACCCGACTCGGCGCGGGAGACCTACGAGGTGCATCGTCAGGCGTTCGCCGCGGTCGGAGCGTCGGTCGCCTTCGACCGGGTCATAGCCCTGGTGGTGCAGCCGGGCGTGGAGTTCGGTCACGCCAACGTGGCGGCATACCGGCCGGAACGCGCCGCCGCGCTGAGCGCCGTGCTGGGCGATTTGCCGATCGTGTTCGAGGCGCACTCGACCGACTACCAATCGCCCGACGCGCTCACGGCCTTGGTGCGCGACGGATTCGCGATCCTGAAGGTCGGCCCTTGGCTGACCTTCGCGCTGCGCGAGGCGTTGTACGGCCTTGACGCGATCGCCACGGCGCTGGACCCGGACTGGGCCACGCAGTCGCTGGCGGGCGCGATGGAGCGAGCGATGCTGGCCGACCCTCGTCATTGGCAATCGCACTACCACGGCGCGCCTGACGAGCTCCGCGTGCTGCGCCATTTCAGCTACAGTGACCGCATTCGCTACTATTGGCCGGCGGCCGGCGACGCGGTGAGTCGACTGTTGCGGCACCTCTCAAGGCGGGAAATTCCTGAGACACTGATCAGTCAGTATCTCCCGCGGCTCCATGCGAGATGCACGTCCGGCGATATTTCGCGGCAACCCCCCGAGCTGGTCATGGAGTCCGTGCGCGACGTGCTGCGCGTCTACGCACGAGCCTCCGGATAAGGGTCAGGGCCGCGCCAGCCACGCCTCGTACTGCTTGTCCAACTTCTCGCCATTATCTCGCCAGAACGCCTCGTCGGCCAGCAAACCGGCCGAGAAGTTGGCAGGTGTCGCAGGGGACTCTGCCTTCTCCATCGAGCTGAGCTCGTCCGTGCCGCCAGCAACCGCCGTGCCGAAACCGGCATAGGCACCGAGGAGTTTCTGCTGCTTCGGATCAGAGGCATGGGCCAGCAGACGCTGCGCTGGTTCGACCTGCGTCGTATTGGCCAGTACAGCCCAGAAACTGTAGCTGAACAGCGCCCCCGCCCATTGCACGGCGAAGTCGCGCGGTGCCACGCCGCTCGTGGCTTTCGCGGCGGCGAGCACGCCTTCGGCCGGTGCGCTGGTCATCAGCACCTCGCCCGAGGCCAGCAGGCGCGGCGCCTCGTCCTCGGTCTTCCACCAGACGATATAGGGTTTCAGCTGATCGAGCTTGCGGAATGCCCGTTCCACGCCGGCCTCGCCGCGCAACGTGCCATAGACGTCGCCCGGCGAGACCCCGTCGGCGATCAAAGCGAACTCCAGGTTGCCGCGGGCGCCGCGCCGCAAGCCGCGCTTGCCCGGGACCTTCGCCACATCCCAGAAATCACTCCAGGTCGGGGCGCCCGAGAATTTGTCGCGACTCCAGGCCAAAACCAGGCCGCGCAGCACCGCCCCCATCCCGCACTCGGTCGCTGCCTGCTGCAGCATCCGGTCGCGGCCGCCGATCGCCGACCAGTCGAGCTTGCGGAACGCGCCAGCCTTGCACCCGGTCAGCAGCGTGATGCCGTCGACGACAGTGACGTCCGCCAACGCGGGCGGCGCGGTCTCGCCCAGGGTGAGCGACGTCACGGAGACGGCCTGGCGCGCTGCCTGTGCGAATGGCAGCACAAACGCCGCTTCGATCGCCTTGGCCAGTGGACCAGCGGGCGCGGCGACGACGAGATCCGCCGCCCAGGCAACATGGTGGGTCGCGGCCACCCCAAGCAACGCGAGGGAGAGGCAGCCCACGACCGGCAGGCGTCGAGACATCATGTTGTCCGATCCTGAAATGGCGGTCCTGAAGGTGACAGTCCGATCGGGAACGGTCGGGAGCTTTCGGGGTGCGGGCGAATCGATCGACACAACTTAACGGGGACGTGACGTGGCCGACAACCGATCCCGCGCCAGCGCCGCGCAACCGTCATCCGGCGCGCATGGGTCGAAACGCCATGGCGTGATGAGGTTGCCATGCAATCGCCACGGTATCGCCAATCGCCAGCCGCATCGGCACGACTGCCGGCCGTATCACCCGCAGGGCATCCGGCCGCCGCCCACGTTCGGTGCCGATTTCGAGGTCCAGTTCGACAAGGTCACCGAGGAAGCGCTGCCCCTTCACCCGGCCCGACAGTGCCCCCGGTCCCATGATCTCGGGGGTGACGCTCGCGAGCGCGATGCGGCCTGGCCGGACGCAGACGACGCAGCGGGCGCCGACCGGGGCGTCCTCGCGTCGCGCCTCGACGATCGGACCGCAATCGAGGCGCACGGTCACGATGTCGTCCTCCTCCGCGGTGACCTGGCCCGCAAGCCGGTTGGTGGCGCCCAGCAGACCGGCCGTTGCATCGTCGGAAGGATTGTCATGCAGCTCGCGCAGCCAACCGGCCTGCCGGGCCGATCCGGCGACCATGACCACCGCGCGTTCGGCGACCGCCAGCGCGATGCGCATCTCGGTCGTCGCGATCAGCATTGCCATCCCCGCCTCCCGCACCGCGCGAAGTGCAGCAAGGACCGCGTTTGCCCCCCCTGGATCAAGACCACGCGTCGGCTCGTCGATCAGCAGACACACTGGCGAGGCGGCGACCGCTTGGGCCAGGGCGACGCGGCGAAGGTCGGCCGCGCCCAGCCCGGCGAGCGGCGCCTGCGCAAGGTCTGACAACCCAGTTGCAAGCAGGATCGGGCGGACGTCGAGCCCCCGCGAGGCGACCCGCACGGCGCGGGCGACACTCCCGGCCCCGACCGGTCCCATGCCGAGCAATTCCCGCGCTTCGGCGACGAGCGGCAAGCCGCGCCGGTGCGGCGGCAACGCGGTGACGTCGCGGCCCTCGGCCAGCACGCGGCCCGACGCGAGGTCCGCGAGCCCGCACGCGGCACGCAACGCCGCCGTCTTGCCCGCGCCCGCCGGGCCAACGAGAGCGACCGCTTCGCCCTGCGGCACATCGAGCGACAAACCGGCCAGCGCCAGCTGCCCCGGCGGGCCGGCGGACGGGCGTCCATGGCCGGCCATTCGCAATTCGCGCAGGCTGAGCGCGTTCGTCGCCGGCATGCATATCCCCCGCGTCGGCGCGCCGGCAACCGACGCTTGCGCATTTGCGTTGCAGCAGCGAACTTACGCAACCAGGAGATTGAAATGGCAACGAATTCCACTCTGCGCAGTGTGTCGAACGACGCCAGCGCGCAGATCCGCCAGTTGCGCGGCCAGGTCGACGAGCTGATGCGCGACCGCGTGTCGCCGGCCATGAACGACGCGGCCGATCGGGCTGGGGATTACGCTCGCTACGCTGGTGACATGGCGCGTGACAAGACCGAGGCGCTGTCGTCGCAGGTCAAGGATACACCGATCCTGTCGGTGGTGATCGCGGCGGCGGCCGGCTATCTGTTGGGACGCTTGACCCGCTGAGCCAGACGCGCACCGATCGCGGTACCGCACCATGCGGGTAATCGAACTGGGCCGCATCGTCGCGCAAGCGGAGGCGCTGCGGTGGCGGCGTCTCGGCCGGCGACAGGCGATGCGCGGCGTGATGGCGGGCATCGGCGCGGTCTTTGCGATCGGCGTGCTGGTGTGCGCGCACATCGCCGGCGCGGTCGCACTCGTGCCCTACGTGGGCGCGCTCTATGCCACGTTGATCGTCGGCGGCGTGGACCTTGTCCTGGCGGCCATTTTCCTGGCGATGGCGGCGCGAGACAGCCCGGATCGCATCGAACTCGAGGCGATCGCGGTTCGCGACGAGGCGCGCTCGCAACTCGGCAAGGCGGCGATGATGAGCGCGCTGGTGCTTCCACTGGTCCGGCAGGGCGGAACTGCGATTGTCCGTCGGCTGCTCGGCGGGCCGCGGCGCTCACCACCCAATCGATAGAGCCAGGTGGCGGGCGGCGTGAGGCTGAGTTCAGCGCTGCCCGTCGAGACGCCGCCGGGGCTCATTAAATGGGTCCAGCCGGTGACCGCCCTTGGCGCATCGACTCCGCCGGGTAGCGGATCACAGGATCGGTGGCAGACGCCGGTCGGAAAGCAATAGATCGTCGCGACGGTCCAGGCTCGCCCTGCTCTCCCAGTGGATCCGGCGATGGACGCAGGGCTGAGGCGACGCGGTGCCGAACACTAGGTCGCGGGCGTCACAGGCGAGGTGTGGCCGCTCCTTTACGCTTCGGCGCGGTCGCTGGCCTCGGCCGCGCCCCGAAGTCTTCGGTAGCTCCGCACGCTGAACGGCAGGATCCCGACATAAATGAGTCCCGCTGCCGCAAGGGCCGACCAGGGGTCAGCCACCAGCAGAGCCGCGAACAGGCCCGTACCGAGCAGCAACGGGAGCACGTAGTTGTTTGGCACCTTAAAATTCTTGAAGTTCCAGACTGGCAATGTCGACACCAACAAGACCGACGTGCCGATCAGGACCGCGGCGCAGACGATCGGTGATTTCGAGAACGCGGTCAGCCACGGCCATTCCATCGCATGACCTTCCAGCCCCAGGAACAAGGGAAACAGGGCCAGCCCGGCACCGGCCGGAGCAGGCACGCCGGTGAAAAAATTCTGCGCGTAGGCGGCGCGCACCCCCGGGCCGTCGATTGCTGCATTGAAGCGCGCCAGCCGCAGCGCCATGCAGACCGCGAACATCAGACAGGGCACGAAGCCGAAGCCGCGCACCGGATGCAGCGCCCACAGGTAGAGGATGAAGGCGGGTGCCACCCCAAAGCAGAGGAAATCGGACAGACTGTCGAACTCCGCGCCGAATCGCGACGTGGCCTTCAGAAGACGGGCGATGCGACCGTCCAACCCATCGATCGCGCCCGCCACGACGATCGCCACCGCCGCCGCGCCGAACCGCCCCTCCAACGCGAAACGGATCGCCGTTAGGCCGGCGCACAGACCCAGTATCGTCAGCAGGTTAGGCAGGATACGGTTGAACGAGAGCCCGCTAAATCTCGGGTGCGAACGCGGCCGTAGACGCGATCGCAGCTTGCGGATGCGCGCCTCACCCATCAGCACGCGGCGGGGCGTACTGCCCGGCGGAGGCCAGGTCATGCCGCCGCCAACCCAGCGATCACCGTCTCGCCGCCGATCATCGTCTGGCCCACCTCGACGAGCGGGCGCACGCCTTCGGGCAGATACAGATCGGTGCGACTGCCGAAGCGGATGATGCCGAACCGCGCGCCGGCAACCACCGATTGCCCTTCGTACGCATCACAGACGATCCGCCTTGCGATGAGGCCCGCGATCTGCACCACCACAAGATCTCGTCCGTCCGGCAGCTGGATGGCCAGTGCATTCCGCTCGTTGGCCTCACTCGCCTTGTCGAGGCTTGCGTTGACGAACGTGCCGTGACGATAGGCGATACGGGTCACCGTGCCCGTGGCCGGGATGCGGTTCACGTGGACATCGAGCACCGACAGAAAGATCGCGACCCGCCAACGCAAAGCCGGGCCGAGCCCGAGCTCGGCCGGCGGGGCGGCTTGGGAAACCGAGACGACATGGCCGTCGGCCGGAGCCAGGAACAGGTTGGCCCGGGCCGGAGCCACCCGTTCGGGATCGCGGAAAAAATAGAGGCAGATCACGATGAAAGCGGCCCCTATCGAGACGACCCACGCGGCGAAAAACAGTCCCACCACAACCACGCCCGCGCCGAGTGCCAGAAAAGGGCGCGCGGCCGGATGCGGCGGGGCAAGCACGAGTCTGACTGAGGCGGCGATCGACATGGGATTTGTGACAGCGCAATGACGGTTCGAGCGGGGGCGTCTTATGGCTGTCGCCCGACCCGACGGCAAGCGCGCCGTCAGCGCTTGCCGGTCGCGGCCGGCTGGGGCGGGATGGAGAAAATCTGACCCGGAAAGATCATGTCGGGGTTGCGGATCTGGTCGCGGTTGGCTTGGTAGATCACCGTGTAGCGCACGCCCTGTCCGTATGCCTGACGCGCGATCCGCCAAAGCGTCGCCCGTGGCTGCACCACGATCCGGCCCTCGCGAAGATCTGCCGGAGCGATGGCGCTGCGCTCGAAGGGCAATTCCACGCGGGCGGCGACCTTGCCGCCCCCGCCGATTTGGTCGATTCGCAGCTTGTGGTCACCGGCGGACACGGCATCCGGCGGATTAAAGCTCCAGCGGCCGTCGACATCGACCCGCGCGTCGCCGGCCGGCTTGTTGTCGACATAAGCCCGCACGGTGGAGCCAGGCGGCGCGGTGCCGCCGAAACGGATCGCGCCGTGCTCGTCATAGTCCACGATCTCAAGTCCTAGCCGACCGGATCCCGCGGGGCGATCGCTCGGGGCGGCGGGCAGTCCTTGCAGCACGCGCGGTACGGCATTGGGCGGTGTCAGGATCGCAACCGCCGTCGCCGGCGTGGCGGCGTTGGGCACTACGGTTGCGGAGACGGGCGGAACGATGACCAGGAGCGGCGCATCGCCCGCGGCGACAGCGCCGGACGGGGCCACGCTGGACAGCGCAAGCTGTCGTCCCCCTTCCGGCAGTCTGTCCTTCGGCAAGGCGACCCACTGTCCCTCGCTGTCGCCGGTCGCTTCGGCGATTTTCTGACCGTGATCCGTTATGGTCACCGCGGCCCCAGGGGCCGCCCGCCCCGCGAACACCGACTCCCCCCCCGGAGTAACCCGCACGATGTCGAAGCTGGGACGTATTGCGGCCGGCGTCTCGGCCGGCGCGGGCTGTGGATGCACCGCGACCGGCGCGGGCGGATCGGCGACAAGCGCATCGGCACCACGCATATCGGCGAGTGTCGGCGGCGCAGATTGCATGGATGGATGTGCGCTGGCGGCGCTGCGGGCGTGCTCCGGCTCGGACTGGGGCGGCGGCGGCACCAGGGCCTCGGCCCTCGGCACGGGCTCAGACGGTTTGGCGCGGACGGTGATCGGCGCGGCGACGATCGATTGGGCGGGAAGACTCGACGCGGCCCGACGTGTGGCCACATCTCCTCCCAGAAAACCGGAGGGACTTGACGGGCGGCTGGCCGCGAGGACGGTGGGCCCGTCATCCGGCGCGCGTTGACCGAGCCAGACCCACAAGGTGCCCGCCGCGACCGCAACGGCGAGGACGCCGGCCCAGCCAAACAGCGGTCGTCGGGGCGCTCTTGGCGGCAAGGTATCAGACATAATGATGAAACTAGGCATTCGTATGGGCACCTGCAAAGGCCGAGCCCGGCCTGACAAGTGGAGATTCTGAACGTGTCGCGATTGAAACCCCCTGCGCTTCGGCTGCCGATGCGGGTCTGGGACTTGCCGACCCGGCTTTTCCACTGGCTGATCGTCTTGCTCGTCGCACTCAGCTACCTCAGCGTGTCGCTCGCCGAATTGTCCTATGGCTGGATGGAAGTGCATCTCGTCGCCGGCTACGCGGTCCTGACGCTGCTGCTTTTTCGCCTCGTCTGGGGCGTGCTCGGCAGTGACACCGCGAGATTCTCGAAGTTCCTCGGCAGCCCGCTGGCCGGCTTTCGCCATCTCGCCTCGTTTCGAACCGTCACACCGGACGATCAGGTGGGCCACAACGAGGCGGGTGGCTGGATGGTCATCGCCATGCTGCTGCTGCTGGCGGCCCAGGCCGCAACCGGGCTTTTCAGCAACGACGACGCGTTGACGGCCGGCCCGCTCGCGAAATTTGTCACCAAGGCCACGAGCAACCAGTTCTCGACCGTGCACGCCGTTCTGTTCAAGGTGATCATGGGGTTCATCGTCCTGCACATCGCCGCCATCGTCGCCTATGCGGTGGTCAAGCGGCACGACCTCGTGCGGCCGATGTTTTCTGGCAAGAAGCGACTGCCGGCGACCACCCGGGCACCGCGAATGGCCAGTCCGCTGCTGGCGCTCGTCGTGCTACTGGTCTCCGCTATCCTGGTTGCGGTGCTTGCAACGCAAGTCTGACGCCACGTCCGAAGGGAGGGTTTTGAAATGGACGATCCAAACGCCGACATCGCGCACCGCGCCGTAGCCGAGCTGCTCGACGGCCGCGGCTACGTCATCCTGCCGCAGGTGTTCACGCCGGATGAGATCGCCGAGGCGCGCGCGATCATCATGCGCGAGAGCGATCGCGCCGCGCCGAAGCTCACGCATTTCCACGGACATCATGCTGATAAGGTGCACCTTCAGCGGCGCGTGTGGAATCTGCTGAACAAGGGCGACATCTTCGTGGCCATGGTCCAGCGCGAGCCGATCGTCTCGATCATGAGGGCGTTTCTCGGCGACGAGTTCATCCTGGGCTCGATTGCCGCCAACCGGCTCCTGCCCGGTGGGCCGGGCCAGGAACTGCACGTCGATTACCCATACTGGGATTTGCACAAGCGGAGCAGCTTCCCGGCGCGGATCAACCCGAGCTTCCCGCTGAATGCGCAGGCGACCGTGCTGCTCGACGATTTCACCGAGGAGAACGGCGCGACGGCCGTGGTGCCCGGCACGCAGAAGCTCGCCCGCTGGCCGGACCATCACGAGACATTGCCGCCGGAGGCGGAGCGGATGATCGGCCGCGCCGGTGACGTCGCGGTGTTCTTTGGGCTCGCGTGGCATTGCGCCATGCCGAACACCAGCGCCTCGGACCGCACAGGCATTCTGATCCAGTATCTGCCGAAGTTCGTGAAGCCGATGGAGGACCAGGTGCGCGGCACCCGCGCGGACGTTCTGGAGGCCGCAAGTCCGCTGCTGCGGCAACTCGTCGGGCTGGATTTTCCCTATCCCCAGCTCCTCGATGAGGCGGAGGCGAAAGTGGACAAGGGGGTGTTCGCGGGATGAAGCACTAAGACGACAACAGACGCCCGGCCCAGACCACCTCGGCCATCGCATCCGCGTCGTCCGTACCGGCCCGGCCCAACCCGACGAGCGCCAATGCAATCGTTGCCTTGGCGGCCGCCGTGCCCGTTGCCGGCATGCCGGCCCACACATCAGTGAAACTCGCACCCGAACGGTCACCCACGATCGCTGGCAGCAGGCACTCCGACCGACCGTCACCTGCCTGCCAGACATGCACCGCGACCGGCTTGGTCGGCGTGCGTTCCGCCTCGCCGCCGCCACCTTTCACGACCGCGAGGCGCGCCCGGCCAGTTCGTTCGGCCACGCCGAGGTGAACGTCGATATACGCAGGGTGGAATACCCCGTCGACGCCGCCCGCCGCGCCGCCCGGATCGAGCAACCGGGCCGCCGTATTGACCGGCGAACGCAGACCGAACAGCGAGCGCATTCGAATGAGCCGCGCCATCGAGGGCGACAACTTCTCGAGCGGCAGATAGGCGAAGTTTTCCCGCTCGATCGCCTCCCGCGCCGCGCCGAGGCTCTCGGCCGGACGCAACCCCAACACCGCCAGCCCTTGTTCCGCCGAAACGCCCGCGGAGAACTCGTTGGTGCCGTGCATCAGCACGCGCACGCCCGATCGCGCCAAGGCGAGCGCGGCCAGCAGATACCAAGGCTCGCCGCGCGTCCGCCCCGCGCCGTAGCTCGGCCAGTCCAGATCCACCCCGAGCGGGCCGGAAATTCCGGCATGCCGCCGCGCGGCGTCGACGAGTCCTGAAATCTCCTCCGGATCCTCGCCGCGATAGCGCAGCAGCATGAGGAATGCGCCGACCTGATGCGGATCGGCGCGACCCTGCAGCACCATCGAGAACGCGGCGTCGGCTTCCGCCCGGGTCAGCGCCCGCGATCGCCCCGGCCCGCGCCCCAGCGTGGCGACGAAGGCCGAGAACGTGGCGATTTCGTCAGGATTTGTAGCGATAGTTCTGGTGGCAGGCGAAGCACTTGCCCCCCATGGCCTTGAATTGCGCGGCGAACCCCGCCTTGTCGCCGCTGGCTGCGACCGTCGACAACTTGTCGGCCTCGACCACCATATCGGCTGCCTTGGCGTCGAAATCCGCCCGATTCGTCCAGATTTCCGGCCGCGCCTTGGTGTCATGTCCCTTTTCGGTGCCCGGTGGGAACAGGCCGACCAGCTTGCGACCCCAGTCGGCAATCTCTTTGGCCGGGCCGGCATAGACGATGACGTCCGTGCCGCCTTGCACCGACGTCTTCATCGCATCGACGATGTCGCCAATATGCTTATAGCCGGCCTGTCGCTGAGCGATGATCTCGTCGGGCGTCGCGGCATAGGCCAGCCCCCCCAAAATCGCGATCGCGGCGGTCGCGGCAGCCAGTCGCAGACGCATGATATGTCCTCCCCGGATGGTCGCCCAGTGTCGCGGCAAGACATGGCCCACGTCCACCGCGTTGCGATGACCGGGCTTGCCTGTCGCGGCGCGCCGGGACACATCGGGCGAGAAGTCAGGAGAGACGCCGCATGCAGCAGATCACCTCGGTCGCCGTGTTCTGCGGTGCCAGCCCCGGCGAAGCCGACATGTATGCGCGAGCGGCCACGGCGCTGGGCCAAGGTTTGGCGGAGGCCGGTATCCGCCTCGTGTATGGCGGCGGGCGCATCGGGCTGATGGGCGCGGTGGCCGACGGCGCGCTGGCATCCGGTGGGCGGGTGATCGGCGTGATCCCGGAATTCCTGACGAAATGGGAGGTCGCGCATGACGGTGTCGACCAGATGATCGTCACCGACAGCATGCACAGCCGCAAGCAGCGCATGTTCGAGCTGTCGGACGCGTTCGTCATCTTCGCCGGGGGCCTCGGCACGATGGACGAGGCGTTCGAGATCCTGACCTGGCGGCAATTGCGGCTGCACGACAAACCCATCCTCATCTGCGACGTGGCCGGCAGCGCGGGTCCGCTGGTCGGCCTGATCGAGGCGATCATCGAAAGCGGCTTCGCCCGGCCGGAGGCGCGCGCCCTGTACGAAGTGATCGCGGGCGTCCCGGCGCTGATCGCCCGGCTGACGCGCCTGCCCGCCCCGGCCGAGGCCGACTCCGAGCGGCTGTGAGAGGCTTGCCCCCATGCCGCCGGCGGTCTATGTCCGCACCATCGGAGTATAGCTCAGCCTGGTAGAGCACTGTGTTCGGGACGCAGGGGCCGGAGGTTCGAATCCTCTTACTCCGACCATTCCCGCGTTTCGCGAAACATCTGTCTCGGCATCGCGCGTGTCGCACGCTAAGCCGATGCGGGGCGCTTGCCCGGCGTCGCGCCATCGGGCACTGCGATGCGCATGGACGTCGTGACCTTCGCGCCGCTGACCAGCGACCGCCTGACGCTGCGGCCGTTCACCGCCCAGGACGCGCCGTCGCTGCACCGGCTGCTGAACGACTGGCAAGTCTGCCGTGACCTCGCGGCCGTGCCCTTCCCCTATGCCCGTGCCGAAGCGGATCGCTTCATTGCGGAGGCATCGGCCCGCATCGCCGAGGGCTTGTCCTACCACCTCGCCATCACCGGGCAGGAGGCCGGGGCCGAGGTGCTGGTCGGCGGCATCTCCATGCATGTCGACCCGGAAGAGAGGGTCGGCGAGATCGGCTACTGGGTCGGCCGTCGCCTGTGGGGGCGCGGCGTGGCCACCGAAGCCGTACGGCGCCTGGCGAGCTGGGCGCTGGCCAATCTGGATCTCGATCGGCTTATGGCCGATGCGGCCACCGACAACGCTGCCTCCCACGCCGTGCTGCGGCGCGTTGGGTTCCGCCATACCGGCGAGGGCGTGGAGCTGTTCGTGGCGCGCGGCGGTGAACACCGCGTGCTGCGATTCGAGCTCAGCCGCGACGATCTGTTCGGAGTGCCGGACGTCGCGGCGGCGAACGTGGAGCTGCCGCCGGCGCCAAAGAAATCCGCCAAGCCGCTGCTTCTGGTCGCCGCCTGCGCCCTGGTCGATGCCGACGGCCGCGTTCTTCTGGCGCGCCGGCCGGAGGGCAAGAAGATGGCCGGACTATGGGAATTCCCCGGCGGGAAGCTCGATCCGGGCGAGACACCCGAGGCCGCCCTCAAGCGCGAGCTAAAGGAGGAACTCGGAATCGACGTGACCCGCGCCTGCATGGCGCCGTTCGCCTTCGCAAGCCATCCCTACGACACGTTCCACCTGCTGATGCCGCTGTATCTCTGCCGCCGTTGGAAGGGTGTCGTGACGCCGCGCGAGGGGCAGACGCTGGCCTGGGTGCGGCCCGAGACGCTTGCGGAGTATCCGATGCCGGCCGCCGACCGGCCGCTCGTGCCGCTGCTGCGCGATTTTCTGTGAGGGGCTCCATGAACGACAACCCAACCGCGTGCCTGGTGGTGATCGGCAACGAAGTGCTGTCCGGCCGGACCCGCGACGCCAACATCCACTTTCTCGCCGGCCGGCTGGGCGACCTTGGGCTGCCGCTTCGCGAAGTGCGCATCATCCCCGACGTCGCCGACACCATCATCGGCACGATCAACGAGGTTCGGGCCCGGTTCGACCAGGTCTTCACGACCGGCGGCATCGGCCCCACGCATGACGACATCACGTCGGAGTGCATCGCCGCCGCGTTCGGCGTGCCGTGGGAGCCGCATGCCCCGACCTGGGCGGCGATGGAGGCGCGGTATGCGCCGGGCGAGTTCAATACGGCGCGGCAGCGGATGGCCACGATGCCGCGGGGCGTCACTCCAATCGAGAACGCCGTCTCGTTCGCGCCGGGTTTCTCGATCGGCAACGTGCACGTCATGGCCGGCGTGCCGCGCATCATGCAATCGATGTTCGAGAGCCTCTCCCCGCGCCTGCCACGAGGCCGGCCCGTTATCTCCCGCGCAGTCCATGCGACCGGCTTGCTTGAAGGTCAGATCGCCGCGGGCCTCTCGGACGTGCAGGCTCGATATCCGGCGCTGGACCTCGGCAGCTACCCGTACGAGCGGCCGGAGAGCCGCGGTGTGGCCATCGTCGCCAAGGGTGTCGATGGGGAGGCGGCGGAGATGGCGATCGCCGAGGTTGGCGCGCTGATCGCGGGTCTGGGCTATGCGCCGGCGGTGGGGGAGCCAGCGTAGGCTTTTGTATGGCGCTTGTGGTTCCTTCGGCTTGGCGGCATACTCGGTCCTGTCCAACGAGGAGAGGCCGATCTCCACACACGTTGGCGCCTGAACACGTTGGCGCCTGAACACGTTGGCGCCTGACCGATCTCGTGAGCCCCGCCCAGCTGATGCTCAATTCAGCCGACGGACCGCAAGCTGACTCGGTCGGCCAGGGGACGGCTAACATTTTCGGTCTGGCGAGCACCGACGTGGTCGTGCCGCTCTTGCCACGCGTGGCCGGCGCGTCGCGTTGGTCGAGCGCGGTCTCGCGGGTGGCGCCAACTCGACGCGTACCGGCGGCGGCATCCGGCAGCAGTTTGGAACCAGGGCCAATATCGAGCTGTCGAAGATCGCCGCGCCATTCTGGGAGCGGTTCAAGGACCGTTCGGGGGTCGACCCCTTGTTCCGGCCTATCGGCTATCTGTTTCTGGCTCACTCCGAGAACAATGCGCACGTCCTGCGTCAGCAAGTCGCCCTGCAGCACAGTCTTGATGTGGACAGCCTCTACTTGGACGGCGACGCCACCGGCCGGCGGTGGCCCGCGCTGACCGGACGCGGCTTCGTTGCCGGAAGCTTCCGGCAGAGCGATGGTTGGGCAAATCAACACCGGATCGTCGACGGGCTGTTCCGCATGGCAATCGACTCGGGCGTTGCGGCCCACCTCGGAACCGACTGTCTGAATCTTCGGACGACCGGCCCTCGCGTGACGGGTGTCGATACGACAGCGGGTACGATCTGGGCGGAGGCGGTCGTGCTCGCGACGGGACCATGGGGAGCCGGGCTTCTTGGTCCGCCTGGGCTGAGCCGCGAAGTGGCCGCCCATCGGCACGAGTTGCGACCAGGTTCACCTTCGTAGCGATGTGCCGGGGCTGGTGCTGGTGGGCGGCTTTTTGGGGCATGAGCTGCCGGCCGATCCCGACGGCTACTCACCCCGGGCGGATCCAGACTGGACGCGCGATGTGCTGGCGGTGGCCGGGCGCGTGTTCGGCGTGGTCGACCATAACGCGTCGGTCCGGCACGGATGGGCCGGGCTCTATCCGACGACGCCTGGTCGGCACCCTATCATCGATCGATTGGCGGACGGGCTCTATGCGGCGCTTGGATTTTCAGGAACGGGCCTGATGCATGCGCCGGCGGCTGGTCAACTGATCGGCCAGCTGATACTTGACGGCGAGATCTCCTCGGTAGACTCCGCACCGTTCGGCGCGAGTCGGTTCTCCGCACCGGTCGCTGCCGAGCATACAGGCTCCTGACGCTCCCGTGTGTCAGGCTGAGGTTGTCATCTCCCCGTGTCCCGCCTCTCTATGACCTGCCTCTGTCGCCGCGGCACGGAAATAGTTGAGCACATGAACCCGCACCGTGCTGGTCCGTCCCGCGGCATCCCGCTCGCTCTCCAGCCGTTGCACCAGGGCGCTGAGGCTCAGCGCCTCTCGCGCGCAGATCTCCTGCAGGGCGTTCCAAAATTCTGGCTCGAGTCGCATGCTGGTACGCCGGTCGACCGTCAGGACGTTTCGGTTCACGAGACGGCTGGACATACGCGCATGCTCCGGTGCTGACCGCCAGAGTATGCGTGCTGATCGTTACTTATTTCTTTCCGCCTCGTCGGGCGTGCGCAGGGTCAGCGCGAGCGCGTGCAGGCCGGAATCCAATTCCTCCGCCAAGGCCGCATGGACGGAGCGAGAGCGATCGACCCGACCCATCCCCTCAAACGCGGCGCTGATCAGTGTCACGTGATAGTGAGTCTCCCCGCCCGGGGCGGCGCCGGCGTGTCCGGCATGCAGGCGACTGTCGTCGCGCACCTCCATAAGGGACGGCGCAAAGCGCTCGCGCAGACGTTCGGCAATCCGGTCCGCGCGGTTCATGCGCCCTCTTTCCAAATCGACGGCGTCGCCGCATCTAGTGGCGGATGACCCGCCGCCCCACGCGCCCCCGGGCTTACGCGCCCGATCCGGCCGCACCGGGCCGACCCTGCGACATGCCCGGTTGCGCCGCGCCTGGCGAGTATCGCGCGCCGAAATCCCGCGACGCACTCAACGACTACTGGTGGTTTTGCCTCGACCATGTGCGGGCCTACAACGCGACCTGGGACTTCTACAAGGGCATGTCGCCCGGCCAGATCGAGGCGCAGGTTCGCGCCGACACCGGCTGGCAGCGCCCCACCTGGCCGATGGGACAATTGGGCGGACGGCTCGATGCCGACATGCTGCGCGACCCGCTTCACGTGCTGAATGCCGGCATGGGCGGCCACCGCCGTCCGGACCGTCCCGTGGAAGAGGCACCGACCGAGTTGCGAGAGCCGCTGGCCACGCTGGGGCTCGCGTGGCCGGTCACCCTCGATCTCGTCAAACAACGCTACAAGGAGCTGGCGAAGCGGCATCATCCCGACGCGAACGGCGGCGACCGTGCCTCCGAGGAGAGGCTGAAGGACATCAACATCGCCTATGCCGCGGTGCGAGGCAGGCTCTCCCCGCCGTCGCCGATGGCCGCGACCGGATGACCCCGGATACGCTGGGTGGTGTGCGGCGCGGCATGGCTTCACCCTGGAGCCTCGCGCGGGCTACTATGGCGCTGCCTCCTCGCAGGATTTTCGGCTGATGAACAAGGTGACCCCGCTGTCCGACACTCGCCCTGACGCCCGCTCGGCCGGAGGGGCCGGCATGCCCGACACCACGGTCGACCCCCGCGCGGTCTTCGGCGTCGAGTTCGGGGCCCACGTCCCCGCCTTCAGCCAGCCGAGCGAGCATGTCCCAGAGGTCGACCCAGCCTACCGCTTCGATAAGGAGACCACGCGGGCGATCCTGGCCGGTTTTGCGTTCAATCGCCGGGTGATGATCCAGGGCTATCATGGCACCGGCAAGAGCACGCATATCGAGCAGGTGGCCGCCCGGCTGAATTGGCCATGCATTCGCATCAACCTCGACAGCCACATCAGCCGCATCGACCTGATCGGCAAGGACGCGATCGTTCTAAAAGACGGCAAGCAGGTCACCGAGTTCCGCGAAGGCATCCTGCCCTGGGCGCTGCAGCACGCCTGCGCCCTGGTGTTCGACGAATACGATGCCGGCCGTCCCGACGTGATGTTCGTGATACAGCGTGTGCTGGAGGTCGAGGGGCGGCTGACCCTCCTCGACCAGAACCGGGTGATCCGGCCGCACGGCGCGTTTCGGTTGTTCGCGACCGCCAACACGGTCGGCCTGGGTGACACGACCGGCCTGTATCACGGCACACAACAGATCAACCAGGGTCAGATGGACCGCTGGAACATTGTCGCCAGCCTGAACTACCTGCCGCATGGCGAGGAGACCGAGATCATCATTGCCAAGATGGCGATCGACCCGGCGGACAAGGCGGCCCGCCGCCGGATCGAGAGCATGGTGGCGCTGGCCGACCTCACCCGTGCGGGTTTCATCAACGGCGATATCTCGACCGTCATGAGCCCCCGGACGGTCATTACCTGGGCCGAGAACGCGCGGATCTTCACCGACGTGGGCTTCGCGTTCCGGCTCAGTTTCCTCAACAAATGCGACGAGGCGGAGCGGGGTACCGTGGCCGAGTATTACCAGCGCTGCTTCAACGAGGAATTGCCGACCGGCGGCATGGCGGGCGGTCTGGTGCGCCGCGCCGGGTAGGGTCGCGATGACGATCCCGCCGAAAGACTCCGCCCGGACCGAGGACTTCAAGCGAGCGACCGCCGGTGCGTTGCGGGCGGTGGCCGGCGTTCCGGACGTGCAGGTGGCCTTCCAGCCCGGCCCCTCCGGCGTGTCGGGAAAGCGCGCCCGCCTGCCGCTGCCGACCAGAGCGCTGCCGGCCGGCGAAATGGCGCGACTGCGGGGTGCGGCCGACAGCGTCGCGCTGCGCCTGCGTCACCACGACGACGCCGTGCATGCCGCCCGGATGCCGCAGCAGCGGGAGGCGCGCGACGCGTTCGACGCGCTCGAACAGGCGCGGATCGAGGCGGTCGGCAGCCGGAACATGTCCGGGGTCGCCGCCAACTTGCGCGCCCGTCTCGCCGAGGAGTGCGAGGCCGAGGGGTACGAACGGATGACGCGGCGCGAGCAGCTTCCGGCGGCGTCCGCGCTCGCTCTCCTGGCGCGCGAGCGGCTGCTCGACGAGGCGAGCCCGCACACCGCCGGACCGGTGCTCGACCGCTGGCGCGAGATGCTTGGGCCGCAAGCCGAGGCAGCACTTGTGGAGATGTCGGAATACGCGGATGACCAGTCGAAATTCGGCCGCGCCGCCCGCCGCCTGCTGGCCGCCATGGACATGGCCGAGGCGGAGATCGAGGCCGAGCCCGAACCCTCCGAGGAGACCGAGGACCCGGGCGAGCAGGCCGGCGAGCAGGATCAAAGCCAGCAAGGCGAGGGCCAGGAGCAGAGCGAGACCGAGGCGACTCTGGGTGCCGAGCCGGAGCAGGTGGACGGCCAGAGTGCCGACGACCAGCCCGACGAAGAGGCCGAGGACGACGACTCCGCGGCGCAGACAGAGGATCGGCCGGGCGGGCCGCAGCCCCGCCGCGAACGCCCCAATGCCGACCCGGAGAGTCTATACCGGGCCTATAGCCGGCAGTTCGACGAGGAGATTTCCGCCGAGGATCTGTGCGACGCCGACGAACTGAGCCGGCTACGCCAGCAGCTCGACCAACAATTGCAGCATCTGCAGGGCGTGGTCGGAAAGCTCGCCAACCGGCTGCAACGGCGATTGCTCGCCCAGCAAACGCGGGCGTGGGAGTTCGACCTGGAGGAAGGGATGCTCGACGCCGGGCGTCTGGCCCGGATCGTCGTCAATCCGCTGCTGTCGCTGTCATACAAGCGAGAGCGCGACACCGATTTCCGCGACACGGTCGTCACGTTGCTGATCGACAATTCCGGCTCGATGCGCGGCCGGCCGATCACCGTGGCCGCGATGTGCGGCGATATCCTGGCGCGAACGCTGGAGCGCTGCGCCGTCAAGGTCGAGGTTTTGGGGTTCACCACGCGGGCCTGGAAGGGTGGGTCCTCGCGCGAGCGCTGGGTCGCCGAGGGCAAACCCCGCAACCCGGGGCGGCTGAACGATCTTCGCCACATCGTCTACAAATCCGCCGACGCCCCATGGCGCCGGGCGCGCAAGAATCTGGGGTTGATGCTGCGCGAGGGGTTGCTGAAGGAGAACATCGACGGCGAGGCGCTGATGTGGGCGTATCGCCGCCTGCTGTACCGGCCGGAGCACCGGCGGATCCTGATGGTCATCAGCGACGGCGCGCCGGTCGACGACAGCACGCTGTCGGTCAATCCGGGCAACTACCTGGAGCGGCATTTGCGCGAGGTGATCCGCGATATCGAAAGCCGTGATGCGGTCGAATTGATCGCCATCGGTATCGGCCATGACGTCACCCGCTACTACCGCCGCGCGGTGACCATCGTCGACGCCGAGGAACTGGGCGGCACGATGATGAGCAAGCTGACGGAATTGTTCGACGAAGGCTCGGCTACGGCCTGGATGCGGGCGAGTGCCGAGCGGGCGGCGCTGGTGGCTTGAGGCGGGGCGGCTAGCCGCGTCGATATAGGCATGACCGAAGCAGGCATCCATCCACCGATTCTGCGAGAAGTGCTGCAGCACGGAGCTGTCGCAACGATATTCTTGCACGGACATCGGGACGATCCTGCTGTCAACGCCAAGTCGGGTGTTCAGATAGAAGCCGGAGAAAGTGTTGCCGCGACGCCCGTGACGGCGCGGATCGAAAGTATTTCGGTCCGGGCAATGTCGAGATCTACGCACTGCCGCAGCGCAGACCATCACGCGCGCGAGCGACATGGTACTCCCAATATGCCTGAGAGTCTGACTCTGAATGAAGTCGGAACGGACATCATTGGCAGAAAGTGAGTGGTCTAACTCTCGCCTCCGGAAGGCCACCAGTAGGCCTAACCCCGCCAAAGTCTCGCCTTTCTCTCGTTCCGGCTTCATTCAGAGACGGCCTCAAAGTCAAACATTGGGTGTATCAAGATTTCCGATACACAGTTATCCACTCGTATTAGCGCCGCTGCAATGTTCGCGATGTCCGGCGAAATAGACCGGCGTTCGCTTGCGGCGACCGCGGACGCAACACAGGCGGGGCAGGATTGGGGGAAAATCAGCTCGCCCGTGGCAGGCCGCGAGCGATCCCTTCGGATATATCACCATCAGGTCTCCCAACCGACCAGATCGTCTATCCCGGGCGAGGTGCTGGCGTCACATAAAACCCGGGTTGCTCGGCAGATAGTGTGACCAGTCACCAAATGGCCGGGCGGAGAGTAGGACGAAAGGCTCGTCGATCCGAAAGCCCAATCCAAAGGCTGCATCCTGCGTGCGGTCAGCCCGACCGGGAACCACCATCGAAAGTTGCGGTGACTTCAACTCCAGAGCGCTACGCAGAACCGCCCGAATAGCCTGCCCCAAGTCGGTGCCGGGCAAGACGGCAAGCGGGCCGATATGACCGGCCGCCGAGACGTAGGCGTAGCCCACCGGTTGCCCTGCCTGCTCGATGCGCAGCGCACGTGCCGCGACGCGGAGTTGGAAGGCGTGGTGCGACTCACGCCGGAAGCCAAGTACCTCCTCGTCGATGTGGCTAAGCCAATCGCAAATGCGGGGCTCGGGCTCGATTGGCCGAGCCTCAAGGGCCGGAGTGCCGATCCGCGCCATCACCACCGAGGCCGATCCTACCAGCCGCAGCAGCGGCTCGCGCGGGTACAGCCCGTTCTGAATGTAGAGGCCCGTCGAGGCCGTGTTGTAGGCCATGGTGATGAGTGCGCGATTTGCAGCGCCGCTTTCCGCCGCGTGCCGCAGGGTCCTCGTAAGCATTGCCTGACCGATGCCCTTGGCCTGCGCACCGGGGCGAACGAAGAGTTGCGAGAGAAACCAGAATCGCTGCCGCATCCAAGAGAAGGCGAAGCCCTGCAATATGCCCTCTGCCTCAGCAACCCATAGGCTGGAGGAGGGCTCGCCCAAGGAGATGGTCTGAAACAGCGGCAGGCTTTGCGAAATGTTCGCCGCAAGGCCGTGGCGCACCCGCAGGTCATTGTAGGCGTCCTGCACAATTCGCATGGCGGGTTCGAGGTCCTCGACCGTTGCGAGACGGTAGCTGATGTGCATGTCTAGCATCAGTGCCTCGACACGGATTGGTGCGATCAAGGGAACGCATCCTGTAGTGCAAATCAAGAATCTTGCACCACACCGTGACCACTGATTGTCCGGGAATTTCCGTTGTCGCGTAAGTGGGAAGCTCGGCAACGGTGGCGCGCTTGCCAACCCGCCGACCAGACATCCGTACCCACCACTTCGCGTGCCGACGACCACTGGCAGGGTTGGCGTCATCGGTGCGACGTGGTTAGCCTAGACTCCAAAGTCTGAGCAAGGGGCTCGTATGCAGCCGGCACAAACGAAATGGGCCGCCACCGACCCCGTCCAATATGAACACTTCATGGGACGATGGAGCGAGCGCCTAACTGGACCTTTTCTGACATTTGCCGGCGTCAGTCCTGGAACTCGTGTGCTCGACGTCGGATGCGGCACAGGAGTGCTGACAAAAGCACTGGCGGAGGCCGGTGCTATGGTGACTGGAATTGATGCCTCGGAACCGTATCTAAGCGGTGCCCGTCAACATCGCTCGCACTTAAATATCGCCTACGAACTCGGCGACATCCGCCAGATGCGCTTCGGGAAGGGCACCTTCGACGCCAGTTTCTCGACGTTGGTCTTGGACATTCTTCCCGAGGTTGAGGAGGTGGCTTTCGAGATGCGGCGGGTTGTGCGTCGTGGGGGTGTGGTAGCGTCTGGCGTGCATGACTATTGGGGTTTCCCAATTTTCTCACTGGTTTGGGATACGGCCGCCGTGCTTGACGACGTCATAAGTGGAATGAGAGATGCAGCGAAAGCGCATCCACTTGTAGCGGCGAACAAGCAGGCAGCGCTGTGGAGAAAGATCGGGCTCAGCGACGTAGTGGAGATGCCGTTGGTCATCGATTGTGAGTACCCCTCCTTCGCTGACTATTGGGCGACGTTCACCGGTGGTCAGGGACGACTCCCTATACGGCTAAAGCAACTCTCGGACAGCGTGCGCAGCGAAATCGAACGGCACGTCCGAGCGGGCTATTTGGCTGGATCTCCGGATGGGCACCGGATTTTCCCGATGATTATCCGCGCCGTGCGCGGTGTCGTCCCGGACTGAATCCGGAGATTACTGACGGAATTGCCTATGGGTCTCGCGCATACATCAGGAATTTCGCACCAGATTGAGGCTGCTGGTTCAATCGGGCTTTTTCGGTGCATAAGTCTGATGCATAACAAAGGTATGATTTGCGTGTATACACGCGTATTGACGGACTGGCAAAGCATGACGGCACAGGTTGCCGCGCCGATGACCGCCGGAGCGATAAAGGTGTTCCGCGAGGTGGCGTCGGTCGAAAAGACCGCCCGGGCGCAGCTGCGCAAAGTCCTCGCTGCCCTCGACCGGCTGGCGGGATCCACCCGCGACCTGCTGAACGTGCTGGCGCAAGTGACGGAGCGCAAGGTGGGCTTTCGCTCACTGGCGGACGCCTGGGCCGATCGTGCCGTCCACCTTCGGCATCGGGTTTTCATACCACGTCGCCCGGTGGATCTGGATCGCGCTGTCGCCCGGCACCCAGAACGCCCGGACCTCGTCGAGCGCAGGAACCATGGCCGCCGACCGGAATGAAGGTCTGGGTCAGCTGCTGATGCCGCTCCAGGAACAGCACGCTCGTGCCGCGATTCCGGCCGCGCACGATGAACCATTCGGTGGGCTGGTCGGTCTCGAAATTCTCGCGATACAGGTCGAGCTTGTCGCCATAGGTGTTGATCGGAAGGCGGGTGCGGCCGGCGTCGGTCAGCACGACGCCGAACGGCGCGAAGTTCTCGGCCGTCACCGCCTCGAATTTTAGGGTGCTGACCGTGTGGACCGGAACGCTGGTCTTCGGCGCGGCGCCTGCGGTGGCGAAGGCGTTGCCTTCCGGAAGTTTCGGAATGGGCGCGGCGGAGCCGGCCTCGGCGGGCGCAAGGGCGGCGGCGGCCAGCACGGCGCCGCCGGAGAGCGCCGACGACAGGACAACACGGCGGGTTGGGGCAAGGGACCCGGGAATGGCTCCGTTCACAAGATTGCGGGAAAGGCGGCGGCGGCAGAGGGCGCGCGCCGTCGGGACGAAAAATGCCTGCGGCCCGCCTCGCCCGCGCTCCGGTCCTTGTCGCCGAACTTTATCCGGAACGGATCACAGCAGCCCCTTCACCAGGGCCTCCCGCAAGACCTTCTCGACGCGCGCGTTGTAGCCCTTGCCGGTCGCGCGAACGCCGGCGACCACGTCGGCCGCGAGCCGAAATCCGATATGCACCTTTGGCGTGACGACCGGCGGACGCCCCATCCGCTTGTATTGTTCGGGGAATACCTCGCTGAACGGCTTCGCCCGTGCGAAATCAGCGTCCGTCCACTCCGGGATTTCCGCCTCATCCCAGTCCTTCTGCGAAATGTGGGAGGGTCGCTTGCGACTCGGCATAGCGTCTTGTTTCCTTACCATCGGCTTTTCTCAAGGAGATGGCCCGAACGATCTCCCCGCGCATGGTGAAGGCGAGAAGATACAGGCGTCCGGATACAACCCCGATCGCCTGAAATCGCGCTTCTCCGTAATCGTACCGGTCATCCACCTGAATCATGGCGGTCGCGAATTCCATGCCTGCGGCCAGGGTCAGCGAGACGCCATGCTTCGCGCGGTTGATCTCATCCTTATTCGGGTCGAACTCGATCTCCACCCATATTTGTAGCAACAAGAAGGAGCTTGGCAACACCTTTTTGTGGTTACATAAATGGTTGCTTTCACCGCCCTCGCCCCGTTGCGATGAACGCGCTATAGCGGCCTCCTACACGCTAGGGAGTCCACGATGAAACTCAGCGCCCGCAACCAGATCAAAGGCCGCGTCACCAAGGTCGAGAAGGGCCAGACCACCGCCCATGTCGCCATCGACATCGGCAACGGCGTCACCATCACCTCCTCCATTACCAACGAGGCGGTCGACGAGCTTGGCCTGAAGGTCGGCGACGAGGCGACCGCGGTGATCAAGGCGTCCGACGTCATGGTCGCGGTCTGACCTGATGCGCAACTGGCTGGCCGCCGCCTTCCTTCTCGCGGCAAGCCTACCGGCGAGCGCCCAATCCGTCATCGTCGCGCGGCAGATCGAGCAGACCCACCCGCTCGACCTCGCGACCCTGCCCTCGGTCGAGGTGTCGGTCGCCTTCCAGACCGGCAGCGGGCCGCAGCAGGGGCGCTTCCGCGGCCCCCTGCTCTGGTCGGTCATCGAGGCCAGCGACATGATCCCGGAAGGCGAGGGCAAGACCCGGACCTCGCATAGCGTGGTGGTGACCGGCCGCGACGGCTACAAGGCGCTGCTGGGGCTGGCCGAGATCGATCCGGATTTCGAGGACAAGCAGGTCGTCCTCGCCACGATGAAGGACGGCCAGAAGATCGGCGCCGGGGAATTGCGTCTCGTCGTGCCCGGCGACAAGCATGGCGCACGCAACGTGCGTGATGTGGTCCGCATCGAGGTGCGTTAGGCCGTCGCGCCCGCGATCTCCGCGTCGACCCGTTCGGCCTCACGCGCCACGACCCGCTTGCGCGCCGCCTGCCGCCGCCGCAGCGCCTCGGCCGCCACGGCGCCCACCAAGGTGACGGCGACGATGATGACGGCGAGTGCGCTGACCGATGGAGACACCCCCTGCCGCACCCGTCCGGCCAGCACGGTGGTCAGCGTCTTGTCGGCCAGAATCGCGAACGTCGTCGTGTTGTAGTTCTCGAAGCTCGACAGGAACGCCAGGACGGAAGCCGACAGCACGGCCGGTCGAAGATACGGCAGCAGAACGTGCCGGAACACCTGCGGGCGGCTGGCACCAAGATCCAGTGCGGCTTCCTCGAGCGCGCGATCGAACCGTTGCAGGCGCGCGAGGAACACCAGCATGCAATAGGATGCGATGAAGCTCGACTGGCCTAGAACGGTCAGCAGCGTGCCGTTGTATAGGAACCGCGTGCCGGTCAGTCCGGTCATGTCGCGCCAGAAGATCACCGTCGAGATGCCGATGATGACGCCCGGCGTCAGCACCGGCGACACGACGACCAAATAATACAGGCCGCGGACCCGGCCATCGACCTGCTGCATCACGAGCGCGCCCGCCAGACCCAGCGGCACCGACAGCACGACAACGAACAGGCCAATGCGAAAACTGTTCTGCAGGCCGTAGAGGACCGCGTCGTCCTCTGCCAGCGCCGCGAACCATTGCCAGGTGAATTCGCGAAACGGCAGTACGGTCGGATAGCTCTCGACGTTGAACGCGGTGATCGCGAGCACCACCAAAGGCCCGAGCAGAAAGGTGAAGAAGCTCGCCAGATAGAGCCAAATCGCCAGCCGGTTCATTTCGTAATCTCGCCAAGGCTCAGTCGGCTGACTCGGAGCACCAGCAGCACGAAGGCGACACAGGTCAGGAGCAGCACCAGCGCGTAGGCAGACCCCTGCGGCCAGTTGAACGCCTGATAGAACCGGTCGTAGACGATCGGCGTAAACCACAGCGTGCGTGGCCCACCGAGGATCAGCGGCGCCGCCAGCGCCCCTGAGCACAGCATGAACACCAGGGTGCAGCCGGACGCGATGCCGGGTTTGGCGTGGGGGACCACGATGTCGCGATGGATGCGCCACCAGGGCGCTCCGAGGTCGCGCGCCGCCTCGATCTGGTCCTTGGCCAGACTCTCGATCGCGTTGTAGAGCGGAAACAGCATCAACAGCACGTAAGCATAGGTCAGCCCGACATAGAGGGCGACGTTGTTGCCGAGGAAATCGATCGGGGCGTCGAGCACTCTCGCGCCGAGCAGTCCTTTGTTGAGGATCCCGCCGGAGCCGAAGATCACCCGGAACGCGAAGGCGCGAAGGATTTCGTTGACCCAGTAAGGCAGGATCAGCAGCAGCAGCAGGATGCGCAGCCGGCCGGGCGGGCTGACTTTCGCCATGTAGAAGGCGATCGGGTAGCAGATCGCCAGATCAATCGCAGTGACCACGACACTGGCGACGATGGTGATGACGAACGCCCAGAGATGCGTCGAATTCCACGACGCGGTACTGGTCGCGCTGCCAAACAGGAAATAGCGGTAGTTGTCGAGCGTGTAGAGATCGAGCGGCCCGCCTGTCTGCGCGGGCGGCAGTTTCGGCCGGAACGACAATTCCACCATCGAAAGTTGCGGCAACAGGATCAGCAACATCATCCAGATTGCAACTCCGCCGATCAGGTAGGCACCCACCGCCGCGCCGTTGCGTTCAAAGAACGTTGGGCCGGGACGCGGATGGAGTCTCGCGTTCAGCCAGAACGCGGCCGCTACGGCGAACGGCACGGCGAGCAGGATCCAATGCCCGATGGCGGCGTTCATGTTGTCGCTACACCCTCACACCACGAAGACACCCTATTCAACCGGCAACACCACCGCGTCGCGCTCCGCGAACCCGAGACGCACCCGCTCGCCCGGTGCGGGCGGCGCTTGGCGCGACAGCGTCGCCACGAGGGCCACGCCCCCGGCGGCGGTGAAGTTCACGTGCGTCAGGCTGCCCTCGTACGCGCTGCCGTTGGCCTGGGCCTCGATCGCGTTCTCGCCGGACTCGATCTCCACCGCCTCCGGCCGCACGAACAGTGTCGCGCGCGACCCCCGCGCCAGATGACGCGGATTGAGTGCCCGCAAGGGACCAAGCGAGGTATCGAGCACGACGGCCTCGGCGTCGGCCTGCGAGATCACGCCGGGCACCGCGTTCGTCTCGCCCACGAAACCGGCGACGAACGCGGTGCGGGGACGCTCATACATGTCGCGCGGCTCGCCGACCTGTTCGATACGCCCGCGGTTCATCACCGCGACGCGATCCGACATGGTCAGCGCCTCGCCCTGATCGTGCGTGATATAGATGAACGTGACGCCCACGCGACGCTGGATCGCCCGCAGCTCGTTGCGCATATGCTGGCGCAGCTTCAGGTCGAGGGCCGAAAGCGGCTCGTCCAGCAGCAGCACCTGCGGCTCGACCGCAAGCGCGCGCGCGATGGCCACGCGCTGCTTCTGGCCGCCGGAGAGCTCGTCGATGCGCTTTCCGCCCTGGTCGGCCAGCGCCACAAGGTCCAGCAATCCCTCGGCCTTGCGCTGGCGCGCGGACGACGCAACACCGCGCACCCGCAGGCCGTAGGCGACGTTCTCGGTCACGGTCATCATCGGAAACAGCGCGAGCGACTGGAAAATCAGCGCGGTCGGCCGCTTGTTGGCGCCGATGCCGCGCATGTCCCGCCCGCCGATACGCACCACCCCTTCGGTCGGCTCGACGAAGCCGGAGATGGTGCGCAGCAGCGTCGTCTTGCCGCAGCCGGACGGCCCGAGGAAGCTGAAGAACTCCCCGGGCGCGATCCGCAGCGAAATGTCCTCGGCTGCGGTGAACGGGCCAAAGCGGACCGTCACCGCATCGAGTTCGACGTCGGCCGTCACGCCGCCTTGAACTTCTCGGCGTACTGGGTGCGCAGCTCGGCAAACCATGACGGCTCGGCCGGTCGCGCCCACAGTTTCGACAGCGCATCCTCGGGATACGCCTCGTTGAAGATCGACTTGGCCTTGTCCGACAACAGCGCGTCGGCACCCTTGACCACCGGGTTGTAGCCGGATCCCTCGGCGACCAGCGCGCTGCCCTTGGGCGAGTGAACCCACTGCAGCCACGCGTAGGCCTGTTCGGTGTTCTTGGCACCCGTGGTCAGCGCCCAGCCATCGACCCAGGAAATCGCCCCTTCCTGCGGCGCCATGTATGAGACGGGTTTGCCGGCCTTCTTCAGGCTGATCGGCGGGCCGTCCCAGGTCTGGCCGATCACCACGTCGTTCTCCAGCAAACCGTTCTTGGTGGTGTCGCCGGAATCCCAGAATTGCTTGATCCACGCCTTGTGCGCCAAGGCGATCGGCAGAATCTGGTCGTAGATCTTCTTCATGCTGTCGGGATCCTTGTAGGCGTCCAGCATGCGGTTGCTCGGCAGCTTGCCGGAATGGTCCAGCCACAGTCCGATCCCCAGCAGCAACGAGTGCGGCCGCCCCTGCACATGGCCCTTGTATTTCTCGTCCCACAGCGACCCATAGGACAACGTGGCATACTCAAGCGTCGTCTTGTCGGTGCGCCACGAAATCGCCTCGCTGCCCCAGCAATGCGGCGTGTGGTACAGCTTGCCATCCCAGCGCCACAGATCCTCGCTGATCGCGGCCAGCTTCGGCAGCACGTTGTCGAGCGCCAGTTGCTTCTCGTCGAACGGCGCCAGCAGACCGAGTTCCTTGAACTGCGGCGCGCGGTCATGCGTCGGCTGGCACAGGTCGAACCCTTCGCCGGCGGTGGCCTGCAGCTTGTTGATCTGCTCCTCGTTCTGGCTGAACGGGGTCGTGGTGACCTTGATGCCGGTGGCCTTCTCGAACTCCGGGATCAGCGGGTTCGGCTGCTCGTCGTCCCAGTTCAGCATCGAAAGCGCGCCCGACGACGACCGCGCTTGGCGCACCACGAACGGCCCCATCGCCGCCACCGCGCCGAGTGCCGCCGACCGGGCCAGCATCACGCGCCTCGAGAAACCTTGCGCCGCGGCGACCGTCGCCTCGGCGGACTTGAACCTGTCGTCGTTCATCCTGCATCCCCTGTTGATTAGACTCGAACTCTAAGCAGCACTCATCCCGTCTCGACACGCCTGCCTGGTCATTGCGAGCCGCCTCTTGGCGGCGCGGCAATCCAGGCCAACACGAGAAGCTCCAGCGGGCGGCCCTGGATTGCCGCGTCGCTTCGCTCCTCGCAATGACATAGCTACGCCGCCCTCGTCTGCACCTGCGACTGCGTTTGCATCGGCACGATTGTCGCCGGTTCGGGCGGCTTGTCGGCCAGCGGCCGCCAGTCGCGGAAGAACGCCGTGCCGATCTCGCCGGCCAGCAGAATGAGATCGCGCTGCACCCCGTCGAGGAAACTGATGCAAGCCCGTCGGCGATGATTCGCTCGATCGGGCCGCCCGCGCAGACCCGGCGCGCAATTCCTCCACCCGCTCCAGCGACGCGACGGTGCCGCGCAACCCGTACCGGCCGCGCAACTGCGTCAACAGCCATTCGATCTGCTCGACGCACAGCGTCACGCTGCGCGGGAAGGCCCCGTCCGTCAGCAGGAACGCCACCACGTCCGCCGGCCCGAACCCGGCCGGCGCGACCCGGCGAAAGGCGTGATACCCGGCCGCCGCGCGCAGCACGCCGCCCCATTGCGTCAACTCGGCGACGCGGCGCTCCTCGCCGGCGACCGGCACCAGCAGATGATAGCGGATGTCCAACAGCCGCGTGGTCTGGTCCGCCCGCTCGATCAGCCGGCCCAGCTGGTAGAACACCCAACCCTGGTCGCGAAAGAACGTGCCGTCGGTGATCCCTGTGTGGGTCTGCACGCCGAGCTTGATGCGACCGCACAGCCGGCTCAACCGGTCGCCCAGCAGATCGTCCGGCGCGATGGCCAGCATCTCGCGATGGAACATGTTCAGCTGCATCCACATCTCGGTCGAGATCAGCGGCCGCAGCGCCCGCGCGTTCGTCCTCGCGGCCTCCAGACACGCGGGGATGCTGGTCGGGTTGCCGACGTCCGTCAGGTAGAAGCGCTTGACGTTCTCCGCCGTCGGCGGGATCGCGCGCTTGCCGAATCCTTCCTCGTCCGCATTGATCCGGATCAGTCCCGACCAGGACTCCGTCTCCCGACCAGGACTCTCGAACCCTTCGGTCACGTCCAGCAGGCGGGCCATGTTCTCGACCCGCTCCAGATAGCGGGCCATCCAAAACAGGCCTTCGGCATACCGCGCGAGCAGCGGCGTATCACGCGGCATCGGCGAGCACCCAGGTGTCCTTGGAGCCGCCGCCTTGCGACGAATTGACCACGAGGCTCCCCTCTTTCATCGCCACGCGCGACAGACCACCCGGCAGCACCCAGGTCGATCGACCGGTCACCGCGAACGGCCGCAGATCGAGGTGACGCGGCCGGATGCCGGCCTCGGTCAGGGTCGGGGCCACGGACAGCGAAATGACCGGCTGGCTGATCCAGTTGGCCGGATCGGCCACCAGCGCCGCCCGCGCGGTCTCCAACTGCGCACGCGACGCGCGCGGCCCGATGGTTATTCCGTATCCGCCGCTCTCGCCCACCGGCTTGACCACCAGGCTATCCAGCCGGTCCAGCGTATACGCGAGCCCCTCCGGCTCGCCGCAGATATGGGTCTCGACATTCGGCAGGATCGCGTCCTCGCCAAGGTAGTATTTGATGATGCGCGGCATGTAGGCATAGATCGCCTTGTCGTCGGCGACACCGGTACCGACCGCGTTGGCGAGCGTCACGTTGCCCTTTCGCCATGCGCCGATCAGCCCTGGCACCCCCAGCATGCTGTCGGCGCGGAAGACCGTCGGGTCGAGGAAATCGTCGCCGATCCGGCGATAGATCGTGTGGACGGGCCTCTTGCCGCCGACCGTCAGCATGGCCACGCGGTCATCCTCGACGACCAGATCGGCACCCTCGACCAGCGGCACGCCCATCTCGCGCGCCAGGAACACATGCTCGAAATACGCGCTGTTGTAGATGCCGGGGCTGAGCAGCACGACCTGTGGGTCGTCGATGCCTTCCGGCGCGATCTCGCACATCGCCGAGAGCAGCCTGCGGCCATAATCATCGACCGGGCGCAGGCGCATGCCGGCCATCAGGTCAGGGAACGCCCGGCTCATGAGATGGCGGTTCTCGACCACATAGGACACGCCGGACGGGGTGCGGGCGTTGTCCTCCAGCACGAGGAACTCACCGCGTTCATCGCGCACGATGTCGGTGCCGCAGATATGGACATAGGTGCCGAAGCGGACCGGGAACCGCTCCATCTCAGGCCGGTAATTGGCGTTGCCGAGCACGAGCGTGGTCGGCACGATCCCGTCACGCAGGATTTTCCGGTCGTGATAGATGTCGTGCAGGAAAGCGTTCAGCGCGGCGACCCGCTGCTTCACGCCGGTTTCGATGCGCGTCCACTCCCGTGCCGTCAAGATGCGCGGAATGCAGTCGAACGGCAGGATCCGGTCGATCGCCGTCGCCTCCGAGTAAACGGTGAACGTGATCCCGAGGTTGATCAGCTCGGTCTCCGCCGCCGCCGCCCGCGCGTGCAGCGCATCCAGCCCGATCGTGGCAAGCCGGGTCCGTACTGCCGCGCACGCCCCGGCGTCGCCGTCACGGTTGCCCGTCAGCTCGCAAAAATACAGACCCCCGTCATAGTCATCGAAAGGGTCCACGCGAACGGCAAGCATGGCGGACATCGGGCGGCGCTCGCAAAATTCTTGTGACAGCTTAGCAGACCTCGTGCCAACGCAAGCCCAATTGCGGCGCGGCCGCCCCGACGCTATCACGCTCGCATGAACGCTGCGGACAAGGGCGGATCCAGAGATCGGTCTGTCACAGTCCCGGCAGGAGTTTACGTTCGCCGTCAGACGTGTAGACGATTTTCCTCGACTTTAAGTTCAGGAAGCGCCAGATCGACCGTCAGTCCGTGACGTCCCCCAACCAGACCGGCTCGGAGCCCAATATGCGACCCCTCTTAAACGCCCTTGTCGCCGCCGGCCTATTGGCGGGCAATCTCGCAGCCGGCGCGGCGTCGGCCGACCAATGCGCTCGTCCGCCGGAGAAGACCGCGTTCAACATCACTGGCCTGAAGAGCCAGCTCATGGTGACCGCGATCTCCTGCCAGGCGCAGTCAAAATACAATCTGTTCGTCACACGCTATCGCGCCGACCTGGTCAATCAGGAGAAGGCGCTGAACAGTTATTTCCAGCGCGCCTTCGGCCGCAGCGCCCAGAAGGCGCATGACGACTACATCACCTCACTGGCCAACTCGCAGTCACAGGTCGGGATCCAATCCGGTACATTGTTCTGCGATCGCACGATCGGCCTGTTCGACGAGGTAATGGCGCTGAAGGACGGAAAGGAGCTGCCGGTTTACGCGGCGGGCAAGACGATCGTACAGCCGATCGCTCTCGTCGACTGCCCCGAGAAGCCGGTCAAGCCGACACGCACCGCGAAGAAATAAGGTCTACGAAGCAGCCAACATCGCCAGGCGCTCCGGCAGCAATGTGACGTCGTGCCCGAGCGGGCCGTGTCCGTGTCCAATCTGCGGCGCGGCGTGAATTGCCGCCGCGACGAACTGCCGGGCGCGCGTGACGGCGCTGATGAGATTCATCCCCTGCGACAGTCCGGCAGCCACGGCGCTGGCGAGCGTGCATCCCGTGCCGTGCGTGTGCCGTGTCGCAATGCGCGCGGAGCGGAACGTCACCGTGTCCTCCGCCGTGGCCAGAATATCGACGATCGCGTCGCCGGGAAGATGGGCGCCCTTGACCAGCACCGCGCTCGCACCGAGGCGAAGCAGCGCCTCGGCGGCGCGGTGCATGCCAGTCTCATCCTCGACATCGAGCCGCGATAGCGCCGCCGCCTCCGGCGCGTTCGGTGTCAGCAACGCGGCACGTGGCAGCAACAAGGCCCGAAGCGCGCCGATTGCCTGATCGGGAAGCAGCACCGCCCCACCTTTGGCCACCATCACCGGGTCCACCACGACCGGCGTCCCCGCCGCCTCTAGATCGAGCGTCTCGCAGACCATTTCGATCAGCGCCGCGTCGCCGAGCATGCCCGTCTTGACGACATCGGCGCCGATATCGCGCAGAACCACGATCATCTGCTGCGCCACGAATGCGGCGGGGACGGGATGGATACCGTGAACCCCGAGCGTATCCTGAGCGGTCAGCGCGGTGACGGCCGTCGACGCATGCGCGCCGAGCGCCAGGATCGTCTTGATATCCGCCTGAATCCCGGCCCCGCCGCCGGAATCCGATCCGGCGACGACCAGCACGCGACCCCGCATCGGATACTCAGGCCACCGGGACGCGCGCGGCGATCGTCTCGCACAACGTGTCGACCAGCCGTGCCACCTCGTTCGCGTCTTCTCCCTCGACCATCACCCGGATGACCGGCTCCGTCCCGCTCTCGCGGATCAGCACCCGTCCGGTGGCGCCCAGCGAGCCCTCCGCCTCGGCAATGGCCGCGCGCACGGCCGCGTGTTGCAGAGGCGACGGTCCGGAAAACCGGACGCTCCGCAACACCTGCGGCAGCGGCCGGAACACCTGCATCACCTCGCTCGCCGGCCCCTGCCGCTCGATGAGCACGGCCAGGACCTGGAGAGCGGCGAGCAGCCCGTCGCCGGTCGTGGCATAGTCGGACATGATCATATGCCCCGATTGCTCTCCGCCGAGATTGCAGCCGGTGGCGCGCATCCGCTCCACCACGTAGCGATCGCCGACCCGGGCGCGATGCAAGGTCAGGCCCATCGCCTCCAGGAAGTGCTCCAGGCCGAGATTGGACATCACGGTCGCGACCACGCCGCCACCCGAGAGCCGTCCGGTCTGCGCCCAAGACCGGGCGATCAGGGCGAGCACCTGATCGCCGTCGACGATGGCACCCTTTTCATCGGCTAGGATCAGCCGGTCGGCGTCGCCGTCCAACGCGATACCGAGATTCGCGCCGTGCCGCCGAACCTCCGCCGTGAGGTTCTCGGGAACGGTGGAACCGCAATCGCGATTGATATTGAAACCGTCAGGGCTCACGCCGACCGCCACCACGTCGGCCCCCAGTTCCCACAATACGGTCGGGGCCACGCGGTATGCGGCACCGTTCGCGCAGTCCAGGACGATCTTCAGGCCGTCGAGACGCAAGCCACGCGAAAAACTTGCTTTCGCGACTTCGATGTAGCGGCCGGCGGCATCGTCGAGACGCGCTGCCCGCCCCAGCCGGGACGGCGACGCCAGCCGATCGCTGACACCCGCCTGCATCAGTTGTTCGATCTCCGTCTCGGTCGAGTCGGAGAGCTTGTAGCCATCCGGCCCGAACAGCTTGATGCCATTGTCCTCGAACGGGTTGTGGCTGGCCGAGATCATCACGCCCAGATCGGCGCGCAGGCTGCGCGTCAGCATGGCGATCGCCGGTGTCGGCAGTGGTCCCACCAGCACCACGTCCATCCCCGCGCCGATGAAGCCGGCCACCAGGGCCGGCTCGATCAAATAGCCGGACAGACGGGTGTCCTTGCCGATCACCACCCGATGACGATGCGCCCCGCGCGTGAACATCAACCCGGCTGCCTGCCCGAGCCGGAGGGCCGTCTCGGCGGTCATCGGGTCCACATTGGCTTTGCCGCGGATGCCGTCGGTTCCGAACAAGCGACGAGTCGAGGTCATGGCGATCCTTCCAGCGCGACGGCGCGTGCATTGGCTATACCGCGGCTCAGCCCGCCAGATGCACCGCGTCGCATAATTTCACAGCCTGCACAGTCTCGGCAACGTCATGTACGCGGAGAATACGCGCGCCGCCTCGCCACGCGGTTAAGGCGGCGGCAAGCGAGCCGGGGCCGCGATCCTTTGGTGCCGCCTGCTCCAGAATTCGGCCGATGAACCCCTTGCGTGATGCTCCGACCATGATCGGTGCCGCGAGGTTAAGAAGCAGAGGCAATCGCGCAAGAACCGCTTCGTTGTGCCCCGGCCCCTTCGCAAAGCCGATGCCGGGATCGACGGCGACCGTTCCCGGGGGCAGACCAAGCTCTGCCAGGCTCGCGGCGATCTCTCGGGTGACCTCGACAGCGACGTCGCTGTAGTGCGCGAACCCGTGCATCGTCAACGGCGTGCCGCGCGTGTGCATGACGACGACGGCGCAGCCTCGCTCGCTCACCAGCGCGACGGACCCGGAATCGAACGTAAGGCCCGACACGTCGTTCACGATGCGGGCACCGGCATCGAGAGCGGCGCGCATGGTCGCGGCGTGGCGCGTATCGATCGAGACGACGAGCCCGGCCGACGCCAGGGCGGCCACCACAGGCAGCACGCGGTCCAACTCGACCGCCGGATCGACGGGTCCCGCGCCAGGACGCGTGCTCTCTCCTCCCACGTCGATAATATCGGCGCCCACGGCGGCCATCGCCCGGCCGGCGGCGATCGCGCGCTCCGGGTCGAGGTGGTCGCCTCCGTCGGAGAAGCTGTCCGGGGTCACGTTGACGATGCCCATGACCAGCGCACGATCGGCGGCAAATCCCGCCCAATCGGGGGGCCGCGCAGTCACCCGGAACAAGGCGGCCGCGAAGTCGTGCGGGATCGCGTCGACCGCCACGATCTGCGCCGCGCCATCGCCGTGCAGCTTGGCCAGCGAGAAGGCGTTTGGCCCACCGGCCAACGGGAGCGCGCGACCCGCCTCGACGGCCATCACCGCGCTGCGGCCAAACAGCAGGCCAAGAGGCTCCAGAAGATTCATCGACCGTCTTGGGGTAGGCCGCCGCCCCGACCGTCCCGTCCGACGAGGACAGGGAAGTCGCTAGACTTTCTGCTGTCCCCGCGCGCGAAGACGCCGGTCGGGGCCGGCCCAGTCCACACGACGATACGGCCTATTTCAGCTCCGCGGGGGCACGGGCGGCGTCCAGGTAACAGGGCAATACAATCTGGCGGGACATGCGACACCGACTTGAGCTCCGCTCATAAGAAACCCTCTCCCGCGGTTCGGCGGGAGAGGGCGATGCCCGGCGGATCGCCGGGAGCGTCAGAGTCGCGAAAAATCTAGGAACCCACTCAACCCGGCTGCGGCGCCGGTCCCAGACCCCCGGCTGTCGGCGGCAACGGGCGCGCCCCCGCCGTCGGCACCGACGCCCGTCGTCCCTCCGGCGGCGGCTCATCGACGACCTTGCGGATCACCTTCTCGCCACGCAAGACGGTGCGGATCTCCTCGCCGGACAGCGTCTCGTACTCCAGCAGGCCCCGTGCCAGGCGATGCAACTCATCGATGTTCTCGGTCAGGATTTGCCGCGCCCGCTGATAGGCGGTGTCGATGATTGCCTTGACCTCGGCCTCGATCTCACGCGCCGTTGCCTCGGAGACATTCTTGCTCTGCGTCACCGAGTGGCCGAGGAACACTTCCTGGCTGTTGTCGCCATAGGCAATGAGCCCGAGCTTTTCGCTCATGCCCCATTCGGTGACCATTCGCCGAGAAATGTCGGTCGCTTGCTTGATGTCGCTCGACGCGCCATTGGACACATGATCCGCCCCGAAGATGATCTCCTCGGCGACTCGGCCACCCATCGCCATGACCAGCTTGCTGCGCAGCCACGACTTGCTGTGACTGAGCCGGTCGTTTTCCGGCAGGCTCATGACCAGTCCGAGCGCTCGGCCGCGCGGGATGATTGTCGCCTTGTGGACCGGATCGTGCTCCGGCTCATGCAGCGCGCACAGCGCATGGCCGCTTTCGTGGTAGGCGGTCATCTTCTTCTCGGCCTCGGTCATCACCAGCGAGCGCCGTTCGGCACCCATCATGACCTTGTCCTTGGCGTCCTCGAACTCCATCATCGCGACCACGCGCTTGCCCATGCGGGCCGCCAGCAGCGCCGCCTCGTTCACGAGGTTGGCCAAGTCGGCGCCGGAAAAACCGGGCGTCCCGCGCGCGATGACCTTGGGATCAACGTCGCTGGCCAGCGGCACTTTGCGCATGTGGACCCGCAAAATCCGCTCGCGGCCGTTCACGTCGGGGTTTGGCACCACGACCTGCCGGTCGAACCGGCCGGGCCGCAGCAGCGCCGGGTCGAGCACGTCGGGACGGTTGGTGGCGGCGATAAGAATCACGCCCTCGTTGCTCTCGAACCCGTCCATCTCGACCAGCATCTGATTGAGCGTCTGCTCGCGCTCATCGTTGCCGCCGCCGAGACCCGCGCCACGATGGCGGCCGACCGCATCGATCTCATCGATGAAGATGATGCAGGGCGCGTTCTTCTTGCCCTGCTCGAACATATCGCGCACCCGGCTCGCGCCGACGCCCACGAACATCTCGACGAAGTCCGAGCCGGAGATCGTGAAGAACGGCACGTTGGCCTCGCCGGCGATGGCGCGCGCCAGCAGCGTCTTGCCGGTGCCGGGCGGGCCGACCAACAGCACGCCCTTGGGGATCTTGCCGCCCAGGCGCTGGAATTTCTGCGGGTCCTTCAGAAACTCCACAATTTCCTGAAGCTCGCTTTTCGCCTCGTCGATGCCGGCCACGTCCTCGAACGTGACGCGGCCCTGCTTCTCGGTCAGCATCCGGGCGCGTGACTTGCCGAAACCCATCGCACGGCCGCCGCCGGCCTGCATCTGACGCATAAAGAAGATCCAGACGCCGATCAGCAGCAGCATCGGGAACCAGTTGAGCAGGATATGCAGCAACGGATTGACGTCGCTCTCCTCCGGCTTGGCGATCACTCGGACGCCCTTGTCGGTGAGCCGAGAGACGAGCGCCGGATCCTCCGGCGTGTAGGTCTGGAAACCGCGGCTGTCGGTCAGATTGCCGCTGATCGTGCGGCCTTGGATCACGACATCGCGGACGCGACCGCCGTTCACCTCACCGATGAAGTCGGAATAAGCGATCTGGGTCGCGGCGTTGCGCCCGGATCCTGGCTGGAAAAGGTTGAACAGCACCACCAAAAGCAGCGCGATGATCACCCAGAGCGCCAGATTGCGGCCAAAATTGCTCATGCTCTTCCCTGGCCGACGGGCGGCCGTGCGTTTGTTCGTGCGTGCGCCGCGACAGTTTGACGCAAGCGAAGTTAGGACGTCATGCAGGTAAGATAGTGGGGGACCGAGAGTTCTGCATCCCCGATCACGCGGTCAGGAACGGGGCCGTGGTCAATGATCCGTTGAATTCTGTGGCAGCGACCATCGCCGAGCCGTCCGAATGACGCAACCGCGCCTCCCGCTCGATCCGCCAGCCCGGCGGATCAAGGCTGATTTGTGCGCCGCCGAGGGTCGCCGCGCGCGGCGCGGCCAGCCAGTCGTCAACCTGACGCGAAGGTGGCATACGGGCGCCGCCACCGATTGCGGCGATCAGTGCGGCCAGCGCGGCCGGGGGGATCGGCGACCCGGCAACGATCGCGCGGCCGTCCGGAAACATCGAGACATGCCGGCCGAGCCAGAGAGCTGTCGTCCTCTCGACCGCCGCCCGCGCCTGTCCACGTCTGGTGGCCGCGTCCACCGCCGCCCAGGTCAGCGGCCCGCACCCGTCCCGGTCGCGCGCGAGGGCGCGGAGGCGGGCGCGCTCCGACGTCGGATCCGCATTGCTCGGGTCCTCGACCCAGCCCAGTTCCGCGGCGAGGAGCGTCTCCCGCAGCCGCACCGGCGGGATGTCCAGCAGCGGCCGCAGCAGCCGGACCCGCGCCGTCTCCCGCAGTGCCGCCATGCCGGCGAGCCCAGCCGGCCCGCTCTGGCGCAGCCGGCGCATTGCCACCGTCTCCGCCTGATCGGCCGCATGGTGTCCAAGCAAAAGGTGAAGGAGGCCGCGTTCGGCGCACGCCACCTCCAGCGCCGCATGCCGCGCCGACCGCGCCCGTTCGGCGAGCCGCGCCCCGCGCGCCAGGGACAGGTCGAGGCGCACTCCAGGAATGCCGCGCCCGGCAAGCCGTTCGAGTGTTGCCGCCGCCTCCGACGCGGCCTCGGGACGTAGTCCATGATCGACCACGAGAGCGAGCAGGCGGCCACCGCGCCGGGCCACCCAGTCGGCCGCGAGCAGGGCCAAAGCCATGCTGTCCGCTCCGCCGGACACCGCGACGGCCAGGGCCGCACGGGGCTCGAACGGACCCAGCCGTTCCAGCCGCCCGGCGAATTCCGTCGCGCTGAGCGGACCCGACGGGCGCGTCAGACGCAGGCCGCGCGCTGCCGCGCCGCCGCGGCGAGCGGCCGCAGATCGGGCCGCAGGGTCGGGAACTCGACGCGCAACTTGTCGAGCGTCTGGCACGCGGCCTTGCGCTCGTTGATCGCCGAAAGCGAATTGGCGAGCCCGATCAGACTATCCGATGCGTGCGACCCTTTCGGATTGCGCGAATAGGCATCGTCGAAGGCCACCGCGGCGCCCTGGAAGTCGCGTTTTCCGGCCAGCGCCTGCGCCAAAAGATATTGCGCGTCGGTGGTGCGCGGTCCCTTGCCGGTCGCGAGGATTTCCCGCGCGCTCGCCTCCGCCCCGACATAGTCGCGCCGGCCAAGGGCGGCGTTACCATCCTGCAGCGCGATCTCGGGCGTTCTGCGCACCGGACCGGCGGCCGGGGATGCGGCGGGCGCGGCCGGCGATGGCGTGACCCCGGGCGGGGGCGTCAGCACGCCCGTGGACGGCGGCGTGGCGGACGGCGAAGCGGGCCGCGCGGCGGTGGGAGCCGGACCCGTCCCGCCCCCGGCGCGAAACTCGAGATCGCCGATCCGCTTGTTCAGGTCGTCGAGCTCACGCTGCTTCGCGTTGTCCGCCTCGTCGAGCCGGCCGCGCAGCTGTCGCACCGCATCCTCGAGCGTCAAGACGCGGTTCAACAACGAGGCCGTGAGGTCGTTCGACGGCAGCGCGCCGGACGGCGCTGGCGTGGCGATCGCGGGACCGCCGCCCTGTTGGCGCAGCTGCTGCAGATCGCGCCGCAACTCCAGTACCTGGTTCTGCAGCGCGATGCCCTCGCGGCTGTCCATTTGGGCCTGTACCGGCGCAGCGGCGAAGACCGCCGCGCCGAGCACGATCAAGGCGATAAAGCGCATGGGCAGCGTCCGTGGACGCGCCTCAGCGAACGGTGGTGATCGCGTTTCGGTTCTGCGCCCAGGCTTCCTCGTTCGACCCCAGTGCCGTCGGGCGGCTCTTGCCGTAGCTGATCGTGCTGATGCGCGAGCCAGCCACGCCTTTCGCGACCAAGAAGTCGCGGGCCGAGTTCGCGCGGCGCTGGCCGAGTGCAATGTTGTACTCCTCTGTGCCGCGCTCGTCGCAATTGCCGGCGACCTGCACCGCGACCTGGCCGAATTTCTGCAGCCAATCCGCCTGGCGACCGAGTGTGCCCTGCGCATCGGAGGTCAGGTTGGACTGGCTGGTGCCGAAGAACACCCGGTCACCGGCCGTGGCGACGAGATCCTCCTGGCTGCCGGGCGTCGGTCCCGACGGTGCCGCGGGGGCGGCGGCGACCGGTGCGGCG
>CBDFGB010000021.1:0-57111 GCA_965246915.1 Acetobacteraceae bacterium
CGCACGCAGACGAAGAAGCGCCCGTCGGCAGCGGGATCGCGCGCCAGCATCGCGGCGTAGCAGGTGTGGGGGTCGCTGTGCATGGCGCAGGGTATAGGCGTTTGCGCGCGGAGCGTCTGGCGGTTTTCGGACACCACTGACGCGCACTGACCTAGCTGCCCGGCGCAAAAGGCGCGCGTAGCGCGCTGGGCGAACGATGGTTCCGGTAGCAATTTCGTCGGATGCCGACGGCGCGAGCGGACTGCCCAGGAAAGTGACGGTATCCTTTACACTTTCGAAAAAGCGTTACATTTCCGAACTTATTTGTCCTTGGTAAAGAGCGGCCGTGGGCGGGCGGCACGGCAATTGCATACTCTGTTGCAGTGCGGGGGCATGAGTGAGGAAAAAAGCCTATGACCAATCGTTTTGCGTTCCTGGTTCCCGTCGCCGGTGCCCTGCTGGGTATCGCCAGCGCGGCGAACGCCGTCATCGTTCCCGGCGTCTACAACACCGGCCTCGGCATCGGCGGCACGACGCTCGCTGCCGGTGACGGCCAGGTCGATGCGAACTACCGCGTCACCGCGACCGATGGCACCGCGACGATCGGCGCCAACGCGCTGACCTACTACAACCCGGCCTACCTTCAGGACGGCCCGTTGTCGCGCATCGTCAACTCGAACGGCAACGGCAACGAGACGGGCAGCACCTTCACGACCTTCTCGACGACGTTCAGCCTCGCCGGTTACAACGCGACGAACGCCACCATCTCGGGTCAGGTGCTGTTCGACAATTACGGCGAGATCTTCCTCAACGGCAACCAGATCGGCCCGTCGATCAGCGGCTTCGGCTCGCTGACGCCGTTCGGCACCAACGCCAACTTCTTCGTCGCGGGTCTCAACACCCTGTCGTTCGTGCTGCACAACACGGGCGGCCCGGAAGCCTTCCAGGTTGCCGGCCTGACCGTCACCCGCCGAAGCGGTCGCTCCCGGTGTTCCCGAGCCCGCCGTCTGGGGGCTGATGCTCGCCGGCTTCGCGATGACCGGTTCGGCGATGCGCCGCCGCAGCGGTGCCCGCACCGTCGCCGCCTGATCCGTCAGGTCCGAACGCGGAGGGGCGTCGCAGCGGTGCGACGCCCCTTTTCGTTCGGGTGTCGAAGATCGCTCAGCTGCGGCAGGCGAGCTGCCCCTGCACGACGCCGCACTCCGCGCGCTGGCCGCCGCGCGTGACGCGCACGCTGGGGTTGCCGATGCGCGCCGCCGCCGCGGCTTCGGCGCTGGTCCGCACCGCGACGCCGTCGATCGCCTCGATCAGGTCGCCCGGGCGCAGAAAGCCGAAGCGCGCGGCAGGCGCGGTGCCGGCGATCTCGGTGACGACGACGCCGCGTTCCGGAAGCCCCCGCGCCGACCTCCTGCGCGAATGCCGGCGACAGGTTGCCGACGGTGACGCCGGCGAGCAGCGCATTGCCGTCGAGGCGCGTCAGCGCGCGCGGCGGCGTCTCGGGCGGCGCGGCGAGCGTCATCGCCACCGTCAGGCGCTTCGACGCGCGCAGCACGTCGACGTCGACGCGCGTGCCGACACCCTGCACCGCGATGCGGTAGCGCAGCTGCGCCGGATCGACGACCTCCTTGCCGTCGACCGCGATCAATATGTCCCCGGGCTTGATTCCCGCCGCCGCCGACGGCGAGCCCGGGGTGACGGCGGTGACGAGCACGCCGCCGGGACGATCGAGGCCGAGCTGCACGGCGCTGGCGGTGGTCAGCGCCTCGCCCTCCGCACCGATCCAGCCGGTGACGAGCTTGCCGGTCTTCCCCGCGCCGATGAAGACGCGCACCATGTTCGACGGGATTGCAAAGCCGACGCCGTTCGAGCCGCCCGACGGCGACGCGATCGCGGTGTTGATGCCGAGCAGGCGACCGCCCATGTCGAGCAACGCGCCGCCCGAATTGCCCGGATTGATCGCCGCGTCGGTCTGGATGATAATATCTCGATACGTTGTTGATGCCCAATTGATTGCGGTCCGCGCAATGCGCCGATGACGATGCCATGCGTCACGGTTTGGCCGACGCCAAAAGGATTGCCAATCGCCAAGACGATGTCGCCGACCTCGGCGCGGTCGCTGTCGCCGAGCGACACCGTCGCGAGCTTCGCGCCCTTCGTATCGACGCGCAGCAGCGCGAGATCGAGCCGCGCGTCGGCGAACACCAGTTTCGCCGGAAACTCGCGCCGGTCGGCGAGCGCGACGAGGATCTGGTCGGCCCCGGCAACGACGTGGTTGTTGGTGACGATCAGCCCGTCGGCGGCGACGATGACGCCCGAGCCGAGCGACTGCTCGACGCGCGGCGGCTGCGGCGCGCCGCCGAAGAAGCGTTGGAAGAATGGGTCGCTCATCATCGTCGGGCGCGAACGGTCGACGCGCGCCGAATAGACGTTGACCACCGCCGGCGCGGCGCGCTTGACCACCGCGCTGTAGCTCTGGAGGAGCGCGCGGCTGTCGATCGGCACGACGCGCGTGTCGGCGGCCGCCGCCGGGGCCGCCTGCGCCACCGCTTCGCCGGCGTCGGTCCGGGCGTTGACTCCGAGCGCCAGCGCGACCCCCCGCCGCGAGGCAGCCGACGCCGACCGCCGCCGTTTCGAATTTGCGCATCCGCCCGTCCTCCCGCGTCGCCCGCGCGCGCCTTGGCCGAGCAACGGTGAAGCAATAATGAACGGCAACAACCACGCAACGATCGCCGCGGCGAGACGTTGATACGGCCGCGGAACCGCTGCCACTACTTTGTCACACACCAGATATAGTGTGGGTCATTCGCATGGAAGGGCATCGCCCATGTCGCCGCAACCATATCTGGCTCTTGCCCGCGACGCCATGGCGCGCGAGGCGCGCGGGCGCGATCACGGCGGCGCGGCGCTCGCGACGCTGGCGCGCGTCCCCGCGTGGGTCGACGAGGACGACGACGTCGACCCCAAGGGTAAGCTGCGGCCGCGCACGATCTGGATTTCGGACACCCACCTCGGCACCGCAGGGTGCAACGCCGACCTGCTCCTCGACTTCCTGAAAAGCGTCCAGCCCGAGACGCTATATCTCGTCGGCGACATCATCGACGGCTGGCGCCTCAAGCGCGGCTGGTATTGGCCGCCGCGCCACAACGACATCGTCCGCCGCGTCCTCAAACTCGCCAACAAGGGCACGCGCGTCGTCTACATCCCCGGCAACCACGACGAGGTGCTGCGCGACTTCACGGGCCTCAGCTTCGGCGGCGTCGAGGTCGTCGCCGAAGCGGTCCATGTCACCGCTGACGGCCGCCGCCTGCTGGTGCTCCACGGCGACGAGTTCGACGGCGTCGTACTCTACGCGCGCTGGCTCGCCTTCCTCGGCGACCATGCCTATGCGCTGCTGCTGAAGGCGAACATCGCGTTCAACGCGGTGCGGCGGCGCTTCGGGCTGCCCTATTGGTCGCTGTCGGCCTATACCAAGAAAAAGGTCAAGAACGCCGTGTCGTTCATCTCGCGCTTCGAGGAAGCGGTGGCGCATGCGGCGCGCGACCGCGGCGTCGACGGCGTCGTCTGCGGCCACATCCACACCGCCGAAATCCGCGATTTCGACGGCATCACTTACTACAACGACGGCGACTGGGTCGAAAGCTGCACGGCGTTGATCGAGCATCACAGCGGGCGCATGGAGATCGTCGACTGGGCCGCGCGCGCCGCCGCACGTGCACCGGGCCGCGAGACCGCCGGCGCGCGGACCCCTGTGACGGTCTAGTACGGTCCAGCGTCCCGGAGGGGAGAAGCTTGCGCGCGCTGGTTCCGCCGCTCGCCATCCTGCCCTAAAGACCACGGATGCGCATCACCCTCGTCAGCGACGCCTGGACGCCGCAGGTCAACGGCGTCGTCCGCACGCTGTCGACAACCGTCACGATGCTGCGCGCGCGCGGCCACGAGGTGCAGACGATCACGCCCGATCTGTTCACCTCGATCCCCTGCCCGACCTATCCCGAAATCCGCCTCGCCCTGACGACACGCCGCGCCATCGCGCGGCTGATCGAGGGCTTCCGCCCCGAGGCGATCCACATCGCCACCGACCTGATCGCTGCGTGAGGGCGCGGCACTCAAGGTCATCGTGTCGCCGCCGCCCGCCATCTCATAGGCCGGCTCGGCGCCGGCCATGGCCATCACGGGTGCCGCGGCATGGCTCTCGATCATCACCGGGCGCGGCGGCGGCGGCGGCTCGACGCCGAGTTCCACCCGCGACAGCAGGATCGTCACGCGCTCCTTCAGCTCGTCCAGCATGGCGTTGAACAGCGCGAACGCCTCGCTTTTGTACTCGTTGAGCGGATCGCGCTGGCCATAGGCGCGCAGACCGATCCCCTGCCGCAAATGATCGAGCGCCAGAAGATGCTCCTTCCAGACCTGATCGAGGATCTGCAGCAACAACGTGCGCTCGACATGGCGCATCAGCTCCGGCCCGACATTGGCGGCTTTGGCAGCCATGTGGCGGTCGGCCGCCGCCTCGATCCGCTCGCGGATGGCGACCTCGTCGATGCCTTCCTCGCGCGCCCAATCGGCGATCGGCAGATCGAGGTTCAGCAGGCGCTTGACGTCCTCGGCCAGCTCCACGCTCTCCCACTGTTCGGCCCACGCCTTCTCGGGGATGCGCCTGGCGACCGCGCCGTTGATCATTTCGGAGCGCATGTCGGCCACCGCCTCCACCACGTCCTCGGCGCGCATGAAGTCGCGCCTCTGCGCGTACACCTCGCGACGCTGGTCGTTCATCACGTCGTCGTATTTCAGCACGTTCTTGCGGGTGTCGAAGTTGCGCGCCTCGACCTTCTTCTGCGCCTTCTCGAGTGCCTTGTTGATCCAGGGATGGACGATCGCCTCGCCCTCCTTCAGCCCGAGCCGGGCGAGCATGCCGCCCATCCGCTCCGAGCCGAAGATGCGCATGAGGTCGTCCTCGAGCGAGAGGAAGAACCGGCTGCCGCCCGGATCGCCCTGACGCCCCGACCGGCCGCGCAGCTGGTTGTCGATACGCCGGCTCTCGTGGCGTTCCGTGCCGATGACCAGAAGCCCACCGGCCGCCTTGACCGTCTCGTGATAGCGGGCGACCTCGGCGCGGATCGCGTCCGGATCGGCGTCCGGCTCCAGCTTCAGGCGCATCTCGACATTGCCGCCGAGTTTGATGTCGGTGCCCCGCCCAGCCATGTTGGTGGCGATCGTCACCGCCCCGGGCGCGCCCGCCTGCGCCACGATGGTCGCTTCCTGCTCGTGGAAGCGCGCGTTGAGCACCGCGTGCGGAACCTTGCGCTTCTTCAGGATCTCGCTCAGCAGCTCGCTTTTCTCGATGCTGGTAGTGCCGACCAGAACCGGCTGACCGACCGCTTGCGCCTCGGCGATCAGCTTGCACACCGCATCGTATTTCTCGGCCGCCGAGCGATACACCTCGTCGTCGCCGTCCTTGCGGACAACCGAGACGTTGGTCGGGATTTCGACCACTTCAAGCTTGTAGATTTCGGCGAACTCATCGGCCTCGGTCATCGCCGTGCCGGTCATGCCAGCGAGCTTCGGATAGAGCCGGAAATAGTTCTGGAAGGTGATGCTGGCGAGCGTCTGGTTCTCCGGCTGCACGGTGACGTGTTCCTTGGCCTCGAGCGCCTGATGCAGCCCCTCGGAATAGCGCCGGCCTTCCATCATGCGGCCGGTGAACTCGTCGATGATCACGACCTTGTCGTCGCGCACGATGTAGTCGACGTCGCGGGTGAACAGTGCATGCGCGCGCAACGATTGCTGCACGTGGTGCACCACGCTGACATTGAAGATGTCGTACAGATTGCCTTCGGTGACGATGCCGGCGGCGCGGAGCATGTCCTCGACCTGCTCCGAGCCGCTTTCCGTCAGCACCGCGGTGCGGAATTTCTCGTCCTTGTCGAAGGTGGTCGGGTCCTGCACCAGCTCGCGCACCACGGAGTCGACCTGTCGGTAGAGGTCCGACGAATCCTCGGCGGGGCCGGAGATGATGAGCGGCGTGCGCGCCTCGTCGATCAGGATGCTGTCGACTTCGTCGACGATGGCGTAGCTGAAGTCGCGCTGGGTCATCTCCTCCAGCCCGTACTTCATGTTGTCGCGCAGGTAGTCGAAGCCGAATTCGTTGTTGGTGCCGTAGGTGATGTCGGCGCCGTAGGCGGCACGCCGCTGGGAATCGTCCAGGCCGTGGACGATCACGCCGGTCGTCATGCCGAGGAAGCCGTAGACCCGGCCCATCCACTCCGCGTCGCGCTGTGCCAGATAGTCGTTGACGGTGACGACGTGGACGCCGCGGCCAGCCAGGGCGTTGAGGTAGACCGGCAGCGTGGCGACGAGGGTCTTGCCCTCGCCGGTCTTCATCTCGGCGATTTTTCCCTCGTGCAGGACGATGCCGCCGATCATCTGCACGTCGAAGTGGCGCATGCCGAGCACCCGCACCGCGGCCTCGCGCACGACGGCGAAGGCTTCCGGCAAGAGGTCGTCAAGCGTGGCGCCGGCGGCCAGTTTCTCGCGGAATTCGGGGGTTTTCGCAGAGAGCCCGCCGTCCGAGAGGGCCTGCATCGCCGGTTCGAAAGCGTTGATCTGCGGCACCCGCCGTTGCAGGCTCTTGAGCGAGCGGTCATTGCTGGTGCCGAAGACGGCGCGGGCGATGCTGGCGAACATAGGAGCCTTCCGTAGGGTCGACCGCCCGGACGGACGGCCGCGCACAAGCCCGTCAGATAGGACCCACCCCCCGCCCGGTCAACGCCGGAGGGGTTTTGCGCCGCCCCGCGCGCCGATTACCAGTGGCGATCCCAGACGTCGCGCAGAGCAGAGCGGGATCATGTCATTACGACATAGCAACGATTAAGACGTGCCAAGGTGGGGGGGCGAGACGGGCGGTTGCGGGGCTGCCCGCCGTGGTTGGAAGAGGGAGACCGTCGGGTGGACGAGGCCAGGACGGGCTATCCCAGCCGGATCGGGGGGACCGATCGATCGGTCTCCGGCGTCTATCGTTCTTGCCTATTGGGTCGGCCGGCGACCCTGCGTCGCGGGCACCCGGGGGAGCACCGGAGATTCGCCCCGCCCCCGCCCCCGGACCGTCCGGTCGGGTTCGCGCGTGAGAGGCAATGGCCTGTGACGGCGCTTCGTTCGCCGCAGCAGGGTTAGGTGCCGCGAGAGGGGCGGGGAGGATAGAGCCGGGCCGCGATGGGTAGTGCCGGGCAGAGTCGGCCAACGCAGCCTCGAACTCCGTCGCAAGGTGGCGGAAGTAAGGGCGGAGCAGCAGGAGAATCAGCGGCGCCACCCCCCACCGCCCGGCCAGCGAGCCGATCACCTCCTGAAAGAATTCGTCGAGCGCCAGGGCAAACCGCACCGCGAGGTCTGGGGAGGGCACGGCGGGGGCTGGGGATGTGGTCACATCGGGGTATATGATACATATCGCATGATTTGTCAAAGGCGATCTTAACCCTAAAGACAGCATGCGAATCGGCCCGGTCGAGCCGCGCTTCGCGAGACGGACGCGTGCCTCGCCCGACTCTAAGCCTCCGTCTCCGCACATCGGGCGAGCATGCGAGGACTATGGTGCCCGACCGAGCAGCACGCTGACTGTCCCGTCCGCGCTCTCCGCGACAGCGATGTCGGGAAATCCGTCCGCGTTGAAGTCGCCCACCGCCACCCCGACCGGCCCCGCGCCTGTCGTGACCGCATAGCGTGGCTGGAAGCTCCCGTTGCCGCCGCCCAACAGCACGCTGATCCCGTTGGAGCCGTAATCGGCGACAACCAGGTCGGGCTTGGCGTCACGGTTCATGTCGGCGACCACCACGGCCCACGGCGTGGTGCCCGTCGCGGCCTGCGCCGGCAGCTGAAACGTGCCGTCGCCGCGTCCGAGGCGCGCACTCAGCGTGCCGAGCGCCGGATTGAGCACCACCAGATCCAGCCGGTCATCGAAATTCAGATCGGTCAGGAGGAAGGCGCCGAGATTGAGCTCGCCCTGTCCGTACGGCAGGGACGTCCGGACGGTGTAGGTTCCATCGGGATCGGCGAGCAGCACGCGGATGGCGTCCTGGAAAATATTGTTCTCGTCCTGGTCGGCGACCGCCGCCGCGAGGTCGGGCCGGCCGTCGCGGTTCAGGTCGGCGACCGCCACCCCGAACGTGGCCGCACCGGTCGGCAGGTTCGGGCCCTCGGTAAAGCCGCCGCGCCCGTCCCCGAAATACAGGTCGACGCCGCCCACGATATTGGTTGTCACCACGTCCGGCTTGCCGTCGCGATTGACGTCGGCCACGGCCTGCGCATTGCGCAGCCGCGAGGTGATCGCCACCGCAGGACGGAACGTCCCGCCGCCATTGCCCTGCGCCCACACGACGCCGCCCTGGCTGAAGGCCACGACGTCCGGCTTGCCGTCGAGATTGAGGTCGGCGATGCCGAGGCTCGTCACCCCCGGAACGGCATAATTGGGACCGGCGCGGAACGACCCGTCGCCCCGACCATACAGAAGCCGCATCCCGGTGTCGGTGTCCGCGCCGACCACGAGGTCGAGTTTGCCGTCGCGATTGACGTCGGCCACGGCGAGCGAGGTCGGCGCCACGCCCAGCGAATATCGCACGCGCGGCTGGAACGCGACGCCATCCGCAGCCGCCGCAGCGCCGGCCGAACCGGCGACCGCGCACGCGCCGATCAGGGCACACAAAGACCGCTTCATCCTCATCTCCGCCACTGGCTGCCGCACCGCGGTTCTTAGCGCTTTCGACACTGGAGGATAGGGGCTGCGAAACGCGGCAATCGCATGGTTGCGGCGGCGGCTATCCACCGATTGGCAGGCGGACCACGATGCGCGCATGGCTCACGGCGCGGTCGATGGCGACCGGCGTGTCGCCGCCTCGGGCCATGGCATGGACCAGGCGCATGCCGAGGCCCCGGCCGCCGGCCAGCTCGAAATCGGCGGGGAACCCGGCGCCCTCGTCATCGACCGTGACCGTCAGCACGTCCTCGCCCGGCACGAGCCGCACCGTCACCCGACCCTGCCCGTATTTCAGCGCGTTCGTGACCAGCTCCGTGGTGACCAGGCCGAGCGGCGTGAGCCGATCCGCCGCGAGCATCAGAGCCGGGCTGTCGAGCACGATGTCCCGTCCGGCCACCGCGTCGGCGAGCGAGGTGCGCAAATCCTCGATCAGCCCCGCGACGTAGAGTGCCGCGTCGGATTCGGTGACCGATCCGCCCTGATACAGGCGGCCATGCACCGCGGCGATCGTGCGCACCCGGGTCGCGGCACTGCGCAGGTGCGCCTCGAGCGCCGGGTCCTCGCCGCGCCCCTGGAGCGAGAGCAGGGTCTGCACGAGTTGGAGGCTGTTGCGGACGCGGTGATGCACCTCCTGCATGAGAAGGTCCTTCTCGCGCAGCAGGGCGTCCTTGGCGGCAGCGGCGACCAGGAGGGCAGCCCGCCCCTCGGCCCGCTCGCGCGCCACGGCCACAGTGTTGGCCAGCGCCTGAAGAAACGAGATGTCGCGTTCGGCGAAGCTGTCGCCGTCGCTGCGGTCGACCTCCAGCACGCCCCAGGCTGGACCGTCGCCACGCAGCACGACGTTAAGCGCCCGCTCGATGCCGTGCTCGCGCAGCAGCCGCGGCGTGCGAAACCGTTTCTCCGCCGCCAGCTCGTTGGACAGCACGGGCTGTCCGGTCTTCAGCGCGAAGCCGGCGGCCGAACCGGTGCCGGCCTCGATGCGCGCATGCCCGACCTCGCCTTCGCGCCAGCCGACGCCGGCCCGCAATAGGAAGTCGTCGCGCCCGGCGTCGTATTCGAGGACTTTCGCAAACCGGCTGCCCATGCCCGCAGCCGCGATGCGGCAGACCTCGTCGAGCAACACCTGCTGATCCGGCTCGCGCAGCGCGGCCAGCCCGAACGTCGCGATCAGCTCCTGCTGGCGGAGGCGAAGGGCGAGTTCGGTCGCGTCGTGGCTCGGGGTGTCGGGGGTGGTCATGCCGGCGTTTCGTACACCGGCCAGGGGCGGGCGGCGAGTCCGGGGGACCAGGGCATACCGCGATCCCGGCGGGACGCACGGCGGGGCAAATCAATGCCGGAAGTGTCGCAATCCGGAGAACGCCATGGCGAGGCCCGCGGCGTCCGCCGCCGCGATCACCTCCGCGTCGCGCAGGGAGCCGCCGGGCTGGATCACCGCCGTGGCGCCCGCGCGGACCAGCTCGTCTAGGCCGTCGGCGAACGGGAAGAACGCATCCGACGCGACGACACTGCCGCGCGCCGCCTCGCCCGCCTTGGCCGCGGCGATGCGGGCGCTGTCGACCCGGCTCATCTGACCGGCGCCCACACCGACCGTGGCGCCGTCCCGCGCGAAGACGATGGCATTTGATTTTACGTGCTTGGCCACCAGCGCGGCGAACAGCAAGTCGCCCACCTCCGCCTCGGTGGGACGCCGTTGGGTCACCACGTTCAGACCCGCCGACGTCGCGCTTGCCCCGTCCCTGCCCTGCGCGAGGAAGCCGCCGGCGACGCTGCGCACGAGCACGCCGGGCGCCGACGGATCCGGCAGGCCGCCGGTCAGCAACAGCCGCAGATTCTTCTTGCGCGCCAGCACGGCGCAGGCCGCTTCGGTGGCGTCGGGGGCCACGATGACCTCGGTAAAGATCGCGGCGACCAGCTCGGCCGTCGCCTCGTCGAGGGTCCGGTTCACGGCCACGATGCCGCCGAACGCGGCGACCGGGTCGCTGCGCAAGGCCGCCTCCCACGCCGTCGGCAGGTCGCGCGCCACCGCCACGCCGCACGGATTGGCGTGCTTGACGATCACCACCGCTGGGCCGTCGAACTCCGCCACGCAGGCCAGTGCCGCGTCGGTATCGGCGAGATTGTTGTACGACAGCTCCTTGCCCTGGATCTGGCGCGCTGTCGCGAGTCCCGGGCCGGTCGAGCCATCGGCGTAGAAGGCCGCGGATTGGTGCGGATTCTCGCCATAGCGCAGCGCCTGTCGCCGCACGCCCGACAGCATGAGGCGTTCGGGAAACATCTCGTCGGCTTGCGCCGCGAACCAGCCGGCGACGGCCGCGTCGTAGGCGGCCGTCCTCGCGTAGGCCGCGGCGGCCAGGCGTCGACGGAGCGCGAGGGTCGTGCCGCCATGGGCCAGTTCCGCCAAAAACTCCCCGTATTGCGCGGGATCGCTCAGCACGACGACGGAATCGTGGTTTTTGGCCGCCGCGCGGATCAGCGCCGGGCCGCCGATGTCGATGTTCTCGATGCAGGTCTGCCGATCCGTCCCCGAGGCGACGGTCGCCTCGAAGGGATAGAGATTGACCACGACGAGGTCGATCGGCGCGATGCCGTGCGTCGCCATCTGCGCCAGATGCGCGGGCATGTCGCGCCGGCCGAGGATGCCGCCATGGATCTGCGGGACGAGCGTCTTCACGCGCCCATCGAGGATTTCGGGAAATCCGGTGTGGTCGGACACCTCGGTCACGTCGAGCCCCGCCCCTCGCAGCTCGCGCGCCGTGCCGCCGGTCGACAGCAGCGCCGCGCCGTGCTCGGCCAGCGCGCGCGCAAGGGCCAGGAGGCCGGTCTTGTCGGAGACCGACAGCAGCGCGTAGCGGATCCTCGTCACATCCTCGTCCATCTCAGGCCCCCAGGAGATCGAGCGTGCGGGCAACCACCCGCGCCTCATCATACAGGTCGAGCGCGCGATGCCGCCCCGCCTCGCCCAGTCGCGCGCGCAAGGCCGGATCCGCGGCGAGGCGGCGCAGCGCGGCGGCGAGCGGTGCCGGTCGGCGGGCGGGGACGAGAACTCCGGTCACGCCGTCGACGACCTGTTCGTTCGGACCAGGCACGTCGCTCGCGACGACCGGCAAGCCGGTCAGCATCGCCTCGATCACCGACATCGGCAGCGCCTCGTACCAGGTCGGCAGGACGAAGATGTCGGCGGCGGCCAGCACCGCCGGGATGTCGTCGCGATACCCCAGGAGGCGCAGCCGCGCGCCCAGGCCGGCGTCGGCGAAAGCGGGCGACAGATCGGGGCCGCGATCGCTCGCCAAACGCTCGCCGACGACCCACAACTCGACCTCCGGCGCGTCGCGCATCGCCTGCAAAAGCTCCAAAAATCCCTTCTCGGCGACCAGCCGCGCGACGATCACCGCCACCGCCCGGATGTCCGGCGCGCCAAGCTCGGTGCGGATGCGCCCGCGGGCGTGCGGGTCCGGGCGAAAGATCGCCGGGTCGCGACCGTTGCCGATGCCCACGGCACCCCGATGGATGCGCAAGCGCCGGGCATCCGCCGCCTCCTTCATCGAGACCGTCAGATAGACATCGGTGATGCGGCCGGCCGCACATTCCAGCAGGAACGAGAGCGCCCGTTTTGGCCACCCCCCGGTCTGATTGAACAGGAAGCCGTGGCACGTGTATGCGACTCGGGGCACGCCACCGAGCCGGGCCGCCACGCGCGCGAGCAGGCCGCTGATCGGGAAATGGCCGTGCACCATGTCCGGCCGCTCGATACGGATCAGGCGTCGCAGCGCGCCGAACGCACGAAGTTGCGCGATCGGCGACATGGTGCGGGCCATCGGCACGGCGATAACGCGGAATCCCTCGGCGCGCAGAACGTCGAGCATCGGGCCGTCGGCGCTGACGCCGATCACCTCGTGACCCCGGTCGCGCAGCCCGCGCATCAGCGGCAGCACGAACTGCCGCAACGCGAAGTCGACGTTGGCGATTTCAAGGATTTTCATGCGGGCGATACAGGCCGTTCGAGCAGGGCGCGCGGGAGTGGCGCGCACCCTAGGGGCGCACTCCGACCGGTGCTAGTCAGCACCCATGACCGACACCGCAACACCCCCGCTTCGCACCGGCGGGCGCATCCTTGCCGAAGCTCTGATCGGCCATGGCGTGACCCATGCGTTCTGCGTGCCCGGCGAGAGCTATCTCGACGTGCTCGACGGCCTCTATGCCGCGCGGGACAAAATCCGCCTGACCACCTGCCGGTTCGAGGCCGGAGCGGTGCACATGGCGGACGCGCATGCCCGGCTGACCGGCCGCCCGGCCGCGGCGTTCGTGACGCGCGGGCCCGGCGCATGCCACGCGGCGATCGGCGTGCATGTGGCGCAGCAGGACAGCACGCCGCTGCTGCTGTTCGTGGGCCAGATCCCGTTCGCCGAAACCGATCGCGAGAGCTTCCAGGAACTCGATTACCGTCGCGTGTTTTCCGGCATGGCAAAATGGGTCACTCAGATCGACGAGGCCGCGCGCATCCCAGAACTGATCGCCCACGCGATCGATGTCGCGACCTCCGGACGGCCCGGTCCGGTCGTCATCGCGCTGTCCGAGGAGATGCAGAGGCACCGCATCGCGATTCCCGATATTGGGCCGGTCCGCATCGCCCGGCCCCACCCCGACCCGGCCGCCATCGCGCGGCTGGTCGAATTGCTCGGCAGTGCCGAGCGCCCGCTCGCCGTCCTCGGCGGCACGATGTGGAGCGAACAGGGCCGCGCCGATATCGGGAGATTCCTGCAAAGCCACGACATTCCGACCGCCGTCGCCTTCCGGCGGCAGGCGCTGTACGACGGAACGCTGGCGAACTACGCCGGCGATCTCGGCGTCGGCTCGGATCCGGCGCTGGTCGCGCACGCGAAGGACGCCGACCTGATCCTGGCGATCGGCACAAGGCTCGGCGAGGCGGTGAGCCAGGGCTACACCCTGTTCGGCCACGGCCAGAGGCTCGTCCATATTCACCGCGAGGCAAGCGAGATCGGCCGGGTCTTTCGCCCGACCCTCGGCATCGCCTGCGATCTCGACGCGTTCGCGGCCGCCGTGGCCGCCCTGCCTCCGACGCCGCAGCGATGGTCGCATTGGACCCGGCGCCTGCGCGAGACGCGTCTCGCGCAGGCGATACCGCCGGATTACGCAAGCCCGCTCAACGTCGGGAACGTTCTGAACCAGTTGCAGACGCTGTTGGCGCCGGACGCGGTGATGACCGTGGACGCCGGCAACTTCGCGACCTGGCCGCCCCGCTTCATGCAGTTCGCCGACGGGCAGCGTTTCATCGGGACGACGTGCGGCGCGATGGGCTACGCGGTTCCGGCGGCCGTGGGGGCGGCAATCACCTTCCCGGGCCGGCAATGCGTGGCCTTCGTCGGCGACGGCGGCGCGCTGATGACGGGCCAGGAGATCGCCACCGCGATCCTGCATGGGGCCGACCCCATTCTCCTGATCTTCGACAATGCGATGTATGGAACGATCCGCATGTATCAGGAGCGCGCCTATCCGACGCGGATCAGCGGCACCGCGCTGGCCAATCCCGATTTCGCCGCTTGGGGACGATCGTTCGGGGCGCATGCCGAGACGGTCACGGCCACGGACGAATTCGCCCCGGCCTGGACCCGCGCCGTGGCCAGCGGCCGGGCCGCGGTCATCGTGCTGCGCATGGACCCCGAGCAGGTGACGTCACGCGCCACCATCGCCGACCTCCGCGCCGCCGCGTCCGGCGGCTGACCCGATATGGACAGCCTCCTCGACGGCTACAGAAAGTTCCGGCAGACCGACTGGCCCAACCGGAAGACGCTCTTCCAGGATCTGGCCCAGCGTGGGCAGCGCCCCGCGGCCATGGTGATCGCCTGTTCGGACAGCCGGGTCGACCCGGCGATGATCTTCGGCACGGGACCTGGTGAGATGTTCGTAGTACGAAATGTCGCCAATCTGGTCCCCCCCTATGCCCCCGATGGCGCCTATCACGGGACCAGCGCCGCCCTGGAATTCGGCGTCCGCACGCTGGAGGTGTCCGAGCTGATCGTGCTGGGTCACGCGATGTGCGGCGGCGTCCGGCTCCTGCTCGAAGGCGGCGAGGACGGGACCGACTTCATCGGCAGCTGGGTCAGAATCGCTCAAACCGCGCGCGCCAGAGTGCTGGCGTGCCACCCCGCCGACCCGCAGACCGCCTGCGAGGAGGAGACCGTGCGCCTTTCGCTGGCCAATATGCGGACCTTTCCCTGGGTCGCCGAGCGCGAGGCCGACGGCAGGCTCAGCCTGCATGGGGCGATGTTCGATATTCGTACGGGCATCCTGCAGCGCCTCGGCCCGGACGATCGGTTCGCGCCGGCTTAGTCCGCCTCACCCGGCCCGAAGACGCTCGCGGACCACGGCGTCGCTGGCCAGGTCGGCGGCGCTCTTGCCGGCCTTGTCGCGCATTTCCCGGTCGGCACCGTTCGCGAGCAGCAGATCGACCACCTCGGCATGGCCGCGCTCGGCGGCGATCATGAGCGCGGTGCGGCCACGATCGTCGGCGTCGTCGAAGCGCGCGCCCCGGGCCAGAAGGTCGCCGACCATGGCGACCGCCGAGGCGGCCGGCGCATCATCGGCATAGCCGGCCGCCCACATGAGCACCGTCAGCCCGTTCTGATACGCCGCGTTCACGTCGACCCCGGCATCCAGCAGTTTCTTGACCACCAGCCCGGCGCCCTCCGCGGCGGCGTAGACGATCGCCGGCTTGCCGGTGCTGTCGATGGCATGGGGGTCGGCACCGTGCGCGAGCAATGCGCCGACCAGCCGTGCGTCGCCCTGGAACGCGGCGGCCGCCAGCGGCGCCACCGCCGAGCGGCCCGGCACCGTGGCGTTCGCGCCGTGCTCCAGCAGGAACAGCGCGGCCTCGGTCCGATGCTTTTCCGCCGCGAGGTAGAGTGCGGTGCCCCCCGCGACATTGCGCGCGGCGATATCCGCGCCGCGGGCCAGCAGCACCTGCATCACCCCGACCTCGCCCGCCCGGGCCGCGTGCGCGAGCGGCATGTTGCCCAGACGATCGCGCGCCTCGACCGACCCGCCGGCGTCCAACACCGCGGTCGCCACCTCGACGCAGCCATTGTCGGCGGCGGCGAACAGCACGCTGCTGACCTGGGGCGCGGCGAGATCGGCGCGTGTCGACGCCCAGCGCTGGGCCAGGGCCTCGCACGCAGCCGGGTCGGACCGCGCCGCCATTGGCGTCATCGCCAGCAGGATCGAGACGGTCGGGACGACGGCGCGCATGACGGATCATCCATTGCTGTTCTGTGATCCTAGGCGTTTGGCGGCTATGCTCAAACCCGTGCGTCGGATGCCCGGAGGCAAGCTCATGGATTTCGTCAACGATTACGCGGCCGGGCAGAGCGACTCCCGTCCCTGGGGCGAGTGGGCGGTCATCGACGCCGGCCCTGGCTTCGCGGTAAAGCGCATCCGCGTGACGCCCGGCGGTATCTTGTCGTTGCAGCGCCACCAGCACCGCGCCGAGATCTGGACCGTCGTCGCCGGCACCGCGCGGGTGACCCGCAACGACCAGACCTTCGACGTGGGCGAGGGCGACAGCGTGGCGATCGGCCGCGGCGATATCCACCGGGTGCAGAACCCCGGCGCGCACGACATGGTCTTCATCGAGGTCCAGACCGGCGCCGTGCTGCGGGAGAGCGACATCGAACGGCTCGAGGACAGCTACGGGCGAGCCTGAACGAACGGCCGCCCCGCGGTCAGGCGACGCCCCATCGCGCCAGATAGGCGTCGATGATCGCCTGCATGCGCCCACCATCGAAACTGTCGTCGTGGCCGGCATGGACGATCCGCACCGGCAAGCCGCGCAGCCTGCGCAACGAGGCGGCGTAGTCGCCGACATCCGTCCCCTCGCCCTGGTACAGCAGCGGGCCGTCATAGATCACGTCACCCGCGAACAACGTGCCGCTCGCCGCCTCCCACAGCCCGATGCCGCCCGGGGAGTGGCCCGGCAGCAGCAGCACCTCGAACGCCCGGTCGCCGAGGTCCACGATATCGCCATCGGCCAGCAGGCGCGTGGCCGGCGCCGGGTACTGCCGGTAGCCTCCGACATCGTACCATTGATGCGGGAGCGCCTCGATCAGGAACTCCCCGAGCGGGGGGTAGCCGGCCGCGACGAAGATCGCCCGCACCGCCGGATCGATCTCCTCGGCGATCAGGCTGAACGGGTGCGGATTGGCGAGGCTGTCGGCCTCGATCGAATGGACCGCGCGATCGGTGAATTCGTGCAGCGCGCCGATGTGGTCGACGTGGGTGTGGGAGGCGACCGCGAGCACCGGCCGCGTCTCGAACAGATCCGGGAAGGCCGGCCGCAGCGCCACGATGCCCATCCCGCCGTCGATCAGCAGATCCCGCTCGCTGCCGCGCACATGCCACATATTGGCGCGGATCAGCACGTCGACATGCGGCTCCCGCAGTCTCGTCACGCCGGGTTCGACGAACAGACGATCGTACCAGGCGTCGGCAGTGGGCAGATCGGGGGTCATCACGGGCTCCTGACGCTCGGTTGTCGACAACCTAGCGGATGACGGACGGCGACGCTGCGGTCAGGATAGGCGGATGACCCTCCTCGCCCCCGACGAACCCCATCCGGTCGAGACCATAAACCCGGACGGCGCATCCGATCTTTTCCTGATCGCCGATCACGCGGGCCTGCGCATCCCAACCGCGCTCGGCACGTTGGGCGTGGATGAGGCGGAACGGGCGCGGCACATCGGCTGGGACATCGGCATCGCCGGCGTCACCCGCCATCTCGCCGCCGCACTCGATGCGCAGACGGTGATGCAGCGCTATTCGAGACTGGTCATCGACTGCAACCGCCCGCCGGGCGTTCCCAGCTCAATCCCCCGCATCAGCGAGACGACCGTCATCCCGGGCAACGCCGACGTCGATGCGGCCGAGGCGGAACGACGCCGCACCGAAATCTTCGCGCCCTATCATGCGACGATCGCCGAATGGCTGGATTCGCGCGCGGCGGCGAAACGGATCACCGTGCTCGTCGCCATGCACAGTTTCACACCGGTCTATATCGGCGTGTCGCGCCCCTGGCATATCGGCCTCCTGCACAACCGTGACCAGCGGCTCGCAAAGCCCTTGTTGGCGTTGCTGCGCGCCGAGGGCGACCTGGTCGTCGGCGACAACGAGCCGTATCAGGCGACCGACGAGAGCGACTACGCCATTCCCATCCACGGCGAGCGTCGCGGCCTGCCGCATGTCGGCATCGAGATCCGCCAGGACCTCATCGCCCACGAGGACGGGCAGCGAGACTGGGCCGAGCGTCTGGCGCGGATCCTGCCACAGGCGGCGGCAACGTCCGTCGCGACACAAGGAACATCATGATCGAGCTCAAGATCGGCTACCGCATCGCCTATGAGTGCCAGCAGCCAACACCGATGCTGTTGACGCTCGCGCTGCACTACACGCGCGCGTCCGACATCATCGTGCCCGATAACCTCACGACCTCGCCCGCCGTTCCGATCCGCGCCTATCGCGATGGGTTCGGCAACTGGATCAACCGCGTCGTGGCCCCGCCGGGCCGCATCGAGTTCTCGGCGACGGCGGTGCTGCGCGACCACGGCATGCCGGATCTGGTCGCGCCGGACGCGCCGCAGCATCCCGTCGAGCAACTGCCGGAAGAGGTTCTGGTCTACCTTCTGGGCAGCCGGTATTGCGACACCGATCAGTTGGGCGACATCGCCTGGAGCCTGTTCGGGCACCTCCCGCCCGGCTGGGGGCGGGTGCAAGCCATCTGCGACTTCGTGCACAACCGGATCCGGTTCGACTATCAGCTCGCGCGGCCCACGCGAACCGCCTTCGATGCGTACAACGAGCAGATCGGCGTGTGCCGCGACTTCGCGCATCTCGCCGTCGCGTTGTGTCGCTGCATGAACGTTCCGGCTCGGTATTGCACCGGCTACATCGGCGATATCGGCGTGCCGGTCTCGCCCGATCCGATGGACTTCTCCGCCTGGTTCGAGGCCTATCTGGGCGGCGCGTGGCACGTTTTCGACGCACGGCACAATTTTCCGCGAATCGGCCGGGTGCTCATGGCGACCGGCCGGGATGCGACCGACGTGGCGATCAGCACCACGTTCGGGCCCAGCATTCTCGCGGGCTTCGAAGTGTGGTGCGACCAGATCAGCTGAGCGCGGCAGCCACTTCGCGCAGCACGCTGTCCCAGTCGCCCGGCGCGGGTTGCCGGAAGATGGTCATGGTCGGATACCACGGGCTGTCGGCGCGCCCGCGCATCCACCGCCAGTCGCCGGCGAACCGGTCCAGCAGCAGCACGGGTTTGCCCAGCGCGCCGGCAAGATGAGCGATCGCGGTGTCGACGCTCACCACAACATCGATCGCCGCGATGAGCGCGGCGGTGTCGGCGAAATCGCGCAGTTCGCCGGTCCAGTCGACCATCGCGACACCGTTCGGGACGGGGCTGCCCTTCTGTAACGAGACCAGCGAAACACCCGGAAGACTTAGCTTCGCGAGCATAGCGTCGGGCAATGAACGACGGCGGTCGAGCGCGTACTCACGGCTGCCCGACCAGCAGACGCCGACCCGCCGGCCCGGCAGCGCCTCGACGCGGTCGTGGAACGGCGCGGGGTCGGCGTGGAGATATTTCCCGACCCCCGGCCCGGCACCGAGCAAGCGCGGGAGGCTGAGCAGAGGGCAGATCAGGTCGAACGGCGCGCCCTCTCCCCGAGGCCGCGGGATCGCCTTCGGAATTGGCCCCGATCCGATATGGGCCGCGAACGCCCGCCCCGTCCCTGCCCGTAACGGGGAGGGTGATGCATCGGCTCCGTCCCCGTTGCGGGGAGGGACGGGATGGGGGGCAGCGCCGGCAGCCGCGATCGTTCCCGCGCCCGTGGGGGCAGAGGCGAGAGCCTCATCCGTTACGATGTGAACGTAGCCCGGAAGCGTCCCCAGCAACCGCCGCAACGGTGCCGGAGCCAGCAGCGCCACCCGCCCCTCGATCCGCGAAACGAAACGGCAGAACTGGATCGTGTCGCCGAATCCCATCTCCGCGTGCACCAGCAGCGTCCGGCCGTCCAGCGCCTCGCCCTCCCAGCGCGGACCCTCGACGGGTGCCGCCGCAGCGCCCGGCACGCGGTCGCGCCACTCGAACTCCGCCCAGCCACGCTTGAAATCGCCTCGCATCAGGAGGATCGACGCGGCATTCAGGTGCGCCGAGGCATGCCCGGGATCGCGCGCGAGCACCCGGTCGAAGCAGGCCAGCGCCTCGTCGGTGCGGTCGAGATCGCGCAGCGCGACGCCCAGATTGTTGCGCGCGCCGAGATCGGCCGGCGCCGCGCGGCACGCCGCCTCGAACGCCGCCAACGCCTCGGCGGGGCGGTCCTGGTCCTGCAGCGCAAGGCCGAGATTGTTGAGCGCGGCCGGGTGCCCGGGGGCCAGCGCAAGGGCCGCCCGCACCTCCCGCTCGGCCGCCTCCGGCGCGCGCATTTCCAGAAGGAGGCCGGCCAGGTCGTTGCGCACGGCGACATTGCCGGGATCGGATTCCGCGGCGGCCGTGAGCGCCCGAGCGGCGTCCGCAAGCCGACCGTCCGACTTGAGTATCATCGCGAGCAAATGGTGTAGGGCGGCCTGGTTCTGGGCGAGTGCGATGGCGCGGCGGCAGCACTCCTCGGCCTCGGCGAGGCGGCCGAGCGGCAGCAGGACCCCGGCCATCGCGGACAGCGGCGCCGGATCCTGAGGGTCGAGCAGTGCGGCGACATGGAACGCCGCACGGGCTTCCTCGAAATGCCCCTGCCCGCGAAGCGCGAGTCCGAGGTCGAGATGATAGGGCGCATGATCCGGAGCCAGACGCGCCGCGCGGCCGATATGAGCTATCGCGACATCGGCGCGCCCGGCCTGCAATGCGAGCAGCCCCATCCCATGCAGGGCCCCGGGATGGTCCACGTCCTGCGCCAGAATCCGCCCGTACCCCGCTTCGGCGCGCGCCACTTCCCCGGTCCGGTGCAGCCGCGCGGCATCGCGCAGCGCGCGGTCGAGATGACGCCGCCGCGCCCAGGCGCTCTGTCCGGTCACGAGACCGACTTCGCGAAACGCTCGGCCAGGACGCCGTAGAGCGCGCGCGGACATATCAAACGCGAAACCGAATAGGCGAGCAGCGATGTCGCCATCAGCGGAATCAGCATGGCGTGATCGCCCGTCATTTCCAGCACGATGACGAAAGCGGTGATGGGCGCCTGCACCACGCCGGCGAAATACGCGACCATCCCAAGCAGCACGACAGCACCCACCGGGGCGCCGGGGATGAGCGGCGAGATGAAATGCCCGAGCGACGCGCCGACGGCGAGCGAGGGCGCGAAGATACCGCCCGGAATTCCGGACAGATACGATGCGGCCGTCGCCGCGAATTTCATAACGAAGTAGTAGGTTGGCAGCACCGCCTCGCCGGCCAGCAGATCGCGTGCCTGAGCATAGCCGGTCCCGTAGGTCGCGCCGTTCGAGGCCAGGCCCAGGCATGCCACGACCAGACCGCACAAGGCGGCGGTCGGCACCGGATGCGATGCCAGCCAAACGCCGATACGGCCCGGCAGGACAGCAAGGCCCGCCAGCAGGATGCGGGAGAAGGCCCCGCCCGCGCCGCCGCCAGCGACGGCGCACAGCATCACGGCGAGCCATCCCGGTCCCAGCGTCAGCCGCGCCGTACTGATCCCAAAATAGGTATAGTCGCCGACCAGTGACAGCGTGGTGATTCCGGCCAGGATGACCGCGGTCACGACCAATCCCGACGTTCGCGCCTCGAAAGCGTGACTTAGCTCCTCGATGGCGAACACCACGCCGGCAAGTGGCGTGTTGAACGCGGCCGAGACGCCGGCCGCGCCACCAGCCAGGATCAGCGCGCGCCGGACCTCGACGCGGCTTATGCCCACCGCGCGACCCAGCTGATGCATGATGGTGGCCCCGACCTGCGCCGTCGGTCCCTCTCGGCCGATCGAGGCGCCCGATGCGAGCCCCAGCAACGTCACCAGGATTTTTCCGACGCCGACCCGAAACGACAGCACGGAGCCGACGCGGGCCGGATCGGTCAGGTGGATGGACGCGATCACCTGTGGCACGCCGCTGCCCTGCGCGCCCGGAAAGGCGGTGCGGGTGAGAAACACGCACAACGCCAGTCCTGCCGGGACGACGACGAGCGCAGCCCACGGATACGCGCCGGTCGCGCGCATGAAAAGGTCGCTCGCGCGATCGGCGAGGCTCGCAAAGCCGATCGCCACCAATCCGACCAGCACCCCGCCCGCCAGGAAGACCATTCGGCGCAGCCACTGGCGCGAGGTCGCGAGCGGCCGGTGCCGCCGCGGCCGGCGGCGAAGCGGCGTGCGCGGAAGAATGTCACGCATCGAACGGTTCGTACGTCCCGAATTGCGCGGCATGCAGCCGGCTGTAGGCACCACCAGCGTCCAACAGATCACGATGCCGCCCCTGCTCGGCGACACCCCGCTCGTCCACGACCACGATGCGGTCGGCGTTCTGAATGGTCGCCAGACGATGCGCGATGACCAGTGTCGTGCGGCCCTCGGCAAGTTCGGCGAGCGAGTGCTGGATTGCCCGTTCCGTCTCGGTGTCGAGCGCCGAGGTCGCCTCGTCCAGGATCAGGATCGGCGGGTTCTTCAGGAACATTCTGGCGATGGCCAGCCGCTGCTTCTGGCCGCCCGAGAGTTTCACCCCCCGCTCGCCGATCATCGTCTCTAGCCCGTCCGGCAAGGCGGCGATCAGTTCGTCCAGTCGCGCTCGGCGCGCGGCGGCCAGGATGTCGGCATCGCCCGCGCCGAGACGGCCATACGCGATGTTCTCCCGCATCGTGCCCGCGAACAGGAAGACGTCCTGCTGCACGATGCCGATCTGCCGGCGCAGCGAGGCTAGCGTCATGTCGCGGATGTCGATGCCGTCAATCGCGATGCGGCCCTGCTGCGCCTCATAGAAACGCGGCAGCAGCGAGCACAGAGTGGTCTTGCCCGCGCCGGAGGGGCCGACGAACGCGACCGTTTCGCCCACCGGTATGCGGAGATCGATACCCTTTAGTACGGGCCGATCCGCGCTGTAGCCGAACCACACGCCCTCGTAGCTGATGTCGCCGCGCAATCCCGCGACGGCGAGCGCGCCGGGCGTGTCGACGATGTCCGGTTCGGTATCGAGCAGTTCCAGATAGCGGCGGAAGCCCGCGATGCCTTTCGGGTAGATCTCGATGACCGTGTTGATCTTCTCGACCGGGCGGAAGAACACCGCCATCAGCAACAGGAATCCGACGAAGCCGCCATTCGTCAACTCGCCCTGAAGGACGAGATAGGCCCCGGCGACCATGACGATCATCTGCGTCAGCCGCATCGACAAATAACTGAGCGACATGCTGGCCGCCATGATGCGGTAGGCGTCGAGCTTCGTGCGGCGGTACTGCGCGTTGTCGCGGGCGAACAGCCGGCGCTCGTGGTCCTCGTTGCCGAACGCCTGCACGACGCGCATGCCGCCGACATTCTCCTCGATGCGCACGTTGAAGTCGCCGACCCGGCCGAACAGCGCGCGCATGTTCACGGTCATCCTGGCGCCGTAGCGGCTGGACAGCAGTGCCGTGGCCGGCACGATGATCGTGGTCAGCAGCGCCAGTTGCGCGTTGACGCCGAACATCAGGACGAATGCGCCGACAAAGGTCATCACCGCGATGAACACGTCCTCCGGCCCGTGATGCGCAAGCTCGCCCACGTCCTCCAGGTCCTTGGTCACCCGGCCGACCAGATGGCCGGTCTTGTGGTTGTCATAGAACCGGAACGAGAGCTTCTGCAGATGGTCGAAGGCGCGGCGGCGCATCTCGGTCTCGATGTTGATGCCGAGCTGATGGCCCCAGTACGTCACGATCGCCATCAGGCCAGTGTTGGCCGCGTAGACGACGATCAGGGCGGCCGAGGCCAGCAGGATGAGCGTGAAGTCCTGGCTGGGCAGCAGGCGGTCGACGAAGGCGCGGACCGCCATCGGGAAGCCCAGTTCCAGCAGCCCGGAGACGACGGCGCAGCCGAAATCCAGCACGAACAGACGCCGGTGCGGTCGGTAGTAGGCGAAGAACTTTTTCAGCATCGGGAGCTCACGGAGGACGGCACTTCGCGCCACCCCGCTCCCTCGCCGCTCCATCTCCCGGCTTCGAGAGAGGGGCGGGGAGGAGGTCCGGGAGACGGAGGATCGCAGTCAGCACCAAAACCTCACACCGCGGCGGCGAGCAGTCGCGCGGCGTCTTCTATGCGCTCCGGCCGGGCGGCGGCAAAACTGAGGCGGAGGAACGGCCCGGGCGGCTCGGCGGGGAACCAGTCGCGGCCGGCGCTGACCAACACCCCGGCGCGGGCGGCGGCGGCGGCCACGTCGAGGTCGGACGCGCCGTCCGGCAGGCGGACCCAGAGATGCAGCCCGCCCTGCGGCGTGAGAGGTAGGGCTTCCTGTCCGAGATGGCGGCGGACGGCGGCCGCGGCGGCGTCGCGACGCTCCCGCAGCGCGTCGCGGAGTTTTCGCAGGTGGCGCGGCCAGCCAGGGTTGGTCACCAGAGCCAACGCGGTCTCCTGCATCGGGCCGGGGACGAAGAAATCGTCCACGAGGCGGGCGTCGCGCAGCCGCCCCAGCGCCGCACCGCGAGCGCAGATCGCACCGATGCGAAGGCCGGGAGCCGCGGTCTTGGTCAGCGAACGCACGTAGACGACGTGCCCGTCGCGATCGGCGGCGGCCAGCGGCGGCGGCGCGGCAACGAGGTCGAGATGAAAATCCCGCGCCCAGTCGTCCTCGATCATGAACGCGCCGGACGCCGCCACGGCGGCCAGCACGCGGGCGCGGCGGTCGGCCGACAGCACCGCACCGCTCGGGTTGGCATGCAGCGGCTGGCCGTAGAACAGACGCGCGCCGGTGCGCCGGAACGCCTCCTCCAGCAAATCGGGGCGCACGCCATCCGCGTCGGTGGCGACCGGGACGAGCACCAGCCCGGCCGCCCGCGCCGCGGCGATGCCGCCGACATAGGTCGGGCTTTCGACCAGCAGCGGATCGCCGGGCGAGGCGAGCGCACGAAACGCCGCGGAAATCCCGGCCTGCGTGCCGGGGCAGATCGTCACCTCGTGCGGCTGAAATACCCCTGCGGTCTGCTCAGAGAACCAGGTACGGAGCGGCGCGATACCCTCGGCCGGCATGCGCGCCCAAACACCCGGCCGGCGCTGTGCCCGCGACGCCGCCTCGGCCAGCAGCGAGGTCGCCTGCAGCTCGGGCGGCAGGTAGCCGACATTCAGCGCCAGGGTCTCGTCGGAGACGACCACGCACAGCGCTGCCAGTGCCGCCGAGGCCGCCCGGCTCGGCCCCAGAGCGAGGCTCTGCCAGCCCAGATCGGCAGCCGGCGGCGGCCGCGCGGCAGGCTGGGCGACGAACGTACCCCTGCCCGGTCGCGCTTCCAGCAGGCCCTCGGTGGCGAGGCGGCCCATCGCCTGCTGCACCGTGGCCGGCCCGACCTGCAGCTCGCGCATGAGCGCCCGCACCGACGGCAGCCGCGCGCCGGCCGGCTCGGCACGCGCTAGGCCGCGCAGATGTTGAGTGACGCGAGCGAAGCTGTTATCAGTTTGCATGAGAGAATGCAGTAACGCTATCGCCCCTCGCCCGATAACGCAACCCGAGCTTCGGCCGTGACGACCGATCTGCTGCTGGCGCTGGCCGGGTTCGCTTTCGTGACCTCCGTGACGCCGGGGCCGAACAACATGATGCTGCTGGCCTCCGGGGTGAATTTCGGCTTTCGGCGGACCGTCCCGCACATCGTCGGCATCGCGTCGGGCTGCGTGTTCATGGTGGTCATGGTGGGCCTTGGGCTCGGCGGACTGTTCGCCGCCTTCCCGCTCGCCTATTCGGTGCTGCGGATCGTGGGCGCGATCTATCTGCTGGTGCTGGCCTGGCACATTGCTCGCGCGGGCGAGTTGCGGGTCGGCAGCGGAGGCGCCCGGCCGATGAGTTTCCTCGGCGCGGCGGCGTTCCAATGGGTCAATCCGAAAGCCTGGGTCATGGTCGTCGGCGCGGTCACGACCTATGTGCCGCGCGAGGCGTTTTTCGCGAATCTGCTGGTGGTAGCGGTGCTGTTCGCGGCGATCAATTTGCCGTCCGTCGCCGTCTGGGCCGGGTTCGGGGTGGCGTTACGCAGGGTGCTCGACCGGCCGTGGCGGCGGCGGGCGTTCAATGTCGGGATGGCAGGATTGTTGGTGGTGTCGCTGTATCCGTTGCTGGAGGGATAGAGCGCCTATGTGCCCATGGAAGCCGCCAAGATAAACGCAGCGTCTCCATTCTACCTTATAAGATAATGTGACGGCCACGGTTATTCATTTTCTAAGATAGCTTACCTCTCGGCCAAACAGAAAGTGGGGCCGAGACTTCAGCGTTACCCCGGGACGAACGTCGTGCGAAAAAGCATAGCGCATTCCCACTCCTTCCGCTGTTAGGGGAAGGGCAGTGGAATGCGCTGTCGCTGTGTGGACACTTCCGGAAGGCGATCGTGACTTCCCGGCTCGCTGGCAAGCGATCGAGATCGCGTCAAGCATGGACTTGTTACCCATCCGGCGGAATGGGCGTTCTCATCGTTTCGTCGGTGCGTGGCAAACGGGATGTATCCGGAGGGCTGGACGGAGCCGGAAGACACGCCCAGCGAAGCCGGCGAACGACCGTAAGCAAGAAAGCTGGTGGAATGCGCTACGCTTTTCCACCCTACGGGTTCTGGAGCGCACATCCTTGGCGGGAGCCCCCGCCCAAAGCTCGACCGCTCCCAGTCGGCTGCCGGAATCATCACCTTCCGCCGAGCGATCACTTCCATATCCGAGGACAACATGGCCTTGCTCTCAGACAATCAGGCTACCGGCATACATCAGCTGACAGGTTCGTGAAGATCCCATCTCAATACGCCTCGACATACCGGGCGCAGACCGCCTCGGCGTCCAGCCCCTCCAGCGACTTGATCTCCGCGCGCTTCAGGTCGAGATACGCGCCGGAAAGCACGGCCCCAAGCCACCCGGCCACAGCGCTGCCTTCCAACAGATCCAAGGCCTCGGCCAGCGAAGCCGGCAGGCGACGCGCGCCGGTTGCCTCGCGCTCGGCGTCGGTCATCGACCAAAACCCCTCGACCGGCGCGGGCAGCGTCCGGCCGTGGCGGATGCCGTCGAGGCCGGCATGCACGATGGCGCCCAGCGCCATGTAGGGGCTGGCGGTCGCGTCGGTGACGCGAAACTCGACATTGAACTTTCGCGCGGCGTCGTCGGGCGAGGCGGCGGCAAAGACCGGACAGATGCGCAAGGCGGCACCGCGATCCTGCTCGGCGAGGATCATCCAGGTCGGCGCCCAACGATTGGGCGTCAGCCGATAATACGACGCGACGCTCGGCGCGGTGAGAGCCGTCAGCGCCGGCAGATGATGCAGCACGCCGGCAACGAAGGAGGCCCCCCGCGCCGATAGCCCACGCGGGCCGGAACCGGCCATCGCCGGCGCGTCGTCCGCATCCCACAGGCTGAAATGGATATGCGTGCCGTTGCCGATCCCGTCGGGATGCAGCATCGGCGCGAAGATCGCCCGATGGCCCATCCGGTGCGCCACCGCGCGAGCCAGCTCGCGGACGATGACGGCCTCGTCGGCCGCGCGCAGGCCCGGCTTCGGCGTGGTCGTCACCTCGAACTGCCGTGGCCCATATTCCGCAAGAAACGAATCGGGCGTCACTCCGGCCTGTTTCAGCGCGCCCAGAAAGATCTCGCCGAACGCACCCTGCCGCCGGAACAGGTCAAGGCCGTAGGTCGCGGCCGGCCGGTGCTCGACGCCAGTGTAGACGAACTCCTGCTCGAACGTTGCGAGCACGTACATCCCGGCCTCGCGCACGAGGCCGTCGAGGCCACGGCGCAGGACATCGCGCGGGCAACATTCCCACGGCTTGCCGTCCAACGTGCGCAGGTCCGACAGGAAGAAGCGTTCCCAGTCGTCCCCTTCGAACGCCACTTCGACGGCGGCTTCCGGGTCGGGCACGAGCATGAGATCGCCAGTGGTGCCGAACGGCGTGGTGTGGATCGGCCCGAACGCAGACATCATGATGTTGCTGTGGGTATAGCCAACCCCTGAACGCATGCGGCGCGACAGATCGGCGAGCGGAAACCCCTTGCCGCGCACCTGGCCGACCAGGTCGCACATCGCCGCGAACGTCAGTTTTTCCCGCTGCATCGATCCTCGCTCTGGCTCGCCCGGGGTTCAGCATGCATGGCTCCCGGACCCATGCAAGAATACGGCTCGGCAGGCACGATCGGTTTTGGGTGATGATCAGCGTCTTCGACCTCTTCAAGATCGGCATCGGCCCGTCCTCGTCCCACACGGTCGGCCCGATGAAGGCGGCCGCGGCCTTCGTGGCGGGACTGGGCAAGACGCGCGAGCGGGTGGTCCACCTCGACGTCACGCTGTTCGGCTCGCTCGCCTGGACCGGCGTCGGTCACGCGACCGACAAGGCGATCATTCTCGGCCTAGCGGGCGAATACCCGGATACCGTGGATCCCGACCGCGCCGACGCGCTCGTGGCGAGGCTGGACGAGGCCGGAATGCTGCCGCTCGGCGGCGATTTTCCGGTCGCATTCCATCCCGCCCGCGATATCATTTTCGACAAGCTGAGCCTGCCGCCCAAACACCCCAACACGCTGGCCTTTCGCGCCTATGATCCGGCCGGCGCGGTGGTCGCGGCGGAGTCGTGGTGTTCGGTGGGCGGCGGCTTCATCGTCCGCGAGGCGGACGCCGACCAGCCGATGGCCAGCGGCCCGACGGTGCCCTATCCGTTCGCCGATGCCGCGGCGTTGCTGGCCCAGGGCGAGGCCGCGCGTTTGTCGATTGCCGAGCTCGTGCTCGCCAACGAAACCGCCTCGCGCCCCGAGGCCGAGGTGTTGGCGCATTTGGACCGGGTGCTGGACGTGATGATGGCCTGCATAGATCGTGGCATGCGAACCGGCGGTACCCTGCCCGGCGGGCTGAAGGTGCAACGGCGGGCGCACGGGATATCGGCCAGCATCGACCGCGACCGGATGTCCAACACGCGTCAGCCGCACGCGATCATGGACCACGTAAGCCTGTTCGCGCTCGCCGTGAACGAGGAGAACGCGGCCGGGGGACGGGTCGTCACGGCACCGACCAATGGTGCGGCCGGCGTCGTGCCCGCCGTTCTGCGCTACTATCGCGACTTCTGTGTGGGCGCGTCGCACGACGCGATGCGCGGCTTCCTTCTTACCGCCACCGCAATCGGCGCTCTGTTCAAGATGAATGCGTCGATCTCCGGTGCGGAGGTCGGCTGCCAGGGCGAGGTCGGCGTGGCGTGCTCCATGGCGGCGGGAGGGCTCGCGGCTTGCCTCGGCGGGACCAACGCGCAGATCGAGAACGCCGCCGAAATCGGAATGGAGCACCATCTCGGCATGACCTGCGACCCGGTCGGCGGCCTTGTGCAAATCCCCTGCATCGAGCGCAACGCCTTCGGCGCGATCAAGGCGATCAACGCGGCTTCGCTCGCGCTGCACGGCGACGGGACGCACCGGATCAGCCTGGATCAGGTCATCGCGACGATGCGCGAGACGGGTGCCGACATGCAGACCAAGTACAAGGAGACATCGCTCGGCGGCCTAGCGGTCAATTTCACTGAGTGCTGAAGCCCTGAGTTCAACGCCTCGGATTTTGTTCTCGTTCTGTTTGTCCTCACGAGATCGTGTGCGATTTGTCTCATAATTCGACCAGACCGGGAACATTTCCCGACCACGCGAGGAATCATGCCGCGGTGAGACGCAGTTCGAACGCCGCCGCCATCAGCGTGCGGGTGTAGGGATGACCCGGCCGTTCGAGGATCTCGGCGGCCGGTCCCTCCTCGACGACCCGCCCTCCCTGCATCACCGCGATACGGTGCGACATCGCCCGGACGACTTTCAGGTCGTGGCTGATGAACAGGTATGACAGGCCGTGCCGCGCCTGCAGGTCGCGCAGCAGCGTCACGATCTGCGCCTGCACGCTCATGTCGAGCGCGCTGGTCGGCTCGTCCAGCACGACCAGCCGCGGTTTCAGCACGATCGCTCTGGCGATGGCGATGCGTTGGCGCTGACCGCCGGAGAATTCATGCGGGTAGCGATCCGCGGCCTCGGGTGGCAGCCCGACCTCCGCCAGCGCCTCCGCCACGCGCGCGCGGCGACCGGCCGCCGTGATGTCGCGCGCGTGCACCGCCAGGCCCTCGCCGATGATGTCGCCGACCGACAGCCGCGGCGAGAGGCTGCCATAGGGATCCTGGAAAACGATCTGCGCCCGCGCCCGCCAGTCTCGCAGCGCACGGCCGCGCAGGGCCAGGACGTCGCGCCCCTCGAACGCCACGGTCCCCACCGCCCGCTCCAGCCGCAGCAGCGAAAACCCCAGCGTCGATTTGCCGGAGCCGCTCTCGCCCACGATCCCCAGCGTCTCGCCCTCGAGCAGCGAAAGGCTCACCCCATCGACGGCGCGCACCGCGCCGACCTGCCGCCGCAGCAGGCCCGCACGGATCGCAAACGTCACGCGCAGGTCGCGCGCTTCGAGCAATGTCGCAGCGCCTCGCGGAACGACAACAGGCCCGCCCTTAGGCTCCGCGGCCAGCAGCATGCGGGTGTACGGGTGCAGGGGTGCCGCAAACACGCGGGCGACCGGCCCGGCCTCAACGATGCGGCCTTCCTTCATGACGCACACCCGGTCGGCGTGGCGTCGAACGATCGCCAAGTCGTGGCAGATCAGCAACAACGCGAGTCCGCGCGCCCGTTTCTGCTCGGCAAGAAGTTCCAGGATCTGCGCTTGGATGGTCACGTCCAAAGCCGTGGTCGGTTCGTCGGCGATCAGCAGCGCCGGATCGTTGGCCAATGCCATGGCGATCATCACCCGCTGCCGCTGGCCGCCAGAGAGCTGGTGAGGGTGTGCCGCCAGCCGTCCGGCGGCGTCCGCGAAACCCGCTTGCGCGAGCACTTTCGTCACCCGCGCCCGCAGCGCGGAGCCGGCCAGCGGCTGATGCAGCGTGATCGCCTCCGCGATCTGCCGTCCGATGCGATGCACCGGATTGAGGCTCGTCATCGGCTCCTGGAAAATCATTCCGGCCACGCCGCCGCGCAGCCGCTGCAATTGCGGCGGGGTCGCGCGCAATACGTCAACGCGATCCATCGTGATCCGCCCGCCGGCCTCGCCGCCCGGTGGAAGAAGACCCAGCAGCGCGAGCGCCACCGACGACTTACCGGAGCCACTCTCGCCGACCAGAGCCAGAGTCTCGCCGCGGTCGAGGCCGAACGTCGCGCCCTCGACGACGCGACGGGCGCCGAACGCGACATTCAGCCCCTCGACGTCCAGCACGCTCACTTCTGGATCGCCATGACTTGGCGCGGGTCGAACGCTTCGCGCACCGCCTCGCCGATGAAGATCAACAGCACCAGCAGACCGCCGAGCACGACGAACGCGGTGAAGCTGAGCCACGGCGCCTGCAGGTTGCCTTTGGCCTGATTGACCAGCTCGCCGAGCGAGGGTGAGCCGGGTGGCAGGCCGAAGCCAAGGAAATCCAGGCTCGCCAGGATCGTGACCGAACCCGACAGGATGAACGGCAGGAACGTGAGCGTGGCGACCATCGCGTTGGGCAGCACGTGGCGGAACATGATGCGGATGTCGGAGACGCCGAGCCCGCGCGCGGCGCGCACATAATCGAAGTTTCGTGCGCGGAGAAACTCGGCGCGCACCAGCGAGGTCAACCCCATCCACGAGAACAGCAGCAGGAAGATCAGCAAGATCCAGAAGCTCGGCGTGATGAGGCTGGCCAGTATGATCAGCATGTAGAGCTGCGGCATGTTGCCCCAGACCTCGATGAAGCGCTGGAACAGCAGGTCCGTCAGGCCGCCGTAATAGCCCTGCACCGCGCCGGCGGCGATGCCGACCGCCGACGAGACGATAGTCAGCGTGAAGCCGAACAACACCGAAATGCGAATCCCGTAGATCACGCGGGCGAGAATGTCGCGCGCCTGATCGTCGGTGCCGAGCGGATTGCGCCAGGATGGCGGTGACGGCGCGGGCGCGGCGAGGTTCTTGACCGGCGACTGGTAGCTGAACGGAACCAGCGGCCAAAGCATGAAGCCCTTCGCGGCAATCGCGGCCGCAAGTTCCGGATCGGTATAGTCCGCCTCGGTCGGCAGGAAATCCGCCCCGAACGCATCCTCGCTATAGTCCTGCAGCACCGGGCAGAACCAGCGCCCGTCATAGCGGATCAGCAGCGGCCGATCGTTGGCGACAAATTCGGCGAACAGCGTGACGAAAAACAGCGCGGCGAAGATCCACAGCGACCACCAGCCGCGCCGGTGCGCGCGGAACACGCCGAAGCGGCGGCGGGTGAGAGGGGAGAGAGTCATGCCAGCGATATAGTCATCGACTCAAGCCACCACCCCGACGTCGTCGTGCGCGGACTTGATCCCAGCATCTCGTTGCGAGGCAACAAGCGAAGTCTCGACGTTCCCTGCCGTGCGAGACGGCACGGTCAAGCCGTGCCATGACGATCAGGGGGCATGCTCGACACGTCATTCTTACCGCCGGCTGGCGTCATGCGCCGCGCGCCGAAAAGTCGATGCGGGGATCGACGAGCGTATAGGTGATGTCGCTAATGACCTGCAGGACCAGCCCGAACAGCGTGAACATGTAGAGCGTGCCGAAGATCAACGGATAGTCGCGACGCAACGCCGCCTCGTAGCCGAGCAGGCCGAGACCATCGAGCGAGAAGATAATCTCGATCAGCAGCGCCGAGCCGAACAGCACGCTGATGAACGCGGCCGGAAATCCCGCGATGACCAGCAGCATGGCATTGCGGAAGACGTGGCCATACAGCACGCGTTGCTCACCCGCGCCTTTCGCCCGCGCGGTGACCACGTACTGCTTGCGGATCTCCTCGAGAAAGCTGTTCTTGGTCAGCAGGGTCAGAGTGGCGAACCCACCGGCAACCAGCGCGATGGTCGGCAGCGCCATGTGCCAAAGATAGTCAACGACCCGCGCGCCGAACGACCAGTTCTCCGAGCCCGACGAGGTCAGGCCGCGCAGCGGGAACCACTGGACGAAACTGCCGCCGGCGAACAGGACGACCAGCAGGATCGCGAACAGGAACCCGGGAATGGCATAGCCCACCAGCACCGCGCCGCTGCTGACGACGTCGAAGCGGCTGCCGTTGCGTACCGCCTTGGCGATGCCGAGCGGAATCGAGATCAGATAGATGAGCAGCGTGGACCACAATCCGATCGAGACGCTGACGGGCATCTTCTGCCCGACCAGCTCCAGCACCGTGCCGCCGCGAAACAGGCTGCGACCGAAGTCGAACATCAGATAGCCGCGCACCATGAGCCAGAACCGTTCGAGCGGCAGCTTGTCGAAACCGAACTGCGCGCGGATCTGCGCCACCGCCTGCGGATCGAGGCCGCGGCCGCCGCGATACGCCCCGGGCTCGGCGGGGGCGGAGACCTCGGCACCACCGCCGGTGATCCGTCCGGTCACGTCGCCCTTGCCGCGAAGCTCGCGGATCGCCTGCTCGACCGGCCCGCCGGGCGCGAACTGCACGACGGCGAAGTTGATCGCGATGATGCCAAGGAGGGTGGGTACGATCAGCAGCAGGCGGCGGACGACATAGCCGCCCATCAGCGAGCGGCAGCCCGCGCGGAATCGTTGGCCCGCGCGCGGTCCGCGTCGAACCACCAGGACTCGAACGCGAGGCCGGTGCGCACCGGCTTGTCCGGATGGCCGAAGCGGTCCCAGTATGCGACCCACGCCGCCTGCAGGTACCAGTTCGGAACGACGTACCAGCTCCACAGCAAGACTCGATCGAGCGCCCGCGTGGCGGCGATCAATTCGTCACGGTCGCGCGCCTGGATCACCCGTGTGATCAGCGCCTCGACCACCGGGTCGCACACGCCGATCGTGTTGTTGCTACCCTCCTGGTCACGCGCTTTGCAGCCCCAGAACTCCGACTGCTCGTTGCCGGGACTCTCCGTCTCGCCGAACACGTCGACGATCACGTCGTATTCAAACGTATCGGTCAGTCGCTGGTACTGCGACGGGTCGACCGTCCGCACGGAGACATCGATGCCCAGGCGCGCGAGGTTCTGCTTGTACGGCAGGGCGATCCGCTCATAGACGGCATCGCTTAGCAGAACTTCGAAATGCATCTGCTCGCCCTTCATGTTGAGCAGGCGGCGGTCCTTCAACTCCCACTCCGCCTGTTTCAACAAATCCAGCGCGCGCTTCAGGCCTTCGCGATTGTTGCCGGACCCGTCGGTGACCGGCAGCTTGAATTCGCGGGTGAACAATGCCGGCGGCAGCTTGTCGCGGAACGGCTCCAGCAACGCCAGCTCGGCACCCTCCGGCAGTCCAGACGAGGCGAAGTCGCTGTTGGAGAAATAGCTCGGGGTGCGGGTGTAGAGGCCATAAAACAGACTCTTGTTGGTCCACTCGAAATCGAACACCTGGGCCAGCGCCTCGCGCACCCGCGAATCCTGGAACACCGGGCGACGCGTGTTGAACACGAATCCCTGCATCCCGGTCGGCAGGCGGTGCTTCAGCACGTCCTTCTTGACGATGCCCTTCTCGATTGCCGGGAAGTCATAGAACGTCGCCCAGGATTTCGACGAATTTTCACGCCGGAAATCCACCTGTCCGGCCTTGAACGCCTCACGCGCGACCTGCGCGTCGCGAAAATACTCCGTCCTGATCCGATCGAAATTGTCGAGGCCCTTCGCGGTCGGCAGGTCGCGGCCCCAGTAATCCGGCACGCGCTCCATGACCAGAGTACGGCCGAATTCGAACCGGCCGATCCTGTACGGACCGGACCCGAGCGGCGGATCGGTCAGCGGCGCGGAGAAGTCGCGGCCGGCGAACCAGTGCTTCGGCAGCACCTGCATCTCGCCGAGGATGTAGCCGAGCTCGCGGTTGTCGCCGTTCTTGAAGCGAAACACCACGCGGCGCGGCCCGTCCGTCTCGACCCGGTCCACGCCCGACCAATACTGACGGTAGAGCGGCCGGCCCTTCTCGCGCAGCGTGTCGAACGTCCAGGCGACATCCTCGCTGGTGATCGGCGTGCCGTCGTGCCAGCGTGCCTCGGGCCGCAGGTCGAAGGCGATCCAGGACCGGTCGGGCGCGAGTTCGATCGTCTCGGCGAGATGGCCGTACGCGCCGGTCGGCTCGTCGACATTGGGTTTCGTCAGCGTCTCCCAGAGTGCCGCGACGGGCGCGGGCGTTCCGCGCACGATGAATGGATTGAAGCTGTCGAAGCTGCCGACCGCGGCGACGGCGACCTCGCCGCCTTTCGGCGCGTCGGGATTGGCGTACGGAAACGCGGCGAAACCATCCGGCAGCGCGGGCTCGCCGATCAGCGCGAGGCCGTGGACCTTTTTCGGCTCCTCGGCGCGGGCGAATCCCGCCAGCAGACACAAGGCCAGCGCAAACCATCTCATCGCGAGGCACCCGCCAGAAGCGCCAGCGTCGGTGCCAGCAACGCCGGATCGCCGACCGCGATCACCGGCCCGGCCTGGCTCCCGCCCGACGTCTCCCCCCGCAGCGTCGTCCCGTTCCAGTCAGTCATACGCCCGCCCGCCCCCTCTATCACCGGCGCGAGCGCCGCCCAGTCCCAGACTTTCAGGTCCGCCTCCGCGATCACGTCGATATGCCCCAAGGCCAGCAGCCCGTAGGCGTAGCAGTCGCCGCCGAAGCTGGCCCGCGCCACCGATCCGGCAAGGCGGCGCCAGGCCGCCCATTGGTCGGGCGCGAACATGTCCGGACTGGTGCAGGACAGCTCCGCACCGGCCAGGGACGGACAGGCGCGCGTGCCAGCCGCCCCGCCCATCGGGCCGCGAAACCGGGTCGGTCGGCCAGCGACGCCCAGCCAGCGCTCGCCGGTGACGGGCTGGTCGATCAGGCCGAGGACCGGCACGCCGTCGGCCAGCAACCCGATCAACGTGCCGAATTGGACCCGACCGGTGATGAAGGCCCGCGTGCCGTCGATCGGGTCCAGCACCCAGCGCCACGCGGCGCCGCCGCGCTCAAGGCCGAATTCCTCGCCGAGGATGCCGTGGTCGGGGAACCGCCCGGCCAGCACCGCGCGCATCGCCTGTTCCGCGGTGCGGTCGGCGAGCGTCACCGGGCTCGCGTCGGATTTATCGTCCACGGCGAGGGTGGAGCGGAAGAATGGCCGGATCACCGCGCCGGCGACGTCGGCGGCTGCCTCCGCGGCGGCGATCATCGGTTCGGTGACGGCGGGAGGGGTCAAGGCGGGTGCCCGACGTAGCGCAGGGCGGCAAAAAGAATGCCGGCGACCGTGATCATCAGGCCGCGCAGGTCGGCTCGGGTCGATGCCGCAAGCTGCGCGATATCTGATTTTGTCCGCGCGGCCAGTTGCTGAACGAAAGCCTCCACTCCGGCAATCGAGCCGTCCAGCCGCCCGATGTCCGACTTCGTGGCCCCGGCCAAATGCTGAACGGAGCCTTCCACCCGGGCGATGGATGCCTCCAGCCGCGCCTTATCCACTTTGGTCGCCAGGGTCGGCGCCTGCACCAGCGGCGGCCGGTCGATGATCATCGTCTCCGCTCCATGCCTCGCCAATCGGCCCCCACGCATTGCGCGGCGCTGGGCGGCTCCATAACCTGCGTTCACGTTAGGCAACCAACCACCAACCGGCAATCCGTGAGCCCTATTGTCCTGATCCCGGCGCGCATGGCCTCTACCAGGCTGCCGGGAAAGCCGCTCGCCGACATACGCGGCGTGCCGATGATCGTGCGGGTCCTGCGCCTCGCCCTCGCGGCCGGCATCGGCCCGGTCGCCGTCGCCTGCGCCGAGGCCGAGATCGCCGCGGCCGTGCGCGCGGCCGGGGGAGTGGCCGTCCTGACCGACCCCGACCTGCCCTCCGGCTCCGACCGCATCCACGCGGCGCTCGCGACACTCGATCCGGACGGGGCGCACGACGTGGTCGTCAATCTGCAGGGCGATCTGCCGACCCTGCCGCCCGCCGACCTGCGCGCCGCCCTGTTGGCGCTGGCCGGCCACGACATCGGCACGCTCGTCGCGCTCGCGACACCGGAGGAGGCGACCTCGCCCGCCATCGTCAAGGCCGCCTGCGCCTTCGTCCCGGATCAGCTTGTGGCGACTGCGCTGTATTTCTCCCGCGCGCCGATCCCGTGGGGCGACGGGCCGCTTTGGCACCATCTCGGGATCTATGCGTGGCGGCGAGACGCGCTGGCCCGGTTCGTGGCCCTGCCGCCATCGCCGCTGGAGCGCCGGGAGTCGCTGGAGCAGTTGCGCGCTCTGGAGGCGGGCATGCGGATCGGTTGCGCGAAAGTCGCCGCCGCGCCATTCGGGGTCGACACGCCGGCCGACCTCGACCGGGTGCGCGGGATGTTCGCATGACGGAGACGATCGCCTTCCAGGGCCGGCCGGGCGCATACAGCGACCTGGCCTGCCGCGCCGCCTATCCCGGCTGGACGACCCTTCCCTGCCCGACCTTCGAGGCGGCGATGGATTCCGTCCGCGACGGTCTGGCGAGCCTCGCCATGCTGCCCTGCGAGAACAGCCTCGCGGGCCGGGTGCCGGACATCCACGCGTTGCTGCCGGAGAGCGGCCTGTTCATCGTCGGCGAGCATTTCCAGCGGGTCGAGCACTGCCTGCTGGCCCCGCCGGGCGCCTCGCTCGCGACGCTGCGCCGTGTGCATAGCCACGCGGTGGCGCTGGGTCAGGTGCGACAATTGTTGCGCGAGCTCTCGCTGGAGCAGGTGGTGGAGGCGGACACCGCGGGTGCCGCGGAGATGATCGCGGCGCGCGGCGGGGCCGAGGACGCCGCCATTGCCTCGTCGCTGGCCGCCGAGTTGTTCGGGCTTGAGGTGTTGCGGCGCAATGTCGAGGACGCGGCGCACAACACGACCCGGTTCTACATCTGCGCCCGACGGGCCGATCCGGCGAGCGACCGGCCGGACCTGATGACCACGTTCGTCTTCCGGGTCCGCAACGTCCCGGCGGCGCTGTACAAGGCGCTGGGCGGGTTCGCGACCAACGGCATCAATATGACCAAGCTCGAGAGCTACATGGTCGGCGGCCAGTTCACCGCCACGCAATTCCTGTGCGACGTCGACGGCCACCCGGAACAGCCGGCGCTAGCCCGGGCATTGGACGAGTTGATGTTCTTCTCCCGCGAGGTGCGAATACTTGGAGTTTACGGGGCGCATCCCTCGCGCAAGGAGCGGGAACACGCCGACTGAACCGTGCGTGCGGCCACCGCCGAGGCACGCGCCGAAACGGCCATCGGACGTGCTACGGACTGGACACCTTGTCGGCCGGCAGCGATGGTCCGCCCATCTCGTGACCACGAAAGCGCCAGCATGAACCTCGTCCTGGCCGGCGACAGCGCCGGATCGCCGCTCATCGACGTCATCGCGTCGCACCTCGCGGCGCGACCCGGCGTCACCGTCGTCGACATGAGCCGCCCGACGTCCGGCGAGGCGGAAAAATACGCCGACATGACGGAACGCGCGGCGGCGGCGATCCTCGATGGGCGGGCCCATCGGGGCGTGTTCTGCTGCGGGACCGGCATCGGCGTGTCGATCGCGGCCAACAAGATCCCCGGCATCCGCGCCGCGCTGACGCACGACACCTATTCGGCGGAGCGTGCCGCGAAGTCCAACAACGCCCAGATCATCACGATGGGCGCGCGCGTGATCGGACCAGAGCTGGCCAAGGCCATCGTCGACGCCTTTCTCGCCGCGGAGTTCGACACGAAGGGCGCCTCGGCCGGCAATGTGGAGGCCCTCGACCGCCTGGACGCGCGGGCGCGCGGCGCTAGCCCGCGCGGCTGATGCCCGGCGTCACCTGGCACCGCCGACCGGCCGCGCGCCCGGCCCTGACGTGCCGCGGGATAGGCGCGCGCGACCGCCAAGCGAGCGGCGTAAAGCGTTGCGCAGCAGTCAGAAGGTCGGCGACGCGGTAACAGGCGTGCTGCGGCGAGGGTGCGGCGTCAGGCGGCACGGTCCGCTCCTGCGACAAGCCGATCGCAAAACAACGGCTGGTCGAGTCGGGCACGATTGACGACGCGGCGAAGCTCCGGGGACAAGCGCCGCGTGAGTGTCTCCGCCGCCATCCTGAGCGAGGATTTTTCGGGCCTGCGCGCCCAGGCGCTGGGCCTCGCCGAGGCGGCGGGGTGGTCGCCGGACATCCGCACGCTAAGAGCGCGGCTCCCTTGGAGTCGTCTCCCGCCCGCGTGGTGGCCGGCCCCGCTCGCCGCGGTCATGCCCGAGGCGATCGCCGCGCCGTGGCCGGACGTCGTGATCGGCTGCGGCGGCAAGGCGGCGGCGGTGCTCGCGGCCCTGCACGGGCCGAGCCGGGTGATCGTGCAGCATCCCCGCATGGACCCCACCCGTTTCGACCTTGTGGTCGCGGCACGCCACGACCGGCTGGTCGGCCCGAACGTCATCGTCACCCGCACCGCCCTGCACCGCGCGACCCCGGAGCGTCTCGCCGCCGAGGCCGCGGCGTGGCGCGCGCGGCTCGCGCATCTCCCCCGGCCGCTGGTCGCCGTGCTCGTCGGCGGCAGCAACGGGCGATATCGGCTCGGACCGGCGCAGGGCGAACAGCTCGCATCGCGTCTGGTCGGGATGATGCGCGATGACAGGGTGGGTGTCGCGCTGACGCCCTCGCGCCGGACGGCTCCCGCGGTCCGGACCGGGCTGGAGGCGGCGTTGCGGCCGCTCGGCGGCTGGGTCTGGGACGGGGTCGGGGACAATCCGTATTTCGGGCTGTTGGGCCTGGCCGACGCGATCGTGGTGACCGCCGACAGCGTCTCGATGGCCAGCGAGGCGGCGGCCACCGCCGCGCCGCTGCTGCTGCATCGCCTGCCCGGCCGGTCGCGGCGGATCGAGGCGTTCCTTGCGGGCCTTATCGGCGACGGCCGCGCCCGCGACTTCACCGGGCGGCTGGACCTTTGGCCGACCGCGCCGCTCGACGACACGCCGGCCGCGGCGCATGAGATGCGGCGACGATTGGGCCTTTAGGATACGCGATGCTGGATATCGAGACGTTCGACGCGAAAGCCGGCGGCAATGTGGTCTACAAGGCGCTCGCCCACCCGCTCGCCCCCGAGGCCGTGGCCGGTCTCTACGCAAAGCTCGACGGGAAGGCGGCGCTGATCGACCCCGACGACACGGCCGCGGCCTTGCTCGCGCTGCATCCCAATGCGCCGTCCTTCACCGCCAGGTATGTGCAGGACGTCTCGGCCCTGGGCGGCGTCCGAGCCGGTCTGCCGGGCCTGCCGCTCAGCGATCTCGCGACCGCCGAGGCGACGACGTTTCTGCTCGCCGCGTTCGATGCGGAACGGGCCGCCGCCCGGATCGGGCCACTGCTGCCGGCTGGCGCGCGGCTGCTCACACTGGACGAGGCGCGGATTGCCCGAACGCTGCTGACCAATCCACGAAAATATCTCGACCGGCTGAATTTCGCCACGAACCATGCCTTCTTCCGCGATGCCGACGGGCTGTCGACGCGTCTGGTCACGGCGAATTACTGGGCCGGCTATGGGGCCGCGAACGTGCGTCTCTGGCTGCGGCTCTTCGACGGGACCGGGAAGACCCTCGCGACCTGGGAAGAGGACGCGCCCCAGGGATCGGGCGGGATCGTCCTCGACAGCGCCGACGTCCGCGAGCGCTTCTCGCTGCCGGAATTCACCGGTCAGTTGTTCGTCCACGCGATCGGCGTGTCCGGCCACGATGTCGTCAAGTATGCGCTCGACACCTACGGCTCGGGCAACGAGCGCAGCCTGTCGGTGACCCACGACGCCAATGCCTGGCCGTCCGACCGTTACGCGGGCATCCCCGCGCCGGCCGAGCGCGAGCGGGTGGTCGTCTGGATCCAGAACAGCCATGCCGTGCCGATCCCGGCGGGCGCGATCGCGCTCGACCGGATGGGCGCGGAGCGGCCCGTTCCCCTGGCGCGCGAGATTGCCGGATACGAGACGGTGGCGCTCGATGTCGCCGACTTGCTGCCCGCGGCGACCTGGCCGGCGCAGATCGAGCTGCGCACCGGGCGGCATGTGGTGCGGCCACGCTACGAGGTGACCCGCGACGGCCGCACGCGCATCGCCCACGCCAATGTCGAGCGGGCCAACCTGCCACCCGACCCCGGCATCGCGAGCCTCCCCGCGCCGTTGGGTCGCGGCTATCTGCTGCCGCTGCCGGTGCTGCCGCGCGGGGACTTCCGGACCTGGGTGCTGCCGACGCCGATGTCGGAGCGCCAGGACGATCTGCCGGTCAGGCTGCAGGTGTTCGATCGCGAGGGGGTCCTCGCCGCCGACCATTTCCTCGGCCGGCTGCCGCGTGACCATGACGTGGCGGTCGATATCGACACGCTGCTGCCGGAGGGCGCGCTGGCCGAGGGCGGACACGCGGAGCTGATCTACGATTTCCGTGACGGCGGGCAGGCGGACGGGTGGCTGCATGCCCTGGTGCGGGCCGAGCGGCGCGACAGCGGCCACATGGCCGAAAGCAGTTTCGGCGCTCATATCTTCAACACCGCGATGACCTATCGCGACGAGCCGCAATCCTACTCCGGCCCGCCGCCGGGCCTGTCCACGCGCCTGTATCTGAAGCTCGGTCACGGCGGGCGGCGCAGCTTCGCGCTGCTGATCTACGCCGCCTCCGCAGCATGGCGGCCGCGCTCGACAACCGTGCTCGTGCTGCATGACGGCGAGGGACGGCCGGTGGCCGAGGCGGCGCTGTCGATCGCCTGTTCCGGCTCGGCGATGGTGTATCCCGACGCGCATTTCGCGGCGGCGGATCGCGCGGCGGCGGGACCCGCGGGCTACGTCATCATCCGCGACCCGACGTGCCGGCTGTTCGGCTATCACGGCCAGATGGACGCAATCGGCGGGTTCAGCCTCGATCACATGTTCGGATTCTGACGCCGGGTCGCCCGATGCCGCGTTGCAACCGGCGCGGACGTGGGATGTTCTGAGGCCGACGAGGGGTCCTCATGAGCCTGTCCGCCGCCGCAGCCTCGCGCCTGCTGCCCGCTCGTCCGCGCTCGCGGGACGCGCGCGTCGATGTGCTGCGGGGTGCCGCGTTGCTCATGATCTTCGTCGATCACGTGCCGAGGAACGCGCTCAATCTGGTCACGCTGCACAATTTCGGCTTCTGCGATGCGGCGGAGATTTTCGTCGCACTGGCGGGTCTCTCGTCGATGATGGCCTATGGCGCGAAGTTTCAGACCGAGGGGTTTGCGCCGACCTTGCGCCGCATCGCAGCGCGGTGCCTGCGCATCTATCTCGTGCACGTCGCGCTGCTCGTCCTGACCGTCGTCGTGGTGGTCCATTGGACCGGGCGTTTCCATATCGCGCCGCTGGCCATCGCGCCGCTGCTGGATCAGGGCGGTCCGGGGCTGCTGCGGGCGCTGACCCTTCGCGCGCTGCCGGGATACCTCGACATCCTGCCGCTCTATATCGTCCTGCTCGGCCTGTTCCCGCTGATTTATCTGGTGATGCGCCATCATGTCGGTCTGGCGCTCGGTCTGTCGGTCGCCACCTGGGCGGCGGCCAATGCTTGGCCGAGCCTGAACCTGCCCAATTCGATCGACGGCAAAGGCTGGTATTTCAATCCGTTCACCTGGCAGCTGCTGTTCACCGCCGGCGCGTCGCTCGCCGTGCTGACGGCGCGGCGGGGCGGTGTACTCCCGCGCTGGCGCTGGCTCGCGGCGCTCTGCTGGGGTTATCTCGGCTTCGCGCTTCTGCAGGGCGGCAACTGGGCGGATTGGGGCCTGCCGAGCCTGCGCCCTCTTGCCATGCCGCCGCCGGAGAAATCGCTGCTGTCGCCGTGGCGTATTCTCGATATCGGCGCGCTACTCTACCTGTTCCTGAGTTCCACCGTGGTCCCCACGCTGCTGACCCATCGCCTCGCTCGGCTGATCGCCATGTGCGGCAAGCATTCCTTGGACGTGTTCGCGATCGGCTGCGCCTGCGCGCTGTTCGGCCGGCTGCTGAGCCGCACCTATGGCAGCGACGTTGGCATGCAGATCGGCATCAACGTGGTCGGCATCGCCGCGATGTGCGGCGTTGCGATGCTGCTCGAACACACCGCGCGGACAAAGTCGGCGGACCCCCGAGGCACGCCGGCCCAGATTTCGGCCGCGGGGTTCCAGGAAGGCGGTTTCGGCGTATACCGCGCCGGATGATCCGTTCCCATTCCGGTCGCGCGACCCTGCTCGCGGCATGCGCGGCTCTGGCGGCACTCTGCCTCGCGCCCGTGTCGCTGCACGCCGTGCCGGCGAGCCCGCCGGCCGCCGCCGCCGCGAAGCAGGCCGCTCCGAAGGAGGACGCCATCCGCCTCGTGCGGGTGGCCGACCGGCTGTCGCGTGGGTCGCTGCGGATCGTGGCGTTCGGCTCGTCGTCGACCGAGGGCGTCGGCGCCAGCTCCGAGGCCGCGTCCTACCCTCGCCGCCTCGAACTGGATCTGCTGTCGCTGGTCCCCAACGTCACGGTCGATGTCGTCAATCACGGGGTGCGCGGCGACGACGCGGTCGACCTCGCGCGGCGTCTTCCCGACGTGCTGGCCGCCCACCCCGATCTCGTGATTTTTCAGACCGGCACCAACGATCCGCTGCGCGGCGTACCGCTCGACCGGTTCCTCGGCCTCACGCGCGAGGTCGTCGCGCGGCTGCGCGCGGCGGGGGTCGACGTCATGCTCATGGAGCCGCAATTGTGTCGCATCACGCAGGCCTCGCCGGCCGCCGCCCTGTATCGCGACGCGGTGCGCGCGGTCGGCACCGAAATGCGCGTGCCGGTGATCCGGCGTTGGGACCTGATGCAGGCTTGGCTGCGCGACGATCTCGTCACTCCGGTGCAGATGCTGGCCCCGGACGGCCTGCACATGGCCGATGCCGGCTACGCGCTCCTGGCGCACGAGGTCGCACGCGAAATCCTCGCGGATTCGCGGTAGGGCCGTCATGTCGGTGACGGCGGCGGCCGGCGTCGCGCCGACATCGTTCATCCGCCGTGCCGTCGTCCTCGGACTGCTGATCGCGGTCGGCGCGTTCGCGATCGACATGTACATTCCGGGCTTCGCGGCCATCGCGGACGAGCTTCGCACCGATCCCGGATCCGTCCAGCTCAGCATGACGAGCTTCTTCGTGGCGCTGGCGCTGGGGCAGGTGATCTACGGCCCGGTCTCCGATGCGGTGGGACGGCTGCCGCCGATCTTCGCCGGACTGGGCCTGTTCGCGCTCGCCTCCGTCGCGGCCGCCTTCGCGCCGTCGATCGAGACGCTGATCGCCGCGCGGTTCGTCCAAGGGCTGGGAGCCGCGGCGACGGCGGTGATCCCGATGGCGGTCATCCGCGACGAGCACACCGGACCGGACGCCGCGCGCCTGCTGGCGCTGGCGATGGCCTCGCTCAGCGTGTCGCCAATCTTCGCCCCGGTGTTCGGGGGCTTGGTGGTGCAGTTCACCTCGTGGCGGGTGCTGTTCGCGATCCTGGTGGTCATCTCCGCCGCCGCCGCGCTGATGGTGGCGCGCCTGCTGCCGGAGACCCATCCACCCGACCGGCGTGTCAGCGCGCGCATCGGCCCGATCCTGTTCACCTATGCACGCCTGCTCGCCACCCGGCGTTTCATCGCGCCGATCATGATCGCCGCCTGCGGGCAGGCGGTGCTGTTCGTCTTCATCTCCGGCGCGCCATTCGTGGTGGTGACGCTGCACGCGATCTCGCCCACGATCTTCGGGATCCTGTTCGCGCTGCACGCTATCGCGCTGATCGGCATGAGCCAGTTCAACGCCCCGATGATGCGGCGTCTCGGCATACGGCGGATGCTGCTGATCGGCACGGCGGCGATCAGTCTCGCCTCGCTGGCCCTGGCGGCGCTCGTGCTGTCCGGCATGACGGCATTGTGGCCGTTCATCCTCCTGACCCTGGTGATCTTCACCTGTCTCGGGCTCGTGCTCGGCCCGGCCTTCCTCACCGCGATGGAGCCGTTCGGGGCCAACGCGGGCGCCGCCGCGGCGCTCGGCGCGGGGACCGAGTTCACGTTCAGCTCGGTCACCACCTTGATGATGGGACTGAGTGCCGACGGCACCGCGCGGCCGATGGCGGTCTTCCTCGCCGTCGCGGCATGCGGCACGTTCGCGAGCTTCCTGTACTTCTCCGCAACCCGGCCGCGCGCGGCCTGATCGAGGGCCACCATGGCGACCATCGAGCATTTGCTGGTCGATCATCATTGCCACGGCATCCGCCGCGATCCGCTCGACGAGGCCGGCTTCCTCGCGCTGATGAGCGAGAGCAGCCGCCCGGCCGCCGTCGGGACCACCGCGTTCCACAAGCCGCTGGGGCTGGCCATGCGCAAGCATTGCGCGCCGCTGCTGGATCTGCCGCCGCTTGCCACCGGGGCGGAATATGTCGCCCGCCGCACGGAGCTGGGCGACGCCGAGGTCGCCCGCCGCCTGATGCGCGCGTGCGGGCTCGCGGACCTGATCGTCGACACCGGGCACAACCCGGCGGGGCTGACGACGCCCGCCGAGCTGGCGGCGATCGCCGACGCCCGCGCGCATGAGGTCGTGCGCATCGAGGCGGTCGCCGAGAGCGTGGTCGCGGCGAGCGGTGCTGCCAGCTACGCGGGACGGTTCGCGGACACGCTGGAGGAGCGGGCGCGCGACGCGGTGGGGCTGAAGAGCATCGTGGCCTATCGCGCCACCTTCGCGATCGACCAGACCGCACCGTCGCCCGCCGAGGTCGAGGCGGCGGCCGGCGCGTGGCTCAAGTCGGGCGGCCGGCTCGAGGATCCGGTCCTGCTGCGTCACGGCCTGTTCGTCGCCGCGGAGTGGTGCCGCCAGCGCGGGCTGCCGCTGCAGCTGCATGTGGGAATCGGCGACGACGACGTGGTGATGCACGCCTGCGATCCGACGGTGTTCACCCCCTTCATCAAGGCGCTCGACGCCATGGAGGTGCCGGTGACCTTGCTGCACAACTTCCCGTTCATTGCCGAGGCCGCGTGGATGGCCGAGGTGTTCCGCAACGTCTATTTCGATGTCGGCGTCGTCCTGAGCTTCGTCGGACCCTCGGCGACGCGCGTGCTGCGGCACGCGCTGGAGCTGTCCCCGTTCGGCAAGCATCTGTATTCGTCCGATGCCTATGGGCTGCCGGAGCTGCACTATCTGGGCGCGGTGCAGTTCCGCCACGCGCTGGGCGTCATCCTGGATGAGTGGCTTGCCGACGGGTACTGCACCGTGGCCGACGCCGACCGGATCGCCGGCTGGATGTGCGGCGAGAACGCGCGGCGGATCTATCGGCTGTAGGGCATTCCGTTATTATTACGTAATGAAATAGCCGTGTATACGCGGCGATCGTCAGGCGGTCTTTGGAATTGCGGGCGGCGGGGCGGTGTCGTCGTTGGGTTTGGTTCGTGCGACTCCGGCTTCGCCAGGGTCCTCGGGTCGAGGCGGTGACGGAGGCCGCGTCGATCCCCACCCCATCCCGCCGCACATAGCGGAGGTAGAAGGTTGTGCGCCCTCCCCCCTGCTGCTGTTGGGCCGTGAATCAGACTGACGCGGGCGGGGGGCTCTTTCGCGCCGGGGCGGGAACAGCGAGGGGGGCAGGTCCGGACCGGGCTCCATCCCCAGCATCCGGCAGAGCGGCCGCAGGACCCGACCGGCCTGCGGCCCGGCGTCCAGCAGGGCAACCAGATCGGGGTCGTGGGTCAGCATGTGCCGGAGCTGCGCGGCACAGCCGGCGGCGTGATGGCCGAGCCATTCGACCACCCAGCCGAACCGCGCCGGAAGCCGGCGTTTTGGCGCGGCCTTCTCCCGTTCCGCCTGAGGTTGGACGGTTCGGGCGCGGTGTGGCCGAGCGCGGAGCCGGCCGGCGCGGTGGCGGGCGACGAGGGATTCGACCCGTCGCATGACGCTGCTGAGATAGGCGGCGAACAGCAGACCGAGCGGAATATAGGCCCAGTATTTCACCGCCCGGTCGGCGGCCGCCCGGCGCAGATGCAGCAGGATCGGCCCCAACCGCTCCGCGAGGTCGGGAGGTCCTATGGGCTCCGGCGGAAAGAGGGCGTGGATGTTATACACGAACGCATACTGAACACATACCGCAAATGGTGTCAAACGCAAAATTGCCCGGAACAGCTTTCTGGCCGATGGTCCGCAGTGGGAAATGCTATTGCGAAGCGTTCGCAATTGAGGGCAGGATGATCGCAAGGTTTGGAGCGAACATCGGCATGGAACGGCATCTCTCGACGGGTATTGCCACCTTGGTGGCGCTGATGGAGGCCGGTCGCGCGCAGGAGCAGCCGCGCCCCAACCCGGGCGAGTGCCCGTGGCTGCGCGTGATCGGCCGGCCGACGACGCCGGACGCGGGCGGCCAGCCGACGGACGAGACGCGGGATAAGCCTCTGGGGGGCTGACCCGCGCGCGGCGACTTGAACGGCCACGGGGCGTTCGGGGATGCTACACCTCCCGATGGAGGAACCCTCGATGATCCGTCCGTTGCTTGCCGTGCTGCTGGTGCTTGCCGGTGTCTTGGCCGCGCGCCCCGCCGCCGCGCAGGCCGAACAGCAGGATTTGGTCGACCGCGCGACCCTGACCGCGCAGGGCATGATGACCGCGCCGGAGGGCAAGGATGCCCGCGGCCTGATGCAGAGGGCGCATGGCGCATTGGTCTGTCCGCGCATCTTCCAGGCCGGGTTCGTGTTCGGCGGCCGAGGCGGGTCCTGCGTGTTGATTGGCCGCAACAACAACAACTGGTCATATCCGGCGTTCTACGGCCTCTCCAGCGCCAGTTTCGGCCTGCAGGCCGGCATTCAGGACAGCGAGCTGATGTTCGTGATTCTGACCGAAAAGGGTCTGCAGGCGATCATCGACAGCCAGTTCAAGGTGGGTGCCGACGCCGGCGTATCGTTCGCGACTTATGGCACCGGCGTCTCCAGTTCGACCACCGGAAGCTTCAACGCCGACATCGTGGCGTTCGCCCGCAGCCGCGGCCTGTTCGCCGGCCTGTCGCTCGACGGCAGCCTGATCAAGGTTCGTAGCGACTGGAACGCGCTGTATTACGGCAAGCCGATCGCCGCCCAGCAGCTCGTCATCCAGGGCGAGGGCTCCAACCCCGGCGCGGCCCCGCTGCGCGAGGTTTTGGCCCGGTTCTCCGCCCCTTGAGCGAGGCTCCAGCCAACCCGCCTCCCTTCTGGGAGACCAAGCGGCTGGAGGAGATGACCCGACCGGAGTGGGAATCGTTGTGCGACGGATGCGGTCGCTGCTGCCTGCACAAGTTGCGGCACGAGGACGACGAGTCGCTGTCGTTCACCAACGTCGCCTGCCGTCTGCTGGACCTCGGCACCTGCCGGTGCGGCGACTATGCCGGCCGGCATCGCGAGGTCCCCGACTGCGTGGCGCTGACGCCGGCGACCGTGCGCGAGATCGACTGGCTGCCGCCGTCCTGCGCCTATCGCGTGCTGGCCGAGGGGGGCCGGCTCGCGTGGTGGCATCCGCTGGTCTCCGGCGATCCGGAGACGGTCCATACGGCCGGCGTGTCGGTGCGCGGTCGGGCGGTCAGCGAGGACCGTTCCGGCGTGCTGGAAGCCCATATCGCCGAGTGGCCCGGCCGCATGCCGCGCGTCCGCCGACCGGGGTCCCGGCCGGCCTTTCGGGCCACGCCACGGAAATGATTGCCGCGGACCGCCCACCGCGCTACCGCAGCGTGGTGAGCGATCCGGGGTTGGAGCTGCTGCGCTTGCCGGGCGGGCCGATGCGCGTGGCCTGGCGCCGCAGCACGCGGGCGCGGCGGATCAGCTTGCGGATCGATCCGCGCGACGGGTTGGTGATCGTGACCTTGCCGCCGCGGGCCACTCGGCCGGCCGGCATGGCGCTGCTGATCGACCATGCCGCCTGGGTCAGCGCGCGGCTGGCCGCCCTGCCCGGCCACACGCCGTTCGCCGACGGGGCGTGCGTGCGCCTGCACGGCCTGGATCACGTCATTCGCCACGTGCCCGATATGCGCGGCGGCGCCTGGCTCGACGGCCGCGAGATTCTGGTGGCCGGCGAAGCACGCTTTCTGGCCCGGCGGATCGACGATTTCATGCGCGAGGAGGCGAGCCGGCGCTTTGGCGTTCTGGTCGCCCAAAAGGCGGCGCTGGTCGGCGTGCGGCCGCGCCGCGTTGTGGTGAAGGACACGCGCAGCCGCTGGGGCTCGTGCGCCGCCAACCGCACCCTGGCGTTCAGCTGGCGCCTGGTGATGGCGCCGCGCTTCGTCCAGGACTACGTCGCCGCGCACGAGGTCGCGCATCTGCGGCACATGAATCATGGCGAGCGGTTCTGGGCACTGGTCCGGTGCCTTACGCCAGAGAGCGACGGCGCCATGGCGTGGCTGCGCGCCGAGGGGCCGAGGCTGCTGCGGGTCGGGTAGTGGGCGTCGCCCAGAGGTTACGCTCCTTGCGATGACGATCTCTCCCATAACGCCGTGCGGGGAAGTGGGCCTCCGGATGAACGTCACGACGCGACCCAGGATGACGTTGGCGGAGTTCCTGGCATGGGAGGAGCAGCAGGACGGCCGCTTCGAGTTCAACGGGCGGGAGCCGGAGGAGATGACGGGCGGGACGGATCGCCACTCCGCCATCAAGATCGCTGTCTGCGCCCTGCTCCGGTCCGCGCTGCGCGGGTCGGATTACCGCGTCTTCAACAGTGATTTGAAAATCGAGACGATGGGGAGAATCCGTTATCCCGACGCTTTTGTCGCCGGGTCCGTGCTTGACCGATCGCGCATCCGTCGCGACCCGATCGTGATCTTCGAGGTCTTGTCGGACAGCACGGCAACGAAGGACCGAACCGTCAAGAGCGCGGAGTACCGCGCCACGTCGTCGGTGCGCCGTTACGTGATGCTGGAGGAGGACGAAATCGCCGCGACGGTGTTCGAGCGGGATGGCGAGGACTGGGTCGGCCATCTCCTGCTCGGACCGGCGGCCAGGATCGAGATGCCGGAGATCGGCGTCGCGCTGTCGCTGGGCGATGTCTACGACGATATCCTTTCGACGTCCGAGGAAGACGGGCAATAAACGTCGCGACGCGACCCCGGATGACGGTGGCCTAGGCCCTGGCCTGGCAGGAGCAGCAGGAAGACCGCTTCAAGTTCGACGCCCGGGAGCCGGCGGATATGACGGGAGGGGCGGATCGGCATCCGGCGATCAAGCCGGCCATTCGTGACGCCTTTCGGTCCGAACGGCAACCGAGCGGACCGTTGGGAGCTGATCAGCGCTACCCCCTCACCCGCCGCTGCACCCAGTCATGCGGCCCGCGCAGCACGTCGTAGGTCGTGCCGCTCTCGTGATGCTCGAAGCGGATGTCGAACAATTCGCCGCCCACGTCGATGTCGCTCAGCACGATATCCGGCAGCCAGCGTGGAAGTTGCGGATCGAGATACAGCTTCTTGTTCGCGGCATCCGGCTGCAGTCCCACGATCGCTTGCAGGAACGCGAACGGCGAGCCCGCCGCCCACGCCTGGGGCACGTTGCTGCCGAGGAACTGCACCGGGAAACTGCCGCCGTCGCGCGCGATGCCGGCAAACAGTTCCGGCATCTGATGCATCGAGAAGAATCCCGCGGCCCCGCTGATGGCGCGGGCGATCTGCGCCGCCTCCTCGTGAAAGCCATAGCGCGCCATGCCCATGGCGATGAGGCTGTTGTCGTGCGGCCAGACCGAGCCGTTATGGTACGAGTGCGGATTGAACGCGATGTGGTCCGACGACAGCGTGCGGATGCCCCAGCCGGAGAACATGTCGGGCTGCATGAGGCGGGCCACCACGCGGCCGGCCTTCTCGCGCGGGATCAGCCCGGTCCACAGGCAATGGCCGATATTGGACGCCTGCGACAGCACTTGTTTCTTGTCGCCATCGAGCGCGTAGGCATAGCCGCCGAACTCCTCGTTCCAGAACATCTCGTCGAAATGCTGGGCGAGCCGCGCCGCCTTGGCGCGCAGCGCGGACGCCCGTTCGGTGTTGCCGAGCATGTCGAAGATCTCGGCCATGCCCTGCCATGCCGCGAAGGTGTAGCCCTGCAGCTCGCACAACGCCTTCGGGCTCTTGACCAGCGTGCCGTCGGGATAGAGGACGGCGTCGCCGGCGTCCTTCCATGCCATGTTCTCGTAGCCGAGCGAGCTGCGCGTCTGGTACTCCTGAAACCCGTCGCCGTCGCGGTCGCCATAGTCGTCGATCCAACTGAGGCAGCGTTCGGCGATCGGCATGATCTGCTCGACCAGCTCACGATCGCCGGTCCAGCGCCAAGTCTCCACCAGGACCATCAAATACAGCAACGTCGCGTCGGCGGTGCCGAAATACGGCGTGTGCGGAATGAGCTTGAAATGCGCGAGCTCGCCCAGCCGCATTTCGTGTAGGATCTTGCCCGGTTCCGCGTCGCGGTAGTCGTCACGCTCCAGCGCCTGTTGCGCGCCGAGAATGCGCAGCGAGCCGCGCGCGAACTCCGGGCCGAGGATCGCCGTCTGCATCGCGACGATCAGGCTGTCGCGGCCGAACAGGGCGACGAACCATGGCAGGCCGGCGGCGGGAATGACATGCGTCGCGTCCTCGTGGCGGATCGGCAGACGCAGGGCCGCGAGGTCGTCCAGCCCCTGATGATACATCCGGTAAAATTCTTCGTTGACGGTGTGCAGCTTGGTCGCGCGCGCCCGCCAATCGGCGAGCATCTTCGCCGCCGGACTGTCGGGATTCTCCGCGGTGCACTCCGCCGGAGCCGACAGCGTCTCGGTGTCGTCGGTAATGTCGTAGAACAGGCAAGCGTGCCAGGTCTGGCCGGGCGCGACCGCGACGTCGAAGGTCAGCCGCCCGTTCGCGTACATCGCCGGCGGCTCGGATCGCGCGCGCAGCACGACGGCGCGGTGAAAATCCTCGTTGCGGTAGCTGTTGGACAGGGTCTGGCCGGCATCGTCCCACACCGTGCTGATCCGGCCGCGACGGACCAGGCGGTTGGACTTCACCTCGAACACGTCGCCGAAATCCGCGCGCAGCAGCAGTTCCAGGCTGAAACGGATCGGCTTCGTGCCGTGGTTCGTGACGTCGAGGTCCTCGTGCACGCCGCCGTCCACCCACCGCCCGAGCACGAGGCTGAGCGTGCGTTCCGGCACCGGCCCCTCGCGGGTCAGGAACTCGCTGTTGGTCATGAACACGCGGGCGGCATAGTGGGTGATCGACGCGCCGTTCAGCAATTGCCATCGGCGGCCGTTGGCCATCAGCACGTAGGACGAAATGAGCCGCGTGTCGCGAAACATCAGACCGCGATCGGTATCGCCGCTGATCTGCCCGTCCGGGTCGGCCGCCCACACCGTCTCCGCCTGATGGATGACGAGCTGAGGGCTTCCAATGGTGATCTGCAGCGACATCGCGGCTCCCGGGGCTGGCTTGGAGGGGTGGTTCTGGTCGGCTCGTGGCGGGCCGCACCCTTTGCGCACCGGCAGCCGAGGTCAAGGGGCGGTTTGGCCCGGGCCGCGAGCGCCCCCGAGGACCGAGGCGAGGAGGCCGCGCGCCAGCCGCACCTCCTCGCCGGTCACCTCATGCCCGCCGCCGGGGGCGATGCGGGTCGTCACGGCCGCCCCCATCGCGCCCAGGACGGTGGCTGTCTCGTGCACCCGGCCCAGCGGGATGTGCGGGTCGCGTTCGCTGCAGCCCAGCAGCACCGGCACGCCAGCCAGCAGATCCGGCCCGCCGGGATCGCCCGCCGTGTCGCCGATCAGGCCGCCGGAGAAGCCCAGCACGCACCGAACCCCGCCGTGGCGGCGAGAAAATTCCAGCGCGAGGCAGGCGCCCTGCGAGAACCCGGCCAGCGCGACATTCGGCCCCCCGGCGGCCACCAGATCGGCGATCACCGACAGTGCGGAGGACAGATCCGGCTCGTTGGCCGCGGCCTGCTCGATGAACCGGCGCGGATACCAGGTGTGGCCCGAGGCCTGTGGCGCGAGGCAGGCGATGTCCGCCCCGACCAGGACGCGCGCGAGATCCAGCATCCCCGCCGCGTTCCCGCCGCGCCCATGCAGCAGGATCAGCCCCCCGCGCGCGTCCGCAAGCGGGGGGCCGAAGCCGAGGACGGGCTGTCCGGCATGCAGGCCGGTCCCGCCGGTCCGCATCACAGCGCTTTCAGGCCGCGCTCGATCTCGGCGCGGCGCTGCTCCAGGAAAGGCGGCAGGGAAAGGCTCTCGCCCATTGTCTCGACACTCTCGTCGGTCGCGAAGCCCGGCCCGTCGGTGGCGATTTCGTACAGGATGCCGCCCGGCTCGCGGGCGTACAGACTGCGGAAGTAGAACCGATCGACCGGCCCGCTGGAGCGCACGCCGAGTTGCTGGTAACGCTCGATCCAGCCGGCGTATTCGTCATCGCGCACCCGGAACGCGACGTGGTGCACCGCCCCCGCGCCCTGTTGCGCCGGCGGCAGGCCGGCGTCGATGCGCAAATGCAATTCGGCGGCAGGCCCGCCCTCACCCATCTCGAAGACATGCACCGGCGCGTCGACGGTGTCGTAGGACCGCGCCTTTCGCATGCCGAGGATATCGGTGAGGAATTTTTCCGACGGCGCCAGTTGCCGCAGGCTGATGGTCACCGGACCCAGGCCGCGGATCTGGTGCGGCTCCGGCACCGGACTGCGCGCCCAGGGCGCGGCGTCGCCCTGGCCGCCGTCGACCACCAAGGCGAGACGCTGCCCCTCGGGATCCTCGAACGCGAGTTCCGCCCGACCGTCGACCTCGGCGATGCCGGCGGTGCTGACGCCGTGATCGGCCAGCCGGGCGCGAAAATAGTCCAAAGCGGCGGTGTCGGCGACGCGCAGGCCGGTGCGCGCGATGCTGTGCGAACCGCGACGTTCCGGCAACGTGGGGAAATCGAAGAACGTGAGGTCGGTGCCCGGCCGCGCCAGCCCATCCGCATAAAACAGGTGATAGGCGCTGACGTCGTCCTGATTGACGGTCTTCTTCACCAGCCGCAGCCCCAGGACGTCGGTGTAGAAACGGTGATTCTCGCTGGCCCGCGCGGTGATCGCGGTGACGTGGTGAAGCCCGTGAAGCTGCATCGAACCCTCCTGGCTGGCGACGCGACCAAGATGGGCGGCCGCGAGGCCGTTACCAGCGCGGCGCGGTCATGGCTGGTCGGCCCGCCTCGAGCGTCGCGAGGGGCGCGTGCGCCACGGCCCGGACCATCAGGATCTGATGCGGATGCGGCAGTGCCCTGACCACGAGCGTCGTGCGGGTCGGCCCATTCGGGCCGAAGAACGTGGCATACGCGGCATTGAATGCGTCGTAGTGGTCGCGGTCGACCAGGTAGGCCTGCACCTCCACCAGCGTATCGAGCCCGGCACCGAGCTCGCGCAGCATGTCCGAAATGTTGCCGAATACGGCGCGGGTCTGGGTCGCGATATCCAGGCGCGCGGCGCCGTCCGGGCCGGTATGGACGCCCTCGAAACTGTCGTCGGAACGCCACGCGCTGGTACCCGACAGAAAGATGAAGTCGCCGACCCGTTTCAGGTGCGGAAAGCTGCCGCGCGGCTTGGCCTTCTGCGGAAAGACCCGGCTTTCGGTGAACAGCGCGTGCGCGATCCGCTCCGCGCGAATCGTGCAGCGGCACGGCGACGGAGCGCAGCCCGTTCTCCCATTCCTCGTCGTCGATCGCGTGGCCGGCCTCGCGGATGCGCGCCAGCTCGCGCTGCAGCGCAGGGGTCGAGAGGATCGTGCGCCGCGTGGCAGCGCGCGGGCGACGTCCACGGCGGCCGCCCCGCTCAGCGTCGCGCAATGCGCGACCTCGCGAAATTCGGCAGCCACCGCATCCAGATGCGGCTGCACCGCCTCGGTCAGCAGCCGTGGCGTCTCGACCCTGGCACCCAGTTCGGCGAGCTTGTGGCCGAGCATGAAATGACCGCGCGGCGAGCGGAACACCGCCCCCATCTCCTCCAGCGCGACGAGGAACCGATGCGTGGTGGCGAGCGTCCCGCCGGTCGCCTGCGCCAACGCGGTCGCCGTCATGTCCCGTCGGCTGGCCGCCAGCGCGTTGGCCGGAGCGCTGAGGCTGCGTGCCGACGCGGAGGTGTCCATCGATCGGCTCCGGGCGGCGGCGGCCGAACTCCGCTACGCGATCGACGCGACCGGCCAGCGGGCGCTGAACGAGGCGGAGAACGTCCAGTCGTCCGAGGCGATGCAGCTGAAGCTCAAGCTCGCGATGGTCGAGCGGCTTGAGCACGTGATCCGCGAGAGCGTGCGGCCGATGGAACGGATCGAGAGCATCAAGATCCTACAGGTCGACGGGCTCGGCGCGTCGCCCGGGGCCGGTGGCGGCGGCGAGACGCGCGGGGATCCCGGACCAGATCGTCGACAGCGCGCTGCGCTACCGTGGCCACGCGCCGCTGGTCGACCATCTGCTGGCCGAGATAGGACTGGGCACGAAATTGGGCGGCATCGGCGAGGGTCTGCTGTCGGAGGATCGCCGCGCGGTCGCGGGTGTGGGTGTGGGCGAGAAGGCCTGAGTATCGCGCGACCCAGCGCCGATTGGCCGAACCCGCCCGACATGATCGTCACGCCGTCGTGCAGGATGCCTCCAGCGCCGAGGCCACACTTGGGTAAACCTTTTTCATTGCTGGTTTGCGCACCCTGCGGTGGGTGACTGTTTCGTATTGTGAAAGCCCGTCGCGTGGCTTCCTTTCAGCCCTAGCATTGAACGGGCTTCGGCTGGCGTCGCGATCTCAAGGCCCAGCCCCTCGATGATCTGGCGCACACGCTGAACCTGTTCGGCGTTGCTCTGGGCCAGCTTGCCGGGGCCGATCCACAAGCTGTCCTCCAGGCCCACGCGGACATGGCCGCCCATGCTTGCCGCCAGGGCCGCGATGGACAGCTGGTTGCGACCGGCGCCCAGCACCGACCACCGATAGGACGTCCCGAACAGCCGGTCGGCGGTGCGGCGCATGTGCATGACGTCCTCGGGATGCGCGCCGATCCCGCCCAGCAGCCCGAACACCGTCTGGACGAACAACGGCGGCCGCACCAGCCCGCGATCCAGGAAATGCGCGAGGGTATAAAGATGGCCGACGTCGTAGCACTCGAACTCGAAGCGTGTGCCGTGCTCGGACAGCGCGGCCAGCGCGTATTCGATGTCCTGGAACGTGTTGCGGAAGATCAGGTCGCGGCTGCCCTCGAGGTACTCCCGCTCCCAGGGGTGCGCGAATTCCCGGAACCGCTGCAGCATCGGAAACAGGCCGAAATTCATCGAGCCCATGTTGAGCGAGGCGAGTTCCGGCCGGAACGCGACCGGCGGCCCGATCCGCTCGGCGATCCGCATGGTGGGCGCGCCACCACTGGTCAGGTTCACCACGACGTCGCAGGCCTGCGTGATGACGCCAAGGAACGGCGCGAACGCCTCCGGGCGCTGGTCGGGCCGCCCCGTCTCGGGGTCGCGCGCATGCAGGTGGACGATGGCCGCGCCGGCCTGCGCCGCGCCGATCGCGGCCTCGGCGATCTGCGCCGCGGTGACCGGCAGGTGCGGTGACATCGAGGGCGTATGGATCGCGCCCGTCACGGCACAGGTGATGATGACCTTCCGGGCGTCCGCCATGGTCGTGTCCTCCGACGATACTTCTGGCAACCGTTTGCAGAGTTCCACCTGGAACGCCGCCCATCGCATGTCAACAAGGCTACTTGACAGCCAAAAAGGGCGGGGCAACGGTTGGCAAACGTTTGCTAAATCCTCAATAGGCAGCGGGGAGGAACGGCTTCATGCCGTGGGCGCCGTGGCGATCCTGATGACGCTCGCGCTGCTGGCCGGCGCTGCCGCGCGCGGCGGGCTCGTGCGCCTGCTGACTCGCGCGGCGCTGCTGGTGGGCGGCCTCGCCGGCTTCGTGCTGGTGATGAACGCCGCCCCCAACCCCGCGACGCATCTTGGCCACGGCCTGCCGCTGCCGGTGCTCATGCTGCTTGCGGTGGTGGTGGGCGGCGAGGTGCTGGCGCGGCAGACCCGGTTCGGACGCTACGTGTTCGCGACGGCGGCCTTGCCGCGAACCGCTTGACACCGACGCCGGAGCAGATAAAACGTCGCTGGTAAACGTTTGCCATCCCCGTTTCACGGGGAGGTTTCAGGGAGAAGCGGATGAGAACCATCAAGGGCCCCGCGCTGTTCCTCGGCCAGTTCGCCGACGACAAGCCGCCGCACAACACGCTGGCCGGCATCGCCAAATGGGCCGCGGACTATGGCTACAAGGGCGTGCAGATCCCGGCCTGGGATTCGCGATTCATCGACCTGGCCAAATGCGCCGAGAGCCAGACGTATGCCGACGAGATCCGCGGCACCT
>CBDFGB010000022.1:0-136577 GCA_965246915.1 Acetobacteraceae bacterium
GAACATATAAGGAACATCCTGGCACGGCAAACTTTGGCGAGGTGCCAGGACTATGGCAACTTGTCACAGTCCACTTCCCCGGACATCGCGAACGCCAGACGCGGTTGCCTCGCCATACGCCGCCAAGCCTCCTGTTGCCGCGGAAGTTTGAATTCTTCTTGGCAAATCATGCGTTCAGTGTCATATACCCGTTCGTGACGCTTCCCCCCACCCCTGCCGCGCCCACCCCTGACCTCGCGGCGCGATTCGCCCTGATCATCGAGGGATTGATCGAGGACATCGCAAGGGCGTCGGGGCGGCGATGGGGACTGACACCGCTGCTTCTCTGGGTCGTCCGGCCTTACCTCCGCCGCATTGTGAGGGAGTTCGAGGCTGTTGTGGCCCACGCGCTTCGGTCAGGGGCAATACAGGCCGCCGCCGCACCGCCCAGCGCCGCACGGTCCACCGTCGCGGACTCCGCCGCTTCCCCGGTGCGCGCGCCTCCGCCCGCCGCCCCGCGTTTCGTTCGATCCGATATCGACCGCTCCCCGGCAGCCCAAGCCCCCCCGGCCGCTCATTTGGACAACGATCCATTGCCCCGATCCACCGACCGGGCCGAGCCGGCGACCATCACAAACCCTCTCGCAGAATCGCTCCGGATCGGCGGCCCTCCCTCCCATTGGTCGACCGCTCGGCGCGGGCAGCCCCTTCTTCCGGATATCCCTCAGCCCACCGTCTGGAAGCGGCCACCTTCGCACGCCTATAATGTTTCGATATCAAAACATGTAGCCGTGATGTATGACAGGCTTTCGCCGTTTGCCAGCCCGATCTTTATGCCGCAGGGTCGACTGGGATAAGCAACGACGCGCATCACGAACCCGCGTAGCCAACGGTGCCGGTCACGGGCGAACGACCGTGGGCGTGTTGGAAATCCTGCTCCTGCTGGGGGTCACGATCGGCCCGACCAAGGCGGCTGGGATGTACCTCTCGCTCACCGCCCGGGGAGGGGCCGCGTCGACCGGCTGCTGACGTTGGGACTGGTGGCTCTCTACGCGCTCGCGCTGCTGGCGTTCTTGCAACCCGCCTATCGCCGCCTCGGCGCGGGATCATCCGTTCGGTCGTAGAGGGCACCAGCTGTGTTGACTGAGCGGCCGCATGGCCCTTGGGCGATTTTCGGACCCAGCTGGCCATCCCGTCCTCCGTCAGAAGTGCTACGTCCGCCTGGACGTGGTGACACTGCAACAGGTGCGAAAGAGGCACCGTCGCCCACGCAACCGCGCAACCCGATCCGCGCTGCTATGCTGCCAGAGAGCCTACGGCCCGTTGGAGCACGACAGATGTCCGCCGCCCTGCCTCCGCCTTCCAGCTCCGGCACGCCGGGAGATCGGCCTCTGCTCGCCGCGGTCGCGCCCACGACGTTGGAAATCCCGGCGCTGAACGCCCTGCTGACGCTGGCCGTCTGCGTGGTGGTCGTCACGGCACTCGATCTCGCCAGGGAAGTGCTGATTCCGATCACGCTGGCCGGGCTGCTGAGTTTCGTGCTGGCACCGCTCGCGAGCCTGCTGCGGCGGCTGCGAATGGGCCGGGTCGTCTCGGTCATGCTCGCCGTGATCTTCGCGCTCAGCCTCATCGTGGCCGTGGGTGGGCTGATCGGCACGCAGATCGCCGATCTCGTGGCCGAGGTGCCGCGCTATCAGACGACCGTCGAGCAAAAACTGTCGACCGTCCGCCAAATGACGATCGGCCGGCTCAACAGCGTGGTGAACGGGCTTGGCCGACAGCTCGACGCCGCAGCGCCGCCGCCGGCCGGCTCGCCCGCCTCGCCTCGCGGCGCGCCGTCCAATGCCGAGCCGTCCGCCGGCGCGCCGGCGAAGCCCATGCCGGTCGAGGTGCACGAGCCGGACCCCTCGCCGGTCCAACTGGCTGAACGAGTGCTCTCGCCGGTGGTCGGCCCGCTGTCCACGTTCGCCATCGTCTTCATCGTGGCGATCTTCATCCTGTTGCAGCGTGAGGATCTGCGCGACCGGATGATCCGGCTGTTCGGCTCGAGCGACCTGCATCGCAGCACGCTCGCGTTAAACGATGCGGCCAAGCGGCTCAGCCGTTATTTCCTGGCGCAGCTCGCGGTCAATGCCGGGTTTGGCGTGGTCATCGCGATGGGCTTGCTGCTGATCGGCGTGCCGTCGCCGATCCTGTGGGGCATCATGGCCGGGCTGCTGCGCTTCCTGCCATATCTTGGCGCGCCACTGGCCGCCGTGCTGCCGATGGCGCTGGCCGCGGCGGTCGATCCGGGCTGGACCATGGTGCTGTGGACCGGAGCGATGTTCTTCGTCGTCGAGGGGCTGGTCGGCCAGGTCGTCGAGCCGATGCTCTACAGCCACAGCACCGGCCTCTCTCCGGTCTCCGTCGTCGTGGCCGCGACGTTCTGGACGTGGCTGTGGGGGCCGATCGGGCTGATCATGGCGACCCCGCTGACGCTCTGCCTCGTCGTGCTCGGGCGGCACGTCAAGCGGCTGGAGTTCCTGGAGGTGCTGCTCGGCGACCGGCCGGCACTGACGCCGGTCGAGAGCTTCTATCAGCGCATGCTGGCCGGCGACGCCGACGAGGCGATCGAACAGGCCGAAATCCTCCTGCGGGAGCGGTCCCTGTCGAGCTACTACGATGACGTGGCGGTGCAGGGGCTGCGGCTGGCCGCCGATGACCGCCTGCGCGGCGTGCTGACCGACAGCCAGATCGCGCGCATCCAACAGGCCTTCGACACGGTGGTGCGCGATCTGGAGGATCACGAGGATGTCGAACCGAAGGACCAGCCGGAGGAGGACGAGGCGGCGCCGGTCGGCCGGGTCGAGGACGAGTTGCCGAAGCCCCGCCCGCCCGCCGCGCGCGCTCCCACTCAGGCGACGCTCGCCCCAGCGTGGCACGGCGATGGCGCGGTCTTGTGTGTGGCCGGGCGCGGCCCGCTCGACCAGACGGCGGCAGCGATGATGGCCCAGCTTCTGGCCAAGCACGGGCTCGGCGCGCGGGTCGTCACCTATGCGGAGGTGGCGCCGCGTCGGCTGATCGAGCTCGACATGTCGCGGGCGGGGATGGTGTGCGTCTGCTACCTTCGCTCCGCCGGTACGCCGCCGCACGCGCGCTTCCTCATTCGCCGGTTGCGGCAGCGACGTCGCGACGTGCCGATTTTGGTCGGGCTATGGCCGGCCGACGAGGCGATGCTGACCAATGCGCAACATCAGGCGACGATGGGGGCTGACCACTATGTCGGCTCACTGCGCGACGCGGTGGAGATCTGTGTTGCGGCCGCGACCGCCACCGCCACGGAGGCGACGCCGCACGCACCCGACGCGGCCACGCCGGCGCAGGCCGCGGAGTAGCTCGAGCGCCGGAACCTTCCTGCATCGCGTGGAGCCGCTAGACTGGCGTCAAGTCACGGAGGTCGAAAGATGTCGATGGTGGTGCGGGCGACCCGGCCGGGCGGGCCGGAGGTACTGGAGGTTGGCACGGAAAATCCCGCCGGGCCGCTGGCGGGCGAGGTGTTGCTCCGGCACACCGCGATCGGACTGAATTTCATCGACACGTATTTCCGGGCAGGCGTCTATCCGTTCCCGCCGGACGGTCCGCTGGTGCTGGGTGGCGAGGCGGCGGGCGAAGTGGTCGGACTCGGCGAGGGAGTGACCGACCTGCGGATCGGCGACCGGGTCGCCTACGTCTCGCGCAACGGGGCGTATCGGGCGATGCGCGCCATGCCGGCGGACCGGCTCGTGAAGCTCCCGCACGCGGTGTCCGACGAGGTGGCGGCGGCCGCGATGCTCAAGGGCATGACCGCCCATTACCTCATTCACGGCAGTTTCCGGGTCGAGGAGGGCCACCACGTCCTCGTCCACGCGGCCGCCGGGGGCGTGGGTCTGATCCTCGGCCAGTGGCTCGCGGCCAAGGGCGCGGTGGCGATCGGCACGACGTCGGCCGCGAAAGCCGACCTCGCGCGGGCGCACGGATATGCCCACGTCATCGCCTATGACGGGTTCGTCGAGCGGGTCGCCGAGATCACCGGCGGCACCGGCTGCGCGGTGGTTTATGACAGCGTCGGCCGCGACACCTACCCGGGTTCGCTGAAATGCCTGCGCCGGCGCGGCATGTTCGTCAGTTTCGGGCAGTCGTCGGGACTGATCACGGATTTCAAGCTCGGCGACCTGGCGGCGCACGGTTCGCTGTCGGCGACGCGGCCGACGCTGTTCGACTTCACGGTCACGCGCGAGGAACTGGAAGCCACCGCCGGGGAGTTGTTCGCGCGGATCGCCGACGGGACGCTCGCGATCAATGTCGGCACGCGGCTGGGACTCGCGGACGCGGCGGAGGCGCACCGGCGGCTCGAGGCGCGCGAGACGACCGGGTCGACGGTGCTCCTGCCGGGATAGAGCGCGGCGAGCGGCTGACATCCCGCCGGATTCCGCCTATGTCCCCGGCATGACCACGAACTCTCTCGCGCATATCCGAAATTTCTCGATCATCGCCCACATCGACCATGGCAAGTCGACCCTGGCCGACCGTCTGATCCAGGCGACCGGGGCGCTGACCGATAGGGAGATGACCAACCAGGTCCTCGACAACATGGACCTGGAGCGCGAGCGCGGCATCACCATCAAGGCGCAGACCGTGCGCCTGACCTACCCAGCGAAAGACGGCCTCGTCTACACGCTGAACCTGATGGACACGCCGGGCCACGTCGACTTCGCTTACGAGGTCAGCCGGAGCCTGGCCGCCTGCGAGGGCTCGCTGCTGGTGGTCGACGCGAGCCAGGGGGTCGAGGCGCAGACCCTGGCCAACGTCTATCAGGCGCTCGACGCGCATCACGAGATCGTCCCCGTGCTGAACAAGATCGACCTGCCGGCCGCCGAGCCGGACCGGGTGAAACAGCAGATCGAGGACGTGATCGGACTGGACGCCTCCGACGCGGTGATGATCAGCGCCAAGACCGGGCTGAACATCGAAGGCGTGCTGGAGGCGCTGGTCACCCGCCTGCCGCCGCCGACCGGCGACGCCGACGCGCCGCTGACCGCGTTGCTGGTCGACAGCTGGTACGACCAGTATCTCGGCGTCGTCATCCTGTTGCGGATCAAGGACGGCCGCATCAAGCGCGGCCAGAAGATCCGCATGATGAGCAAGGGCAGCGTCCACAACGTCGAGCAGGTGGGCGTCTTCACCCCGCGCATGATCCCGGTGGATGACCTCGGTCCTGGCGAGATGGGCTACATCACGGCGGCCATCAAGACGGTCGCCGACTGCAACGTCGGCGACACGATCACCGACGACCGCCACCCCGCCGAGCGCGCGCTGCCGGGCTTCAAGCCCTCCGTGCCGGTGGTCTGGTGCGGCCTTTATCCAGTGGATTCCGACGATTTCGAGAAGCTGCGCGATAGTCTCGGCAAGCTGCGGCTCAACGACGCGAGTTTCCATTTCGAGGCGGAGACGTCGGCCGCGTTGGGCTTCGGCTACCGCTGCGGCTTCCTCGGCCTGCTGCATCTGGAGGTGATCCAGGAGCGGCTGACCCGCGAGTTCGACCTCGATCTGATCGCCACCGCCCCGTCCGTCGTCTACCGCGTCCACCGCACCAACGGCGAGATGGAGGAGCTGCACAACCCGGCCGACATGCCGGACGGCAGCGTGATCGACCATATCGAGGAGCCGTGGATCAAGGCGACGATAATGGTGCCGGACGACTACCTCGGCGCGGTGCTGACCTTGTGCAACGACCGGCGTGGTCAGCAATCCGATCTGACCTATGTCGGCAACCGTGCGATGGCGGTCTACCGCCTGCCGCTGAACGAGGTGGTGTTCGATTTCTACGACCGGCTGAAATCGGTCAGCCGCGGCTACGCGAGCTTCGATTACGTGATGGACGGCTACGAGGAAGGGGAACTCGTCCGCATCTCCATCCTGGTCAATTTGGAGCCGGTCGACGCGCTGAGCTTCATCGCCCATCGCAGCGCCGCCGAGTCGCGCGGCCGTTCGATCTGCGCCAAGCTGAAGGAGCTGATCCCGAAACAGCTGTTCAAGATCGCCATCCAGGCGGCAATCGGCGGCCGGGTGATCGCCCGCGAGACGATCAGCGCGCTGAGCAAGGACGTCACCGCGAAATGCTATGGCGGCGACATCAGCCGCAAGCGGAAGCTTTTGGACAAGCAGAAGGAAGGCAAGAAGCGGATGCGGCAATTCGGCAAGGTCGAGATCCCGCAAAGCGCGTTTCTTGCCGCCCTCAAGATGGATGCGTGAAGACGACGCCCGGATCGCCCGGGGTAGCGGCCGTCTCCGTAATGAACACGCCGCCGCCGCCATCCGACAGCACGCTGAACGTGGCGGCCCGATAGGCGCTCGCCTCGCCCTGTAGCGCGAATGAAGCGAGCATCGCATGCCGTGCGTCGAACACCGACAACATCCCGTGCGACGCATCGGTGGCGCCATACTCCGCCGTGGCCGCCGCCAGCGAGGGCAGCGCGATACGGTCGCCCGCCTCGAAGCCGATCAGCGTGCCGGCCATCTGCCGCGGCGCGTTGACCGTAAGCACGGCGCCCGGTGCCGCGAATGTCAGGCGCGTGCCCGCCAGCACCTGATCAACGGCGAGCCCCGCCGCGTCCATTCGGATCTGCCCGGAGCCGACGAGCATCCCGGCAAACCGCAAGCCCGACGACAACACCGTGCCGCTAACCACCGTTGCTGCGTCGATCGTGCCGCCGCCGCTCAGCGTGCCCCCAGCATAGACCTTGAGCCAGCCGCCCCAGAAGCCGCCAGCGCCGCCCACCTCGGCACATGACGCCCGATCGACCGTGACGCCGCCGGAGACGCTCAACGCGGCGCCGATCCGAACCCGCCCGCCGGAGACCGCGCCGAGCGTGCCGAGACTGGCCGAGCCGCTGACCGAAAGGCCCGCGCCATTCGCGACGATTCGCGAGGCGACGGCCGCGCCGGCCTGACCCAGTGCGCCGAGGGTCACGACGCTGCCCGCGCCGGCCACGATCATCGTGCCCTCGACGTCCAGCGTTCCGGCCGCAAATACGCCGTCGAGCAAGACGGAGCGGAAGGTCGCGATCGCCGCCGCCTCGCCCGCCCCGGTGACCACGCTCGGCCACGCGCCGCCGACGATGGCGACGCTGTCGAGCGAACCCGGGGCGGCGAACCCGGCGATTCGATCCTGCGAGCCCGTGAGGTCGCGCCAGTTGGACGCGGCGGCCCAAGATGCGCCGGACGAGCCGCGCCAAGCCAGCCGGTGCGGGGTCGTGTTTCCAACGCCGGCCGCGGCGACGATCGCCGGCGGCACGTCGAGAACCAGCGTCCCGCCTTGCCCGTCCGGCAGCAGCAGGAACCGTGTCGTCGCATAGGCGGCGGCCGACCCCGCGACGGTCAACGACGCGAGCCCCCCGGCGGCGCCGGACAAGGTCAGGACGCCGCTGCCGGGCGAGACCGCGCGGTAGCTCGCCGAAGTGACGACAGCGGCGAGATCGATCGCGTCGCCGGCCGCGAGGCCGACCAGCGTGCCGGCCATCAGCGATGGCGCGGACAATGTCAGGACCGCGCCGGCCTCCGCGAAGACGAGGCGCGTGCCGGTCGTGACCTGTCCGACCGTGGCGCCGGCGGCGTCCAGACGGACTTGCCCCGGCCCGCCCAGAAGGCCGTCGAACCGCAGCCCGGACGCCAGGATCGTGCCCGCGACCATGGTCGAGACGCCGATCACCCCGCTGCCGGCAAGCGTGCCGCCCGCATAGACCTTGAGCCAGCCGGCCCAGAACGCGAAACTGCCGCCGACCTCCGCGCAGGCGCCGCGATCCAGTGTGATGCCGCTCGAGATCGAAAGCCCGCCGGCGAACGTCGCCCGGCCGCCGACGCCAACCGCCAGTGTCCCGAGACTGGCCGATCCGGCGACCGAGAGACTGGCGGACTGCACGAGAATGCTGGAGGCGACCGCGGCTCCGGCCTGGCCGAGCGCCCCGAGTGCCAGCGTGCTGCCACCGCCCGCGACCATGAGCGTGCCCTCGACGTCCAGGGTCGCGGCGGCGAACTGTCCCACGAGCACCACCGAGCGGAACGTGGCGACCGCCGCCGCGGCACCGGCGCCGGTCACCACCAGCGGCATCGCGCCGCCGACGATGGAAACGCTGTCCAACGAGCCCGGGGCGATCGTGGCCGGACCCCCGAGTGTCAGGTCTTGCCAGTTCCCGGCCGCGCCCCACGCCGCGCCGGATAGTCCGGTCCAGACGGCGCGATGCGGGGTCGCGTTGCCCGGACCGGCCATGCCAGCGGATGCCACGGGCGTGTCGAGCACGAGCGTGCCGCCATGCCCGTCCGGCACCAGAAGGAACCGGCTCGCGGCATAGGCGGTCGTGTCGCCAGCGAGCGCGAGCGTGGCCAGGATCCCGCCGGCGGCGGACAGCGTCAGCACGCCGGTGGTGGCGGAGAGCGCTCGAAAACTCGCGGCGGTGACGGCGGCTTGGATGTCGATCGCATGGCCCGCCGCGAAGCCGATCACCGTGCCGGCCATCCGCGCCGGCGCGGCGAGCGTCAGCACCCCGCCCGCCGTGGCGAACACGAGCCTCGTCCCGGCCGCGACCTGCCCGACCGTGGCGCCTGCCGCGTCCATGCGGATCTGGCCCAAGCCGACGATCTGGCCCTCGAAACGCATGCCAGAAGACAAAATCGTTCCGCTCAGCACTGTGGCGGCGGTGACGGCGCCACTGCCGGACAGGGTGCCGCCCGCATAAACTTTCAGCCAGCCCGACCAGAAATTGCCCGAGCCGCCGATCTCCACGCAGGATGCACGGTCAACCGCGATGCCACCCGTCACCGTCGCGCCGCCGCCCAGTCGCGCCCGCCCACCGCCCGTGACGCACAGCGTGCCGAGATCGGCGGCGGCGGCCACCGAAAGGCTGGCGGCGTCGACCACGATGTTCGACGCGACCGCGGCGCCCTGCTGGCCCAAGGCCCCCAGACTCAGTGTCGCTCGTGCACCGGAGACCCCGAGGGTGCCCTCGACATCCAGGCTGCCGGCCGCGAACCCGCCGGACAGCATCACCGAACGGAACGTCGCGATGCTGTCAGCAGTACCCGCGCCGGTCACGGCGAGCGGCGTGGCGCCGCCCACGATCAACACCCGGTCCAGCGCGTCAGGCGCGGCCCTCGCCGTCATCGCCGATCCGGTATCGACCCAGCTATCCGTGGCGTTCCAGTCGCCGCCGAACGGGCCGACCCAAGTCAGACAGTCGCCGACGCTTTTCGTCACGGTCACTCTCCCGACCTGGCCGCACAAACCTGCCTGCGACCGTATGCCGGGGCGGAATGAAGGGAGGGTTAAGGGAGCGCTTCAGGCGCGAGCGGCGCGCGCCTCATCGAGGAGTCTGCGCGCTTCGGCGACCGCCGCCGAGAACTCCATGTTGACGACGCGGTGGTCGAATTCCCCGGCATGAGCGATTTCGTCGCGCGCTGCTTGCATCCGTCGGGCGATCTCCGCCTCGTCGTCAGTGCCGCGGCCGCGCAGCCGCGCTTCCAGTTCGGCAAGGCTGGGTGGCAGCAGGAAGATTCCCACCACGTCGCGGGGCAGTGCTGCCCGCAACTGGCGAAACCCCTGCCAGTCGATGTCGAACAGCACGTCGTGTCCGGCGGCCAGCGCCGCCTCGACCGGCGCGCGGGGCGAGCCATAGCCCCGGCCAAACACCGTGGCCCATTCCAGTAGCTCGCCGGACGCGGCCATCGCCTCGAATTGCTCCCGCGAGATGAAGCGATAGTGCACGCCCTCGATCTCGCCCGGCCGAGGCGCGCGGGTCGTGACGCTCACGGAGAGAACGAGGGTCGGGTCCTCGCGCATGAGGGCTGCGGCGATGCTGCTCTTGCCGGCGCCACTCGGGGCGGCCAGCACGACGCAGAGACCGCGTCTATTCAATGTTGGCGACCTGCTCGCGCAACTGCTCGATGGCCGCCTTCAGCCGAAGGCCCGTTCCGGTCAGTGCGGCGGAGGCCGATTTGCTGCACAGCGTGTTGGCCTCGCGGTGGAATTCCTGGACGAGAAACTCCAGCCGCCGTCCGACGGGCGTGGCCTCGGCCAGCAGATCGCGTGCACCGGCGACATGGCTCGCGAGCCGGTCGAGTTCCTCGCGCACGTCGGCGCGCGCGGCGGCGATTGCCACCTCCTGCGCGATCCTCTCGTCCGGCAGCGACGGAAGATCCGCCAGCAGGGCGGCGACGTTGTCCATCAGCCGCGCCTTGATTCGCGCCGGCTGCTCCGCCGAGTCCCGCGCCGCCTGCCGGCGCAGCGTGTCGATCTCGTCGAGGAGCCCGCCGACGATGGTCGCCAACCTTCTTCCTTCGTCACGACGGGCGGCCACGAGGGCCGCGAGCGCCCGGTCGAACCCCGCGCGTATCGCTTCGGACTGCTGGTCGGCGGCCCCGTTCTCGGCTGCGGCAGGGCCGTTGCGCAGCACGCCCGGCAGAGCGAGCAGCGCCTCCGCGCGCGGCGGCGGCGCGTCCGGAATGCGACGCGCCACCTCGGCCACGAGGGCGAGGACGGCATCGAGTGCTGCGGGGTCCGGGGTGATTCGCAACGCCTCCTCGCGACGGGCCACCAGGTTGGCGGCCACGTTGCCGCGTTTCAGGGCGCGGCCGGCGGCTTCGCGCACCGCAGCCTCGATCGCGTCGAGCCCGGGCGGCAGCCGCAGCCGCAATTCGAGGCCACGGCCGTTGACGCTGCGCAGTTCCCACGCCCAGGCCTGGCCGCCGTCCACGCCCTCGACACGGGCAAAACCGGTCATGGAGGAAGTCATCGAACGTCCGGAGACAGCATGCGCGCGCTTCTATCCTGCCCGACCGCCGGCGGCTACACGGGGCCGGCCATCACCACAGGAGCGCGCGATGACCCGCACCAATCCCGGATTCCACTCCATTCAGCTCGGCGAGATCACCGTCACCGCGCTCAATGACGGGCAGTTCGAGGGCAGTTTCGACCTTGTCACCGGCGTGGCGCCGGACGAAGCGGAGGCGTTGCTGCGCGACAGCTTCCGCGCCGTGCCGCCGCGCATCTCGGTCTCGTGCTTCCTGCTGGAGTGGCCGGACCGGCGCGTGATCATCGATTTCGGGGCGGGTGCGGCGTTCGGGGGCGTATTGGGCCATGCGAAGGCCAAACTCGCGGCACTCGATGTCGCGCCTGAGTCGATCGACGCGGTGCTGCTCACCCATGGCCATCCGGACCATCTTGGCGGCCTCGTCACCGGCGAGGCGGCGATCTTTCCGAACGCCGCGCTTCACGCCAGCGCCACGGAGCTGGATTTCTGGAACGATCCGGCCAACACGAACGATACTGCGGGCCTCGCGCGTTCGGCGCTCGCGGCCTATGCGGCGCGCACGCATCGCTTCAGCGGCGCGGCCGCGGTGATTCCGGGGGTGACCGCAGTGCCGCTGCCAGGCCACACGCCGGGGCACACCGGGTTCATGGTCACTTCGGGGGCGGAGAGCCTGTTCGTGTGGGCCGACGTGGTCCATTTGCCGGGCATCCAGTTCGCCGCCCCCGAGGCCTGCTTGCAATTCGACTCCGACGCGGAGGCAGCGCGGGCGTCGCGCCTGCGGGCGTTCGACATGGCGGCTACGGACCGTCTGCTGGTCGCCGGCATCCATCTGGACTTCCCGATCTTCGGCCACCTGGCGCGGCACGGCACGGCGTATGCGTACGAGCCGATGGTGTGGGCGCCGAGTGTCGCAGGGTTGTTGACTGGCGCTTAGGATGTGCTAGGCAAGCAACGTTCGCGATGCGAAAGAAACGGAGAGAACCGTGTCGATCGTCGCTTGCCTCTCGCGCTTTGCGCTTGGTTTCGCCCTGATAGCCTGCTCGGCGGCGCGGGCCGATGAGCATGTCAGGTTCCTCCATACGTTCGGGGAAACGCCGGGCGGCTTGGATCCTCGTCCGTTGACCGGGCATCAGAGTGGGGCCGACCCCGCGACCTGGGCGCTCTATGGCGTTGCCCAAGGCGGCTTGGCGCACCCGGAACCTAATTTACCGATCGGGTACGGGATCATCTTCAAGCTGACGCCGCCACGACGCGGCGCGGCCCGCTGGAGCCTTTCGCGACTCTATGTGTTTGGAGGCGGAGACGATGGCTATTTCCCCAATGATGTCGTCTTTGATCATTCGGGAGCCATGTACGGATCGACTTACGGCAGCGCCCGCTGCGGGACGATCTTCAGGCTAACGCCGCCCAAGCCCGGTCATTACTTTTGGACCAAAACAGTGCTTGGCGGGCCTCCAACGGCATACAACTTGACCCTTGATGGCTCGGGATCGATTTACGCGCTGAACTTCGTCGAAGTCTACAAGGTGACGCCGCCACCGTCCGGCGGGGATGCGTGTGCCTGGAGCACCACTGTTTTACATACTTTTGGAGGTCAGGAAGGGGCCGTGTTGGCAGGCCACGTCGTTCTAGGCCCTGCTGGTAGACTTTACGGCCTGACTCAGGCTGGCGGACCGAACCACGCCGGAACTGTCTACGAACTTTCGCCGCCGGCTCGGACGGGCGGCGAATGGACCCATCGCATCATCTATGCATTCGAAAACGACTACCTGCCGCTCAGCCTGATTCGAGTTCCGTCCGGAGATCTCTACGGAACGACCCAGGGCGGCAAAGTCTTCCGCCTGCGCCCGCCTGCGCCGGGTCAGGCGAGTTGGACGCGGACCAACATCAGCGAGTTCCATGGATATGACGGAGACTACGCGACGGAAATCGTGCGCCTGGATGACTCCGGGTCCCTGTACGGCGCGACGAATGGGCGGCTGTCTTCGAACCAACCGCGTGGCGGAATCGTCTTCAGGCTCGACCCGCCCACGAGCGGCTATGGTGCCTGGACCAGGACCGAACTTGCCAGGACCTCGGATTCTGATACGAACGACGTATATGGCTCGTTGGTCGGCGACCCGGCCGGCGGCCTCTATACTGCGGCGCGGCGCGGCGCAAAGAACTTCAGCGATACCGACCGATTCGGGACAATCTTCAAGATCGTTCCATAGTCGACAATTCGAGAGACGCCGGCAGTCATCGCGTAGAGGGAGGGACTCGTGGCGACATCGGCTCGCGCATCGACCATTGTAGCGTTCCTGACCGCTGTGGTCTGCATGCCGACCCCGGCGCGGGCCGATGAGCACGTCAGGTTCCTGCACACCTTCGTCGATCCTTTGGGTGGCGTAGGTCCAGGCCCGCTTGTCGGGCATCAGACCGGTGTCGACCCTCGAACATGGGCGCTCTACGGCACGGCCTTTGGAGGGCAAGCGGCGGCGGATTGCCCGGGCGGCTGCGGGATTATCTTCAAGCTGACGCCGCCGCCACCGGGTGGATCCCACTGGACCAAGTCCCGGCTACGTGTGTTCAAGGGCGGACCAGATGGTTCCTTGCCCTACGAAATCGCATTTAGCGCCTCCGGCGAGATGTACGGCACGACACGCGGCGGCACCGGTTGCGGATCGATCTTCCGGCTGACCCCGCCGCCTCAGGGACAGTATTTTTGGAACAAGGTCATTATCGGAGGCCCGCTCTACCCGGAGAGCCTGACTTTGGATCCATCGGGATCCATCTATGGCGTGACCTACGGCACCGTGTTCAAGCTGACGCGGCCGCGGTCCGGTCCGGAAGCCTGCGCCTGGACCACAACGATTCTGCATGAATTCGACGGGTCGGAAGGCTTGATCCTGAAAGGCCATGTTGTTCTCGGCGCAGCAGGCAAACTCTACGGCGTGGCTGAGGTGTCCGGTCCGCAAACCGGTGGGACGGTCTACGAACTGTCGCCGCCCGCGCAAACGAGTGGCGCGTGGACTTCGCGCGTCATCTACGCGTTCAGTGGCGGCGCCTATCCGCAAAGCCTGATCCGAGACCCATCCGGCGCACTTTATGGGTCCACACGAGGCGGTGCGCCGAGCGGCGCCGGAACGGTGTTTCGTCTACAGCCCCCCGCGCCGGGGCAGACGGCATGGACGAAGACGGACCTGGCCACGTTTGATTTCGCTCACGGCGACTACCCGACCGAGATCGTGCGCCTGGACGATTCGGGTTCCCTCTACGGCGCCACCTATGGCCGCGGCTTCGGTTACGACCAGAAGCGCGGCGGCGTCGTCTTCCGCCTCGACCCACCGACGCAGGGCGATGGTGGGTGGACCAAAACCGTGCTCGCGGTCACCTCCGACTCCATTGCCAATGCGATACGCGGCGCACTGGTCCTGGATCCCGCTGGCGACCTATACACCTCGGCGCAGATCGGGGCTCAGCATTTCAGTGACACTGTTCATAACGGGACGATCTTCAAGGTCGTGCCGTAAGCCTCAGTCGTTTACGATACCGCCAAAAGGCACGCCCACCACGGGCAGCCCCAGCGTCCGCCCTGGATAGCCGGCCACGTCGAAATACTGAACCGATCCCACGCTCTGATGCCGCAGCATCGTGACGTGGCCGAGCGCGTCTGGCGCCGACGCCACCGCGCCGCGTCCCCACGACGCCGACGGCGCCTCGCCGCGCAATGCCTCGCGCAACACGCGACCGATCAGCGCCCCCTTGTCCGGCCCGCTTAGGCCCAGAAGATGCAGCAGGGTGCGGCCGACATCGGCGTTGCTCGCCGGCATCGGGTCGACGAACCCGCCGCGGAAATCCGGCCCGACGGCGGCGAGCGTGCTCATCGTGTCGGCGCGCGAAAAACTGCCGTGCATGCCCTGGCCCTGCTGCAGGCCGGTGTCGGCGACCTCCGCACCGCAGGTCGTGGGATCGTCGCAGCCGAGCGAGAAGCTCGCGAAATTGACCACCACCGACGGCGTAGGAGTGGCGGCATTGCCCTTCAGCCCGATCACCGACAGCGGCAAGGTCCCGGCCACCGGCCCATAGGCGTCGTCGACGAACAGGCCGCTCGTATAATCTTGTGCCGACAGGGCGGCCACGACCCGGTCGAGCGTCGCCCGGTCGTGGTCGGGCACGTAAACGAGATCGGACCCGCCATTGGCGGCGACGATCACGCTCGGATTGCCCGCGTCGCCGATCAGCCCGTTGCTGTTGGCCGGGACCTCGCCGGGGCGGATCTCGATGCCGGCGCGGTCGGGATCGAACAGCCGCAGCCCGAGCGCATGCGCAAGATCGGTCGCCACGAACCCTTTCGGCAAAAATCCGGCGGGCACCGACGGGGTGGTCTGCTGGGCGGCAAAACTGGTGCGGCTCTGCTTGCTGATCGTCGAAAAGCCGTGGTCGGACACCAGGACGACATCGGTGCGGTCGGCGACGCCCAGCTCGGCGAGGGCGGCGAGGATCTGCGCGAGGTTGGCGTCGGCGTTGCGGATGGCGGCCAGGCTGGTCGGCCCGTTGATGCCAGGGCTGAGCTGCAGCAGGCTGTCGCCCTGGTTGTGCTGGCTGCCGTCCGGATCACGTGACCAATAGACCATCGCGAACGGCATGTCCGATCGCGCCAGCATCGGCAGCACCACGCGCGTCGCCGCGTCGGCGAAGAATTGCTGCTGAGCGAGGTTCGCGGCCTTCGTCCCCTGCTCCCCGTTCTCGCCGCGCGACGGGGCGACCAGCGGCAAGCTCGCGCCGAGCAGCGCCGCCTTGACGCCATCGGCAAGCGGGATGCCGGTCGGCGAGCCGGTCGAGTCGTCGATGACGATTGTCGGCGCGCCGTCGCGATCGGTGTGGTCCTGCAGCAAGGTCGGGCCGAGCTTGCCGATCGCCGCGGTCCCCAATCCGGCCATGCGCGCGGCGGCGAGCACCGTGCGCTCGACCAGGAAATCGCCGGAAAAATGCTCGTCGACCTGGCCGAGCACGGCGTCGTTCTCGATGAACGGGGTGACGCTGCCCTTGGCGGCGGGAACCGCGAAGCCGGACGACAGGGTGTTGCTGAACACGCCAGTGTCGCCCAGGAAATGCCCGGTCGCCAGCGCCGAGGCGTTGGCCATCGTGAAGGTGGGGAACAGCGAATGCGTGTTGCTGAACCGCACCCCCCGCTCCATCAGGGCGGCCATGGCGGGCGCCGTGTCGGGCCGGATCATGCCGGGCCGCAGCCCGTCGGCCACGAACAGCACAACATTTCGGGCGGGCTCAGCGGACCATACCAGCCCAGGCGAGGCAAGGACGCAGACGGCGGCGAGCAGATGGCGCATGCGGATCTCCCTGGTCGAGAAGCGGTACTCCCGAGGCCGATCGGAATCAGGTGACAGTCTCGTGACGGCATGCCGCGCGGAGGCTGGGTCGTCGCAAATGCGGCTTTCGCAGCCACGCAATGCGAGCGCAAACTGGGGTTATGCGTTTTCCGACGTGGCTTCCCATCCTTCTCGGCGTCCTGTCGGCGGTCGGCCCCGTCTCGACCGACATGTATCTGCCGGCGTTCCCGGCGATCGAGGCGACCTATGGCGGCCATGCCGGCACGGCGCAGATCACGCTGGCGACCTGGTTCCTGGGTCTTGCCGTCGGCCAGATCACACAAGGCGCGCTGGCGGACCGGTTCGGCCGACGGGCGCCGCTGATCGTCGGCACCGCCATCTACACGCTCGCCTCGATCGGCTGTGCGCTCGCCCCGGATTTGACGACCCTCGCGATGCTGCGCGGCGTCGCGGCATTCGGCGGCTCGGCCAGCATGGTGATCCCGCGCGCCATCGTGCGCGACCTTTCGGAGGGCCTCGCGGCCGCGAAAATGATGAGCCGCCTCATTCTCATCATGGGCGTGGCGCCGATCCTCGCGCCCACGCTCGGAGGCCTCGTGATCGGGGTCGCCTCGTGGCACGCGATCTTCTGGATCTGCGCGCTCTATGGCGGCATCTGTTGCGCGCTTGTCGCCTGGAAGCTGCCGGACACGCTGCCGAGGCACATGCGGATCAGCCTGTCGCCCGGGCGGATGCTGCACCGCTATGGCGCGATCGCTGTCGAGCGCAGCTTTCTCGCGCAAGCGCTGACCGGCGGGTTCTCGATGTTTGGCATGTTCGCCTATCTCGGCGGCTCGCCCTCGGTGTTCATCGAGCACTTCGGGCTGCATCCCAGCCTATACGGTGCGATGTTCGGGGCCTGTGCCGCCGGGTTCATCCTCGGCTCGCAGATCAGCCCGCGCCTGCTGCCGCGCTTTGGCGCCGGGCGGGTGATGCGGGTGGCCGTGCGGATCTATCTCGCGGCGACGTTGTTCCTCGGCTTCGTCGCCTATGCCGGGGTCGGTCCGTGGTGGCTGACGGCGCTGCCGATCCTGGTGTCTCTGACGACGATGGGCTTCGTGTTGCCGAACGCCACGGTCGGCGCGCTGCAACGCCACGCGACCCATGCCGGCAGTGCGTCGGCGTTGATGGGCATGCTGCAGTTCTGCCTCGGCGCGGTCAGCGGCCTGTCGGTCGGCGTTCTGGCCGACGGCACGGCGCGGCCGATGGCAACCCTGATGGTCGCCGGCGCGCTCGGCGCGGTGATCGCCGAGTCGGCCCGTCCCCGCGCGCCGCTGCCCGCACGCGTTTCGGAAGCGCGGCCGGAGCAAGCCGGGATCCGCACCGCATGATTTTTGTTGGCATACCTACCTGCACCCAGGTTCGCGACAAGCTGTTCCAGCATGCCGCCCCGCGCATCTACGGCGAGGCGCTGATCGCAGTGTCGGACGCGTTGCCGCTGCTGATTCCGTCGCTCGGGCCGGACATGCTGGGAGTTCTCGATCGGCTGGATGGAGTGCTGGTCGACGGCAGCCCCAGCAATGTCGAGCCGGCACGCTACGGCGTCGAGCATGACGCGACGCCGGATTGGCATGACGCGGCGCGTGACGACACGACATTGCCGCTGATCCGCGCCGCAATTTCGCGCGGCATGCCGGTGCTGGCGATCTGCCGCGGTATCCAAGAGCTGAATGTGGCGCTCGGCGGCACGCTGCATCAGGAGGTGCATGCGGTTCCCGGTCGGTATGACCACCGCGAGCCGGAGGGCACGGCCGACGAGGCATTCACGCTACGCCACTGGATCAGCGTCTCCGGCAGCCTGGCCCGCATGGTCGGCGGCCAGCGGATGTTCGTGAACTCGCTGCACGGCCAGGCGATCGATCGGCTCGCCCCCGGGCTGGTGGTCGAAGGCGAGGCCGAGGACGGCACGGTCGAGGCAGTACGAGTGGCCGCGGCACCTGGATTCGCTTTGGGGGTGCAGTTCCACCCGGAGTGGCACGCCCGGACCGATGCCTCGAACGGCGCAATCTTCCGAGCATTCGGGGACGCCTGTCGGGCATACGCGGCGGGGCGGCTGGCGACGTGAGCTACGCGACGGCCTCCAGCCCGCACCATTCCGCGATGAACAACGCCATCGCGGTGGTCACGCGCTTCAGCGACGACAGGCTCACGCACTCATCCACGCCGTGGATATTGCGCGAGGTCGGGCCGTAGCAGAGCGTCGGAATCGTGTCGTACAACGCATACACTCGGGCATCGAGGTAGGCCGTGGACACCGCGCTCTGCAAAGCGGTGCCGGTCGCCTCGAGATGCGCTCTGCCCAGCACGGCCTCCGCTTCCGTGCCTGAGTGCTGCACGTAGCCCTCCGCCTGGAACCCGTCGAACGTCACAACCGGCGGCGTATTGGCGAGAAACCGGTCGGCGCGGGCGAAAGCGGCAACCCGTTCGGTGACCTCGCGCATGGCGTCGCGTGCCGCAACGCCCGGGAACATCGCGATGCGGCAGCTGACGCGGCACCAGGACGGCACCGACGAGGCCCAGTCCCCGCCCTCGATCTTGCCGACGTTCAGGTTGAGCGGATGCGCCTCGTGTGCGAACAGCGGGTGCGCCGAGCGGCGTTCGTTCCATTCGGCTTCCAGGCCACGCAGGTCGGCGATGATCCGGTACGCCGCGTCGATCGCGTTGGCACCTTCGCCCATCTCGCGGACATGCACGGGCACGCCACGCACAGCGATCTCGAACCACAGCACGCCCACGTTTGCCCGCACGAGTTTCTCGCTCATCGGCTCGGGAATGAGGACCGCGTCGGCCACGTAGCCGCGCAGATGGGTCATCAGCGCCCCGTTGCCGGTAGATTCCTCCTCCACGACCGATTGCACGGTGACCGTGGCGGCCGGCTGCCAGCCCAGGCGCCGCAGCGCGTCCAGCGCGAACAGGTTGGCGGCGCATCCCGCCTTCATGTCCGCGCCCCCGCGTCCGTACAGCCAGTCGCCGTCGACGGCAGGATCGAACGGATCGCGGCTCCACATGTCCGCAGGGCCTGGCGGGACGACATCGACATGGCCCTGCAGGATCAGCGACCGGCCGGTCTCGCTGCGTGGACGGTGGATGCCGACGACGATCGGCGCGTCGGAATGGGTCGCGGAGAACGCGCCGCCGCCGGGGTGCCCAGCGATCGCCTGGCGATCCATGGCGAAACGGTCGATCGCGTACCCCCGCTGCCGAAGCGCACGGAACATGAAATCCTGCACGGTGTGCTCCGCGCCGCGCGTCGATCGCAGGCGGATCATGTCCTGGGTGAAGGCGATCTGGTCGTCAAACTGCGCCGCGACAGTCGCGGCGATCTCCGCAGGCGCTAGGGTCATGATCGCCGCTCTACACGGTCGCGCGCGGTGCCTGAAGGGCGCGGCGCATGACAAGCGCGTCGTCACCGTTCGGGTAGTAGCGACACCGGCGGCCGATTTCAGTATAGCCGGCGGCGGCATACAGCGCCTGTGCCGGACGATTGTTGGCCGCGACCTCGAGGAACATCGCCGTCGCCCCGCGATGGGCGGCCTCCGTCTCCGCCGCTTGCAGCAACGCTCGACCCATGCCTCGACGGCGCGCCTCGGGCGCAACCGCGAGCGTCAGAACCTCCGCCTCATCAGCGGCGACGCGTGCCAGGATCATGCCGCCCGGCTCGGCGATGCAACCGAACACGCCGGGCAGCGCGAGGTGCGTCGCGAACGCGCCCTCGCTCCATTTTTCGCCGAGCGGGAACGCGGTGGCATGAATTTCCGCCAGGACGCGCGCGTGTGCCGGATTGCCCGCGACCCGAATGGACGCGCGCGCGGCTTCAGCTTTGCGCCGCATTCAGCGGCACAAGCCCCACCAGCCGCCGCGCCTCCTCCGTCCGCAACGAGAAATCCGTCCCGGCATAGGCCGCGCCGGCCTCGCCGCAGAGCCACGCCACCGCGCGACCCACCCACTCGGGCGAGATATGCACCGAGGGATCGAGCCGACTGACCGGATTGATGCCGGAGTCCCTGATCGCGACCTGCATGTCGGTGGCCACCGTGCCGGGGCTGAGGCCCACGACCCGTATCCCGGACGACGCGTATTCCTTGTCGGCGCAGCGGGTCAGCGACAATGCGGCGGCCTTGCTGGAGCAGTAGTGGCTCCATCCCTCGAGTGCTCCCGTCGCCGCCCCGGAGCTGATGTTGACGATCACGCCGCCGCCCTGACGCAGCATCACCGGGATGGCCGCCCGGAGCCCGTGGTAGACGCCCGTGTAGTTCACGTCGGCCGCGCGGACCCACAGTTCCGGATCGGAGTCGGCGAGGCGGGCGATCGGTTCGATCAGCCCGGCGTTGTTGACCAGGATGTCGAGGCGTCCGTACGCGTCGCACGCCTCCCGCACAGCGGCCTCCACGTCGGCGTAGGACGCGACGTCGCAGGCGACGGCGCGCGCCTGTCGCCCCGCCCCGGCCAGGGTCGCGGCCAACGCCTCGACTTGATCGTGGCTTCGCGCGGCCACAACGACCCGTGCCCCGCAGTCCGCCAGGACCGAAGCCGTCGCGGCCCCGATGCCGCGGCTCGCGCCCGTGACCAGCGCCACTTTTCCGGTCAGGTCGGTCACGCCGTCATTCCTTTTCGCTGTCGGTCGGCGCGCGATGTGGAGGCGCGGTCTCGGTGCTCGCGGGGCACTACATCGCCCAAACCGGATCGACCAGTCGCGCGACGAATGCGGCATGGGCATCGAGTTCAGCGCCACTCGGGATGATCGGCCGGATCGAACGGACCACGGGCAAGCGCTGCGTCGCGACGACCGCGGAGCCGGCGCCCGAGTGGCTGGGCCGGGCCTCGCCGGTCCACAGGCCGCGCTGCCGACCGCCGGTCAGTTCGACATAGACGTCGGCCAACAGCCGGCAATCCAACAGCGCATTGTGCGAGGTGCGGGCTGACAGGTCGATGTCGAAGCGGCGGCACAAAGCGTCGAGACTGTTCGGCAATCCCGGGAACCGAGTCTTCGCCAGCACGAGCGTGCAGACCATGCGCGAGCGATCCAGAGCCGGGCGGCCGATCCGCGTCAATTCGGCGTCCAGGAAGCCGAAATCGAACGGCGCGTTGTGCGCGATGAGCTTGCCGTCGCCCAAGAACTCCAGCAACTCGTCGGCGATCGCCGCGAATCGGGGCGCGCTGGCCACGCGGTCAAGCGTAATGCCATGGACGCGGACGACCTCGTCCGGGATGTCGCGCTCGGGATGCACGAGAGCGTGGAAGTGCCGGCCGGTCGGCAACTCACGCACCAGTTCAAGCGCCGCGATCTCGACGATGCGATGGCCGGTCAGCGGGTCGAGGCCGGTGGTCTCCGTATCGAAGAGGACCGCGCGGGTCATGGCACCCGCCGCAATTCGATCAGGATTCGCTCGATCGCCACGCGGGCATGATGCCGGGAAAGCCCGGTTCGCACCACCCGGTCGGCCGCCCGGCGGCGGCGGTCATCGGGCCATTGCCGCGCCAGCATCGCGTCCAGTTGCCGCGCGCTCAGAACGCCGCGCGCCAATACCCGCGCTCGCTGCACGCACGCCGGCGCCGAGACGACCACCACGAGGTCCAGCCCGCGTCGACCCCGGCTTTCGAACAGCAACGGCACGTCGAGGACCGCGATCCTGACGCCGCGCCGGCGCGCCGACGCGAGGAAGGCTCTCTCCTGCCCGCGCACCAGCGGGTGCATGATCGTCTCCAGCCGCGTCAGTGCGTCGCGATCACCGAAGACGATCGCGCGTAGAGCCGGCCGGTCCAGCGTAGGGCGCCCGTCCTTCCCGGGCCGCACCACACCCGGAAACGCCGCGGCGATCGCCGGCAGCGCCCTCCCGCCAGGACGTTGCATCGCCCTGACCGCCGCATCGGCGTCGAACACCGCAGCCCCTGCGCGGCGCAGGGCTGCGGCGACCGTGGACTTGCCCATCGCGATGCCACCGGTCAGGCCGACGATCTTCATGCCGCGCATGCCTTTCGCATGACCCCCGCGCCGATATTCATCGCTCTGTCATACTGTGCCGCCTTCGGCTGACTATGTTGCGCCGCCAGTCAAAACCGAGGAGCCAAGATGTCCGACATTGCGCTCGATTCCGGCACCGCGATGGGGGCGACCGGCCATGCCGGGCGTCCACACCTGGACGCCAAGCCGCCGGTCGGGGGGATCATCATCTTCATCGGTCTGCTGATCGCCGGCGTTCTGTTCGCCCTCTACGGGCTGTCTCACGACGTCACGATGGCGGGGGGCGAGCCGCTGGCGACCGGCGTTTTCGTCCTGCTCGGCGTCGCCCTGCTCATCGCCCTCGGGTTCGAGTTCGTCAACGGCTTCCACGACACCGCCAACGCGGTCGCCACCGTCATCTATACGCACAGCCTGCCGGCGAATATCGCGGTCGTCTGGTCCGGCACCTTCAACTTCCTGGGCGTGCTGACCTCGTCGGGCGCGGTCGCCTTCAGCATCGTGAGCCTGCTGCCGGTCGAATTGATCCTGCAGGTCGGCAGCGGCACCGGCTTCGCGATGATCTTCGCGCTGCTGATCGCGGCGATCTTGTGGAACCTTGGCACCTGGTCGCTCGGCCTGCCGGCCTCATCATCTCACACGCTGATCGGCTCGATCATCGGCGTGGGCCTCGCCAACCAGTTCCTGGCCGGCAACGGCGCCTCGGGTGTCGACTGGAATTCGGCCACGGGCGTGTTCAAGGCGCTGCTGATCAGCCCCGTGGTGGGCTTCGTCTGTTCGGCACTGCTCCTTCTCATAAGCAAGAAGCTACTGCCGGCACCGAAGCTATGGACCTCGCCCGAAAGCTCCGCGCCGCCGCCGAGGTGGATCCGCGGCCTGTTGATCCTGACCTGCACCGGCGTGTCCTTCGCGCACGGATCCAATGACGGGCAGAAGGGCATGGGCCTTATCATGCTCATCCTGATCGGCGCGCTGCCGACGGCGTATGCGCTGAACCGCGCCATGCCCGACAGCGAGACGCCGGCCTTCGTCACGGCAATGACCAACGCGCAGGCGGTGTTTCTCAGGCACGCCGATGGGATTGCCCCGCCCGATGCTGCGGCTTCGCGCGGGATCGCGCAAAAGGCGCTTCACGACCACAACTATGGCGGCGCGGAGCTGCAGGCGGGCCTGGCTGGCCTGGCAGGCGCCGTCGCCGAGGAGGTTCGCCAAAGCGGGGCGGTCAACAAGGTGCCTGCCGCCGCCGTGCAAAACGTCCGAAACGACATGTATCTGGCGAGCGAGGTCACCAAGAACCTCCTCAAGGGGGATGCGTATACCAGCGACGAGAAGGCGGCGGTCGGCGACTTCCGCAAGAACCTGGACGCCGGGACCAAGTTCATCCCGCTATGGGTAAAGGTGGCCGTGGCGATCGCGCTCGGTCTGGGTACCATGGTGGGCTGGAAGCGGATCGTGGTCACGGTCGGCGAGAAGATCGGCAAGACGCATCTGACCTATGGGCAGGGCGCTTCTGCCGAGCTTGTCGCGGCCGCGACGATCTTCGCCGCCGATCACTATGGGATGCCGGTCTCGACCACGCACGTCCTGTCGTCGGGCGTCGCCGGTACGATGGCGGCCAACGGGTCGGGGTTGCAATGGGGCACGCTGCGCAACATCGCGATGGCCTGGGTGCTGACCCTGCCGGCGGCGGCGCTGATCTCGGGCGTTCTGTTCACGATCCTGCGCGCGGTGTTCTGAGCGGGCGAAAGCGTTTGCCGAACCCTCATTCTCCCGCCGCCGCGCGGCGGCGGCGGGGTGAGGTCCCGCGGACGGCCCAAATCACTCCGGCAGGAACGACGCGGCCAGAACCTCCTCCAGCGTCCACGGTCATGCGGCGGGAAGCGCGCTCTCCGGCAGACCGGTCTCCCGCTGCGCGCCCAGAAGGGCGTAGCGTCACGCCGTCGCGAACGCGTCTGGTAGCGCCGATCTCAGCCCCAGATTGTCCTTGAGGTGATCGGCCAGCCGGTCGCGCTGTTCAAGAATCGTCAGCTTCCAGCTGACGCCGCGAAACGTGGGCTGGAATTGCCACGTCAGCAAATGCCGCGACACGACGTCGAGCCGATTGACCGGCTCTCGCTTCTCGCTGCGGCCCATGCTCTCGATCTCCTCGGCGATGTTCGCGACATCCGCCTCCATCGCCCGACCGCTGCGCAGCAGACGGGATTGCTCGAGGCTCCACGAGTAGAAATCGCGTTCGTACAGGTCGCTCGGGGCCATCGGTGGGCCTCCTACTCGAACACAATTCTCGGCAGGTATAGTGAGACCAGCCAGTTCGGCGCATCGACGATGCTGCTGATGCGCAGATCGGCGCAGACACTGCACAGCATGTAGGCGTCGACCGCCGCCATTCCAAAGCGTGTGCCCAACAGATCGATCATGCCGGACACCGCGTCGCGGGCGCAGCCCATCAGGTCAGGGCCGATGCCGGTCGTCACCTCATAGCCGGCCCCGTCGACGTGGCGGGTCACCGGGCCCGGTAGAGTAAGGCGCGGAAAGGCGAGCGGCGTGGCTTTGATGAGGTCGAAGCGGAGCGCCACGGTCATCGGACTTTCGATCGCGGTACCTCCGACCTCGCCGTCGCCCTGGGCGGCATGGGTGTCGCCCACCGAGAACAACGCGCCCACCACCTCGACCGGCAGGAAGAGTTTTGCGCCGGCGGCAATGTCGCGAACGTCCATGTTGCCGCCCACCCGGCGCGGCGGGATGATGCTGTGCAGGCCGGCGGCCGCCGGTGCCACGCCGATCGTCCCGCAGAACGGCTTCAATGGGACCTTGGCGATCGCCCCGTACGCGGCGGGGGCAAGACTCGCCGCGTCGTATGACCACATATGCAGCGCCGGATCCGGGAACTGATCGGCCAACAGGCCGAATCCGGGAATGTTGGCGGTCCACCCCCAGCCGGACGGGCCGAAGTCCTCGACTGTTACGCACAGAACGTCGCCTGGCTCCGCGCCATCGACGAACACCGGGCCGGTGAGGGGATTGACCAGGGAAAAATCCAGCGCCGCGAGATCGGCCAGCGTCGAGCCGGGGCGAAGCTGCCCGCCCGAAGCATCCACGGTCTCGAACAGCACGGCTTGGCCCGGTGCGACAGTCAGGCTTGGGGCGAAGTCGCGGTTCCAGCCATGATGATGCTGATGCGCATGCAATGTATGGGCGTGCGTCGACATGGCCTCTCCCGTCCTTCGCGCGGGGCAAGGGCTTGCCTCGGCGTCGTGATGATGTAGCGTTTGGGCTCTTTTGGGGACATCTTGTTTGCCGCAGACCGAGGGCCGTGCGCCGTTCCGCAACCACGAGACGTGGTATCGAATAACCGGCGCGGGTGACGGGGCCAAGCCTCCGCTGGTGTGTCTGCATGGCGGGCCGGGCTGCACGCATGACTACATCGACAGCCTGATCGACCTCGCCGGGCCGGACCGCGCCGTCATACACTACGACCAGCTGGGCAATGGCGCTTCGACGCATCTGCGCGATGCCGATCCGGGGTTCTGGACCGTCGGCCTGTTCCTCGACGAGCTGGACAATCTGCTCGCCCATCTCGGGATCGCTGGGCGCTACGACATTTTCGGGCAGTCTTGGGGCGGCATGCTGGCCGCCGAGCACGCAGTGCTCCGTCCTCCGGGTCTGCGGCGCCTGGTCATCGCCGACAGTCCCGCCTCGCTCGACACCTGGCTGGCCGAGGCCAACCGCCTCCGCGCCCTGTTGCCGGAGGACGTGCAAGCCACACTTTCGCGCCATGAAGCGGCCGGCACGACGAGCGCGCCCGAATATGTCGCGGCGACCCGAGTGTTCTATGACCGGCATGTCTGCCGCATCCCTTGGCCGCCCGAGGTCGAGCGCACCTTCGCGGCGATGGCCGACGACCCGACCGTCTACATGACCATGAACGGCCCGTCGGAATTTCACGTCATCGGCACGCTGAAGGGCTGGACGATCGAGGACCGGCTGGACCGCATCTCCGTCCCGACGCTGCTGATCTCCGGCCGGCACGACGAGGCGACTGAGTTGTGCGTGCGGCCGTTCGTGGAGCGGATCCTCGATGCGCGGCATGTCGTGTTCGAGGAGTCGAGCCATATGCCGCATGTCGAGGAACGGGACGCCACGATGCGCGTGCTGCGCGACTTCCTCGATCAGGCCTGATTCCTGCAAGGGCACCTCGCCCGGTTCTGCAAAGGAGACAAGATGAAAACTCGCAACATCCTGGCGGCGGGCATGTGCTTGGCTGCCGCGGCGTTCGGCGTGGCGCAGGCCGCCGAGGATCGCGCGGCGCTCATGAAGGCGCATCGCGGCGGCACGCTGAAGCTCACCGCTGCGGCGGCCGGCGGGACGATCGACCCGCAGATCAACTACGAACTGAAGTTCTGGCAGCTTTATGCCATGACCTACGACGGGCTGGTGACCTTCAAGAAGGTCGCCGGGGCGGATAGCAACACGGTCGTGCCAGACCTCGCGGAATCGCTGCCGGAGGTGAAGGACGACGGCAAGACGTATGTCTTCAAGTTGCGCGAGGGCATCAAGTTCTCCGACGGCAGCGACCTGTCGGGCAAGGACGTGGCCGCCTCGTTCGCGCGCCTGTTCAAGGTCAGCAATCCGAACGCCGGGAGCTGGTTCAGCGGCATCGTTGGCGCGGATGCCTGCCTGAAGGAGGCGAGTTCCTGTGTCCTCGCGCAGGGCGTCGTCCCCGACGAGTCGGCGCACACGGTCACGATCCACCTGACGGCACCGGACAGCGAGTTCCTCTATAAGCTCGCGACCCCGTTCGGCACCATCTTGCCGGCCAGCGCCCCGGCCAAGGACGCCGGCACCACGCCGCTGCCGACTACCGGCACGTATATGTTCGCGTCGTACGATCCGAACAAGGAACTGCGCATCGTCCGCAACCCGCATTTCAAGGAGTTCAGCGTCGACGCGATGCCGGAAGGCTTCGCCGACGACATCCTCTATTCGTTCGGCCTGCAGGACGAGGCCGAGGTGACCGCGGTGTTGAACGGCCAGTTCGACTGGATGTTCGACGAGAAGCCGCTCGACCGCCTCGCGGAACTCGGCACGAAGCACAAGGACCTCGTGTTCGTGCATCCGCTGATTGCCTACTACTATCTGCCGATGAACACGCGGCTCGCGCCGTTCGACAACCTCAAGGCGCGGCAGGCGGTGGCCTATGCGGTCGACCGCAACGCCATCGTGAAGCTCTATGGCGGCGCGCAGCTCGGCGCACCGCTGTGCCAGCAGCTTCCGGCTGGGATGCCTGGCTACGTGCCGTATTGCCCGTTCACGAAAAATCCGGGCGCGAAATGGACCGCCCCGGATCTGGTGAAGGCCAAGGCTCTAGTAAAGGAGAGCGGCACTGAGGGTCAGAAGGTCACCCTGATCAGCAGCGACAAGGTCGTCGAGAAGAGCATCGGCGAATATCTAACGAGCGTCTTGCGTGGCATCGGCTACGACGCGCAGCTCAAGGCGATCAGCAGCAACATCCAGTTCACCTATATCCAGAACACCAACAACAAGGTGCAGGCCAGCCTGACCAACTGGTATCAGGACTATCCCGCGCCATCCGACTTCATCAACGTGCTGTTCAGCTGCGACGGGTTCCACGAGGGCTCCGACAGTTCGATCAACATCGCCGGGTTCTGCGACAAGGCGATCGACGCCGATATGAAAAAGGCGCTGACGACCGCGGTGACCGACGTCAAGGCGGCCAACGCGATGTGGTCGGAGATCGACAAGAAGGTGACGGACGCCGCACCGGCGGTGTCGCTGTTCCAGCCAAAGTTCGTCGACCTGATCTCGGCGCGGACCAGGAACTATACGTGGTCGGACCAGATCCACATGCTGTTCGCCCAAGCCTGGGTGAAGTGACCGATACGATCCTGAAGCTGGCGGACGCTCCTTCGGGGGCGGCCGCCGTACATTCGCGCGGACCCTGGGCCACCGCGCTGCGGAAACTCCGGCAGAACGGGGCGGCGATGCTAGCGCTGTTCTGCCTGGTGCTGATCATCGCCGCGTGTCTTCTGGCGCCGGTCTATGCGGCCTATGTCGCCGGGGCGGACCCGTTCGTGTCTAACGTGGACGGCGTGATTAGCATCGACGGTCAGGACATCGCGGTGCTGCAGCCGGAGACGGAGGGCCTTGGCCTCGGTCTCACGCCGATCGGGCCGACCTGGCGTGGGCAGTATTTCCTCGGCTCGGATGGGCAGGGCCGCGATGTGATGGCGCGGCTGCTGTATGGCGGCCGAAGTTCGCTGCTGATCGCCTCCGTCGCGACGGTCATTTCCTTGGCGCTCGCCGCGCTGATCGGGATCGTCGCGGGATTTTTCGGCGGCGTCCTCGACGCCGTTCTGTCGCGGCTGCTGGATGTGTTGTGGGCGTTCCCGGTCTACCTCCTGGCGATCTCGCTCTCGATCGTGCTGATCACCCAAAGCCTGGTCATCGGGCCTTTCGTTGTCGAATCCGGCAGTCTGGTGCTGCCGATACTGATCATCGGGCTGATCTACGTGCCGTACGTGGCGCGGCCGGTGCGGGGACAGGTGCTCAGCCTTGCGCGCAGCGATTTCGTGCTCGCCGCGACCGCGTTGGGAGTTCCGCGCCCAAGTATTCTGCTGCGTGACATCCTGCCGCACGTCACGACCACGCTGATCGTGTTCGCACCGCTGATGATGGCGCTCAACATGCTGACCGAGAGCGCGCTGTCCTTCCTCTCGATCGGCGTGCAGCCGCCGGCGGCGAGCTGGGGGACCATCATCGAGGACGGCCAGAGCTTGCTTTACACGCGCCCGCTGGTGGCGATCGCGCCTGGCCTGGCAATCGTCGCCACCGTGTTGTCGTTGAACGTGTTCGGCGACGGGGTGCGCGACGCGTTGGACCCGCGGGCGAAGCTGCGGGTAGGGAAGTAGTGTGTTCCAGTTCGTCGCTCGCTGCGCCGGCGTGTCACCCGCACCCCGGCCCTCCCCAAGCGGGGGAGCGCTTTTCCGCCCCTTCCCGATGGTGAGGAGGGACGGGGTGGGGGGCGTGATGGGCGCGACCACAGCGGAACCGACGGCGCAATGATCGGCACGATCCTCCGCCGCCTGGGCCAGATGCTGTTCGTGATGTTCGGCATCAGCGTCCTGGTATTCCTCATCTTCTTCGCAACCCCCGGCGCCGACCCCTCCGCGCGCATTGCGGGGCGCAACGCGACGCCGCAGATCCTCGCCGCGGTGCGGCACGATTTCGGGTTCGACCGGCCCCTGCCGGTGCAATACGCGCTTTTGATGCAACGGCTGTTCGTGACGGGCGACTTGACCAGCTTCGTCAATCGCGGCCAGAAAGTCATTCCGGCCATCGTCGAGAGCGTGCCGGCGACCCTGTCCCTGGTCATCGGGGCAGCCGTGCTTTGGGTCGTCGCCGGGATCGCGGTCGGCACGCTGGCGGCCGCGTGGCGCAACCGCTGGCCGGATCGTCTGCTGATGATTCTGGGTTTGATCGGCGTGTCGATGCCGGTGTTCTGGGTCGGCGAGGTGCTGAACCTGATCACCCAGAGCCGCTATCACGATACGGTCCTGTTCTCCTGGGTGCCGGCGCTCGGCTACACGCCGCTGACGGTCGATCCGTGGCTCTGGTTCAAGGGGATGGTGATCCCGTGGATCACGCTCGCGATTCTATATATCGGCATCTACGGCCGCGTGCTGCGGGCCAGCCTGATCGAGGCGTACGAGGAAGATTACGTTCGCACCGCCCGCGCAAAAGGCCTGTCAGAGACTCGGGTGCTGTTGCGGCATGCTCTGCGCACGTCGATGATCGGGTTCGTGTCGCTGTTCGGGCTGGATTTTGGAGCGTTGGTCGGCGGCGGCGCGCTGCTGACCGAGGTCGTGTTCAACATCCAGGGCGTCGGCAAGATCACCGTCTCGGCGCTGCAGAACCTCGATCTGCCGTTCATCATGGCGACCGTGATGTACGCCTCGTTCTTTGTGGTCGCCGCCAATGCGGTCGTCGACATCGCCTACGCCACGCTCGACCCCAGGGTGCGTGTTGGCTGAGCCGTTGCTGTCGGTGCGCGATCTCGTGGTCTCGTTCCGTTCCGAGCGGGGCACGCTGCGAGCGGTCGACGGCGTCAGCTTCGACGTGGCGCCGCGCGAAGTCGTCAGCATCGTGGGCGAGAGCGGTTCGGGCAAGACACTGACGTCACTGTCGATCATGGGCCTGATTACCGACCCGAACGCCGAGACCACGGGCTCGATCCGCTTCGAGGGGCGCGAGTTGATCGGTTCGTCGGCGCGACAATGGAAGGCGCTGCGGGGTGGGCGGATCGGAATGATCTTCCAGGACCCGATGACCTCGTTGACGCCGGTCTACACGATCGGGTGGCAGATCGAGGAACAGATCCGCGCCCACACCGATCTATCCCGACGTGCGGCCCGGGCGCGGGCGATCGAGTTGTTGGGCGAGATGGGTATGCCCAACCCTCGTGTGCAGATCGACCGGTTTCCGCACCAGCTGTCCGGCGGAATGCGACAGCGAGCGGTGATCGCGATGGCGCTGTCGTGCAATCCGGTTCTGCTGCTGGCCGACGAGCCCACGACCGCTCTGGATGTCACCGTGCAGGCGCAGATCCTCGACCTGCTGCGGCGGCTGCGCGAGAATTTCGGCTCGGCCATCGTGTTGATCACGCACGACATGGGCGTGGTCGCCGAAATCGCCGATCGGGTGTTGGTGATGTATGCCGGCCGCATCGTCGAGAGCGGCCGCCGTGCCGACATCTTCGCCCGTCCGGGGCATCCGTACACAATGGGTCTGCTCGACAGCATCCCGCCGATGCGCGGTGACCGGCCGCGCCGCCTGCCATCCATCACCGGCAGTCCCCCGATGATCGGTCGCCTGCCGGTCGGCTGCCCCTTCCAGCCGCGCTGTCGGCATGTCCATACCAGGTGTGTCGAGCGCCCGCCGCTGCTCGCCCGCGGCGCGCAGGCGTTCGCGTGCTGGCTCGCCGAGGAACGCGAGGCATGGCCGCCGGGCCGGGTGGCGGCGGTATGACGGCAGTACTGGAAGCGCACGACGTCACGAAGCACTTTTCGATCGGCGGGAGGCTTTCGCCGGGCGGCCGACAGGTCGTGCATGCGCTCGATGACGTGTCGTTGTCGGTCGAACGGGGCGAGACGCTCGGCCTCGTGGGCGAGTCCGGCTGCGGCAAGTCCACGCTCGGCCGCTGCTTGTTGCGCCTCTACGAGCTGACATCGGGACAGGTGCGTTTCGAGGGCCGCGACATCACCGACCTGTCATCGCGCGCGTTGCGGCCGTTGCGGCCACGGATGCAGATGGTGTTTCAGGATCCGTATGCCTCGCTCAACCCGAGACGGCGCGTCGGCGAACTGCTGGCCGAGCCGGCGCGAGTACACACGGGCTGGAGCGCGGCACGTACCCGCGCGCGCCTGATCGAGCTGGTGGGACTGGTCGGACTCCAACCGGAGCATCTGGACCGATATCCGCACGAATTCTCGGGTGGCCAACGCCAGCGGATAGGCATCGCCCGCGCGCTTGCTCTGGAGCCGAGTCTGGTCGTGCTGGACGAGCCGGTCTCAGCGCTCGATGTCTCCGTACAGGCGCAGATTGTCAATTTGCTGATGGATCTGCAGGACCGGATGGGCCTGACCTATGTCTTCATCGCGCATGATCTCTCGGTCGTGCGGCAGATCAGTACCCGCACGGCGGTGATGTATCTCGGTCGGATCGTCGAGGTGGGCGAAACGCTCGCGCTGTTCGCGACGCCGGCGCATCACTACACACATGCGCTGCTGGCTTCGGTGCCGGAGGTCGCGAGCGCCGCGGCGCCGGACCGGGCATCCCGCGTGATGGTCGGCGGCGAGGTGCCCAATCCGATCGCCCCGCCCGATGGTTGCCGATTTCACCCGCGATGTGCCCGCGCCGAGGATCGCTGTCGCGTCGATGTGCCGGCGCTGCGGGCAATCGGCGACGGGCGCGCGGTCGCGTGCCACTTTCCAAGGAATTGACCAAAGATTGACTTGGGATGACGGCGGCTCCATAGCGCGCGCCGCAATCTTGCCAGGATCCCGAATGGCGCTCGCCTTCATCTTCCCTGGCCAGGGCAGCCAGGCCGTCGGCATGGGGCGCGACCTCGCCGCCGCATTCGCCGCCGCCCGCGAAGTCTTTCAGGAAGTCGACGACACGCTCGAACAGAAGCTGTCCAAGGTGATGTTCGAGGGGCCGGCCGACGCGCTGCAGCTGACCGAAAACACCCAGCCGGCGCTGATGGCGCATTCGATCGCCGTGCTGCGGGTCCTGGAATCGGAAGGCGGCTTTCACCTCGCGGACCGCGCGGCCGTGGTCGCTGGGCACTCACTGGGCGAATACAGCGCATTGGCCGCCGCCGGGGCGTTCACCGTCGCCCAGGCTGCCCGGCTGCTGCGGCTGCGCGGACAGGCGATGCAGCGTGCGGTCCCACCGGGCGAGGGGGCGATGGCCGCCTTGCTTGGCGCCGAACTTGATCTGGCGCGAGAGGTCTGCGAGGAGGCCGCGCCGCGGCCCGAAGGTGGCCGCGAGGTGATCGAGCCGGCCAACGACAACGGCGGCGGTCAGGTCGTCATCTCCGGCCATCGCGGCGCGGTCGAGCGCGCCATCGACCTCGCCAAGACCAAGGGCGTGAAGCGGGCGATGTTGCTGCCGGTGTCCGCCCCGTTTCATTGCGCGCTGATGGCCCCCGCCGCCGACGTGATGGGCGAGGCGCTGGCGGAGGCGCCGCCCGCCGTGCCGCGTCTGCCGATCATCGCCAACGTGACCGCCGCGAAGGCGTCCGATCCGGCGGCGATCGCGGACCTGCTGGTGCGACAGGTCACCGCGACCGTCCGCTGGCGGGAGAGCGTGCTGGCGATGGTCGAACTCGGGATCGACCGATTCGCGGAGATCGGTGCCGGGAAGGTCCTGGCGGGGCTGGTCAAGCGCATCGCCCCGGACGCGGCCGCCAGTTCGACCGGCACGCCCGCCGAGATCGAAGCGTTTTTGAAGGCGCTGTGATGTTCCGACTCGACGGACGCACCGCCCTCGTCACCGGCGCCTCCGGCGGGATTGGCGCGGCGATTGCCCGGACCCTGCATGCGCTCGGCGCCTCGGTCGCGCTGTCGGGGACCCGCGCCGAGGTCCTGGAGGCGTTGGCGGCGCAGCTTGGCGAGCGCGCGCATGCGTGCCCGGCCGATCTGCGCGATCCGAGTGCGGCCGACGCGCTGATCGCGGCGGCCGAGGTGGCCGCGGGACCTCTGCACATCCTGGTCAACAACGCTGGCCTCACGCGCGACATGCTGGCGCTGCGGCTGAAGGATGCCGACTGGGCCGAGGTGCTCGACGTCGATCTGGCAGCGCCGTTCCGGCTGTCGCGCGCTGCGTTGCGCGGCATGGTGCGACGACGGGCCGGGCGGATCGTCAATATCGGCTCCGTGGTTGGCTCCACAGGCAACGCTGGGCAGGCCAACTATGCAGCGGCAAAGGCGGGGTTGGTCGGGATGACCAAGGCGCTGGCGCAGGAGGTCGGCAGCCGTGGCATTACCGTGAATGTGGTGGCCCCCGGCTATATCGACACGGCGATGACGGCGGGTCTGGCCGAGGCGCAGCGGACCCGGCTCCTGGAGGCGATCCCGCTCGGCCGGATGGGCAGTCCGCATGATGTCGCGGCCGCTGTCGCGTATCTGGCGAGCGACGAGGCCGCCTGGGTTACTGGGACGACGGTTCATGTCAACGGCGGGATGGCGATGGTCTAAGATGCGCAGTCCGGCGAGATAGGGTATGTTCGCTCTGCCGGAGGGACCATGCCGCTTGACCATCCACGCAATCCCGTATGGGAACTGGATACGGATCGGATCGCGCCTGAGGTAGCAGCCGAGCTGCTTCGACAAGGTGAGCTGCGTCAGGCCGCGATTTTTCAGGCAGCACTCGGAATGGATCAGAGGGCGGCCGTGATGGCGGCCGGCTTCTTGGCCGCCGCAGGTGCCCTGGCGGCTGCTGGCGTCGCTCTTGGCGAAGGCAATCCGGCGCTCCGGACCGCGGCATTCGCCGGTGCCATGTCTATAGCGATGGCCGCGGGACTCTGCGCATGGGCGTGCCGGCCGCAGAAGTTTCGGTTCCCGGGCATCGATCCCCGGACCTGGGCAAAGGACCCGGCCTATTTGCGGGAACCTCTGGTTGCGTTGCAGATATCGCGGGCGGCGCAGCTTCAAGATCACATCGCGCAGAATGAAGCGCGGCAGGCACAAAACGGGCGAGCCCTCTTCGCTGGCTTTTGTCTAGCCGCGCTTGCCCCCGCCTTGGGGGTTTTCGCTTGGCTTGTTGCGAGGCTCGCTCTCTGACGCGTCCGTCTCGAGCGTCTGCTGTAGACGCTTTCGTGTCCGAAAGTTGAGCTCCCGTTTACGAGGAAATTGGTCGCTGCCCAGACGGGTCTTTCGCTCGTCGTCCTCGCCAGGCGTCGGTACCCTGGCCACGCTCGTCCCAATTCATTTGCTCTCAATCAAGTATTAGCGATCACGATCGCGACCGGCAACGTGACGCACGCGGAGGCCGCCAGTTGGCGCGTGTGACAGAACCATGCTAAGCGCGCCGCGGTCACGATCAGGGGATCCCGCGCGGCGCCCACTCGAGACAAAGCCAGGACAACCCGCGGGCAGGAGCCGGATTCGGATGAGCGATATCGCAGACAAGGTGAAGAAGATCGTGGTCGAGCACCTCGGCGTCGAGGAAAGCAAAGTCACGCCGGAAGCCTCGTTCATCGACGACCTCGGCGCCGACAGTCTCGATACGGTGGAACTGGTCATGGCTTTCGAGGAAGCCTTCGGAGTCGAAATTCCCGAGGATGCCGCCGAAAAAATCTCCTCCGTGAAGGACGCGATCGACTACATCGAGAAGCAGAAGGCCGCCTGAGCGGACCGCCTGCGGTTATGGTCACGGGTCTGCGGCGCGTCGTTGTCACCGGCATGGGTATCGTCTGCCCGCTCGGGGTCGGCGTGCCCCACGTCTGGCGCAGGCTGATCGAGGGCAAAAGCGGCATCGGTGCCATTCAATCCTTCGATGTGTCCGACCTGCCGGCCAAGATCGCCGGGCAGGTGCCGCACGGCACGCGCGCCGAGGGCGGCTTCGACCTGGGCGAATGGGTCCCGCCCAAAGAACAGAAGAAAATGGACCGTTTCATCCAGTTCGCGATGGCGGCCAGCGCCGAGGCCATCGAAAGCTCCGGCTGGACGCCCGAGACCGAGGAGGATCGGTGCGCCAGCGGGGTCATGATCGGCAGCGGCATCGGAGGCATGGAGACAATCTACGAAGCTTCCGTGCAGGTGCATGAGGGCCGCGCGCGTCGTCTGTCGCCCTTCTTCATCCCCTCGGCTCTGATCAATCTCGCGTCCGGCCAGGTGTCCATCCGGCACGGCTACAAGGGTCCGAACCACAGCGTCGTCACGGCCTGCGCCACCGGCGTCCATGCGATCGGCGACGCGGCGCGATTGATTGCATATGGCGACGCCGACGTGATGGTGGCGGGTGGCGCCGAGGCGGCGGTAAACCGTCTCGGGCTGGCCGGATTTTGCGCGAGCCGCGCGTTGTCCACCGGTTTCAACGACAGGCCGGCCACCGCTTCGCGCCCCTGGGACGCGGATCGCGACGGGTTCGTCATGGGCGACGGGGCGGGCATCCTGCTGCTGGAAGAATACGAGCACGCGCGCGCTCGCGGCGCGGAAATTCATGCGGAGGTCGCGGGCTACGGCCTGTCTGGCGACGCGCACCACATCACCGCGCCGGCGGACGGGCATGAGGGCGCGTTTCGGGCCATGACGGCCGCGCTGCGCAACGGCGGGATGACGCCGGCCGACATTCAGTATGTGAACGCGCACGGCACCTCCACGCCACTCGGCGACGACCTCGAGTTGGAGGCGGTCGAGCGGTTCTTCGGCGAGTCCGCGAAGGGTCTGGCGATGTCGTCGACCAAGAGCGCCACCGGCCACCTGCTCGGAGCCGCCGGCGCGATCGAGGCGATCTTCTCGATCATGGCGGTGCGCGACGGCGTGGCCCCCCCGACTCTGAACCTCGATAGGCCGAGCCGGGAAAGCGTCATCGATCGCGTGCCGCATGCCGCGCAGCGGCGGCGGATCGACGCAGTGCTGTCCAACAGTTTCGGGTTCGGCGGCACGAACGCCAGCATCGTTTTCAAGAAGGCCGCCTGACCGCGAAATCGACCGGAGGCAAGCCGCACGGGCGCCTGATCTGGTGGTCGGCGGCGGTCGTGGCGGTGATTCTTGCGGCCGGTACGGGTGGCTGGTGGGTTGCCCGGAAAATCTACTTCGCCCCGGGGCCGCTCGCCGAGTCACGCGCCGTGGTGATTCCGCGCGGATCACCCGCCGTCGTGGCCGAGGCGCTGCGGGAGGCGGGGATCATCGCTGATCCTCGTGCCTTCCTGGTCGCCACGGAGGCGACCCGCGCCGACGGCCCGCTGCACGCCGGCGAACTCGCGTTTCCCGAGCGCGCGAGTCTGGAGGAAGTGCTGATGGTGTTGCGAAGCGCCCGTCCGGTTCAGCATCGTGTCACCATCCCCGAGGGGCTGACGGCCGCGCAGATTGCCCTGCTGCTGACGCGCATCGAGCCGCTTTCCGGTGATCCGATCCTACCCGACGAAGGTGCCGTCCTGCCGCAGACCTACAATGTCGAGCGTGGAGCCTCGCCGGAGTCCGTCGTCGAGCGGGGTCGCGCGGCGATGGAGCGAACGCTCGCTCAAGCATGGAGCAGCCGCGCGCCTGATCTGCCGCTGCGCGACGCACGCGACATGCTTGTCCTGGCCAGTATCGTCGAGCGGGAAACGGCGCGCCTGGAGGAGCGCCCGCGCGTCGCGGCCGTTTTCCTCAACCGATTGCGGCAAGGGATGCGGCTGCAATCCGACCCGACGGTGATCTATGCAGCGAGTGGCGGAACCGGCGACTTCCCCCGCTCACTGACCCGCAACGACCTCGATTGGCGCAACCCATACAACACGTACACGTCGACCGGTTTGCCACCCGGGCCGATCGGCAGCCCTGGGATCGCGTCGATCCAGGCGGTTGCCCATCCAGCCTTGAGCGACGATCTGTATTTCGTCGCGGATGGCACGGGGGGGCACGCCTTCGCCAAAACGCTGGACGAGCATCAGCGCAATGTGGCGCGCTGGCGGATGCGCGAGCCGTGAAAGGGTGACTCCAATGTCGAAATGGCTTGCCGCGTTCTCGGCGATCGGCCTGACCGCATGCTCTCTGGTCGGCATCCGCGGCGAAGCGGAGCCGAGGTTCCGGATCGTGGCGCAAACCGGAGCGATCGAGATTCGCGAATACGGCCCGCGTATCGCCGCGGAGACGACCGTGACCGGTGATGAGTATGCCGCCCGAAGTGCCGGCTTTCGCCGGATCGCCAGTTATATCTTCGGAGCCAATCGCGCGAAGACGTCCATCGCCATGACCGCGCCGGTCGCGTTTTCACAGAAGATCGACATGACCGCGCCTGTGGCGCAGCAGCGTGATGCCTCCGGCGCCTGGGTGGTGCGGTTCTTCATGCCAGCCGACCTCACGATGGAGACTCTGCCGGAGCCGAACGACACCGCCGTGCGGCTCGTCATGGTGCCGCCGGAGACGGTTGCGGTCCTGCGTTTTTCCGGCTCGACCACCCCGACATCCGTGGCTGAGCATACGACCGCGTTGATGAGGGGCCTCGCCAGCGGGCCTTGGCGACCTCAGGGCCAGCCGGTCGCGTGGTTTTACGACCCGCCCTGGACCTTGCCATTCTTGCGCAGGAACGAGGTGGCGGTGGTCGTCACCAAAGGCTGATCGGGCGCCCAGTCGCGCATGCAAGTCCGGACACCCGACGGGGCCTCGCCGGCGATGGCGCAGTGGTTCGCCTGCAAGGCCGAGCATCCGCACGCCCTGCTGTTCTTCCAGATGGGCGATTTCTACGAACTCTTCTTCGAGGACGCCCAGGCCGCGGCCGGGGTCCTGGGTCTCGCGCTGACTACGAGGGGCGAGCACGGGGGCCAGAAGATCCCGCTTTGCGGCGTGCCGGCCCATGCCGCCGAGGGCTATCTTCTGCGGCTGATCCGGCGCGGCTTTCGCGTCGCCGTCGCCGAGCAGATGAAGGACGCCCGCAACCGCGTCGGCAAAGCTCCGATCCGCCGCGAGGTGGTGCGCCTCGTTACGCCGGGAACGCTGACCGAGGACGCCTTGCTGGACGCCGGCCGCCCGAACCGGCTGCTCGCCGTCGCGCAACAAGGGGCCTGGCTGGGTGCCGCGTGGCTCGATCTTTCGACCGGCGCGTTCGAGACGCAGGCGCTCGTGCCGGCCGACCTGCCGGCGTTGCTGGGTCGTCTCGATCCCGCGGAAATCCTGGCGCAGGACGGTCTCGCCCTGGGCGAATGGCGCGCCCGCGCCGCGCCGACGCCAACCTTCCCCTTGCCCCTGGCCGCAAGTCGCCGCGTCGCGGACTTCGCGGGCGTGGCAAGCCTCGATGCTCTGGGGGTCTTCTCCGACGCCGAGGCGGTCGCGGCGGCCGCGGCACTCGACTACGCCGCCGCTTCGGCGGCCGGGCGACTGCCCGTGCTGTCGCCGCCCCGACCCATGGGCGCGACAGGTCGGCTGGAGATGGATGCCGCCACCCGCGCGAGCCTGGAGATCACCCGCGCTCGCGATGGGGGGACCGCGCACACGCTGCTGGCAGTGGTCCAGCGCACACTCACCGCGCCGGGCGGCCGCCTGCTATCCGAGCAGCTCGCCAGCCCCCTGCTGGATCCGGAGGCGATCGCCACGCGGCAGGATGCGTGGTCGTGGCTGCTGGCCAACCCCGGCTGTCTCGAGTCCTTGCGCGCGGCTTTGCGGCATACACCCGACATGGCTCGCGCTCTGGCCCGGCTGTCGCTCGGTCGGGGCGGCCCGCGCGACCTCGCCGCGATCCGTGATGGGCTGCGCGCGGCGGGCGAGGCCCATGCCGCGCTGGATCGGACCGCCCCTGCGCTGCTGAGGCAGACCCGAATCGCCCTTGCCATGCCGGACATCGCGAACGAGCTTGCTCGCGCGCTCGTCGACCCGGCCCCGGTGCGGCTGGATCAGGGCGCGATTGCAGAAGGGTTCGACGGCGAACTGGACGCCGAGCGACGGTTGCGCGACGACAGCCGGCGGGTCGTGGCGTCGCTCCAACTCGACCTTGCCCAGCGTACCGGTGTCGCCAGCCTGAAAATCCGCCATCACGCTCAGCTCGGCTACGTGATCGAGGTGCCTGCCGGGTCGGCCGAAACCCTCCGGGCGCAAGGGTTCGTCCTCCGTCAGGGCATGGCGAGCAGCGCCCGGTTCAGCAGCGACGATGTTGCCGACCTCGATCGCCGCATCGCCGAGGCGGCAGAGCGCGCGATGCTGCGTGAGCGCACCGTGTTCGAACATCTTTGCGACCACGTTCTGACGGCGGCGGGCGCGATCGGCGATGCCGCGCAGGCGCTCGCGATTCTGGACGTCGCGCAATCGGCCGCGGCCTTGGCCGAGGGTGGCCGTTGGTGCCGGCCGATCGTGACAGATGACGGCGCGTTCGACATGCGTGCCCTGCGTCATCCGGTTGTCGAAGCGGCATTGGCGGCGGATGAGAAAGGGGCGCGTTTCGTGCCCAACGACACCGATCTGTCGGCGGGGCGTCAGGTCCTTCTGCTGACCGGACCGAACATGGCTGGCAAGTCGACGTTTCTGCGGCAGAACGCGCTGGCGGTGGTGCTGGCGCAAGCCGGATTGCCGGTGCCGGCGGCGTCGGCGCGCGTCGGTATCGCCGACCGGCTGTTCAGTCGTGTCGGCGCGTCCGACGATCTCGCGCGCGCGCGCAGCACGTTCATGGTTGAAATGACGGAGACGGCGGCGATCCTGCATCAGGCTGGCCCGCGCAGTCTCGTCGTGGTCGACGAGATCGGCCGCGGCACCGCAACCCTTGACGGTCTGGCGATCGCCTGGGCGGTGCTCGAGGCGCTGCACAACACGGTGCGATGTCGCACGATCTTTGCCACGCATTTCCACGAACTGGCGCAACTCGGCACCGAGCTGCCGCGCCTGAAACCGCACGCCATGCGCGTGCGCGAGTGGCAGGGCGACGTCGTGTTCCTGCACGAGATCGCCGAAGGGGCGACCGGCCGGAGCTGGGGCGTCCATGTCGCGCGTCTGGCCGGCGTGCCAGCGCCCGTCGTTCGCCGCGCGGCGGGACTGCTGGCGGCGCTGGAAGAGCGGGCGGGGCGGCTGACCGATGCCGCATCACTGCCGCTGTTCGCCGCAGCTGGATCTTCGGCCGCCGCCGAAGCACCGCCCGAAGACCCGCTGCGTCAGGCGCTCGCCGTGCTGCGCCCAGACGAGTTGTCGCCGCGCGACGCCCTCGCCACGATCTACCAGTTGAAAGCGTTGATCGCTGTTGCGCCTTGATCGGCGATGCTACGTTCAACGTGATGGATCAAGACGCCACCCTGGCCGCCGAGCCCGATGTCGATGCGGCCGCCCTGGTGGCGGCCCTGGCCGCCCTCGGGCCTGCGGTATTGGCGTCGCGCGATGACGTGCTCGCGGCGTTTCGGCGCCACCTCGGCCGACTGCAATCGCACGTGCGCACGAGGTTCGAGGCCGGGGAACTGGGCGGGCTGCAGGCGGCGCGGCTGCTGGCCAGTCTGACCAACGGGCTGATCGCCGCATTGCACGCGCACACGCTGGCGCTGCACGTGCCCGGCGACGGGATCCCGCAGACGCTGACGGTCGTGGCCACGGGGGGCTATGGCCGCGGTGTTCTGGCTCCGTTCAGTGACATCGACCTGCTGTTCCTGACCGCCGCCACGCCCTCTCCCCCGGTGCTCCGCGGCGTCGAGTTCATGCTGTATTTCCTTTGGGACCTCGGTTTGAAGGTCGGCCACGCGACACGCTCGCTCGACGATTGTCTGACCGAGGCGAGTGGCGACGTCACCGTGCGGACCTCGCTTATGGATGCGCGGCTGATCGCCGGCGATGCGGCGTTGTTCGATAGTTTCGCCCAGCGGTTCCGGGTCGCATGCGATGTCGCCGGAGCCGGCCCGTATCTGGAGGCAAAGCGGGCCGAGCGCGAGATGCGGCATCATCGTTACGGCGACAGTCCCTTCGTGGTCGAGCCGAATATCAAGGAAGGCCGCGGTGGGCTGCGCGACCTGCAGACGCTGTACTGGATGGCGCATTACGTGTTCGGCATCCGCAGCCTGATGACGCTGACCGAGGCGGAAGATGCGTCCGGCGGCCTGATTCGCACGTCGGAGGGCCGGATGGCGATGCGGTCCTGGGATTTCCTGTGGGCGCTCAGGTTCAATCTTCACTACGTCTCGGGCCGCGCCGAGGAGCGTCTGACCTTCGATCTGCAGCCGGTGGTCGGTGCGCGCATGGGCTATACCCGCCACGGCCGGCAGGACGGGGTCGAGCGCTTTATGCGCCACTACTTCCTGACGGCGCGCGACGTGACGCGGCTGACGGCGGTGCTGGAACCGGCGCTTCTGCGCGCCGCCATGGGCCCACCGGCGATCGCCGCCGAGACGGACATGGACTTGATCGAAGCCGGGTTCGTGTTGGCCGACGGTCGGCTGCTGGAGGCACCCGGTCGGCATTTCCACGACGCGCCGATCCAGATGTTCCGACTGCTGCGGACCGCCCGCGACCGTGCGCTCGAGCTGCATCCGTTGGCGATCCGCGCCCTTATTCATAACGAGCGGCGGGCCACGCTGCTGCGTGACGACCCCGAGGCCGCGGAGATCTTCCTCGACTTGCTGTGCGGCCGGGATGCCGAACACAACAGGGCCGACGGCGCGACCTGGTTGCACGTGCTGAACGAAACAGGATTGCTCGGGCGGTACCTTCCGGATTGGGCGCGCATCGTGGGCCAGATGCAGTTCGACACCTATCATGTTTTCACGGTCGACGAGCATACGATCGAAGCGGTACGAGTGCTCAACATGCTGGAGCGCGGCGAACTGAGCGATGTCGCGCCAGTCGCCTCCGGGATCGTCGAGCAATTGCAATCCCGCCGCTCGCTGTATGTCGCAGTGCTGTTGCACGACATCGCCAAGGGGCGGGGCGGAGACCACTCGGAACTCGGGGCCGAACTGGCGCTGGAAGTCGGCCCGGCCCTCGGCCTTTCCGCCGAGGAGACGGAGACGGTCAGCTGGCTGGTGCTGCATCACCTGCTGCTCAGCCAGACCGCGTTCAAGCGCGACATCGACGACGCGAAGACGATCCTCGACATCGCCGACACGATCCAGTCGCCCGAACGCCTTCGCCTGCTGCTCGTGCTCACGGTGGCCGACATGCGGGCGGTCTCGTCGAAAGTCTGGAACGGCTGGAAGGCCACGCTGCTCCGTGAGCTTTACGCCCGGGTGGCCGAGGTGTTGGCGGGCGGGCTGGCGACCGCGGAGCGCGACGTACGGGTGCGCGCGGCCAAGGAGGAGGCATTGGAGTTGCTCGCCGACTGGCCAGCCGCCGATCGCGAGCGGTTCACCAGCCTCGGCTACGCCGGCTACTGGCTGGGGTTCGAGCCGGAGACCCATGCGCGTCATGCACGGATCATTCGTGACGCCGAAGCGAGGCATGCGCCGCTCACGGTCGACACGATGCCGCTTCCGGCAAGGGCGGTGACCGAGGTCACCGTGTATGCCGCCGACCATGCCGGGCTGTTCAGCAAGATCGCCGGGGCGCTCGCGGTGGCCGGTGCCTCGATCGTCGATGCGCGCATCCATACGCTCACCAACGGCATGGCGCTCGATACGTTCTGGGTGCAGGACGCGGCCGGGGGGGCGTTCGATGCGCCGCATCGGTTGGCGCGCCTCTATGTCCTGGTCGAACAGGCGCTGTCGGGGCGGATCCGGCTTGCGGCCGAGATCAAGCGCACGTCGCAGGCGCTGCTGGGGCGACGGATGCGGGCAATTCACGTACCGCCGCGTGTGGTGATCGACAATCATGCGAGCAACACGCACACCGTCCTCGAGGTGAACGGCCGCGACCGGCCCGGCCTGCTGCACGACGTCACGGCGGCGATCAGCGACCAGGGGCTGCAGATCGCTTCGGCCCATGTGACGACCTACGGGGTGCGGGCGGTCGACGTGTTTTACGTCAAGGACGTGTTCGGGCTGAAGGTCGAGAACGACCGCAAGCTCGCCACCCTGCGCGAAGCGTTGCTGATCGCACTGACCAATCCCGACGACGACGGGACGATGCCGCTGCCGAAGAAGCCGGCCCGAAGGCGCCCCGTTCCCGCCGCTGACGCCGCCTAGCATGCGAGATCTTTGCGGATCGGTGACTCTCCGTTAGAACCGCCCCGCCCATGACGGGGCACGCAGACGGGGACGGTGCCGCCGGATGAAGATCGTCGCCTGCAACAGCAACCGACCGCTGGCCGAAGCGGTCGCCGCGTCGCTCAATATCCCGCTTACCCGCGCCTCGATCCGCCGTTTCGCCGACATGGAGGTGTTCGTGGAAATCCACGAAAACATCCGCGGCGAGGACGTCTTCGTCATCCAGTCGACCAGCTATCCGGCCAACGACAACCTCATGGAGCTGCTGATCACCTTGGATGCGCTGCGCCGCGCGTCGGCGCGGCGGGTGACGGCGGTGATTCCATATTTCGGCTATGCGCGGCAGGATCGCAAATCCGGGCCGCGCACGCCGATCAGCGCGAAACTGGTTGCCAATCTGATCACCGAGGCAGGCGCGAATCGCGTTCTGACGATGGATCTGCATGCCGGCCAAATCCAGGGCTTCTTCGATATTCCAGTGGACAACATGTTTGCCGCGCCCCTGTTCACGCGCGACATCCAGGAACGCTACAACGGCCGCGACCTAATGATCGTCAGTCCCGATGTCGGCGGCGTGCTGCGCGCCCGGCTGGTGGCGACGCGGCTGAACTGCGACCTCGCGATCATCGACAAGCGCCGCGAACGGGCCGGCGTTTCGGAGGTGATGAACGTGATCGGCGACGTGGGCAGCCGCCACTGCATTCTGATCGACGACATCGTGGATTCCGGGGGCACACTCTGCAACGCGGCGGCCGCGCTGATCGCCAACGGTGCCGCCTCGGCCAGCGTTTACTGCACGCACGGCGTCCTGTCGGGGGGGGCGGTCGCCCGCATCGCATCCTCGCCGATCGAGACCATGACGATCACCGACAGCATCTCGGCCACCGAGGCGGTACGGCTCGCCAGCAACATCCGGCAGGCCAGCATCGCCCGCCTGCTGGCCGAGGCGATGCGGCGGATCAGCGACGAGAGCTCGGTCAGCTCACTGTTCGACTGAGCCCCTGCACGCGCGTCAGGCCGGGGCTACGGCGCGATGCGAAAGACTGCTCCTCCCGTGCTCGAACCGTCCGCGCGCGGGCTCCCCGACGCCATGGACGTATACAGAGCGCCAGCCGGATCACGGACGAGCAGGCCGTTCGGATCCGTCTGATAACGTTGCGAGGTGACGGCAATCTGGGCGTAGGCCCAGGGCGACAGGCCATCGGCGGGCGGATCGAGGCGAAAGACGATCCCACCGTAGGACGCTCTGCTTGCGCCGACCAGCCGGCGGGCCGTGGCACCGTAGATCGATCCCGAGTTGTCGATGCGCGACAGCGTCGTCGGGTAGTCGCCGTCCTGCCCGCCGAAGGTGTGCAGCACCGTCTCGGTCCAGGCTGTTTTTCCGGGCGCGGGCGGCCGCAGTCGGAACACCTCGCCCGAGCCCGGATAGACCCTGCTGCCGTAGAAATCGCCAGCGGGGCCGCGTAACAGCGACGTATAGCCGAGCTTCCGGCAACTAAACGAATATAGAACGGTGAACGACCACGCGGTCCCTGTGGCTGGCGGTGTCAACCTGTAGAAATGAGGGCACTGGGTCAGGCCATCGCCGTCGGTAATGCCATAGAGCGCGCCGGCGGGGTCGAATGTGAGCGTCGTGCCCACCTGCCCACCGGGGCCGCCCGTCGTGAAGCCATGGAGGATGGTGAACGTCCAGGCGCCTTGTCCTGTCGGCGACCGCGCCAGCTTGAAAACCGTGCCACGCCACGGGTCAGCGCTGTCTCGGTACCTTGCGACGCCGTAGAGCGCCCCCGAAGCGTCCGCGATGAGAGTTCCATAGGGGAAGGCGCCGTCCGGACCGGCGACGAAGGCGTGCAGGATGGTTTTGGTCCAGAAATACTGTCCTGGTCCTGGCGGCGCGAGTTGAAAGACCGTTCCAAATGTGGCCTCACCGCCCGACGATCCGCCCTGCTCCGAGACGCCGTAGGCGTTTCCGGATGCGTCGAACAGCAGCGGACCGTTCGGGTTTTCCCCGTCCAGCTGGTTTTGGAAGACGTAAAGCCTGGTCTCCGTCCAGCTCTGCTGTCCGGCCTTGGGCGGCGTGAGCTTATAAGCGACGCCGGCGCCGACCCCGCCGTAGTAGGTCGTGCCGTAGAGCGCCCAGTCCGCCGAATCGGCGCTGGTCTGGTGGCCTGTCACCGCGTTCGGGCTCGACCCTCCGGCAAGTCCCATGAAGCTATGGACGAAGCGGATGCGGTCATCGGCGCGCGTCGGGACCGCCGACCACAGCAACAGCGATATGACGACGAGACAGACCTTGCCGTTCTGGAAAGCCACGTTGAGTTCCCCCCGGATTGCCCTCGGCGACGATAGCCATTCCTTGCCAGAAACGGGAACCTCGACCGCGCCGGCGCGCGCAATCGTCAGTACGCCGCGACGCGCCACGGCGCGGCGGGACCCGTTGACAAGGTGCCGCGGCCCGATGACATCGACCCGATGAATTTGACACAGATGCAGTTCTGGTTCCTGCGGCACGGCGAGACCGACTGGAATGCGCGTGGCCTCAGTCAAGGCAATGTCGAGGTGCCGCTGAACGCCACCGGCATCGCCCAGGCGCATGCGGCGACGGCGATGCTGGTTGGGCGGGGCATTCGCAGCATCGTCGTCTCGCCAATGTCGCGGGCGCGCGACACGGCGGACATTGTGGCGGCCGCGCTCGGCCTGCCGGTCGAGACGGAGCCGGAACTGCGCGAGGTGGCGTTCGGGGTGCAGGAAGGCCAGCCCATGGCCGCCTGGTTCGACGACTGGGTCGAGGGCACGCTCACCCCCGAGGGCGCGGAGAGCTTCATCGCGCTGCGGGACCGGGCGACCGCCGCGGTCAATCGCGCGCTGACACGGACCGCGCCGGTGCTGATCGTCGCCCATGGTGCCGTCTTCCGTGCGTTGCGGGCAGAGATGGGATTGCCGCCCAACGTGCGGATGGCCAACGCGCAGCCGACGCTGTGCTCGCCGGGCAGCCCCTGGACGCTGGAGCCGGCGGAGTTGCTGCCTGCCGCCAGCGCCTGACCCGGTTCGTCACGCGACCGCTTTTAGTATGAAGATCGGCCCGAGATAGCCGAGTTCCCTAGACCAGGGATGCATCACGTCCGCGCGCGCGAAGCCGGCGTCATGGGCGGCGTCGAGCACGTCCCATCCTGGTCGGCCGGCGGTGCCCGCCCGCGCCTCGGGATCGAAATTCATCGCCGCCAGCAGCACGCCGCCCGGCACGAGCAGGCGCCGCGCCGTCTCCAGCGCCTGCCACGACAGTTGGGCATCGACGATTGCGACATCCGCGGGCTCGCCCAGCGCCGCGCCGCCAGACAGCGCCGTCAGCCGCCCGACGAGCGCCTCAGATACGCCGGTGAGCAACAGCCGCGACCAGCCGCAGAGCCCGGCCTCGGCGACCGCCGCGTGAATCAGCGCTCGATCCGCCGGCGACAGACGATCGGCGCAGTCACAGGTGCCCGCCACGAATTTCGTCGGCCGCAAACAGGGGACACAGCTTCCGATACGCGGTGGCGCGGCCTCGGCGTGGCGGCGATCCGCTTCCGTCACGGCATGGCGGCCGCGCCACGCCACGTAATCCATGAACGAGGCGAACCGTTCGGCTGGAAATGTCACATGACCGCTCCGGACAGCGCGCGAGACAGGCCGCGCAGCGCCTCGCGCACGGTCTCGGCCGGCGGTCTGGGCGGGCGGCGGCAGACGTTTTCCAGTGCCTGCGAAAGACTCGAAAGTTCGCCTGCGAGCGCTCGCTCCCGCTCGAGTGGTCGGGGTGGGCGGCCAGGCCTGATCAGCAGGCGCTGAGCGAAGCCGCGTCGTGCGCCTTTCACCCGCGCCCAGACCAGCAGCTCCGGCCACGGCGGCAGGCAGTCGGGCGGCAGGGCGATCCGGAAGCCATGGCCGGTGTCGTCGAACCCGCGCTCCGCCAGGTCGTCGCGTGGCGTCCGGGCCGGTGACGTTGCGGCCAGTCGGTCCTCGACAAGAATCTCCACGAAACATCGGAGGCGGTCGCGCCGGGGATCGCCACAGAACCCGTCCACCAGGCCGTCCGCGGCGACGGAGAAGTCGCCGACGAAGCCGATGCAGGATTGTTCGAAGGCGGGCAAACTCATGGGACGCAGTGTAGTGTCGCGCCGCATGGACGTGGAGACGGCATGATCGCGGGGCGTCCCGGCGAGGCGTTGGTGGAGCGCCTTCTCGCGCTCGACGCCGAGGCGGTGGCGCTGCGTGGTGAGCTGGCGCGGCGGCGGGACGCGTCCGCGGCGCAGCGAATTGGCCCGCCCGCGCGCGGCGGGATCGCTCGTCACGCCTGGCCGCTTGCCGACGATCCGGACCGCTCGCCCGAGACGCTGGAGGCGTACGATCGGCGGCCCGACGATGCGGCCATCGTGGCCGCGCGGGACGGGGCCGCGTTCCTGGCGCGACTGGACCCGCCCGGTGGCATTCGCGCGGGTGCGTCGTCGTTGCGGGATCTCGCGCGACCGGTCGCGCGATCGCCGGAGATATCGGTGATCGTGCCGGTGCACGGGCAGCTCGCGTGGACGCTGAATTGTCTGGACGGGCTGCTGCGGCACGCGAGCCGGCGACACTTCGAGATCATCGTTATCGACGACGACTCGCCCGACGAGACCGGGACGATCCTCGGCGAACTCGCCGACGCCATCCCGGCGCTGCGTCTGTTGCGGCAGGTGGCGAATACCGGGTTCGTGGCCGCATGCAACGCGGGGGCGGACGCCGCGCGTGGCGCGATGCTCGTATTTCTCAACAACGATACGCGCGTCGCGCTCGGCTGGCTCGACGCGCTTGCCGACAGTTTCAAGCTATTCCCGAATGCCGGTCTGATCGGCTCGAAGCTGTTGTACGCGGATGGCACGCTGCAGGAGGCGGGGGCGATCATCTGGCGCGACGGCTCGGCGTGGAACGTGGGACGCGGCGAGGAGTCGAACAATCCCTCGCACTGTCACGCACGGCGCGCGGACTACATCTCCGGCGCGTCGATCGCGATTCCGGCCGCGCTGTGGCGGACCCTTGGTGGTTTCGACGAGACGTTCGCGCCGGCCTATGGCGAGGACGCTGATCTGGCCATGCGGGTGCGCGCAACGGGGCGGGACGTGTGGTTCCAGCCCGCGAGTCTCGTCGTTCACTACGAGGGCCGAACGGGTGGAACCGATACCGCGCGTGGGGCAAAGTCGCATCAGGTTGCGAACCTGAAGAAATTGTTCTTGCGCTGGCGCGAACGGCTGGCCGATCACGGCCGGCCTGGCAGCGAAATCTACGTCGAGCGCGAGCGTCGCGTGCTGCGTCGCGCGCTGGTGGTGGACGCGACGACGCCGACGCCGAAACAGGATGCCGGGTCTGGGGTGACCGTCGAGTCGATCCGGCTTCTGCAGGCGCTCGGCTACAAGGTGCATTTCGTGCCGCAGGACAATTTCTTGTTCGACCCGGAACACACAACCGCTTTGCAGCGCGTCGGCGTCGAGTGCGGCTATGCGCCGTTCGATCTGGGGTTCGACGACTACATCGCGCGGCACGGCGCGTTGTTCGACGTGGTGATGGTCTTTCGACCGCAGATTTTTGCGCGGATCGAGGACGCGCTGCGACGACATGCGCCACAGGCGGCCTTGGTGTTCAGCAACGCCGATCTGCATTTTCTCCGAACCGAACGGCAGGCGGCGCTGTCGGGAACACCCGTCGATGCGCGTGCGCGCGCGGAGGAATTGGCGCTGATCACCCGCGCGCCGGTGACGATGACCCTGTCGACGTTCGAGCGGGACCTCATACGCCGCGAAGCGCCGGGCGCGCGGGTGGTTCTGCAGCCGTTTCCGTGTGCCGTCGTGGGGACGCGTGCCGCCTTCGACACGCGGCGGGACTTCGTGTTCCTCGGCGGTTACGGCCATCCGCCGAACGTCGATGCGGCGGTGCACTTCGTCCGCGACATTTTCCCACTGATCCGCCGCGTTCTGCCGGAGGCGCGTATCGTTTTGGCGGGCGCCAATCCGGATGACGAGGTTCGCGATCTGACCGGCCCGCATGTGGAGGTCACGGGGATGATCGACGATCTGGCCCCGTTGTTCGATGCGGCAAAGGTATTCGTCTGTCCGTTGCGCGTGGGGGCCGGCGTGAAGGGCAAGGTGGTCGCCGCGATGGCGCATGGTTTGCCAGTGGTCGCCACGCCCTTCGGCGCGGAAGGCATGGAGATCGTGAACGGCGAGCATCTGTTGGTCGCGGACGGAACGGCGGCGTTCGCGGCGGCGTGCGTGCGGTTGTATCGCGATTCGGCGTTATGGACGGCGCTCGCGGCGGCGGGACTGGCCTATGTCGCGCGGGCTTGCTCCACGCAGGCCGGGGTGCAAGCGTTGTCCGAGGCGATTGACGTCGCGCTACAGAGGCAGTTGGGATTGGAAGCGGTCACGTCAAAGACGCTCCAACCCACGTTCCCGCGGAATGACAAAGCTCACCAATCTTCAGCCTCCCGTCTCTCGACGGCTGAGGGACTGGCTTGCCAACCACGTCCAAGCGGTTGAGGCTAGTTGGTGCCGCCGACCGTCAGGCCGGCGAGCTTTAGCGTCGGCTGACCGACACCGACCGGCACGCCCTGGCCCTGTTTGCCGCATGTGCCGATGCCGGGATCGAGCGCCATGTCGTCCCCCACCATCTCGACCTTGGTCAGCGCGTCCGGTCCGTTTCCGATCAACGTCGCGCCTTTCACCGGCGCGGTGATGCGGCCGTCCTCGATCAGGTAGGCCTCGCTTGCCGAAAACACGAATTTGCCCGAGGTGATGTCCACTTGGCCGCCACCGAAATTGACGGCGTACAGGCCGCGCGGGACCGAACGGATCATCTCCTCGCGCGAATGGCTTCCCGACAGCATAACGGTGTTGGTCATCCTGGGCATTGGCGCATGCGCATAGGACTGTCGTCGCCCATTGCCCGTCGGGCGCACCCCCATCAGCCGAGCGTTCTGCCGGTCCTGCAGGAACTCCACGAGGATCCCGTCGTCGATCAGCGTCGTGCGGTTGGTCGGCGTGCCCTCGTCGTCGATCGTCAGGCTGCCGCGGCGGTCCGGCATCGTGCCGTCATCTACGACAGTGACACCGGGCGAGGCGATCCGCTTGCCCAACAGGCCGGCGAACGCCGATGTCCCTTTGCGGTTGAAATCACCCTCCAGCCCATGGCCGATCGCCTCATGCAGCAGGATGCCGGGCCAGCCCGGCCCAAGCACCACCGGCATCTCGCCGGCCGGCGCGGGACGGCTCTCGAGGTTCACCTTCGCCTGCCGCAGCGCCTCGTCCACCGCCGCGCGCCAGGTCGCCTCGTCCAGCAGCCGGTCATAGCCGAAGCGGCCGCCGAGCCCGTGGCTGCCGGTCTCCCGCCGGCCGTCCTGCTCCAGCACCACGCTCACATTCAGCCGTACGAGCGGCCGCAGATCGGCGACGCGATGGCCGTCGGCGCGGACGATCTGCACCGCCTGCCACTCGCCGAAGAACGACGCCATGACCTGCTTCACGCGCGAATCGAGGCCGCGCGCGTATTCGTCCATCTTCGCCAGCGCGTCGGATCGCGCGGCGAACGGGATGTCGCCAAACGGGCTCGCGTCGTCATACAGACGCGCGTTCGTGGCGCGGGGGGGCTCCGCGGAGACGCCGGAATGCCCGTCCGCCACCGCCCGCACCGTCCCGGCCGCGCGCCGCAACGCCGCCTCGCTGATCTCGCCCGCATGGGCGTAGCCCGCCGCCTCGCCGACCACCGCGCGCAGGCCGAACCCGGTCGAGGCGTTGGATCCGGCGCTGCGGATTCGCCCGTCCTCGAGGCTGACCTGCTCGCTCTGACGTTGTTCGAGGAACAGTTCGCCGTCGTCTGCGCCGTCCAGCGCTTGGGCCGCGACGCGTACCGCGGCATCGCGCTCCAGCAAGGACCCCTGGCCAAAGAAGATCGCGTCCGTCACGCCGAGCGGGGTGCCCGCCAAGGCCGAGGTGATGGTCATTCAGGCAATCTCCCGATCGGGGTTCGCGGGTGGCGCGCGAGATGCAGGCCCACCAGACAGGCGGTCAGTAGCAGCACGGCACCGGCCTGATGCAGCGTGCCGAGCCAGACCGGAACCGCTGCGAGCAAAGTGGCCACACCGAGAGTGTATTGTAAGCCAATCGTCACGCCGAGCGCCACGAGCGGCGGCCGCAACTCGCGGCGCGTCCAAAGCCGCGCGACGGTGGTGGCCGCCGCCAGCAGGCTCAGCGTGGCGAGAACCCGATGGTCGAACTGCACCGCGGCGATGTTGGCGACGAGGTTGCGCGGCCAGGGCGAAAGCGCCGCGTAGCCGTCCGGGACGAGTCGGCCGTCCATCAGCGGAAACGTGTTGTAGACCAAACCGGCGTGCAGCCCGGCGACGAAGCCGCCCGCCACGATCGTCAGCGCCGTCAGCGCCAGCGTCCCGGCGAACCACCCCATCGCGGGCGACGCCGCCGCCTGCCGCGCTGGCTCGCGCAGCACCGACAGTCCGATCCAAACCAATGCGGAATACAGCACCAGTGCCAAAGTCAGATGCACCACCAGCCGTGCCGGGGCGACGGCCGTGCTGTCCGCGAAGAATCCCGACGCAACCATGAACCAGCCGATAGCGCCTTGCAGGCCGCCGAGCGCGAACAGCAGCAGCAGGCGCGGCAGCAGCCGACGGCTCAGCGCGCCGCGCGCCCAGAACAAGACGAGCGGGGCGAGGAACACGATCCCAAGCAGGCGACCCCACAGCCGGTGCGTCCATTCCAGCCAAAAGATCCCTCGGAAACCCTCGAGGCCGAAGCCGTCGTTCAACAGCGCGTATTGTGGGGTTTGGCGGTACAGCGCGAACAGTCGCTGCCACTCCGCGTCCGACCACGGCGGCAAAACGCCGCTGATCGGTGCCCATTCCATTATCGACAGTCCAGAGCCGGTCAGCCGTGTCGCGCCGCCAAGGCTGACCATCACAAGGATCATGGCAGAGGCCACGAACAGCCAGACGGAGACGGCCCGACGATCACGGCGGACGAGGAGCGTCTGGGCGGGGGCGGCGTCGAACGGCATGACGCTCAACATAGCCCCTGGCGTCGTCGCCACCAGTCTCGCCGCCACCGCCCCGCGATCGCTCGCGACGCGGCCCCGGCGCGACGGTCAGTGGATCGTCAGACTCACCGCGTGACGTAGTTCGCTGGGTCCGATCAGGCCGCGCTGCGCGACGCGCACGGAATGGAGCCGGCCCTCGATCTCTCGGCGCCAGAAATCAAGGAAACCATGCAGAACGGGAAAGCTCGGCGCGATGTCGAGCGCCTGCCAGATGTAGCTCTGAAGCACCGCGGGATGGTCCGGAAGATGATAGAGGATTTCGGCGGTGGTAAGCCGATATCCCTGCAACTGCCGCTGGATGCTTTCCGTGGCTGTCCTCATCGCCTGTCCCTCAAAAAAGATGCTGCACCGCGGCGTCGTCACCGCCACTCAATCATGCCACGCGAAGATGAACGCAAAGCAAGGAAAACCGTTCATAATCAACGGATTGGCAGTAGCGATCCGCGAGTGCTGCTGCCGCTTGACGCCAGGCCGAGTTGCTTCTACATCGCTGGCACTCCCTATGAGGGAGTGCCAGCAAGGTTTGCGAGCGGGCTCGCTCCTCACGGGGCCGCCGCACATTAGGAGAGAAACACATGAAATTCCGACCGCTGCATGACCGCGTCGTGGTCCGCCGCATTACCGCCGAAGAGAAGACCGCCGGCGGGATCATCATTCCCGACACCGCCAAAGAGAAGCCGATGGAAGGCGAGATCGTCGCCGCCGGCCCGGGCGCTCGCAACGAGCAGGGTGCCGTCGTGGCGCTCGACGTGAAGGCCGGCGACCGCATCCTGTTCGGCAAGTGGTCCGGCACCGAGGTCAAGATCGACGGCGAGGAACTGCTCATCATGAAGGAGAGCGACATCATGGGCATCGTCGAAGGCGTCGCCGCCCAGAAGATGGCCGCCTGAACTCTCGCCTGATCAGCCCACCCACAAGAATATAGAGAGTAGATACACATGGCTGCCAAGGAAATTCGTTTCGGATCCGACGCGCGTCAGCGCATGCTGCGCGGCGTCGATATCCTCGCCGACGCGGTGAAGGTCACGCTGGGTCCCAAGGGTCGCAACGTGGTCATCGACAAGAGCTTCGGCGCGCCCCGCATCACCAAGGACGGCGTCACCGTCGCCAAGGAGATCGAGCTCGCCGACAAGTTCGAGAACATGGGCGCGCAGATGGTGCGCGAAGTTGCCTCAAAGACCAACGACCAGGCCGGCGACGGCACCACCACTGCCACGGTGCTGGCGCAGGCGATCGTCCGTGAGGGCGCCAAGGCCGTGGCCGCCGGCATGAATCCGATGGATCTGCGCCGCGGCATCGACAAGGCGGTCACCGCCCTCGTCGAGGAGCTGAAGACCAAGAGCCGCAAGATCACCACTCAGGCGGAGACCGCGCAGGTCGGCACCATCTCGTCGAACGGCGAGACCGAGATCGGCCAGATGATCTCCGAGGCGATGCAGAAAGTCGGCAACGAGGGGGTCATCACGGTCGAGGAAGCCAAGGGCATCCAGACCGAGCTCGACGTCGTCGAGGGCATGCAGTTCGACCGCGGCTACGTGAGCCCCTACTTCATCACGAACGCCGAGAAGATGGTCGCCGACCTCGACCAGCCGTACATCCTGATCCACGAGAAGAAGCTCTCCGGCCTGCAGCCGATGCTGCCGCTGCTGGAGACTGTGGTGCAGTCGGGCCGTCCGTTGCTGATCATCGCCGAGGACGTCGAGGGCGAGGCGCTCGCGACCCTGGTCGTGAACAAGCTGCGCGGTGGCCTGAAGGTTGCGGCCGTCAAAGCGCCGGGCTTCGGTGATCGCCGCAAGGCGATGCTCGAGGACATCGCGATCCTGACCGGCGGTCAGGTTATCAGCGAAGACCTCGGCATCAAGCTGGAGACGGTGACGTTGGCCATGCTGGGCCGCGCCAAGAAGGTTCTCATCGAGAAGGAGAACACGACGCTTGTCGAGGGCGCCGGCAAGGGCGAGGACATCAAGGGCCGCTGCAACCAGATCCGTGCGCAGATCGAGGAGACGACCTCGGACTACGACCGCGAGAAGCTGCAGGAGCGTCTGGCGAAGCTCGCGGGCGGCGTCGCCGTCATCCGCGTCGGCGGCTCGTCCGAGGTCGAGGTGAAGGAGCGTAAGGACCGCGTCGACGACGCGTTGCACGCGACCCGCGCGGCGGTCGAGGAAGGCATCGTGCCGGGCGGCGGCGTGGCGCTGGCGCGCGCCTCGCTGGTGCTGGCCAACGTCAAGGCTGACAACGACGACCAGCGCTTCGGCATCGAGATCGTCCGCAAGGCGGCTCTCACGCCATTGCGCCAGATCGCCGAGAACGCCGGTGAGGACGGGGCCGTCATTTCCGGCAAGGTGCTGGAAAACAACGATTACAATTTCGGCTTCGACGCGCAGAATGGCGATTACAAGGACATGGTGGCGGCCGGCATCATCGACCCGACCAAGGTCGTGCGCACCGCGCTGCAGGACGCCGCGTCGGTGGCCGGCCTGCTGGTGACGACCGAGGCGATGATCGCCGAGAAGCCGGAGAAGAAGGGTGCGGCCGGTGGCCCGCCCGGCCATGGCGGCGGCATGGGCGACATGGATTTCTGATCCACGTCGACTTTGTTGCGCGAAGAATGGGCGGGTCCGAAAGGGCCCGCCTTTTTTCGTGCGGTTAAACATACCGGCGAAGCGATTGACCCTCGTCAGTGCCGCCAGGATCGTCGTGACCGGCGGTTTTCGATGACCGCGGCGAACGAGATGGCACGGTGAAGCTGTGCCATGACGACGTACCGCATTTCCTACGCCGGTCGGGTATCAAACGATTGCCGTCCGCTCGCTCATCAACGTGTCGATGCGGGGATCGCTGAAGTCGCGTACTGCCATGACCGCGCCCAGACCCAGGATCGTGGCCTCGTCGAGCGCCGTCAGCAGCCCTACGACCGCGAGGCCGGCCGCGACAGCCGAACGGATGCCGGAGCGTGAATCCTCGAAGGCGATGGACCGGGAGGCAGCAGCACCCAGGTGCTCGAGCGCCGTAAGGTACGGCAGAGGATGCGGCTTGGAATGCTCCAGCTCGTCGGCGATGACCACCACCGCGAAGCGGTCGGCGAGGCCGAGCGCGTCCAGGACGAGCAGGGCGTTGGGCCGTGGCGCGTTGGTCACGACGGCGCGGCCAAGCCCCGCCGCTTCGGCGCGGTCGAGCAACGCCGCGATCCCGGCGATCGGCGACAACGTGCCGATGCGGGAACGATAAATCTCCTCCTTGCGCGTCAGTTCGGCCAGCGCTCGATCGGTCGGGAGATGGGGCAGGAAGTCCGCGGCGATCCGCGGACTGGAGAACCCCATGACGCGATGCCGGTAGGCGTCGGCATCGAGCGTCACGCCATGGTCGGCGAAGACCTGCCCGAACGCCGCAAAATGCAGATGATCGGTGTCGATGAGCGTCCCGTCGAGGTCGAACAGCAGGGCGCAGTTCATGGTTCATGTCTCCGATGGGTCATCTTGAAGTCGGTCTCGCGAATGCTATCATGTTAAGATATCACTCGGGGCGGTTCCTGTGGGCCAGTTGATCGTTCGTGGCTTGGACGATGTTCTCGTGGAGACATTGAAGCAGCGCGCCGCCCGTCTCGGACGCTCGGCCGAGGCGGAACACCGCGCCATCCTCGAACAGGCGCTCCGCCCGGAGGTGGAGACGTTCGCGGAGGCCGTTGCCAGGTTCCAGGCGGAGACGCCACCGCAAACGAGCGACAGCACCGATATCATTCGCTGGTACCGGGATCATGACCATGACGGCATCGATCCTTGAGGGAGGTCGTCGTCGATGCTTGCGTCTCGGCAAAGTGGTTTGTCCGCGAGGAGCATAGCGCCAACGCACTGCGGCTCCTCGCCTGCGAGGCGCTGCACGCCCCGGATCACTGGCAGGCGGAAGCGGCTACGGTGCTTTGGTCCAAGGTCCGGAAAGCCGAACTGAGCGTCACGCAGGCGACCGACCGGGTTAGAGGACTGCTGCGAGCCCCGGTGATCGGCACGCCGATCGCGCGCCTCATTCCCCGGGCATTCGCCATATCGCTCGCCCATATCATGACGCTTTACGACTCGCTCTACGTCGCCTTGGCAGTTGACCGCTCCATTCCACTCGTCACCGCCGACGTTCGGATGATCCGCAAACTGTCGAGCGATGTGTCGCTGGCCAAACTGATGGTCTGGGTCGGCGACGTGACCGAGGACCGGATCCCGCGCAAGGCCGGGCAACCGCCGCCCTAGCCCCCAGCCGATCGTTGACTCTGCCTGTCGATCGTGACCAAGTTATGGCGCAATCGCGTTTTGGCTTGGCTTGCTGCGCCTCCGTACCGTCGTCTTCGCTGTCGGGTGCCTTCAAGACGTTCCACGAGCCCGGTTGTTTGAAGCCCTGGGCGGGTTTGCCCCGGGTACCCGACGGAGAGTGACTGACTATGGCTATCGGCACGGTCAAGTGGTTCAATACAACCAAGGGATACGGCTTCATCATGCCGCAAGACGGCGGCAAAGATGTTTTCGTACATATCACGGCAGTTCAGGCGGCCGGTCTTCGCGGTCTCAATGACGGTCAAAAGGTTTCGTTCGACGTCACAATGGAACGTGGCAAGGCGTCGGCCGCAAATCTGAAGCTGGCCTGAGCGGCGCGTAATCGTCCGACCACGGTTTCCTGGACGAGCAAGAGCACCGCACCGCAATGGTCGCGCGACGGAGCATCCTGAAATCAAACGGTTATGGCGGCGCCGGGCATCCTGCCTCGCGTCGCGTCAGCCGTTCACCCCTACGGACCCGCAGGCGCGGATCCGCAATCGGAGTATGACGACAATGGCGATCGGTACGGTCAAGTGGTTCAACGCGACCAAGGGTTATGGCTTCATCATGCCACAGGACGGCGGCAAGGATGTGTTCGTGCACGTCACCGCGGTCCAGGCGGCGGGCCTCAACGGCCTGAATGATGGCCAGAAGGTGAGCTACGAAGTCACCATGGAGCGCGGCAAGGCGTCGGCGGCGCAACTGAAGCTCGCCTGAGCTTTCTGGCTTGACGGCACGTCCGGAGCGGCATGTGGCGCTTCGGACGAGGCAGCGGTGGTGGCAGCGGTCCGGGAAAAATCTCGTGCCGCGGTCATCATGGAATGGCAATTCAACGGGTCCGCATGGGGCGGCCCATCACGGAGAGCGGCAATGGCGATTGGCACCGTCAAATGGTTCAACGCGACCAAGGGCTATGGCTTCATCATGCCGCAGGACGGCGGCAAGGACGTGTTCGTCCACGTCACGGCGGTGCAAGCTGCCGGTCTCAATGGCCTGAACGACGGCCAGAAAGTGAGCTATGACGTCACCATGGAGCGGGGCAAGGCCGCGGCGGCCAATCTGCGTCTGGCATGATGTCGCTGCCCCGCCGAGGGCTATCCTGTCCACGCGGATGAGTCGGTCCCCTGAGGCATTTGCGCGATACGGGTGATGTCTCGGCCACCGGCCTCCGACAAAGTGGAAGTCGCCACCTCGACGTCGCCCGAGCCGCGAATGATAACCTTGAGGGTCAGTTCACCGCGCGCCGCCGCTTCGGCACGAGCGTCTGAAACGGTCTGACTCGCCGCGGTGCCACCTATGTTGGCGGCACCCGCTGCACCGGCACCGGCCGCCAGAGCCGCACCGGCCGCCAACGCCGCAGCGCCCCCGGTGGCGATCGTCAGCCCCGCCGCCGCGAAGGCACCCGCGGCCCCGGCCAAACTGGTGCCGAGCGTTCTGGCCTGCCGCGTGTCGGTGTCCGTCGTCGGGGCCGAACTGGACTGTTCAGATGGATCGATACTGGATCCGGCCACCACGACGCTGAGGTCGGCGCGATCGAAGCCAATCAGGCACAGCTTTGCGATCGCGTCCTCCAGGGCGGCATCGCTCGAAAATTTCGCGTGAACGCTCATCGTCTCGGACATCGTTGGCTCCGCTCTGACGGAACCTGAACGCGAGGCCGTTGCGGCCGTTCCGGCGCGGTCACTTCAGCTGGCCCTCGAGACGAACCGCCGACATCCTCCTCCGCAAGCGTCAAGTGACTTGCTGGAACCGGGCCCGCGCCCCCCGCTCGATGGCCGAGGCAACAAGCGTGTCGATGTGCAATTCGCCACGCACGAATTCGAGCATCCGCAGCGTGTCCTGTTCGGCGAGCCGATCAGCCGCCACCACCTCGCAGGCCAGTGCATAGGCCGTCTCGCGCAGCCGCGGCTCGAGCGCATCGCGCACCATGCCCGCCGCATCGGCCAATCCGTCATCTTCGCGCAGCAGGGCGATGGCCATTTCAGTGGCGCTGCCGAGCTGCTCCGTGGAGAAATTGCGAAACACGGGAAGCGTCTGCACCAGCCCGGTCATCACGCCAATCTCGCGATCGCTGATCCCGCCGCTTGACGCCGCGACCAGCACCATCGTGCAGACCAGCGCCTCCTGCGCATCCATCCCGGGCCTCGCGAGCATGTTTTCGTGTCCTTCAACAAGAGTCTGACGGGCCGCCCACAAGCCCGTCCCGGTGCGGCGGCGAAGATGGGGCATCGCCAGCGGACCGCCAAGAGGGCGCGCACGCCCGACGTTTCCGGGTTGTCGGACACCTCTCCAAACGTCATGGCGCGTCCCGAGCTTTCCATCTCAGCGTGGACGGCCCTGCGGCTTTGTGGCGCGGCAGCGCACGAAGGACGACGGTGCGACAAGAGGACAGTTTGCCGCCCCCCGACCCCCGTGCTACGCGCCGCCGTCCATGGCCGCCGCCCCCACCCTGCCGCTCGTCGCCGTACTGAACGGGCCGAATCTCAACATGCTCGGCCTGCGCCAACCCGCGACCTACGGGCGTGCCACTCTGGACGACGTCGAAACGCTGTGTGCGGAGGCGGCCGAGCGTGTGGGTCTCGCGATCGACTTTCGCCAGACCAATGGCGAGGGCGAGCTGATTTCCTGGGTGCAGGAATGCCGCGGCCGAGCCCGTGGGATCGTCATCAACCCGGCCGGCTACAGCCACACGTCCGTGGCCCTGATGGACTCGCTGCTGGCCGTCGACCTGCCGGTTCTCGAAGTTCACATCACCAACATCCATCGCCGCGAGGCTTTTCGCCATGTCTCCTACGTGTCCCGTGTGGCGGTCGGCGTGATCTGCGGCCTCGGCATTGCGGGCTACGGCCTCGCCCTGACGGCCATGGCCGATCTGATCGAGGAGTCTGCTTGATGCCGGCCAATTTCGACCCCGAGCAGATTCGGGTGCTGGCGCAAATCCTCGCCGACACGGGCCTGACGGAAATCGAGATCGAGGGCGGCGATGTGCGCATCCGCCTCGCCCGCGCCCACCCACCGGTCGCCATGTCCGCGGCGGCTGCCACGCCGGTCGTGCCGGCACCGGCCGCCAGCCCAGTGCCGGTGACGATGGCGCCCGTCGCGCCCGAGGACGACGCAACGCATCCCGGGGCGATCCTCAGCCCGATGGTCGGCATCGCCTATCTGGCACCCGAACCGGGGGCGGCTCCCTTCGTGCAACTGGGACAGGAGGTGGCCGCCGGCCAGACGGTGCTGTTGATCGAGGCGATGAAGACGTTCAATCAGATCAAGGCACCGAAAGCCGGGACGGTGCGGCGGATCCTGGTCACCCCCGGCACACCCGTCGAATACGGCGAGCCGCTGCTGATCCTCGAATAGTGGCGCAGTTGTTCCAGAAGATCCTGATCGCCAACCGGGGCGAGATCGCGCTGCGCATCCAGCGCGCCTGCCGCGAACTTGGGATCCCCTCGGTCGCGGTGCATTCCACCGCCGACGCTGACGCGATGCATGTGCGGCTGGCTGATGAAAGCGTGTGCATCGGGCCGCCGCCCGCCCGCGACAGTTATCTCAACAGCGCCTCGATCATCTCGGCGGCGACGATTACCGGCGCGGACGCGATCCACCCCGGCTACGGGTTTCTGTCGGAGAATGCGGGGTTCGCGGAAATGGTCGAGGCGCATGGCCTCGCCTTCATCGGCCCCTCGCCCGCGCATATCCGGATGATGGGCGACAAGATCGCGGCCAAGGCGGCGATGATCGACCTCGGCGTGCCCACTGTGCCGGGCTCGGACGGCGTGCTCGACGAGCTGGAACAGGCCCGTGAGGTGGCCGCCCGCGTCGGCTATCCGGTTCTGATCAAGGCAGCCGCCGGGGGCGGCGGGCGGGGTATGAAGGTCGCCCGCGACGAGACCGAGCTGGAAGACGCCTGGCGCATCGCGCGAACCGAGGCGCGCGCCGCGTTCGGCAATGATGCGGTCTACCTTGAGAAGTATCTGGATCGGCCGCGTCATATCGAGCTTCAGATCCTGGCCGACGCGCACGGCAATGTCGTGCATCTGGGCGAGCGGGATTGCAGCCTGCAACGGCGGCATCAGAAGCTTCTGGAGGAGGCCGGATCACCGGCGCTCGACGCCGCCGAACGCGACGCGCTCGGCGTGACGGTCACGGCGGCTTTGCGGCAACTGGGCTACCGCAACGCGGGCACCCTGGAATTTCTTTATCAGGACGGTCAGTTCGCTTTCATCGAGATGAATACGCGATTGCAGGTGGAACACCCGGTGACCGAGATGGTCTGCGGCATCGATCTTGTCGCCGAGCAGATCCGCATCGCGGCCGGCGAGCCGCTGGGCTACGACCAGTCGGAGATAACGTTCTCCGGCCATGCCATCGAGTGCCGCATCACCGCCGAGGATCCGGAGACGTTTGTGCCGACCCCCGGCAAGGTCACGGTCTATCACGCGCCGGGCGGCCTGGGCGTGCGGGTCGACAGCGCGCTCTACACCGGTTGCGTGGTGCCTCCATACTACGACAGCATGGTTGCGAAACTGATCGTGCACGCGCGCACGCGGCCCGAGGCGATCGCCCGCATGCGACGCAGCCTCGCGGAGTTCGCGGTGGTCGGGATCAAGACGACCTTGCCGCTGCACCAGCGCATCATCGAGGCGCCCGATTTCGTTCGCGGGGACTACACGATCCACTGGCTGGAGCGATTCGTTTCGGGCGAGGGGTAGGCCGTTCGGGCGGACGCCCCAATGAGGTTCCGCGTCAGCGCAGGCCGAGCGCCGCGTACAGGAGCTGCGAGGGCGGCCACGCCGACTGCACTGTTTCGCGGAAGACATAGGCCGCGACAGCGATGCCGACCAGTATCGCCACGCTCAGCGTCCAAGCCGCGAGGACTCTCGCCGCCGATCGGCTCTCCGGCTCCGGTTCCGCCCGGTCCTGGATGAGCGGCGGCGACGCCACCAGGGGGGGCGGGGGCCGCGCCGAGGGCTGGGCGGGCTCCAAGTCCTCTGTCGTCGGCTCGACCTTCGCGGCGACGACGGGCGGTGGGGGGGCCAAGTCGGCCGGGTCCTCGGCCGCCACCGGCACCCATTCGTTGGCGCAGCGCGCGCAGCGCAGCCGCCTTCCGGCGGCCATCACGTCGTCCGGAATCTCGTAGGCGGCGTCGCAGGCCGGGCAGGAAACGCGCATGTTTCCTATTTGCGCGACCGCTCCGGACGGCGCAATCCGCCGACGGGCTTGCGGGGCCGGGCGAGCGCGCGGAACCTGTGATATCGTCGCGTCGTGAGTGGTGGCGAGGTGGAGTCGCGGCCGGATGGTGCGTCTGGAAGGTGTCGGCCTTCGCTATGCCAGAGCGCCGGGACGGGCGCCGGCGCCTGGCGGCGGTGAGGCGTTGACCGATCTCAGCTTCACGATCCCACCGGGTGGCTTCCGCTGGCTCCTCGGAGACTCGGGCGCCGGCAAGTCGAGCCTGCTGGGCCTGTTGCATCTGGCGGTCCGTCCGACCAGTGGCCGGCTCGCGGTTCTGGGCCGGGAGATCCCCTCGGCCGGCCAGCGCGGCATCCGCCGCCATCTGCCGCTGCTGCGCCGCAGGATCGGCATGGTGTTCCAGGATTTTCGGCTCCTGCCGCACCTCAACGCGTTGGAGAACGTCGCGGCTCCGCTGCGCGTCGCCGGGCAGCCGGACGCGCAGGCGTTGTCGGATGCCGCCGAAATGCTGGAATGGGTCGGCCTCGGCCACCATCGCGACGCTCGACCGGCTGAACTCTCGGGCGGCGAGCAGCAGCGTGTGGCGATCGCCCGCGCGGTGGTCGGCCGGCCGAGTTTGCTGCTGGCGGACGAGCCAACCGGCAATCTCGACGAGACGCAGGCCGAGCGGCTGATGCGCCTGTTGCGAGAGATGAACCGGCTCGGCGCGACCGTGGTCGTGGCCACTCACAACGACGCGCTGGTGGCCCGCCATCCGGCGCCGTTTCTCCGTCTGTCGCGCGGAAGGCTGGCCGAGGATGCTTGAAACGACGAAGGTCCGCCGCGACACGCTGGGTCTACGACGGGTCCTCGGCGACCGGCTGCTGCCTGTCATGGTCGCCGCGATGGCCTTTCTGGCCGCCCTCGCGCTCGGCGGCGCGACGGCCGCGCAGGCGCTGGCGGATCGGTGGCGCCTTGGGGCCGGAACCGTCTTGACCGCGCAGGTGCCGCGCCCCGCCGATCCTGCGACGACAGCCGCCCAGACGCGGCTCGAAGCCACTCTAAGTCTGCTGCGAGGCAGTCCGGCGATCGTCTCGGCCGGGCTGTTGTCCGACGGCGAGTTGGACCAGCTTCTGGCACCGTGGCTCGGTGGCGGCGCGTCGGTGCCCCGTGACCTCCTGCCGGCGGTCATCGCGGTGCGCGCCTCGACGGATCCCACGGTCGGTGTGGCGACGTTCGAAGCGTTGGCGGAGGCGATCGGGCGCACCGCTCCGGGCGCGTCGCTCGAAGCGCACGCCGCTTGGATCGGCCGCCTTACGTCGCTGCTGCGCGCGCTCGAGGCGTGCGGCTGGGGCGCGTTGCTGGTGGTCGTCGGCGTCGCTGCTCTGGTGATCGCGGCGGCGACGCGCGCGGGATTGCTGGCGCGGCGGACCACGGTTGACATCCTGCATGGCCTCGGGGCCACCGACGGCTATGTCGCGACGCGCTTCGCGAGGCGCGCGATGGGTCTCGCGGCGACCGGCGGCTTGGTCGGCATGGCGGCGGCATTACCCGTGCTGTTGGCGCTCGCCCGTTTGGCGCAGCCGTTCTCCACGAGAGCGGCCTACCCCCAACCTGCCGCGGGCCTTCCGATGTCATTGTGGGTCGGGCTGAGCCTTCTACCGGCGGGAGCAGCGGTGATCGGGTATGCGACGGCCCAGGGAACGGTGCGGCTGTGGCTGCGCCGGCTGCCATGAGTTTCATGCCGCGCCGGATCGCGGTTCTCGCCTGCCTGAGCGTGCCCGTACTGGTCGGGGCCGCCTGGGCGGTCGGATTCGCGTGGTTTGTTCACGCTGCCTGGATGCCGCCTCCTTCGCTGCCGAGCGCGGACGGCATCGTGGCGCTGACCGGCGGTGCCGATCGCGTCGAGACGGCTTTGCGCATGCTTGCCGACGGCCGCGCCCGCGTGCTGCTCGTCTCGGGGGTCGGCGGTCCCACGGAATTCGCCGAACTCGCTCGCAGGGCCGGGATCGACAAGGCGCTTGGGGCGAGGGTCACCCTGGGGCGCGCGGCCGCGTCGACGCACGGCAACGCGCTGGAGACGGCGGAGTGGGCGCATGCCAACGGCGTGCATACCTTACTTGTCGTCACGGCCGGGTATCACATGCCGCGCGCCCTGGCGGAGCTTGGTCGAGCGCTGCCGGACATCGCGCTGCACCCGGTGCCGGTGATTTCTCCCGGCATGCGTGGTGCCTTGCCGCTGCGGCTGCTGGCTGGCGAGTATACGAAGTACCTGGCCGCGCGATCCGGGCTCTCGATCTTGGCGGCCTATGGCGAACCACGCGCCGGCGGATGATGTCGTTGACATTTATGACATTTCCGCGAGCATTGGGGCTGTGGAAAACTCTGTGGGCAGGCGTTGATCCGCTTTGTCACGAGATCGGAGGCCGGGTTCATAACCCGCTGATATCAAAACTCCAATTTGCGGTGCAGCGGCCCTCTGTCCCCACCTTGGGCCGATGTGGATGACGCGACGCCGCTGGGTTGTGTCGACAATTGTTATGTTGGCGTTTTTGGCCGTGATGGACGCTGCGGCATGGTCTTTGGTAACGGGCGCGCTGCGCGCTGGCGTCGACGATTGGGCATCGCGGCAACGGCACCTGGGCGTCGACGTCCTGGTGACCGACGGCCGAGCGGGCGGTTGGCCGTTTGCCGCGACGTGGGGGTACGCGGTGCGGCTGGGTCCCGGCGGGCTGCCGGGAGGCGCCCGTGTCGAGGCGGCCCTGACCAGCGCCATCTCGCCACTGCGCCCCGGGGTTGTGATCACGGACGTCGCGGGCGCTTCCATTGTTGCCGCCAACGGAGCGGTGTTTGCCGCCTCGGCGACACGCTGGACCGCCGAACTGGCGCTGGCCGCGCCGGATCGGGTCCGGATCGAGGCGGCCGGACTTCGCGTTGCCTGGGGCGGTCGGCATATCGACGTCGCGACGCTCGCGGGCGTCGGCGTGGCCGGTGTGGGTGGCCAAAGTGTGGACGTGGCGTTGGGTGGCATCGACCTGGCTGGTGGGGGCGGCGTCTTATTGCCACCGCCCTTCGGATCGGTGATCCGTGCCGTCACGCTCGACGCCGTTCTGCACGGCGCAGTGCCGCCGGTCGCCGCGACCGCCGAGGCCTCCGCCCGCGCATGGCGGGACGAGGCCGGACAGCTCGAGGTCAAGCGACTTGCGATCGCCTACGGTCCGCTGGATGCCTCGATAGCCGGCCGCTTCGGCCTGGATAAGGAGCTGCGACCGGCTGGCGAGGCGACGCTCATCGCCCGCGGCCTGACGCCATTGCTGGAGGCTTCGGCGGAATCGGGCCTTATTCCTGCGCGGGCCGGGCAGGCCGCCGGCGGTGTGCTGGCGCTGCTGGGTGGCGAGACACCGCGGATACCCGTCACCGTCGCCGACGGACAGGTCTCGGTGATGCGGTTTCCGATCGCCCGGCTGCCCCGGATGGCGTGGCAGCCACAATAGGATCACTGACGATCTCGCGGACCGGTCTATATTGACGGTGTGAAGCTATGGAGATGATCGTGCCCGATTGGGATGCCCTTTTCCTGGCGCGGTTGCAGTTTGCGTTTACCGTCGGATTCCACATCGTCCTGCCGGCGTTCTCGATCGGGCTGGCCAGTTTTCTCATGGTTCTCGAGGGCCTGTGGCTCGCCACCAAGCAACGCGCCTACCTGGAGCTGTTCCAGTTTTGGGTGAAGCCCTTCAGCCTGGTGTTTGCCATGGGCGTGGTGAGTGGCTTGGTCATGGCCTACCAGTTCGGCCTGAACTGGGCGGAATTTTCCCGCCGTGCCGGGCCGGTCGTGGGGCCTCTGATGGGCTACGAGGTGCTGACGGCGTTCTTCCTCGAGGCAGGTTTCCTCGGGATCATGTTGTTCGGCATGAAAAAGGTCGGGCCGGCCTTGCATTTCGGCGCGACCTGCGTGGTGGCGTTCGGCACGCTGCTGTCGGCGTTCTGGATACTCTCCGTCAATTCCTGGATGCAGACACCGGCCGGCTATCACATCGATCCCGATGGGCGGTTCCTGCCGGACAGCTGGCTCGAGATCATCTTCAATCCGAGCTTTCCCGTCCGCTTCCCGCACATGGTCATCGCGAGCTATCTGTCGGTGGCGTTCGCGGTCGGCGCGGTGGGTGCCTGGCACCTGCTGCGCGATCGCGCGAATCCCATGGCCCGGACGATGTTCTCCATGGCGATGTGGATGGCAGCCTTGGTCGCCCCTATTCAGATCGTCGTCGGCGACATGCACGGGCTGAACACGTTGCGCTATCAGCCGGCCAAGATCGCGGCGATGGAGGGCTCGTGGGACGCCGAGCGCGGCGCGCCGGAGCTTCTGTTCGGCATCCCGAACATGGAGACGGAGACGACGGACTATGCGATCGGCATTCCCTTCCTGGGCAGCCTGATCCTCACTCACAGTCTGGATGGCGAAGTGCCGGGGCTGAAATCGGTCCCGAAAGAACTGCGGCCCTATTCGCCGCTGCTGTTCTGGTCCTTTCGGCTGATGGTCGGACTTGGCTTCCTGATGGCGGCGATCGGTTTCTGGTCGCTGTGGTTGCGGCGCAAGCGGCAACTCTATGACAATCGCTGGCTGCACCGGGTCATGGTCGCCATGGCTCCGTCCGGCTTCGTCGCACTGCTCGCTGGATGGGTCACCACCGAGGTCGGCCGTCAACCATACACGATCTACGGCCACCTCATGACAGCCGCCAGCGTGTCGCCGATCGCGGCACCGGGTGTCGGCACCTCGCTTGCGGCATTCGCGGTCGTCTATCTGACGGTGTTCGGGGCAGGCTTCGTTTTCCTGCTGCGTCTGCTGGGCACGACGCCACGACTGGGCGAGGAAGGGCCGGATCCACGCACCCCCATCCGCAGTGCCGGCATCACGCCCGGTCCAATCGCGGTCCACGCCGGCGGCCCGAACATCCCTGCGCCACAGCCGGCGGAGTAGGGTGATGATGACGTTGCCATTCCTCGACCTCCCACTGATCTGGGGCCTGCTCATTGCCTTCGCGGTTCTGGCCTATGTCGTGCTCGACGGTTTTGACCTTGGAACGGGGATCCTGTTCGCCGTCGAGCGGGAGTCGGCCGAGCGGAACGTGATGGTCAACACCATCGCCCCAGTGTGGGACGGCAACGAGACCTGGTTGGTGCTTGGCGGCGGCGGGCTGTTCGCGGTCTTCCCCCTCGCGTATGCGGTGATCATGCCGGCGCTGTATCCGGTCATCATCACGATGCTCCTCGCGTTGATCTTTCGCGGCGTGGCGTTCGAGTTCCGCTTCCGGGCCAATACGAAGTTCGGCCGGCTGTGTTGGGATTTCGCGTTCTTCGGCGGCTCGACCCTGGCGGCGCTATGCCAGGGTCTCGCGCTCGGCGGCCTGCTTCAAGGCATCAAGGTCGTCGATCTGGCCTATGCCGGCGGATGGTGGGATTGGCTCACGCCCTTCACCGTCTTGTGCGGTATCGCGACGGTCGTCGGCTACGCACTGCTCGGCGCGTGCTGGCTGATCTGGCGGACCGATGGCGCGCTGCAGTCCCGTGCCCGCCGCCTGGCCGGCGTCCTGGGTGCCGCGACGCTCATTCTGATCGTGGCGGTCAGCCTTTGGACCCCGTTCCTAGCGGGCGACTACGCGTCGCGATGGTTCAGCTTCCCGAATATCCTCATCGTGCTGCCGGTCCCGGCGCTCGTGGCTCTCCTGGCGGTGCGATTCTGGCGCGGGCTGGCGCGCGAGGAGCAGATCAGTCCGTTGCTCTGCGCGCTCGGCTGGTTCGTGCTGAGCTTCGTCGGTCTGGGCATCAGCGTGTTCCCGCACATCGTGCCGCCGGGCATCACGCTGTGGGAGGCCGCGGCACCGCCCGAGAGTCAGGCTTTCTTGCTGGTCGGCGCCGCGGTGATGATCCCGATGATCCTCGCCTACACTGGCTACGCCTATTACGTGTTCCGGGGTAAGGTGACGGCGGCGACTGGCTATCATTGATGAAACGGCGTCTGGCCTGGTTCGTCGTCCTTTATGCGGCAGGGATCGCTGTGACCGGCGTCGTCGCTTTCGCGATCAAGGCCGCGCTGCCGCATTAGGCTCGCGGCCGACCTATCGCGAGAACTGATAACATCCATCGATATTCTCACGATTTCATAGATGACTCGCGGGTGGTAGGTCACCGGCAAATGTCCTCGCGAGGTTTATCGATGCGTCTTCTTCCCGTCGCTTTGCTGCTGTCCACGGCGCTGGCCATGCCGGCCATGGCGCAACTCACGAAAGAGCCCGCCAAGATCGAGGGTGGCACGTTCAAGGTCGATTCCGACCACACGCAGGTGATCTTCGGCGTCGATCACCTAGGGTTCTCGATCTACCATGGTCGCTTCACCAACGTGACCGGCTCGCTCGAACTCGAACCCAAGACTCCGACTGCCAGCAAGTTCGACATCAGCGTGCCGACCGACACGATCAGCACCCCCAGCGACAAGCTGACCGGTGAGTTGAAGAGCGCCGACTGGCTGTATGCGGCGAAGTATCCGACGGTCACGTTCAAGTCGGAGTCGGTGAAGCCGACCGGCGCGGGCAAGGCGGATGTCACCGGCGACCTGACGCTGCATGGCGTGACCAAGCCGGTGACCCTGCACGTCACGCTCAACGGCGCCGGCCCGAATCCGTTCTTCAAGGTCTATACGATCGGTTTTCAGGCCACCGGCCAGTTCAAGCGATCCGAGTTTGGCGTCACGAAATACTCGCCCGCGATCGGCGAGGACGTGGCGCTGACCATCAGCGCCGCCTTCATAAAGCCGTAAGTACGGACATGCAGGTCGATCGCGCCCGCTACACACGTGTGGCGATCGGCCTGCACTGGCTGATTGCCGCCGGGCTGGTCGGGCAACTGGCACTCGGGCTCGTCATGGTTGGCGCCGATGTGCCGCTGATGCGCAAGTTCGAGCTGTATCAGCTGCACAAATCGGTCGGCGTCTCCATTCTGCTCGCGGTTGTGCTTCGGGTCGTGTGGCGGATGGCGCATCGGCCGCCGGCGTTGCCCTCCGGCATGGCCGCCGTCGAGAAGCGGGCGGCCGCCGGGGCGCACCTCCTTCTTTACGCGCTGATGCTCGGCCTGCCGTTGTCCGGCTGGGCCATGGTTTCGGCCTCGGTTCGCCCGTTCCCCACTGTTCTGTTCGGCGTCCTGCCATGGCCACATCTGCCGGTCCTGTCGACGCTCAGTGACAAGGCGCCGGTTGAGGATGCCCTGAAGTGGGTGCATGCGTGGGCCGCCTGGTCGCTCATTGCGCTGGTCGTGCTGCATGTCGCCGCGGTGGCGCGACACGCGTTTCGTCGCGACGGAATTGCCTGGCGCATGGCGCCGTTCCCCGCATGGAGAATATGATGCGTATCGCCTTGTTCTGCGCCTGCCTGCTGCTGCCGGGCGTGGCGCTTTCGGCCGAGTGGGTCGCCGATCCGGCGTCTAGCAAGCTGGAATTCACCGGGTCGCAGAGCGGCCAGAAATTTCGCGGCCGATTCGAGAAATTCGCCGGCCGCATCAGCTTCGATCCGGCACGGCCGGAGGCCGGCTCGGCCGACGTGACGATCGAGTTGGCCAGCGCGACCACCGGGGACCGCGAACGCGACGGCGCGATTCCGGCACCGGAATGGTTCGACGTCAAGAAATTCCCACAGGCGACGTTCCATGCCGCGTCGTTCACGGCGAAGGGTGGCGACGCCTACGAGGCGACCGGCAAGCTGACGATCCGCGGCGTGGGCGCGGACGTGGTGCTGCCGTTCACCCTCCAGATCGACGGCGACACCGCGCATGCGGCCGGGCATGTCGACCTGCTGCGCACGACGTTCGGCATCGGGCAGGGGCCGTGGGCCTCCGATCAGATCGTCGCGTTCCAGGTCGTCGTCGAGGTGGCGCTCGTGGCGCGAAAGGCACCGTGATCGGCATATTGGCGCGGTCGCCACAGTCGCTGGTCGAAGGTGAACGGACGCTCGGCGCTCCGTCGCGCGGCGGACGCGGTTGGGTGGTCGGGGTTCAGAAGCAGGTTTGAGCTTTCCTCCACGACGGCGGAGGGAACCCGCGGCAGGGGCAGGGCTCGACGGTCTTGGGCTGGCATGTCACGCCGCGCCGACGAGGCCCCGCGCGAACTCCCGTGCGTCGAACGGTCGCAGGTCGCCTGCCTGCTCACCGACGCCGACGGCATGCACCGGCAGCCCGAACTCCTCGGCGAGCGCCACGACGATCCCGCCGCGCGCCGAGCCGTCGAGTTTGGTCACGATCAAGCCGGTTACGGCGACCATGTCGCGAAAGACGTCAACTTGCTGAATCGCGTTCTGTCCGGTCGTGGCATCGAGGACGAGCACCACCGAATGCGGCGCGGTCGGATCCTGCTTGCGCATGACGCGAATGATCTTGCTCAACTCGTCCATCAGCGCCTGCTTGTTGTGCAGCCGCCCGGCGGTATCCAGCAACATGACGTCGGCGGTTTCGGCCTGCGCGCGCTTGAGCGCGTCGAACGCCAGACCGGCGGCGTCGGCCTGTGGCGGGCCCGCGATGACCGGGGCACCGGTGCGCTCGCCCCAGATCTGCAGTTGCTCGACCGCGGCCGCGCGAAACGTGTCGCCGGCGACCAGGATGGCGCGCCGACCTTCCTCTCGATACTGCAACGCGAGCTTGCCGATCGTCGTCGTCTTGCCGGTACCGTTCACGCCCGCGACCAGCACGACGTGCGGTCGCCGCGACGGGTCGAGCACGAGAGGCACCGCCACGGGCGTCAGGATCGCGGCGATCTCGTCGGCGAGCGCCTCTCGCACTTCGGTGTCGGAGACCTCGCGGCCGAAGCGGCTGCGGCGGAACGACGCGATGATCTTCGCCGCGACAGCGGTACCGAGATCGGCGGCGATCAGCACGTCTTCCAGGTCTTCGAGCGCCGCGTCGTCGAGGCGCTTGCGGGTGATCGCGCCGAGACTCTCGGTCAGCTTGGCCGAGCTGCGCGACAGTCCCTGTTTCAGGCGGGAAAAGAAGCCGAGCGCCACTACGCGGCCTCGGCGAGCAGGCCCGTTTCGTCCGCGCCGATCACCCGCGCATCGACGACCGCGCCGGATGATCCGCGAAGTCGCACTGGGGCGAAGTGCTCGGTGTGGCCGCGATCGTCGGCCTCGATGAGGACCGAAGCGTGCCGTCCGATGCGCGCGTCGTGGAACCGCCGGGCTTGCGCCTGCCCCGCCGCACGCAGGCGCGCGGCCCGTTCGCGACGCAGCGGCACCGCGACCGCGGGCATGCGGGCGGCCGGCGTGCCGGGACGCTCGCTGTAGGGGAAGACGTGCAAATAGGGGATGGACGCCTCGTCGACGAAATCCAGGGTCTCGGCGAACAATGCCTCCGTCTCGGTTGGGAAGCCGGCGATGAGGTCCGCCCCGAACGCCATATCCGGCCGCAACGCGCGGGCGCGGGCCACCACGGCCAGGGCGTCCGCCCGCAGATGCCGCCGCGCCATGCGCTTGAGGATCAGGTCGGCGCCGGCCTGGATCGACAGATGCAGGTGCGGCATCAGCCGGGGCTCCTCGGCGATCAGCCGCCAGAGATCATCGTCGATCTCGACCGGGTCGAGCGACGAGAGCCTCAGCCGGGGCAGGTCCGGCAGCAGCGCCAGCAGACGCCGGGCGAGCTGGCCGAGGCGCGGTGCGCCGGGCAGGTCCGCGCCATAAGCGGTCACGTCCACACCGGTCAGCACCAGTTCGCGAAACCCCGCCTCGACCAATGCGCGGGCTTGGTCGACCACCGCGCCCATCGGCACGCTGCGGCTCGGTCCGCGGCCATACGGGATGATGCAGAATGTGCAACGGTGATCGCACCCCTGCTGCACCTGGACGAACGCTCGGGCGCGGCCGGCGAATTCGGTCACCAGGTGCGCTGCCGTCTCGCGCGCCGTCATGATGTCCGATACGCCCCCGGGCGCGTTTTCCGCCCAGCTTTCGGGGCGCAGCTTTTCCTCGTTGCCCAGCACGCGCGAGACGCCGGGCATTGCGGCCCAGGCGGCAGGCGCGATCTGCGCGGCGCAGCCGGTCACCACGATGCGGGCGTGGGGATTGTCGCGGTGGGCGCGGCGGATCGCCTGCCGGGCCTGCCGCTCCGCTTCGGCGGTCACCGCGCAGGTGTTGACGACGATGGTATCGGCGAGGGTGGCCGCGTGGCCGCGAATGACCTCGCTCTCATAGGCATTGAGCCGACAGCCGAAGGTGAGAACCTCGGTCATTCGGGAAGGGCCGACAGATCGATCGCGCCGGTGAAGGCGGTGGCGACCGGGCCGGTCATCAGGACGTGGCCGTCCTCGCGCCATTCGATGTCCATCTCGCCGCCGTCGGCGACGATCGTGACGCGACGGCCGGTCAGCCCGCGACGGATCGCATTGACCGCGGCGGCGCACGCCCCGGAGCCGCAGGCCAGCGTCAGGCCGGCCCCGCGTTCCCACACTTTAAGGCGCAGACGGTCCGGAGCGATGAGCTGCGCGAAACCGATATTGGCGCGGTCGGGAAAGATCGGGTCGTGCTCGCGCACTGGGCCAAGTGTCGCGATATCCTCGGCGGCGAGGTTTCGGGTGAACCAGGTCGCATGCGGGTTGCCCATCGACAGGGCCGCCGGATCGCCCGGCAGCGGCAGATGTAACGTGTCGGCGGGTCCGGCGAGCGGGATGTCGCGCCAGTCGAGCCGGGGTTCGCCCATGTCGACCCGGACGCGCCCATCCGGCAGCATCGACGCCGGCAGGTCGCCCGCAACGGTTTGGATGACCATGTCACGCTCGCCGGAGCCCGCGCCGAGCAGGGCGGCTACGCAGCGTGTCGCGTTGCCGCACGCCCCGGCTTCGCCGCCATCGGGATTGCGGATGCGCATGAAGGCGGCGGCCCCGTTTTCCGGTCTTTCCAGCACGATGAGCTGGTCGCAGCCGACGCCGGTGCGCCGATCGGCGATCGCCGCCGCGCGCGCGGGCGTAAGCCCGAGCGAGGATGCGCGCGCGTCCAGCACCACGAAATCGTTGCCGCAGCCGTGCATCTTGGTGAAGGGGACCAACATGCGCGCCTTATATTTGCACGCGTGCGGGGAAGATAGCGGCCTTGCTGCAGGGCAGACAGATCGCTATACGCCTCGCCTTCGTCTGCGCGCCGGGCCTGTGGGGCATGCCCGGCCGCGACGTATGTCCATAGGAGATCAAAATGCCCAAGCTGAAGACCAAGTCATCGGTCAAGAAACGCTTCAAGATCACCGGCACCGGCAAGGTTCTCGCCGGCCCCGGGATGAAGCGCCACGGGCTGATCAACCGGCCGCAGAAGATGAAGCGGCAGAATCGCGGCAGCCAGACGCTGACCCATGCGGACGGGCTGACCGTCAAGCAATGGGCTCCCTACGGTCTCGGCTGAGGAGCGCACGCCATGGCAAGAGTAAAGCGGGGCGTCACCACCCACGCCCGCCACAAGAAGGTCATCGACGCCAGCAAGGGCTTCGTCGGCCGCAGCAGCACCAACTACCGCATCGCGCTGCAGCGCCTGGAGAAATCGCTCCAGTACGCCTATCGCGACCGGCGGGTGAAGAAGCGCGAGTTCCGAGGCCTCTGGATCCAGCGCATCAACGCGGCCGTCCGCGAGCACGGGATCACCTACAGCCGCTTCATCGCGGGGCTGAAGGCGGCGGGGATCGAGATGGACCGCAAGGTTTTGGCAGCCATCGCCTATGACGATCCGGCGAGCTTCTCGCAGATCGTCCAGCAGGTGCAGGCGGTCATCGCGTCTGCCACCGCCGCGCCGGAGCCCGCTCGCGCCGAGTGAGCGGAGGCCTGGCCGCCAGTTTCGGGCGGCCAGGCCCATCGCCGGATCATGCCGATGGGCCGGCGTTGATTTCCTGGAGCACCTCGAACCCCTCGAACTCCGGATGCGACAGGGTCATCGCCTTGCCGGACCCGGCGCCCGCGTGGGCGGCGCGGAATTGCTCCGAACGGGTCCAGTCCTGGAACGTCTCATAGGACGACCACACGGTATGCGAGGCATACAGCACGTGATCGTCGCGTGCCGGCCCTTGCAACAGATGGAAGGCCACGAACCCCGGCACCGTCTTGAGGTAGACGTCGCGGTCGAGCCAGCGCCTGCGGAACGCCTCCTGCTCCTCGGGGAGCACCTTGAAGCGGTTCATCGCGATATACATCGGCGGTCCTCCGGCTGACGCGCGCAGTTTCGCGCAGGCGGCGCGGCGGCGGAAGGGCGAGGCGGCACGAGCAGGAGAGAGGGCATGACCCAGACCATCGGCCAACGAATCGTGTTGGCCGCTCGGCCGGATGGCAAGCCGCGCCCGGGCGACTTTCGACTGGAACAGTTCGACGTGCCGCGGCCGGTCGTCGGGCAGATCCTGCTGGGCGTGAACTATCTGTCGCTCGATACCTACATGCGTGGCCGCATGGACGACCGGAAATCCTACGCCGCGCCGGTGCCGCTCGGCGGCGTCATGCAGGGCGAGACGGTCGCCACGGTCCTGGCCTCGAAACACCCGGACTACGCCGAAGGTGACGTCGTGACCGCCTATGTCGGATGGGCGAGCCATGGGCTCTCGGACGGCAGCCGGGTGCGCAAGATCGATCCTCAGGCGGGCTCGGTGACGACGGCGCTCGGCGTGCTGGGGATGCCCGGCTTCACGGCCTATGTCGGATTGCTCACGATCGGGCAGCCGAAACCCGGCGAGACGGTCGTCGTGGCGGCCGCCAGCGGACCGGTCGGCTCGCTCGTGGGGCAGATCGCCCGCATCAAGGGCGCGCGCGTGGTGGGGATTGTCGGCGGCGCGGCGAAATGCGCGTTCGCGAAGAATGAGTTGGGGTTCGACGTGGTGCTCGACCACCGCTCGGACGATCTCGCGGGACAACTGGCCGCTTCCTGTCCGGACGGCATCGACGTCTATTTCGAGAACGTCGGCGGCGCGATCTGGCAGGCGGTTCTGCCCTTGCTCAACCTTTACGCCCGAGTGCCGGTCTGCGGCCTCATCGCGCAGTACAACGGCTCCACGGGCGATGCCTTGCTGGCCCCGACGATGCGGGAGGTGCTGACCCGCAGCCTGACGATCCGTGGCTTCATCAACACCGAATTTGCCGATCAGCGGGAGGCTTTCCTGCGCGACGTCTCCGGCTGGCTCGCGGCCGGCCAGGTGCGCCAGCGCGAGGACATCGTCGACGGGCTGGAAAACGCTCCCGCCGCGTTCATCGGCATGCTGGAAGGGCGCAATTTCGGCAAGTTGCTGGTCCGGGTCGCCGCGTGATCGCCGCCCGTCACCCCGCCGGAATCTGAAACCCCGGCGTCGAGCGGGACAGAGCAAGTTCCTCCTCGTTCATGTCCGCCTCGATGCCCTCGAACAGCGGCGTCGTCATATAGCGCTCGCCGGTGTCGGCCAGCATGCACAGGATCACCGAACCGGCGGGCGCGGCGTCCGCGACCTTGCGCGCCACCGCGAAAGTGGAGCCGCCGGAGATGCCGGTGAAAATCCCCTCCTTCTGCGCGAGCGCCTTCGCCCACTTGATACCGTCCGCTCCTGCAACCGGGATGATCTCGTCGTACAGGCGCGAATCGATCGCCTCCTGCAGAACGTAGGGAATGAAATCGGGGGTCCAGCCCTGGATCGGATGCGGCTCGAACGCTGGGTGGCTCACGGACGGCGAGTCGTCGGCACCGCGCTCCTGCGGGGTGCCACTGCCAATCAGCTGCGCGTTGGCCGGCTCGCTGAGGATGATGCGGGTCTCCGGCCGCTCCCTCCGCAACACCCGGGCGACCCCCACGACGGTGCCGCCGGTGCCATAGCCGGTCACGAAATAATCGAGTTTGCCGCCGGCAAAGTCGTTGACGATCTCACGCCCCGTCGTCGCCTCGTGGATGTCGGCGTTGGCCACGGTCTCGAACTGGTGGGCCAGGAACCAGCCGTTCGCCTCGGCCAGCTCAACGGCCTTCTTGTACATGCCGAGGCCCTTCTGGGCGCGCGGCGTCAGCACGACGCGGGCGCCGAGCATGCGCATCAGCTTGCGGCGCTCGACCGAAAAACTATCGGCCATCGTCACGACCAGCGGATAGCCCTTCTGCGCGCAGACCATGGCGAGCCCGATGCCGGTGTTGCCACTCGTCGCCTCGACCACTGTCTGGCCGGCCTTCAGCGCCCCGCTGCGCTCTGCCGCCTCGATGATGTTGAGCGCAAGGCGATCCTTCACGGACGCCGCCGGATTGAAAAATTCCGCCTTCACATAGATCGTCGCATGATCGGGCGACAGGTTGTTGACCCGGATGGCGGGCGTGTCTCCCACCGTGTCGAGGATACTCGCGAACAGGCGACCGCGCCCGGCGGTGGTTCGTATCCCGGTTTCCGGCATGATGATGTTCCTCTGGCTCGCTCTACCTACAGGGCACGTGAAAACGGCCCTACTACACGGCAACGCAGCATGTCAGAGGCAGGCCGACCCGCCAACCCCGGGGGCTAAACGTGCAACCGATACCGCTCCAGCTTGCGATACAGCGTGCTGCGCGACACGCCAAGCGACTTCGCCGCCGCCGTCAGGTTGCCATGATGCACCCGCACGGCCTGCGCGATCGCGCTGCGCTCGGACGCCTCCAGGCTTGCCGGACTCTCCTGGACGGCCGCGCCCGCGGGCACGGCGATCGGCTCGGCGACCAGTCCGGCCGCCAACTCGTCGAGCCGCACCTCCGGGGCGTTGGACATCAGCAGCAGGCTTTCCACGATGTTGCGCAGCTCGCGGACGTTGCCCGGCCACTGATACGCCGAGAGCAGCCGCATCGCGTCGGGTCCGAACCGGCGCGTCGGCACGTCGTGCCGCTCGGCCAGCAACGTGTTGAAGTGGTCGATCAACAGCTCGATGTCGCCGTCGCGCTCGCGCAGCGGCGGCGGGCGGATCCGGGTGACGCTGATACGGTGGTAGAGGTCGCGGCGGAAGCGACCGGCGGAGACTTCGTCAAGCAGGTTGCGGTTGGTCAGCGCCAGCAGCCGCACGTCCACCCGCTTCGGCTGGCCGTCGCCGAGCCGGTAGATCACCCCTTCTTCCAGTGCGCGCAGCAGATAGGGCTGCAGGTCGAGCGGCAGTTCGCCGATCTCGTCCAGGCACAGCGTGCCGCCATGCGCCAGTTCGAAGCGGCCGGGTCGGCCCTCGCTGGTGGCGCCGGTGAACGCGCCGCGTGCATGGCCGAACAACTCGCTGGCCAACAGGTCCTTGGCCACCGCGCCGCAGTTCAGCGCGATGAACGGCCGCCGAGGATCGTGGTCGCCATGGATCGCCCGCGCGAACAGCTCCTTGCCTACGCCGGTCTCACCTTCGATCAGCACCGGCACCTGCTTGCCGACCAGCTGGCGCGCGCGGCCCATGACCTCGATGAGCGCCGCGCTGCGTCCGACGATCGCGTCGAACGCCCCACCTGCCGGCATCTTCGCCTCCGAGGCCGAGCGGGTTCGCGTGGGCACCACCAGGACCGCGCCGATCGCCCTGCCGTCGACGCGCACCGGGTTGAACCATTCCGCCCGCAGTCCATCCGGCAGCCGGTCGGCCCAGGCCTCCACCGCCGAGCCGGCATCGAGCCCGGGCAGCCGCTGGCCGAGCCCGACCAGCCCCGGGACGCGCCCGGTGCGATGCACCAGCCGGCCGCTGCGGTCGATCGCGATCATTCCGGCCACGTCCGCCTCGGTGATCCGCTCCAGGCAGACCTCGAGCAGGCGCATGCGCTCATGCGAGGCCCGTTCGACCAGCGACATCTCAATCTGCCGCGCCGTGGAGACGGCGAGCGAGAGATTGTTGCGCTGATAGGTCGATGGCGGACCCGAGATGTCGACCACGCCGAGCATGGCTCCGGTCCCGGGCTCGAACACCGGGGCGGCGGCGCAGGTCCAGGCCTTGATGCCCTCGCAGAAATGCTCCGCGGCATGGACCTGCGCCGGCCGGCCGGTCGCCAGCGCCGTGCCGATGCCGTTGGTGCCGACCGCGCCCTCCCGCCAGTCGCCGCCGGGGGTGAGATGGATGTTCTCCCCCTGCTCGAGCGTCTGGCGGTCGCCCACGGCGTCCAGCACCACCCCGTCGGGATTGGTCAGCAGCATGATCGAGCGGGAGCCGACGAACATCTCGGCCATTTGCGAGAACACCGCGGCCGAAGCGGTCAGCAGCTCGGCGTGGTGCCGCCGCAATTGTTCGATCGCCTCGCCGCGCGCGACAATGGGTGCTGCGCGGCCGGTTGGATTGATCCCCAGCTCCTGGCTGCGCAGCCAGGACGCGACGACGAAATTGCGTGATGGTACAGCGGCGAGCGGATCGCCGCTGAGGAAACGTTCCCAGGCGGCCATTGTGTCGCTGCCCTCTGCACGCTGCAGGATATGGGGCACCGCTTCGGCGAGCCCACCCCCGGTCAACGTTTTGGCCGCATCGGACCGCGCGCCGACGAAGCTGCCGGACCGTCGCCGCACCGGATCCTCCGGGGGCATTTCCGCGCGCTCGGCCGGGCGCTAGGCGCGCCCGAGCAGCTCCGCGCCGCCGCCCATCGCTGGACCGGCCGTGGGATCAAAATTGTCCGGCTTGGTGGCGATTAGGGTCTGCGTCGTCAGGATCAGGCCGGCGACCGACGCGGCATTGCGCACCGCGGTCGCGGTCACCCGGACCGGGTCGATCACGCCGGCCTCCACCAAATCGACGAATTGCCGTGTCTGGGCGTCGAAGCCGACCCCGCGCGGCGATTGCGAAACGCGCGCCACGATCGCTGCGGCATCGAGGCCGCAATTGGACGCGATACACGTCAGCGGTTGTGAGAGCGCGCCCTGCAGAAGGCTTGCCCCCTCGCGCTCGCCGCCGGAAAGCCTCGCGATCACGCCGGCCAGGTCGGGCGCGATCTGCAGCAGCGCGGTGCCGCCGCCCGGCACGACGCCTTCCTCCATCGCCGCGCGGGTCGCGTTGATGGCGTCCTCGATCAACTGCGCGCGCCGCTTCTGTTCCACCGGCGTGGCGCCGCCGGCCATGATGACTGCCGTGCCGCCCGAGAGTTTCGCGAGCCGATCCTGATACTTGTCGCGCTCGATATTCGGCGGCGCGAGATCGTATTGCCGCGCCACCTGCGTGCGTCGCGCCGCGATGTTGTCCGGATTGCCGCCGCCGGCGCTGATGACCGTGTGGTTGGCGGTGATCTTCACCTGGCGCGCGGTGCCGAGGTCGCGCATCTGCGCGTCGGCGAGCGTCCCGCCCAATTCGCGGGCGATCACTCTACCGCCGGTGGCGATGGCGATATCCTCCAGCATGGCTTTCCGCCAATGGCCGTACTCCGGCGGATGGATGGCCGCCACCGGCGCCTCGCCCCGATCGCGCCGCTTCAGCAGCGCCACGACGCAGGCGGGGGCGACCTCCTCGGCGATGATCAGCAGCGGACGGTGACTGTCGGCGACGAGCCGTTCGATCGTTGCCACGTCGTCGGCGGTCTGCAGCTTCAGATCCGTCATGAGGATCAGCGGCTCGTCGAGCACCACCTGCATCCGCTCGACGTCGGTGACCATGTGATGGCTGAGATAGCCGCGGTCGAACGACATGCCGTCGACCACCTCCAACAAGGTCTCGACCGTCGTCCCGAACTCGACGCTCACGATGCCGTCGGCGCCGACCCGCTCCAGCGCGTCGGCGACCATCCCACCCGTCGCGTCGTCATTGGCGGCGATCACCGCGACGGCGCGGCTCTGGCCGTTGACGACGGGCCGCGCGCTGCGTTTGAGGGCCGCCAAAGCCTCCGTCACCGCGACTTCCAACCCGTGCACGAGATCGACCGGGTTGGCCCCCTTGGCGAGGCAGGCCAGCCCTTGCTGCACCATGGCATCGGCCAGCACGGTGGCGGTCGTGGTGCCGTCGCCGGCGATCTCGTTGGTCTGCTTGGAGACTTCACGTACGACCTGTGCGCCCATGTTCTCGAACGGGCATTCCAACTCGATCTCGGCGGCGATGCTGACGCCGTCGCGAGAAATCATCGGCGTGCCGATCGGCCGGTCGATAATCGCATTCATCCCCTTCGGCCCCAGCGTGCCGCGCACCGCCTTGGCCAGTTTCGCCACGCCGCGTCCGAGCGCCAGTCTCGCCGCGTCGTCATGCAGCATCATCTTCGCCATCGTCGCCTCCCGTCGGCGCGTTCGCGCCGTTTTTCTCAGGCCCGCGCGGCGTTTCCGCCGGCTGCGTCGCGGACAAAGTCCAGCAATGTCGGCTCGCTCAGCGTCTCCGGCTTCGGCGCGTGCTCGCCCTCGTTGAACCGGGCGGCGAGCAGGCCGCGACACAATGCGCCGTTGAAGTCCACGTTGACCGCCACGCCTCGGAGCGTCCGCCGATGCGCTGGAAACCCGGCTGCCGAGACGGGGTGTCCGCGGGCGTCCACGAACGCCGGTTGATCGTCGTCGGCGGGGCCGGGAATGTCTCGCCGTTCGAGGTAGCGCGAGACCAGTGCGACCCCTTCGGACTCGAGCGGCAGTTCGCGAAGCGCCTCGATATCGAGCGCCATCAAGGTGTCGGGCGTCAGGCCCGTCGCGAGGAGGTGGTCGAGCAAGACCATCTGCCGCCGCTGGAACGCCTTGACCGCGAAGATCCGGCGGACGGCGTCGAGGTCGCCGTCCGCCTCCTCGGCGAAGGCTTCCTGGAACGACTGGCCCTGCGTCATCGCGCGGTTGATCGTCTCGGCATACATGTGCTCGCCAAGTTCCACGCCGACGCCACGCACCCACGGCAGGGCCATGACCTCCCGTCGCATGTCGTCGGCCATCAGGAACGCGAAGTTCGCGGCGCACCAGTAGGTCGGCAAGCGAAAACCCACATGTACTCGCTCGTCCGCGTCGATGGACACGCCGGTGACGAAACCGAGCTCCGTCACCGGCTCGTCCAATTCCGGGTCCGTCACGTGCGCGAGCCGGGCCAGCACCTCGCCGACCCGGTCGCCGTCGGTCGAGATCACTCCGCCGCCACGAGTTCGGCGAGGCCCAGCTTGCGCTTCTGCGCCTCGATATCGATCCCGTAGAGACGGGCCGCGTTCTGGCCGAGAATCTTCTTTTTGGCGGCCAGCGTCAGCGACACGCCAGTCTCGCGGCCCACATCCTCGGGCAGCTCGAACTCCATGAAGCGGTTGACCAGCCATTTCGGTGTCCAGATGGCGTAGTCGCTGCCGTACAGGATCTTGTCCTCGCCGACCCAGAACAGCAGCTCCGAGATGATGTGCGCGAAATAGGCCGGGCGCGTGTGAATGAACGGCAGCGCCACGGCCAGGCCCGCGTAGACGTTGGTCTCCTGCGTCGCGATCCAGCAGAAATCATCCAGGCGCGGCAGGCCGCAATGCTCGACGATGAAGTTCAGGTTCTGGAAGCTCGTCGCCACGTCGTCGATGTCCGCGACATCGAAAGCGTCGCGGTTCAGCGGCAGGATCGTCGGGCCCTTGTGGACATGAATGTTCTTGATCCCGAGCTTCTCCGCGACCTCGAGATAGCGGTAGCTCTCCTTGTCGGAGAGCTTGTAGCCCTTCGATTCGCCTTTCCACTCGGCGGTGTAGAGCTTCACGCCCTTGACGTGATACTTCTCCACCAGGGCATGCAGCGCCTCGATTCCTTTTTCGCCGTCACGCGGGTCGAACGCCCCGTTCAGGATGAAGCGGTCTGGATGCTTCTCCTTGATGACCGCGTTGCCCTCGGTCGTGTTGAAGCCGTTGTTGTAGAAATCATAGAGATAGGTCGGCTGGCAGATCGCCATGTCGTCCGGCCCGTCCACGAACAGGTCATTGTACATGCCCTGCGCGTCGTATTTCTCGAACTTCGACTTCTCCCACAGCTCGCTCGCCGGGCTCAGCCCTTTGTGATAGGCGTAGAAGCAGTCGATGAACTGCGTGCCGTGGACGTTCTTCTGGTTCGCGGGGCTCGCGTCCCAGAAATGAACGTGCCCGTCGATGATGAAGATGTCTTCGCCGTCTTTGGTCCGGTACATTCCGGGTCCCCTTATCGTTGTGGCGATTGGCTTTGTGGCGATTGGCGTGGTGGCGATGTCAGGCCCGGTTCAGATGTATTCCTTGACCGCGTCCATGTCGCCGAACAGCGCGACGATGTTGTCGTCGATCATGACCATGCGACCATAATGGGTCGAGGTCGATATCTCGAACAAATGCGGCGTCATCGTCCGGCCGAGACGCTCGCCGATCTCCTCCATGTTGAAGTCGATCCGGCCCTCGCCATCGATGCGGATCATCGCCGGCATATAGGTCACCGTGATGCCCGGCTTCTCGCCCATCACCTCGGCGATGGCGCGCGCCTCGACGCTGTCGTTCATCGTGACCCCGCATTGATGCGAGATCGTCTTTTCGAACGTGATGTCCTTCATCGCGTGGAAGATATTGTCGGTGTGCGACATGCTGATGATGCTCCTTGTCTTTGCCGGCTCAGCCGCCGATCACGGGACGCACGTCGAGGCCGACTTCCGCGCCGATCGCCTGGAGGCGGTTGCGCGACTGCTCGAAAGCGTCGGTGAACTGGGCGATCTTGACGCGCGGTTGCGACCATATCGGCTGCAGTTGATGCGCGGCGTTCAGCGCCTCCGCGCCATGCTTGCTCAGCCACGAATTGAACAACTCGCGGTTGTGCGCACCGTGAGTCTCGTCCAGCGTCAGCATGCGGAACAACTCGACCGAGTTGGCGAGATTGCGCTCATAGTCGCCCTCGGCGGCGGAAACCACTGCCGGCGTCATGAAGTCGTTCTGCGAGGCGGCGACCTGCATGATGAAGCCGCTGCGGAACAACTCGCCGACCAGCGGCTCGAACACGATGTTGACCGCGAAATATTGCTCCAGGTAGTCGGTGGCGCCGCCGATCGTCTCGACCGCGCGACGCACCCCCTGCCACACGGGATCGTCCATCCAGTGCGCCTTGCCGGCGTCCTGATCGAACCCGTCCAGATCCAGGCCGATCTCGCCGAGATACAGCGTCAGATCCTGCGCGAACCGGAGCTTGTAGGAGGAATTGGTCAGGATCGCGTTGTTGACCATCTGCGTGTAGCCATAGCGCTGCGCCTGCATCGTCGCCATGCCAAGCCCGAATTCGGCATGCTTGTAGGCGCCGAGATGGTCCTGCAGCACCTTGACCCACGCCTTGTCGAACCGCTTCACGGCGCCGGATCGGCGGCCGTTCTCGACGACGTTGGAAATCATCCCGACGATGGTCGACTGCCGCTGATAATGGGTTCGCTCCCATTCCTGGTCGACGGCGCGGAACTTGTGCCAGTCGGCGCTCTTGGCCGCCGTCCAGCTCTCGCTATAGGTCGGCGTGCCGTCGGCAAACGAGATGATCCAGTCCTGCAGGAGATACCGCTTCGGGTCCGGTTGGACGTCGACCGTCATGTCCTCGTAGTGCGAGGCCTTCCGGCCCTTTGGCTCGAAATAGTTGAACTTGCGGCTATCCGAACCGGCAAAGGTCGCGGCTCCCGCGGCGCCCGATTTCACCGGCGGCGGCGGCGTCTCTTGCAGTGCACTCATTCCTGGCTCCCATTCGTTATCGTTGGCGGGCGAGTTATCCAAGTGATGCGTTCGACAGGTCGACCGGCGCTATTTCGTCGCTGGGGTGAACTTGTCGAAATAGATCCGCTCAGGCTCGACGCCGGCCATCTGGAGAACCGGCACCACGGCGTCGATCATCGGCGGCGGCCCGCAGGAGTATGCGTCGATCTCGCCGTCGAAATCCTCCTCGCGAAGCGTTCGCGCCACGACCTCATGGATGAACCCCGTCTCCGTCGTCCACGCATCGTCCGGCTCGGCGTGCGACAGCGCCGGGATGAAGCGGAAGTCGGGCAGCGCGCCGACGAGAGTTGCGAATTCATCCAGCATGAACAGATCGCGGCGGGCGCGGGCGCCGTAGAAGAAACGCACCGGCCGCTGTTCGCCGCTGGCCACATGGTCGCGCAGGATGGACCACAAAGGCGACATGCCGGAGCCACCGCCAATCAGCACCAGCGGCCCCGAACGCCCTTCGCGGCGAAAGCATGTGCCGTACGGGCCCCGCGCGACGACGGCGTCGCCGGGCTTGAGCGCGCCGTCGAGCAGCGAGGAGAACGCGCCGTCACGATACAGCTTGATGATGAATTCGAGCGTCGTGCCACCGCTCGGCGGATTGGCCATCGAATAGGCGCGGGTCACGCCGTGGCCGGGTATGGCAAGGTCGACATACTGGCCGGCCCAGAACCGCAGCGGCGATTGCAGCTCGATGGTCAGCAGCCGAATGTCGTGCGTGAGCTTCGTGACCGACGTGACGGTGCCCGGGAAATCCTTGACCGCGATCGAGCGGCTCAGCAGGTCCTCGTCGTAGTTCAGCAACTCGACGGTGATGTCGCTGAACGCGAGCGTGCGGCACAGCAGGATATGATCGGTGTCGCGCTCCGATTCCGGCAGCGCGAAGGTCGAGTATTTCAGCAGTTCGATGTCGCCCTCGATCAGGCGCGACTTGCAGCTCGAGCACTGGCCTTCCTTGCAGCCATGCATCACCGAGATGCCCTGGCGGAAGGCGGCGTCCAGGACCGTCTCGCCTTCGTGCACGTCCATTTCGACGCCAACTGGCTCGAACCGGACATTGAAGGTGGCGACGTCGGCCATGGCGTATCCTTCTCCCTGCGCAAAGTCCGGGGGCGGCGCGAACGCCACCCCCTTTCGCATCGTCCGATCAGTTGATCGGGTTGATCGTGAAGCCCTTCCGGTACTCCGCGGCGGCGGCCTCGCGGCCCTCCGGCGTGAGGCGACGGAACGATTCCAGCGGGCTGCCGAGCGTGTGGCCACGCACGTGGTCCAGCGTCCACATCTTGCTATCGTCGAAGTGCAGATGCGGCTGCGGGGTGAGCGTCTTGCCGTCGTTGCGGACGAAGCCGAGATCCTTGATCGCGTCGGCCAGATCCCAACCCTCGTAGCAGGTCTCCCACTCGCGGCGGCCGGCGAAACGGCCCATGGCGGGAGTGGGACGCCCCTCGTACTCGGCGGCGAAAGCGACCTTGTGGGTCCAACGGCACACCTCGGAGCAGTAGGTGTAGATCTTGCCGTCCACCTCGTCGTAGCAGAAATCCTCGCGGATCAACGCGGGGACCATGCAGCTCCAGCAGCGGTGCGGATAGGCGTAGCCGACATCGCCGTTGAACAGGATGTTGGTCTCGCCCGGCACACTAAGCTTCTCGTACCACTTCCAGAAATTGCCGAACTCGGCATACCAGCCGGGATACTTGTGCTCGAACCATTCGAAGTCACGCTCGGTCTGAGCCTCCTGGCGCCAGAACGCCACCGGCCAGCCGACCGCGAAGAACTGCGCCGTCTTGTGGACGTAGTTCTTCTTGACCATGCGATCCCACGCCGCATTGACGTCGTCGTGGTGGATCTTGATGCCGTATTTCTCGAGCGGCAGCATGTATGTCCGATAGTAGTCCTCGTAGATCCAGCGGTGCCACAGCTCCGCGTAGGACTCCTTGTTCTTGTCGCGATTGGTCGTGCCGTATTCGATGAACGTGCCGATCGCCGCGTCGACGATGGCATGGTTCTGCCAGAACGCGTATTTCAGGTCGCGCTCGATCAGCTGGTGGTTGTCCGGGTCGTTGATGATGGACATCAGCAGCGAGTGGCCGTTGCCGATGTGGCGGCTCTCGTCGGACTGCACCGACAGGAAGACGGTCGGCAGGGCATAGTCGCCGTTGCGGGCGGCCTCGGAGGGCATGGCGACGAACAGGGTGTTCGTGAACGCCGTCTCGGCCACCACGGTCAGATAGATGTTGGCCGAGGTGATCGCGTCGCCGGTCACGAAGCCCTCGGCGAACTGGCGGCCGATCGTGGTGGCGTAGCACTTGCCGAACGCGGCTTCCGTGATGTCGAAGCCGGCCGGGTCGATGTAGTTCTCCATGTACCACTTCTTCAGGTTCATCTGAATCGTGGAGTGGCGGAACTCATCGACCATCTGCATGGTGAAGCCGGTGCGCAGTTCCTCGCCCGGCGCCAGACGGCCGACCATGGCCATCGAACGCGAAGCCGAGATCTCCGGGAACGGGATGATCGCCAGGAACAGCTTCATCCACTCAACCCAGCGCGGCTCCACGTTGCGGAACATGTCGCCACGCAGCGCGGCGTCGAGCGCGCCGTAAACCCGGTTGTCCTTTTCTTCCTGCATCGGGAAGTAGGACCGCAGGACCTGCTTCATCGGGTCGCGCGGGGTCTTCTTGATCTTGTAGTCGGTCGGGAAGGTCATCGCTTCCTGGACGTAGCTCGGCGTCCAGCCGAGGTCTGCCACGCGGCGGGCCGCGTCGGCAATGCTCATACCCTTCTGGGCGGTGATCTTCGCGAGTGAAATGCCATCAGGCATCGTGCGGTCTCCTGTGAATGACTGTCCGGTTCGGATCTTCGTCTGTATCACGTGTCGCTTTGCGCAAAGGCCAGTCGCGTCCCGACGCTGGTCGAGGACGTTCGACTACGCGGAACTAGGGAGAGCAAACGACGTGCCAAAGTTTTTGACTTGGACGGACTGTCAAATTCCCAGTGAAATTCGTTTTTCTGGATATCAGTATTGCAGCGCAGCATGTCCCGGCGTGCGACACTGTGTCGCACAGAACGTCCCATGATGGGACGGTAGACGCGACGCCACGAGACACTGGTCATTGCGGCTTGTCCGCCATGGGACGCTTGCCGAGTTCCTTGCCCTCGGCAATGAAACGCGCCGCCAGCACCAGTGCGCCCATCGTGAAATCCTTGCCGTGGGCCTGGCTCATTTCCTCGGCAAGTATCCCCAACCGCTCGAAGAACCGGTCCTTGGACGCCTCGTCGCTCATGGCGTTGCCGCTCGCTGCTGAAGGGAGGAGCCATCGGTACTGTCCCGCGGTGACCCAAAACGGAACATCTGCGCCGGCAAGGCGAGCAGGCCGATCTCGCCGCCCTCGGTGCCGATCGCAAGCCGTGCGCCGTCGGCCGACCAGGCCAGCGCCGCGATGGAACTGCCGGGCGGAACCTTGCCCGGCTCGGTTCCTGGCGCCCCGGCCGCCGAAGCGCGGGCGAACAGCACATCGTCACTGCCCGGCTGGCAAAGCAGGACCGCGCCGTTGTGATAGCCGGCGGCAATGAGCCGGTGCCGCGGGTGACAGGCGACCCGGCAGACCGGAGTGCGGCTGCTGGGCATGCCGCATTCCACGGGCTGCTCGCCCGCCTCGGGCTGATCGAACGGCCAGCACACCACGCGGGCGCCGCCGCTGCTCGCCAAGTACGACCCGTCCGCCGCGAAGCTCAACGAGCGTGGCTGCCCGGGATAGCCGCCCATCTCGACGTCGCCGCCATCGGCCACGCGCCAGCCGTGCAGGGCGTTCTCCTGCAAACCGCAAAAGACATACTGGCCGTCCGGGCTCCAGGTGATCGAACGGGGAAAGCCTTTCGTGTCGAACTGGCGCGTCGCGCGGGGCTCGGCCGTCCAGACGGTCACGCCCCGATAATAGGCGGCTGCGAGAGAGGTGCCCGACGGGTCGAACGCGAGCGCGGTCGCCGCCCCCGGCAGCTCCAGAACGATCGCCTCCGGACCGGATATAAAAAGCCGTCGGCCGACCGCGCAAACGCGCCAGCCGGCGGCGCCGGTCGCGACCAGGTCAACCCAGTTTCCCGGGTGGGTCTCAAGCGTCTCGATCACGCCCTCGGGCGTGGTGCGCGCCATCACGCCGTCATCGCCGCCGCTCACATACCCACCCGCCGGGTCGGCCGCGAGCGTGAGGCACGCGCCGCGATGCACGCTCTGTCGCGCCATCGGCGGCGGCGGGCTGCTGCCCGGCGCCAGTTCGATTCCGCCGCCCTCGCGCGGGCTGACTTTCGGCGCGCCCTCCCACTCCGCGCGCCCCATCGCGAGCGAGCCGTCACCGAGTGCGAAACAGGCGAGGTCGCCGTCCCAGGCCACGCCGACCACCGGCGCATCCATCGTCCATGTGGCGCCCAGCAGATCGAGCAACGGTGGCTGCACCGGCGCGCGGCCCGGCATCGGGCCGCGCGGACCTGGCATCGCTCCGCTCATGGAGCAAGCCTGCGAGACGGGGCGCGATCGATCACGGGATCAGCACCGCGCGGCCCTTGATCTTGCCGTGATGCAGATCGCGCAACGCATCGTCGGCCTGCGCCAGTCGGTATTCCTTGGTGGCCAGATTGACGAGACCGCGATCCGCCAGCGCCATCAACTCGACGAGTTCGGGATAGGTGCCCACCAGATTGCCGACGATGGTCTTTTCCGAGGTGATCATGTCGATGGTGGGCAAATCGATTTTGCCGCCATAGCCGATGATGTAATAGTATCCGCCGCTCGCGGTCATCTCGAGACCTTTGGCGACCGCGTCGCCCTCACCCACGAAATCGAGCACCGCCTCCGCGCCACGACCGCCGGTCAACGCCTTGATCGCTTCGACCTCGTTGCCGTCGCCACCTTTGACGGTGTGATGCGCGCCGCAATCCTTGGCGAGCTGCAGCGGCATGTCGGCACGATCGACGACGATGATTTCCGCGGCGCACAATGCCGCCAACACCTGAATGCCGATATGGCCGAGGCCGCCGGCACCGATCACCACGGCGTATTGGCCGGGCAACAGATGCCGAGACGCCTTCTTCGCCGCGCGGTATGCCGTCAGGCCCGCGTCGGTGTACGGGGCCACATCCTTCGGTGCCAGCGTGGCCGGCAGCTTGATCAGCGAACGCTCGCCGGTCAGGAGGTATTCGGCGTAGCCGCCATTGGCGTTGATCCCGGGAAACGTGCTGTCGGTGGCGTGCATGTCGTCGCCGCGCCGGCAGGCGAGGCAATGCCCGCTGGTGACCAACGGATGGCAGATCACCGCATCGCCGACTTTCACGCTGTCGACGCCGGGGCCGACTTCCTCGACCCAGCCGGCATTCTCGTGGCCCATGATATACGGCAGCGCCACCTCGACCTTGCCGCGCCAGATGCCCTCGACGATGTGCAGGTCCGTGCGACAGACACCGGCCCCGCCGATGCGCACGATGACGTCGCCGGCGCGGCCGATCTTGGGGTCGGCGACCTCCATGTAGTTCACGAACTGCGGCGCGGTCAGCTTCTCGTCGTACCGCTCCAGGACAGCCGCTTTCATGCAAACGTTTCCCTTTTCCCCGAAGTCGCCGTTGCCGCCTTGTCGTCCGCCGGCTGCTGACTGAACAGCAACCGGCGTGCCACGGGCGCAAGCCTCGGATATTGGCTGATTGCTGCACGACCGCGCGAACGCGCCTGTTCCGAAGTGGCGCAGCATCGCCGGTACGTGCTGTTCCGTTTCGGCGCATCATGATCGATCGGCACGCCACCGGATTGTCATGATGCTTGGGCCAAGCCCCGGAGTGTGCCTAGCATGACAAGCTCGCGCGAAACCTTGACAGATCGCGCGCAAGACAAGGCCGGGCGGCGACGCCACGGCCCGGGAGGATGCCATGCCCATGACCGCGGAGGACATGCTGAGCCGCGCCCGCGTCGTGCTGGAGGATCGCGGCCTCGCCGCCGCGGATCTCCTCGCGCCCGCGATTTCCGAGAGCTGGACGCGATGTCTCGAAAGTGGACTCGATCCCAGACGGCCGCCGCCGCTCGAGGCGCTGGACGAGACCGGGCTACGCGCCGCGCGCGATCGGGCGGAATTGGTGCGATGCCTGGCGATCGCGGAGATGCAGGCGCTGTATCATCAGATCGCCGGGAGCAACTTCCTCATCGCGTTCGCCGCGCCCGACGGGGTCCTGCTCGACACCATCGCCGATCCAAGTTTCCGCGCCGCGGCGCGAACGGCCAGCATCCGGCCTGGCACTCTGTGGACGGAGCAAGGGCGAGGCACGAACGCACTGGGGACCACAGCACAGACCGCGCAACCGATCACCGTGCATGGCGGCGAGCATTTTTTCGCGAGTTTTGGGACGCTGACGTGTACCGCGGCCCCGGTGTTCGGGCCCGACGGAACGCTTGCCGGGACGCTGGACGCGAGCTCGCATTGCGGATCCCGACAGCAACACACTCAGGCTTTGGTGGGGATGGCGGCGATGCAGATCGAGAACGGGCTGTTCCGCCAATATCATCGCGCCCGCATCATCGTGGCGTTTCACAGCCGCGGCGAATATCTGCACACGCTCAGTGCCGGTTTGCTGGCGCTCGATCCCGACGGGACAGTGCGTGGCGCCAACCCGCGCGCGCGATTCCTGCTACAGGGTTTGCCCGCGGTGCCGGGACGGCATTTCGACGACTTGTTTCGCACCCGATTCTCGGGTCTGCTCGACGGCGGCAACAGTCACGGCCACCACCGCCTCGAGGATCGGGTCGGCAGTGCCTTCGTCGCGGGTCTTGAGAACTTGCATCCAAGACAAGCGATATCCGTCGCCCGCCCGGTCAGCATCGATCGCGGGGGCGCCAAGGCACCGATGCCGGCGTTCGTCGCCGAGGATCCCGCGGTCGCCGTCGCCGTGCGCCAGGTGGAGGCCGCGGCCCGTCGCGCCCTGCCCATCTTGATCCGTGGCGAGACCGGCACCGGCAAGGAGCAGCTCGCCCGCCATGCCCATGCGGCGAGCGGCCGGCGCGGCGCGTTCATCCCGGTGAACTGCGCGGCACTTCCGGACGCGCTCATCGAGGCCGAGCTGTTCGGCCATGCGGACGGGGCGTTCACGGGCGCGCGGCGAGGCGGCGCGGCCGGTTTGATCTGCGAGGCCGATGGCGGCACGCTGTTTCTAGACGAGATCGGCGATATGCGGCTCGGGCTGCAATCGGTTCTGCTGCGGCTGCTTGACGACTGGGAGGTCCGGCCTGTGGGCGGTGGACGGCCGCGTCGGGTGGATGTGTTGCTCGTGGCGGCGACCAATGTCGCGGTGCAGGAGGCGGTGGCAAGCGGCCGCTTCCGCGCCGATCTCTACTACCGGCTCGACACCGTGGGCGTGCTGCTGCCGCCGCTGCGCGCGCGCGCGGATTTCGCGACGATCGCGCACCGCGTGCTGTCCGAGACCGCGTCCGGCTGCACGCTCAGCGCGGCCGCCATGGCGTGTCTGGCGCGGCACGACTGGCCCGGCAACGTGCGCGAGCTGCGCAACGTGCTGACCCGCCTCGGGCTGCGCGCCGAGGGGGTGATAGAGGCGGACGCTGTCGAAGGCGCACTCGGCATCGAACCGTCCACGGCGATCGCGGCCCTGCCGGATCGAAATCTACGCGAAACGATGCGAGCACGGATCGTGGCGGCGCACCGTGACGCGGGCGGCAACCTCAGCGAGACGGCACGGCGCCTCGGCGTGTCGCGCAACACGGTGTATCGCGCGATCGGGCGGCGGTGAGGCTTGATTGGTCTGGCTCCCCTCGGAGCAGGGCGATCACCACCCCCTTGTCGCAAGGGTCCAGGCGCGTCGGCGTTCGCGACCGCGGCTATGCCAGTAAGATTTTGTTTGACAACTTATAGTGTTTGCTATTTAGTGGGGGTGTGAGCAAACACGCCATCCTTCCTGCGCCGACTTCCCCGCTCGGCCAGCGCCTTGCCGCGATCCTGGACGACTTGCTGGAGGCATTGATTGCCAAGGCGGGGCCCCGATGGCTACTGGCGCCTCTGCTCATCCTCGTCCTCCGCCCCCAATTCCGTCGCCTCGCCGCCGCCCTCGACAAACTCGCGACGCAGGCTGGGGCAACCGCTTCGCAAGCCGCGGTCGAGACGGTGCCGGCATCGCACCCGGTGCCAGTCAGTAGACGAGGCGGATCCCGCTCCAAAACGGCCTGCCGCCCTCCCTTGCGCCGAACGGTCGATCGAGCGGACGCCTCAAACCCCAGGGGGCGGCCGCCCAAGCGCGACGAGCAGGCCGAACCTGGCAGCGTCGGGCGCGACGTCCGCGGCTTCAGCCTCCAAGACCATCGACCGTCGCGGCCGCCGCAGGCCGGAAGGATGTTCGATCGGATCGGACCGGCTGCGCCCACTGGCTTTGCCACCAGTTCTTCGCACGGCCATATTGTTTCGATGTCATAACGACACCTACCGCCCGGATGTCTATCCTGTCGAGCGTCGCGTCGGGCTCAGGCCTCGATCTCGTCGCCACCTTCCGACCATCGCGTATGGAACACGCCGTCGCGATCCATCCGCCGATAGGTGTGCGCGCCGAAATAGTCGCGCAGACCCTGCAGCAAATTCGCCGGCCCACGCGCCCGGCGCAGCCCGTCGTAATACGCAAGCGAGGACGACAGCGCCGGGACCGGCACGCCGGCCGCGATCGCCTCGCTCGTCACCCGGCGCAACGCATCGTGGCTGCGCCCCATGGCCTCGGAGAAATACGGCTTCAGAAGCAGGTTGCCGCCCGGCTCGGCGCCATAGGCGTCGCGGATGCGGTCGAGGAACTTCGCCCGGATGATGCAGCCGCCGCGCCAGAGCGAGGCGATCGCGCCCAGATCGAGCTGCCAGGAAAATTCCTTCGCCGCCGCCTGCATCTGCTCGAACCCCTGGGCGTACGCCACGATCTTCGCGGCATACAGCGCGTCGCGCAGGGCATCCAAGGCGGCCCGATCGGCCGGCACGGGCGCGACCGACGGGCCGGCCAACACCTTCGCCGCCGCCGCGCGGTCCGCGCGGCGCGCGGACAGCGCGCGGGCGAACACCGCCTCGGTGATCGCGGTGACCGGCACGCCGAGCTCCAGTGCCGATTGCGCGGTCCAGCGGCCGGTCCCTTTCTGCTCGGCCTCATCGACGATCGCATCGACCAGCTGGCCGCCCGCCGCGTCCGGCTGGCGCAGCACGGCGGCCGTGATCTCGATCAAATAGGAGTCGAGGTCGCCCTTCTTCCACTCGGCGAACACGTCCGCGATGGCGGCGCTGCCCATGCCGTGTCGCGAGCGCAGCACGTCGTAGATCTCGGCGATCAGCTGCATGTCCGCGTATTCGATGCCGTTATGCACCATCTTGACGTAGTGGCCAGCGCCGTCCGCGCCGACATAGGCGCAGCACGGATGCCCATCGACCTGCGCCGCCATGCGCGTGACGATCGGGGCAATCCGCTCATAGGCCGCGTGGTCGCCCCCCGGCATCATGCTCGGTCCCTCGAGCGCACCCTCCTCGCCGCCGGAGACGCCCATCCCGATGAAGCGGATGCCGGTCGGCGCCAGGGTGGCCGCGCGCCTGCGAGTGTCGCTGAACAGGGAATTGCCGCCGTCGATCAGGATATCGTCAGCCTGCAGAAGCGGGCGCAATTCCTCGATGACTTCGTCGACCGGCTTGCCCGCCTTGACCATCATGATGATCGCGCGCGGTTGCCGCAGGCTCGCCACGAACCCCGCCAGATCCTCGGACGGCGCGAACGATCCCTCGTGCCCGTGCTCGCGCATCAGGGCCTGGGTCCGCTCCGCCTTGCGGTTGTGCACGGCCACCGAGAATCCCTTGCGGGCGGCGTTGCGCGCGAGATTGGCGCCCATGACGGCAAGCCCCGTCACGCCGATGTCGCAGGTGCCCACGAATTCCTCCCGATCTTGGCGGCGACGCTAGTGACGCGCCGGCATCCGGGCAAGGGAACGCCCGAGCGACTCGAATGTTTGGTGCGCTCGTGGACGGAGCTAGCTATGCCAATCAGACGCCTCGATGCCTTCCTGTTGGGCGCGACCGCAAGTTTCGGCCTGACCTGGGGCGCGCTGAACGGCGGCCTTCCCGCCGCGCAGGGTCGCCCGTCCACGGCCAGCCTGGACGCGGCGACCGTGGGGGCGATGCAGGGTGCCGACTCGCCGGCCGAGATTCCGGCGCGGGGCTGGTGGCATGTGTTGAAGCGGGTGTTCGCCAACGTCTCGGACGACGGAATCTTGGCGCAGGCGGCAGGGGTGACGTTCTTCGCGCTGTTGGCGTTGTTCCCGGCGATCGCCTCCCTGGTTTCACTCTATGGCCTATTCGCCGATCCGGTGACGATCGAACAGAATCTCGGCGCGATGTCGGACGTGGTGCCGGGGGGTGGGATGCAAATCATTTCGGAGCGCGTGCACAGCCTGACCACGACCAGTAACAACGCCCTCGGCCTCGGCCTCCTCGTGGGGCTCGCCACGTCGCTCTGGAGCGCCAATGCCGGGATCAAGGCGTTCTTCGACGCGTTGAACGTCGTCTACGGGGAACACGAGAAGCGGGGGTTTGTCGCCCGCACGCTGCTGTCGTTGGCCTTCACGATCGGCGCGATCGGGTTCATCATCCTGGCACTGGCCGGTGTCGTCGTGCTGCCGGCGGTGCTCGATCTGGTCGGGCTGCCCGAAACGACGGCGCTGCTGCTGGCGTGGCTCCGATGGCCGGTGATGCTCCTGGTGGTCGCGACGTTCCTTTCGCTGCTGTATCGCTACGGCCCCAGCCGGGAGCCGGCGCGATGGCGCTGGGTGAGCTGGGGCGGCGGCGTGGCGGCCGTGCTGTGGATCGTGGTCTCGATCGCCTTCTCCTGGTACGTGCAGAATTTCGGGAGCTACGACAAGACGTACGGCTCGCTGGGTGCCGCGGTCGGCTTCATGACGTGGATATGGCTGTCGACCACGGTCGTGCTGATCGGTGGCGAGCTGAATGCCGAATTAGAACACCAGACCGCGCGCGACAGCACCACCGGGCCGGAGCGGCCGATGGGCGCTCGCGGCGCGGTCAAGGCCGACACCGTGGCGGCCTGACGGTGACCGGGAGCCCGATGCGCGGCGGCTCCGCAAACCCGATCCCAACCCGCGCGTAGGCGACGCATCATCGGAAGGAGGCCGGATATCGTGGGGCAGGAGCTGAAACCTGGCGACAAGGTGCGATGGGAGACGTCGCAAGGTGAGACGCACGGCACGGTTGAACAGAAGGTCACTGGCAAGGCGCGCGTGAAGGGTCATGTAGCGTCCGCCAGCCGCGCGCATCCGCACTACAAGGTCAAAAGCGACAAAACGGGCGCGCAGGCCATCCACAAGCCGGAGGCGCTCAAGCCCGATTGATCGCCGCCGGCCCCGAGGTGGGCACGGGGCCGTCAGCGGACGAAGACGAGGACGTCCCGCCGCGGATTGCCGGCATCGCCCCGCGCTCCGAGATGCAGCCGCTCGGCCGGGATGCCCTCCGCCTGCATCACCGCGGCGACGGCGGCCGCGTCGGCACTGCCGGTCAGCATGGCCGCGCGCTGGGCGTCGGGGCCGCGGGCGGTGGGGATGGGCGTCACGATGTCGAATGCCGCATCCGGCCGGCGCACCAGCGCGGCCCGCACCGCGGCGGCAACGTCCGGTCGCCAGTCATGCTCCAGATCGCCCGGAAAGACGCTGACCAGCGGCAGCGCCGGGACCAGGCGGGTCGCCGCGACCTGGCTTGACCGTGCGACCTGCCCGGAGGACGGGGCGGTCGCCCGGGGCTCGAAGCTGCGCTGATCGATCAGTTTGCAGCCGCCAAGGGCCACGCACATCAGAGCAAGCGGAAGAGTGGCGACGCGCATGGTGCATCAACACCCGACCAGCACTGCCGGGCAAGCGCACTTGCCGGGTCAATCCGCCGCCGCTAGAGCCAGTGGTCAAGAAGGAGCCGGGATGACGCGGACCGCCGAAAGTGTTGCCGGGGACAACGGCATGGAAGCGCCGTTTCTCGACGACGACGCCATGTCGATGGGCGAGGCGCTGGCGACCGGACGAATGGCAGCCCTCGTCCGGAGTCGCGTCCAAGACCTGGCGGTGGAGCCGTACGCCGCGACCGACGTGGAGCGGCATCATGCGCTGACGCTCGCCGAGGCCACGACGTGGTTGTGGACACGCCTGCACAAATTCGACGCCGCCGATCCGGGCTGGCCGGATCGGGACCGCCTCGTGCTGTGCGACCGTCGAAGCGAAGGCCTGCATCGCGTATTGGTGCAACTGTCCGAGCCGGCCAGTGTCGGCGCCGCGGCCGCTTTGCCGGTGGCCGCCCAGACGGCGTCCGGACCCTTGGGTCAGGGGCTCGGTCACGCGGTCGGCCTCGCTTTGGCGGAGCGGCTGCTCGCGGCGCGCTTCGGCCGCAGCCTGGTCGACCATCGGACCTGGGTGATCGCGTGCGACGGCGATCTGATGGCCGGTCTCAGTCACGAGGCGGCCAGTCTTGCCGGGCATCTTCGGCTCGGCCGGCTCACCGTGTTATGGGACGAGACCGCGCGCGACGAGACGGATGGGGCGGCGGAGGGCGGCGACACGCTGCGGCGATTCGCGGGCTACGGATGGAGCGTGCGGCGGATCGATGGGCAATCGTCGCTGGAGATCGCCGCCGCGCTGTCGATGGCCGTGCGCTCGGCCAAGCCGACGCTGATCGCGTGTCGCGGCGGCACGGCCGAGGTGGCGTCGCTGACCCATGGCGAGCAGACCTCCCTGACCACGGCCTGGGCGGCGGTCGGTGCGCGCGGCTCGGCGCCCCGCCGCGCCTGGCTCAAGCGTCTGGCCCGTCACGCGCTGCGCTGCGAGTTCGAGCGGGTGATGGCCTCCCGGCTGCCGGACGAACTCGGTGACGCGCTCGACGCGCTGCGCGCCTCCTTCGCCGCAAGCCGTCCGGCGATGGCGACACGGGCGGCAAGCCAGAGCGTGCTGGAGGCGGTCGTGCCGCGACTGCCGGAACTGGTCGGCGGCTCGACCGACCTCGCGGTGCCGGCGACCGGACATTTCGCGGCGCACCTGACCGGGGTCGCGATCCGCACGGCGACCGCGAGTCTGCAGGGGCGGCGCGTTCCCTGGGCGATGCGCGAACACGGCATGGCGGCGGCGATGAACGGTATCGCCTTGCATGGCGGGCTTATCCCGTATGGCGGGACGTTCGTCGTGTTCAGCGACTACATGCGCCCCGCGTTGCGGCTGGCGGCTCTTATGCGGCAGCGGGTGATCCATGTGCTGACCCGCGACGGTGGCGATCGGGCCGAGGACGGCACCGACGGTGGGCCGGCGCATCAGGCGATCGAGCAGCTCGCCAGCCTGCGCGCCGTGCCCAATCTTTTCGTGTTTCGTCCGGCCGACGCGATTGAGACGGCCGAGTGCTGGGAACTGGCGCTGCGCCGAGAGGACGGCCCGTCGTTGCTGGCGCTGAGCCGCCAGCCGGTGCCGTCGCTGCGCCCGCCGGGACCGGCTGGCGAAAATCGGGCGGCCCGGGGCGGCTATGTGCTGGCCGAGGCCGATGGGGCACGCCAGGCGACGCTGATCGCCACGGGGCCCGAAGTGGCGACCGCCATGGCGGCGCGGGAATCGCTGCGCGCCCATGGCGTGCGCGTCGCGGTCGTATCCCTGCCGTGCTGGGAGCTGTTCGAACGCCTGGACAAGATCGAACAGGACGACGTACTCGGCACCGCCACGCGCATCGGGATCGAGGCGGCGGGTCCGTTCGGATGGGCGCGCTGGGTTGGTCCGGACGGCGTGTTCGTGGGGTTTCGCGGGCCATCCGCGAACGGGCTGGAAGTGGCGTGGGCGGCCCAGGCGCGGCCAACCGCCGCCGACGTGATCGCCGCCGTGACCTCGGTCCTGGCGCGATCCGCCGGATAGCCCCAACCACAACACGTCGATAGAAGGGAGAGAGGCGACATGGCCGTGACGATCGCGATCAACGGGTTCGGACGGATAGGGCGGCTGGTGCTGCGGGCGCTCGTCGAGAGCGGGCGCACCGACGTCGCCCCGGTCGCGATCAACGACCTCGGCAGCGTCGAGGCCAATGCCCATCTCCTGCGATACGACAGCGTGCACGGTCGCTTCCCGGCCGATGTCGCGGTCTCCGGCGACACGATCACCATCAGCGCCGGCGGCCGCACCTGGGGGCCGATCAAGGTGTCGGCCGAGCGCGACCCGACCAAGGCGCCCTATGCCGGCATCGACGTCGCGATGGAATGCACCGGCCTGTTCACGACCAAGGAGAAAGCATCGGCCTTGCTCACCGCGGGCGCGCGCAAAGTCCTGATCTCCGCGCCCGGCGACGGCGCCGACGCGACGGTCGTCTACGGCGTCAATCACGACGTGATGACCAAGGACATGACCGTGGTCTCCAACGCCTCCTGCACCACGAACTGCCTGGTGCCGATGGTGAAGGTCCTGCACGACAATTTCCGCATCGTGCGCGGCTACATGGTGACCTGCCACAGCTACACCGGCGACCAGAACACGGTCGACACGCTCCACAAGGATCTGCACCGCGCGCGCGCCGCGGCCGTTTCGATGATCCCGACCAGCACGGGAGCGGCCAAGGCGGTCGGCCTGGTCATGCCCGAACTCAAGGGCAAGCTCGACGGCACGGCGATACGGGTGCCGACCCCCAACGTCTCGATGGTCTCGCTCGACGTCGTCATGGAGAAATCGCCGACCAAGGACGAGATCAATGCGGCAATGAAGGCCGCCAGCGAAGGTGCGCTCAAGGGCATCCTCGCGTACGAGACCGCGCCTCTGGTCAGCAGCGATTTCAATCACGTCGCCGCCTCCTGCACGTTCGACGCGGGTCAGACGGCGGTCGTCGACGGGGCGCTCTTTCGGGTGCTCGGCTGGTACGACAACGAGTGGGGGTTCTCCAACCGGATGTCGGACACCGCGGCCCGGCTGGGCAGTCTGTAGATGGTTCGCACGCTCGATGGCCTGGACGTGCGCGGCAAGGTCGTGCTGCTGCGCGCCGATCTGAACGTCCCAGTCCGCGACGGCAAGATCACCGACCTCACGCGGATCGAACGGCTGTCGCCCACCATCCGTGAGTTGTCGCATGCCGGCGCGCGCGTGCTGGTGTGCAGCCACTTCGACCGGCCGAAAGGCAAGCCCGTCCCCTCGATGTCGCTCGCGCCGATGGCGGCGGCACTCCAATCCGTGCTCGGCCGCCCGGTCGCCTTCGCGGCCGACTGTATCGGCGAGCCCGCGAAGCAGGCGGCCGTGGCGCTGGTCGACGGCGACGTGGCGGTGCTGGAAAATACGCGCTTTCACGCCGGCGAGGAGGACAACGACCCGGCGTTCGCGAAGGCGCTGGCGGACGCGGCGGACCTTTTCGTCAACGACGCCTTCTCGGCCGCCCACCGGGCGCATGCGAGCACCGAGGGGGTGGCGCATCTGCTGCCGTCCTATGCCGGTCGGCTGATGCAGGCGGAGCTGGACGCGCTCGCTTCCGCGCTCGAGAAGCCGGAGCGGCCGGTGGCGGCCGTGGTCGGCGGCTCGAAGGTCTCCACGAAGCTGGAGTTGCTGGGCAACCTGGTCGGCCGCGTCGATCTGCTGGCGATCGGCGGCGCGATGGCCAATACGTTTCTCGCCGCCCAGGGCCATTCGGTCGGCCGGTCGCTGCAGGAGGCCGACATGCACGCGACCGCGCGCGACATCCTGGCGCGCGCCGAGGCGTCGGGCTGCGCCATCCTCCTGCCGGTCGATGTCGTGACGGCGGAGAAGTTCGAGACCAACCCGCCGACCCAGACGGTCCGCATCGACGCGATCCCCGATGGTTCGATGGCCCTCGATGTCGGGCCGGCGACCGTGGCCGAACTCATGGCGCGGCTGGCGACGGTCCGCACACTGGTCTGGAACGGCCCGCTCGGCGCGTTCGAGACGCCGCCCTTCGACGCCTCGACGACCGCGTTGGCGCTCGCCGTGGCGGCCGCGACCCAGACCGGGCGGCTGCGCAGCGTGGCGGGTGGCGGCGATACCGTCTCGGCCCTTCGCCACGCCCATGTGTTGGAGCAGTTCAGCTACGTCTCGGCGGCGGGCGGCGCGTTCCTGGAATGGATGGAGGGCAAGACGCTGCCCGGCGTCGCGGCGCTGGAGGCCGGCGCGTAGGCCGTTAACAACATCGTAATCGGCGACGGATGCGGGTTCTCAAAGGCTGATTTTAACTTCATGTTAGGGGATGTTCCGTATCCTGCTCGGCATGATCTCCACCGCATCTCTCGCCGCCTTTTCGGCCGCGCTATCGCCGGGCCTGGGCATCGGGCCAGCGACACAAGTGAGCGCGCAATCCGCTCGCGCGGCACCAGGCGGCGGGTCGGCAACTGGGACCGCTCCGTCAGGGACCGCGACGCCGCCTGTGCCGCGGCCGGGTCAGGTCCTTCCGCGCGGATCGCTGCTAAACCTCAGCGTGTGACCTCGCGGCCACGCAAAGTTCCCCAATCACGCGAACGTTGATTTGCGCGTTGAATGACTGGTCGTGCATGGCAATACTCCGCTCATGCCGATGTCGTGGAAAATCATCGTCGGGGTTGTTCTGGCTGTGTCTTTGTCGCGGACGCCGCGTTGTGCCGCGGCACCGTCGAATGACTTCCTGAACCATCCCGTGATGGTGGAGGCGACGATCGCCTCACGCGATCCGCAGGCCCGCGCCTCGAGCGGCAATCTCGACGCATTCACCCCAGCGCCCATGCCCGATCTCGATCGAAGCGCCCCGACTCAACGCGCCGCGGCCCGGGGCGAGGCTCGCCTTGCGCCGCGGCTGTTCCACAAACAGACGACCTATCACGGTGAGGGCTACGTGTTCGGCTCCACCGTGCAGGAGGAGCAGGACCGCCGCGCGACGCCCGCGCCGGGCATCAATCTGGTCATGCCGCTGCAGTGAATGCCGCCGCGGTGGGGCGGCGCATGGGCACGCAGTCGGGACCGTAAGACTTCGCGACGAACGCGACGCATTCGGGTTGATGGTCGGCCGTGAACCCCTGGCGTGTCCAAAACCCCTGCGCCCGACCGACCGCGATGAGCGTCATGGCGCGGATGTCTGCCCGGATCGCCTGGGCGCCGAGTATCCTCAGAAGCGGGGCGGTCAGCCCGCGCCCCCGCATCGCTTCGATCAGCACGACGTCATGGATGTGCAGCCGATCGGCCGACGACGGGATCTCGCCGAGAAGGCCGTCCAACGCCGGGGGAAGCGCGCCGCCCCAGGGATGGCACACGGCGTAACCCGCGAAGGTGCCGTCGTCGTCGTCGAGGACGAAGCACCACTCAGGCGCCAGCCGCAGCCGCTCGAGCGCCACGGCGGGCGTTTCCGGATGGTTGACGTGGAACGCCGCGTTGAGCGCGTCGGCGTTCGGCAAATCGCTCGATTTCATGCTGCGCCAATGCGCCATGACGTGTCCTCTCAACGAAAAGGGCCACCCGAAGGTGGCCCCCGCCTCGACAGGCCGCAGCCCGCCGCCGTGGTTCAGATCCGGAAAGTACCGGCCGGAACGGACCCAGCGTGCGCCGCGCGCGGCATGGTGAAGCTTGACACTGGATCACCTCCTTTCAGTTGTTACACACGCATCGCAGCACTCCGCGAGACGTCGCGCAAGCCCTTACTCAGGATCGGATTTCGCCAGCATCGCCTGCACGGCCTTGTTCGACGTCTCGACGTTTTGCTTCAGCGACAGGAGCAGTTCCTCGACATGCTCGAGCCGGATACGGTCAAGCTTCTCATGCAGGGCCATGATCTCGACCTCCGCCTTCAGGTTGATCTCATAGTCGAGGCTAGCCGCGACCCGGTCGCGAGCCGCCTGCCGGTTCTGCGACATAAGAATCACCGGTGCCTGGAGTGCCGCGACCATCGAAAGGATCAAGTTGAGAAAAATGTAGGGATACGGATCGAAAGCCCGCCCGACCGGGCTGAGAAGGAAAGAGTTCAACATGACCCACGCGACGAGCATCGCCGTGAACGCCGCGATGAAGGTCCATGAACCGCCGAATTGCGCTACCCGGTCCGCCAGTCTTTCGCCCACGGTCTGCCGGTCATCGAGAACGCTGTCGACGCTTTCGGTGACGTGCCGTCGCTTGGCGATCAGCAGGATGACCCGCTGCTCCCGATCGGTCAGGCCGGAGAGCCCGCTGTCGAGGAGTTGCCGAGCCAGTTGAGTGACCTCTTGCTCCACGAAAGCTCTCCCGCCGGCCCGCTCACGACACGGCTGACATGGCCCTGACGTCCCACCCGGAACAAGCCTCGGGTTTTGCCGGCGTCCGGTCGCCGTCGCGACGCCATGGTTTCGACACGTCGCGCTGGGCGGCGACGATCACGCGCGGTGTCCGCTGATCTCGGATCCGGCGTGAGGCGAGAGCGCGAGACTGAGCAGCGGCGCGAAGGCCGCGACGCCGGCGACCACGACGAAGGCGACCGTGAAGTCGCTGAGAGCCGGGCTCGCATGGCCGGAGACGGCCACCGACGCGGCAATCGCCGCTGCGGCGACGGCGATGCCGAGCGTGAGGCTGAGCTGCTGAAACGTCGTGTAGAAACTCGTGGCCGCACTCATCTGCGGCCTCGGGACGTCGGCATACGCCACCGTGTTGTACGCCAGAAATTGCAGTGACTGGAGGAAGCCGCCGATCAGCAGTACGCCGTAGATCGCCGCCAGCGGCCAGGACGGCCGGAACGCCGCCGTGGTCGCGAGCAGCGCCGTCGAGACGAAACCGACCCAGACCAGCACGCGGCGAAAGCCGAGGTGGCGCAGGAACAACGGCGCCGAAAAGCGCATCGCCATCGAGCCGATGGCGCTGGAGAAGACGATGAGCCCGCTCTCGGCCGCCGATAGCCGGAATCCGAGTTGCAGCATCATCGGCAGCAGGAACGGCATCGCGCCCACCGCGATCCGTGACAATGCACCTGCCAGCATCGACACCCGAAATGTCGGGATGCGCATCAATCTGAGGTCGAGAACCGGCTGCGGATGCCTGCGCGCGTGCCGCCAGTAGATCCCGGCGCTGACAAGGCCGGTCAGTATCAGGCCAAAGGCCAGGCCCCTCGAGCCGACGCCGCGCGTCGCGAACTCGATCCCGAACAACAGACAGGACAGGCACACGCCCGACAGCACCATTCCCAATGCGTCGAACGAGACCGGGCCGGGCTCCATCACCTCCTCGATGAAAAGGCTCACCAGGACGAACCCGAGCACCCCCACCGGTACGTTGATATAGAAGATCCAACGCCAATCGAGTGCTGTCACGATGAACCCGCCGACCGGCGGCCCGAGGATCGGGCCCATTGTCGCCGGAACCATGAGCCAGGCCATCGCGGCGACGAGCTCGGCCTTGGAGACGCTGCGCAACAGCACCAGCCGGCCGACCGGCATCATCATCGCGCCGCCGAGCCCCTGGATGATCCTGGCGCCGACCAGGAACGGCAGGGTCTGCGCCTGCGCGCACAGGACGGACCCCAAGGTGAACAGCAGGATCGCCGTCCGAAAGACCGTGCGGGTGCCGAACCGGTCGGCCGCCTTGCCGCTGGCCGGAATGAACACCGCGAGGCTGAGCAGATAGGCGGTGAGCGCCACGCTCATGCGCAACGGGTCGACGCCGAACGAGCGCGCCATGGTCGGCAGCGCGGTCGCCAGGACGGTGCCGTCGAGTTGTTCCATGAACATCGCGCTGGCGACGATCAGCGCAATGAGCCGCGGCCCCGCCCGCCGGGGCCGCGGGGCGGCGTCGGTGGTCAAGCCGCTTCGGCCGCGACGAATCCGCCGGACTGGCGCAGCCACAGCCGGGCATAGGTCCCGCCCGCGTCAAGCAGGGCGGCGTGGCTGCCCTGTTCGACCACGCGGCCACGATCCAGCACGATCAGCCGGTCCATCCGTGCGATGGTCGACAGCCGGTGCGCCACGGCGATCACCGTACGGCCGCGCATCAAGTGCTCGAGCTGTCCCTGGATCGCCGCCTCCACCTCGCTGTCGAGCGCCGATGTCGCCTCGTCGAGGATCAGGATGGGCGCGTTCTTGAGAATCACCCGCGCGATCGCCACCCGCTGCCGCTGCCCGCCCGACAGCTTCACGCCGCGCTCGCCCACATGGGCATCGAAGCCGCGTCGGCCCTCCCAATCCTCCAGTCGCTCGATGAACTCCAGCGCCTCCGCCTGACGCGCCGCCTCGACGATCTCCGCCTCGGTCGCGCGCGGACGGCCGTAGGAGATGTTGTCGCGGATGGAGCGGTGCAGCAGGGAGGTGTCCTGCGTGACCACCGCGATCTGCCGACGCAGGCTTTCCTGCGTGACGCGCGCGATATCCTGCCCGTCGATCAGGATTTTGCCTGCTTCCAAATGATGAAAGCCGAGGAGCAGATTGATCAGCGTGGATTTTCCCGCGCCCGACTGCCCAACCAGGCCGACGCGATCGCCCGGGGCGAGCCGTAGCGAGACGTCGTGCAGCACGCCGCGTTCGGTGCCGTAGCCGAACCGTACCCGCTCGAAGCGCAAATCGCCCTTGGTCACCCGCAGTTCGGAGGCGTCCGGGGCGTCCGGGTGCTGCCGCGCGATCGCGATCGAGCGCATCCCGTCCTGGACGATGCCCACGTTCTCGAACAGTTGCGTCACGTTTTGCGCCACCCAGCCGGCCATCTGGGTGATCTGCCACGCCAGCGGCAGCGCCATCGCAAGGCTGGCGGCCTGGATCGCGCCGTGGGTCCAGAGCGCGACGCCGACCATCGCGGTCGAGGTCACCAGGGCCGCGTTCATCAGGGTCAGCGCGACGGTGAACTTGGTGGTCAGCCGAAGCTGATGCTGGAAGATCTCGGTGTGCTCGTCGATCGCGCCGCGCACGAACTGGTCCTCGTCGCGGGCCGCCGCGAACAGCTTGACCGTCAGGATATTGGTGTAGCTGTCGACGATCCGGCCGGTCAGGGTCGAGCGGATTTCGCTGGTCGCATGGCTGCGCGCCCGCAACCGCGGCACGAACAGCCGCAGCAACACGACGTAGCCGCCGAACCAGGCTTCCATGGGCCACGCGAGCCGCCAGTCGACCGAACTCAACAGGACGATGGCGCTGCTGCCGTAGACGATGACGTACCAGACGGAATTGGTGGCGCTGACGATGCTCTCGCGCAGCGCCGGGCCGGTCTGCATGATGCGGTTGGCGATGCGGCCCGCGAAGTCGTTCTGGAAAAACGGCCAACTCTGCCGCACCACGTGCCAGTGCGCCTGCCAGCGCACGAGGTTGGTCAGGTTTGCCGCGATCGCCTGGTTGGTCACCAGCCCTTGCAGCAACAGCACGCAGGGCCGGGCGACCAGCAGCACCGCCGCCATGGCGGCGAACTGCCACCCCGCCTCGGCCAGCAGCCGGTCCGGCGCATGCTCGCCGACCAGGGCCACCACGCGACCGATGAACACCGGAATCAGGCTGTCCAGCAGGGCGGCGCACAGGCCGACCGCGAAGAGGGCGGCGATCAGCCCGCGCACCCGGCGCGCGTAGTGCCAGTAGAATTTCAGCAGGGAATGGCTGGCGGCCAGTTCTGGCGGCGGCGCGTCGGCGGGAGTCTCCGTCGGGCGGATCAGGCGTTCGAAGCGACGGAACATGCCCCTGTGTCGGCCCGCCGGCCGGTTGGGTCAACGCACAGGGTCGGGATGCTTGGGCGTTGCGGTCACATGGCGCCTACGAGGACCCTCGTCCTGCCCCCTCCCGCACGCGGGATGGGGCTGAACGAGGGTCGCTCGCGATCCAAAGGACGTCAAACGTCGTGACGGCCCATCCGGTCGGCGATGTGCTGCGCTTGGCGGATCGCGAGCGCGACGATCGTAAGCGTCGGGTTGCAGGCTGCCCCACTCGTGAACTGGCTGCCGTCGGACACATACAGATTCGGCACGTCGTGGCTGCGGCCGTCCTTGTTCACCACGCCGTCACGAGCGTTGGCACTCATCCGGTTGGTGCCGAGGTTGTGTGTGCTGGGATATGGCGGCGTCGGGAAGGTGCGGATCGCGCCGACCGACTCGTAGATCGCGGCACCCTGCTTGTAGGCATGGGCGCGCATCGCGACATCGTTCGGGTGGTCGTCGAAATGCACGCTCGCAACCGGCATGCCGAACTTGTCCTTGGCCGCCGCGTCGAGCGTGACCCGGTTGGTCTCCCGCGCCATGTCCTCGCCGACCAGCCACATCCCGGCCATGTTCGGATAATCGTCGAGAGCGCTGGTGAAGCTGCGGCCCCACGCGCCGGGATCGAGGAACGCCGCCATGAACGGCAGACCGAGCGACAGGGTCTCGAACTCATAGCCGCCGACGAAGCCGCGCGACGGATCGAGCCGCGCCTCGTCTCGAACGATTCCGGCCATCGTGGTGCCGCGATACATGTGGACCGGCTTCTCGAACACGCCGTACACGCTGCCGGTCATGTGCCGCATGTAGTTGCGGCCGACCTGCCCCGAACTGTTGCCCAGTCCGTCGGGGAACTGGTTGCTCGCGCTGTTCAGCAACAGGCGCGGGCTTTCGAGCGAATTGCCGGCAACCGCCACCACGCGCGCCTTCTGCCGCTGCAGATTGCCGTCGGCGTCGGCGTAGACCACGGCGCTGGCCTTGCCGCTCGCGTCGTGCTCGATATGGATAACCTGGCTGTTGGGACGGACCTCCAGCTTGCCGGTCGCCTCGCCCTTCGGGATTTCGGTGTAGAGCGTCGACCATTTGGCGCCGGACTTGCAGCCCTGGAAACAGAAGCCGATCTGCTGGCACGAGCCGCGGCCGTCGCGTGGCTGGCTGTTGATCGCCATGCGCCCGGAATGCACTTCCTTGTAGCCGAGCTTCTTGGCACCCGCCTCCAGCACCTTGAAGTTGTTGTTGCCGGGAAGACCCGGGATCCCGTTGGTGCGGGTGACCCCCATCTTGTCCTCGGCCTTGGCATAGAACGGCTCCAGCTCCGACAGCGTGATCGGCCAGTCGAGCAAGTTCGCGCCGGGCAGGTTGCCGTAGGCGGAACGAGTGCGGAATTCGTGCTCCTGGAAGCGCAACGACGCACCGGCCCAATGCACCGTCGAGCCACCCACCGACTTCACGATCCATGCCGGCAGGTTCGGGAAGTTTTGCGCCACGCGCCACGAACCGGATGTCGTGCGCATGTCCGTCCACGCGAGTTGCGCGAAGCTCTCCCACTCGTCGTTGACGAAATCCGCGATCTCGTTGCGCGATCCGGCTTCGAGGATCACCACGTTGATGCCCTTTTGCGCCAGCTCGTTGCCGAGCGTGCCGCCGCCCGCGCCGGAGCCGACGATGACGACCAGGCTGTCGTCGTTCAGGTCGAATTGTGCCATGTGCCCGCTCCCGCCTTACGACTGCAGCCAGTCGATGTCGTCAAAGCCGCGATGGATGTAGCCGCCGTGCTCGGCGCTCGATCCTTCGTAGCCGAATTTCGGCCAGACGGCTTTCTGATTGTACAGCGAAACGACGAGGTCGCCGCGGACCTTCTGGAAGAACGGGCTTTTCTCGATTGCCCTGAGGATCTCGACCCGATCGCCCTCCCATGCCACGAGAACGTAGCTGCTGCCGTGGCGATCCTTCGCCTCGGCGTCGAGGCGTGCCACGCCGTCCTCGATCAGCGCCTTGACCGACGGGTCGGCCGCCGCCTTGGCGTCCCAGGGAGCCACCGCGGTCACATAGAACACGTCGGCGAGGCGGTCATGCGGGTAGGTGTCGCGCGCCATGCGCGTCAGCGTCGCCATGGCGTGCGGCGACAGCGCGGTGGCTTCCGCCCAGGCGTCGGCGGAAAACGCCCCGCCGCTTGCCAGAACCGCGGCCGCCGGGACCGCCGCGGCGGTGCTGCGCAGGAAGGTCCTGCGTCCAACCTTGGTCCGTTGATCGACCGTTCTCATGTTCCGTTCCTCCCACACGTTGGACTTGTCAGCCAAAACGGCCGCGTCGCTGAAGTACTTCGATCTTGTAGCCATCCGGGTCCGTCAGGAAGAAGAAACGCGCGGCGTCGCCGTTCGGCAACGCCATGTCGCGGATCGGGCCGGGCGCCAGGCCCGCCGCGTCGACGCGCCCGCGCTCTGCCTCGAGATCCTCCACCGCCACCGCGAGATGGCCGTAGCCGTCCCCGAGGACATAGGGCTCGGTTCGGCCGTGGTTGACCGTCAGTTCGACCTCGAACGTCGAGGTGTCGTTTCTCATGTAGATAAGAGTAAAACCTTCGAAGGCGAACCTGTCGGCGATCTCGAGCCCGAAGGCATGGCGGTAGAAGTCGACCGACCGAGCTTCGTCCAGCACGCGGACCATGCTGTGAATGGGCTTGGCCATCAGCTGACGCCTTGCAAGTAGGCGACGATGAGCTTTCGCGTCGCCGGATTGGCCTGCCGATAGACCATGATGGTCCCCGGGATCATCGCCTGCGGATTGGTGAGCCAGGCGTCGAGCCGATCAGCGTCCCAAGACCAGTCCGCTTTGCCAAATCCGGCCGAATACTTGAAGCCAGCGACGCTGCCTGCCTTGCGCCCGACGACGCCGGCGAGTGAGGGCCCCTGTCGGGGTGGCTCGGTGGCGCTCAACGTGTGACAGGTCGCGCATTGCCGCTTGAAGAGTGTCGCTCCATCGGGAGGCGGCGTGGCCGGAAGTGGCAATTGCGCGACAGCCACACGCATCGCGAGAAGCAAAGCCGCACCGGTCGCGGCCGTCATCCATGAACGCATTTTCATCCTCCGCCCGGCCGAACCTACGTCGGGGGGGCGGGGGCTGGTAGTATCAGGCTACCGACAGCAGATTTTCGTGGGCGTTGCGGGCGAAGAACTCCCGATCGCGAAGATAAAGCAGACAAGATACTCGCAGCAGCGATGCGAGATTGCCGACCTCGCCACGCTGCGCCAGCACTTCATCGTGCAGGCGCGAGATGAAACGTGCCACCGTCATGTCCTGGTGCGCCGCGATCTCCTCCAGAATCTCCCAGAACCCCGCTTCCAGCCGCACTGATGTTGCGTGGCCGTGCAGTCGAACCGCCCGCGTCTCCGGCGCGTAGGTCTGAGGATCCTGGGATGCGAAAATGCGACACATCGGCAAGTCTCTCCGCTGACGTCGACTAAATTGATGATACCGGCCGAGACCGCAAGCCGTCAGGGCGAGGCGCGCGCCCGTTCCCGGGTCAGTGCGAGGACGGCGCGGCATATCGGCATGGCGACGCCGACCAGGTCGCCCAATTCGACGACCGCGCCCAGCAAGGGCTCGAGCTCGATCGGGCGACCGCGCTCGTAGTCCTGCAGCATCGAGGTGCGATGCGCGCCCACCTCGCCGGCCCCGTCGAGCCGGCGTTCCAGATCGATCGAAAAGCGCACGCCAAGCGTTTCGCCCACCGCCTGCGCCTCGACCATCATGGCGCGCGCCACCGCCCGCAATTCGGGAAAAAGCGCCAGTCGCTCCAGCGTGGCACCGGTCAGAACAGACAGCGGATTGAACGACAGGTTGCCCAGCAGCTTGACCCAAATGTCGTCGCGGATGCGCGGGCGCACCGGCGCCTTGAAGCCCGCCTCGATCATCGCGGCCGACAGGTCGACGATGCGCGCGCTGCGGCTCCCGTCCGGCTCGCCGATCGGCAGACGGTCGCCATAGCCGTGGTGGACATGGCCGTGCGCCACCAGTTCGGCGGCCGGATAGACGACGCAGCCGATCACCCGGGCGGGCGGCAGCATCCGCAACAGCGCGCCGCCCGGATCCACGCTTTCCACGGCCCGGCCTTCGTGCGGGCCGGGGTCGGCGTGGAAATACCAGTACGGCACGCCATTGATCGCGGTGACCAGGCTCGCCGTGTCGCCCATCAGCCGGGCGATCGCGGGCGCGGCCTCGGGCATGGCGTGTCCTTTGATCGTCGCGAACACCACGTCGAGCGGCCCCGCGTCCTCGTCGGCGGCGATCGCCCGAACCTTGGCACTGATCGTCTCGTCCCCGCTGGTCACGGTCAGCCCGCCAGCCCGCATCGCCTCGAGATGTCCGCCGCGCGCGACCACGGTGACCGCATGGCCCGCGCGCGACATCCGGGCCGCGATGACCCCGCCGATCGCGCCCGCGCCGAAGACCCCGATCCTCACAGGCCGAGCTTCATCGCAAGCCCGATGCGCTGCAGCTTGCCGGTCGCGCCCTTCGGGATTTCTGCCAGGAACACGATCTTTCGCGGCACCTTGAACGGCGCCAGTTTTTCGCCGGCGAAATCCCGCAGCATCCGCTCGTCGACGGAACAGCCGTCGCGCAGGACGATCGCGGCGGCGACCTCCTCGCCGAGTTTGTCGTGCGGCAGCGCGAAGGTCGCGCATTGCGCCACCGCCGGATGCGCCAGAAGGACCGCGTCCACCTCCAGCGGCGAGACTTTTTCGCCGCCCCGGTTGATCAACTCCTTAAGCCGCCCGGTCAGCCGCAGGTAGCCGGCTTCGTCGAGGACTCCCTGGTCGCCGGTGCGGAACCAGCCGTCCCGGAACGCCTCCCCGTTGGCCGAAGGATTGTTCTCGTAGCCTGCGGTGACGTTCGGCCCGCGAATGACGATCTCGCCCAACTCGCCGGTCGGCAGCAATCCGGCCTCGCCCAGAATGGCGATGTCCGGCCCGGCGGCGAGGCCCACGCTGCCGGGATGGCGCGGCGCGGGCGGCAGCGGATTCGACGCCATCTGATGCGCCGCCTCGGTCATGCCGTAGCTCTCGATCACCGGCACTCCAAAGGCCGCCTCCAGCGCCGTCATGACCGGGCCGGGCAACGAGGCCGACGACGAGCGCAGCAGGCGCAATCGTCCAGCCGCGAGGATTTCGCGGTTGCGCTCCGCGTAGGGCAACAGCGTTTGCAGCATGGTGGGCACGGCGGTCACCCAACTCGGCCGCGCGCCAGCGAACCAGGCGAAGAAACGAAACGCATTGAAGCCCGGCGTGCAGCACACGGATCCGCCGGACGCGAGCGAGGCGAGGACGCCGGCCATCAGCCCGTGGATGTGGAACAGCGGCATGATGTTGAGGCACGCATCCTCCGGCGTGAGGCGCAGCGCCGCCCCGATATTTTGCGCGGAGGCGCAGAGATTGTCGTGCGTCAGCGGCACGATTTTTGGCCGCGACGTGGTGCCCGAGGTGTGCAGCACCAGGGCCACGTCGGAGGCTTCGGCCGGTCCGGGGTTGGTCGCGGCGTTTCGCACGGGTGCGGCCAGCGAGAAATCGCCGGCGGCGGTTTCGGGGGTCAGTTCAAGGATGGGGATGTTGGCGGCGGCGGCGGCCTCCCGCGCCGGACTTGCCTCGCCCGCGAGCAGGACGATCGCGCGAGCGCCGACGTCCGCGAGGTAAAAGGTGATCTCGTCGCGCGTGTAGGCGGGATTGAGCGGCGCGGTGGTGGCGTGGCCGGCGACCGCGACGAAGGCGGCCGCCATCTCCGGCCCGTTTGGCAGCACGATGGCCACCCTGTCGTGCCGTCCGATCCCGGCGGCGTTCAGCGCGGATCCGGTTCGGGCGAGGAGCGCGCGCAGACCGTCATGAGTGAGCGGCGGTCGGTCCGGCGCGGCGATGGCGGGGGCGGCATCGCCGCCGCGGAGAAGGTCGAGGAGGGTTGGCATGGTGCGTCAAGGATGGCGGAACCCGGCACGGGCGGCCAGGGGGCGGCCTGCGCCCCGTCGCGTCCGCGCACCGACCCACTTCCGGCGTCAGGCAGATACATCAATCGTGCTGCGGCCGGCCATCCACGACGTTACCGCGGCACAGCAGCAAGTCTCGATCATGCCTCGCCGGTCGCCATCGTCGGTTTGCGAACGGCGTGGATGTCGGCCACTTGGAGCGAAATCGAATCCTCCTCGCCGACCATCCGCACCCTGGGCTCCCAGCGAGTGCCCTCCATTCGACAGACTTCATGTTGGATGTGCCATCGTAGCCGAGATCCGGTGTTCGCCTGCCGCTCGGCCTCGTCGGTCGCGCGGTCGGTGACGAACCGGGCGAACGTGATCGGCGTGCATTGCGACTGCGGCAACGCATGCCAATCGCGAAACCAGTCCGGATCGATCATCTCCTCGGGCGGCAGGTCGCGGCGCGCCAGGCAGACGTCACGCGCCATGGTCCATGTCAGGATGCTGGACCCGTTCCTCAAATGCACCGTGACCAGCTCGGAACCGGTCCAGGTCGGCATCCGCACGCGCGAAGACCACCAATCCGGCTGATCCTCCCACACCTGTCGCAACGCATCCATCGCGCGCAGCGTCGAAAGATCGAGGCCCTGGCCAGCCAGGCGTTGCAACACCAGAAACGTCGAGCGCGCGGCGCGGCGTGCAAACAGGTCTTGCAGCCAGACGCGCGCCAGCTGCAACTCGCGACTGGAACTGACGTCCAGCATGGAAGCGATGATATCCGCGCGTTCCCCCGCAGCCTCGCGTCGCGCCACGAGATCGGGGCGGCGTCTGGCACCCGGAGTTGGCTTGGTTCTGGGAGCGTTTGCAGCCTGCGCCGCGGCGTCTTCGGCGACATCCTTGGAGCCTCGGACGGCGGCACCATCCGGCTCCGGAGCCAGCCAGGCGGGAGGCTTGCCGGCGCCGTGGGTCCGCGCGGTGTCGCGCGCCCGCGCCCTCCCGACTCTTTTCGATCCCAGGAAGCCGAGCAGACGACGCAGCCAGATCATCATTCTTGCCGGCCCCCCGCGACCAGGGCGACCAAAATGGCCAGAGGCGGTGAGAGCAAATCGATCACGATATCGGACAGGTTCATGACTGAGTATGGTTGGTTATAGACGTAATTTGCAGAATGTGTCAAATCGGAAAGGATCGGAGACGGCGCGGTATCGTGCTGAGGATTTTATTTGACAAAAAATATGGTATGACGTCTATTGCAGATCGTGACATACCCTCCCGCCCCGGCTCTTGATCTCGGTCAGCGATTCGCCCTGGCGCTGGAGGAGATTTTTGAACGGGTCCTGCGCCGGGCAACCGGCAACCGCGGTCTCGCCGCGATGCTGATGCTCCTGCTCCGGCCGCAACTTCGCCGGCTTGGCGAGGCTCTGAACGCTCTCGCGGAACAAGTCCGGGTCCGCGCCGTCGCCGAGCTTGCCGTGGCCGAACTCGCTGCCGCCTTGCCGTCGAACCTCTCGCCGCCGCCCGAAATCGGTGAGGGCCAGGCGCGCTCCGGCCGACCGAGCCGGAAATCATCCACCGCCTTCCCCGGACCGGCCGCGATATCGTTGCCGCTCCCGCCGCCCGCCGCTGCCGGAGGATGGAGCGCGACCCCAACGGCCAACGCGCACGATGCTCAATCGCTCTCTGACGTCTCGACCGCGCATGTCGCCCCACAGCCGGCCGGTCGTCGAGATTGGCCTGATAATTTTTTGATCGCCTGCTTCGCCGACACGCCTTCGTGCGAGCATTTCGTTACGTATACGTAACAGATATCCCGGGCTGCTGGCGCGTGAGGCCGGTCTCGGGCCGGCGGTCCTCCTCAGACGTCCTCGACGCGACGGCCGGTATGTCCCGGCCGTCTCGATGGTGTCGGATGCCCTGACGGGCAGCGTGTTCCGCAAACCGGACTTGCCGCTGGACGAAGACCGTTTCACGTAACTAGGCTGCCGGCCAGCGCCCCGGTTCGTGAGGCGCGAGATCGGAGGGCCGCCGCCGCTGTCTCGGACCGGATCTGACAATTTGAGTCTGCGGCGGGCGATCTCCGTCGATCTACCGGGATGACCCGCAAGCAGGACCGGCGGCTCCGGATCGGCGTCCTGGGTTGCGGGCCGATCGCGCAATTCGCGCATCTCGAGGCCAGCGTGAAGGCCCACAACGCGGATCTGCACGCGATCTGCGACGCCGCGCCCGACTTGCTCGCGCGTATGCAGGCGACCTACGCCGTACCACGCGCCTACGCGGACTACGACGCGATGCTCGCGGATCCGGACGTCGAGGCGATCGTCGTCGCCACCTCCGACGCCTTCCACGTGCCCATGTCGATCCGCGCGCTGGAGGCCGGAAAACCGGTGCTGTGCGAGAAGCCGCTCGGCGTATCGGTGGCCGAGGTCGAGACGCTGCGCGACGTCGTCCGCCGCACCGGCCTGCCGTTGCAGGTCGGGCACATGAAGCGGTTCGACCCGGGGCTACAGGCCGCGCAGGATTTCATCCGTGACGGTATCGGTGAGCTCCTGGCCCTGAAGGCGTGGTATTGCGACAGCACCCATCGCTACACCATGACCGATGCGGTGCAGCCGCTGCCCGTCACCAGCCAGCAGGCCCGCAAGCCCGCGATCGATCCGAAGTCCGATTTGAAGCGCTACTACATGCTCGCGCACGGCAGCCATCTGGTCGACACGGCCCGCTTCCTGTGTGGCGAGATACGCGCCGTGCGGGCGCGCTTGCTGCAGCGGTTCGGCGCTCATTGCTGGTTCGTGGAGACCGAGTTCGCGAACGGGGTGCTGGGCCACCTGGATCTCACCGTGGCGGTTCGGATGGATTGGCACGAGGGTTTCCACCTTTATGGCGAGGCCGGGAGCATCGTCGCGAAAACCTATAATCCCTGGTATTTTCGCTCGAGCGACGTCGAGATCTTTTCCGAGGCGGATGCGACGACACGCCGGCCGCTCGGCGCGGACGGACACTTCTTCCGGCGGCAACTCGAAGCCTTCGCCGAGTCCGTGCTGACCGGCGCCGCGGTGCGAGGGGCCGATGTCGAGGACGGATTGGCATCCGTGCGTGCCATGGCGGCGATCGCGGAATCCGCCCGCACCGGCAGGCTTGTCGGCGTGGCCGAGATGACCGGCGACGTTTGATGCGCATCGGGATTTTCGCCCGCACGTTTCCTGCCGATGAACCGATGCCAGTCCTGGCCGCCGTCCGCGCCGTGGGATATCCGGCCGCGCGGCTGATGGCGGAGATGTCGTCGGCTCGACTGCGTGTCGGCATCGCCATGGCGCACGCCAAGGGTCGCGATGCGGGTGGCCGGTCCGTCGCCGCCGGGGCCGGCGTGGTTGACTTCCCCGATTGCGTGGCACGGCTTCGGGCAGCCGGGTTCAACACAGCGCTGGTCACGCACGGGCTCTCGCCCGACGAGGCGCCAGGTTCGGCAAAGTATCTCGGCGGCCTCGCGTGAACGTCGTCGGGATCGGCGCCGGCCGCCCGATGCTGTTCCAGCACGGGCTGGGTGGCGACGCGGCGCAAGTGGCGGAGCACCTTCCCGATGCGCCCGGATGGCGGTTCGTCACCGTCGAGTGCCGGGCGCAGGGTGCCTCGCCACCCGGTGAGGCCCGGCCGTTCTCCCTTGCGATGTTTGCCGACGACGTGCTGGCCGAGGCGGCAGCGCTCGGGCTCGATCGGTTCGTCGTGGGCGGCATTTCCATGGGCGCGGCCATCGCGCTGCGCATCGCGGCGCTGCATCCCGGCCGCGTGTCCGGCCTCGTGCTCGCGCGACCTGCCTGGTTGTTCGACGCGGCGCCGGCGAACATGCGGCCGTTCGCGGAGGTCGCCGCCCTGCTTCGGGCGCATCCTCCCGCCACGGCGCGGGAGCGGTTCGCGACCTCCGGGACGGCGCTCAGGCTCGCGCACGAGGCACCCGACAATCTTGCCTCGCTGCTGCGCTTCTTCGATCGGCCGGACCCTGCGGTGACCGCTGATCTCCTGGCCGGCATCGCCGCCGACGGGCCGGGCGTGACCTGCGCGCAGGCGGCGGCGATCGTCGTGCCGACGGTGGTGATCGGACACGACGTCGATCACGTCCATCCGCTCGCCACGGCCATCGCGCTGGCCGCCGCCATCCCCGTCGCGCGGTTCGTCCGAATCGCGCCGAAAGCCGGCGACAGGGCGCGGCATACGCTCGAATTCCGCGCGGCCCTGCTGAATTTCCTCAACGCATTGCCGGAGTGCGACGCATGACCGCCGCCGAGACGAGGATGGCCCGATTGCCGAACCATCGCCTGCTGGCCGAGTTTTCGGTGTGGTCGGCCGATCTGTGCGCGCTCGCCGACGATCTGGCGCGCACCGAGGCGTATGCCGACATCTTCCATATCGACGTCGCCGACGGGCGGTTCGCGCCCGCCTTGCTGTTTTTCCCCGATCAGGTGGCGCGGATTCGCGCGCTGACCCGGCGCCCGCTGCACGTCCACCTGATGGTCGAGGGCGATATCGTGCTGGAGCAAGTCCGGCAATTCGCGGATGCCGGGGCCGATCTCATCACCGTGCATGCCGAGAATGGGGCCGTGGTGGCCGAGGCATTGTCCCTGATCGCCGGCCTGGGTTGCGCGGCAGGGATCGTTCTGCGGCTGGAGACGCCCGTGGAAGCGATCACGCCGTGGCTCGACCGGGTCGTGTTCGTGACTCTGCTGGGGACGGCCATCGGCGTGAAGGGGCAGGGTCTGTCCGACGAAGCCTGTCCGCGCCTCGAACAAGCGACCGCGTTGATCGCCCGGTCCGGGCGGGATGGGGCGGTGCGGCTGGCCGCCGATGGAGGGATCCGCGAGGCGACCGTGCCGCGACTTCGCGCATCTGGAGCGCAGACCGTCGTGATGGGTTCGCTCGCGTTCGGCGATCCGGACCTGGCGGCGCGCATCGGATGGCTCCACGCTCTCGGCGCGTGACGTGCAGGTCCTCGCGGTCGATCTCGGCGGAACGGAGCTACGGGCGGGGCTCGTCGATGACTCCGGCGCTCTTGTCGCGCACGGCGCGACCGAGACGGATGCGGCCGGTGGGCCAGAGGCGATCGTGGCGCAGATCGCGGACCTCGTCGAACCGCTCATGGCCGGGGCGACCGAGCGTGTGGTGCGTCTCGGCATCGCCGCTCCCGGGCCGCTTGATCCCGTGGCCGGGATCGTGCTCGCCGCCCCGACGCTGACCGGCTGGCGCGACGTCCCGCTGTCCGAGATGCTTCGCGCCCGGCTCGGGATCGAAGTGGTGCTGGAGAACGACGCCAATGCCGCGGCACTTGGCGAATGGCGCTTTGGCGCGGGGCGCGGCACGCAGTCCATGGCGTTCGTGACCGTCAGCACCGGCATCGGCGGTGGCGTGGTGATCGACCGCCGCCTGCTGCACGGCTATCGCGGCCTCGCGGCGGAGGTCGGCCATATGAGCGTCACCCAGGAGGAGGTGCGTTGCGTCTGTGGCGGTCTCGGCTGCTGGGAAGCGATGGCGTCCGGCACCGCGCTCGCGCGGGCGGCGCGGCGGCGGATGGCCGACGGCGGCGCAGCGGGTCTTCGATCGGTCGCGGGCGACGGCGCAATCTCCGGGCCGCAGATCGAGGCGGCCGCGCGCGCCGGCGATGGCGACGCCCTGGCCCTCTGGCGGCCGAGGCGCATTGGCTCGCCGTCGGGTTCGTCAATCTGCTGCATCTCTATTCGCCACAGCGAATCGTGTTCGGCGGCGGCGTCATGGGGTGTTTCGACATGATGCGCGACCGGATCGCGGGGACAATCCGCGCCCGCGCCATGGCGCCTTATCGCGACGTGCCGGTGGTCGCGGCTGCCCTGGGGGCCAATGCGGGGCTTGTGGGAGCGGCGAGCCTGGTGCTGTAGCGGCTACTCTGCCGGGCGTTCGAGGCCCTTGACGTCGGTCAGGTGCGCGCTGTCGAAAATCGCGCCCGGGACGCGCGCGCCGGTGAAGTCCGCCCCGTTGAGATAGGCCCCGGTGAAGTCGGCATGATCCAGGTCGGCGCCGCGAAAATTCGCCCCACGCAGTTTCGCGAAGCGGAACGTCACCCGTCCAAGTCCGGCATTGAGGAAACTGGCCCCGTCCAGATTGGCGCTGTTGAACTCGGTGCGCAGCAGGCCCATCGACTGATTGGCCATCACCACCGTCATTCGTGCGTTCGAGAAGTTCGCGCCACGCAGGTCGTCGAAGCTGAAATGCACGGTCAGGTTCGCATCCGACAGATCGGCGCCCGCGAACGTTGCGGCCTGCTCGCGGGTGTTGTCCATTCCCGTGGACGTGACGATCGTTTGCATCGTCACGCCGCGCAGATTGGCGCGGGTGAAATCGGCGCGGATGATCCAGGCGAATGTCAGGTCGGCCCGCGTAAGATTGGCCTCCGTCAAATCCGCGCCGACCAGCTTCACGCCGTGCAGATTTGCGCCGGCGAGATCGGCGCGCGCGAGATCGGCCCCGGTCAGATCAAGACCGGTCAGATCCTCTCCGGCCATGTCGCGGCCGGACAGATCGAGCTTGCCGCCCGCGGTCGCCAGGGTCCGGATGGCGTCGGCGGTCAGATGCTGCGCCCGCGCCAGGGCCGGCGACAGCAGCAGAACGACCGCCATGGCCGGAGCAGTGAGTTTCACGATCAACCCGATCCTGTTTGCCGAGGCGTCGCGGTCAGAACTGCGTCGTCAGGGTGGTCAGCCAAAGCGGTGACGCCGAGACGAGCTGCGTCTCGATGGTCTTGTCTACCCCGGTCAGGATCAACAGCGCCACAAGCAGGATGGATCCTCCAAGCATCTGCTTCCCCAGCTGCCCCGCGCCCATGATGCGGTCCTGCCAGCCGCGCAGAGTGGTGCGCGACACCGCGCCGACGGCCAGCAACGGCACTGCCGTGCCAATCGCGAACGCCACCATGACCAGTCCCACGCTGCCCAGATTTTCGCCGCGCGAGGCCAGCACCGAGGCCGCGCCCAGCGTTGGGCCGACGCACGGGCTCCAGATCGCGCCCAACAGCAGCCCTACCAGGAACTGTCCCGGCAGCCCGGACAAGGACCACCGCCCGGCCACTGCGTTGCCGGCGTTGCCGATGCCCGACATGGCCTGAGCGAAGCGGTCCTGCAGCGCGGAACTCAGCAACGTGAGGCCGAACAGCGCCAGCAGCACGGCGGAGATCGTGCGGAACAGGTCGCCGGTCAGTCCCAGCGAAAAGCCGATCGTGGCCACGAACAGCCCGATGGCGACGAACGAGAGCATCAGGCCGACCGTCAGTGCCGCCATGCCCCAGCGATGCGCGGACGCCGCCCCGGCCAGCACGAGCGGCAACAGCGGCAGAACGCAAGGCGACAGCGTGGACAGCATTCCCGCCACAAGACCGACGCCCAGGCTGCCGACCCCGACCGTCATCGGGTCAGCGGAGAGTCTTCGCGACCAGCGCCTCGATCGACGCCGCGTTGGTATCGCCGGTCGAGCGATCCGCCTCCGTGGCTCCGTGGAAGGCGATCAGCGTGCTCTGCGACCGCACGCCGAGCGCCCGCAGCACGTCCTTCTGCGAATCGAAATCGACCTTGTAGATCACGAGGGTCTGGTATGTCGGGTCGGCCGCCAGCTTTTCGATCGTCGGTTTCTGCGCCGCACAGGTCGGGCACCAGGGCGCGGTGACATGCACCAGGATCGGCCTGCCCGCCTTCTCCGACGCCTCGAAAGCTGACTGCGTGAACGCCGCCTCGGTTGCGGCCTGGGCCGGGACCGCGCGGGCGAACGACAGGCACAGCCCGATCGCCAGCGCCGTTGTGGCAGTTTTTCGCATGAGACGTTCCCTTGCTTGGCCGCCACGAAAGTTCGTCGGCGGAGGTTGATGGTTACCGTCCCGCATGCTGCGCTGGGTCATGATTCTGACCATCGGCGAAATCCTCGTGGAAATCATGGCGACCGAGCCCGGCTTCGGGTTCCGTTCGCCGATGCCGCTGGTCGGACCGTTCCCGAGCGGCGCGCCGGCAATCTTCATCGATCAGGTCGGGCGGCTCGGCGAGCCGTGCGCCATCGTCTCGGCGGTCGGCGACGACGATTTCGGCCAGCTGAATCTCGACCGGCTGCGCGGCGACGGAGTGGACGTCTCGGCCGTGTCGGTGTTGTCCGACGCGGTGACCGGAAGCGCGTTCGTGCGCTATCGCCCTGATGGCACGAGGGACTTCGTCTTCAACATCCGCGACAGCGCGTGCGGCCGGATCGCTCCGACGCCGACCGCGCGGGCCGTCCTCGAGCGGGCGACGCATCTGCATGTGATGGGGTCGGCGCTGGCCGCGCCCGCCATGGCCGCGTGGATTTCCGTGGCGATCGACGAGGTGCGGGCGCGAGGCGGCGCGGTGTCGTTCGATCCCAACGTGCGCAAGGAGGTCCTGCGCGATCCCGCCGTCGCGACGGCGTTGCGCGGCGTGCTGGCGCGGACCGACCTGTTCCTGCCGTCCGGCGAGGAACTCGCGATGTTCGCCGAGGGCGGGGACGAGGCGGACCGGATAGAAAGTGTGCTTGGGCGCGGCGTGGCGGAGATCGTGCTGAAGCGCGGTGCCGCGGGGGCCACGCATTTCGATCGACGCGGGCGCACCGACGCGGCCGGCTTCCCAGTGGTCGAGATCGATCCGACAGGAGCGGGCGACGTGTTTGGGGCTACGTTCATCGTGTGTCGGCGTCGCGGGATGGGCGTGACGGAGTCGTTGCGCTACGCTAACGCGGCCGGCGCTCGAGCGGTCGGGGTGCGAGGGCCCATGGAGGGGGTTTCAGGGTTCGCGGAGCTGGAGGCGTTTCTGGCGGCGAGGGCCTGATCCTCCGCTCGACGGAAGAGCTTCTCCCCCGGCCCTGTCCCGCCGGCGCGGGAGAGGGCCGGAGAGAGGGCGCTTCCTTACTGCCCCGGTGCCTTCTCGATATGGCCGCCGAACTGGAAGCGCATTGCCGACAGCAGCTTGTCCTGGAAGTCCGCCTCGCCGCGCGAGGTGAATCGCTCGTACAGCGCTGTGGTCAACACCGGCACCGGCACCGCCTCGTCGATCGCCGCCTTGATCGTCCAGCGGCCCTCGCCGGAATCCGACACCCGGCCGGCGAACTTCGCCAGCGCCGGATCCTCCAGCAACGCGATCGCCGTCAAATCCAGTAGCCACGAAGCCACCACGCTGCCGCGCCGCCACACTTCCGCGATATCCGGAAGGTTCATGTCGAACTGGTAGTTCTCCGGATCACGCAGCGGCGTCGTCTCGGCGTCGATCTGGTGCTCGCGCTTGCCGATGTTGGCCGAGCGCAGGATGCCCATCCCCTCGGCATAGGCTGCCATGATGCCGTATTCGATGCCGTTATGCACCATCTTGACGAAATGCCCGGCGCCGTTCAGGCCGCAATGCAGATAGCCCAGCTCGGCCGTGCCGCCCGCCGCCTCGCGGCCCGGCGTGCGCGGGATGTCGCCGATGCCCGGCGCCAGCGTCTGGAAGATCGGGTTGAGATGGGCGACGATCTCGTTCTCGCCGCCGATCATCATGCAGTAGCCGCGCTCCAGCCCCCAGACGCCCCCGCTGGTGCCGACATCGACATAGTGGATGCCCTTGGCCGACAACTCCTTCGCGCGGCGGATGTCGTCGACATAATAAGAATTGCCGCCATCGATCAGGATGTCGCCCGCCTCCAGATGCGGCAGCAGGTCGGCGATGCTGCGGTCGACCACGGCGGCCGGCACCATGAGCCAGATCGCCCGCGGCTTGTCGAGCTTTCCCACCAGGTCGGCGAGCGCGCTCGCCCCCCGCGCCTTGTCCTTCTCCAGTTCGGCCACCGCCTGCTGCGACATGTCGAACACCACGACGTCGTGACCGCTCTTCAGCAGCCGACGGGTCATGTTCGCCCCCATCCGGCCCAGCCCGATCATTCCGAGTTGCATCGTCTTCCCCTGTTTCGTGCTGGGCCGTCTGGCGGCGGCTTTACTCGGCGGCGTGTTCGAGCGCCGCGCTTTTTTCCTTGATGACACCCATCAATTCATTCCAGGAGTCGACGAAAGACGCCGCCCCCTCGTCCTGCAGCCGTTGCGCGAGCGCTTGGACGTCCACGCCGGCCGCCTCGAACTTGGCCAGCACCGCCTCCGCGTCGCCGCCGTCCGGAGGAATCGGCGCGCCGACCTCGCCATGCTCCGCGAAGGCCTTCAACGTGCCTTCCGGCATCGTGTTGACGGTGAGCGGGGCCGCCAGACCCTTGATATACAAGATGTCGGCGGCCTTCGGGTTCTTTGTGCCGGTGCTGGCGAACAGGAGCCGCTGCGGCCGCGCGCCGGCGTTCATCGCCCGCATCAGACGGGGCGAGGCCAGCAGCTCGCAATAGGCCTTATAGGCGACGGCGCCCACGGCGAGGCCAAGGTGATCGACCAGTGCTTCCGGCACTTTGTCCTTGATCGCCACGTCCCAGCGGCTGATGAACAGCGACGCGACCGAGGCCACGTCCGGATTGAGGCCGGCCTCGATCCGCCGTTCGATGCCGCGCATGTAGGCGTCCGCCGCCGCCAGATACTGCTCCCGGGAGAACAGCAGGGTCACGTTGACCGGCACGCCGGCGAAAATGGCCTCCTCGATCGCCGGCAACCCCTCGGTCGTGCCCGGGATCTTGATGAAAAGGTTAGGTTTCTTGGCCCGCGCGTGCAGCTCCTTGGCAACCTTCAGCGTCGCCTCGGTGTCGTGCACCAGCAGCGGCGAGACCTCGAGCGACACCCAGCCATCCACGCCCGCGGTGCGCTCGAAGATCGGCAGGAACAGGTCCGCTGCCCGGCTGATGTCGACCAACGCCAGATCGAAGAACAAATCCTCGCCAGAGCGCGTCGGCCCCGAATTCGCGTCCCCGCTCTGGGCGCGGATATCGGCGTCGTAGTCGCTGCTCTTCTTGATCGCGTGGTCGAATATGGTGGGGTTCGACGTCAGGCCGGTGACCGACCACTCCGCGATGTAGCGCGCCAGGGTGCCGCTGTTCAGCAGCTCGCGGGTGATGTTGTCGAGCCAGATGCTCTGGCCGGTCTCATGCAGGGTCTGGGTCGCCTTCATCGGATCACCTGTGGTGTTGATGGTGGACGCAATCTCCGTCACGCGGCGGCGAGCGCCGCGTCAACGATGACCTTGGCCTCCGCGACGATGGTTTGCAGATGCGCGTCGTCGCGAAAGCTTTCGGCATAAATCTTATAGACGTTCTCGGTGCCCGAGGGGCGGGCCGCAAACCAGCCGCTGTCGGTCGTGACCTTCAACCCGCCGATCGGCGCATCGTTGCCGGGCGCTCGCGTCAGTCGCGCCGTGATGGGGTCGCCGGCAAGCGTCGATTCCGTGACGGCCTCCGGCGATAGCCTGCCCAGGCGCGCCTTCTGCTCCGGCGTCGCCGCCGCGTCGATGCGGACGTAGGAGGGTGCCCCGAAATCGCGCGTGAGCTCCGCATAGTGCTCGCCTGGGTCCCGGCCGGTCCGCGCGGTGATCTCGGCCGCCAGCAAATCCAGGATCAGCCCGTCCTTGTCGGTGGACCAGACGCGGCCGTCGCGGCGGAGGAAGCTGGCGCCGGCGCTTTCCTCGCCCCCGAAACAGCACGTGCCGGCGAACAGGCCGGGGGCAAACCATTTGAAGCCGACCGGGGTTTCCGACAGGACTCGGCCGGCCCGTTTCACGACGCGGTCGATCATGTCGCTGCTGACCAGGGTTTTGCCGACCACGGCGCTGGCCGGCCAGTCCGGCCGGTGGCTCAGGAGATAGCGGATGGCCACCGCGAGGTAGTGGTTCGGGTTCATCAGCCCGGCCTGCGTGACGATGCCGTGGCGGTCGGCGTCGGGGTCGTTTGCGAAGGCGACACGGAAACGGTCCTTCAGCCCCAGTAGCCCTGCCATGGCGTAGGGGCTGGAGCAATCCATCCGGATCTTTCCGTCGTGGTCGACCGTCATGAAGCCGAATTGCGGGTCGATCGTCGTGTTGACGATCTCGATGTCGAGCTTGTGGACCGTGTTGATCGCTTCCCAGTAGCGCAGCGACGCGCCACCCAGCGGGTCGCACCCGAGTGACAGCTTCGCGTCGCGGATGGCGGCGATGTCGACGACCGACGGCAGATCCTCGACATAGGGCAGGATCATGTCGCGTTCGTGGGTCGTATCCGCCCGCATCGCCTCGGCGAGCGGGATGCGCTTCACGTCCGCATTGCCGCCGCGAAGCAGCTCGTTGGCCCGGTCCTGCACCCATTTCGTGACGTCGGTGTCGGCCGGGCCGCCGTCGGGCGGATTGTATTTGAAGCCGCCATCCTCCGGCGGATTGTGCGAGGGCGTGATGACGATGCCGTCCGCGAACGCCTCGGTGCGGCCCCGGTTATGGACCAGGATCTCCCGGGAGATGGCAGGGGTGGGGGTCGCCTCGCCGTTCCGGGAAATGACGGTCTGCACGCCGTTGGCGGCCAGGACCTCCAGAGCGGTGCGCTGTGCCGGCGCCGACAGCGCATGCGTATCCAGGCCCATGAACAGCGGCCCGTTGGTGCCTTTGGAGTGACGGAACTCCACGATCGCCTGGGTGATGGCCAGGATGTGCGCCTCGTTGAACGACCCGGAGGAGGGCGTGCCGCGATGGCCGCTGGTCCCGAAGCTGACCCGTTCGGTGGCCTGTCCCGGGTCGGGCCGGCGCTCGGCGTAGGCGCGCTCAAGGGCGGCGACATCGATCAGCAGGCTGTCCGGGGCCGGCTTGCCGGCGAGCGGAGACAGGGCCATCGGGCGGAAACCCCCTCGTTCTGAGCGGGGCGGAACCTCGCAGATGAGGGCGGGATAGGGAAGGGCCGACGGTTTCTCGACCCGGTGGCCTGAAGGCGCGACGCCCTTACGTCATTAGCGCGCTTCCAGATGTTTCACATAAAGTGTAGCGTGGCATAATGCCAATCCAGTCACCAGTCCGGCATTCCATACCGCTCGCGGAGCGGCAAAGCGGTGCGCGCGGAGCTGCGGCTCTGCGCGATGCGACACATGCCGATGTTCGCCTTGTGCGCGGCGATGGGACCGAAGACGCATTTGCACTGCCCACCGCCGCTCTCCCCGCCCTTGCCGATCTTCTCGAACGGCTGTCCACCGCCGATGGCGTCACGGTGCTCGCCGATGATGCGGAGATCACGCCCCGAGACGCAGCTGGCATCTTGGGCATCTCTCGGCCGCTCGTACGGCGGCGGATGGATGTCGGGGTGCTGCCGTTCCGTCGCGTAGGCGCGCACCGACGCATCCGTCTGGCTGACGTATTGGCGCTTCGTGCGCGGGAACAGCCGGTTCGCGAAGCGCTGGAGGCGCTCGCAGCCGACACAGAGGATCTCGAGCGAACGTATGGGCTCTGACCGGCCGGCCTCACCGCCGCTCGTCGTGCTTGACGCCAATCTGCTCTATCCCTTCCAACTGCGGAATCTGCTGGTTCAGTTCGGCGTGGACTCGATCATCGCGCCGAGATGGACCACGCGTATAAATGAGGAGTGGATCAGCAATCTTGTCGCCGCGGGTCGGGCGCCACTGGACCGCCTGCTACTCACGTTAAACTTGATGAACAGCGCGCTGCCGCAGGCGCAGGTGTTGGACTGGGAGGCTCACATGGACTCGCTGACGCTGCCCGATCCGGCCGACCGTCAGGTGCTGGCGGCCGCCATAGCGGCCGGGGCCGAAATGATTCTCACAATGAACCTGCGGGACTTCCCGGCGTCCGCGCTGGCACCGGGCGACGTGGTCGCCGTTCACCCGGACGGCTTCCTGTGCGGGCTGCACGATGCCGACCCGGCACTGCTGCGTGCATCGACGGAGGCCGCGCACGCCAATCTCAGTCGTAGCAATCCATCATTTGCAAGCTACCTCGACGCACTGGAACGCCAGGGCTTGTCACAATTCACGCAGCGCTTGCGCCCGTGGACGGGGCTTCCGCCACTACTCCGCCGCTATCCGTGCCGGCTCGACCATCTCCGCCGCCCTCTGCAGATCGACTGACAGCAGCCGCGACACGCCGCGCTCCTGCATCGTCACGCCGTACAGCCGGTCCATCCTCGCCATCGTCAGCTGGTGGTGCGTGACCACAAGGAAGCGCGTCCCCGTTTCGCGCACCATCTCGTCCAGCAGCGCGCAGAACCGGCCGACATTGGCGTCGTCGAGCGGCGCGTCGACCTCGTCCAGCACGCAGACCGGTGCCGGCTGGCAGCGAAACACCGCGAAGATTAGCGACAGCGCGGCCAGCGCCTGCTCGCCACCGGACAACAGCGACAGCGACGCCAGTTTCTTGCCCGGCGGCTGCGCGAAAATCTCCAGACCGGCCAGCAGCGGATCGTCCGAGCCGACCAGCGCCAGATGCGCGCGGCCGCCGCCGAACATCCGCTCGAACAACGCGCGAAAATGCCGGTCGATGTCGTGAAAGATCTGGCCGAGGCGCTCGCGGCCCTCGCGGTTGATGTGGCCGATCGAACCGCGCAGCTTCGTGATCGCGGTGGTCAGCTCCGCGGTCTCTCGCTCGATCGTCGCCACATGCTCCTCGACGCTCGTCGCCTCCAGCTCGGCGCGCATGTTGACCGGACCCATCTCGTCGCGCTCGCGCACCAGCCGGTCGAGGCGGCGGCGCGCCCGTTCCTCCGCCTCGGCGCCGACGGCGGCGGGTTCTGGCAGGTCCGGCGAGGCCCCGAGACGCTCCAGGACGCGTTCGACGACCGTGCCCCATGCCTGGCGCGCGGCGGCGAGGGCGGACTCCATTCGCACTGCATTCTCGCGGGCGTCGGTGAGCGCGGTATCCGCCTTGCGAGCGTCACGATCGGCGGCGACGGCCGTTGCCTCCATCGACGAGAGCGCGGATGCGGCCGCACGATGGGCCGCCTCGGCTGTCGTGAGCGCGTCCCTGGCTGACGCGGTGCGGGCGGCCGCCTTATCGGGCGCGGCCTCGCGCAAAGCGAGATCGGCGTGCGCTTCGCCCCGTCGGGCGGCGAGATCGGCCACCCGCTCGCGCGCGTCCTCGGCCCGCAATGTCCAGTCCTCCCGCTCGCGGGCAAGGGTCGTGCGTCGCAGCGCCCGGGCCAGGGCGGCGCGTTCGATCGTCTGAAGATTCGTCGTTGCCGCGGCCTGACGTTCACGGGCGGCGATGCGGGCGAGACGGGCTTGGTCGGTCTCGGCGCGCGCCGCGCCGGGATCGCCGAGCGATGCGACCACCGCCTGCGACGCGGCGAGGAGGGCGGCGGCCTCCGCGCGTTCCGCCTCCGCGCGCAGAGCCTGCTCGTCGAGCGTGACGAGCCGGGTCGCGGCGGCCTCCTGCTGGGCGGCGAGCGATTGTTGCGCCGTCCGCATGCGGTCCGCCACCTGTTCGGCGCCGCGCCGCGCCGTTCGCGCGACCTGCTCGTCGGCTATGGCTGCGCGCTCGATGTCCTCCGCGGCCGTCCTCGCCGCGTGGGCGGAGGCGGCTTCGGCCTCCGCGTTGGCCAGATCCATGCGCAAGGCCGCGAGGCGATTGCGTTGTTGCAGCCGAACCGCGGCGGCGCGGGGTGTTCCCGGGCGGACGGTATGGCCATCCCAGCGCCATGCACCCCCCTCCCGAGACACGAGCGTTTGTCCTGGACGCAACGCCGGCTGCAGCGCGTCGAAACCATTCTCCGCCAGGCCGATCTGGGCCAGCGCCCTGCGCAGCGCCGACGGCGCGCCAACGAGGTCCGCCAGTGCGACGGTGCCCTCCGGCAACGGCGCGGGGTCATGCGGGGGCAACTCGCGCCAATGCCGTGCGTGTGCGGGATCTGTCGCGGAGTCGAGATCCTCGCCGAGCGCCGCAGCCAGGGCGGCCTCCAACCCGGGTGGCACGTCGAGCACGTCCAGTATGCGTGGCCAGCCGGCACCTCCCGAGGCGGCCAGACCTTCGGCGACGCCCTGCGCCGCCGCCGCGAGTCGCGCCCGTGTGGCCTCCATGGCCGACGCCGCAGTGCGGGTCGCCGCCACCGCGCTCTGCGCGTCATGGCGGCGTTGTTCGGCCGCCTCGGTCGCCGCGGTCGCCGCGAGCAGCGTCTCCGCGGCTTTGTCGCGCGCGCACGTCGCCTCGGCCAGGCGCTTCGCCGGAACCAGCGCGGAGCGCGCGCGAACAACTTCGTCGGCGAGTTGCGCGGCCCGTGCGACGGTCTGCCGCGCGCGGGACTCGGCGGTCTTGTGCGCATCGACGGCAGCGCGATGGCGGGCCAGCAGGTCTGCGGATCGCACGGTCGCCGCTTCGGCCGCCGCCTCCGCGTCCGTCAAAGCGGTCGAAGCCTCGATGGCGACGGCCTGGGCTTGGCCCAAAAGGTCCGGATGGGCGCATTCTTCCGCATCGAGCCGTGTCTCCTCGACGGCGAGGCGATCGGTGGCGGTGGCGGCGTCACGCTCCAGCGATTCGGCATGCGCGAGGTCGCGGGCGACCTGGCTTGCGCGGTCACGGGCAGCCCGCATCGCCCGTTCGGCCTCCGCCGCTTCCGCCCCGGCTTGCTCGGCCTCGATGCGTGCGCGTTCCAGGGCGGTGCGGGCGGCACCCTCCTCGGCCCTTGCATTTGGCAGACGCGTCCCAGCCCCTTTCGCCTGCATCTCGCCCTTGATGGCGGCAGCCGCCGCTGCCGCGACCGTCTCCCGCGCTGCCGCGAAGGTGGCCTCGGCACCCTGCAGAGCGCGGACGGCCGCCGCCTGCTGGATCGCCAGCAGGTCGCGCTCGGCCTCTCGGATCGTCTCGCCGATCGTGCGAAACCGCGCCGCCTGTTTCGCCTGTCGCCGCAGCCCCTCGAGCTGCCCTGCCAACTGCACCCGCACATCCTCGGCGCGGGAAAGATTGGTCTCGGTGGCGCGCAGCTTCAGCTCCGCTTCATGCCGCCGCGCATGCAGGCCGGTGATCCCGGCTGCCTCCTCGAGGATCGTGCGGCGCTCGCCGGGCGAAGCGGACACGACGGCAGCCACCCGCCCCTGGCTGACCATGGCCGACGACCGCGCGCCGGTCGCGAGATCGGCGAACAGCGTCTGCACGTCCCGCGCCCGCGCCTCGCGGCCGTTGACCCGATAGACGCTGCCACTCTCCCGTTCGATCCGTCGGGAAATTTGCAGTTCTGGCTCACGGTCGAACGGAGGCGGCGCGAGGCCCGACGTATCGTCCAGCCACAGCGTCACCTCCGCGAGGTCGCGGCGCGGCCGGTGCGCGGTACCGGCAAAAATCACATCGTCCATCTCCCCGCCACGCAGGCTCCGTGCGCTATTCTCCCCCATCGCCCAGCGCAGCGCCTCGACCACATTTGACTTGCCGCAGCCGTTTGGCCCGACGATCCCGGTCAGGCCCGGCAGCAGATCGACGACGGTCGGCTCGGCGAAACTCTTGAAGCCGACGATTCGGAGGCGAACGAAGCTGGCGGGCAAGATGTCATCCTACGGCAGTGGCTATCCCGTCACGCCGGCGACCTCCGCGACGACCGTGGCGAACTTGTCGTAGGACAGCTCGCCCGACTCGCGCCGATCCTTGGCCTTCGGGCCGCTGAAGATGAACGTCGGAGTCGAGTCGACGCGATAGGTGCTTTCGGCCCGCTGCTGCTCCGCCAGGATGGCGTCGCGCAGCGCGGTGTCGGCCACCGCCGCATCGAACGCGGCACGCGGCAGGCCTGCCAGGGCTGCCATCTTGGCGAGTTCGTCGGTGGAGTTGACGCCGCGCGCGAACGCCCAACGATCCTGCGACGCCAGCAACGCGAAGGTGAACGGCTCGTAGCGCGCCGGCGGCAGGCTGCGGGCGACCTGGGCGGCGGTGAGCGCAACCTTGTCGAGTGGATAGTCGCGAAAGACGTAGCGCAGCTTGCCGGTGTCGATCAGCTCGCTCTTGATCCTCGGATAGGTGTCGCGAGCGAACCGCGCGCAATGCGGGCAGGTCAGCGAGAAATACTCCACCACCGTTACCGGCGCGTCGTCGCGCCCGACCGCCCGATCTCCCATGCGGGCGTCCTCGGCCCGTGCGACGGACCGCAGCAGAGGGGCCAAGGCACTGGCGAGCAGCAGGCGGCGGGTCGGGGCCATCGGAGTCCTCCACGTTTTGGCGACATATAGACTCAGGCGCGGCGCACGAGGATTCGCGTGCCGAGCCGCAACAGCGAATCCCGAAGCGGCCCGGTGGGCAAGGACGCGACGGCCTGCGTCGCTCTGGCCTCCGCCGCGGCATCGAATGCCGGCGGGGTGGGCGACAAGGTCGCATGAAATTCCTGCACCAAGCGGATACGCGCGACGGCGGTCGAGCCGAGATACGCATTGATCCGTGCCGCCACCTGGTCGGACAGATGCTGCAACTCCAACGCGACCGGCCCGGAGCAGCCGATCGTCAGCACGCCCGCGCTGAGCCGGCGTGGGATTGTCACGGCCGCCATCGCCGGGCCGACCATCGCCTCCCAATCCGAAAGTATCCGGGCCGACGCCGGGCTGCGCCGCTTGAACGCGGGGCGGAGGACCGACGGCAACAGGGCCGCGACGGCGCGCGGGCCATAGACGTGTCGCTTGTCGTCGTCGGGAGGGCTCGCCATACACGCTCCGTGGTCCCTGCCGCCTCCGCCCTGCTGGCCTGGTACGACCGGAGCCGGCGGGACCTGCCCTGGCGGGCGCCGCCGGGGGCGATCGCGGACCCGTACCGCGTGTGGCTCAGTGAAATCATGCTGCAGCAGACGACGGTCGCCGCCGTCATACCGTATCATGACAGATTCCTCATCCGCTTCCCGGACGTCACGGCGCTTGCGGCCGCGCCCGAGGCCGACGTCATGGCCGCGTGGGCGGGCTTGGGGTACTATGCCCGCGCTCGCAATCTGCACGCCTGCGCTCGCGCCATCGCGTCGTCGGGCGGCGCGTTTCCGGCGACCGTCGACGGTCTGCGCGCGCTGCCGGGGATCGGCCCGTACACGGCGACCGCCATCGCCGCCATCGCGTTCGGCCTGCCCGGCGTGCCCGTGGATGGCAATGTCGAGCGGGTGGCGGCCCGCGTGTTCGCGATCGAGGAACCGCTCCCCGCCGGCCGCCGGGCGATCGGCGAGGCGGCCGCAAAACTTGGTGAGGACCCGGCGGCGCGTGCGCGGCCGTCGGATTTCGCGCAGGCGTTGTTCGACCTCGGCGCCACTATCTGCACGCCAAAGACCCCCGAGTGTCTGCTCTGCCCGTGGCAGACCGAATGCGCCGGTCGGCGGTCGGGTCTGGCGGCCGCGCTGCCGCGCCGTGAGCCGAAGCGGGCCCGGCCGTTGCGGCACGGCGTCGCCTATTTCCTGGAGGATGACCACGGTCGCGTTCTGCTCCGCCGCCGGCCGCCGCGCGGACTGTTCGGCGGCATGGTCGAATTGCCGGGCACCGAATGGCGCGCCGCTCCATGGCGCGGCGAGGCTGCAACGAGCGCCGCTCCGATGCCGGCCAAATGGCGGAAGGTGGGCGAGGTCCGCCACGGTTTGACCCATTTCGAACTCCATCTCGACGTCCTCGCCGCTCGCGTGCCGACGATCGAGGCCGACGGCTTTCTGGCCGATGTTGCGGCGTTGGGTGGCGAAGCGCTCCCTTCGGTGATGCGCAAATGCGTGGCCGTGGCGGCAGCGCGGTAATGGCGGCTGTCGCCGCCCCGCGTCGGCAAGCGGCCGTGGTGTTCATACTCATCACGTTGGGCATCGACGCGCTGGGGATCGGCCTGGTCGTGCCGATCGTCCCTGAATTGGTGCGCCATCTTGTCGGACCGGATGCCGGCGGCGCGGGCTACATCATGGGGCCGCTGGTCGCCACCTTCGCGCTCGCGCAACTGTTCGCCGCCCCGATTCTCGGCAGTCTTTCGGACCGGTTCGGCCGGCGGCCGGTCATGCTGCTGTCGCTGGCCGGGTTGGGACTGAACTATATCCTGTTGGCCTTCGCGCCGAGCCTGTTCTTCCTGTTCGTCGGCCGGGCCGTCGCCGGAGCGACTTCGGCCAATTTCTCGACCGCCAGCGCCTATATCGCCGACGTCTCCACGCCGGAGGAACGGGCGCGCCGGTTCGGCTGGATTGGCGCCACGTTCAGCCTGGGCTTCGTGGTCGGGCCGGCGGTCGGCGGGCTGCTGGGCGCGATCGATCTGCGCCTGCCATTCCTGGCCGCCGCCGGATTGTCGGTGCTGAACCTCGCCTACGGCGTCTTCGTGCTGCCGGAATCGCTTCCGGCGTCGCGTCGGCAGCCGTTTCTCTGGAAGGCGGCCAGCCCGTTGGGCTCGGCTCGGCTGCTGTGGTCGGAACGGATGCTGCGGCATCTTGCGCTTGCCTGGGTCGGGCTGCTGTTCGGGTTGAACACCCTGCAGACCGTGTTCGTGCTGGCCAATGGGCTGCGGTTCGGCTGGGGCACGCGGGAGAACGGCTTTGCACTCGCGTTGCTCGGGGTTGTCAGCGTCGGCGTGCAGACGCTGCTGGTGCGGCGAGCGGTGTCTTGGCTGGGCGAGGCGCGGACGGCTGTGTTGGGGTTCGCCATGAATGCGGCCGCCTATGTCGCGATGGGGTTCGCGACGCAAGGTTGGCAGATCATGGCGGCGGTGATGCTGCAGGCACTGGGCGGCATCGCCAACCCGGCCGTTCGCTCATTGGCGTCCACGGCCGCGGGGCCGGAGCGGCAGGGGCGCGTGATGGGCGCGTTGTCGGCGGTCGAAGGCGCGACCGCGGTGGTCAGCCCCATCCTGATCGCCACCGTTTTCGGCATCGCGGTCACGGCGAACACCTGGACCTTGCCCGGCGCGCCGTTCCTGCTTGCCGCGGTTTTCTATGTCGTTTCAGCGGCGGCGGTCTGGACGGTCCGGTTGTGAGGGAAGGCCGTACGCATCGAGCTTGCCCCGGCGATCTCAACCCGAACGGTCCGGCCCTCAGGCCCGGGAGTGCCGGGTCAAGTCCGGCAAGCGCGATCGCAAACCGAGGGACCAGCGATACGCGTCAGAAGCCTTCGCGCTCGAGTCGCTTGCGCTCCATCTTGCGGGCGCGGCGGACCGCTTCGGCGGCTTCACGGGCGCGACGCTCGGAGGGCTTCTCGAAATGCCGGCGCAGCTTCATCTCGCGGAAGATTCCTTCCCGCTGCATCTTCTTCTTGAGCGCCTTGAGCGCTTGATCGACGTTGTTGTCACGAACGAGAACCTGCACTTGGCCGCCTACTCCTCTCGGTGATTGCCTCCCGACCATCGGGACGCACAGGAACATGCCGGCGTGTCGACGCCTGCGGAAGGCGGCGGCCATAGCACGCGAGGCCGGCCTCGCCAAACCCTTTCGCACGCCCCATCTTGCCGTCATGGCCATTCGAAAGATCACCCGCATGGGGCATCCCGTTCTGCTCCAACGCGCCGAGCCGGTCGCCGACCCCGCCGACCCGGAGATCCGTCGGCTGATCGCCGATATGATCGAGACGATGGACGACGCGGGTGGGGCGGGGCTGGCCGCGCCCCAGGTGCATGTGCCCGTTCGCCTGTTCGTCTTCCGCGTGCCAGGTCCCCGGGCCAGCGGGTGCCCGGGCGACGAGGCGATGGGCACGTCCGTCGTCATCAACCCTGAACTGGCGCAAATCGATGACGAGGTCGCCGCCGCCTGGGAGGGGTGCTTGTCCATCCCGGGCCTGCAGGGCGTGGTGCCCCGCCTCGCGCGGATTCGATATCGGGGTTTGGATGCGCAGGGCGAGCCGGTCGATCGCCAAGCCTCGGGTTTCCACGCCCGGGTCGTCCAGCACGAGGCCGATCATCTCGATGGGATCCTCTATACGATGAGAATGATCGACTTTTCGAAGTTCGCCTTTAACGAGGAACTGGCGCGGGAGGCCGCGCGATGACCCCGCCCGAGCGCTCCGCCGAACGCGACGCGGCGATCGAGGCCGTGCTGCCCCATGTCCCGTACGACGGATGGACCTCGCGGGCCTTGCGACGCGCGCTGAGTGATCCCGCTGATACGGCGAGACTGTTCCCTGGCGGCGCGAGCGATATGGTCGAAACGTATTGTGACGTCGCCGATCGCCGCATGGAGGAGGCGGCCCGGTCGGAGGGCATTTCCGAGTTGCGCCTCTCCAGACGCGTGCGCGCTCTGATCGCGCTGCGACTGCGCCAGGCGGGGAGCGAACGCGAGGCGGTTCGCCGCGCTCTCGCCGTGTTGGCGAGGCCGGGCAATCAAGCCGCGGCGGCGCGCACAGCCGCCCGCACCATCGACGTGATCTGGCACGCGGCGGGCGACCGCTCGGCCGATTTCAGTTGGTATACCAAGCGGGCGATCTTGCTGGGCGTATACGGGACGACGTTGCTGCGTTGGATCGCCGACACCAGCGAGGGCGATGCCGATACGCTTGCGTTCCTGGACCGGCGGCTTGCCGGAGTCGCGCGAATTGGGAGACTTGGCAAACGGCTGCGTCCCGCGGCTGCCTAGACTTGCCCGAGGCGATGAAAGCCGCTGCCGAGATGCGAGGCCTCGAATGTACGGTCGTGAGGATGTCCGCGCCGCCCGCAACCTGATCACTGCGAGGGCGTTCCGGATGGGTTGTCACCCTCCGGAGGTTCGCGTGAAAGGCATTCTGCTCTGGCTGATCGGCATCCCCATTCCCATCATCCTTCTGCTATGGCTGCTCGGCGTTCTTCACTGACCCCTTTCGCGGGCCGCCTCGCTCTTGAGGCGGCCCGCGGGACTGCCCATTTCATAGGCATGCGTGGCGCTGCCGACAACGGATCGATCCGGTGGGGCGTCGCGCCGTGGTCGCCTCGAATGGGATCGAAACATGGATATCGAGAAGTTCACTGAACGCGCCAAAGGCTTTTTGCAAGCCGCGCAGACCATCGCGATACGCGAGTTCCACCCCCAGCTGACACCGGAGCATCTGCTCAAGGCGCTTCTCGATGACGAGGAGGGTGCCGCCGCCGGCCTCATTCGCAATGCCGGCGCCGACGACAAGCCGGTCCGCGCTGGCGTGGCGACCGAACTCGCCAAGCTGCCGAAAGTTCAGGGCAGTGCCGCGGCGGGGCCGCAAGCGACCCCGGGCTTCGTCCGGGCCCTGGATGCCGCGCAGCAGGACGCGGAGCGCGCCGGAGACGACTATGTGGCGCAGGATCGCCTGCTGCTCGCGGTCGCAGCCAGTGACACGCCCGCTGGACGGGCGCTTCGAGCGGCCGGCGCCACCCCGCAGGCGCTGACCCGCGCGATCGCCGATCTTCGCAAGGGCCGCAAGGTCACCAGCCCGTCCGCGGAGAGCAATTTCGACGCGTTGAAGAAATATGCCCGCGATGTCACCGCATCGGCGCGCGAGGGCAAACTTGATCCGGTGATTGGCCGCGATGAGGAGATTCGGCGCACCATTCAAGTGCTCGCCCGTCGCACCAAGAACAACCCCGTGCTGATCGGCGAGCCCGGCGTCGGCAAGACAGCCATTGTCGAGGGCCTCGCGCTGCGTATCGTCAATGGCGACGTGCCGGAAGCGTTGAAGGGCAAGCGGCTCATGGCGCTTGACCTTGGGGCGCTCGTCGCCGGCGCGAAGTATCGCGGCGAGTTCGAGGAACGGCTGAAGGCAGTGCTGGCCGAGATTGAACAAGCGGCGGGCGAGATCGTGCTGTTCATCGACGAGATGCATACGCTCGTCGGTGCCGGCCGTAGCGACGGGGCGATGGACGCTTCCAATCTTTTGAAGCCGGAACTGGCGCGCGGGGCGCTGCATTGCGTGGGCGCCACGACTCTTAGCGAATACCGCAAGTATATCGAAAAGGACGCGGCGCTCGCCCGGCGGTTCCAGCCGGTGTTCGTGGGCGAACCATCTGTCGCCGACACGATCAGCATCTTGCGCGGCATCAAGGAGAAGTACGAGCTGCACCATGGTGTGCGTATCAGCGATGCCGCCCTTGTCGCTGCGGCGAGTTTGTCGAACCGCTACATCGCCGACCGGTTTCTCCCGGACAAGGCAATCGATTTGATCGACGAGGCGGCCAGCCGCCTTCGCATGCAGGTCGACAGCAAGCCCGAGGAGCTTGATGAACTCGACCGCCGGGTGCTGCAGCTCAAGATCGAGCGCGAGGCCTTGCGCAAGGAGTCCGATCCGGCAAGCCGCGACCGGCTGGACAAGCTGGAGACGGAGCTTGCCGGTCTCGAGGAGAAATCCGACGCGCTGACGGCGGCATGGCGGTCGGAGAAGGACCGCGTCACTGACAGTCAGAAACTGACGGAGCGGCTCGATCAGGCCCGTAGCGAGGTCGAGGTGGCGCAGCGCCGCGGCGATCTCGGCCGCGCGTCCGAGCTCCTCTATGGCGTCATTCCCGACCTGGAGCGCCAGCAGGCTGCCGCGGCCGAGGGCGGCAAACTGGTCAACGAAGCAGTCGACGCGGAGCAGATTGCCGGTGTGGTCTCGCGCTGGACCGGTGTCCCGGTCGACAAGATGCTGGAGGGTGAGCGCGCGAAACTGCTGCGCATGGAGGATGCGCTGCGCCGCCGCGTGGTCGGCCAGGAGGATGCGCTGAAAGCGGTGGCCGACGCGGTACGAAGGGCGCGCGCGGGGTTGCAGGACCCGAACCGGCCGATCGGCAGCTTCCTTTTTCTCGGTCCGACCGGTGTGGGAAAGACCGAGCTGACCAAGGCGCTGGCCGAATTCCTGTTCGACGATGAGCGGGCGATGGTTCGCATCGACATGAGCGAGTTCATGGAGAAGCATGCGGTCAGCCGCCTGATCGGCGCGCCCCCCGGCTATGTCGGCTACGACGAGGGCGGCGTGCTGACCGAGGCGGTGCGCCGTCGACCCTACCAGGTGATCCTGTTCGACGAGGTGGAGAAGGCGCACGAGGATGTCTTCAACATCCTGCTGCAGGTCCTCGACGACGGACGACTGACCGACGGGCAGGGACGGACGGTCGATTTCCGCAACACGATCATCGTGCTGACCAGCAATCTCGGCAGCGAGGTGATCGCGGGCCAGCCGGAAGGCGAGGATCTGGCGCTGGTCTACGGGCGGGTGATGGATCTGGTGCGACGGCATTTCCGGCCGGAATTCCTCAATCGATTGGACGAGGTGGTGCTGTTCCGCCGCCTGTTGCGCGCTGACATGGCAACCGTCGTGTATATCCAGCTCGGTCGCCTGCGCGCGTTGCTGGCCGACCGGCACATCACCCTCGATCTGGACGACGCGGCGCTCGAATGGCTGGCGCGGGAGGGGTACGACCCCGTCTATGGGGCGCGGCCGCTCAAGCGCGTCATCCAGCGCAGCCTACAGAATGCGCTGGCCGGCCAGTTGCTAGAGGGGGCGATCGCCGACGGCGAGCGGGTCGCCGTGACCGTCGGACCGGGCGGACTCGCCATCGGCGGGCGCCTGGCAGAGGCCGCGTAAGCATCGCAAGGGTTTTCGGCGCAAGCCGGCATTGCGACAGATGGA
>CBDFGB010000023.1:0-26059 GCA_965246915.1 Acetobacteraceae bacterium
GCTCGCGGCGAAACGGCATTTCCTGCACTGGGAGGCTGCGTTTCCGGGTGTTTGGGACGAGTGGCAGGAGCAATCGCCGCCCGGCGGGTTCGACGCGGTGATCGGCAACCCGCCTTGGGACCGCATGAAGATGCAGGAGGTGGAATGGTTCGCCGCCCGCGTACCGGATATCGCGCGGGCGCAGACGGCAGCTGAGCGAAAGCGGCAGATCGCGGCGTTGCGAAAGGCGGGCGATCCCATCGTCGCGGAGTATGACGAGGCGACCGGCATCGCCGAGGCGGCGGCACGGGTCGCCCGCACGGCCGGCGCTTATCCCCTGCTGTCCGGCGGCGACATCAACGTCTATTCGCTGATGGTGGAGCGTGCGGCGCGGCTGGTGAGACCGGACGGGATCGTCGGCGTGCTGGTCCCGTCCGGGATCGCCGCCGATCTGGGCGCGGCGCCGTTCTTTCGGAGCATCAGCACGACGGGGCGGCTCGGTTCGCTGCTGGATTTCGAGAACCGGCGGCACACGGTGGGGTTGGCGCCGTTCTTCCCGGATGTCGATACGCGCTTCAAGTTTTCCGTATTGGTGTTCGGCGGCGTGAAGCGACGTTTCGCGGCGGCGCAATGCGCGTTCTTCCAGCAGGATTCGGTCGCGGCGGAACGGGAGGCGTTCACGCTCACGCCCGAGGATTTCGCCGCGGTCAACCCGAACACCGGCACCGCGCCGATCTTCCGCACCGCGCGGGATGCCGAGATCACTCGCGGGATCTACGCGCGGCTGCCGGTGCTGGTCGATCGCCGCGAGAGCCCGCCACGCGCGGTGTGGCCGGTGCGGTACGCAACGACGTTTCACATGACTAACGACAGCGGGAAGTTCCGCACCGAGGCGCAGTTGCGCGAGATGGGCGCGTATAAGGTGCGCGGCGGGGGGTGGGAGAAGGGGGCGGCAAAGTTCGTGCCGCTATATGAAGGAAAGATGGTGCAGGCGTACGACCATCGCGCGGCGTCGGTGGTGGTTAACTCGGAGAATGTGCATCGTCCGGCGCAGCCTGAGCCGACAAGCGGGACGCAACACGTGGACCCAACGTTCAGACCGACGCCGCAGTTCTGGGTATCTACCTGCGAAGTTGATTTACCAGACGGTCTCCCTTTTTTGCTCGCCTTTAAGGACATAAGCTCCGCAACGAATATGCGTTCAATGATCGCAGCTTGTATACCGTCTATAGCTGCAGGAAATAAATTGCCGCTTATACTACCGGCTATCGGTGCAACCGCGACGACGACTTATACAGAATCGAGCGTATTGCTGCTGTCTAACCTCAACTGCTTCGCTCTGGATTTCGTGGCTAGACAGAAGTTACATGGTAATACGTAGAATTTGTTTATTGTCGAACAGCTCCCCGTCGTCCCGGCAGAAGCCTATTCCCAATCATTCGGCTCGCAGACCGCAAGACAGATCATCCGCGAGGACGTGCTGCACCTCACCTACACCGCGCACGACCTGGACGCCTTCGCCCGCGCCATGGGTTTCGCCGGAAAACCGTTCCGCTGGGATCCGGAGGACCGGCTGCGCCGCCGCGCCCGGCTCGATGCGTTGTTCTTCCTGCTGTACGGGCTGACCCGCGACGACGCGGAGTATGTGCTGTCGACCTTCCCAATCGTGCGCGAACAGGAAGTCGCCGCTTATGGTCGGTTCCGCAGCCGCGACCTGATCCTGGGCTTCATGGCGGCAATCGAGGCCGGGCATCCGAATGCGGACGTGGAGGGGTGATTCCCGAGACGCGGCCGCAATTTGGTCGAGGCGGCGTCAGCCCCACCCCGATCGGTCCGCCTCGCAGCCCAATCCCCCATCAAGGGCGAGGGTGAAGGCGACGTGTGGTGGGGTTCACCATATCGAATCAGATAGAGACTCATACCCATATCGGCCAGTATTTGTCATGCCCATTCCCGCCGACATCCTGCGCGCCCGTGCGCTGCGCCGGGACACGACGGTGCCGGAACGGCGGCTGTGGACCGTCCTGCGCACGCTGCGAACCGAGGGCCAGCATATCCGCAGACAGGCCGCGTTTCGCGGCTATGTCCTCGATTTGTATGGTATGCCGACCACCTGGTGATCGAGGCGGAACGCGATCAGCAGGGCGGTGACGCGCAGGCCCATCATGATGCGGTCCGCGATGCCGTGCTCGCGAGAGGGGTTTCGGACGTTTCGTTTTGCGGCGCGCGACGGGCTGGGTCATCTGGACGCGATCGCGGTCGCGGTTCGCGACATCCTTGCGTCCCGCGACCCCCACCCCGGCCCACGCGGGGGAAGGAGAAAAATAGTGGCTCCGTCCCCTGGTGGGGAGGGACGGGCCCGAGCAGGAGATCGTTTCAAGGCATCCCGGCCTCCCGACGCGCGGGGAGCCAGATTACCGCGTCGGGCCCGCCTCGCCCATTGCGAGATAGTTCACCGCGGTGTCGCGGCTCAGCCGCCAGGGGCCGGCCAGCATTTCCGGGACCATGCCGGCCACGTCGGCCAGCCGCAGGCCGGCGCCGCGCATGTGGCGGGACAACTCCGCCGGGGTGACGAAGCGCCTCCAGTCATGCGTGCCGCGCGGAACGATGCGCGCGACGTGCTCGGCGCCCACGATGGCCACCGCGAAGCTGCGCATCGTGCGGTTGATCGTCGAGACGAACAGCAGGCCGCCCGGCTCCAGCAGCGCCGCCAGGGTCGCCACGAAGGCGGCCGGGTCGGGCACGTGCTCGATGACCTCGAGCGCGGTGATCGCCTGGAACCGCAGCCCCTCGGCCCGCAGATCCTCGGCCGCCCCCACCCGGTAGGCAACGGGCAGATCCCCGGCGTGGACGCGCGCGGCGGCGATCGCCTCGGCGGCGGCGTCAAGGCCCAGCACGTCGTGGCCCTGCCGCGAAAAAGCCTCGGCGGCGATGCCCGCGCCGCAGCCGACGTCGAGCAGGCGCACGCCGTCCGGCCCGAACCGCCGGGCGATCCGCTCGCCCACCCAGCCGGTGCGCAGCCGGTTCATCCGGTGCAGCTCGCGCATCGGGCCGCGCGGGTCCCACCAGCGCCCGGCCAGCGCGTCGAATTTCGCGATCTCGGCAGACGAGACCCCAGCTTGCGACGTGGCTCGCATGTTGCCCGCTCCCTGTCCGGCCGGTATGTGGACCCTCCCGCGTTCAAGCACATCGCCCGGGCCTCGTCGCCCGCGCCCGGAACTCCCCGCATGGCCCGCATCGTAATGAAGTTCGGCGGCACCTCGGTCGCCGATCTCGACCGTATCCGCAATGTCGCGGTGCGGGTGAAGCGCGAGGTCGATGCCGGGCACGAGGTCGCGGTCGTCGTCTCCGCCATGGCCGGCGTGACCAACCAGCTGGTCGGCTGGTGCCAGGCGCTGAGCCCGCTGCACGACGCGCGCGAATACGACACGGTGGTGGCGACCGGCGAGCAGGTGACCGCCGGGCTGGTCGCCATCGCGCTGCAGGATCTGGGCGTGGACGCGCGCAGCTGGATGGGCTGGCAGATCCCGCTGGTCACCGACGACGCGCATGGGCGGGCGCGGATCGACCGCATCGACGGCGAGGAGCTGATCCACCGCATGGCCATGCCGCAGGTGCCGGTGGTCGCGGGCTTCCAGGGCATCGGCCCGCGCCACCGGGTCACGACCCTGGGCCGCGGCGGGTCGGACACCTCGGCGGTGGCGCTGGCCGCGGCCCTGAGGGCGGATCGCTGCGACATCTACACGGACGTCGACGGGATCTACACGACCGACCCGCGGATCGTTGCGAAGGCCCGCAAGCTCGATAAGATCACGTATGAGGAAATGCTGGAACTCGCCTCGGTCGGGGCCAAGGTGCTGCAGACCCGCAGCGTCGAGCTCGCCATGAAGCAGCGGGTGCGGGTGCAGGTGCGGAGCAGCTTCCAGGACGTGCCCGGAACGCTGGTCGTGGACGAGGACGAGATTTTGGAAAAAGAACTGGTGGCCGGCATCGCCTATACGCGCGACGAGGCGAAGGTCACGGTCCGCGGCGTGCCGGACCGGCCGGGCATCGCGGCGGCGATCTTCGGGCCGCTCGCGACGGCCGGCGTGAACGTCGACATGATCGTGCAGAACGTCTCGGCGAGCGGGACCACCGACATGACGTTCACCCTGGCCCGCTCGGAGCTCGCGCGGGCGAAGGCGGTGCTGGGCGAGAGCGCCGCCGAGATCGGCTATGCCGAAATCACCGCCGATCCGGATGTCGCCAAGATCAGCGTCGTGGGCGTGGGCATGCGCAGCCACGCGGGTGTCGCCGGCACGATGTTCCGCGCGCTGTCGGACAAGGGGATCAACATCCAGGTCATCTCGACCAGCGAGATCAAGGTCAGCGTGCTGATCGGCGCCGAATACACCGAACTCGCGGTCCGCGCGCTGCACACCGCGTACGGCCTGGATGCCTGATATCGGGAGCGCCTCGCCGGCCCGCGCGCGGCTCGATCGGCTGTGGCGGCGGGGCGCGGATTTCCTCGGCTGCGAGGTCGCGATCATGGGCGGGGCCATGAGCTGGATCAGCGAGCGCCATCTGGTCAGCGCGATCTCCAATGCGGGCGGGTTCGGGGTGATCGCCTGCGGCGCCATGACGCCGGCGCTTCTCGAAGCCGAGATCGCGGCGACCCAGGCGCGGACCCGGCGGCCGTTCGGGGTCAACCTGATCACCATGCATCCTGATCTGCTCGACCTGATCGGCGTCTGCCGCGCGGCGGGCGTGGGCCACGTGGTGCTGGCCGGCGGCGTGCCGTCGGGCGGCGCGGTCCGCGCGGTCAAGGACGGCGGCGCGCGGCTGATCTGCTTCGCCCCGGCGCTCGTGATGGCGCGGCGGCTGGTCAAGCTCGGGGCCGACGCGCTGGTGATCGAGGGCAGCGAGGCGGGCGGGCATATCGGCCCGGTCAGCCTGACCGTGCTGGCGCAGGAGATCCTGCCGCATGTCGAGGCGGTCCCGGTGTTCGTGGCCGGCGGGCTGGCGCGCGGCGAGGCGATCGTCTCGTTCCTGGAGATGGGGGCGGCCGGCGCGCAGCTCGGGACACGCTTCGCCGCCGCCTCCGAGAGCATCGCGCATGAGCGGTTCAAGGCCGCGTTCCTGCGCGCCAACGCCCGCGACGCGGTGCCGTCGGTGCAGCTCGACGCGCGGTTTGCGGTGATCCCGGTGCGCGGTCTGGCCAACGCGGGCACGCAGCGGTTCCTGGAGCACCAGGCGGAGATGATCCGGGCGGTGGCGGCGGCCGAGCTGACGCGCGAGGCGGCGCAATTGTCGATCGAGCATTTCTGGGCCGGCGCGCTGCGGCGCGCGGTGATCGAGGGCGACGTGGAGCACGGCAGCGTGATGGCCGGCCAGTCGATCGGCATGGTCACCAGCGTCGAGCCGGTGGCGACGATCCTGGCGGAGCTGGTGGCACAGGCGGAGGCCGCCCTGGCCGCGCGCGTCTGATGCTCACCTCCGGGCGTCGTCTGTTCGCCCGGTTGCGAGACGTGATGGCGCGCGACGCCGCCCCGCTGCGGGAGGTCGCAAGGCTGGTGGCCGCCGAATTGGTCACCGAGGTGTGTTCGGTCTATGCCGCCCGCCCCGGCGATCTGCTGGAACTGCGTGCGACCGAAGGGCTGCGCCAGGAGGCGGTGGGCCGCACGCGGCTGCGGGTGGGCGAGGGGATCGTGGGCCTGGTCGCGGCGACCGGCCATCCGCTCAACCTGCCGGACGCGCAGAACCACCCGGCATTCGCCTACCGGCCGGAGACCGGCGAGGAGATGTACGCCTCGATGCTGGCCGTGCCGGTGCGCCGGGCCGGGCGGGTGCAGGGCGTGCTCGTGGTGCAGAACCGCGCGCCGCGCCGCTATGACCCGGAGGAGACGGAGGTCCTCGAGACGGTGGCGATGCTGCTGGCCGAGGTGCTGGCCGCCCAGGGCGCCGGCGATGGCGCCTCGGAATGGGTCGCCGACACGGTGCCGCGCCGCTTCACCGGGGCGCCGCTGTCGCCCGGCATCGCGGTCGGGCCGATCCTGATTTCCGGCAGCCGCGCCGCCCCGCGCCGGGTGCTCGCCGACGATCCGGTGGCGGAACAGGCGCGGCTGGCCACCGCGCTCGACGTGATGCAGCAGGATCTCGACGAGCTGATTTCCGCGCGGCTGCCCGACGGCGACGCGCCGCGCGAGATCCTGGAGGCCTATCGGCTGGTCGCGTCGGACGCCGGCTGGCTGAAGCGAGTGGGCGAGGCGATCCGCGGCGGCCTGACGGCGGAGGCGGCGGTGCACCGCGTGGCCGAGGAGCTGCACGACCGCGTGCGCCGGATCACCGACCCGTATCTGCGCGAGCGGCTGGCCGATCTGGAGGATCTGGCCGGCCGGCTGCTGGACGCGCTGGATGGTGGCGCGTCGTCGCTGGCCCCGGTCCCGGCGCAGGGCGCGATCCTGGTCGTGCGCCGGCTCGGCCCGGCGGAACTGCTGGACTGGCATGCGCGCGGCATCGCGGGCCTGGTGCTCGAGGAGGGCAGCGCCGGCGGCCATGCGGCGATCCTGGCCCGCGCGCTGGGCATTCCGGCGCTGGGCGGCGTGCGCGGCGTGATGGAAGCGGCCGAGGACGGCGATCAGGCGATCCTCGATGCCGACGAGGATCAGCTCATTCTCCGGCCCGAGCACGAGGTGCGGGTCGCCTATGCCCGCGCGCAGGACGACATGGCGGTCCGCCAGGCCGGCTGGGCGGCGATCCGCGACCGGCTGGGGCGAACCCGCGACGGGGTGCGAATCCGGCTCATGCTGAACATGGGTCTGCTGCTGGAGCTGCCGCATCTGGACGCCACCGGCGCCGAGGGGGTGGGCCTGTTTCGCACCGAGATCGCCATGATGGCGCGTGGCGCCATCCCCGATACCGGCGATCAGGCGGCGATCTATGCCCGCGTCATGGATGCGGCCGGCGGCCGGCCGGTGCTGTTTCGCACGCTCGACCTCGGCGGCGACAAGTTGCTGCCGGGGTCGGCTGCGGAGGAGGAGAACCCGGCGATGGGCTGGCGTTCGCTGCGCATCGGGCTCGACCGACCCGCCCTGCTGCGCAAGCAGTTGCGGGCGCTGCTGCTGGCAGCCGGCGGGCGGCGGCTGTCGGTGATGTTCCCGATGGTGGCCACCGTCGCCGAGTTCCGCGCCGCGCGGAACCTGCTGCTGGCCGAGGCCAAGCGGGTGCGCCCGGCGCCCGAGGCGCTGTCGATCGGCTCGATGCTGGAGATTCCGTCGCTGCTCTGGCAGCTGCCGGACTTGTTGGGAGAGGTGGATTTCCTCTCGGTTGGCACCAACGACCTCATGCAGTTCCTGTTCGCCGCCGATCGCGGCACGCCGTCGCTGGCCGGCCGCTACGATGCGCTGAGCCCGACCATGCTCGACGTGCTCGAGCAGATCCGGGTGCAGGCCGACGCGGCGGGCGTGCCCGTATCGGTCTGCGGCGAGATCGCCGCCCGGCCGCTGGAGGCGCTGACGCTCGCCGCCCTGGGGCTGACCAGCCTGTCGATGCCGTCCGGCGCGATCCTGCCGGTGAAGTCGTATCTCGCGGAACTCGACCTGTCGGCGTTCCGCCCGGTTTTGTCGCAGATCCGCCGCAACGCGGCCGGGGCGGCCAGCCTGCGTGAGCCGATCGCCGCTTGGGCGCGCGAGCACGGTTTGCCCGACTGAAGCGTGACCTGGGCGTGACCTTTTCGTCGCGTCGGGCCGCCCCGGCGAACCGACATTGTCGCCGGCCGTTGGCAAGGGATGGTCGTGCGGGCTAGAACCCCCTTGTCGCGGGCGGGCTTCGGGAAGCCGAAGACGCCGACGGCTGAACCCAGGATGCGGGATCGTCAGTGCCGGGCTCCACACCTTCTTGCTCATGGATGACAGGTTGCCGCAGGCGACGGACGAGGCCCTGACGGTGGCGCGCGGCGACCGGTATGAGCCATTCCGACCGGCGGTCGACACTGTGGCGGCCGGCCGCGTGGGGCAGGATCTGCGCCTCGCGCGCGAGGCGAATGGCTGGACGCTGGAGGCGGTCTCCGAGCATTTGAGGATTCGGCTGCCGTACATGCAGGCGATCGAGGACGGCCGTCTCGCCGACCTCCCGGCGAGCGCCTATGCCATCGGATTCGTGCGCGCCTACGCCAAGGCGCTGGGTCTGGATCAGGACGAGATTGCCCGCCGGTTCCGCGCCGAGGGCGGCGAGGTCAACCGCAAGACGGAGTTGAGCTTTCCCGCTCCGGTGCCGGAGCGCGGCGTGCCGGCGCTGGCGGTGGTCGCGGTCGGCGCGGTCTTGGTCATCGGTGCCTATGCGGCGTGGTATCGCATGAGCGGCGATCAGCGGCCGGGGCCGGAGGCTGTCCAGATCGTGCCGGATCGCCTCACGCCCCTGGTCGCCGAACGTCCGGTGGCGTCGCCGCCGCCGGCTCCGGCGACCCCGCCGCCCGCGATCGTGGCCGAGGACGCGCCTATTGCGCCGCCTCCGGACGGGCCGAGCGTCTCGCCCAGCCAGGCCGCCGCCGCCGCCCCGCCGCCGCCCTTGCCGCAAACCGGATCGCGGATCGTCGTGCGGGCGCGTTCGGAATCCTGGATCCAGGTGAAAGACTCGCGCGGCCAGGTATTGCTGAACCGGGTTCTGCGGGTCGGTGAGAGCTGGCCGGTGCCGGCGCGCAGCGGTCCGCCGGGCGCGCAGCCGGCCCTGTTGATGACGACCGGGAATGCCGGTGGCACGGAATTGCTGGTCGACGGCGTGGCGGCCGCTTCGCTCGGCACTGACGGATCGGTGCGGCGCGACCTGCCGCTTGACGCGGACGCCATCCGCGACGGCAAGCTCGCCGCGAACGTCCCGCCGCCGTTCCGGGTCTCGCCGCGCAACCAGTGAGGCGGCCCGCCGCCACGGAGCCTGTCGCATGAGCTATCGCCCCTATCAGGACATCGAGCGGCGTCGCAGCCGGCAGATTTTCGTGGGCCCGGTCCCGGTCGGCGGCGACGCGCCGATCACCGTGCAGACGATGACCAACACGCCGACCACCGACGTCGCGGCCACCGTGGCCCAGATCCAGCGCGCGCAACGGGCCGGCGTGGACATCGTCCGCGTGTCCTGCCCCGACGAGGAGAGCACGGCCGCACTGGCCGAGATCGTGCGGCAGGTCGAGGTCCCGGTCGTCGCGGACATCCATTTCCACTACCGCCGGGCGATCGAGGCGGCGCGGGCCGGGGCGGCGTGTCTGCGGATCAATCCCGGCAATATCGGCAGCGCGGAGCGGGTGCGCGAGGTCGTCCAGGCGGCGCGCGACCACAATTGCTCCATGCGCATCGGCGTCAACGCCGGCAGCCTCGAGCGGCATCTCCTGGAGAAATACGGCGAGCCCAACCCGGAGGCGCTGGTCGAGAGTGCCCTGGAGCACGCGAAGATTCTCCAGGACCACGATTTCCACGAATTCAAGATCAGCGTGAAGGCGTCCGACGTTTTCATGGCGGTCGCGGCCTATACGCAGCTCGCCGAGCAATGCGACCACCCGCTGCATATTGGGATCACCGAGGCCGGCAGCCGGCGGGCCGGTACTGTCAAGAGTGCCATCGGCCTCGGCAACCTGTTGTGGGCCGGCATCGGCGACACGCTGCGGGTTTCGCTGTCGGCCGAGCCCGAGGAGGAGGTCCTGGTCGGCTGGGACCTGCTGAAGTCGCTGGGCATCCGCCATCGCGGGGTCAAGATCATTTCGTGCCCGTCGTGCGCCCGTCAGGGCTTCAACGTGATCGAAACGGTGACCGAGCTGGAGCAGCGGCTGGCGCATATCGAGACGCCGATCACGCTGTCGATCATTGGCTGTGTCGTGAACGGGCCGGGCGAGGCGCTGATGACCGATATCGGCGTCACCGGCGGCGGCAGCGGCAAGCACATGGTCTACGCCGCCGGCCGGACCGACCACACGATGCCGGGCGACGGAATGATCGAGCACATCGTCGGATTGGTGGAGCGCCGCGTTGCGGTCATCGAGGGGGAGCGGGCGGCCGCGAAGCTCGCGGCGGAGTGACGACGCGGCGGTCCGAGACCCTCTCCTCACCACCCCACCCCGTCCCTCCCCGCAAGGGGGAGGGAGCAGGCGGTGCGGGGCACCGCGTCACGCCAGGATGTCGAAATTTAGGTTAGCGCCTGCTGGGCGAGGCCGGAGAATACGAAGTTAAACTGAACTGCGCCGGAATAATGTCAGGTGACCACGACGTTGCGGGTTGCCAACGTCACGGTAAACGTGTGGCTGCGCGTGGCGATGATCCAGTCCGCGCCCGAACGCGTCAGCGTCGCGGGTTCGATCGTGCCGGGCACGCCCCAAGCGAACACCGCGCCAGCCTGGGTGGCCTGTGCGTCCATGCTCGTCATGATCTCCGGCACCATGCCGGGGGCGACGGAGACCTGGAATTGGCGGCTGCCGAGGGTAGTCTGCGCGCCCGCCGGCAGGACGAAATCCGCAACGAGCGAGAACCCGGGAAACGCCACGAGATATTGATTGGCGATGACCCCAGCCGTCGGCGCGGCGCTGGTGTGCCAGAGCAGCGTGAATTTCGACGTCTTCGTGGCCGCGAGATCGTCGATGACCACAAGCACGTTCGGCTTGATGAAGATCACGTGGCGGTCGAAACGGGTCAACGCCGTGCTCGGCGCGTACGCGGCGGCTCCCTCGCCCACCCAATAGTCGTAGATATCAAAATGGTTGACGATCGTAAGCGTAGGCTGCTGGTCCGGCAGCGGCCGGATCTTCGAGTTGGTCCAGGTGCCGCCCTCGTAGAGTTGTCCGAAGCCGTTCACCAGCAGCGTGTTGTGCTGCACTGTAAGTTTTTTCGTCGCGTAGCCGTCGTCGCGCAACAGGAAGTGGCCGCCGGCGAACAGCGTGATGTGGTTGACGTCCTGATGGCAGTGGCCGAGCCCGACCTCGTGATCGTAATGTTGCAGCTGTGCCTGCTTGCCGAGCGACGGACCCGCGCGCATCACCACCATCGATTCGTTGCCGCGCCGATCACTGCGAGCCACGACGAGGTCAAGGTCGGTGAACGGCTTCAGCAACGGTGGCGGTGTCGTCGCCGCCGGAACCTTCGGATCATACCAAACGAAGTTCAGCCACGGCGCCGACGGATATACGAGCCCCTTGGCTTCGAGTTGGTCGGCGAGATACTGCGCGTTGCCGTCGTGATTCAGCGCCGCCAAGCGCCGAAGTTGATACTCCGGCCCGAACCAAGGCGTCACCGAGCCGTCCGACTGATTGACGACGGACGCGCTCTTGGTCGCGGCGGCCAGCGGCAGCGCCATGGCGATGCGGTATGCCGCGGCGCGGCGCATCCACAGCGGGCTGATCGTCGCGCCGAGCAGTTCGGTGGCGAGATGATGGAACTTCAGCACGCTGTCGGCGGTGAATTCCCAATAGGTCGGGCTTTCTTGCGTCCCGCCATCCGGCATCAGGGCCGCGAACGCGGGGGCCGCGCAATTCATCGCCGCGGAGATGAAACGGGCCGCGTCGTCTGGAGCGTCGTTTTGGAGCGCGAGCCCGGTGGTCAGCAGACCGGTGACGTTGTCCCAAAGATGGTTTTGCAAATAATCCTGGTACCACCAGGCAGGCGACCCGCCGATGCCAGAGGCGAACGTCGCCATGTGCGCGCCGCGCTGGCGCAGCGTGGCGATCAGCTTGGCGCGTGTCGCGGCGGGCAGCTCCGCCCCCAGCCAGTCGACCACCATGCAGATACCGAACAGCAGATCCGAGGCGTTCAGGTCGCCGTCATAGATCGAGCTGCTTCCACCCCACAGCGTGTAGTCCGACGCCATGGTCGCCAGCTGGATCGCGAGGTCCCGATCCTTGATGTCGCCGCCCAGCAAATAGGCCGCGCTGCAATTGCTCATCGACCAGCCGACGTAGCGCTGCCACCACCGCGTCGGGTCATAGGTGGTCGAGAACAGGCCGGGTGCGCGCGTGGCGGCCGTGGCCGCCGATCGAAGCGTGCCCCATGCGCCCGCCAGTGCGCCGCTCTGTTTCAGCGCCAGTGCCCTGGCCAGTCCCTTGGGCGTGAAGAATAGCCGCCGCTCGGCGGCGGCGGCGCGCGCGTCCGGCATCGTCCAAAGGATCGGCGCGGCGGCGGCCACACCCATCAAGCCCCGACGCGAGACGTCACCGATCATGCGACAATATCCTTTGATTTACAAAATTGTGACACTTAAAGTATAGTGCCTGTGCGTCGTCGCGCGGCCCCTTGTCCCACCCGCTCTCTGGAGCGTCAATCGAGAAACCCGCCGCCGCTCAAAATGTCGATTTGCCGTGCGGTGCCGTGTCGCTACGACCACTCCGGCAGCCCGCTATGGCACGAGGTCGGGGCCTTTCGAGATCTCCGACAGCCCGTCGGGACGCAGCCATGTCACGAAGGCGCGGCGGATGTCCTCGGCGGTGACATCGGCATAGCGACGCGCGGCGATCGTCGTCGCGTCGATCGGCAGACCAAGCTCGGCGCGATAGAGATACACTGCGGCAGTCCGCGCGACGCTTTCGTGCTGCATGTAAAGCTGTCGCAGCACCTCCGCCTTGGCGCGTGCCAGCTCCGCCTCGCTCACCAGCGTCGTCTGCATCGCGCGCACGTCACTGAGCACCAGCTGCTTCGCGCGCCCCACGCTGGCGGCATCGGCCCCGAAGGTGGCGTCCCAAGTGGCGCGCGTGCGGGTCCAGTCCAATGAACTGTTCACGGAATAGACGTAGCCCGTCCGGGCGCGGAGATCCCGATACAGGCGCGACGAAAAGCCGCTGCCGAGGATCACGTTGCCCAGCCTCAGCATGAATCGATCGGGGCTGTCGACAGGCATGCCGATGGTTTGCGTGAGGGTCACCGCGTCCTGCAGACTGCTCGCATCGGCGACCCTGGCCTGCGACGGCGGGCTCGGACCCACAGGGGGCAGATCGATGGCCGGCGTGGCGCCCGGGGCCGCCCACTCGCCGAACGTGCGCTCGACCACGTCGCGCGCTTGGGCGGGCGTGATGTCGCCGATGACCACCAGGGTTGTGAGGTCCGGGCGGTACGCGGCGGCGTGAAACGCCAGAACGTCGGCACGGGTCAGGGCCGCCACGGTCTCGGGCGTGGCCTGGCGCAGTGTCGGATCGCCCGGAGGCGCCAGCGCCGCTTTGACCGCCCGATCGAACCGATAGTCGGGCGAGGGCAGAAGGCCCGCAACGGTTTGCGCCAACTGCCCACGGACCACCTCGAGCGCCGCGTCCGGGAACGCCGGATGCAGCTCGTTGTCGGCCAGCAGGCGCATCCCGGCCTCGAATCGCGGCGTCAGCACCTTGAGCGAGAAATCGGTCCCGGCGTTCAGCTCGGCGGCGATGTCGTCGACCGCCTTGAGCAACGCCAGCCGGTCCATCGTCCGTGTGCCGTATTCGAACAGCGCGCCGGTCAGCGCCGCGACGCCCTCGCGGCCCTGCGGTTCCTGCATCTCCTTGACTTGCCGGACATGGCCATAGACGGAGACGGTCGGGCTCACGTGCTGCGGCTGCACGATCAGCCGGAGGCCGTTCGGCAGCACGGTGATCTCCGGCGAGTCCGTCTCGGCCGAGGTCGCGAGCGCCGTCGGCGACGCGACCGCCCACTCCGGCAGCGTGACAGGGTGATCAGGCGGTGCGGCGAAGGATTCGGCGCCGCCGAAGCCCCGCGGCGTCGGCGCGCGGCCGGAATGCCGCGGCGTCAGGATCGCGGTCACCGCGTGGGCGGGATCGAGCAATTGGCGCGCCAGCCGGGCCACGTCGGCAGGCGTGACCGCCGCATAGGCATGGGCGAGATCGTCGGGTGAGGCGAGATCGCCGAGGGTCACGGCGCGCGACCAGCTTCTGGCCAGCCCGCTGATGCTGTTGCGGGCGAACGCCAGCCGCGCGATCTCCTGTTGCTTGGCCGCGTCCACGAGCCCGGGCGGGATCTCGCCCTGCGCGGCGGCGGCGAGCACCCGCCGCATCTCCGCGAGCAGCGGCTCGGGATCACCGCCGGTCGGAAATCCCGCCATCGCGATGGCGAGGCCAACATCCGGCTTGGGCCGGTAGGACATGTCGGCGAACAATGCGCGGCCGGCCGGCACCAGCCCATACAGCGCGCCCCGCTGGCTGCCGAGCACGTCGATGAGGATGTCGGCGGCCGGAAAATCGGGATCCTTCAGGCCCGGCATACGGTAGGCGAGACCCGCGACTCCGATCGGGAAATCGGTGGGCAGTTCAATCGTCGTCGTCTCGATCGCCCGGGCCGGGCGATGAATGTGCTCGGGCAGGGGCCGGCTCGGAATGTCGCCGAACGCCGCCCGCACGTCGCTCAGCGCCCGCGCCGGATCGACGTCTCCGGCGATCACCAGCACCGCGTTGTTCGGAGCGTACCAGTCCTCGTAGAACCGCCGCAGCAGCGCCGTGTCGGTTCGGTCGAACGAGTCGCGGGTGCCGAGCGCGTCGTGCTCGTAGGGCGTGCCGGCGAACAGGATCGCCTGCAGCTGCGAAAAGTAGTTGTAGAGCGGATTGGAGAGGTCGCCGGAGACTTCCTGCTCGATCGCGCCGCGCTCCTGCTCCCAATCCGCCTGCGTCAGGCTGAGCCCGCGCATCCGCAGCGCCTCGGCGCGCAGCACCACGCCGAGGTCGCCGGCCGCGACGGTGTAGGTGTAGCGGGTGACCGTCTCGGTGGTGTCGGCGTTGTAGTCGCCGCCGAGCTGCGCGCCGAGTTCGGCGAGCTGTTCGCGGTCGAGCCCCGCGCTGCCGCGGAACATCATGTGCTCGAGCGCGTGAGCGGTGCCGGGGAAGCCGTCCGGCGCGTCGTTGGAGCCAGTCAGGTAGATGACCTCGGTGGCCACGACCGGCGCCAGTCGGTCGGTGACGATCATGACGCGCAGGCCGTTCGGCAGGGTGGCCCGCGTGGCCACGTTCTGCGCCGTGGCGGGCGGTGCCGCCGCGAGCAGGGTCGCGAGGAGCACGAGCGCCGTATAGGGTTTCAAACGATTCTCCTTGGCGGCGACCGGGCCACACGGGTGCGATACGGCACACCACCATAGATGTGCCGCCTTGTCAGTTCGTCCGGCTTTCGCACGCACCGGACGGTCAACCGCGTCACGGCTCGTTGCATTTTCGCGAATGGCTGTCCGGCGCGTCGGGTGGCGGCAGCCCCTGCACTCGACCCGCCGCGCCCGTGCGGCTAACCACCGCCCATGAGCGCTCCCCAACCCGTCCGAGGCACCCGCGATCTCATCGGCGAGGATTTTCGCAGGCACGCCCATGTCGCGGCCGTCGCGGGACGGGTCGCCGCCACGTATGGGTTCGACGAATGGGCGACGCCGATCTTCGAGGACACCAGCGTTTTCGCCCGCAGCCTGGGCGAGACCTCCGACGTGGTGTCGAAAGAAATGTACACTTTCGCCGACCGAGGCGGCGACAGCCTGACCTTGCGGCCGGAGAACACCGCCGGCATCTGTCGCGCCCTGGTGTCCAACGGCCTGACGCAGTCGTTGCCGCAGCGGGTGTTCTACGCCGGCCCGATGTTTCGCTACGAGCGGCCGCAGAAGGGTCGCTACCGGCAGTTCCACCAGATCGGCTGCGAGCTGATCGGCCCAGCCGAGCCGCTCGCCGACGCCGAGGTGATCGCCTGTGGCTGGGACATTCTGAGCGCCCTCGGCATCGCCCATGACGTGACACTGGAAATCAACACGCTCGGCGACCGCGAGTCCCGCGACGCCTACCGCGCCGCCCTCGTCGCGTATTTCTCGGCGCACCGCGACGCGCTGAGCGAGGACAGCCGCACCCGTCTGGACCGCAACCCGCTGCGCATCCTCGACAGCAAGGATCATTCCGATCGCGTGCTCGTCGCCGACGCGCCGACGATCGCCGGCTCCCTGACGCCCTCGGCGGCGGCGCATTACGAGGCGGTCCGACGCGACCTGACGAGTTTCGGCGTCCACTTCATCGAGAACCCGCGGATCGTGCGCGGCCTCGACTACTACAGCCACACCGCGTTCGAGTTCGTCACGACCCGGCTGGGCGCGCAGGGCACGGTCATGGCCGGCGGGCGGTATGACGGGCTGGTCGAGGAAATGGGCGGCCCCGCCACCCCGGCCGTCGGCTGGGCGGCGGGCATCGAGCGGCTGTCGATGCTGCTGGGGACGACGCCGGCAGGACCGGCGACCATCGCGGTCATCCCGGCGGGCGAGGCGCAGGAGGGGATGGCGCTTGCCGCCGCCACGGCGCTGCGGCGCGCCGGGCTGCGGGCCGAGATGGCCTATCGGGGGAACCTCAAGCGGCGGCTGGAAAGGGCCAACAGGATCGGCGCGCGGGCGGCGGTGATCATCGGCGAGGCCGAGGCGGCGCGGGGCGTGGCGCAGGTCAAGGATCTGGCGACCGGCGCTCAGTCCGACGTGGCGCTGGCGGACCTGGCCGCTCACTTCGCATGAGTGTCTGGTTATGCGTTTCTGGGCATGAGTTTCTGGGGCATGAGCTTTTGGGCATGAGCTTCTGGGCATGAGTTTCTGGGCGTGAGCTTTTGGGCATGAGTTTCTCGGATCGGCTCGACCGCATCACGGCGCGCGCCGAGGAATTGCAGGCGATGCTCGGCTCCGGGATTTCCGGCGACGACTACGTGCGCGCCTCCAAGGAATTCTCGGAGCTGGAGCCGGTGGTCGCCCGGGTGGCCGAATTGCGCGAGGCGCAGCAGGCGGCGACGGACGCGACCGCGATGCTGGCCGATGCGGAACTGCGCGACCTCGCGGAGGCCGAACTGTATGAGCTGAAGGAGCGGATTCCGACATTGGAACAGGCGTTGCGCATCGCGCTGCTGCCGCGCGACGAGGCGGATGCACGCTCCGGTATCCTCGAAATCCGCCCCGCCGCCGGTGGCGACGAGGCCGGTCTGTTTGCCGCCGAACTGTTCGCGATGTATCAGAAGTATTCCGGGCTGCACGGCTGGCGGTTCGAGGTGCTGGACTACGACGACACCGGGCTCGGCGGCATCAAGGGGGCGGTCGCCGAGGTCAATGGCCGCAACGTGTTCGCTCGATTGAAATACGAATCGGGCGTGCATCGGGTGCAACGCGTGCCGGCGACCGAAAGCCAGGGCCGCATCCATACCTCGACCGTCACCGTCGCGGTGTTGCCGGAGGCCGAGGAGGTCGATGTCGACGTCGACGAGGGCGATCTGCGCATCGACGTGTATCGCGCGTCGGGGGCCGGCGGGCAGCACGTCAACAAGACGGAGAGCGCGGTCCGTATCACCCATCTGCCCACCGGCATCGTGGTCGCGATGCAAGAGGAGCGTAGCCAGCACAAGAACCGCGCCAAGGCGATGAAGATCCTCCGGGCCCGCATCTTCGATCAGCAGCGCAGCAGCCTGGACGCAACCCGGGCCGCGGATCGCCGCTCGCAAGTCGGCACGGGCGACCGTAGCGAGCGGATCCGGACCTACAACTTCCCGCAGGGCCGGGTGTCGGATCACCGCATCAACCTCACGCTCTACAAGATCGAGCGGGTCATGCAGGGCGACCTCGACGAGTTCATCGACGCGCTGACTGCCGAGGATCAGGCGGCAAGACTTGCGGCGCAAGAATAGCGTCGATCGCATTGGTGAACGATCTGATCGTCGTGACACGCAACACCGCGGACTTCGACGGCACCGGAGCGAGGCTGCTGAACCCGTCCGAAGGGCCGCTGGTTCGACCTTAGGCGCCCCTCTCGGCCCGAGCCTTCGCCCGGTGCTGAGCGGCCTTCGCGCGGTTGCCGCAGCCGGCCATGCTGCACCACCGACGGCCTCCGTTTTTGCTGGTGTCGAGGAAATGCAACGTGCAGCCGGCACCCTCGCAACGGCGGACACGACGGAAATCCGCCTCGCACAGCAGCCGCGCCATCGACTCCGCGATCGGGTGCAAAAGGCCCGTCGGCGCACGGATCGCCTGCTTCAAGTGTAACCCCGGCGCCGCGCCCGTACCGAGTTCCCACCACAGCGAATCAGCCCGTAGGATTGCGTTCAGCGTCTCGGCATTCGCCTCGCTGACCATCGCACGGGCCTGACCGGAGGCGGCGTCCACCAGGGCGCGGAACCATTCCCGCAACGTCCGCGCCTCGCGTGCCGCGCTGTCCAGCGCGGCGTTGGGCCAGTCGCGCAGGCGGTCCGCGTCGCCGGCCGCCAGATGCCCGGCGGCCTCGACCCAGGCGATGAGGTCGGTGCCGCTCGCGATCCACTCGATCGCCTGGCCGGCCGGTCTGGCACGCGAATTGAGAAAGTCCAGCGCCGGATGATCGGCCAAAAACAGCGGCGCGCCGCGCGGATCGGTATCGCTCATCGCTCATAAGTAACTTCCAATAGGCCATTTGACAAGTTATCTGCTGCCTGTAAAGGTAACCTCCGTTAGACATGAAAAAAGGTTATTCGTCATGAGAACTCTCACGGTGCTCGCCCTGCTGGCGAGCGTCTCCACAGGCGCGCTGGCCGCCGAGCCGGTCACCACGCACACGGTCGCGGTCGACGGCGTGCAGGTCTTCTATCGGGAGGCGGGTGATCCGAGGTCGCCCACCGTGCTGCTGCTGCATGGGTTTCCGACGTCGTCGCACATGTTTCGGACGCTGATCCCGGCGCTTGCCGACCGGTATCACGTCGTCGCCCCGGATCTGCCCGGCTTCGGCTTCTCCGACGCGCCCGCTCGGGATGGCTTCGCCTACACGTTCGAGCATCTGACACGGGTGATCGACGGCGCGACGCGGGCGCTGCATCTGGACAAATATGCGATCTATGTCTTCGACTACGGCGCGCCGGTCGGCTTTCGTCTGGCCGTGGCGCATCCCGAGCGGATCACCGCCATCGTCTCGCAGAACGGCAACGCTTATCTGGAGGGGCTGAGCGAGGGGTGGAACCCGATCCAAGCGTACTGGAAAGATCCGTCGGCCGCCAACCGCGCCGCGCTGCGGGGTTTCCTGACGCCGCAATCGACCAAGTGGCAGTATACATACGGCGTGTCGCTGACCGATCGCCTGTCGCCGGAAGCCTGGACGTTGGACTCCGCCCTGCTCGCGCGGCCGGGCAACGACGAGATCCAGCTCGACCTGTTCGGCGACTATCAGAGCAACGTGGCGCTGTATCCGACCTTCCAGACCTATATCCGCGACAGCCATCCGCCGCTGCTCGCCGTTTGGGGCAAAAACGATCCGTTCTTCCTGCCAGCCGGCGCCGAGGCATACATGCGCGATCAGCCGAAGGCCGAGGTGCACCTTCTGGATGCGGGCCACTTCGCGTTGGAAATTCGGGGGTCGGAGGTCGCCGCGCTCGTGCATGACTTCCTCGACCGCAACGTCGCGCGCTGAGGCGGCGTCGTGAGCGCGCAACCGATCGAGACCGTCCGAGCGTTCTATGCAGCCCTCGGACGGGGCGACGCCGCGGCCGTGATGGGCTTGATGACGCCGGACGTCGCGTGGACCGAAGCGGAGGGTTTCCCGTACTATACCGGTACATGGAGGGGGCCCGACGCGGTAAGGGCCAATCTGTTGGCAAGGCTGTCGGTGGACTGGGACGGTTTCGCCGCCCTCGCCGACGATTTCGTGACGGAGGGCAATCGAGTCGTGGCGATTGGCATATATTCGGGCGTCTACCGCGCCACGGGACGGTCGATGCGGTCGCGGTTCGCGCACGTCTGGACGGTGCGGGATGGCCGCATCGCAGCATTCGACATGCACGCCGACACGGCGAAGGTGCTCGAGGCGATGCACGAGCCCGTCGCCTGACGGCAAACGTCCGGGAGGCCTTGCGCGAGGCGGCCGATCGCCTCGCGCGCGCTGGCGTCGAGCAGCCGGCCCGCGAGGCGCGCCTGCTGCTCGCGCTCGCCCGGGGCGGGCCGAACGTTGCATGGCCGGACTTTTCCGATCCCGTGCCGCCCGGTTTCGCGGCGCTCGTCGCGCGCCGGGCGGCGCGCGAGCCGATGGCCCGGCTGCGCGGCCGCCAAGGCTTTTGGACGATCGAACTGATCCTTTCAGCCGAGACGCTGATCCCGCGCCCGGACACCGAGACGGTGATCGACGCGGCGCTCGCCGCGCAGGCCGACCGAAAGGCGGTTCGCGGGATCCTCGATCTCGGGACCGGCAGCGGGGCTCTGCTGTTGGCGGCGCTGTCGGAGTTTCCGGACGCCTGGGGTCTCGGGACCGACGTCTCGCCCGGAGCGTGCGAGATGGCGGCGGCAAATGCGGCGGCGAATGGGCTGGCCGATCGGGCAGCCTTCGTCTGTGGCGAGTGGGCCACCTGTCTCGACGGCGGGTTCGACCTGATCCTGTCCAATCCACCCTACATCCCGAGCCGCGACATCGCGGGGCTGATGCCGGAGGTCGCCCGCCACGAACCGGCGCGCGCGCTGGACGGGGGACCGGACGGGCTTGCCGCCTACCGCGCGCTGATCCCCGAACTGCCGCGGCTGCTGCGGCCCCGCGGAGTGATCGTGATGGAACATGGCGAGGGCCAGTCCGCCGACGTGGCGCGGCTGCTGCGCGGGGCCGGGTTTGCGGCCATCGGGACACGATCGGACCTCGCCGGTATCGCGCGCGTCGCGATCGCGCAGAAACCGGTTGGCGCGACGCGCTGATCGGACTATGTACGTCATGCGCGAGCGGAGTCAGACCCGCATCTTCGCGCCGCCATCGGGGCGGCCGGATCTCGTGTGAAGCCAAGTTATGGCCCGGTGCGCCGGGCGGTGTGGACTGCGGCGACCCTTGGGCGCGACCGGTTGTCGCACCCGCGACAGGTGCGCCGGGACCGCCAGCAGGGAAAGCGGCGTGATAAACGCATGAATATAAAACGTATGCGAGGACGTAATCATCGTGGCCCCGGAGGCGGCGGTGGGGGAGGCGGCGGCGGTGGTGGCAATCCGATCCGCCATCATGGCGGGGCGATCCCGCTCAATCGCAACCACGTCTTCGACAGCAGCGGTCCGGACCTCCGCATACGAGGCACGGCGCAACAATTGTTCGAGAAATATCTCCAACTCGGGCGCGACGCGACCGGCAGCGGCGACCGGGTGATGGCGGAGAGCTACTTCCAGCATGCCGAGCATTATTTCCGTATCCTGAACGCCATGGCGCAGGCTCAGCAGCAGCAGAACCCGGCGCAGAGCGGTCAGAATGGCGCGCCCAACGCCCAGCAAAACGGGCAGCAGCAGCGGCGTTCGTACGGCGAGAACGGCAACGGCGACTACACGAGCGAGCCCGAGGAAAACGAGGATGGGCCGCCGCCCGGTTTCGGCGAGCAGCCGGTCGCCGATATCGGGGTCGATTCCGTGCCTCGCCAGATTCCGATCGCGGCCGCCGCGCCTGAGGATCGGACGGTTTCCGAGAACTGATGTCGGGCCGAACGAGGCCATATCCGTGGTGCCGGCATGGTTCGACTGACGCTTCCACCCCGACCCCTCGTTCGGGGTCGGGGTGGCAACGGGGACCCGGAGGCTAAATCCGGCCGAGCACCAAAAGCACGACGAGCACGAGAAGCACTAGGCCCAGGCCGCCCGACGGGTAATACCCCCAGCCGGCGCTATACGGCCATGTCGGCAACGCGCCGAGCAGCAGGATGACGAGGATAACAAGGAGAATCGTGCTCATGGTGGCCCTTCCGCCGCATTGATGACATGGCGGTAACGTTTGCGCGGGCTGGTGGTTCGCACCTCAGCGCGGATTGAGCGGCACCGCCGTGATGCTGTTGAACGCGCTGCCGTCCTTGCCAAGGCTGATCGTCGACCACACGAGGTAAATCAGCACGTTGCGCTCATGGTCGACGATCCGGCTGACGCGAACCTCTTTGAAGAACAGGCTCGCGCTCTCGTTGAACACCACCTCGTTGTCCGGCAGTTTCTCCTGCGGTGTCACCGCCCCGGTGGCGCGGCAGGCGATCGAGAAGCGGTTCGGGTCGGTCGCTAGGCCGAACGAGCCTTTCAGCCCCCCGGTTTCGGCCCGGCTCACGTAGCACGACACGCCCTGCACGCGCGGGTCGTCGTACCTATCCACGACGATGCGGTCGTTGCGGCCGACCAGTTTGAAGGTCGTGTCGACCTGGCCGATCCGGGTCGCATCGGCCAGGGCAGGAGCCGCGGCACCGCCCGCGAGCAGCAAGCCGATCAGCATGGCGCGTGTCATCGATGTCACTCCGTTGGAGGCTTCAAATCCGTCGTCGTGCACCGGGCGGCCATCTCGCGCAGCGCGCCATGGCTGCGCGCGAGACTCTCCGCGTAGGCGAGCACGGAGCGTAACGCAGCCAGCCGCGGATCGCTCGGCTGCGTGAGCCGCAAGGCTCCCCCGAGATAGCGCAGCGGCCGTTCGACCACGCCGCCGGCCACATCCGCGGGCGCCAGCCGCCCGTCGAGGAACAGGCTGCCGGTGACCCATTCCGGCCGATGTGTCAGATGATCGACCAGTTCGGTATAGTGGCTCGAGCTGCCGCGAGCGACTTCGGCCTGTCCGGTGGCTAGGACTTTCAGCCGTCCGACCGTGGCCTTGGCCAGCATCTGCCAGCCGGTTCGCATCGGGTAGTGGGCAAGAAAAAGAGACGGATAGGGCGGCGTCCCGACCGGCCGGCCGTCGCGCTCCAACCCATGGTTGCCCGCCAGGACACCGATGCCGTCGTGCACGGCGCGGGCGCGGACGATGACTTTCGGCACGCCGCTGGGCTCGGGTGCCCGATGGCGGATCCGGGCGGGCACGATCAGCTCCGCCGGGTCGTCCAGCGCGGTTGGATTGTAGGTGACCAGTTCGCCGGTGACGCCCACCATGCTGTCGGGCACGTCGTCGAGCAATTCGCGCAATGGCGCCGCCAGGTTTGCCGCATCGACAAATTCATCGCAGTCGAGGAACACGACCCAATCCGCTCCCAGCCCGGCGGCTTGTTGCAGCAGCAGGCTGTTTCGCGCGCGCTCGTCGAACCACGCGCACTCGTCGCGCAGGACCGAGACCGCGAGCCCCTCGTCGCGAAGCGCCGCGAGAATCGACGGGGTTGCGTCGCTGCTGCCGTCATCGAGCAGCAAATGCCGGTCGACGATCCCGGCGTGGTGACGCACGAACGCCTCGACGATATCGTCATCGTTGCGGATTCGCGTCACGGCCATCAGCATCGGCCGCATCACGCCGCTCATCGCGCCGCGGCGAGGCCCGCGAACACCTCGGCGAGCGTCTCGTAGACCGGGCGCTTCCAGGCGACCGCAAGCGCGGGCAATTCGTGCAATTCCACCCAGCGCCAAGCGTCGAATTCCGGATGCGGGTCGGCGTCGAGCCGGATGTCCACGGCGGTGCCAAGGAAACGCAGCGCGAACCAGCGCTGGCGCTGTCCGCGGAATTTCGACTTACGGCCACCAAGCGCACGGATGTCCGGCGGGAAGTCGTAGGTGAGCCAGGGCTCGTGCTCGGCGATGATCTCGGCGCGATCGGTTCCGATCTCCTCGGCGAGCTCGCGCAGCACGGCGGCGCGCGGGTCCTCGCCGTCGTCGATACCGCCCTGGGGAAGCTGCCAACCGGTCCGATCGGCCATGTCGCGCGGCAGGTCGGCCCGGCGCGCGACAAAGACCAGGCCGTCGGCGTTGAACAGCACCGCGCCGACGTTCGCACGATACGGCAAATCCTCGTGATCTGCTTTCTTCTCGTTCACGCTACGGACCCGCCTGCTGCGCGCGCGGCGGCATGCGCAGGATCGCGGTGACCGGCTGTAGAGCGAAGCCGCGCTCCTTGAGCCCGGCGGCCCAGGCGACCAGCCGGGCCACCGCGATCGGCCGGGGCACTGAGACGAGGCCGATCGCCGAGCCGCGACCGCGGGCGATCTGTTCCAGTCTCGCGAGGTTTGCGTCGATTTCCGGGGCACCGGGGGTCGCATCGATGACGAGGTCAATCGACCGCCCGGGTATGGCCTGCGGCAATGCGGCCCCGGGGCGCGGATCGACGTAGACCAGCCCGCGCTTCGCTCCCTCCTCGAGGACCGGCCCGATCTGGCTAGGGCTGTCGGCGAAGCGTTCGCCGTGGAGCGCGCCCAGCGCGCCGGTCGCGCCGACATAGCCGCCGAACCGGGTCAGCGCCCATTCGAGACGCTGCGCGTTCGTCGCTGGCGTATTGCCGGTCAGCATGGCGGACTTCCCTGCGTCGTTGAGCGGATAGTCGCGCGGCTCCATCGGCAGTGAGAGGAAGTATTCGTGGCCGTGTTCCGCGCGCCTGCGCCAGCAGCGGCGCGGGTTGCACGGTGTAGGGTGGAGACGGCGAGCGACACCGCGGGCGGCGTCGCGAGGATCGCCTGATCGCTGTCCGCGACCGACATCCCAATCCCGGACAGAAGAATGCCGATGAGCGGCCGCTGCTCGGTGGCATCGGCGCCCGCCGCGTAGACGTGCGCGGCGGTTCGGCCATCCGCGCCGATTCGGGGGAGGAACCCGCCCTTGAAGTCGCGCGACGGCTCCAGCAAAGCCGGGATCGGGCGGCGCGATTGGCCCGCCGATCGAGAGAGGCCCGGGGAGGAGCGTGGCGGCTTCATGGGCAGGCTCGGAAGACGCCCGTACGGGCGGCCCATGCCATTGCATGTAGCCCGCGCCGCCGGCCGCGAGCAGGAAGATCGCGGCCCAGAACCAGGCGAGGGCCCGCACGCGGAGCGCCCGTCAGCGAAGGGCGTGCTTGGTCCCGGCCATCGCGCGCAGCACGGTCAAACCCTGCTGCAGCTGAAAATCGGTCTCGGGCTTGCTGGCCTCGAAGGTCGGAAACCCCTCCGGCGGCAGTTTCGGCACGTCCCTGACCATGGCCGGCAGGTCCGCCGCGCGGTGGCGCCGCTTGCGTGCTGCCACCGGTGTTGCGCAGCGCCTTGTTCAACTCCGCCTCCCGTTCCGGGCCGAAATGCGGCTGCTCGGTGCGGCTGGCCGCGACCTCGACATCGGGCGCGATCCCGAGACCCTGAATGGAGCGGCCGGACGGCGTGTAGTAGCGTGCCGTGGTCAGCCGCATCGCGCCGTTGCCCGGCAGCGGGATCACGGTCTGCACGCTGCCCTTGCCGAAGCTGCGGGTGCCGACGATCGCCGCCCGGTTGTGGTCCTGCAGCGCGCCGGCCACGGATTTCGCTGGCCGACGCGGAGCCGCCATTGATCAGGACGACGACCGGCAGGCCGCCGGTCAAATCGCCGCCCTTCGCATTCCAGCGTTGGCTGTCGTCCGGGTTGCGCGCCCGGGTGCTGACGATCTCGCCCTTGTCGATGAAATCGTCGCTCACCGCGACGGCCTGATCCAGCAGGCCGCCGGGGTTGTTGCGCAATCCCAGCACGACGCCGCGCAGATTGCCGCCGGCCTGGGCCTTGAGCGCCTGGAACGCCTTACGCAGGCCGCTATCTGTTTGTTCGTTGAAGCTGGTCAGCCGGATATAGGCGATGTCGCCGCTCTCCAGCCGGCTTTTGACCACCTGGATCTTGATCACCTCACGGTTCATCGACAACTCAATCGGCTCGTCCACGCCGTCGCGCTTGATCTGCAGCTTGATGCGGCTGTTCGGCGCGCCGCGCATCTTGTCGACCGCGTCGTTCAGAGTAAGGCCTGCACCGTCTGCCCGTCGAGCGCGAGGATGAGGTCGCCGGACTTCACGCCGGCCCGCGCGCCGGCGTGTCGTCGATGGGCGTGATGACCTTGATGAACCCGTTCTCCTGCGTCACCTCGATGCCGAGGCCGCCGAATTCACCATGGGTGGTGACCTGCATGTCGCGGAACGATTTCGCATTCATGTAGTTGCTGTGCGGGTCGAGCCCCGTCAGCATGCCATTGACAGCGTTTTCGACCAGATCCCGATCGCTGACCGGCTCGACATATTCGGCGCGCACCCGGTCAAGCACGTCACCGAAGAAGGTCAGAAGAGGTAGTAGTCAGCCTTGCTGCCGTCCTGACCGAACGCGGACGGCACCAGGGAGACGCCGGACCGCCGGGCGACCATGTCCGCAACGGGCTCGCGGCGAGACCAGCCGCGAACGTGGCCCGAGCAGCAGTTCCCGTGCGAAAACTTCATCCATCAATCCCTCGTGCCAGCCCCGAGTGGGTGACGAGTTGCAGTATCGTCCCGCTACCCTTTCT
>CBDFGB010000024.1:0-16075 GCA_965246915.1 Acetobacteraceae bacterium
TTCGAGGCGATGAAAACGGCCTTTGGAAAAGCCGGCGTGGGCATCTTCGGATCCGGCTGGGTGTTCATCACCGTCGCGCCGGACGGCAAACTCGCGCTGACCACGCGCCCGAACCAGGACACGCCGCTGATGCAGGACCAGCGGGTTCTACTCGGCAACGACGTATGGGAGCACGCGTACTATTTGCGCTACCACAACCTACGGGCCGATTACCTGAAAGCTTGGTGGAACGTGGTGAATTGGCCCCACATCGCCGCCCGCTACGACGCTGCCCGATCCGGCACCCTCGACGTCTGACACGTTCCCGCTTGTCTCCAGCTTCGCGTCCGCCTACCTCGCGGCCATGAGCACCGAACCGACCGACACACCCCCTGACGAGGCCAATGCCCCGCCAGAGACTCCCGACCAGATCATGGCCGCCGCCGCGTCGCGCATCGCCGAGCTCGAAGCCGAGCGGGACGAGTTGCGCGACAAATGGCTGCGCGCCCAGGCGGAGACGGAGAATGTCCGCGCCCGCGCCCGGCGCGACGTCGACGAAACGCGCCAATACGCGGTACAGAAATTCGCCCGCGACGTGGCCGAGGCGGCCGACAACCTCGCTCGCGGCCTGGCCAGCGTCCCGCCCCCCCGGGACGACGAGCCGGACCTGGTGGCAAAATTGCGCGACGGGTTCGCCGGCGTCGAACGAAGCTTCATCGCCTTGCTGGAGCGCAACGGCATCGGCCGGGTTGATCCGACCGGGGCTGTGTTCGATGCAAACTATCATCAGGCCATGGCCGAACAGGAGAGCGCCGAGCATCCGCCCGGCACGATCCTGCAATCCTGGACGCCGGCCTGGCTGCTGAACGGACGGCTGCTGCGGGCCGCCATGGTCGTGGTCGCGAAGGCGCCGATGGGGGCGGCCGTGTCCGTGCCTCCGGCGAACGACGTCGAGCCGACAGGCTCCCGGCTCGACACCACGGCCTGATTGCGACGTCTCACGCGGCGACCGCGCAGCTGATCTTGCACGAAAACGACCCGTCCGCCCTTGCTACGGGGTGGTCGGCTCAATACATCGACGTCATCCCAACACGATGCGGGGATCTGGGCGGTGCCTCGGGCCGCCGTGAATCCGCCGCCAAGGAGAGTATATGAGCAAGGTCATCGGCATCGACCTGGGCACCACCAATTCCTGCGTCGCGATCATGGAGGGCAAGGATGTCCGCGTGATCGAGAACAGCGAGGGCGCCCGCACCACCCCCAGCATCGTCGCTTTCAGCGACAGCGGCGAGCGGCTGGTCGGCCAATCCGCCAAGCGGCAGGCCGTCACCAATCCGACCAACACGCTTTATGCGGTCAAGCGCCTGATCGGCCGCCGCTACGATGATCCGTTGGTCGCCAAGGACAAGGGCATGGTCCCGTATGGCATCGCCCGCGGCGACAACGGCGACGCCTGGGTCGAGGCGCGGGGCGACAAATACTCACCGAGTCAGGTCAGCGCCTTCATCCTCGGCAAGATGAAGGAGACGGCGGAAGCCTATCTCGGCGAGAAGGTCGAACAGGCGGTCATCACGGTCCCCGCCTATTTTAACGACAGCCAGCGTCAGGCGACCAAGGATGCCGGCCGCATCGCCGGTCTCGACGTGCTGCGCATCATCAACGAGCCGACCGCCGCCGCGCTTGCCTATGGCATGGACAAGAAGAAGGGCGGCACGATCGCGGTCTATGACCTCGGCGGCGGCACTTTCGACGTCTCGGTGCTGGAAATCGGCGATGGCGTGTTCGAGGTCAAAAGCACCAACGGTGACACGTTCCTCGGCGGGGAGGACTTCGATCTCCGCGTCATCGACTACCTCGCCGACGAATTCAAGCGGGATCAGGGCATCGACCTGCGCCGCGACAAGTTGGCGCTGCAGAGGCTGAAGGAAGCGGCGGAGAAGGCGAAGATCGAGCTGTCGTCGTCCAAGGAAACCGAGATCAACCTGCCGTTCATCACCGCCGACGCCTCCGGGCCGAAGCATCTCGTGATGAAATTGTCGCGGGCGAAACTGGAAAGCCTGGTCGACGACCTGGTGACGCGCACGCTCGATCCGTGCCGCGCGGCGTTGAAGGACGCGGGCGTGAAAGCCAGCGAGATCGACGAGGTGATCCTGGTCGGCGGCATGACCCGGATGCCCAAGGTCATCGAGACGGTGAAGCAGTTCTTCGGCAAGGAGCCCGCCCGCAACGTCAACCCGGACGAGGTGGTGGCGATCGGTGCCGCCGTTCAGGGCGCGGTGCTGAAAGGCGACGTCAAGGACGTCCTGCTGCTCGACGTGACCCCGCTTTCGCTCGGCATCGAGACGTTGGGCGGCGTGTTCACACGACTGATCGACCGCAACACCACAATCCCGACGAAAAAGAGCCAGACGTTCTCGACCGCCGACGACGGTCAGACCGCCGTGACCATCAAAGTCTACCAGGGCGAGCGGGAGATGGCGGCCGACAACAAGCCGCTGGGTCAGTTCGACCTCGTGGGCATCCCCCCCGCGCCGCGCGGCGTGCCACAGATCGAGGTCACGTTCGACATCGACGCGAACGGCATCGTCAGCGTCTCGGCCAAGGACAAGGCGACCGGGAAGGAACAGCAGATCCGCATCCAGGCCAGCGGCGGCCTCTCGGACGCGGACATCCAGCGCATGGTCAAGGAGGCCGAGGCCAATGCGGAATCCGACAAGCAGCGGCGCGAGATGGTCGAAGCGCGAAATCAGGCCGAGGGCCTCATCCATCAGGTGGACAAGACCCTGAAGGAAAGCGAGGGCAAAGCGTCGGCGCAGGATCGCGGCGAGGCGGAAGCAGCCCTCGCGGCCGCCCGCAGCGCGCTGGAAGGCCAAGACCCGGCGGCCCTCAAGCAGGCGACGGATCGTCTCAGCCAGTCGGCGATGAAGCTGGGCGAGGCGATGTACAAGGCCGAGGCGGCAAATCAGGCTGGTCCGGCCTCGGGGCCGTCGTCGCAGGGCGGCAAGGACGACACGGTGGTCGACGCGGAGTTCGAGGAAGTGGACGACAAGAAGAAGTCGGCCTGACACGCTGACGACAGGCTGACAGGCGAAAGGCGCCAGTACGGCGCCTTTCGTGCGTGAGGCGATGGCCCATCGCGGCTATCCGGACAGGGGCTGGCATGGCGAAGCAGGATTTCTACGCGACTCTGGGCGTGCAACGGGACGCTTCGCCCGAGGATCTAAAAAAGGCCTACCGAAAGCTCGCCATGCAGAGCCACCCGGACCGCAATCCGGGCGACAAGAAAGCCGAGGCCCGCTTCAAGGACATCAGCGAGGCCTATGACGTACTGAAAGACGAGCAGAAGCGCGCCGCCTATGATCGGTTCGGCCATGCCGCGTTCGAGGGCGGGGCCGGCGGCGCGGGCGCGGCTGGCTTCGACTTCAATGGTGGCGGTATCGGCGACATCTTCGATCAGATGTTCGGCGACTTCATGGGCGGCCGTCGCGGCGGCGGACGCGGCCCGCGCGCTGGCAACGATGTGCGCGCGAGCGTCGAAGTCGACCTGGCCGAGGCGTTCGCCGGGGTCAAGACGCAGGTGAGGGTCGCCACTCGCGTTAGCTGCGAGGCCTGCGCCGGCACCGGATCGGAAAGTCGCGACCGTGCGAACGAGACGTGCCCTACCTGCGGCGGCCACGGCAAGGTGCGGGCACAGCGCGGCTTCTTTCTTGTCGAGCAGACCTGCCACACCTGCGGCGGCCTTGGCCGCGTGGTGCGCAACCCATGCCGCATCTGTCAGGGCGCTGGCACGGTCCCGCGCGAGACTTCGCTCGCGGTGCAAATTCCCGCGGGCATCGAGGATGGCACCCGCATCCGCCTGACCGGTGCCGGCGAAGCGGGCGGGCCGGGCGGCCAGCCGGGCGATCTCTACGTCCATGTTGGCATTCGTCCGCACACGATATTCCAGCGTGATGGTGCCAACATTCTGATCCGCGTCCCGCTGCGCATGACGCAGGCGGCTTTGGGAACCGAGATCGAGGTGCCGGTGGTGGACGGCAGCAAAACCTCGGTGCGGATCCCCGCCGGTACCCAGACTGGCGAGCAGTTCCGCCTGCGCGCCAAGGGTTTTTCCGTCCTGCGCACGCCCCAGCGCGGCGACATGTTCGTCCAGGTCGCCGTCGAGACGCCGCAACAGCTCACCCGCCGGCAGCGCGAATTGTTGGAGGAATTCGAGGCGGAGGCCGAGGGCGGCGGCCGCGGCAGCCCGGAGAGTCATGGCTTCTTCGACAAGGTGCGCGAGTTTTTCGAAGGCGACGGACGGTCGTGACTCGGTGATCCGCACCGAGCGCCTGTTGCTGCGCCGCGCCCGTGCCGACGACCTGGACGGAGTGCACGCATTGCTGAGTGACGCGGCGGCGATGCGCTACTGGTCGACCTTGCCGCACAATGATATCGAACAGACGCGCGAATGGCTGAACGGCATGATCGCCGCTTCGCCGGACGTGAGTGACGATTTCGTCGTCGAGCACAAGGGACGCGTGATCGGCAAGGCCGGCTGCTGGCAGGTGCCCGAGATCGGTTTCATTTTCCACCCGACCGTTTGGGGTCAGGGTTTTGCCCGCGAGGCGCTAACCGCGCTCATTGCCCACGTGTTCGCCACGCGGCCGATCGAGGCCATCACGGCGGATGTCGATCCGCGTAATCTGCCGTCGCTGTCGCTGCTGGGCAAGCTCGGGTTCATAGAAACACACCGGGCTGAGCGAACGTTCCAGGCCGGCGACGAATGGTTCGATAGCGTGTATCTGGAGCGGCCTAGGCCGGCCGCCTGATGCCGCCCGGTGCTGCCTCCTGAGGGTCAGGTGAACTTCACAAACGTTCCCCCTGCGTTGTCGGCGCCGAGCGAAAAGTTGCTGGTGGCATAGCTGCCGAGGAAGGTCAGAGTCGCCCGCTTCGCGCCGTCGACGACGGTCAGCGTGCCACTGGTGTTGCCCGACGCCTCGACGAAGCTGCGCGTCTCGCCGCTGCCATAGGCGAGCTCGCGAAGATCGACGGCATCGCCGGGGCCGAAACCGGCGATGGCCGCACCAAACCCCGCCAAGTTCGAGAGCGCCAGATCTCCTCCTGCGCCGACGAAGTTTGCCTGTTGCCCCGCAGCCATAGCTCCTGAGATGACCGCAGTTCCTCCAGAAAGCGTCAGGCCGGCCAGGACGCTGGCGCCGGAGGACACCGTGAGCGTGGCGCCGCTGACGATCGTGGCCCCGCTTACGACGCCGGCTGAATAGACGAACGCCATGCCGCCACTACTGATCACCGCGCGCCGATCGATACCGCCCTCCAGGACGAGTTCGTTGCCCCCGCTGCTGATGATCGTGCCGCTGGCGACGCCGCCGGACAGGATGACCTCGTAGCCGCCGACCTTCACACCGGCACCGATCGCCACGCCGCCTGCGGAGATGTATTCGACGCCGCCGCTGCTGACGACTGCGGCACTCGACCGGCCGCCGGCGGAGACCAGCTCGAACCCGATATCATGGAGGACGGTGCCGCGGGCGATGCCGCCGGAATAGATCGCCTGCTGGCCCTCGCTGTTGACGACGGTGCCACTGGCCGTCCCGCCGGACAGCACGAAGGACGATCCGCCGCTCCCGATCACCGTTCCGGTCGTGGTCTTTCCGGGCGCGCTGAACCCCGTGCCGGGTGCATACACGACGACCCCACCCGTGATGATCGAGCCGCCCGTCTGCAGCACCGCCGATGTCGCCAACCCACCCGGAAAGACAACAAGATGTCCGCCGCTGCTGACGATCGCGCCCGTGGCCCTGGCACCGGGAAGCACGAGTTCCCATCCGCCGCTCTTGACCTGGGTAGCGGTCGCGGAGCCCCCAGACGAGACATATTGGACTCCGCCGCTGCTTACGATCGAGCCACTCGCAACGCCTCCCGAGAAGATGTCCTCTTGCCCGCCGGCGCTGATCTGGGTGCCTTTGGCCATACCGCCGCCGAAGGTTATGCCGACCTCATTGAGACCGCCGCTGAGGACCTTGGTCCCGGTCGCGGTCCCGTAGACATTGACGGCTCCGCCGTTGCTCACCGTGGTCGAACTGGCGATGCTTTCTGAGTCGACGAACTGGAGCCCTCCACTCTTGACCACGGTGTAGCGGGCCGTGCCAGTGAAAAGGTATTCACCGCCGCCATTGTTGACGGTCGTGCTGATCACCGTGCCGCCCGGGTTGACGTCCTCCTGTCCGCCGCTGTTGATATTGGTTCCAGTGGTGACCCCGCCGGAAAACACGAAATCATTGCTGCCGCCGTTGACGGTCAGGCCAATGCCGACCGCACCGGAGTGAATATCGACCTCGGCGTTGTTTACGACGGTGCTCACGACCTTGCCGCCGAAATCGACATCCTGATAACCGCCGCTGCTCACGACGGTGCGGCTCGCGACCCCACCGGAGCGGACCCACTGCAGGCCGCTGATGGTGACGACGGTGGCGGTGGCGACGCCGCCACCAAGCACATATTCAGTCCCGCCGCTGCTGACGGCAGTGCCGCTGGCGATGCCTCCGGCCACATCATTCGCGCCACCGCCGCGGACCGTCGTCCTGTTGGCCGTTCCGCCGGCCGAGACGATCACGAAGCCGCCGCGATTGATGACCGTGCCGCTGGTCGTGCCGCCCGACGATACGATCTGGTCGCCAAGGGAGTTGACCGTGCTGTTGCTGGCGACACCGCCGAAATAGACATACTCTATACCGCCGCTGTTGACGGTGGTTCCGGTGACCGTGCCGCCGGAGACAGAATCGCTCGCGTAGACGTTGACGGTCGTGTTGATCGCTCGTCCGCCCGCGAGAACGATCAGGCTCTGGCCACTGCCGAGGGTGACGCCCGACACGACCTGGCCGGAGCCGACGCTGCCGCCGCCGGCCGCAGGGGAGGGCGACACTCCGGACGCCGCCGCCTGACCGCCCCCGAAAACCATGTTGCCCGTGTCAGACGTGTTCCGAAGGAAATGCCGCTCGGTCGCGCGCACATGTTTCTTGGCCCACAAGGCCCCTACGTCCGACATGCTCACCGTTGACCCCCGTCAGTTTGGTGATTGAGTTTGGCCTCGATCTGTCCCGCATGCGCCCGAGACAGAACTTCGGTCTGCCGCGAAGCGACCGAGACTTTACCTGTCAGTACGGATGCAAACGTAACGGATACTACGGGTGGGGATCGGCGGCTTCAAGGGCGCACCGAAACCAGCGCGAGCATTTTCGATCCCCACGAGGACAGTCCGCGGGAGCGGCCCGCGGGCTGCGTGGTCATCGCGCCAACCTCGCGTCCGCCCGCTGCCGCATCAGGCCCTGGCCACCACACCCAGCCCGGTAGCAACGCGCGGCGGCGCGGGCGCGGTCCTGCTCGCCGCGGCGACCACCCCGTCCGCCACGATCTGCGCCGTCGCCGCCGACAGCGTCCATCCAAGATGGCCGTGGCCGGTGTTGTAGAACACGCCCGGCCGGGTCCCCGCCGCGACGCGCGGCAGCATGTCCGGCATCATCGGCCGCAACCCGGCCCAGGGCATGATCCGGTCAGTGCTCACGCCGGGGAAAAGATCGCGCGTCCAGTCGACCAGCGGCCGGATCCGGTCGGCGCGGATGTCGCGGTTGACGCCGTTGAACTCGGCCGTGCCTGCCACCCGGAACCTGTCCGCCCCCAGCCGACTGCTGACGATCTTCGTCTTTTCGTCCAGAAGGCTGACCCAGGGTGCCGCCTTCCGGCTCCCCTCGTCATCCAACGCCACCGTGATCGAATAGCCTTTTACCGGATAGATGTTGACCCGGTCGCCCAGCATGGCGGCGATCCGGCGGCTGCCAATGCCCGCGCAGACGACGACCGAGTCCGAGCGCAGAACCGTCGGCTCGCAATGGCCACGAGAGATCCAGCGTGTCTCGATCTGGCCGTCGACCGACCGCACCGCCTCGATGTCCGCATCATTGATGAAACTCGCGCCGCGCCGAACGCATGCATCGGCCAGACCGCGGCAGAATTTGTGGATGTCGCCGGTCGAGTCCGAGGGCGTAAAGAAGCCGCCGAAATAATCGCCATGAAGGGTGGGCTCGATCGCCCGCATCTCGTCCGGCGTCACCGCGCGCCGCTCCAGGCCGCCCTCGGTCAACAGAGAGTTGACCCGCCTCGCCGCCTCGAACGAGGCTCGGTCGCGGTAGACATGCAGGATGCCCCGCCGTTGCAAGTCGAATTCGATGCCCTCACGCTCGGCGATATCGAACAGATGCTGGCGTGCCGCTATGGCCAGCCGCGTCGTGGCGATTGTGTTGGCGCGGTAGCCGCCGATGCGCGAGGTGAACTCGGCCAGCCACGAATACTTGCCGACGCTTGGAGAGGGGTTCAACAGCAGCGGCGCATCGCTGCGGAAGATCCACTTCAGGCCCTTTTTGATCGTCGAAAAGCTGTTCCAGACCTCTGCATTGCTGGCGGAGAGCTGCCCGCCATTGGCGAACGACGTCTCCATCGCCGGATAGGCATGGCGGTCTATTACGGTGACCGAGCAGCCCCGGTCGAGCAGGGCGTAGGCGGTGGTGACGCCGGTGATGCCGGCCCCGATAACTGTCACGCGCGATGCGACAGGCGACATGATGAGACCCCTCTCGATGGCCAAACGGCGGGATCAGGACACCCCCTGATCCGATTGGCCCCCATCTGTCATTTTGCCTGAGAGTTTACCGGGGTTCTAAAAGACCCTCGGCTTCCCCGTCGGCGGGCGTCACACGACGCCTCTCTCCAGATTGCCCGTCGACGCAGTCCTTTTGCCTGAGAGTTTCCGGGGGGGTTGCTCCTTCGGCCCCGACCGCCGACGTGACCCGGCGATCGGCTTCTCCTGCGCCACCGTAGCGGCAATCGCATGATAGGCTTTGTCTATGCCGCGATGCAACAAAACTCCGCGCCTCACGCGAACAATTTGAGGTCTACCGTGTCCACCCCGGCGCGAGAGACGGCGGCGCTCCCGAAGTCCGGGCGCGGCCAGCCGCCCCGTTGGGGATTCAGTCCGGTCTCGTTGAAAATGCGCACTCGCGCGCGCTTTCCGCCGGCACCAGGCGGTTCACGTCCGGACCGATGGGCAAGACGCCGCGTGCGCCCAAACTGCCGACGCGGCACGGACGGCAATCCCGGTCAGAACGGCCGTCATCGCACCAGCCCTCTTTCACTTTCGCGCGTGAGGCAACGCGCATGACCCTGGGGCGTTACTGAACCAAGCGGTGCTCCCCTGTGCCGTGGAACCATCTTTTGGGCGGCGTGCCAGGTGCGCGCCGCCTCTTTTTGACTTCACGTCAGGCCCTCGGCAGGTTGCCGTCATGCTGCGAGGGATTGGCATTCTGGGCGCGGCGGGCCGCATGGGACGAATGCTGGTGGCCGAGATTGGCGGCGCCAATCTGGCCCTGGTGGGAGGGTGCGACCGTCGCGACGCTGATTTTCCAGGCTCCGTGCCTCGGTTCGACGATGTCGTCTCGTTAGCGGCCGCGTGTGACGTGTTGATCGACTTCACCCAGGCCGCAGCCGTTGCCGGTCATGCCCGCGCCGTCGCCGACGCGGGATGCGCTTGGGTCCTGGGCACCACCGGGCTCGATGGCGACGCCAAGCGCGCGGTCGAGGCGGCGGCCGCACGGGCGCCCGTTATACAGGCCGCCAATTTCTCGCCCGGCGTGAATCTTCTGCTCGAGGCCGCGCGACGCCTCGCCGCGGCACTGCCCGGCACGGCGTACGATGTGGAGATCGTCGAGATGCATCATCGTCAGAAGGTGGACGCACCGTCCGGCACCGCGCTGGCGCTGGGCGAGGCCGTGGCGGCGGGACGCGGCGTCTCGCTCGGCGAAATGCGCGACAGCGGGAGGGATGGGCAAACCGGCGCGCGGCGAGAGGGCGCGATTGGCTTTGCCGCACTGCGGGGCGGCCAGGTGGTGGGCGAGCATAGCGTGATCTTCGCCGCCGGCCACGAGCACATCATGCTGACCCACCGCGCCTTCGACCGCGCCGCTTTTGCCGCCGGCGCCGTCCGGGCGGCGGTCTGGGCAGTCGGCCGGCCGCCAGGCCTGTACGGCATGGGCGACGTCCTCGGAGACGCCTGACGACGTGTAGGCCGCGTCAATTCACGATCGTGCCCGGTGAAACGGACCGGCTCCGGCTTGACCGTCGTGCTGCAATGCGTCAAACAGCCGCCGCCGCGGGTCGGCCCCGCCGCCGCAGCGCTAACAAACAACGGGATGCGGCATGCGCGACAAGGGCGAATTCCTCTTCACCTCAGAATCCGTCTCGGAAGGCCATCCTGACAAGGTTGCCGATCGGATCAGCGACACCGTGGTCGACGCCTTCCTGGCCGCCGACCCCTACGCGCGGGTTGCGTGCGAGACGCTGGTCACCACAAACCGCATCGTGCTGGCTGGCGAGACCCGCGGTCCGGACTCCGTCACGCACGAATACCTGGCCCATCTGGCGCGACTCGCCGTGCACGACATCGGCTACGACCAGTCCGGCTTTTCGTGGCGCAACGCCGACGTCGCCGTCCACCTGCACGCTCAGTCCGCCGACATCGCGCAGGGCGTCGACAGCGCCGGAAACAAAGACGAAGGGGCCGGCGATCAGGGCATCATGTTCGGGCATGCCTGCACCGAAACCCCCTCGCTTATGCCCGCCGCGATCTACTACGCCCATCTGGTTTTGCGCCGCATCAGCGAGCTGCGCCGCAACAAGGATCTGTCCGTGGCCGGCCTGCAGCCGGACGCGAAAAGCCAGGTCACGCTGCGCTACGTCGACGGCGTGCCGGTGGGTGCCACGAGCGTCGTCGTCTCGACGCAGCATGACGAGGACGTGCCGCAGTCGCGCATCAAGCAGATGCTGCTGCCGCTGATCGAGAGCAGCCTGCCGGCCGGCTGGATGCCGCACGAGAGCGAGATCTACATCAATCCGACCGGGAACTTCGTGATCGGCGGCCCGGACGGCGATTGTGGCCTGACCGGGCGCAAGATCATCGTCGACACATATGGTGGCGCGGCCCCGCATGGCGGCGGCGCGTTCTCCGGCAAGGATCCCACCAAGGTTGACCGCAGCGCCGCCTATGCCTGTCGCTACCTCGCGAAGAACGTCGTCGCGGCCGGTCTGGCCACGCGCTGCACCCTGCAGATCAGCTATGCGATCGGCGTGTCGCATCCGTTGTCTGTCTACGTCGATCTGCACGACAATCCGTTCGAGGTGGATGAGGCCAAGCTCGCCAAGGTGCTGCAGGAGATGATGAACCTGAGCCCGCGCGGCATCCGCGAGCATCTCCACCTGAACCGCCCGATCTACGCGGTAACCTCGGCCTATGGGCATTTCGGCCGCGATCCGGACGAGGAACGGGGCACGTTCGGCTGGGAGAAGACGGATCTGGCGCCGGCGCTGAAGACCGCGTTCAGCCACTGATCGCCCCGGATCCGGCCCCGGCCCCCCTCCCAGACCGCCTCTACGGCCGTATTCGCGGCCACACGCTGCGGCCCCGCCAGCGCCTTCTGCTGGAGCGAACTTTGCCCCGCCTGCGGCCCGACCCGGCCGACCCATTCGCGGGTTGGCCGGGCGAGCGGTGGCTGGAGGTCGGCGCCGGCGGCGGCGAACACGCACTCTCGCAGTCCGCCGCGCACCCGGAGGCTATGCTGGTCGCCTGCGAGGTGTTCCTGCCCGGCCTATGTTCTCTGCTTTCACGGCTGGTGCCCGAGGGCGGCGAGGCCACCGCCTCGCTGCCCGCGAATCTTCGCATTTGGGACGAGGACGCTCGCCCGCTGCTGCGCGGGTTGCCTGACGACAGCCTCGACCGGATGTTTCTCATGTTTCCCGACCCGTGGCCGAAATCGCGCCACGCCAAGCGGCGGTTCGTCCATCCGGCCGCGCTCGAGGCGATCGCCCGTATCCTCCGGCCCGGCGGCGTGTGGCGGATCGCCAGCGACGATCCGACATACCAGGCGTGGGTCTGCGACGTGCTGCGCGATCAGCATTGGTTCGACGCGCCTTTACCCGCGACCGAACGGCCTGAGGGGTGGCCGCCGACACGCTACGAGGCGAAGGCGCTACGTGCCGGCCGCACACCGCGATACTGGACGCTGCGTCGAAACGTCTGACCACGCTGGCGGTGGCCAGGATGGGGGAGGGTGTTTTGATCCCCGGGGCTTACGGACGCGACCTGGCGCGACTACGCTGCCCTATGCCGCATTATCGCTTCGAGTCGCAGGCCGGCGGAAGAGTGGCCGGCGTCGATGAAGCAGGCCGCGGACCCCTTGCCGGGCCCGTCGTTGCCGCCGCCGTGGTGCTGCCTCCCCGTGTTCCTCGTCGTCTCGCGGCCTTGCTCGACGATTCGAAGGTCCTGGACCGCGAAGCTCGTCATTCGGCCTATGCCGCGCTTCGGTCGGCCGCCGGGCGCGGGACGGTGGAAATCGCGGTGGCCGCCGCATCGGTGGCTGAAATCGCCCGTCTCAACATTCTGCACGCGGCGATGCTCGCCATGTCACGCGCCGTCTCCCGCCTGAAACTGGCGCCGGATCTGGCGCTGATCGACGGCAATTTCGCGCCACCGCTGTCGTGCGCGCATCGCTGCGTGATCGACGGGGACGCGATCTGCCTGTCGATCGCCGCCGCGTCGATCATCGCCAAGGTCACCCGTGACCGACTGATGGCCCGGCTCGCCGCCCGCTTCCCCGACTACGGCTGGCACACCAACGCCGGATACGGCACGATCACTCACCGCGCGGCGCTCATGGCGCTCGGCCCGACGAAACATCATCGCGCGGCATTCGGCACGGTCCGCTTCCTGCTGACCCCGCCGTTGCTGGACCAGGCCGCCGATTGACGCGGCCACGCGGCGCATGGGTACGATCCCGGCGTCGTGATTGACGACCGGACCGCGGTCTCGCCACCCTGTCGCCGGCGCCCGAATTCGTCCGCCCGGAGATGCGAGGGTCTTGGAGATCGTCCGTGAGTTGCCGCTCGATCAGGTGCTGCTGGGCGAGGCGGTGCGCATCATGCGGATGCTGCCGAGCAACGCGATCGACTGCGTCTTCGCCGACCCGCCGTACAACCTTCAGTTGCGGGGTGAACTGAGGCGGCCCGACGACAGTCTGGTGGACGGGGTCGACGACGACTGGGACCGCTTCGAGGACTTCGCGGCCTACGACGCCTTCACCCGCGAGTGGCTTGGCGAGTGCCGGCGGCTGTTGCGCAAGGACGGCACGATCTGGGTGATCGGGACCTACCACAACATATTCCGTATCGGCGCGATTCTGCAGGAGCTCGGGTTCTGGATCCTTAATGACGTGATCTGGCGCAAATCCAACCCGATGCCGAATTTTCGCGGCCGCCGCCTGACCAACGCGCACGAGACGATGATCTGGGCCACCCGCCAGCGCGACAGCCGCTATCGTTTCAACTATCAGGCGATGAAGGCGCTGAACGACGATATCCAGATGCGCAGCGACTGGCTGATCCCGCTCTGCACCGGGCCAGAGCGACTGCGCAACGAGCACGGCCTGAAATTGCATCCGACGCAAAAGCCGGAGGCGCTGCTGCACCGTATCCTGCTGGCCAGCACGATTGCCGACGACATCGTGCTGGACCCATTCCTTGGTACCGGCACGACCGCCGTCGTCGCGAAACGTCTCGGCCGCCACTACATCGGGATCGAGCGACATCCCGCCTATGTCGAGGCCGCGCTTGGCCGGGTGCGCCGGGTTCGCACGTTTTCCAGCGAGGGGCTGGCCACGAGCGCCACCAAGCGCGATGCTCCGCGGGTTCCGTTCGGCAGCCTGGTCGAGCAGGGCGTATTGCCGGCGGGCACGAAGCTGTTCGATCGCGGCCGGCGCGTCGTGGCCGTCGTCGTGGCCGACGGGACGATCCGCAGCGGCGCGCTGCAGGGCTCGATCCACAAGGTCGGCGCGCAGGTGCAAAATATCGCGACATGCAATGGCTGGACGTTCTGGCACATGGAGCGCGCGGGAAGTCTTGTCGCCATCGACGTGTTGCGGATGCCGGAGAGGTCGTGAAACATCTGGTCCTGCTGGCATGCGCCGTCAGTCTTGGGACAGTCGCCGGCCATGTCCGGGCAATCGGCTATTACGGGGTGTCGAGGGAGACCTGCTCTTCCGTTCCGCGACCCAAGTCCCGCGCGACCTCCGGCCGGTGCAGCAGCGCGTCGACATGCATCGCGTAGTCGAGGCTGGTGTCCGCCTGAAACGACACCTCAGGCGCGACACGCAGCCGTAGCGCCCTGGCCAACTGCCCTCGCAGGAACGGCGCGGCGCGCGACAGAGCCGGCAGGAGCAGCCCGACATCCGTGCGCCCGAGCCGTGTCACGAACGCGGTCGCATTTCGCAGATCCGGGCTGACCCGCACCTCGGTGACCGTCACCTCGGCGGCGGCGAGATCGGGGTCGCGGAACTCGCGGCGCGAAAAGAGTCCGGCAAGCACGTGCCGGATCTCCTCGCCCACCCGCAATTGGCGCTGCGTCGCAGGCTTCGGCCCAGGTGTCGTGGAGCGCCCTCGCGTCAACCGGGGACCATCTCCACATCGAAGCACTCGACGACATCCAGCTCGCGCAGGTCGTTGAAGTTGGCGAAGGACAGCCCGCACTCATAGCCGCGCGCGACTTCCTTCACGTCGTCCTTGAACCGCTTGAGCTGGGTCAGCTCGCCGTTATGGATGACCACGCCCTCGCGCAACAGCCTGACGCCGGCACCGCGCTTGACCAGACCCTCGGTGACCATGCAGCCGGCGACCTTGCCGGTCTTGGTGATGTCGAAGACCTTGCGGATCTCGGCGTAGCCCAGGAACCGCTCGCGGGCTTTGGGCGCCACCTTGCCGCGCACCAGTTTCTCGACGTCGTCGGCGACCTCGTAGATGATCGAGTAATAGCGGATGTCGACGCCATCCCTTGTCGCCATCTCGCGGGCCTGCGACGTCGCTCGGACGTTGAAGGCAACGATGACCGCGCCGCTGGCCTTGGCGAGCTGTACGTCGCTCTCGGTGATCTGGCCGACCGCGCCGAGCAGCACCCGCACGCGGACCTCCTCGTGAGCAAGCTTGGCGACGACGACCTGAATCGCCTCGGCGCTGCCCTGGACATCGGCCTTGACGACGAGGGCGACCTCCTTCTGAACGCCGGCCTGAATGCGGGCCAGCATCTCGTCCAGCGTGCCGCGCGCGGCGGTGGCCACGCCGGCGGACTTGTCGCGGATCTTGCGCTGGCGGAACTCGGCGACCTCGCGGGCGCGGGCCTCGTTCTCCACCACCACGAACGGCTCGCCGGCCTGCGGCACCCCGGCGAGGCCGAGGATCTCCACCGGCATCGCGGGCCCTGCGGTCTTCATCTGCCGCGCCTTGTCGTCGAGCATGGCGCGAACTCGGCCCCACTCCGCCCCGGCCACCACGATATCGCCCTGGTTCAGCGTGCCATTCTCCACCAGCATGGTGGCGACGGGGCCGCGGCCACGATCGAGCCTGCTCTCGATGACGCTGCCCTCGCCCGCGCGGTCCGGATTGGCGCGCAGATCGAGGATTTCGGCCTGCAGGAGGATCGCCTCCTCCAGCTTGTCGAGCCCCGTCCGCTTGGTGGCCGAGACCTCCACGTCCTGCGTCTCGCCGCCCATCGCCTCGACCACGATGTCGTGGCTCAGCAGCTCCTGGCGGACCCGGTCCGGATTGGCGCCGGGCTTGTCCATCTTGTTGATGGCAACGATCAGCGGCGCGGCAGCCGCCTTGGCGTGTTTGATGGCCTCGATCGTCTGCGGCATCACGCCGTCGTCCGCCGCCACGACCAGAACGACGATGTCGGTCACCGACGCGCCGCGCGAGCGCATCGCGGTGAACGCCTCGTGGCCGGGCGTGTCGATGAAGGTGATCTTGTTGCCGCTGTCGAGGGTGACCTGATAGGCGCCGATATGCTGGGTGATGCCGCCGGCCTCGCCGGCCGCGACATCCGTCGCCCGCAGCGCGTCCAGCAGCGACGTCTTGCCATGGTCGACATGGCCCATGATGGTCACGACCGGCGGGCGGGGAACGGTGTCGCCCTCCTCGTCCTCGATGCCGTCCAGGCCGATTTCGACGT